>NZ_AP027922.1:2400000-3686652 GCF_030296835.1 Pseudoalteromonas sp. MM1 | reverse complement strand
CAATGATTAAAAATCATGCATTTATTGCGTTCAATTGGCCAGCTACCCGACCCAAGACCGGGTATTATGAAGGCACTTTATCCACAAGTAAAAGATTGATTTTTATAAAATTGTTGATATCAGTGTATAAATATCTTAACAGACTGATTTATAGCGACTTTTATTTTAAAGCCTGATAACAGATCATAACAAAAACACACTGAGATCGCGAACAAATTTTACGATCTAAATGAGTTTTCCCATGCTTTTATTCACTTTTTAAACACCAGCTGTGGAAAACTTCTTAATTTTGATGATCCTAGTTGATCACCCTACTTTATTACGATCCACATTCTTTTGGTCGCTCTCGGCCATTAATTCGCCTTTTTGCGCAAAAGCAGACCATTTTGCATTAAATTTAATCTATAAATATCAAGCCAGCGTACAAAATATGTAATAAACACGGTGTTTACAGCGCAATTATGATTGACTTTAAAGTGCTTAATCTATAATATCTCGCGCTCGCAATGGCACCTGTGCCAGGATCGCGACCTGCATAGGATGTTTTAACTTTAACCGATCGGATGAGATTGTTATGAAAAGAACTTTTCAACCTAGCGTTTTAAAACGCAAACGTGCACACGGCTTCCGTGCTCGCATGGCAACTGTAAATGGCCGTAAAGTATTAGCACGTCGCCGCGCTAAAGGCCGCAAAGTTCTTTCTGCTTAATATATAAGTGGAAGACTTTAGCTTTGGCAGGGAGTTACGTCTGTTAACTCCCTCGCATTACTCTCGCATATTTAATGAACCCGCTCGGGCTGCAACTCCTTTATTTACTCTTTTAGCAAAACCCAATGACCAAGATAAACCTAGGTTAGGACTCACTGTTGCTAAAAAACGTGTAAAAAAGGCATGCCAACGTAACCGTATTAAACGACTCGCTCGCGAAAGTTTTCGTTTAAATCAACACACCATCGATAATATTGATATTGTGCTTATGGTAAAAAGTGGCATTGATGAGCAGTCTAATGAAGAAATAACCAAACAACTTACAAAATTGTGGCGCAAAATTAATGAACGCTGCAAACCGGGTGCACCTAAGCCACCACCCTTTAAAAAACGCCCAAACAAATCAGCTAAATCTAATAAACAAACCCGATAGCAATAGAATTGCAGGGTTAATTAGGGTATCTTTAGCTCACCTTTTAATCATGCGTTTAAAATCTTTAATTGAGCTTTTAAATACATGGTATCTATTCACTAAATATTCGCAGGGGCATAAACACCATGAGGTTACTTAAACCACTTGTTGCTATTCCAAAGCGTTGTTTAGTGTTATTTATCCGCGGTTATCAAATGTGGATAAGCCCATTACTAGGCCCGCATTGTCGTTTTAATCCAAGCTGCTCTCATTACGCTATTCAGGCAATTAATTTGCATGGATTTGTAAAAGGGAGTTGGTTAGCACTTAAACGCATATTAAAATGCCATCCTTTACATTCAGGCGGAGAAGATCCCGTTCCTGAAAAATTAACCCGTATTAACCACCAACACGAGAAATAAGAGCTGTTATGGAATCGCAACGCACGTTTTTATTAATCGGTTTAATGTTAGTGTCGTTTTTATTATTTCAAGAATGGAATAATGACTACAACACACCTAAAGCCGATCCTAGTGCCACTACACAAACACTAAACACAACGTCACCAGAGTCAGATGATTATATACCGTCATCGTCAGATTCAGGTTTACCAGCTTCGGCTACCGCTGCTAAGCGTTCAGTTATTGACATTACGACTGACGTTTTCAAAGTAAAAATAGACACCAAAGGCGGTGACATTGTTGAAGCAGACTTACTCCAATACGAAGAAGTAAAAGGTGAAGAAACACCATTTATGCTTTTAGGTGAGTTTGATGGCAATCAATACTTCTCACAAAGTGGTTTAATTGGTTTAAATGGGCCTGACGCATCAGCGAATGGTCGCCCTACTTACCAAGCAACGCAAAAAGCCTACACGCTAAGCGGTGATGAGCTACGTGTCCCACTTACCTATGTTGATAGTAATGGCGTTAGCTTCACTAAAACATACGTATTTAAAAAAGGCCAATACGATGTAGGCCTAGAATACACAGTAAATAATGCTACAAGTGCGCCAGTACAAGTACAGCTATATACGCAAATTAAGCGTACCGTACAGGAAAAAGGCAGCTTAGTAGATCAAAACTATTTAGGTGCAGCTTACGGTACTGATGAAGAGTCGTACGAAAAATACAGCTTTTCAGATATGGCTGATAAAAACCTAAATAAAAACACCCAAGGCGGTTACGTTGCATTTATTCAGCATTACTTTGTAAGTGCATGGGTACCTAAGCAAGACGAAGCACACACGCTTTACAGCTTAATTACTAAAAGTAATGCCGCTATTATTGGTACAAAAGCAGCGCCTGTAAATGTACAAGCCGGCAGTGAGCAAACACTTAATGCGACTTACTACATGGGCCCTAAAGAGTCAGATATTCTTGAAGCGATTCACCCAGATTTAGACCTTACTGTAGATTACGGTTGGTTATGGTTTATTTCGCAGCCTTTATTTGTGCTTCTTAAATGGTTACACAGTATTTTAGGTAACTGGGGTGTGGCTATTATTGCCATCACTATTATTGTCAAAACGTTAATGTACCCGCTTACTAAAGCGCAATACACGTCAATGGCTAAAATGCGTGCCCTTCAGCCTAAAATGGCTGCCCTTAAAGAAAAATATGGTGATGACCGTCAAAAGTTCGGCCAAGCCACTATGGAAATGTACCGCAAAGAAAAAGTTAACCCAATGGGTGGCTGTTTCCCTATTTTGTTACAAATGCCAATTTTCTTAGCGCTATTTTACGTATTCTTAGAATCGACAGAGCTACGCCATGCTGAATTTGTACTTTGGCTAACAGACCTTTCAACAAAAGATCCATACTACGTATTACCAATATTATTTGGTGCAAGTATGTTTGTTACACAAAAGCTACAGCCAATGACGGTTACCGATCCAATGCAGCAAAAAATGATGACCTTTATGCCGGTTATCTTCTCTGTATTCTTCTTATGGTTCCCATCTGGTTTAGTACTTTACTGGTTAGTGTCTAACCTTATTTCTATTGTCCAGATGCTTATCATCTACCGTGGCATGGAAAAGCAAGGCATTAAAGTAAGAGGCTAGCGCTATACTCAAGCCAAATCGAGATACAGAATTCAGCGTTTCACAGGGGCTTAAGATCAAGGCGTTACTTTCCAAGAATGGCAGTCCCTTTTAAAAAGTAACAACGATGAAATTAAGTTCCTGTGAAATGCCCAAAGGGTTGGTTTAAAAGCGATTTATACTGCGTTATTAATTTTAACAATAGAACCACTATTATTCTTAATTAATGCCTTGCCTAAATCGCTTTTAACTCCAACTGAAACTCGTATCTTGATATGGTTTGGGTATATTACTTATATAAAGGCGACTTAGGTCGCCTTTTTTATTGTCTATTTTTTACCACAGCTATTCGCTACCAATAAATGCATAGGTTACAATAGCGCCATTAAAGTTACTCTCGTTGGCAAATAAATAGCATGATCAATCAAGACACAATTGCAGCACAAGCGACCGCCCCTGGGCGTGGTGGCGTAGGTATAATTCGGGTTTCTGGCAGCCTTGCTAAAAGCGTGGCCGAAAAAATAATAGGCAAAGTACCTAAGCTTCGCTATGCCGACTATGTGCCTTTTAAAAGTTTAAACGGCGAGCAGCTCGATCAAGGCATCGCTATTTATTTTGCAGGTCCAAACTCATTTACCGGCGAAGATGTACTTGAACTACAAGGTCACGGCGGCCCTGTTGTACTCGACATGCTATTAAAAGAAATTAGCCAAATAGAAGGCGTTCGCTTAGCTAAGCCTGGTGAGTTTTCTGAACGCGCTTTTATGAACGACAAGCTTGATTTAACCCAAGCAGAGGCTATTAGCGATTTAATTAATGCAACCTCAGAGCAAGCAGCTAAAAGCGCCCTACAATCGCTACAAGGTGAGTTTTCTAAACACATTGAAACTCTAGTAGAAAAAGTTATTCATTTACGTATGTATGTAGAGGCAGCCATTGACTTCCCTGATGAGGAAATTGATTTTTTATCCGATGGCAAAGTATCAGGCGATTTAGATGCCATTATCACCCAATTAAACACAGTAACGAGCCAAGCTAAGCAAGGCAGTATTATGCGAGAAGGTATGCGCGTTGTGATCGCAGGGCGCCCTAATGCGGGTAAATCAAGCCTACTTAATGCCCTAGCAGGACGCGAAGCTGCCATAGTAACCGAAATAGCGGGTACTACTCGTGACGTACTACGTGAGCACATTCATATTGATGGCATGCCACTGCATATTATCGATACCGCAGGCCTACGTGAAAGCCCAGACCGCGTTGAACAAATAGGTATAGAGCGCGCGTGGGATGAAATAAACCAAGCTGATCGCGTGTTGTTTATGCTTGACGGCACCGACACCACCGACACCGACCCACACGCAATTTGGCCTGAGTTTATGGCAAAATTACCGCAAGGTATGGGTGTTACCGTAATAAGGAATAAAGCCGATTTATCGGGTGATGCAGTAGGTATGGATGAAAGCCAGCAATACCCAGTAATTAGTTTAAGCGCTAAAAATGCACAAGGTATTGAGCTTGTTCGCGACCACCTAAAGGCCTGTATTGGTTTTCAAGGCGCAACAGAAGGTGGATTTATGGCACGCCGCCGCCATTTAGATGCGCTTGAGCACGCGGCCTATCACTTAGACACGGGTAAAACGCAATTAGAAATGCACATAGCTGGTGAAATATTAGCTGAAGAGCTACGTCTAACGCAGCAATACTTAAACGAAATAACCGGTGAATTTACCTCTGACGACCTACTAGGCAAAATATTTAGCTCGTTCTGTATTGGTAAGTAACTCGCTAAAACAGCATAAAATAACACTTACTTTAGGGCACAATAGTGCCCTTTTTTATGCTCGGTATAAAATTAAAAAAGCTAAAATGGGGTTAAAATTAAATAAAAACGCACCTAATTTTAGCGTATGCAACCCACCTATTTAATCTCTCACAGTATAAAAAAACACCATATTAAGCGCAAAAATGGCGCTCTATATTGCTGAAAAAGGTACTAATATGGCGCTAAACGCTTAGCTTAAGTAGATCATTTTAGCTAAGGTTTATAAGTTTATTAGTAAAAGTAATCGGTAATATTAGTGCCTACGCCTTCGTTTTTAACCAATCCACCAGCAAAATTCCTCACTGAACTGAAAAAATAATAAGACTAATTAAAAAAGGTTATCCACAATAGCCTACTTTATGGCTAATAAATCAAAAACAGCGGCGTATTTATAAGCTTAAACTGTCACGATCTATAAAAAGCGTGGTTTATTGCGCTTATTTTCACTTTTTTTAAGTAGATCATCTTTAATAGATCGTTTTTAAAAATTATTTTTGATCGCCTTTTTAAGTTATCAACAAGATTACTATCCACATTATGATCAACAACAGGTTAGCTATATGAAAACGCGAGCTGGTGGCCTCACTTATAATAAAAAATCAACGACTTAGCTTTATTTAGATCTACAAAACATACCAGTTAAGCAGAGCTTTCCCCAATCTTATCAACAACTTGATCAGAAGATTACATTTAAATAGTTTTTGTTAATTCATTTATATTCAATAACTTATATAAGAAATTACAATAAAGGGTAAAAACAACTCAAAAATAGTTATACAAAATTACAAAGGTTTTCTTTACTGCAAGCCTAACTCAGTTATCATAACGGGCAAATAAGTAATGTGTGATCAGTTTAAATATGAGTTCTGTAAATATAATCGTGGGTAGTCAAATGGGATCTGCAGAATATGTAGCAGAACAACTATGTGATGAGTTAAATAACCAAGGTATAACTGCTGAACTACATGATCAACCTAATTTATCTGATATTGATCAACACAATACAATATGGCTTATATGCACATCGACCTATGGCGCGGGCGATTATCCCGACAACCTTTTACCCTTTATTGAGCAATTAAAACAACAAAGCGATCTATCATCTGTTAAATATTCAGTCATTGGTTTAGGCGACACTAGCTACGACACCTACAACCTTGCTGGGCGTAATATAAATAGTTTAATGGCCAGCAAAGGCGCAACATGTATAGCCCCAAGGCTCGAATTGAATATTCTTGATGAAGCATTACCCGAAGATACCGCGCTAGAGTGGTTAGACTCATGGATAGAGAAAACACAATTAAAGTAATGTGATCAATTAAAATGCATAAATAAAGTTACCCACAATTTACTAATAATTTAATAGGTTTTGTGGATAACCGCTGATCAAACTGCGTTTTTAAGCATGCTTATCCATGGGATAAGATCCAATTGATATTGGGCTGTGTATAAACCCCCTTTTTGATCAGAGCTTATTTGCCTGATGATCCGATCATATTAACACCTTTAGATCTGATCTAATTTTATGTTTTAAATGAATAAATAGAGCTTATCAACAGAAAACCCGATCACTAGTAGTAATAGTATTAAAAGATCTCTTTAAAAGATCCTTTATATTATAAGTGATCAGTGACTTAGATCTTGCCCACTGTTTAATCATTTATCTTCTGCTAATTTCTAGGTAGAATACGCTCCCTTTTGAAGTTTACTGGTTTGATTAAGTAGGATCCCATTAATGATTTTTCACGAAAAGTTTGACGTTATTGTAGTAGGTGGTGGACATGCAGGCACTGAAGCCTCATTGGCTGCTGCACGTATGGGGATGAATACCCTGCTGCTAACTCATAATATGGATACACTTGGTCAAATGTCTTGCAACCCAGCTATTGGTGGCATAGGCAAAGGCCATCTGGTTAAAGAAATTGATGCGCTAGGCGGTGCTATGGCACAAGCTATTGATAAAGGCGGTATCCAATTTCGTACCTTAAATTCTTCAAAAGGACCTGCTGTTCGTGCTACTCGAGCACAAGCGGATCGTGCTTTGTACAAAGCTGCAATTCAAAGCACATTACAAAACCAAGAAAACCTAAAAATATTTCAACAATCGTGTGATGATCTTATCGTTGAAAACAACAAAGTTGTTGGCGTAGTAACCCAAATGGGATTACGTTTTAGCGCACCGAGTGTTGTATTAACCGTAGGTACTTTTTTAGGTGGCCAAATACATATTGGTTTAGAGAATTTTAAAGGTGGACGTGCAGGCGATCCCCCTTCAATTGCACTTGCTGATCGTTTACGTGAATTACCTTTTAGAGTAGACCGTTTAAAAACAGGTACTCCACCACGTATTGATGCCCGTACAGTTGATTTTAGCAAAATGCAAGAACAACCAGGTGATGCGCCTACACCGGTATTTTCGTTTGTTGGTAAACAAAGCGATCACCCACAGCAAATACCCTGTTATATAACCTACACAAACGAAAAAACTCATGAGGTTATTCGTAACAATTTACATCGCTCGCCTATGTACTCTGGCGTAATTGAAGGCATAGGGCCACGTTACTGCCCTTCAATAGAAGATAAAATTGTGCGCTTTGCTGATAAAGACAAGCACCAAATATTTGTAGAGCCAGAAGGGTTAACATCGTACGAGCTTTACCCTAACGGCATTTCAACCAGCTTACCTTTTGATGTGCAGTTACAAATTGTGCAATCGATAGATGGTTTTGAAAACGCACATATTTGTCGTCCTGGTTATGCTATTGAATACGACTTTTTTGACCCACGTGATTTAAAACAGTCATTAGAAACCAAGTTTATAGACGGATTATTTTTTGCAGGCCAAATAAACGGCACTACGGGTTACGAAGAAGCCGGTGCGCAAGGTTTAATTGCCGGTATGAACGCTGCGTTACAAGTACAAGGTAAAGACGCGTGGACACCACGCCGTGATGAAGCGTATGTGGGCGTACTGATTGATGACTTAGCAACGCTTGGTACAAAAGAACCGTACCGCATGTTTACTAGCCGTGCGGAATATCGTTTATTACTGCGTGAAGATAACGCAGATATTCGCTTAACAGAAAAAGGTCGTGAACTTGGTTTAGTTAACGATGAGCGCTGGCAGGCATTTAACGAAAAAATGGAAGTGATCGAAAAAGAGAAACAGCGTATTAAAGAAACCTGGATCCATAAAGATCATGCTGTAGTTGATCAAGTAAATGCGTTATTAAAAACGCCGCTTACTCGTGAAGCAAGTTTAGAGGATCTACTTCGCCGTCCAGAGATTCGTTATGACGATTTAATGGCTATTGATGGACTTGGATCTGAGTTTACAAATCAAGCTGCACTTGAACAAGTTGAGATCCACACTAAGTACGCTGGCTACATTGCACGTCAGCAAGATGAGATCAATAAGCAGCTTCGCCATGAAGAAACCATCTTACCTAAAGAGTTCGATTACTCAACGGTATCGGGTTTATCAAACGAGGTAGTTGCAAAGCTTACAGATGCGCGTCCAGACACTATTGGCCAAGCTTCTCGTATTTCTGGTATCACCCCAGCGGCGATTTCGCTATTATTAGTGTATCTGAAGAAGCAAGGCTTATTACGCAAAACTGCGTAACAGTAAAGGTAAACTGTGTTACAGCAACAATTAACAACATTGTTAGCGCAAACTGATATTGCGCTAACCGAAAAACAACAACAGCAATTAGTTAAATACGTTGAGTTACTAAATAAATGGAACAAAGCGTATAATTTAACCTCTGTGCGCTTACCAGAAGAAATGATGATTAAGCACATTATGGATAGCTTAGTTGTTGCACCTCATTTACCCGGTCATCATTATATTGATGTAGGCACTGGTCCTGGTTTGCCAGGTATTGTGTTAGCTATTGCATTACCTGATACACAATTTGTGCTACTTGATAGTTTAGGTAAACGTGTTCGCTTTTTAATGCAAGTTAAACATGAGCTTGGGCTAAATAATGTAACCCCAGTGCAGTCAAGAGTTGAAGAATATCAACCAAGTGTTAAATTAGATGGCGTACTAAGTCGTGCGTTTGCTTCATTGCAAGATATGGTTGATTGGTGTTCACACTTAATTGATCACTCAGGCAAATTTATCGCGCTTAAAGGTGTGTTTCCTAGTGAAGAGCTAGAGTCACTTCCTGAAGGTGTAAAATTTGAAGAAAAAATCTCGCTAGTAGTGCCTGAGCTTGATGCACAACGACATTTAATTATTCTTTCTAAAGACTAGGGATCAGAGACATAGTGGCAAAAGTCATCGCATTAGCAAATCAAAAAGGCGGCGTTGGTAAAACAACAACGGCTGTTAATCTCGCTGCATCTATGGCTGCAACGAAGCGTAAAGTGCTGTTAATAGATCTCGACCCCCAAGGCAACGCTACTATGGGTAGCGGTGTAGACAAGTATGGCGATGTCGCCACCATTTACGATTTACTCATTGAAGAAAAGCCAATGGATGAGGTGATAATCACTGAAACCTCGGGCGAGTATCATATGATAGCGGCCAACGGTGATGTAACCGCAGCTGAAGTAAAATTAATGGAGTTGTTTGCACGCGAAGTACGTCTTCGTAATGCGCTTGAAAAAATACAAGATAAATACGAATTTATTTTTATCGACTGCCCGCCTTCACTAAATATGTTAACAGTAAACGCCATGGCTGCTGCTGATTCTATTTTAGTCCCTATGCAATGTGAATATTATGCGCTTGAAGGGTTAACCGCATTAATGGACACTATTACACAGCTTGCAAAGTTAGTTAACCCTAACTTACAAATTGAAGGCATTCTTCGTACTATGTACGATCCACGCAATCGATTAGCAAATGATGTATCAGAACAACTAAAACAACATTTTGGCGATAAAGTCTACCGCACCGTGATCCCACGTAATGTGCGTCTTGCCGAGGCACCTAGTTTTGGTGCACCAGCAATGTACTACGACCGCGCATCAAGTGGCGCAAAAGCCTACTTAGCACTTGCGGGCGAAATGCTACGCAGAAAAGAAAAAACAGCGCCGGTAGTCGCCTAACTTTAAGGTAAAAAAATAACATGTCTGCTAAAAAACGAGGTTTAGGCCGAGGACTCGATGCCCTTTTAAGTTCATCAAAACCAGCGCCGAGCTCAAGCAAGGAACAAGACACAGTAAATGTGACTGAAGCTGTACAAACTGCAGCTCAGCCCGTTGCGAATGAATTGCAAAAGCTGCCTATTGAGTTTTTACACTCAGGAAAATACCAGCCTCGTAAAGATATGTCTGAAGAAGCGCTTGAAGAACTTGCAAGCTCTATCCGCTCACAAGGCATTATTCAGCCAATTGTGGTGCGCCCTGTTGCAGAAAATAGCTTTGAAATAATTGCCGGTGAACGTCGTTGGCGTGCTGCACAAATTGCTAAGCTTGAGAGCGTACCTTGTATTGTAAAAGATGTACCTGATGAAGCCGCCGTTGCTATTGCGCTGATAGAAAATATTCAGCGTGAAGATTTAAACGCAATGGAAGAAGCGATTGCGTTAAACAGATTATTAAATGAATTTGAATTAACACACCAGCAAGTTGCCGATGCGGTGGGTAAATCGCGCACTACCGTGACCAATTTACTACGATTAAACAATTTAAATAGCGATGTTAAAATTTTGTTAGAGCATGGCGACATAGAAATGGGCCACGCACGCTGTTTATTAGCACTTGAAGGTGAAGCGCAATCTGACGCTGCAAGATTAGCTGTAGCTAAAGCATTAACTGTTCGTGAAACAGAAAAGTTAGTGCGCTCAATTTTAGAGCCGGTTGCAGCGAAAGAAACGCCAGAAAAAGACCCTGATGTTAAGCGCTTAGAGCAAAAATTAGCCGACAATTTAGGGGCTAAAGTAGAAATAAATTATAATGCGAAAGGCAAAGGCAAGCTGGTTATTTCTTACACCAATTTAGATGAGCTTGATGGCATTTTAAATCGTATAAATCACAGCAATACCGACCATTAAAATTTTACATGTCCAATAAGAGACATTTGTAGCTATTTTGTGTTACAAAGCGTCTACTCAAGTTGCAAAACTGGTAGGATTAAGTATAATTTCGCCAGTTTTCACACCCTAACAATTAGAACGCCATAAAGGTTAACTAAACGTGACTAATAAGTTAGCAAGACCTTATAGGCTTGCCGCATTTAAATTAATTTGTCTTCAGGGTATCGTAGCACTAGTAGCTGCAGTAATTATTTTTGTTGGTTGGGGAGTAAACGCCAGCGTATCAGCACTTGCCGGTAGCAGTGTTGCAATACTTCCTCACCTAGTATTTGCGCTTTATGCATTCAGATATATGGGTGCAAGCAAAGCAAATCAAGCGTATACCTCGTTAAAACGCGGTAACGGATTAAAATTTATGCTAACAATCGTATTGTTTGCACTGATACTCAAGTCAACCACGGTCGTTTTAGTGCCGTTTTTTTGTGTTTACGTATTGGTGCTTTTCACTGGATTGTTCGCGCCCGTTTTTTTTAAACATTAACTTTGGGATATAACATGGCTGCAGAAGAAGTTACTATATCAAGCCATATCCAGCATCACTTAACAAACGCTAAGATGTGTATGACCGACTCAGGTCTTGCCTTCAACAAAGCGTGTGCAGACAGTGGTTTCTGGACATGGAATATAGATACCCTCGCATGGTCAATCGGACTAGGTCTAATATTTTTATGGATCTTCCGTAGCGCCGCAAAAAAAGCACACACAGGAGTACCTGGTAAATTTCAATGTTTTATTGAAATGATAGTTGAGTTCGTTGGCGACAACGTACGTGATACTTACCACGGTAAAAGCAAATTAATTGCTCCATTAGCCTTAACAATTTTTGTTTGGGTGTTCTTAATGAACCTAATGGATTTAATCCCGGTTGATTTCTTACCTGCATTTGCCGGTTTCGTAGGTGAACAAGCCTTTGGCATGGACCCACACGACGTTTACATGAAAATTGTACCTACCACAGACATAAACTTAACCGCTGCATTAGCACTGGGTGTGTTTATTCTGATGATTGGTTACTCTATTAAAATTAAAGGGGTTGGTGGCTTTATTAAAGAGCTTACACTTCACCCGTTTAGCTCTAATAGCAAAGTGGCTATGATTTTCTTAATTCCTTGTAATTTATTACTAGAAACAATCGCTTTAGTGTCTAAGCCTTTCTCGTTAGCACTGCGTTTATTTGGTAACTTATACGCTGGTGAATTGATATTCATACTTATCGGCGCAGTTGGTTTAATGCAACTTCCGTTGCACTTTGTTTGGGCTGTATTCCATATCTTAGTAATCGTGTTACAAGCATTCGTATTTATGATGCTAACCATTGTTTACCTAAGCATGGCAAGTTCTGACAATCACTAATTTATACACTTTTTATATTTAACTTTAACAATTGAAACTTTGGAGAAAAAAATGGAACTAGTATTAGGTCTTAAGTACATCGCAGTTGCTTTACTTATCGGCTTCGGTGCAATCGGTACTGCTATCGGCTTCGGTAACATGGGTGGTAAATTCCTAGAAGCATGTGCGCGTCAGCCTGAGCTTGCACCTTCATTACAAGTTAAGATGTTCATCCTAGCTGGTCTAATCGATGCGGTAGCAATGATCGGTGTTGGTATCGCAATGGTAATCCTGTTCGTACTTTAATTTTATTTTTTGAACAGCTTACTATTTTAAGGAGGAGCGGTCGTGAACATAACAGCCACTCTTATCGGTGAATTAATTGCGTTTACGGTGTTTGTACTATTTTGTATGAAATATGTATGGCCACCACTTAATGATGCAATTGAGTCTCGCCAGAAGAAAATTGAAGATGGTTTAGCTGCCTCTGATAGAGCCGAAAAAGACTTAGAACTTGCGCAACAAAAAGCTGCAGAGCAGCTTAAAGATGCAAAAGCTCAAGCGGCAGATATCATTGAACAAGCTAAAAAGCGTGCCGTGCTGATTGTTGACGAAGAAACTGTTCGTGGACAAGAAGAGCGTGAAAAAATTATTGCTCAAGGGCACTCTGAAATTGAATCAGAGCGTAACCGTGTAACAGAAGAGCTACGTAAGCAAGTAGCAACTCTGGCAGTGGTTGGCGCAGAAAGAATTTTAGAGCGTGAAATCAATCAAGCCGCACATAGTGACATCGTTGAAAAACTTGTCGCTGAGCTGTAATTAGGAGGGTATGAGCATGTCTGAATTGACTACTATCGCTCGCCCATACGCTAAAGCGGCTTTTGAACTTGCCGTTGAAAAAGGCACAATTGAAAGCTGGAATGACATGTTGTTTTTTGCAGGCGAAGTTGCCAGCAATGAACAAGCATCAGCCATTTTAGCTGGATTGCCTACTGCTACTGCACAAGCTGAGTTATTTATTAACTTATGTGCTGAGCAGCTCAACGAACAAGGTCAGAACCTAGTGAAGGTGATGGCTGAAAATGGACGTTTGATTGCACTGCCTGAGGTTGCTCAGTTATTCGCTGCGTTTAAAGCAGAGTATGACAAAGAAATCGACGTAGATGTGATTTCGGCAACCCCTCTTGCTGCAGCGCAGCAAGAGTCATTGGTAGCGACACTTGAAAAACGTTTCGCACGCAAAGTTAAGCTGAATTGTAGTGAAGACGCTGCAGTAGTTGGCGGCCTTATTATTAAGGCGGGTGACACTGTAATCGACGGCTCAGTACGCGGTAAATTAAACCGCTTAGCCACAACACTACAATCGTAATTGGGAAAAAGAGCATGCAACTTAATTCCACTGAAATTTCAGATCTGATCAAACAACGTATTGAGCAGTTCGAAGTTGTAAGTGAAGCTCGTAACGAAGGTACTATCGTATCTGTTACTGACGGTATCATCCGCATCCACGGTCTAGCTGACTGTATGCAAGGTGAGATGATTGAGCTTCCAGGCAACCGTTATGCTATCGCACTAAACCTTGAGCGTGACTCAATTGGTGCAGTAGTTATGGGTCCATACGCTGACCTTACTGAAGGCGTAAAAGTATACACAACTGGTCGTATCTTAGAAGTTCCTGTTGGTGCTGGCTTACTTGGTCGTGTTGTAAACACACTAGGTGCTCCTATCGACGGTAAAGGCGCTTTAGATAACGACGGTTTTGAACCTGTAGAAAAAATTGCACCAGGTGTAATCGAGCGTCAATCTGTAGATGAGCCAGTTCAAACTGGTTACAAATCTATTGATGCGATGATTCCAGTTGGTCGTGGTCAGCGTGAGCTTGTAATCGGTGACCGCCAAACAGGTAAAACTGCACTAGCAATCGATGCAATCATCAACCAAAAGAACACAGGCGTTAAGTGTGTGTACGTAGCGGTTGGTCAAAAAGCATCTACTATTGCTAACGTAGTACGTAAATTAGAAGAGCACGGTGCACTTGCAAATACTATCGTAGTTGTAGCATCTGCTTCTGAGTCTGCGGCACTTCAGTACTTAGCACCGTTCTCGGGCTGTACTATGGGTGAATATTTCCGTGACCGTGGTGAAAACGCATTAATCGTATATGATGATTTATCTAAGCAAGCTGTTGCTTACCGTCAAATCTCATTACTACTTAAGCGTCCACCAGGTCGTGAAGCATACCCAGGTGACGTATTCTACCTTCACTCGCGTCTTTTAGAGCGTGCTTCGCGTGTAAACGCTGATTACGTTGAAAAGTTCACTAATGGTGAAGTGAAAGGACAAACTGGTTCATTGACGGCATTGCCAATCATTGAAACTCAAGGCGGCGACGTTTCTGCGTTCGTACCGACAAACGTTATCTCTATCACCGATGGTCAGATCTTCTTAGAAACTGACTTATTCAACTCAGGTATCCGTCCGGCTGTAAATGCTGGTATCTCGGTATCGCGTGTTGGTGGTGCTGCACAAACTAAAATCGTTAAGAAACTAGGTGGCGGTATCCGTCTAGCCCTAGCTCAGTACCGTGAATTAGCTGCGTTCTCGCAGTTCGCGTCTGACCTTGATGATGCTACTCGTGCTCAACTTGAGCATGGTGAGCGTGTAACAGAGCTAATGAAGCAGAAACAGTACGCACCAATGTCTGTTGCTGAAATGTCTTTGTCGTTATTTGCAGCTGAGAAAGGTTACTTACAAGACATCGAAATCTCTAAAATCATGGATTTCGAAGCGGCTTTACTTTCTTATGCAAGTAGCACATACGCAGAGCTTGTGGCTCAAATCAATGAAACTGGTAACTACAACGCCGAGATCGAAGCGCAACTTAAAGAACTTCTTGAGAAGTTCAAGTCTACGCAAACTTGGTAATTTAGTTATTAATGGTGCGCTTTAGTTTACTAAAGCACACCTTGATTCGGAGAGAGAGTCATGGCCAGCGGAAAAGAGATTAAAAGCAAGATCGGGAGTATTAAAAATACTCAAAAGATCACTAGCGCAATGGAAATGGTTGCTGCGTCTAAAATGAAAAAGGCGCAAGAACGAGTGGCTTCAAGCCGTCCATACGCTGACAAATTACGCAAAGTAATTGGTCGTGTTGCTCAAGCAAATCTTGATTTTACTCACCCGTTCTTAGAAGAGCGTGAAGTAAAACGAGTTGGTTATATTGTTATCTCTACTGACCGTGGTCTATGTGGCGGCTTAAACTCAAACGAGTTTAAAAAAGTTGCATTAGACATTAAAGCGTGGAAAGAAAAAGGCGTAGACGCTGATTTTGCAACTTTAGGTAGCAAAGCGGCTAGCTTCTTTCAACGTTTTGGCGGTCAAGTGCTTGCTAAAAAAGCAGGCCTTGGAGATAAGCCTTCAGTACAAGACGTAATTGGTCCTGTAAAAATTATGCTAGATGCATTTTCTGAAGGTAAAATTGACCGTTTATTCCTGGTATATAACAACTTTGTTAATACCATGAAGCAAGAGCCAACAATAGATCAGTTACTCCCTTTGCCAAAAGCTGAAGAAGAAGTATCTGCCCACACATGGGACTACTTATACGAGCCAGGCCCAGACGCTATATTAGAGTCTTTGCTTGTACGCTTCGTTGAGTCTCAGGTATACCAAGGTGTGGTTGAGAACGCTGCCTCTGAACAGGCTGCCCGTATGGTTGCAATGAAAGCTGCAACAGATAATGCCGGCGACCTTATGGATGAGTTACAGCTTGTTTATAACAAGGCCCGCCAAGCGGCAATCACACAAGAAATTAGTGAGATTGTTTCAGGCTCAGCCGCAGTTTAATGCTTCAGGCAAAGATTAACGAGAGGAATAGACATGAGTTTAGGTAAGGTCGTCCAAATTATCGGTGCCGTTGTAGATATTGAGTTTTCTCAAGACAACGTGCCAGCCGTATATGACGCACTAAAAGTAACAGATGGCGATTTAGCTGGTTTGACTTTAGAAGTTCAACAACAGCTAGGTGGCGGTGTTGTTCGTACTATCGCACTAGGTACTACTGACGGTTTACGTCGTGGCGCAGCGGTAGAAAATACAGGTGAAGCGATTCAAGTTCCAGTTGGTAAAGCAACGCTTGGTCGTATCATGAACGTACTTGGTGAGCCAATTGATGAAGCTGGCCCAATCGGCGAAGAAGACCGTATGTCTATTCACCGTGCAGCGCCTTCATACGAAGAGCAATCAAGTTCAGTTGAGCTTTTAGAAACTGGTATCAAGGTAATCGACCTTGTATGTCCGTTTGCTAAAGGTGGTAAAGTTGGTTTATTCGGTGGTGCCGGTGTAGGTAAAACCGTAAACATGATGGAACTTATCCGTAACATCGCAATCGAGCATAGCGGCTACTCAGTATTCGCAGGTGTTGGTGAGCGTACTCGTGAGGGTAACGATTTCTACCATGAGATGAACGATTCAAACGTACTTGATAAAGTATCGCTTGTATACGGTCAGATGAACGAGCCTCCAGGTAACCGTTTACGCGTAGCGTTAACAGGTCTTACTATGGCTGAAAAGTTCCGTGACGAAGGTCGCGATGTACTTTTCTTCGTAGATAACATCTACCGTTACACACTAGCTGGTACAGAAGTATCTGCACTACTTGGTCGTATGCCATCAGCGGTAGGTTACCAGCCTACACTTGCTGAAGAAATGGGTGTACTTCAAGAGCGTATCGCTTCAACGAAGACTGGTTCAATTACATCAATCCAAGCGGTATACGTACCTGCGGATGATTTAACGGATCCATCTCCAGCAACTACCTTTGCTCACTTAGATGCAACAGTAGTACTTTCACGTGATATCGCATCACTTGGTATTTACCCAGCGGTAGACCCACTTGATTCATCTTCACGTCAACTTGACCCATTAGTAATTGGCCAAGATCACTACGATACAGCACGTGGCGTTCAAACAGTTCTTCAGCGTTACAAAGAACTTAAAGACATCATTGCTATTCTAGGTATGGACGAGCTTTCTGACGAAGATAAGCAACTTGTATCTCGTGCACGTAAAATCCAGCGTTTCCTATCTCAGCCATTCTTCGTGGCAGAGGTATTTACAGGTGCGCCAGGTAAATACGTTTCACTAAAAGACACAATTGCTGGCTTTAAAGGCATTCTAAGCGGTGAGTTCGATGACCTTCCAGAGCAAGCGTTCTACATGGTTGGCTCTATCGAAGAAGCTCAAGAAAAAGCTAAAAGCATGTAATTAGGAGGGTAGTATGGCAGCTATGACTGTACATCTTGACGTAGTAAGCGCAGAGCAGAGTTTGTTCTCTGGTCTAGTTGAATCGATTCAAGTATCTGGTAGTGAAGGTGAGCTTGGTGTTAATGCCGGCCACGCCCCACTACTAACTGCCCTTAAACCTGGTATGGTACGTTTAGTTAAGCAATTTGGTGAAGAAGAACTGATCTACATTGCTGGCGGTACACTAGAAGTTCAACCGAACATAGTAACCGTACTTGCTGATACAGCTGTTCGTGGTGAAGACCTTGACGAGCAAGCTGCAGAGCAAGCTAAGCGTGACGCAGAAAGCCAAATGGCTAATGCGTCAGCTGCTGAATTTGATTATCAAAAAGCAGCTATGCAACTAGCAGAAGCTATTGCACAACTTCGCGTAATTCAGCAATTACGTAAAAAGTAAGCCTATCCGGTTTTTAAAAGCCCACATTATGTGGGCTTTTTTATGCTTGTAATTTGGCTATACACTTATATCCATCTGCAAAGCTGGTTACAATAAGTGTAATTATTATGAATAGTTTGTTTATCATAGATTCAGTCATTATTTTTTATAATACGGCTGAGTATGTACACATGGAGTGACATGCGTAATCTAGTTAAGCTACTTTCATTAACTCCTCACTAAAACAACGGAAAAAGGAAATTGTTTTAATGGCTCTAACAACAGTAATTCTTGCTGCGGGTAAAGGTACCCGTATGCGTTCTGCTCTACCAAAAGTACTGCATAAAGTAGCAGGTAAACCTATGGTGCAGCACGTTATAGATAATGCAAAGGCATTGGGTGCAACCACCACTAACTTAGTTTACGGGCACGGCGGCGAACTATTACAACAACAACTTGTCGATAATAACGTAAACTGGGTACTGCAAGCAGATCAACTTGGTACAGGCCACGCAGTAGCCCAAGCTAATCCGCACATTAATGATGACGACACCGTACTTGTTTTATACGGCGATGTACCTCTTACAAAGCAATCAACACTTGAGCGCTTATTAGCTGCAACACCTAAAAATGGTTTAGCGGTATTAACCGTTAACTTGGTTAACCCAAATGGCTACGGCCGTATGCTGCGTGAAAATGGCAAGCTTGTAGGTATTATTGAGCAAAAAGATGCAAGCGCTGAGCAGTTACTTATTAGTGAAGTAAATACCGGCATTATGGCGGTTAACGGCAAGCTTTTAAAAACATGGTTAGGCAATCTATCTAACAACAATGCACAAGGCGAATACTACCTTACAGATATCGTTGCTATGGCGCACAGTGAAGGTATAGAAATCACGTCAGCACAGCCCGATCATGCAATGGAAGTTGAAGGCGCAAACAACCGCGTACAACTTGCAGGCCTTGAGCGTGCTTATCAAGCATGGCAAGCAGAAGAGTTAATGTTAAATGGTGCTACCCTAGCCGACCCTGCTCGTATAGATGTACGTGGCGACGTTAAAACAGGCGAAGACGTATTAATTGATATAAACGTTATTTTTGAAGGTAATGTAACTCTAGGGAATAACGTACAAATTGGCCCTAACTGTGTACTTAAAAACTGTACTATTGGCGATAACGTAGTTATAAAAGCAAATACCCTGATTGAAGATGCAAGCGTAGCGGCTAAATGTACGCTGGGCCCATATGCTCGCCTACGCCCAGGTGCGGTAATGGAAGAAGACTCGCATATTGGTAACTTTGTAGAGATGAAAAAAACCCGACTAGGTAAGGGTTCTAAAGCAAACCACTTAAGTTACTTAGGCGATGCTGAAATTGGTGAAAAAGTGAATATTGGCGCAGGTACTATTACCTGTAACTACGATGGGGTTAATAAAGCAAAAACCATTATTGGTGATAACGCCTTTATTGGTTCTAACTCATCGCTCGTTGCGCCAGTAAACATTGGTGCAACCGCAACGGTAGGTGCAGGCTCTGTGATCACCAGTACCGTTGAAGATGAACAGCTTGCAATAGCACGTTCTAAACAGCGTAATTTAACTGGCTGGAAACGACCAGTTAAAAAATAATAATGACCATTCATCATTAGATAATTAAAGCGAGTTTAACACTCGCTTTTTTATTGCCGAAATCTAATGAAAATAAAAATGCCATAACTTTGTCATACCTGTGTGTTGATATTTACCCAATACAACACGAAGGAAAATAACAATGTTTAAAAGGTCACTTATCGCACTTTCACTCATATCAATATTAACGGGTTGCTCACTAGATGGAGATGACGGCCAAGACGGCATGCAAGGTATTCAAGGAGAACAAGGTACAGCGGGTCAAAATGGTACTAACGGCATCAATGCAAATTCGGCGTTAAATATAAGCTTAGTCGGCAGAGCCGTACTTAATGCCCAAAGCCCCGAAGGTGCAGCCGAAATCGTCGCTTATCAAGCATCTAAAAAGTGGATTTACGCTATTAATAGCTCTGGTGATGAAGCAGTAGTGAATATTATACCCGCCGATACCTTTGATACGGCGGCCCTTGTTCAAGATAACGAAGGGATAGTGAGTGCAACTAACCTAACATCAACCATTACCCTTACCTTAAACGACAACACCTCAGGCGATGCCAACAGCATAGCAATAGATGAAACTAACCAATTACTAGCTGTGGCTATGGCTGCTAAAAATGTGGGCGAAGCGGGTCAAATTGCATTTTACGACATAAGCGGCGATGCACCCGCATTCATAAAAAATGTACCAGCGGGCTTTTTACCTGACATGGTGACTTTTAACCACGACGGTACAAAAGTGGTTGTAGCCAATGAAGGTGAGCCTAATGGCGATTACAGTATCGACCCTGAGGGCTCTATCAGTGTTATTAATATAGAAAGTGGCGTAATTGCCGATACGGCCACCAATATTGATTTTACTGCATATAACAATCAACAAACTGAGCTTGAAGAGAAAGGGCTAGTTTTTGCCAACCCCACAGGGCGAACAATTAATGGAAATGAAATAAATACAACAGTTGCTATGGACCTAGAGCCTGAGTACGTCAGCATTTCTAAAGATAACAAATATGCCTATATATCAATTCAAGAAAATAACGGTCTCGCTATTATTAACCTAGAAGATAATAGCGTAGAGCTAAAAGGGTTAGGATTTAAAGATTGGTCTAACTTGCAAATAGACGCATCAGATAAAGACGGCGGTGTTAATTTTAAATCGTACCCAGGGCTTTATGGTATGTATCAGCCAGATACAATCTCAAGCTTTAGCTGGAAAGGTGCAAACTTTATAGTGTCGGCAAATGAAGGTGATGCACGTGAATATTTCTTTGATACAACAGACGAAGCAGACTGCACAGCAAAGGGCGGCCTAGATTACGATGAAGATGACGGCTGTCTTGCCTATATAGATGAAAGCCGCGTTGAAGGTTTAACGCTTGCTGCTAATTTTGACTACTTAAATAACGACGATGACGATATAGGCCGTTTAAAAGTAAGTACTGTTAAGGGGGATACGAATGACGACGGTCAGTACGAATCGCTTTATGCCTATGGTGCACGCTCGTTTACCATCTGGGACAGTAATGGGCTGGTGGTGTTTGACTCAGGCGACGACATAGGTCGCATTACGGCATCGGTTCATGGCGAAGCCTTTAATAATAATGAAGATGAAAACGAAGGCGATACACGCTCAGATGATAAAGGCGCAGAACCCGAAGCGCTAACAATAGGTACTATTGGCGAACGCACCTTTGCTTTTATAGGTCTTGAGCGTATGGGTGGGATTATGGTTTACGATATTACCAACCCTTACTATGTGCAATTTGAAGATTACTTTTATAACCGAGGTGTAATAGAGGGAGCTGATATAACCGGCGACCTTGCACCCGAAGGCATGGTATTTGTACCGGCTGAGCAAAGTGCCACTGAAAAACCACTCCTTATAATAGGTAATGAGATCTCAGGTTCTATAGCTGTATGGCAAATTGCAGTAAATTAAAACCAATAAAGCAGTACAGCGATTACTAAATGTACTGCTTTTTCTAACGCGCAAATACTAGCTGTAAAATAGCGACTTAATATGCGCGTTTTTTAATCTAAAATCAGCCCGCAGGCCTTTATTTGTATGCGTTTCATACTAAATTCATTTATTTGTCAAAAAGCTGAAATAAAACATTGACCCCCGCTCGAATCTCCCTATAATGCGACCCCACTGAGACGGGAAACGCTGAAGCATAGCGAGGCAGGAGCTGCTCAGAGAGTTAAGTAAAACTTCGGTTTTAAATCATCGCAAGAAAGTTTAAAATTAAGTGTTGACTCGAAAAATAAAGGATGTATTATACGCATCCCTAGCGACAACGTCGCAACGTTCTTTAACAATATAAAGCAATCATCTGTGTGGGCACTCGTACAGATTGAGTTCTAACAGCCAAGCTACTTAGGTAGTGAAGCAAACAAATTTAGAGTCTCAATTGAAACTGAGTGACCAACAGAATAATTACTTAGGTAGTTATTCAGCACAGTCAATTCAATATCGAAAGATATTAAATAAATTCAGAATTCATTGAGCTGTCGAAAGACAAAAAACTTTTTAATTGAAGAGTTTGATCATGGCTCAGATTGAACGCTGGCGGCAGGCCTAACACATGCAAGTCGAGCGGTAACATTTCTAGCTTGCTAGAAGATGACGAGCGGCGGACGGGTGAGTAATGCTTGGGAACATGCCTTGAGGTGGGGGACAACAGTTGGAAACGACTGCTAATACCGCATAACGTCTACGGACCAAAGGGGGCTTCGGCTCTCGCCTTTAGATTGGCCCAAGTGGGATTAGCTAGTTGGTGAGGTAATGGCTCACCAAGGCAACGATCCCTAGCTGGTTTGAGAGGATGATCAGCCACACTGGAACTGAGACACGGTCCAGACTCCTACGGGAGGCAGCAGTGGGGAATATTGCACAATGGGCGCAAGCCTGATGCAGCCATGCCGCGTGTGTGAAGAAGGCCTTCGGGTTGTAAAGCACTTTCAGTCAGGAGGAAAGGTTAGTAGTTAATACCTGCTAGCTGTGACGTTACTGACAGAAGAAGCACCGGCTAACTCCGTGCCAGCAGCCGCGGTAATACGGAGGGTGCGAGCGTTAATCGGAATTACTGGGCGTAAAGCGTACGCAGGCGGTTTGTTAAGCGAGATGTGAAAGCCCCGGGCTCAACCTGGGAACTGCATTTCGAACTGGCAAACTAGAGTGTGATAGAGGGTGGTAGAATTTCAGGTGTAGCGGTGAAATGCGTAGAGATCTGAAGGAATACCGATGGCGAAGGCAGCCACCTGGGTCAACACTGACGCTCATGTACGAAAGCGTGGGGAGCAAACAGGATTAGATACCCTGGTAGTCCACGCCGTAAACGATGTCTACTAGAAGCTCGGAGCCTCGGCTCTGTTTTTCAAAGCTAACGCATTAAGTAGACCGCCTGGGGAGTACGGCCGCAAGGTTAAAACTCAAATGAATTGACGGGGGCCCGCACAAGCGGTGGAGCATGTGGTTTAATTCGATGCAACGCGAAGAACCTTACCTACACTTGACATACAGAGAACTTACCAGAGATGGTTTGGTGCCTTCGGGAACTCTGATACAGGTGCTGCATGGCTGTCGTCAGCTCGTGTTGTGAGATGTTGGGTTAAGTCCCGCAACGAGCGCAACCCCTATCCTTAGTTGCTAGCAGGTAATGCTGAGAACTCTAAGGAGACTGCCGGTGATAAACCGGAGGAAGGTGGGGACGACGTCAAGTCATCATGGCCCTTACGTGTAGGGCTACACACGTGCTACAATGGCGCATACAGAGTGCTGCGAACTCGCGAGAGTAAGCGAATCACTTAAAGTGCGTCGTAGTCCGGATTGGAGTCTGCAACTCGACTCCATGAAGTCGGAATCGCTAGTAATCGCGTATCAGAATGACGCGGTGAATACGTTCCCGGGCCTTGTACACACCGCCCGTCACACCATGGGAGTGGGTTGCTCCAGAAGTAGATAGTCTAACCCTCGGGAGGACGTTTACCACGGAGTGATTCATGACTGGGGTGAAGTCGTAACAAGGTAGCCCTAGGGGAACCTGGGGCTGGATCACCTCCTTATACGATTTAGAACTTATTTGTTTGTAGTGTCCACACAGATGATTGTTAGTTAGTTTTATCCTTTGGGTTTAACTGATTAATATGCTCTTTAAAAATTTGGAAAAGCTGATAATAAAATTCGTATAAATAACAGTGTTATTTGTACAGAGTTTTCAAAAGTAAAAAAGAATGATAGCAGTATCATTCAGTGCCAATTTAATCATTCGTGATTAATTGGTATCTACTTTAGTATTCAATATTAACTTCTGGCGAAGTTAAACTGTCACGAACAAAGACCCGTTTGGGTTGTATGGTTAAGTGACTAAGCGTACACGGTGGATGCCTTGGCAGTTGGAGGCGATGAAGGACGTATTAACTTGCGATAAGCCTAGTCAAGCTAGTAAAAAGCGCTTGAGACTAGGATTTCCGAATGGGGAAACCCACCTGCTTGCAGGTATCGTTAACTGAATACATAGGTTAACGAGGCGAACGCGGAGAACTGAAACATCTAAGTACCCGTAGGAAAAGGAATCAACCGAGATTCCGAAAGTAGCGGCGAGCGAAATCGGAACAGCCCTTAAGCTGATTATGTGTTAATGGAAGGCTCTGGAAAGTGCCACGATACAGGGTGATAGTCCCGTACATGAAAACGCATTTTGAGTGAAATCGAGTAGGTCGGAGCACGTGAAACTTTGACTGAATATAGGTGGACCATCATCTAAGGCTAAATACTCCCAACTGACCGATAGTGAACCAGTACCGTGAGGGAAAGGCGAAAAGAACCCCTGTGAGGGGAGTGAAATAGAACCTGAAACCGTGTACGTACAAGCAGTAGGAGCCCTTCGAGGGTGACTGCGTACCTTTTGTATAATGGGTCAGCGACTTATATTTTGTAGCGAGGTTAACCGATTAGGGTAGCCGTAGGGAAACCGAGTCTTAACTGGGCGAATAGTTGCAAGGTATAGACCCGAAACCCGGTGATCTAGCCATGGGCAGGTTGAAGGTTGAGTAACATCAACTGGAGGACCGAACCCACTAACGTTGAAAAGTTAGGGGATGACCTGTGGCTAGGAGTGAAAGGCTAATCAAACCGGGAGATAGCTGGTTCTCCCCGAAATCTATTTAGGTAGAGCCTCGGACGAATACTTACGGGGGTAGAGCACTGTTAAGGCTAGGGGGTCATCCCGACTTACCAACCCTTTGCAAACTCCGAATACCGTAAAGTACTATCCGGGAGACACACGGCGGGTGCTAACGTCCGTCGTGAAGAGGGAAACAACCCAGACCGCCAGCTAAGGTCCCAAAGTCATAGTTAAGTGGGAAACGATGTGGAAAGGCCCAGACAGCCAGGAGGTTGGCTTAGAAGCAGCCATCCTTTAAAGAAAGCGTAATAGCTCACTGGTCGAGTCGGTCTGCGCGGAAGATGTAACGGGGCTAAACTATGCACCGAAGCTGCGGATTCATCTTAGGATGAGTGGTAGGGGAGCGTTCTGTAAGCCGTTGAAGGTGACCCGGGAGGGTTGCTGGAGGTATCAGAAGTGCGAATGCTGACATGAGTAACGATAATGCGGGTGAAAAACCCGCACGCCGGAAGACCAAGGGTTCCTATCCCATGTTAATCAGGGTAGGGTAAGTCGACCCCTAAGGCGAGGCCGAAAGGCGTAGTCGATGGGAAACGGATTAATATTTCCGTACTTGGTATAATTGCGATGGGGGGACGGAGAAGGCTAAGCAAGCATGGCGATGGTTGTCCATGTGAAAGTGAGTAGGCTAGCGACTTAGGTAAATCCGGGTTGCTGTTAGGCTGAGACACGAGACGAGTCACCAAGGTGATGAAGTTGCTGATGCCATACTTCCAGGAAAAGCCTCTAAGCTTCAGATTATACCGAATCGTACCCCAAACCGACACAGGTGGTCAGGTAGAGAATACTAAGGCGCTTGAGAGAACTCGGGTGAAGGAACTAGGCAAAATCGTACCGTAACTTCGGGAGAAGGTACGCTCCTATCTGTGATGAGACTTGCTCTCTAAGCGGACGGGAGCCGCAGTGACCAGGTGGCTGGGACTGTTTATTAAAAACACAGCACTGTGCAAAATCGCAAGATGACGTATACGGTGTGACACCTGCCCGGTGCCGGAAGGTTAATTGATGGGGTTAGTTTTCGGACGAAGCTCTTGATCGAAGCCCCGGTAAACGGCGGCCGTAACTATAACGGTCCTAAGGTAGCGAAATTCCTTGTCGGGTAAGTTCCGACCTGCACGAATGGTGTAACCATGGCCACGCTGTCTCCACCCGAGACTCAGTGAAATTGAAATCGCAGTGAAGATGCTGTGTACCCGCGGCTAGACGGAAAGACCCCGTGAACCTTTACTACAGCTTGGCACTGAACATTGAACCTACATGTGTAGGATAGGTGGGAGACTTTGAAGCAGAGACGCTAGTTTTTGTGGAGTCGTCCTTGAAATACCACCCTTGTAGTTTTGATGTTCTAACGTTGGCCCCTGAATCGGGGTTACGGACAGTGCCTGGTGGGTAGTTTGACTGGGGCGGTCTCCTCCCAAAGAGTAACGGAGGAGCACGAAGGTTGGCTAAGTACGGTCGGACATCGTACGGTTAGTGTAATGGTAGAAGCCAGCTTAACTGCGAGACAGACACGTCGAGCAGGTACGAAAGTAGGTCATAGTGATCCGGTGGTTCTGAATGGAAGGGCCATCGCTCAACGGATAAAAGGTACTCCGGGGATAACAGGCTGATACCGCCCAAGAGTTCATATCGACGGCGGTGTTTGGCACCTCGATGTCGGCTCATCACATCCTGGGGCTGAAGTCGGTCCCAAGGGTATGGCTGTTCGCCATTTAAAGTGGTACGCGAGCTGGGTTTAGAACGTCGTGAGACAGTTCGGTCCCTATCTGCCGTGGGCGTTTGAGAATTGAGAGGGGTTGCTCCTAGTACGAGAGGACCGGAGTGAACGAACCGCTGGTGTTCGGGTTGTCATGCCAATGGCATTGCCCGGTAGCTACGTTCGGAACTGATAAGCGCTGAAAGCATCTAAGCGCGAAGCAGGCCTCGAGATGATTTCTCACTAGACTTTTAAAGTCTCTGAAGGGCCGTTGAAGACTACAACGTTGATAGGCAAGATGTGGAAGTGGTGTGAGCCATTAAGCTAACTTGTACTAATTACCCGTGAGGCTTAACCATACAACGCCAAACGCGTTTTATGCGACAGTTTAGACAGAAGTTAATGACTAAAGTAGATATTACTTAGAAAGACTTAAAAAATATTATCAGATATTTTCCAGATTTATGAGGTGACTCTTAGCGCGTAGCGTTAACATTGAGGCACCTTGCGCAAAGGAAAAAGCAGCACTACGTGCTTGTCATTAATCCTTTGCACCAAATTTGCTTGGTGACAATAGCGTTTTGGACCCACCTGACTCCATGCCGAACTCAGTAGTGAAACGAAACAGCGCCGATGATAGTGTAGCATTTGCTATGTGAAAGTAGGACATTACCAGGCTTCAAATAAAAGAAAGCCGCTTCAGAAATGAAGCGGCTTTTTTGCGTCTTAAGGAAAGTAAAAATATTAGCTATTAGCTATCAGCCATCAGTTATCAGCTGCACAGCGTCAACCTGTACTTCGTAGCGTGGGTTGAGTATCACGAAATCCACGGGTAAAAGAACGCGACGGCCACCTCAGTGCCCAGTGAATCCCATTAAAAACATTAAGAGTACTTTGCTATGTGGCTACTACCGCTGTGGGCACCACGACATTCTACTGCGTAGCGCACCGACTCCAAATACGAGAAAGCCGCTTCAGAAATGAAGCGGCTTTTTTGCGTCTGAAGGAAAGTAAAAATATTAGCTATCAGCCGTCAGTTATCAGCTGCACAGCGTCAACCTGTACTTCGTAGCGTGGGTTGAGTATCACGAAACCCACGGGTAAAAGAACGCGACGACCACCTCAGTGCCCATTGAATCCCATTAAAAAACATTAAGGGTACTTTGCTATGTGGCTCGCTACCTCTGTGGGCACCACGACATTCTACTGCGTAACGCACTGGATCCAAATACGAGAAAGCCGCTTCAGAAATGAAGCGGCTTTTTTGCGTCTGAAGGAAAGTAATATTCAGCATTTTCTTCTCTAAAGCGTAGCGTCTCCTAAGCGAAGCGCCTCTTTGTGAATAGTATTTTGGCTATCTGAATAAAAGTAAAATAAGCACACGTAATACATACCCACCCAACACCTACCATCTAGGTCAGGCGATCTAGTGACTCCCAACGCTAAAAAAACATATTGATTAAAATTATAGTGTTCTTATTTCTCGGGCGGGATTACCCGCAACAACTGTATTTGCCTCTACATTTTTGGTAACGACAGAACCCGCGCCAACTACTGCGTTATCGCCAATGGTAACACCCGCTAACACAATAACTCCCGCGCCAATCCACACGTTATTACCTATTGTGATGGGTGATGCAAAATTTTCTTTATTGAGCCGCTGTGTAGGGTTAACAGCATGGGATACCGCTAACAACTGAACGTTTGGCCCAACTAAACAGTCATCACCAATTGTTATTGAAGCTTCACTAATTGGGGCATCTAATACAGTACAATTAATATTTATGAAGCTACGATCACCAATCGTTATTTGATTACCATAATCGCAATGAAAACCTGATTCTATAATTACCCCTTCACCGCATTGGGCGAATAGTTCTTTAATACGCTTTAAATTACCTTTACTCGGGCTTTTATTAAAGAGTCGGCATATCTCTCCTGTTTGTTTACGTAGGGCTAAAAGCTCTTTGTTTAAGCTATTAAATGGCTGCATTATGGTTTCTTTGTTTAGTTAAGAGATGCTAAAGCTATTTTACCTTTATTATTACTCGTTGAAAGCTGCTTTATTTTTGCTCGTTCACTTGCCATTTAACTTGTTTCGTTTAAAATTGCACATCTTTCGAAACGAAACTTAATATCTTACTTTATGACTAAACGAAACACACAGCAGCGTCGTTATTTAATACTTACTCAGGTAAATGAGCTAGGTGAAGTGGCTGTAGAAAAGCTTGCTGAGCAGTTTCAAACATCTGAAGTAACCATTCGTAAAGATTTAACCGCGCTTGAAAAAAGTGGCCTGTTACTGCGCCGT
The DNA here is from genome assembly GCF_030296835.1 of Pseudoalteromonas sp. MM1. Taxonomy (NCBI): domain Bacteria; kingdom Pseudomonadati; phylum Pseudomonadota; class Gammaproteobacteria; order Alteromonadales; family Pseudoalteromonadaceae; genus Pseudoalteromonas; species Pseudoalteromonas sp. MM1. Next base: position 3,657,785 of record NZ_AP027922.1, on the reverse strand, counting down.
TACGGCGGTGCTATTGCACTGCCTAAAGAAATTGTAAGTGACGAAATAGACTCTAAGCGAAAAGTAGCAATAGCTAAGGCTGCAGCTGCTCTTATAAAAGATCATAACCGCATTATTATTGATAGCGGGCGTACTACGGCGGCCATGATCCCAGAACTTGCAAGTAAACGCGGGTTAGTTGTAATGACTAATGCGATTAAAGTGGCGAGCCGTTTACTTTCACTTGAAAACGAGCCAACACTTTTAATGACCGGCGGTACGTGGGATCCACATTCTGAGTCGTTTCAGGGGCAAGTTGCCGAAAACGTATTATGCTCTTATGACTTTGATCAGCTATTTATTGGTGCTGACGGCATAGACGTAAAACGCGGTACTACTACCTTTAATGAGTTAGTCGGCTTAAGCCAAGTAATGGCAAAAGCAGCCCGCGAAGTAATCGTTATGGTTGAATCAGATAAGATTGGCCGAAAAATACCAAATTTAGAATTACCGTGGAAAATAGTAACCACTTTAATAACCGATACTGGCTTAGCAGATGATAAACGCAAAGCGATTGAGGCGTGTGGTGTAAAACTAATTTGTGCAGAGATTATTGATTAGTAGCTACAAAGTGAGTTACTAGAATTAAAAAATTAATGGAGACACTATGTGTGGAATAGTTGGGGCAGTTGCAGAACGTCCAGTAAATAAAATTTTAGTTGAAGGGCTTAAACGTCTTGAGTACCGTGGCTACGACTCTGCCGGTGTAGCACTTTTAGAAGGCTCTACGCTAAATACTGTAAAAGCAGTAGGTAAAGTAGTAAACGTAGAAGCTGCACTAGAAAAAGCCGGCGTTAGCGGCCATACAGGTATTGCACACACTCGCTGGGCAACACACGGTAGCGTTACTGAAGAAAACGCTCATCCGCATGTATCAAACAATCAGCTAGCACTTGTACATAACGGTATTATTGAAAACCACGCAAGTCTACGCGCATCGCTTAAAGAAGAAGGTTACGAGTTCCTATCTGAAACCGATACCGAAGTAATGGTGCACTTAATTCATAAGCTTCGTAAGCAACACACTACGTTACTTGCATCTGTTCAAGCAGCGGTTAAGCAATTTGAAGGTGCATTTGGTACCGTTGTATTTGATAAAGCAAACGATAATGAAATCATTGTAGCGCGCTCAGGTAGCCCACTTGTTATAGGTTTAGGCCTTGGCGAAAACTTTATTGCTTCTGATCAGTTAGCACTATTGCCAGTTACTCGCAGCTTTATATTTTTAGAAGAAGGCGACGTAGCGCGTATTACCCGCGACACAGTAGAAATTTTTGATGAAAATGGCAACGCGGTTGAGCGTGAAGTTATTGAATCAAACATCACGCAAGATGCTTCAGGCAAAGGTGACTACCGCCACTACATGCTAAAAGAAATTTACGAGCAACCACTTGCGGTACGTAATACCCTTGAGGGACGTTTAAACGACGACCGCGTAGCAATTGATGCCTTTGGTGACAGCGCTCAACAAATATTTAAAGACGTAAAACACGTACAAATTATTGCCTGTGGTACGTCATACCACTCAGGTATGGTTGCCCGTTATTGGCTTGAGCAATTTGCAGGCGTTAGTTGTAATGTTGAGATTGCCTCTGAGTTTCGTTACCGCCAATCGTATGTACACGAAAACAGCCTACTTGTGACTATTTCACAATCGGGTGAAACAGCCGATACGCTAGCTGCATTACGCTTAGCTAAAGAACAAGGTTACATGGCCTCAATGACCATTTGTAATGTACCAGGCTCATCGCTTGTACGCGAATCTGACCTTGCCTTTATGACTAAAGCCGGCGCTGAAATTGGCGTTGCTTCTACTAAAGCATTTACCACACAATTAGTTGGTTTGTTAATGCTTACTGCGTCTATAGCGCAAGAAAAACAGCTTGATCAAAGTGCTATTGTAAATGCTATAAAAGTACTACCCGCTAAGCTTGAAGAAACATTACTACTAGCTGATGGCATTGCAGACCTTGCAGAAGAATTTGCCGATAAACACCACTCACTGTTTTTAGGCCGTGGTTCGCAATACCCAATTGCAATGGAAGGTGCGCTTAAACTTAAAGAAATTTCGTACATTCACGCAGAAGCTTACGCAGCGGGCGAGCTAAAACATGGGCCACTTGCACTTATTGATGCCGACATGCCAATTATTGTTGTAGCACCAAACAATGAGCTATTAGAAAAGCTTAAATCAAACGTAGAAGAAGTACGCGCACGTGGCGGCATTATTTACGTATTCGCAGATAAAGATTCACACTTTGAGTCAGACGACACAATGCGTGTAATCAACGTAAACCACACTGACGACATTATTGCGCCAATTGTTTACACATTGCCATTACAGTTACTGTCGTACTACGTAGCAGTAATTAAAGGTACTGACGTTGACCAACCACGTAACTTAGCTAAATCGGTTACGGTTGAGTAAAATCAGTAGGTTGCGACACCTGTTAAAGATAAAAAGGCGCTTAATGCGCCTTTTTTTGTACTTCAAAGCCTGTTAGATTAAATAACACACTATTTTCTAAAGGATTAGTCATGCGTTTATTAACCGCTGTTTTTATATGTAGTTTATTTATATTTTATTCTAGCGGCACACTTGCAGAGCCTGATTTAAAACAGCAAACCATTAGTTATACGCAACAAACACATACTATTAAATCAGCCGTTTTAAATGAAGAACGCACAGTTGTAGTCAAGCTTCCAAAGAGCTATCAAGCTAATCCAAACAAAGTTTATCCGGTCATTTATCGCCTTGATGGCGCGGGTAACATACCGCTTATAAGTGCAGTGATGGAGCGTTTACAAAATGATAATCGTGCGCCAGAGGTTATTATTGTCGCTATTGAAAGTACCAATCGCTTAAGAGATTTATACCCCACAGTTAATAAAGAACCACAAGGCCCTGTTGGTGAAGGGGGTGGTGCAGCAAAATTTTTAGCATTTATTGAGCAAGAACTTATGCCCTTGATTAATAAAAACTATCGCACGCATCACTTCAATGTAATTGCTGGGGGCTCAGCAGCAGGCGTGTTTGCACTTTATACTATGCAAGCTAACCCTGAGCTTTTTCAAGCACACATTGCTTACAGCCCTGCCGTTTGGTGGAACTATGGCGCACCGGTAAAAGCGACTAAGTCGTTTATCAATAAATCAAAAGATCTGAATAACTATGTTTATATAAATATTGGCGAAGAAGCTGGCTTAATGCGTGAGCGATACAATGAGCTGCAGCAAGCTTTGCAATCTAATAACTTGCCAAATTTACGTTTTTACAATGATGCATTTGAAAATGTATCGCATAACTTAACATCGGCTGCAGGGGCTTTTAATGCCTACCATAATTTGTTTTTACCTAAACAAATGCCCATGAGTGCTTTAAGCGATGATATAGAATCTATTAATGTTTATTATCAAACATTATCTCAGCAATGGGGGGAGCAAATAACCCCCCCAGAGAGTGCGGTTAGGCAACTTGGTTACAACCTAGTAAATAGGCAGCAATATGAGCGTGCTGTGGCAGTATTTAAGCATAATGTTAAGCATCACCCACAATCTGTTGATGCACTATGGGGGTTAGGTTATAGCTATGAGGTACAAGGTAATATAAAACAGGCTCTTATTGAAATAGAAGCGGCTTTAAATGTTGTAGATACCACATACCCCTATTTAGATGCCTTAAAAGAGACTAAAAGTAGATTACAAACACAGTTAAATAAAACGCAGTAATGTAAATGGATAAAGCGCAGGGGTAGCCTGCGCTTACAGTTACCTTTACAACACGCAGCTGTTACCTATAAAAACATTAAAATCACTAATCCCTACTTAATAAGCGCTAAATACGCTAAAATTACAGGCTACATTTTTAGCAATGAGCCCGTAATATTCATGACCTCAGCAACAAGCCCTAGTACCTTTAACGATCTTGGCCTTATTCCAGAGCTACAAGCTCGTTTAACCGATTTGGAATATAACCAACCTACGCCAATTCAAGCTAAGGCGATTCCAAGTGTACTTGCTGGTAGCGATTTAATTGCGGGGGCTAATACTGGCTCAGGTAAAACAGCAACGTTTGCTTTGCCTATGCTACAAAAGTTATTTGTAGAGCAAGGCGCTAAAAAAACAGCGAGCAAAGGTAACTTTGTAACGGGGCTTATTTTGGTACCTACCCGTGAGCTTGCAACGCAGGTGGCCGATAGCGTTAAATCGTATTCTGCTAATTTTAATGGCGCAATTAAAACGGTTGCGGTGTTTGGTGGTGTGTCGGTTAATACACAAATGCAGGCACTGCGCGGCGGCGCCGATATTATTGTTGCAACGCCAGGGCGTTTGCTCGATTTAATCTCAAGCAATGCGATTAAGCTCGATAAAGTAGCAACCCTAGTGCTTGATGAAGCCGACCGCATGCTAAGCCTTGGCTTTACCGAAGAGCTTGCCGAGCTATTAGCGCTTATGCCTGCTAAAAAACAAACTATGTTGTTTTCAGCAACCTTCCCAGAGCAAGTTACACAATTAACGCAAGAGCTGTTAACCAACCCAGTTGAAATACAAGTTCAAAGTAAAGACGAAAGCACCTTAGTACAGCGTGTATTTACGGTTAATAAAGGCGAAAAAACCACGGTTTTAGCGCATTTAATAAAAGCACATAAATGGCGCCAAGCACTTATTTTTGTAAACGCTAAAAAAGACTGTGAGCACTTAGCGGGTAAGCTTGAAAAGCGTGGTATTAACGCACAAGTTTTCCACGGTGATAAAGGCCAAAGTGAGCGTACTCGCGTAATAGAAAAATTTAAAGCGGGCGAAATAGAAGTACTTATTGCCACCGATATTGCAGCCCGTGGTTTAGATATTGCCAAACTGCCTGTTGTTATTAACTTTAACTTACCGCGCAGCCCCGCTGATTACATGCACCGTATTGGCCGAAGCGGCCGTGCCGGTGAAGTGGGTTTAGCGTTATCGTTAATTGATTATGAAGACTTTCATCACTTTAAAATAATCGAGAAGAAAAACAAACTACGTTTAGAGCGTGAGGAAGTAACCGGTTTTGCGGTAAACCAAGCAAACCGTGATGCAGCACAAGCGCTTAAAAACGAAAAGCCAATGGCAAAGCCTGAAGGCACAGGTAAGAAAAAGAAGAAAAAAGCCAACCAAGAAGATGATGTATGGAGCGGCTGGAGAAAAAGATAAGCCTTAATACATATAAATCATTAAACTCGAGTTATTAAAAACCCTGCAAATTTGCAGGGTTTTTATTAGGGCGTGTTGACCTTTGCGGATTGAAATTTGTTCAATCTAGGGGCGATTAAATCGCGGCGCGAGGTTTGTAACCTAGTGGGCTAAGTAAAAACCGAGCAACAAAGAGTTAATCGTCCCTAGAAAGAACCCAGAGGGCAGCGCATGTTTGGCATTTATGCTGCGTTATCGCCTATTTATGGGGAATAACCACACTACATAGGCTCTGCCTTGCCTAAAAACCAAACATGCTGCTGCAAATTCAACCATCAAAGATCAACACGCCCTAGCTAATATTGCTATACAGCAAATTAAAACTTAGACGGAGCTGGTGGCACCACTAAAGGTTGCTTAGGGTTTGCTTTAAGCTCCTTTAATAACTCTTGTACAGCACGTTCTATTGATGGATCTTGGCCTTTATAAATAAGCTCTGGGCGGTCAACCACTTTAATATCAGGTGCAACGCCCTCGTTTTCTATAATCCAGTTGCCATTGTTGTCTAAAATACGGAATGTAGCAGCAATGACTTGCCCGCCATCTACCAGGCTTGGGTTACCAGAAATACCAATTAAGCCACCCCAGGTACGCGTACCAATTAGCTTACCTAAACCCGCTTGGCGGAAGTAATAAGGAATTGCGTCACCGCCTGAGCTTGAATAGCCGTTTATTAGCATGGCTTTAGGGCCGTCGTGTGCAAACTGTGGCGTTTTAGTCGGCTCAGTGCCTCGGCGTTTCCAATAGTTAAGTGGTTTACGTGCAAGCCAGGTGATCATGTGTTCAGGAATATAGCCACCGCCATTGTAACGGTCATCAATAATCATGGCGTCTTTGGTGGTTTGCGGCATGTAGTTTTTGAACATGGCGCGGTTACCTTCATACGCGGTATTTGGCAGGTGTACGTAGCCAATACGCCCATTTGATAGCTTATTAACGTAGGCTGCACGCGAGTTAACCCAGTCTAAATAACGCAGGCCTTGCTCACTGGCGACCGGTTTTACAGTTACTTGCCACGCGCCTTTGCTACGGGGTTTGTTGTTTAGCACCAGCTCTACCTGCTCGCCTTGAGTGTTTTCAAGGAGTTCGTAAAAGTTAGCCACGTCTTTAACCGAGCGGCCATTTACCGCAATTATGTAATCGCCGTTATGTGCTTTTACGCCTGTAGTCCCCAGTGGTGAGCGGAAATCGTCATGCCAGTTTTCACCTTTGAAGATTTGCTCTATTTTTACGTAACCCGATGGATCGCTTGCAAGCTTAGCGCCTAATAAACCGTGGTTTTTACGCTCGGCTTTTGGCATATCACCCGATTGCACGTAAATGTGGCCTGAGTTAATTTCGCCGGCAATTTCACTCAGTATGTAATCAAGGTCGCTACGATGGCTAATGGCATCAGCCATAGGTTGGTATTTAGCTAAAATAGCATCCCAATCTTGGCCGTGGTGGTTTTCGTCGTAGAACCAGTCACGCAGTGTGCGCCAGCCTTCTACGTACATTTGTTGCCACTCCGCTTGCGGGTTAATTTTAAGCGTCATTTTGCTTAAATCTAGCTTATTGGCGTTTAGGTCTTGCTTTGGTTTCGGCTCAATTAAGCTGTAACCGCCACTTGTATGTACAAGCAGATGCTCGCTGTTGCTCGAAATAGTGTAATGGCTAACACCTTTAGCAACGGTTTCAAGCTCGCTATTGTGCTCGGTGCCAATAAGTTGTAAACCGCCATTGGCAAGTGTCAGTACGCCGTCTTTTACTGCGGTTAAACCACGGTAATCGCCCGCTGGTGCATTGAGCGCGGTAACACGCTGCATAAAGTTGCTGCTTTGCAGTGCGTTTTTAACTTTTTTGTCGTCTTCTTTTTCGTCTTTTTTATCTTTTACAATCGTGGTTTCGTCACTTTGTAAGGCAATAAGCGGTTTAACGCTGTCGTTTACTGCAGCCGCATAAATGCGGGTGGCACGGTTAAACATGTAGTCAAACTCGTAGCTGCTAAAGGCAAGGTTAAAGTCGCGCTCAGAGCTAAAGTAAAGGTATTGGCCATCTGGCGAAAAGGTTGGGTTTTGCTCGTTACTCATTTCGTCTGTTAGGCGCGTTACCTTTTTCTTTTTAAGGTTGTAGTGCCACAGTGAGGCATAACGGTTTTTGTTATTTTTAACATACACAATGTCTTGGCTATTAGGCGACCACGTATATTGAGTAATGCCGTCTTCGTCGTAAATGCCGGTATCAATTTTGTGTTGCTTGCCCGATTTTGCATCTAACCACCACAGTGTGTGGTTTTTATCTGCAAACAATAACTTAGTGCTATCGGGTGACCAAATAGGCGTAAAGCGCCAAATAGTGCCATTACTAGTGAGTTGTTTAATGGCATTATTTTTACTGCGATCTTTTAAGTAAATTTCGTACTCGCCGCTTTCATCGCTCATGTAAGCAATGTAACGTCCATTTGGCGACCAGCTTGCGTCTATTTCACGGCTCTTACCTGTGTACGATAAGTTACGCGTAGGCCCTTGTTTAACGGGTACACTAAATAGCTCGCCACGAGCTGTAAATACAGCACGTTTGCCATCGTGAGAAATCGACATAGAATCAATAAAGTCACTTACATTTTTGCTGTACGGCATAGCGTATTGGCGCACTCCAGCAATGTTAATGCTCAGCTTAGTGCTTTTTTGTGTTTTTGCGTCAAAACGATATAAGTAACCGCCGTTTTCGTAAACTACCGCATTAGGGCCTGCTGAAGGCCAAAGTACGTCAAAGTCTTTAAAGTTGGTAAGCTTTTTAGGCTCATTGCCTTTGCGGTATTGGTAAAGGTTTAGTGTGTAATCACGGTCAGATACAAAATAAATGTTGTCGCCAACCCAGGTAGGTTGCTGGTCGGTTGCACGGTTAGTAGTAAGCTGCTCTGAGGTGTTATTTTCTAAATCGTAAATCCATATGTCTTGCGCACGGCCACCGCGGGTGCGTTTCCAGGTACGAAACTCACGGTCAATGGGCGTATAAACATACTTACTGCCATCTGGCGATAGCATACCGCCGCCAGTTTCTGGAATAGCTAAAGGTTGCTCAAGGCCACCGTCGGCAGGGACCATATAAGGGCGGCCCATACGTTTACCCCATGGTGTGCGGTTAGCTCTAAACACTACATTTTTGCCATCGGCGGTCCAATCTAAAACGCGGTAATCAAAACCACCACGCGGCGGCATTGGGCCAACATCGTTGTAGTAGGTTAGCTGCTTAAGGCCTGAGCCATCGCTGTTGATCACATAAACTTGGCGGCTGCCGTTATACTCAGCCGAAAACGCAATGCGCTTACCATCAGGAGAAAATTTAGGAAATGTTTCAAAACCAATGTGGTCGGTTAAACGTTTGCTTTCGCCGGTTTGTGTATTGGCAATATAAATATCGCCGCTGTAAACAAAGGTCACGTTTTGGTTATGAATATCAGGAAAGCGAAGTAAGCGTGTGTCTTTAGTTTCATAGGCCGATACACTCGGTGCAATAACTGCAGCCAAGGCAAGCGCCAATGTTGTTAATTTTTTCATGGGATTACATCCTATATTAATAGCGGTTACATCATAACAATAAGGTTATAAATAGCGATGCACTTGCGATAAAAGGTCTGTTACAAAATGTGAATAAAAAAAGGTTGGCATTAAAACACCAACCTTCAAGGGAGTACTCTTTTTAAAAAGTGAAATTAGTGGTCGTGATCGTCTTCTTCTTCCTCTTGCGCAATACCAAGCCAAGTAATTGCACTAGGAGCAAAAGTAAGCTCAACCTCACTTTCAATTTCTAAGTCTTCAAGGTGTACTTGCACAACGTGCTGAGCGATAGGGTCTGCTACATAAGCAAACTGACCATTTTGTGCCACTGTCATGCTAAAGCTCATACCCTCTGGCATGGTTGATACATCTTGCTCGGTAATATCTACTTGGCCTTCAAGCTCCCAATGCATTTCACCATCATGGTCGTGTGCGCTAAATACATTTAAAAAGCCTAAGCTGTCTAATATTAAAAAGTGCTCGCCATGGGCAGAAAAAGAGTACGACACAGCACTTGCGCCATCGGCTAGTTGCCACTCTAGTTCTTCCATTTGTGCTGTTGCTGGGTTAATAGTGACAATTACGGCTTCGCCGCCACCATGGCCAGATGCTACGCCAATAAAGGTCTCGCTATCTTCGTGGCCATAAATACTACCAATACGTAAATCGCCAACGGCTGCAATGTTCGCTATTTTTTCAGCTTCGTATTCATCATCGTGCTGGTGGGCTAATAACACACCATCGCTGCAGCCAAATACTACGTAGTCGTGGTTTTGTGCCGCGCCGTGTAAATCAGGGCACGTAACGTCTAAGGTTTGTTCTAGCTCATATTCACCATCATGAAAATGATAAACACCTACTTGGTCTGGCAGTACTTTAGCAACCGATGTGCTTTCGCTGTCATCACGGCGAAGTGTTGATAATAAATGCTCACCGCGAGGCTCTGCTACGCCGTGCATATTAATATCGTAGCTAATACCCGGTAGCGTTGCTGTTACGCTTGTTATGTCGTTATCTGTTAATACTTCAACAGAGGCAACCGTACCTGAGTCTGCATCACCATCATAAAAAACAGCTAATTGGCCGTCTTGTTTTACAAGGTGAGTAGGGCGGCTACCGCTTGTTATCTCATAGCTACTAGCCGCTGGGCTTTGCTCATAGTCGTGTAAATGCTCGCCATGGTCTTCACGCCATAAACCACCATCAATAAAACCTAAGTAATCTTGTGCGCGGCTTGCAATAACGGCATAACGAAAATCAGGTGATGACGATAGCGTGTTTGAATCATTCGTCAGGGTAAATGTTTCAAGTAAAGCGTTGTCATCTAGGTCATAAAAGCTGGCTTCGTTGCTATCGCCTGCAAGCACAGCTAATCTGCCTAATGAATCAATTGTGTAGCCATCATCATGGTCGTGATCATCATCGTCATGATCGTGCTCGTCTTCTACAACAATCGGGTCTTTTTCTACAATATTGGTCTGGGCATCGCCACAGGCTGTAATAAATGTAGTGCTAATAGCCAGTGCAATAAGCTTTAATTTGTATAGTTTTTTCATGTTTATTTCCTTTAATTATAATTTTTTAATGCTTAAAAATAACCGCGAATGCCTAGCGCAAAGCTACGTCCTGGACGTGGTGCTATATCTTTTACAAACGAGCTGTGCACGCGTGCTTCTGTATCTGTTAAGTTGGTACCACGCAGGTAAACAGACATATCTTGGTTTAATACTGAAAGGTCGTAAGAGATGCTTGCATCAACCAATGTGTAGCCGTCTGTTGCTGTTTCTTGTGGGGCTGTGCGGTCTTGCTTTTGATAGCGAGTAACGTGAATATGCGCACTGAGTTTATCTGTTTGATAGCTTAACTCGCTACCAAAACGAAGTGGTGGAGTACGGGGTAAATCGCCGCCGTCTTTAAGGCGTGCACGCACGTAATCTGAGAATAAATCTACTTTAAACTCATCGGTTAATTGCCACGCAATTTGCGCTTCAAACCCGTGTAAAATTACATCGTCTGTTTTAAATAAATAAACAGGTAGTTCTGATGAATGGTCGTGTTCGTCAGCGCCTTCTTCTTCATCGCCATGGTCGTGGCCACTTTCAGCAAATAAACCGGTGTCTATTTGGTAATAGTAATTATCTACTTGGTTGTAAAAGGCATTTAAAATAAAGCCAACATTACCTTGGGTTTTACGCAGGGTTAAATCGATATTATTGGCTGTTTCTAGGTCAATTGTTTGACTAGATAAACCTAAATGGCCATCTTCATCTAAATCAAACAGTGCGCCTACTTCGTAAGTGCCAGTACCAATATGCGGCCCAAACGATAACAACTCAGAGGCAGAAGGCGCACGTTCAGAGCGCGATACCGACAGCCCTAAATTATAGTTAGGGGTAAAATCCCACACTACACCTGCCGATAAACTGATTGGTGTAAATTCATGGTCTACGTCAAATACACGAGTGGTTTCTGCGCTTTCTTCGTGGTCGTGATCATGCTCGTCGGCTTCTTGCGCTTCATCATGTGCGTGAGCGTCAATATTTGGCAGTAATACGTCGCCTGCTTCAATGGTTACACGCTCAATACGCCCACCTAGCTGCACTAAAAAATCACCAAAGTGCCTTTCTTCCATTAGCGCTACAGCAAAGCTTTCGGTTTCTGATGGAGGCGTAAAGGCCTCTTCACCTTGTGCTTCAACATCGCTTTGTTTGTAATGAAAGCTAATGCCGCCATTCCACTCGTTAAATTGGTTATGTAGTAGGTCTATACGAAATTCGTTTGTTTCGTTTTTAAATGTGGTGCCTACAGCGCCACCTTCAATTTCAGCGTGTTCGTAGTCGGTGTGGCCAACGCGCAGGTTTACTTTGTTTAGCCATTTATTATCTAGGTTGTACTCACCTAATAATTGCACTTTAGTTTGCTCTAAATCAGCAAATACGCTTTCTTCTTCGTCGCTGTGCTCTTCTTCCTCGCCGTGCGTATGGCCCGGAATACCGTATTGACGATTAAATTGCTCTATTGCTAAGCCAATAAAGCCGTTATCCATTAAATAGCTAGCGCCAACAGTAAAACCGTCAGACTCTTCATTACTGTTTTCAACTTTGTAATCGCCACTATGGCCTTCACCGTTGCTATCTATATCTGCAGCTACAGGCACCTCGTAGTCATCGGCTTCGCGCCAAAACGCATCGGCATAAAAAGCTACCGAGTCTGTGCCTGTGGTGGCATTAAACGAGGCCACTTTTTGATTATCAGCAGAGTTATGTTCTAGGTTCCACTCGCCGCGTGTTGTGCTGTCGGTTGGTACGCGGTTATCTACCACATTTACTACGCCACCAATGGCGCCACTGCCATAAAACAATGTTGCAGGGCCGCGTAATACTTCAATTTGTTGAGCGGTAGACGCTTCTGATGCAACAGAGTGATCGGGGCCAACGCGCGACACATCACTTACATCAAGGCCATTTTGAGTAATAAGTACACGCGGGCCGCTTAAACCACGAATAATAGGTGTACTGGCTACTTTACCGTGAAAGTTGGTATTAACACCTGGGAGTTTTTCAAGGCTGTCGCCAAGGGTTGCAGCTTGTTGGCGTCTTAGTTGTTCGCCAGATAAAACACTAACAGGTGAGGCAGATTCCATCGCCGACATATGAATAGGGGTTGCTTCAATATCAATAACTTCAATAGGCGAGCGCTTTAAATTAAAAGTAACCGACTGGTTTTCATCGTTTGTTATTGTTATATCGCGATGAAGGTGGGCATAACCAGGGGCTACAATATGAAGCTCTTTTAAGCCATTGTTTAGCTCGGTTAGTACAAATTTACCGTTTTCGTCGGTGGTTACTTTAAGGTCTGAGCCTTCAACTTCTACCGTTGCATTATTAACCGCTTTACCTTGATTATTTAAAACTACGCCTTCAATTGTTGATGCAAGCACACTTGCAGGTAATAAAGCTGTAATGAGCACAGCTAATTGAGATCTACGTTTCATTTGACTACCTTGTTGGATGTTATATTATATCAATTATGCGAGAAATGTTATAATGTATCAATAGTAATTAACTGTTGTTACTAAAATGTCTCCTTAAAAGTAACGCTTTTGAGTAGAGGCACTAATTTAGTAGAGGAAATAATGAAGTCGAGTCAGAGTGTTATGGATCGTATGGCGATTGGGTTATCGTTAATGTGCACAGTACATTGTTTTGCAACCCCGGTTATTTTAGCGCTATTGCCAAGCTTTGCTGTACTGCAAATAGATAGCGAACAATTTCATTTATGGATTCTTGCAGCGGTATTGCCAACCAGTTTATTGGCATTAAGCTTAGGCTGTAAAAAGCATAAACGTTTACGTTATATGGCCTGCGGCGTAATTGGGCTAGCCTTTATGATATTTGCAATATTACTAGGGCATGAGGTGGCCGAAAAAGCGCTTACTTTAATAGGATCGGCTTTTATAGCTGTAGCTCATTGGTTTAATTATCAACAATGCCTTAAACAGAATGACGATAACTGCCCGTGTTCAGGCACTGAATCTGATCAGGCAGCTTAGCGCTATCAGTGCTACAAACAGCTAACATGTAGCACTGCCTTTTAATATTTAACTTTGTTTTTTAATAGCCTAAAGTTAAAAGTGAGTTAAAGTAGTCATTAAATATTAGTTTATTACACTTGGCTTAGGTTAGGGCGTGCTGATCTTTGCGGATTGAAATTTGTTCAATCTAGGGGCGATTAAATCGCGGCGCGAGGTTTGTAACCTAGTGGGCTAAGTAAAAACCGAGTAACAAAGAGTTTATCGCCCCTAGGCAGAACCCGAAGGGCAGCGCATGTTTGGCATTTATGCTGCGTTATCGCCTATTTATGGGGAGTAACCACACTTCATAAGCTCTGCCTTGCCTAAAAACCAAACATGCTGCTGCAAATTCAACCATCAAGGATCAACACGCCCTAATGAATACTGCTTTAAAATCCCTGCTGTTACTTTGCGCTTTAATGTGTTTTAAATTAAGCGCAAATACCCCCTACCAAATCCCTAGAAGCAGCGTTATAGAACTTACTGAGCCCGTAACCAATCGGGTATATCCTGTTTTTATTCAGCTGCCTAAGTCATATAAAAAGTACCCTGAAAAAATATATCCGGTTATTTATTTAACCGATGCTCCGTATACGTTTCCTATTGTGGCGGGAGCTACGCGGTTTCCTATGAATAGCGGAAAAATGCAGCAGGCTATTATTGTGGCCATTAGTTACGAAAAAGGCTCTAGAGGGTCTAATAGCCGAATTAGGGACTACACCCCAAATAAGGCTCAAAGCTGGAAAAAACAAACCGGTAACGCTCAAAACCATGCGCTGTTTTTAAAAAATACTGTACTGCCGTTTATACAACAAAATTACAGGGCAAGTAGCACACAAAAAACCTATATAGGTAACTCTTTAGGTGGCTTATTTGGTGCCACTATTTTATTTACCATGCCCGATTTATTTAACAATTATATTATTGGCAGCCCATCAGTTTGGTTTAATAACAATGCAATTTTAGCGCTACAGGCAAAAAAACCTAAAGTGCCTACAAAGGTTTATATATCGGTGGGGGCAAGGGAAACGCCAAGTTTTGGTGAAGGGCAAAATATGGTGGAAGGGGCAAAGCAATTAACGCAAAAAATTAATGCACTTAGCAGTGACAATATTGAACTAAAAAGCGTTATTATTGAAGGGGCGAGCCATGCAACCGCATTTCCTACTACAGCGATACAAGGGCTTGATTGGGTGTTGGGAGTAGAATAATGAAGTATTATTTTTATATAGTTTAATACCAATATGTTGTTTTAGATAGTTAATAAGGAAATTATATGTCAGTTGAATTATGGTTAGATGATAGGTTGAATCGAAAACAAGAAGGACAATGGCTTGTTCAGTTTTTAACGAGCAAGTACGCAGTACCTGAAGCAGAGCATAGTAAAAACTATGTATTAAATGTCAATGCAGAGTGGGGATTTGGTAAGACTTATTTTCTCCGTAATCTTGCAGAAGAACTAAAAACGAAGCAGCATGTGGTTGTGTGTTTTGATGCATGGAAAAATGATTTTTCTGAAAATGCTTTGCTCAGTTTTATTGCAGAAATAAACGAAGAGTTAACTAATCAAGGCTTACTTAGTGCTACGGATGGTAAATTAGCTGGTATTGCAAAGTCAATGAAAAATGCAGCGCTCCCTTTGCTGGGCGGCTTTTTTACTAAACAGCTTTTTGGTATGTCTCTTGATGGCGTCGAAGCTTTATGTGAAAAGGAGCAAGAAAGTGAGACTGTATCTGCTAAAGCGACTGAACAGTCTGATTTGTCAAAAGATATTACAACCTTAGCTTCTTCGGTCTCTACAAAGGCTGCTGAATTAGCAATAAAAGAGTATCAAACAACAAAAAATGCTATAGGCCATTTTAGGGAAAATTTAAGGCTATTAGTGGAAGAGTTAGAGGGTGAAACTCCATTTAAAGCTCCTTTATTTATTTTGATTGATGAATTAGATCGTTGTAAACCTTCTTATAGTATTCAACTATTAGAAACTATTAAGCATTTATTTAATGTTGAAGGCGTCTACTTTATTGTTGCTACTGCATCAGAACAGCTAAGTCACTCTATCAATGCTGTATACGGAGAAAAATTTGAATCTAAACGTTATTTAAATCGTTTTTTTGATCAAGAGTACTCGTTAAAAAGTCCTGACAAAGAAGAATATTGTAACTTTATTTGGTCAAAGTATTTACCTAAGGAAACAGTTTTCGTTCCGGTTTTCCAAGCAGGTAATAAATCAGAAGATATAATAAATATTGGCATACTCAGTAAGGTTGCTGAGTATATGCGGGCTGGTTTAAGGGATATTGAACAAACCGTTAAGCTTTTATATTCAATTCAATTAACGCAAGAAAAAACTGATTATCTATTTTCATTACCCTTGTTTTATATCATTACTTTAAAAATCAGGCACCCTCAAGATTATTCTCACTTTAAAAATGTATGGAATAGGAGTGCTAAATCGGCTTTAAGCGATGAGCAGCATGCTAAGTTGATAAGAGATGAATTTGAATATGACATGGCTTTTGCTGGGAACACAGCTTATAAAATTAAGGAGTCAATGCATATAATTTGTGATCCACATATTGAGCTTACAAAGGTTGATCCGAGCCACAGTCTTCGAAGTGAGACTAAAAAGGATCTTAAAGACTTTATCAAAGATGAAATGTTTGAAGCTAACCGCGTTCGCAACTTTAAAATGGAAAAGAACTTTTCAACTTATATACAAATAGTTGAGCAGGCTGGGCAACTATTATAATTATTGAAAGGCAGTCAGCTGTGCCACCTAGTTATTACTCTTTAGTGGCTCAACTTTTCACACGGTAATAGATTACTAATGTTGAGGCATTATTTTAATAAGCAGTCTTCTGTTTTATTGACAGCCTTAAGCGCTTTTAAGTGCTTGTTTCCAGTTTGCTAGCACTTCAATAAACTCTGGGCCTATGCCACAGCAGCCACCAATAATACTTGCGCCCTGGCTGTACCACGTTTTTGCAAAATCTAAATATTCTACAGGTGAAATATCACGATACGCTTGCGAGCCTTCGTTGGCTTTGTAATCGTGTGCAATGGGTGTAAAGCCATTAGCAAACGCGCCTAAAACAACGCTTTTATTTTGCTTGGCTAATACTGCGTTAGTATCGCTAAAGGCTTGCTCTATAACCTCAGGAATTGAGCAGTTAAAGAAAATACCCGCAACATTTTGTTCAAGCAAAGCGGCTACTGCGTCACTTACCAGCTCACCAGAGCGAAGTTTAGCTTGCTCACTCACCACATCATTTAAGGTAAATGCGTAATAACATGGTTTGTTTGAGTCTTTAAGTACGCTTGCCATAACGTGCGCTTCTTCAATGCTCGATATGGTTTCACCAATCCATAAATCTACATACTCGTCTTGCGCTTTGTATAGCGTATCTAAAATAGTAAATGCGCGCTCGCTTTCAAATAGTTCAGGGCGGTAAGAGCCAAAGGCGGGTGGTAATGAACCTGCTACTAATACATTTTGTTTAGCACTTTGAGTGACTTCTTTTGCTATAACGGCCGCTTGCTGTGCTAGGGCTGCGCCTTGAGCTTGATATAGCGCTTCACCTAAATGAAAGGGCACACAGGCATAACTATTAACGGTAATAATTTCAGCGCCAGCGTCTATAAAACCTTGGTGAGCCTGCGTTACAAAGTGCGGAGCTTCTATTAATGCTTGTGCACTCCACAGTGGCTGTGTAAACGGCGCGCCAATGCGCTTAAGTTCACGGCCCATGCCGCCATCTAAAATAGTGAGTTTATTCATAACAAGTCTTTGTGTCTTTGTGCAATATGGTGCTATTCAACCATGTTTTTTATAAAATCATAATGAAACTTAGTCACTATTTACATGAAAAAAGCTCAATGCTTTTAATGCAAATATAAAGACATATTTATCACTCAGGTTATACGCATTAAAATATATATTGCCATAGCTGCAAGAATAAAAAAGTAAATCATATATATCAACGTCTTAAGCTTATAAAAAATAAAGTGCCCTTGCGCTATTATCAGTAATTGATAATATGCGTAATACATGTATAAGCATACAGTTTTCTGATTGGCTAAGCGCCGTTTTATGCACCCGCTTAAGCTTAGGAATAATTTGAGCAAGCTGTGCGAGTAAGTAAATGAAAAACGTTAAGCAGTCTCGTTGCGTGATTGGCATTAAAGGTCAAGTGCCCGATCCCGATTACCCCGTTGATATTTGGTTCGACTCACTTAAATCGGTCGCTAGTGTGCTGTCGAAAGAGAACAAGCAATTATTAAAAGTGATTACTGAGCAACAGCCGCAATCGGTGACCGAGTTGGCATCGCTTACTGGGCGGGCAGTTAGTAATGTTTCAAGAACACTAAAAACCTTGGGCAAATACAATTTAGTTGAAATGCAAAGTACAAAAACCATGCTTCGCCCTAGTGTCATCCATCAAGAATTTATAGTAGTAGTCAATAATGAACAATAAAAGTAATGTCCTTTTACAAGCAGAAGTGCTTATTAAACCCTTAGCACTTCAACATGTACCGCAAGAGAGCGCCGTTGAAGCTATAAGGGTAATTTAGAGCTTTACAAAGATTTAAGTCCTATTTGGTAAAACACCTAACAATAGTGGCGTATTTGTTGGTGTATAACTTATTGGTGAGTTTAAAAAAGTGTTCGAAACCGTCATGGCGTGAAAGGCCTAGTTATATTAATTATGTAGAAGGTTAAGTGAATGGCAGAGCATATCCCTCAAGCTCCACAAGGAGAGTTTGTTCTTTTTACTAGCGCAGATGGTCAGACGCGTGTTGAATGTCGCTTTGAGTTAGATACCCTATGGTTATCTCAAGCTGTAATGGCGGAGCTTTACGACAAAGATGTTCGTACTATAAATGAGCATTTGATCAATATATACAAAGAAGGTGAGCTTGTACAAAACGCAACCATCCGGAAATTCCGGATAGTTCGGTTAGAAGGTACTCGCCAGGTATCTCGCGAAATCGATCACTATAATCTTGATGCGATTTTAGCCGTAGGCTACAGGGTTCGCTCGCAACGAGGTACACAATTTAGACAATGGGCAACTAGGATATTAAAAGAATATTTAGTTAAAGGGTTTGCCATGGATGATGAGCGTTTGAAAAACCCTCCCGTGGGACACTCTACCGTTCCTGATTACTTTGATGAAATGCTTGAACGCATTCGCGATATTCGAGCTAGTGAGCGACGTGTATATTTACGGGCTAAAGAAATTTTTACAATGGCTGCCGACTATGAGCCCTCTAATCAAGAGACTAATCGATTCTTTCAAACTATACAGAACAAGCTGCACTATGCTTGTACGCAGATGACGGCTGCTGAGCTTATTTCTAACCGTGTAGATGCTAATAAGCCAGATATGGGCTTAACCAGTTATAAAGGTGATGAAGTGCGTAAAACAGACGTCACTGTTGCTAAAAATTATCTGCGGGAAGATGAAATTAAAGAGCTGAATCGAATTGTAAATATGTGGCTTGATTTTGCAGAAGACCAAGCGTTACGGCGCAAGCAAGTATTCTTACAAGACTGGGCTGATAAGCTTGATCAGTTTTTGAGCTTTAATGATCGTGAAGTTTTAAGCGGCGCAGGGGCAATCTCTAAAAAAGCGGCAGATGATAAAGCAAAATTGGAGTTTGATAATTTTGCAAAGAGACGCCGCCGTTTGAAAGAAGCTGAAGGGGAAAATGCAAATATTTCTGCACTTAAAGCAATAGCTAATAAGGGTAAAAAAGGCTAGAGATGGCTTATCTTAGAGGCTGAATCGCCTGTTGTATCTTTGCTAGGTAGGCAAATTTGTGTGGGTGCTACATAAATAAGCAATAATGTAGTAAAAGTACAAAAATGCGCTGTTAGATAAAGCAACTTCTAATCGTAGAAGACTCGTTTTTTAATAGCGAGCGTCAATATGACTCTATTAAGAGAGGCGTATTAATATGGTATTAGAGGGTAAATAAATACCCACATTTACTTAAGTAATTTACCTAGAAATATTGGGTATTTAAATAATTTTTACTCAGTTTACTTTATAAGCAATATATTTATTTTACTTATAAAATACCTCTACCGTGCCTTTTACTTTCATAAGTAAAGGTTGGCCGCGGCGGTCTAGCGCTTTAGGTGCGGCAATTTTAATCCAGCCTTCGCTAATGCAGTATTCTTCTACATCAAAGCGCTCTTTACCGTTTAACTTTACGCCAATTTCGTGTTCAAACACTTCTTCTACGTAATGCTTGCTGCGTGGATTAATAGAAAGCTGATCAGGTAATGCTGGTTTTGTTGAATCGGTCATGGTTTTAATCTTTATTAAAAAGTGATGCGCTATTGTAGGCAATCCACTCAATACGCTCAAGGTTTAACTACACAATACAAAGCCAAGTATTAACAGTGCTATCCAAATTGTTTCAGCAACAATCATTATTATTGGCTTTAAGCCCACCTCGGTGAGTTTGCCTAGGTTTGTTTTCATACCAATGGCGGCTATGGCGGCTATTAAAAAGAATCGAGAAAGCTCGTTAGCGGTTTCGAGCACGATAGCTGGTAGGTTAAAGGTGCTGTTAATAAGCATTAAAATAACAAAGCCAATTAAAAACCCGGGTACTTTTGGCAACTCGCCATGGTTACCTTTATTTGAGCGGTTAATCACTACCATCATAATAAGTACTACTGGCAGTAGCATGGCTACTCGTACTAGCTTGGTAAGTGTTGCTATATCGCCTGCCTCGGGTGATACCGAATAACCCGCACCGACTACTTGGGCAACATCGTGTATGGTGCCACCTAAAAATACCCCGGCGTTGTGGGCGTCAAATTCAAGGTAGTTAACCACAATAGGGTATAAAATCATTGCAATGGTCGACATAGCCGTTACGCCAATTACAGTCAGTAACGTATCGCGCTCTTTATGCTCGCTATTAGGCATAATAGATGAAATAGCCAGTGCTGCCGATGCACCACAAATAGCGACTGAACCTCCGGTGAGTGCGCCAAAGCGCTTTTGTAAACCAAATACTCGGGCAAGTACAACCCCTAAAATAATGGTGGTAAATATAGCGCCAGCTAGCATTAAAGCGGTTTGCCAGCCCAATGTAATTAAATCACCTAAAGCAATACGTGTGCCCAGTAAAACAATGCCTACGCGTAAAATCGTGGTGCCGGTAAAGTCTATGCCTTTAGCGCATGGGCTGTCGCTTTGATATAAAAACGACACCGCCATGCCTAATAATAAAGCAAATAGCATAGCGGGTGCGCCATAGTGTTCACTTAAAAATAAAGCGGCAAGGCCCGTCATTGCAGCAATGCTAGCCCCTTGCCATAATGGGGAAATTTTTACTTTTAGTGTACTGGTTAAGCTTTGCATTAGGCGTTAGCTGCCGTAAGGGCAACAAGCACTTGGCGTTTACGCTCGCCTGTAAATGGGCGGCGGCCATGCATCGCCATTTCGTTATCTACTAAGGCTACATCGCCATCTTGCCAGGCTAAATCAAAGGTATAGTCTTTTGATAGCTCAACAATTTTTTCAAGCCCTTGTTTAGGAATGGCACAGCCATCGCCAAAGGTAATAGCAACCGATGGGTTTTCGCGTACGCCTTTCCAGCCCATATAAGCGGCAATAAGTTGGTTATAAAAAACCTGTACGCCGTTTTCAAGGGTAAGTACAGCCGGTAAAACTGGGGTAATTGCTTTTAAAGAACCATCTTCTAGCCATTCCCACTCGTAACCTAGCTCGGTAAGTTTGCTGTGCGCTTCGTCTTTGGTTTCAACACTTAGGGTGCTTTTCCAGCTGCGGCCTTGGCCCGATGTAGCATCGTCGGCTGCGGGCATATAAGTGGTGTACTTTAAGCCTTTTTGCTCAAAATCATCGGCTAATTGGCTATCAAACTGCTTTAAAGCGCTAAATAATTTATCTGAGCGACAAAGTGGCGTTGCGCCGCCTTCTTCAGCTGCCGATTTACAAAAAAAGAACAGCTTACTTGGCGAAATAGGTGTTTGTGCCATTTCGTGATGAAGGTAAATTTCTACATCTTTTGGGGCTTCGTTAGCGGTAAATACACGCTCAGTAAAGTTAATACGTACCGCATTAGATAGCGACTCTTGGTACGTAAAGTTGTCGTAATCAAACCCTGCTGAAAACGTATCAAACGTCTCGGCGCTATTAATAGGAAAGCCTCTAAACAATACAGCGCCTGAGCTGCGAAGTTTTTTAGCCAGCTCACTTTTGTGAGCGCGAATAAAAGCTACCGCTTCTTCAACGGTGCTGGCGTTATTGTTATTAACCACAATGCACGGAAAAACCGAGTCATCAAACGTTAATTGTGTAGGCACTTGGGCATAGTTAAGTTCGGTAGCTGACATTTTATTATCCTAATCGTAAATAGGGTGAAAACGGTTAAAGGCAGCTTCACAAAAGTGCCCAGGGTCGTTAAAACGGCGGTTGCTATTAAGCGCAGAAATTTGCGCCATTTCATGTTCTGTTAGTTCAAAGTCGAACAGCGCGAGGTTTTCTTTCATGCGTTCAAATTTAGAGGTTTTTGGAATAATGGCCGTACCTCGTTGCACGCCCCAGCGCAGCACAACTTGTGCGGGTGTTTTGCCATGGTTTTGCGCCGCAGCTTTTACTACGCTTTGCTCAAGTACCGACTCAGTTTGATCGGCCATTTCAAGTTCAAGGTACGAAAGCGCACCAAGCGGTGAAAACGCCGTAACCGGAATGTCATACTGTTTGGCAAGCCTTACTAGGCGCTCTTGCGTTAAATATGGGTGCGATTCAATTTGCAGCATGGCGGGTTTAATTGTGGCGTAGGTCATTAAATCGTGAAGTAATGCGCTTGAGTAGTTACACACACCAATGCGCTTTGTTTTGTTATTGTGTACTTGCTCTTCCATTGCTTGCCACGTTAAGTGTAGCGGCACTTTTGCCAGCTCCATTTGTGGGTTTTGTGCATCTGGGTCTACAAACCATTCTGGTGGGTAGCGAGTTTCGATTGGTACAAACGTTTGCGCAATCGGAAAGTGAATTAAGTATAAGTCGAGGTAATCGAGCTTTAAATCGCTCAAGGTTTTATCAATGGCTAGCTCTACATGCTCTGGCGCATGAAACGTATTCCATAGTTTTGACGTAACCCATAATTCTTCGCGAGTACAAAGGCCGTCTTTAATTGCTTGGGCTATGCCATCGCCAACTTGTTCTTCGTTGCCGTAGTCTGATGCGCAATCAAGGTGGCGGTAGCCTGCTTTAATGGCTTGGTACACCGTTTGTGCACAGTCTTCTTGTGCTACTTTCCATAAACCGAACCCGACTGGCGGGATGTTATTTAATGAACTCATTGGGAATTCCTGTTAAAATTGCATAATGACTTAGGTCTTGTATAAGACATAAGTTATTATACGAATCTAACAGTGTCAACACTGTGTTAACGCTTAAGTAGTAAATGGTTAGGTTAAAAAACCTGCAGGCAGCAAAAAGGCAGCGTTTGCTGCCTTTAAAAAATATTTAATAAGTGTGCGCTAATATAAATAATCAGCGTTTCAACGCGGTGAATCAATCAAGTTCAATTTGGTAGTGGTAATGATCGCTACGGCATTTACTTAAACGGTATTCAATACGTTTACCTTCGATTGATTCGGTAATGCGCGATACCAATAACAGTGGGTCGCCGGTTTTTATAGCCAGCATTTTAGCATCGGTTTCATCCGCTAATACCGCTTTAATACTGTCTTGGGTTTTATGTACGGTTTGGTTAAATTTGGTTTGGTAGTAATGGTACAATGTATGCGGAATATCACTACTTTGATGTATATCAGGAAAGAAACTTTGCGGTAAGTATATAGTTTCGCTCATACAAAATTCGTTATCGAGAATACGTCTGCGTACAAGCTTAGTAACTTTGTCTTTTTTATTAAGTTGTAAGGCGTTTATAACATCTTGTGGTGCAGGGCAAAGCTCAACTGATAATAGCTCGGCTTTAGGTAGGTCGGCACCTTTGCCATCGGCCTGTAGCGGAAAAAACCTAAACAGGGCGTCTTGCGCAGTATGCTCAGATACAAACGTACCAACACCTTGGCGGCGAGTAACTATTTTATCGTCAGTTAATAAATTAAGTGCTTTACGAACAGTGCCTTGGCTTACGTTAAATTCTTCAGCAAGGCGAAATTCGCTTGGTAGTACTTCACCAGGCACCCAGCGTCTTTCAACAATGAGCTGTTTAATATAATCAGCCACTTGTAAGTAAAGCGGTTGAAAAGCCAAGCTTGGGCCACTTAATTTGTGATCAAACATAGAGTTACTCATTGTTATTTACCATTAAATTTAATCCACCTGTATTTATATCATAGGTGAAAACTTTTGCGCAGCTTTGCGCAAGCTCAATTAATTGTGAACTATTGCAATACAGTTTGTTTTTACATTATGCCTAAAAACAAATCGTTACACTACAATAGCGCACATCTAGGAAATTTAAAGTGCTCAGTATTTCGTTAGAACTCATCTTGCTTATGGCGCTGTGCCTAAGCCTTGCCACCATAATGCAAACGCTTAGCGGGTTTGGTTTTGGGTTGTTGGTGGTTGCCAGCTTTACCTTGCTAGATGTTTTACCGCTCACCGCGACTACTTTTTTAGTGAGCTTATTGGGTTTGGTTAACTCAACCACTGTAGTAGTAAAAAACCGCAGCTCGGTAAAAGTGCCCGAGCTTAAACTTATGTTGTATACCGGTATTCCGTTAATGCTGTTAGGTTTTATATTGCTTGAGTATATGTCGGCGCATTTAACGCAATTTTTAAACTTTATTTTAGGTATTAGTATTTTGCTATGTTGTGGCTTAATGCTAATTGGTCGTGACAGAGCCAATACGCAAAGCGGGCGTGGCTCGTTTTTAATTGCCGGCGGGGTAAGTGGCTTACTAGGTGGGCTATTTTCAACCTCGGGACCGCCGCTGGTGTTTCAGTGCTATAAACAAGCTTGGTCTATTGAAGCCATACGCAGTACGTTACTTGCGGTATTTACCATTGGTGGCATAGTGCGAGTAGGCATTGCGCTATTTGGCACCTTACCTGAGCTCGATATTATGTTTTTAATTGCAGCGGCCATACCGCTGGTGTTAGTGGTAACGCAATTTGCCCGTAAGTTAACACCTTATGTTGATGCAAAATGGATTCGTATAATAGCAATTACCTTGCTGGGCTTAAGTGGGGTTTCGCTGGTGGCAACATCAGCACCAAGCATATTTTAAATTTAAACTTACTTGAGTTTATTTACGTTGACATGGGGATTACAATTATTTAACTTGTGTCTTATACAAGACTAATAATTGGTTAAGGAACTCCCATGAATGCATTTGAATTACGTGAGCCAGACTGGAACGCAATAGAGCCAGCACGCTTAACTGCAGAGCCTAAATTACAAGGCCATGTGCTAGTTTTACCGACTCAATTTGGCGAGGTTAGCGTTACCATAAGCCAGTTTGGTTTACGTTTAAATGCAGGCTCCACGCATGACGAGACGTTTAAAATATTAACCACCACCCCTTCTAACTTACCGCTATCACTCAATAAATTAGACCAAGGCTTTGAAGCCACAGCCGGTGAGTACCGCTTAGAATTTTACAGCGACCCGTTTTACTTTAAGCTTTTTAAAAACGATAAATTAGTACAGCAATCAGCAACCGATGGCCACTTTGTGCGCCAGCATCGCTTACCGCCATTAGCTAAAACCGATAACGGCTGGGTTTTAAGCCTAGAACTTAATTACGACGAAGCCGTTTACGGCCTTGGCGAAAAGTGGGGCAAGCTTGATAAACGCGGCCAACTTATTCGCTCATACAACCACGATGCACTGGGCGTAAACGCCGAAAAATCATATAAAAATACACCATACGCGTGGAGCCCAGAGGGCTGGAACTTATTTGTACACACGCCAGCGCCCGTTACACATGGCGTAGGTTACGCGCTTTGGTCGCAACGTGCTTACGTGTGCTTAGTAGAAGACGACGCGCTAGATGTATTTTTATACCAAGAGCAAACGCCTGCACAAAGTATTAATCGCTACTGCGAACTAACTGGTTTTGCACCGGTACCACCGCAGTGGAGCTTTGGTGTTATTTTATCAAAAGCATACTACAAAGATGCCGACGAGCTATTAAGTGTCGCCCGCGAAGTACGCGCTAAAAACATGCCGTGCGATGTAATTACCCTTGATGGCCGCGCATGGCAAGACACCGACACCCGCTTTGCCTTTGAATGGGACCCAACACGTTACGCCGACCCAAAACCTGTGCTTGATGAACTAAAAGCCATGGATTTTAAAATTTGCGTGTGGGAATACCCAATGATCTCGGTAAACAACCCATTATTTGCTAAAGCGGCCGAAAATGGTTGGCTAATAAAAGACAAACGCACAGGTAAAGCGTATCAATACGAGTGGGATTTAAGCCCATTTGGCGAAGTACTTACGCCATTACCAGAGTCAGGTATTTTAGATTTTACTCATCCCGATGCTTACGAATACTGGCTCGAATCGCACAAGCCATTATTTGAGCTTGGTGTAGATATGATAAAAGCAGACTTTGGCGAACAGCTAGAAGACGAAAACATGGTATCGCACAGTGGCGACAGCGGCATTAGACTGCACAACGTTTATAGCATGTTATACAACCGCTGCGTTTATGAAGCCGCCGAAAAATACTGTAAAACGGGGCCATTTTTGTTTAGCCGCTCAGCGTGGACTGGCAGCCAACGTTTCCCTGCACAATGGGGCGGCGACCCACAGGCCGATTGGCAAGGTTTAGCAGCGAGCATTCGCGGCAGCTTAGCGTGGGGCATGTCGGGCGGGCCATTTTTTGCAACCGACATTGGCGGTTTTTACAAAGATACGCGCGATGCAGAGCTTTATGTTCGCTGGGCGCAAGCGTCGGTATTTAGTGCACACATGCGTTTACATGGTATTGGCCCTCGCGAACCGTGGTCATATACCGAGCAAGCAAGTGACGCGGTATTTGCAGCGCTTAAATTACGCTATCAGTTAATTCCGTACTTACAAGAATGTGCAGAGCAATCAAAGCAAACAGGGTTGCCTATTCAGCGTGCTATGGCACTGGCATTTCCTGATGATGTATTGGCACATAGTTTTGATCAGCAATTTATGTGCGGCGAAAAACTCCTTGTGGTGCCATGTGTAGTACCAAACGGTAAGATTAAATTTTATTTACCGCAAGGCGAGTGGGTACGCTTCCCAGATGCACAAACGTACCAAGGCGGAAAATATTACGAAGAAACACTAGCGCTTACACAAATGGCCGTATTTGTTCGTAAAGGCGATACGCTCATGCTAGGTCCAGAGGTTCAACACACAGAACAAGACATGAGCCAGCTAACAGCATGGCCAAAATAAAACTCGGTAAATAGCAAACACACACAACACACACAATAATAAAGATATTAGCTTACTTTTTACCGAGTAAAGTAAGCTAAAAGGGGCGCAAGATGGAAGGTATGAACATTACCATGACACTGCTATCGTGCTTGGCGTTTATGGCGCTAGTAGGATATATCTCGTACCAAAAAACCAAAGGGGAAGTTAACACCCAAGACGGCTACTTTTTAGCAGGACGTGGTTTAACAGGTACATTTATAGCGGGGTCAATGATCCTCACTAACTTATCGGCCGAGCAACTTATTGGCCTTAATGGCTCAGCGTATGGTTACAACCTAAGCTCAATGGCATGGGAAGTAACAGCTGGGGTATCAACCATTATAATGGCGCTGATCTTTTTACCGCGCTATTTAGCCGGCGCGTTTTCTACCTTACCTGAATTTTTACGGGATCGTTTTGACGATACCGTACGCCGCATGACGGTGATCTTATTTATGGTAGGGTATTGTTTTATAACGATCCCTTCTGTTTTGTATTCAGGATCAATCGCCGTTCTTAGGCTGTTTGATGTACCTACCCTATTAAATTTAAGTTACCAAGCAAGCTTAATTGTCACCATTATTATTGTGGGCTCCGTGGGGGCTATTTACGCGGTATTTGGCGGTTTAAAGGCGGTTGCGGTATCAGATACCATTAACGGGGTTGGGCTATTAATTATTGGTATTTTAGTGCCAACACTTGGCCTTATTGCCCTTGGCGATGGCAACTTTGCCGATGGCTTAAGTACATTGGTAAACACCGATACCGAAAAGCTCAACGCTATTGGTAGCAGTGACGATCCCGTGCCATTTGGCACCATTTTTACCGGTATGATCCTCGCTAATTTATTTTACTGGGGCACAAATCAGTACGTGATCCAGCGTACATTGGGCGCTAAAAACTTAGTCGAAGGCCAAAAGGGCGTGTTGTTTTCAGGGTACTTTAAAGTGCTAGTACCCTTTATGATGATGATCCCAGGCGTTATTGCGTATCACCTTTATAAGCACGAAAGCTTACAAACCATAGATTTAGCTTACCCGCATTTAGTAAAAGATGTACTGCCTCAGTACTTATCTGGGTTCTTTTTAGCGGTGCTACTAGGTGCGGTATTTAGCTCGTTTAATTCATTGTTAAATAGTGCCGCTACATTGTTTTGTTTAGATGTTTACAAACCAATGAAAAAAGACAAAGTAAGCGATGAAAAGCTAATTAAGGTCGCCAAAACAACCAGCATTGTAATTGCTATATTGTCATTTATTACTGCGCCATTACTGATGTTTGCGCCAGAAGGCTTATGGCACATAATTCGTGTATTTACCGGATTTTACAACATTCCGGTCATCACAATTGTGTTAGTGGGTTTATTTACTCGCAAAGTGCCTGCACTGGGCGCTAAAGTGGCTATTGTTTTTCATGTTATTGCCTACACTTTGCTTAAATTTGTGTGGGATGTAGATATTAACTTTATCCATATTTACGCCATTTTGTTCTTTATTGAGCTGGCCATTATGTTAGGTATTGGTTATTACAAACCCCTTGCCACACCATGGAAATTTACCCGCAAAGCCGAGGTAAACTTAAGTCCGTGGAAGTACGCCCTGCCTTGCGCCATTGTATTAGTGAGCTTAATTGTAAGCCTGTACATACTGTTTTCTCCTCTTGGGCTTGTTGGTGGTATTAGCGTGTACTTTGTACCGAGCTTAGTTGCCGTTTGGACTAGCGCCTTTGTGCTTAGCTGGTGGAGCGTACGCCGATGGCATAAACGCTACACAAGCAGCTTGGCGCATATTGGCTTAGAGAGAGCATAACGCGGCTTTATATTCTACATACAAATTTTAAATCACATTTTATTCACATAATGTTTGCAATAGAAGATAAGTTT
Organism: Pseudoalteromonas sp. MM1; assembly: GCF_030296835.1. Taxonomy (NCBI): domain Bacteria; kingdom Pseudomonadati; phylum Pseudomonadota; class Gammaproteobacteria; order Alteromonadales; family Pseudoalteromonadaceae; genus Pseudoalteromonas; species Pseudoalteromonas sp. MM1. The sequence continues at coordinate 3,629,092 of NZ_AP027922.1, read as the reverse complement.
GTTTAAGTTTATATCTCTTATATAAGACATAAGAGATATAAGGAAAATACCTACAACACTCTGGCACCGCTTTTTAGCAACCCACACACTTGCTAACGCGGTAATTTAACAGCACACACGCACAATTTGGAGAATGACATGAGAGCTAAAAAGTCCGTCTTAAGCTTGGCAGTCACGTTAGCAATAACAACGGGTTTAGCACTAAGCACGCAAGCACATGCGCAGCAAGAGCAAACAGAGCAACAAGCAGAGCAAAACGATAACGATAAGTTTGAAAAAATTGTTGTTACCTCACAAAAACGAACGCAAAGCCTAAACGAAGTACCGCTTGCGGTGTCTGTACTTAATAGCGATCAGATTGATTCGGCATTTGCTAATAACATGGAAGGCTTACAGTCACTTGTGCCTTCGGTGAGCTTTAGAAAAGGCACCACAACTCGTAACTCAGCGCTAACGGTACGTGGTATTGGTACTATTTCGTTTAGTATTGCAGCTGAGCCAAGTGTGGCAACCGTAGTTGATGGCGTGGTACTTGGCCGCTCTGGTCAAGCCTTTGCCGATTTATACGATGTGTCTCGCATTGAAGTACTGCGCGGCCCACAAGGTACCTTATTTGGTAAAAATGCCTCTGCAGGTGTAGTAAACATTACAACCAAAGATCCTTCGTACGATACCACCGGCAGCGTAGAAACTTCGTTTTATCAAGATAACGAATACCGCTTTAAAGGCGTTGTAAGCGGTGGTTTAACCGACGATTTAGCAGCAAGCTTAACCGTATTTAAAGGTAAGTTTGATGGCTACATTGATAACGTTTACAACAACGAAAAAGTAAACGGCTATGACCGCGAAGGGGCACGTGCTGTATTTAAATACGAGCCAAGCGATGACTTAAACGTTAAATTTATTGCCGAATTTTATAACGCCGACGACGACTGTTGTGCCGATTTAGAAGCCCTACCAAGCGGCCGTAACCCAGATTCGCAAGCCGCGCCAGACAGTAACGGCATTGTTGATGGCGTAGCCGATATAGACCTAGACCAACGTAAAGTGGATCACGACTATGAGTCGCGCACAATTGATGAACACAGTGCGTTTTCGGTACAGGTTGATAAAACTATTGGCGACTACACCTATACCTCAATTACAGCGCAGCGCTCGTGGGATAACACCGAATACCGCGAAGGCGACTTTACCTCGATTGCTGGCGACAGTAACCAACCTGTATTTGGCGTGCCTTTTCAATTACACGATTTAGGTGCCCAGCAGTGGGATCAGTTTTCGCAAGAATTTAGAGTGACCTCAAACCTAGCAGGTCCGTTTAACTATGTGGCTGGTTTATTTTACTGGAACATGGACTCGCAACGTAACTTTACCCGTGACGCGAGTTGTCAAAATAATGCAGGCCAGCTAGACGCTGCCATGGCGTATTACGCGCAAAATAACTTAACCGGTGCAGAGCTTGATGCAGCATTGGCCGATTTAGACACTTACACGCAAAGCCTAGGTGTAAGCTGTAATGCTAACGATATTGTTTCGGCAACCGCATACATGAGCACCGAGTTTAACAACTGGGCAGCCTTTGCCGATGGTACTTACGATTTATCTGAAGACTTACGTGTACTGTTTGGTATTCGTTATACCGACGATGAAGTGTCGTACACACACCGCCGTATCAGCAATGATGAGTTTGGCCGCACCGGTGTAGGTGTACGCTCAGCAGCACTAAATACTGACGAATCAGGCAGTGCAGAAGAAACCAACGTGTCGGGTCGTTTAGGTATGCAATACGATTTAGGCGATGGCCAAATGGTATATGGTACTTACTCACAAGGCTACAAAGGCCCTGGTTTTAACGTGTACTACAACTTTAACCCTGATAACGACAGCCGCGAAATTGCTCCAGAAGAGTCAGACGCGTACGAGTTAGGCTATAAATACGCAAGCCGCGAGTTTGTATTTAACTTTGCTGTATTTAGAACCGAAATTGAAGGTTTTCAAGCCAATAACTTTGACTGTTCAGACGGTACCTGTATTACTCGCTTAACAAACGCGGGTGATGTAAGCACGCAAGGTGCTGAGGTTGACTTTATGTGGGCGGCTACCGATTCACTCACTTTAACCGGTGGCATTGCGTATATTAAAGCTGAAATTGACGAGTTTAATTGTCCGGCAGAAGTAGAAGCAGGCTCATGTACTGACCGCTCTGGCTTAGATGTGCCTTTTTCGCCAGATTTAAAATACTCACTAAGCGCCGATTACTTTATTGAAACAGAGCACGATTTTAATATTCATATTAACGGCTCTTACATTTACACCGACGAGCAATACTCAGACCTACCAAATAATGTAGGCGAGTTTAACCCAGCGGCATTATTACCAGATTACGGTATTTTAAATGCCAGTGTAGGTTTATCGTTTAAAGATGATGCATTTAGAGTGTCGCTTATTGCTAAAAACTTAACCGATGAAAGCTATGCAACAACCTACAGTGGCGATAACTTCCGTTACCAAATTCCGCGTGATGCCGAGCGCTACTTTGGCGTATCGTTTAAGGCGCGTTTTTAATGTTATAAATTTATCCCTGTGAAAATTGTGCTAAGCGCAGCGGTTAACCGCTGCGCTTTTTTTTGTGTCTTAATTTTGTCATGGTTTAGTCATTGTTTTTTAATTAAAAGTACGCTTAGAGGTCACATCTGTTTTCTATAGTGCTGCGGTTACTTATTTGAGGTTCACGCTTCAAGCAAAAACAACAACCACTACACTATGGGAATAATAAAGGATGAAAATTAAACAAGTTGCTGCGGCAGTTGGCTTAACGTTTATGTTAAGTACTGCAAGCCATGCCAATGTATTACCACAAAGCCAAACAGACAATGACTGGTATACAAATGCCCAAACCACACTCGCCACAAAAACTGCGCTTGCACAAAGTGAACAAGCAACAAAAGCTAAAAACGTTATTTTGTTTGTAGGCGACGGTATGGGTGTATCTACCCTTACCGCAGCACGTATTTTACAAGGGCAAAGAGCGGGCAACTTAGGTGAAGAAGGTTATTTAAGCTTTGAAGAGTTCCCGTACTCAGCACAAGTAAAAACATACAACGTAGATGCACAAACACCGGATTCTGCAGGCACCATGACCGCGATGATCTCAGGGGTTAAAACCGATGTAGGTGTTATTGGTGTAGACGAAGACATAGAGCGCGGTGTGTGTTCAACTGTCTCGGGTAATGAGCTGTTAACAGCCACAGAGCTTGCCGAGATTAAAGGCCTAGCAACCGGTGTTATTTCAACAGCGCGTATTACCCATGCAACGCCAGCGGCAACCTATGCTAAATCGGCAGACCGTAACTGGGAAGATATCTCAGACATGCCAGAAACCGAAACCGCCTGTGAAGACATTGCCTCGCAATTAGTTAATTTTGAAAAAAACCTAGAAGCACGTTTTGTAGGTACCGACGTAGACGGCCTTGATTTTGTTATGGGTGGCGGACGTCGTCACTTTTTACCAAAAGATGAAGCAGCTAACTCAGCTGATGCACTTAGCGCGGTAGAAGGCGATCGTACTGATGAACGTAACCTAGTTACTGAATGGCAAACTCAATACCCACAAGGTACTTATGTAATGGACCAAGCAGGCTTTGATGCCATTGCTGACGACGCTACTAAAGTATTTGGTTTATTTAACGAATCGCACATGCAATACGAAGCAGACCGCGCAAACGATATTGCCGGCGAGCCATCACTTAGCGAAATGACCAGCAAAGCAATTGACGTATTAGGTAAAAACGAAAACGGCTTTTTCTTAACGGTTGAGTCGGGCCGTATTGACCACGCACACCACGCGGGCAATGCCTACAACGCACTTAACGACACCATAGAATTTGCTAAAGCCGTACAAGCTGCAGTAGATAATACCAACCCAGAAGAAACCCTTATTTTAGTCACCGCCGATCACAGCCACGTATTTACGATTGCTGGCTACCCTAAACGCGGTAACCCAATTTTAGGTCAAGTAGTTGCCGTAGGTGAAACCACACCAAGCCTTGCTGCCGACGATATGCCTTACACCACAGTAGGCTATGCAAATGGCTTAGGGTTTAGAAATTTAGTTGATGAAACAGATGCCGATGCAGCATATACAACTGGCCCAGTTGCTGGACGTGTAGAGCTTACAGGCGTTGATACTACCAATGTTGGCTTTCACCAAGAAGCCACTATCCCGCTTGGCTCAGAAACGCATGCTGGTGAAGATATTTCGCTGCATGCAAAAGGCCCAGGCGCTCAGCTAGCTCAAGGCGTAATTGAGCAAAACGTAGTATTTCATTTAATTAATCAAGCTCTTGAACTAACTCAGCAATAATGGCGGCTAACATGAACAAATTAACAGTACTTTCTTTAGCAGTAATGGTCGCGCTAGCAGGTTGCAGTGACGACGACAAAGACGAAAATAATATTCTCGCGGTAGATAACACCATTGCAGTAGGCTCAGAGCAATGTGTTAATGGCGGTGTAGAAACTCAAACCGGCGTAGATACAAACGGCAACGGCGTGCTAGATAGCGACGAAGTTACCTCTTCTAATTTAGTATGTAATGCACCTGCTACATCACTTACCAGCGAACAACTTGCATCTCTAACAAGCAACGCATGGTTTAGCGGGGCACAAGAGCAACTTGCACAAGCGCAGCAAGCCAGTGAAAATATAGTTACCGAGTCGGGCAAAGCAAAAAACGTAATATTATTTGTGGGCGATGGCATGGGTATTTCTACCGTAACAGCTGCGCGAATTTTAGCAGGCCAGCTTGAAGGCGGGTTAGGTGAAGACTACCAGTTAAGCTTTGAAAAAATGCCTTACTCAGGTTTTGTTAAAACCTACAACGTAGATGCACAAACGCCGGATTCAGCAGGGACAATGACGGCAATGGTATCAGGTGTTAAAACTGATGTGGGCGTAATTGGTGTAGATGAAGACATTGAACGCGGTAACTGCTCAACGGTAGCAGGCAACGAACTCGTTACCTCGTTAGAGCTTGCTGAAATAGCGGGTAAAGCAACCGGCCTTATTTCAACCGCACGTATTACCCATGCAACACCTGCAGCAACGTATGCTAAATCGGCTGACCGTAACTGGGAAGATAACTCAGATATGCCAGAGGGCACAGAAGCCTGTGAAGATATTGCATCGCAACTAGTAAACTTTGAAGCCAACTTAGAGTCGCGTTATACGGGTATTGATGTAGATGGCATTGATGTTGTAATGGGCGGCGGACGTCGTCACTTTTTACCAAAAGATGAAGCAGCAAACTCAGCCGATGCAGTAAGCGCAGTAGAAGGCGACCGTACTGATGGCCGCAACCTAATAACCGAGTGGCAAACAGCTTACCCAAGCGGTACATACGTTATGGACCAAACCGGTTTTGATGCAATCAGTGACGATGCCACTAAAGTATTTGGCTTGTTTAACGAATCGCACATGCAATACGAAGCCGACCGCGCAAACGATGTAGCGGGCGAGCCTTCACTTAGCGAAATGACCGAAAAAGCAATCAACGTGCTTGATAACAACGACAATGGCTTTTTCTTATCGGTAGAAGCGGGGCGTATTGACCATGCGCACCATGCGGGTAATGCCTACAATGCCCTAAACGACACCGTAGAGTTTGCAAAAGCTGTGCAAGTGGCAATGGAAAACACCAACCCAGAAGAAACGCTCATAGTGGTTACTGCCGATCACAGCCACGTATTTACTATTGCAGGCTACCCTAAACGTGGTAACCCAATACTAGGTAAAGTTGTTGCCGTAGGGGAAACCGAGCCAAGCCTAGCTGCCGACGATATGCCGTACACCACAGTTGGCTACACCAACGGTGGCGGCTTTAGAGATTTAGGCGATGAAACCGATGCCGATGCAGGTTATGCATTTGCACCTGTTACAGGGCGTGTAGATTTAACCGATGTTGAAACAACTGCACCGGGCTTTCACCAAGAGGCACTTGTACCACTTGGCTCAGAAACTCACGCAGGTGAAGATGTTGGCGTATACGCCATGGGCCCAGGCGCTCATTTAGTAACAGGCACAAATGAGCAAAGCTTTTTATTTCATGTAATGGACTTTGCGGCAGACTTAGTAACTACCGCTGATGAAAAAGTAACGCCGTAAGTCATTTAATACGTACGCTCAGCATATAAAGTACGTATAAAAAATCGAGTATTTAAAAACAACTCGTACTCAGTGCGAGTTGTTTTTTTATGTCATAAAAATGCCACTGTAAATGGGTATGGTAATGCTTATTACAGTGACGTTTAAATAAGAGATAATTTAATGAAACTCGCATTATTTTTAATGGCAACCCTTGCCAGTACCAGCACCCTAGCCCAGCAATGTAAAATTGATAGCGCGCATTTAAAAGCCGACTATAAAATTACTAATACTCACAACCATGAGCAAAGTACACAGTCACTAACGCTTTGGCGCAATAACTCGCAAGTTGCGCATCAGCGTGAGGTAATTACTGAGCTTTGGCAGCACTTAGCTAACAAACAAATTCGCCCAATTCGTTATTTTAATGCTCAGCAACGCGGTATTGAGTATCAGCCATCTGAGGTACGCGGTGTACAAAGTTGGAGCGCTAAAAATCAGCTGGTGGATGCGCATTTAATCGAAAAAATGACCCTTTTAAACACCCAAGGCACAGGCTGCGATGAAGTAAAAAACTACGCACTTACCGAGGGCGACAACCAATTTAAACTCGCTTTATTTACCCAATCGAATTTGGTTAAAAGCTTTAGCGTAACCAATAAAAAAAGCCACACTCACACTGCGCTTAACCTAAATGATGTAAGCAGCAATAAAGCAGAAATAACCGCACAGTTTGCCAAGTGGGATCGATTTCAAACCACCGACTACGCCGACATAGGTGATAACGAAAACGACCCGTTTTTAGCAAAAATGATAAACCTAGGTTTTATAGAGCACAGCGCAACGGGGTTTTATAACCAGCAAGGTAAAGCGATTCAAGGCGGACACCACCACTAGGTTTTAGTGTTTTTTAAACGTAGTAGCTCATAGTTGGAAGAATGACAGGCGGCTATGAGCTACAAGTAGGTATTAAAAAGTAGGTTAATTTAAGCCATTCCCGCCCAAGTAATACTGCAAACACTTTCCTATTTTTATAAAACACACACCATCAGCCGCATAATATTTATATTTAGTATTTTATTTGTTTTATTACTATCTGGGTGTGATTTTGAAGTACTTGGAGCTGATGAGATATTTGGTACACAAAACTTTGTATCTGCTATTTCTCTCATTGAACTACATAAAACCCGCAATGGGGTATACCCAAACACTTTAGCTGAACTGGGTTTTTAGATGATTGGGATGGTATTTAGTTGTCCGCTGTTAAATATGAAAAATGATGACGGTTACAATTTATACATTGAAAGAGACTGGGCTGGTAAGCCCTCATTAGAGTTTCCTGTGAGGCTCAAGCAAGGTCTAGGTATTAAAGAAACCAATATAAAATGGGTAAAAAATTAATTACCAAAGTTACAACAATTACCTATAAGGAGTTTGCGTTGAGAACACGTATTATGAATGTTATCGTTAGCTATTTACTTAAACACAAGACTTAATTGTGCGCTAAAAAGCGTTCTATATGGACATAACAATGCTCAAATCTATTACTGTTACTAAAAAGAATTATACCGACTATGCTGAATTTATAATAAAAAAGTTGTGTGCGCCTAAAGATAATAAAGGCTTAGGGTTTATAAAAAATATGATTGTATGGTTTGTGTTAGCCTTTGTTTTAATGACTTTTTTTCAGGCTGAGTCTATTCGCCTTTCTGACTTTCATTGGCAAAGTGGGTTAATCGTAGCAGTGCCTTTTTTAATATTAATTATTGTATTTTTATACAATAATCAGAAGTTAAAAAAGCAATCAATCCCCAATGAAAATGGCGTAATGATTGGCAATAAAACAATTGAGTTTCAAGCTGATGGCATTTGCGAAACTAATCACCTAGGAAGTTACTTTTATAAATGGCAAGCCGTTGAAGCAATAGAAGAAAATAAAGGCGACTTATATATATTTGTAGATAAGCTATTGGCTTTAATAATCCCCGCGAGCGCTTTTACAAGCGAAGCCGAAAAAGAAGACCTAAAAGATTTAATTAAAGCTCATATCTAGTAATGCGTTACTTTATGAATATTTACAAAGCTTTAGCGCTTATTTTAATGCTTATACCTATTTCATCAATGGGAAGTGAAAATCATGCTAACAGTACCGATGAACAACGAGATAAGTACCTAGAGCATAGAGCTGCTTGGGAGAAGCTGCTAAAAGAGCGCTATGAAAATGAGTTAAAGCACAACCCACCAAAACCCCCTTGGATTAAATTTCCAGATTACCACCCAAGCGAAATTTTTTGGAGAATGGGTGAAGGAGAAAGCTACATTAATGACTATTTCTCTACCTATTTTCAGCATGCCTCTAAGGTTGAAATAAATGCTTATAAGATTAAATATCCTGAACACTCAGATTGGCGAGGAATATATAAGCGTTTTGAACACTAGCTAAAGTACGGCTATGTTTTTAGGTAACTTATTTGAGTGCGGTATTTATTTAAAGTGCTATTAACTCATACTAATAGCACATATCAATTTTTAGACACTACTCCAAATGAGAATCATCAGCCTTCTTAGGCCTATCAGCTAGCTCTGTTAGGCCGTCTTCACAGTCGCCGTGTTCGCAGGTATTTAAATCACTTTGTGCCTGTTTATCTTGCTGCAGTACTTGTTTTAAATCTTCCATGCGTTGGCGCACGGCTACGCCGTAGCTTGCGTCGTCGCCCCACAGCTCGGCAAGTTGCAATACAGCAGCGCGGTCGTGGTCTCTAAATAGTTTACCGGCGCGCTGGGCATCTTGTTTATTGTTACCTAACAGCTCTAACGCATCTACCGCTAAGTTAATAGCTGAGTCGACTGTTTCACGGTTAAAGGCATCTACTTTTAAGTTAAGCATTTGATACGCATGGCGACGGTCGATTGCGCGGGCAACAATTTTAAGGTGTGGGTAGTTTTTATGCGCAAGTTTAATAATCTCGAGGGTTTTATCTGCATCGTCTATTGCGACTACCAACATTTGTGCCGTGTGTGCGCCTGCGGCTTCAAGCAGTTCTTGGCGTGCGGCATCACCATAAAATACGGTATTACCAAAGCGGCGTAGGAGTTCTATTTGGCTTGGGCTGTGATCAAGTACAGTAATGTCGTAGCCTTGCGCGTGCAGTAAACGCCCCATAATTTGCCCAAAGCGTCCGTAGCCCGCAATAATTACGTGTTTTGCGCTACTAATTTGCTCGGGCTTATCAAACTCAGGTGCGGTGCTGTTACTGCGTTTTTGTATTTGCTCGTAAACCATTAATAACAGTGGGGCAACCAGCATAGAAACAGCAACCACTAATGTCACTAGGCTTGTTTGCTCTGGCGTTAAAATGCTTAATGTAGTGGTTACGCTTAATAGTACAAAGGCAAACTCACCACCTTGGGCAAGCGCTAAAGCAAACAGTAAACGCTGCTTTTTACTAATATTAAAGGTAACGGCAAGGGCAAATAAAATACAGGCTTTTATAACAATTAGTAGGGCAACGAGTGCAATCACAGTAGTAAACTCATCAGCCAATAATTCAAAGTTGATTGATGCGCCTACGGTTATAAAAAATAGCCCTAACAGTAGCCCTTTAAAGGGTTCTATATCGGCTTCTAGTTCGTGTCTAAATTCGCTTTCGGCAAGCACTACACCGGCTAAAAATGTACCGAGTGCCGGAGATAAACCAATACTTTGCATCACTAGCGCTATGGCCACCACTAAAAACAGTGCAAAAATAGTAAATATTTCGCGCATGTGCGTTTGCGCTATATATCTAAATAACGGTGCCGACACATACTTACCGCCAGCAATAATGGCGGCGATAACCGCGATTGATACACCCACTTGTTGCCATACCGGCCAGCTTGCAATAATGGAGTCGCTAATGCCTTTTGAGCTACTTTGCGGTGCAAATGCCAGTAGCGGCAGTAGCGCTAAAATAGGAATAATGGCGATATCTTGAAACAGTAAAACCGAAAACGCATTTTGCCCGGCTTCTTGTTTTAGCCAGCCTTTTTCTTCAAGGCTTTGCAGCACAATAGCGGTTGATGAAAGCGCCAGCATTAAGCCAATCGCGAGGGCGGTTTGCCAGTGCATGGCAAAAAACCAGTAACAAAACGCAAAAATAGCCGCGGCGGTAAGTACGACCTGCAAGCCGCCAAGCCCTAATATTGAATGGCGTAGCTTCCATAAACGGGCGGGTTGTAGCTCAAGGCCCACCAAAAATAGCATCATTACTACGCCAAACTCGGCAAAGTGCATTACATCAGTTTGATCGCCCACAATACCTAAGGCGTAAGGGCCAATAAGTATGCCTGCAATTAAATAACCAAGTACCGAGCCAAGGCCGACTCGCTTGGCAATAGGTACAGCCACTATGGCCGCCGCTAAGTAAATTAAAGCTATTTCTAACACGCGTATATCCTAATAACATCAAGGCTTTTAGCATGGCTTAGTGGCTTTAAAAATACAATGGGTCATGTGGCTGAAAATGGATCATTTAGTCATAATTAATCGGCTACTTTTACTGGGCCGCTAATATTATCAATGCTTACATCGCCTGAGCCCGATTCGGTAATGGTAAGCCCTTTAGCATGATTTACACGAATATTGCCCGAGCCATCTTCAATGGTTACGCTTGCTTGCACGTGCTCGATAACTAAATCGCCAGAGTTATCGTCAACATCAACCGCGCCATTAATGTTATTAATGGCAATGCTGCCTGAACCGTCTTCAACAGTTAAGGTGCCGCGCACATTGCTAATGCGCATATCGCCCGAGCCATCATCAATAACCGCATTACCGTTCACATTATTAATATTTACGCTGCCTGAGCCATCGGTAAGTGCTAAGTTACCCGTGATGTTTTCAAGGGTTATATCGCCAGAGCCATCTTCAATGGTGAGGTTTTTAGCGCTGTTTATAGATAAGCTACCTGAGCCGTCTTCTACATTAATATTATTTTGCATTGCGCTTATAACAATGTCGCCAGAGCCATCATCAATATCTAAATTTAGATTGCTTGGCACGGTTACAACTACATCTATATGTGGAGATTGGCCGCTGTAAAAGTTAATGCCATTTTGGCTTTTATTTTGGGCAACAAGGTTTGCCTGTTTTCCGTTTTGCTCAAGGGTGAGTGTGTATTCGTCTGCAATGTCGGCTGTGTAAATTGTGGCATCTACACTTATGCTGGTGGCATTAGGCGAGCCTTTAATTTCAAGTGAGCCTGCACCGCTCAACACATTTAAGTATTCTAGATTATTGCTGGGCAGTGAAAGCTGCTGAGTTTGTTTTACTGACGCAACGCTTGGCGATATATGAAATACACAGCCGCTTAATAATAAAATGCCACCAATAAGTGAAAGTGGTTTTGTAATGTTAGATACAGTTGATGAGCTCATGCTTAGTCCTTTGTGTTTGTTATTTATGCTTGTTTTGTATAAGCATAGTAGAGCAAAAACGAGACCAACTATAAGTTATTGATTTTATTAAGGTGATAGGTATGTTTAAAACGCTGGTTTACTAATGATTGGTTAAAAACACTAAAAATTAGCAAAAAGGATGCACATGGCATCCTTTTTAAGTATTTGCTTTTAGGTTAATTATTAAAAGCTGTAAGTAATGTTACCGTATAGGAAACGCCCGTCTAATCCGTACGGTGCATATGGCGTGTACGGGAATATTTGGCCAAAGTCAGAGTAACCAATGTTATCTACCGTTGCTTGTGGGTACTGATCGAACAAGTTGTTTGCACCTACTGCAAATTTCCAGTATTCGTCTGGGCGGTAGGCAACTTCTAGGTCGGTGATCCATTTAGGGTCTATGTACTCATCGCGATCGGCTGTGGTTGAAATATCAGCCACTTCACCGTAGCGTGTTGCACGAAGAGTGGTTTGCCATTCGTTAAAGTTCCACACTGCTGATAGGTTCCATTTGCTATCTGGCGTGCCTTCTTCAAATCGGCCTACTTCGCGGCGTGCAAATACCACGTAGTCATCGCCTAGTGAGTTTAACTCGCTTGGGTTGTCGTCTACGTGCGTTACTTCGGTATCGTTAAAGTTAGCCGCTACGTTTAAGCGTAAGTCACCTAAATCGCTTAAATCTAAGTTATAGGTAGCAACAATATCAACACCTTGTGTGCGCGAGTCGATAGCGTTAGTAAAGTAACGTACGCTTTCTGTATTTAGCTCGCCGGCATTTTGCAGTATTTCTACTACGGCATCGCCCTCAAGGTTTTCAGACAATACAATACGGTCATCAATATCAATGCGGTAGGCATCTACAGTTAGGCTAAAGCTGCCTTGTGTGTACATAAAGCCCGCTGTTACGTTTACAGATTCTTCTGCATCAAGTTGCTCTGCACCAAGGGCTTGCGCTGCTGCTGAATCGGTAGGGAATAAACCTACTTCAAACGGTTGGTTGTTCTCAAGTACGGTAGAAATTTGACGGTACGAGCTTTGCGCAAGTGATGGCGCACGGAAACCTGTGCTAATTGCACCACGTAGCGATAGGTTTTCGTTAATGCTGTAACGCGAGGCAAGTTTAGATGTAAACGTATCGCCAAAGTCGGTGTAATCTTCGTATCGACCCGCTAAAACTAAGTTCCAATCTTCTGTTAGGTAAGTATCAAACTCAACAAACACGGCTACGTTATGGCGGCTCTCATCGGTTACGCTTTCAGGGCCAAAACCCGCTAATACTTGTGCGCCACCGGCTGCAATTGGGTTACCGTCGCTATCAAGGGCAGTAATGTAAGAGGCTTCTTCGCCTTGCTCAATTTTGTAGCTTTCGTGGCGGTACTCTGCACCTACAGTGAAAAATACGTCATCAGGTAAGCCAAAATCAAGGGTGGTATTTGCTGTGGCGTTAACTAAAAATTGATCATAAACCAATGCACCGTTGTCAAATTCGGTTGGGCTGTCGGCACCTAGTGATGTATTAATACTATTTACAACGCCAAAGCCAAAGTCGTTTCGGCCGTAGTTGGTACTTACATCCCATGTCCACTGGCCAGTTTCGCCTTGTAGGCCTAGGGCAAATGAGTAATCTTGTACGTCGGTTTCAATTTGCGGTAAAAAGCCGTCAGGGTACACTTCTAACACGTTGCGGCTATCTTTTGCACGGCGGTAAAAACCACCTGAGTTACCTTCGCGTTTTGAGTAGCTACCAAACGAGTAAAGGTTGTAGCCGTTATCAAAATCGTAACCCATGTTGTAAAACAGTGCGTAGTCTTCAAGTTCTGCTTTACCAAAACGGTGGTTATAACGGTCGATGGTAAATTCGCGTGGGTCTAGGCTGCCATCTTCTAGGCGGTCGTATTGCTCGCGCGGGTCAAAGCCTGAGCGCTGTGTAGAGTCGTTATCGCGGTACTCAATAGATACGTTTACAAAGCCGTTATCTAAAAGCTCAAATCCTGAGTTTGCGCTAATTGTACGACTTGCGCCGTCGTTTACTTCGCGGTCGGCGCCGGTATTAAAGGCAAGGTTGCCATCGGCATCTGCGTAGGTGCTTTCTAGCTGTGGTACACCTGCCATTTGGGTGTCGTACTCGCCGTAGGTTACGCTTACACTGCCGCCTTCTGAGGCATCTTTAAGTACAATGTTAATTACACCGGCAATGGCGTCTGAGCCGTACTGCGCTGCTGCGCCATCACGTAGTACTTCTACGCGTTTAATGGCTGAGGTTGGGATCATGTTTAAGTCAACAGCGGTAGAACCACGGCCAACAACACCCGCTAAGTTTAATAGCGCGCCAGCGTGGCGACGTTTGCCATTAATAAGCACTAGGGTGTGATCGGGTGCTAAACCACGTAATACAGCAGGTTTAGCGTGGTCTGTACCATCACCCATGGTGGCGCTTGGGTAGTTAAAGCTAGGTACTTGGTTGGCCAGTATTTGGCTAATTTCTAGCTGACCTGTGCTTTGCATATCACCACTGGTAATAATATCTACAGGTACGGTACTTTCGGCAATACTGCGCAGGCTTCTGCGGGTACCGGTAACCGAAATCACTTCAATACTTTCTTGTGCTTGAGTGTCTTGTTCTGCAGCAAATGCAGGAGAATAAGACGCGCCAAGCGCAGAGGTAACGGCCAGGCTAAGTGCTACTTTTTTGGCTGATAATTGCTTTAACATGATGTTGATTCCCTTAAGGGCTGCTAACTATTGATTTTTCAAAGGAGCGCATAATATAGAAGGCACTACCTGTGTGCAAAGATAAAAACTGTCTAAGTTATTCTAAGTTGTTAACAACTAAAGTGACAGTTTACGCCCGCTATAGACGTTTAGATCGCTCGAGTTGCAATCTTGTGTCGAATGGTTACGAATTCAAGGTAAGTTGTAGGTTTTTTTGAAAAAACAAAAAGGCCAAGTTAAAAACTTGGCCTTAATTTATTGTGTAAATTGCGTGAAAAAATTATTCAGGCGCTACTTCTAACGTTGTGAATAAAGCATAACGACCGGCATCTACGCCTTCTTCGTTTACTTTAACTTTGTTAGAGGTTTCGATTAGGTATAGGCCTGGCTCTTTCCAGGTTGTGCTAAACATGCCGTTTTTGTCGGTTGTTACTTTTACTTCGCCACGTTCGTTACGGTAGCGTGTATCGCCTTTTAAAATGCTTACTTCAATGCCTTCGCCTGCTGGCTTGCCATCTTGTAGTAATTGAAAACGCGCTTGCTCGCCAACAAATAAATCGTTTGGATGCGTTGGGCCGCTAAGCTCAAGGCCTAAACCAAGTTGTGCAGGCTTAGAAGTACCGTTACGGCTTACAAATGTATCTACTGTAGAAATAACCTTAGTTGTGGTTACATCTTTGGCATTGCTTGGTAATTTAGCTTCTGACTTTTTACCAAATACGCGTTTGCGCTTGCCTTCTTCGTTTTTGTAGAAGGTCATGTACATTGGCTTTTGCGTCATGGCAATGTGGTAAGTACCTTCTTCTTTTAGGCTCACCGCCGCAGAGCTTTTACGCTTTAGGTAATAAGCACGAATGGTCTCAGGTACTTCTTCACCGTTTGGTGCAAGGGCCATTAATAGTGTGTCGTCGTACTCTGCGCCTTTTTCTTTTGGTTTAAAGGCTTTGTCGGGTGCAAATATTTCGTTAGAAATACTCGCGTCAATCATTACGTAGTGCGCTTTGTCACCAGATAATGACGTGTGCGAAGGTAATAGCCAACGCCCATGTGCACTTGCCGATGTAGATACCAGCGCCGATAAGCTAAGAGCGCCAATTAGAGCCGTTTTTAATAAATTAATTTTCATTGTATTTCCTTAAATTCAAATGATTAAGTAGCAGCTACTTAGTGCTTACGGTGACAAAACTGGTTGAAAATTCTTTTTTACCTTCAATGGTCACTTTTCCTGCTTGCGATAAATCAAGCTCTACGCGGCTGTAATCACGGCCGCCTTCTTCACGGACAACCTCAATGTTTAAAAGGTATTTGCCAGGTTTTACGGCATTGCCGTCTAAATCTTTACCTTGCCAATCTATGGTGTAAGTACCCGCACGCTTAGTTGCACCGCTTATGCCGTCAAAGTTAATGTCGGTTTTACCCGCTTTACGCCACCATTGGCGCAAATCTTTAAACCATTCTGCTTTTTGAACCCATAGCGCAAGCGTCGTTACGTGTTTACGCTTTGGCGTTTCTAGCCAAACAGCTACGTATGGGCGGTGGTAAGGTTGTACGTCTAGATCGGGTAGGGTTAATTCAATCTCTAGCTGTGGCGTTTGTGCCTGCGCCGTTGTTTGAAATAATGCGGCAACCATTAATAGTGCTGCACTTAGTACCGTACTTACTTTTAACATTAAGACACTCCTTTAATTTGTGGCACCCAACATAGGTAAATAACCAAAGGCGTGGCTACGCCGAGTAGTGTTATCCATACGCCAAGGTTACGTTTTTTTCTGTTTTGAAATAAAATTATCATGCCGGTGATGGAAAAAATAATCATCAACACCGCTGAAATATCAATTACCCAGCTCCATACTTCACCGCTGTGACGGCCCTTGTGTAAATCGCCAATCAGGCTTAAAAAACCACCGGTTTGGTAATCTAAATTTAGCTCGCCGGTTGTAAAATCAAGCTCTGCGTAAGCAAAGCCGGCGGGTAGGGGGTAGTCCAGCATTACCAGCGCGTCTTCTTTTTCCCACTCAATACTTTTAACTTTAGTTAACGCATATTGCTCAGCAAGAAAGGCTTCTATGTCTGGATAGAGGGTGGGTAATGTATCTAGTTGGGTATTAGCTTTAGTAACTAATTCTGCTGGTATAGCCGCAGTTATTTGCCCATTATTTTTATCATTTTTAAGCCAGTCAACATGGTTGAGAACAATGCCGCTAACACAAAATAAAATAAGCAAAAAAAACAAAGCTGTAGAAATATAAATATGGAGCGCGCGGCTTGTGCTGTACAAAGCCCGCTTATTAATAAACGCCATAAAAACAGTAATTAAGTTAAAGTTACAATATGATAATCATTTGCATTAACTATTACAAATTTACTTACTTAACTTTACATTAAAAAGTTATTGGCAAAATAGTGAGTGTACGCAAAAAGCGCGGTTATTTAGCGCTAGGCGGGTGTGAGGGCCTTAAAATTAGGTAAATCATAACGGCTATTTCAATTACACCAACAAGGTAAATTACCCAAACAGGGGCGCTCGAGTAAAGCAAAAACACAAAGCCAATTAACATACCAATCGCGGCGTAGCATTTTGCTTTTACAGGCACCACTTTATGCGCTTGCCATTGTTGTAAGGTAACGCCGTAGCGAGGGTGGTTAAGTAGCCAGTGTTCAAGTGCAGGGGAAGAGCGAGTAAAGCAGGTAAGCGCTAAAATAAAAAAAATGGTGGTAGGCATAACGGGCAGCACAATACCAATAATGCCAAGGGCCACTAACAGTAACCCCAGTGCTTTAAGCCATAAGTTTTTATAACAAATAAATACTGCTTTTATATTCACTTAGGCTCTTTTAAGTAATGGTTGTTAGTTAGGATTGTAGGCCAAATAATTATAAAATCGAACCCTATAAATGCAAAAAAGGGCAAACTTAGTTTGCCCTTTTAAAATACTAATTATGCTTTAGTTATTTAGAAGTAGTAACCTACGTTGATGTTAAAGCGACGTTCTGTGTCGCCATCACCAATAATTGTTCCGCCAATAAATGGTTGGTTACGCGCTTGAATAAAGTCAAAGTACGTAAATAATGCACCGGCCGATACGCTCATGCCGGTTACGTTCATCCATGTATCTGCACTGTCGTCAGACTTGTCGTAAATAATGCCGTAATCGTTGTAAAACTGCACGTCTGTTACTGGGCCTAAATCAACCGATAGGTCGTATGCTACGTTAAAGTTAGTCATTGTGGCTTCGCTTGATACGGTATCGTAGTAATCAAATGCGCCAACTACAAAGCGGTTGCTGTTGTCGTCTAGGTCGTAGTCGTATTCGCCGTGCTGAAATTGAATATTCCAGTTATTAATTTGGCTATTTACATGAAACGCCCACGCGCCGTAGTTACCCGCACGGTCGTTACCGTCGTGCAAACCACCGCTTAGTAGTGATACGCCAATATCGGTTTTAGCGTTTTCGCCATGCTCAATTTGATACACTGTACGACCAGCAAAGGTGTTGTATTCACCAAGGCGAGAACCTGGGGCGTCGTATGTGCCTTCGGTTGTTGCACGGCTGCCTACAATATCGAAAGAGTAACGTTCGTTAACTTCTGAGCTGCCATCAACACCACCTACTTCATCATTTTTGAAAAAGCCCAGATCTAGTTTCCAGTTGTCTTTAAGTTTGCGGTTTACTGTTACACCTAAATCAAAGTCGTCTTCTAGGCCAACATAGTAGTTAGTGCTAAAAAAATAGCTGTGTGAGTTGTATGGGCCGTTACCAAACGGTACAGGTGCAATACCGGCTTGCGCTTCCCAGCCATCTGTAAACTCGTAACCTAAGTATGCATACTTAACAATGGTCATGTAATCGTAAAAACGAAAATCACCATTTACAGAAATATCGCTAATTTCGCCCGATAGATTAAGGCGAAATACTTCAAAGTCTAAATCGCCGCCACGGTCTTGCGTGTCTTCATCGTATGAATTAGTACTGTAGTTAAAGCGTACGGCACCGCCAATTTTAATGCCTTCGTCTTCTTGTTCAGGCGCAGCTTGTGCAACAACAACTTCTTTGTTGTCGGCCTTTTTACTGATTTCGGCAACTTGTTGCTCGTGTTGCTTGTTGATTTGGCTTTGCTTTGACTTTTCATCAGCAAGCTGTTGCTCAAGCAATTGCATTTGTTGCTTTAGTTGCTTTAATTGGCTTTGTAGTGTGTCGAGATCGGCTGCGTGAGCTGTGCTTGCTGCACCGCCAAGCATAAGTGCTAGCGTTAATTTTGAGAGTTTAGTCATTGTTGATGCTCAGATTTTGATTAAAAAATAAAAAATTCAAGGTGCTCAAAAGCCCCTTACGAATGATGTAAGAACTAATTTAAATTTATTTTTTTTATTTTTTATTTATTTGGTGTTTGAGTTAACGCGCCTACCTCTAACAGAGGTGATGCGTCTAACTTATCAGCATCCATCATTGCTGCAACGCGCTGCATAGATGAAAGCAACAAACTTTGCTCCCACTCTGCAAGTGCAGAAAACTTTTCAATAAAGTGTTCTTGCAGTGGCTGAGGTGCTTTTTCTAGTAACTCTTTCCCTTGCTCGGTGAGGTATAAGCTCACTCGGCGTTTATCCATTTGACTACGAACGCGTGTTACAAGGTTTCTGCTTTCTATTCTATCAAGAATATTAGTAACAGTAGCCGGGCTTAAGTTAACATTCTGAGCTATACGGCTTGCCGTTATTCCATCGGTGTGCGCTACTTCTTGCATTATAAGCAATTGTGGGCCTGTTAAACCTGATGTTTTATTTAGCTGCTTAGAATGTAAGTCAATCGCGCGGATTACTTTACGTAAAGAAACTAATAATTCGTCATATTTTTGCATTTGCTTATCTCGTCGATGGGCCAAAGGTGTGCCGTAATCGCGAAATGTTACACATCAAATAAATTGAATTCAAATAATAAATTAAGCTTTAGCCCATGCTCATTGGTTTTTATTAGTTTGAGCAGAAACTAAAATAGTTTAATTTTGTTTAGAATTTATTAAATGTTATTAGCATATTGTTTGCATTGTGGTGCGCACACTACGTATGTTGAGAATAATTGGCAAGTCTTATGGTGTAGACTTTAGTATTATTCATAACAGCTGTTGCTAATTAGTAATTGTTTGTAAGTTAGCTGTGTATGTATTAATCGCCAATGAACAAATTATGCACCCTGAAAAGAGTATAGCGTATACTTTACACATGCATTATTGTTTATATGCACATGTTAAAAATCTTTAATATCAGTATTGTAGGGAAAAACATGAAATTATCGCCATCAGTTAGCATTGAACAAAGCGAAACCGGCCTAGAGTTTATAAATGTAGCGAGCTCAAAGTGTGATGCAAAAATATTTTTGCAAGGCGGGCAAATTACCGAGTTTATTCCAAAAAATAACAAACCACTTATTTGGGTGTCTAAAAACGAGACGTTTCAAGAGGGGGTGAGCATTCGCGGTGGTATTCCTATTTGTTGGCCTTGGTTTGGTAACCATGAAAACCCAAATTGGCCAGCACATGGCATTGCACGTACTAGTTTATGGCAAGCTGACGAAGTGCACGAAAGTGACGAACAAATAACAATTAGCTTAAAGTTACCAATGAAGTTGGTAAATACCACGTACTGGCCACATCAATCGGCTGTAAAGGTTGAGTTTGTTTTAACTGATAAACTACAAGTGCGATTAACAACCACTAATTTAAGTAACACTACATTTAGTTATACTCAAGCGCTGCATACTTACTTTCCTACCTCTGATATTAAAAATACGGTTGTTGATGGTTTGCAAGGCGCGCAATATATTGAATTTGGCGAAGGGCCTTTTGCTCAAAACGAACTAGTTAACTTTACCCGCGAAACCGATATGGTGTACACACAGGCCGCGTTACTGCAGCACATTCATACCCCTGAAGGCATTATTAATGTGAGCCGTGAGAACTCAAGCTCGTGTGTGCTGTGGAACCCATGGATAGAAAAATCTAAGCGTTTATCTAATTTTGCTGACGAAGAATACCTAAGCATGGTGTGTTTAGAAGCCGCCAATGTGTTAGAAGATAACGTGACATTAGAGCCTAAACAAAGCCATACGTTAGTTACTACGATCAGCTGGGCTTAACAGCCAGTAAATAGGAAAGGTACTTAAAATCGTGTTTAATAATCAGCAAGTAATGGATTTACCAAAACATAGCGAAATACAGCTCAACCCCTTGGCCGATAAAGCGTTACTACACGTGCAACTTAATTGGCTGGCGTTTTACATTCCTTTTTGCGCGGTACTGTTTGCTGTTTGTTACTTTAACGAAGCGTTTGCTAACAAAGCACAAACTTACTTGCTGATAGGCGTGCCTATTTTAATATTGTTTTCAATGCTTTATAACGCCGTGAGTATTAAGCTGCAGGGCTTTGCGCTGCGCAATCACGATATTGCGTTTAAAAAAGGGGTTATTTGGCAGCAAATAACTATTTTACCCCTCGCGCGTGTCCAGCATATGGAAATTCACCAAGGCCCCATTGAGCGAAAACTAAAGTTAGCCAGTTTAAAGTTATTTAGTGCCGGCGGGGTCAGTGCTGATTTACAAATAAGTGGCTTAACTCACGAGCAGTGTAAAAATATACGCCAATTTGTGCAAAATTATCGTCAAGACGGCATACCCGCGCAGGTTGAATTAGCCAATGAATAATAGCATTAGCGAGGAGCAAAGTAGCTCACTACATTGGCAAAAAGTGTCGCCTTGGGCGGTGTTGTATTTTGTGGTGTATTTTAGCGTGCGCTTTGTAAAAGACGGGCTTTTAAACCTACTACCCATGCTTGTGGTGTTTGTTACACAAGTAGAAAACAAGTTGTTTTGGGCGCAAGTAGCAGGTGCTATTGCGTTAGTGGTACTGCTAATATATTCAATTTTATATTACATAAATTTTAAATTTTGCATTAGCGACGATCACGAAATTTTGCTTAACAAAGGAGTGTTTAAAAAAGAGCGGCTAACGTTAAAATTTTCGCGCGTGCAAAACGTAAATATTGCTGAGCCCTTTTATTTTACCCCCGTTAATTTGGTTAATTGTATTTTTGATGCCGCAGGCAGCGTAACTCAAGAGGCGGTATTGCCAGGTGTTACCAAAGCCTATGCACAGCAAATGCGTAAACAAATTTTTGCCTTTAAAGCGCAGCAGCAACCTGACGAGCAAACCACCTCAAGCGAGCATTTTGAAGCGGAAAATAGCCTACGAATCAGTAATAAAGAAATTGCTAAATTTGGCTTAATGTCGAACATGGCTATATTAGCAATGGCTGCTATTGCGCCTTTTATAAATGTATTAGTTGATTTTTTAGAGCAGCAAATTATTGCTAAGGTAGAGGGTTTTTATCAGCAAGAGCTTGGCCTACTGGCCAGTGCTGCAACCTTTGCCATGATCACGCTTATTGCCTTACTCGTTTTATTGGCGGTGATGTTGTCGGTAGGCATGTCGCTTATTCGTTTTTATAACTTTGAGCTTTACTTTAAAGGCCAAAAATTTAAACGTATTGCTGGCTTATTAGAGCGCCATCAGCTTTCTATGAGTATGGATAAGGTGCAATCTATAGTTATAAAACAAAACCTAATGGGGCGGTTACTAAAGCGTTTTACCGTTGAGTGCTTGCAAGCAAGTAGCGGCGGTATAGCGGCGGGCGTGGCTGCTAAAAAAAATAAACAAACCTTAGTATTACCCGTTTTAAATAGCGATCAGGTAGATAGCGTATGCCAATGGATTTATCCGTGGTTTAATAGCAAAAAACTGCAGTTTAACGGCGCAGAGCGTGCTCTACTTTATAAAAATTTGAGTTTTTATGCGTTAATTCCAAGCGCTTTTGTGTTGCTAGGGTGCTATTTAGGTAGCTTTAATCTTTGGTTTAGCTTGGGGGTATTGCTGATTTTAGCGGGATTAGTAACACTTGCTTATCAGCGTTATGGTTATTATTTGCATGAAGACAACGGCCGTTTTTACATGGTAGTACGCAAAGGCCTGATAGGTGTGCATTACCGTGTGTTTGAGTTGTATAAAGCACAAAGTGCACGCAGTATTAGTACCTACTTTATGCGCCGCGCAGGGCTTAAAAGCCTGTATATACAACTTGCATCAGGGTTTGCCTTTATGCCCTATATAAAGCAGCAAGATGCTGATTATATAATTGATTTTGCGCTTTATCAGGCAGAGTCAACTGAGCGTAGCTGGATGTAGTTATACCAATCGATTTATACCAACTTGCACAATTAAGTGATCTATTTTGAGGGTGGATAAACGTGTTGATAGCCAGGCAAAAAATTCGCTATTTAGCTGTTCTCGGCAATGGCTCCTGCATTGCTCTACCTTCTGCATCCATGCAGTCGTAAATGAGCATTTTTAACGCAGATAGCGACACGTTTAGCCCCTGAAAATGATTAAATATTATTGCGGATTGGTATTAAATATTTAGCCTTTTCAGGTTGCCAAGTAAAGCGTTAACGGCGTTATAAATACCTCATATAATCAAGGTGTTGCTTAATTTAAAGCTTATAAAATATACACTTTCATAAGCTTTGTTACATTTTTTTACTGCAACATTAGCTGGTTTAATAATACTCTAAGTGGTATCAACCATTTAAAGGATTATTATGAAAAGATCACTCATTGCTGCCTCTTTGCTATTAGCCACACCGACCTTAGCTGCTGATTGGCAAACTATTCATACCGAGCACTTTAATGTGCATTACAGCATCGAAAATGCCGATTATGCTAAATCGACAGCGGCCGAGCTAGAAATAGTGCGCAGTAAAGTGCTTGAGCAGCAAAACCGAGCGCTCGATAAAATAGTTGATGTAGTGGTGTTTGATCCCCTAAATGCGCCTAACGGCTTTGCTTTACCTACTTCTAATAATCCTTTAATGGCGCTTTTTACCACGCCCCCGCAATCAGATACGGTTATTTCTAATATTAGTGGTTGGCAGCAATTACTCATATTACACGAATATATTCACTTAGTGCATTTAGCGCAGCCAACGCGCAATACGTGGCAGCAAAAAATACGCAGTGTGTGGGATATTTACGACTTAACTTACAGTGATATGCCGCGCTGGGTAGCCGAAGGTTATGCAACCTTACTTGAGTCAAAAATGACGGGCCGAGGGCGGCTATTTGATAATTACACCGAAGCTATGCTAATTGAGTTTGCTCAGCAAGGGGCACTGCCTAGCTATAGCCAACTAAGCGCCACAGAGGGCGGTTTTATGGCAGGCTCTATGGCGTATTTAATGGGCAGCCGGTTTTTATATTGGCTAGAGCAAACGTATTCAGCGCAAATGCTTGATGCCGTTTGGACACGTATGCAGGCAGTTAAAAAGCGCGATTTTAACGAGGCCTTTACTGGGATATTTGGCCAAAGTGCGGCTAAGTTATATGGCCGCTTTATTGCGCAATATACCTATAAAGCAATGGCAAAAGAGCAGTCAGAACCTGCGCTTAACAGCGAGCTGTGGTTAAAGCTTAACTTATATGCAAGCAACCCTGCACTTTCAAAAGATGGCAGTAAGCTTGCGATTGTTGAGCGCGATAAAGATAAAAAAACCAAGCTTATTATTTATAGCACGCAGGATAATACTAAAGCTGAAGATGAATTTACAAAAGCACAAAAAGCGCTATTAGAAAACGATGCATTGGATATACCCGATAACGCCCCGAGCGTATTTAAGCGTGAGCAAAAACACGTTTTAAATCAAATTAACCGAGCAGGTATTGCTAATCCACAATGGGTAAATAACAACACGCTTTATTTTAATGCTTATACACGTGAAGAGACGGGTATTTATAACAAGGTGTCTGATATTTTTAGTTATAACACCGAAACCGGAAACGTTGAGCAGTTAACTAAACTTGCTGGCTTACGTCGTTTTACTGTTACAAGTAATGGCGAAACCCTTTACGCCGAGCAAGTACGCGGTGGTTACTCAGAGTTAGTAAAAGTAGATTTAACCACGCAAACCATGACCCCTTTATTTACAAAAAGCTTAAAAACAGCCTACGACTACCCAACTTTAAGCCCTGATGAAACCCAATTAGCTTATGTATCAGCCAATTTAAATGAGAATTGGCAATTGTATATACAAGATATTACCAATAATACTCGCCAAGCCGTGCCTATGCCAAACGGGTATCAATACCTAAGCCAACCCAGCTTTAGCAAAAACGGTGAAAAAATTTACTTTGTAGCCGGCTTAAAAGGATCAACTGATATTTATAGCTACCATATTGCTAGTAGCACATTAACTAAACTTACCCAGGGCCAAGAAGCCGTTGCTCACCCGCTAGAAACAAGCGACGGGGCATTACTTTATTTATCTATTACTGCTGATGGGCCTAATGTAAAGCAGTTACCGAGTACAGCAGAGGGCGAAATAATTACTGATTTAGCACTGGATAATAGTGCGCCACTGCTTTTGGTGGATCAGTACACGTTGCCTAAAGCAAAAATATATAGCGAAAATGTAGGTAAACAAAGCAGCTACGATGTGCTTGATCAGCATGGAAGTTTAGCGCTAGGCGCACAGTATAACTCAGCCGCTACAAGTGCTTTAAATATCAATATTAAAAGCAGTGACTTACTAAAGCAGTTAGACCTTCAAGCGGGCTACAGTGTTGATTTAAATGATGATGCTTTGTACGGTGGGTACGCCCAGGCAAAATACAATGCATTGCCAGTTAAGCTTAAATTGAGTGTATTTGATTATGATTTAAATACCGCAAAGCAATACCAAGCGAGCGAAAATGCAGATCTATCTGCACGAGGTGGTTTTGCAGCCTTAAGTTACCCTATTAAATACGCGGCGTTTAGCCTAACGCCAGAGCTTGCCTTTAACTATACCGATTATAAGCAAGACTATAATAAATGGGCGCGTATAGGCATTACCCAAAGCTGGCAGTACGACCGCCAAGCATTTGCGATAGGGCAAAGTGTTAATGCCCTGTATTACGATGGCAGCAGTAAAAACAATAATTGGCATGGCTACGATTTAGCGGCCAACGTATTTGGTAAAGCGTTTGATGTGCCGCTTTATATTAATTTTACTCAAAAGCAGCGCGACAATAGCAGCTTAGCGCTAGGCGGATTTAGCTCAAGCCTAATTAGCGAGCATCAAAATAGTGAGTTTGTGCTTTCATCAGAGCTGCCATTTTATAGCACCACTGCTGAACGCTACATGGGTTATGGCGGCGGTTTTAGCTTTAAAGAAGGCATGCCGTGGCTTTATTACAAACAGCACCAAGTAGATGATGCGGTATACGCACAAAGTTATGGCTTAAAGTATCAAGGCAATTTTAGCTTTGGTTTAGGCCCAGCCGGTGTGAACGATTTAACCTTCAATATGGGGTTATCGCGCGTAGAGGGCGATAGCTTTGAGGATGAAATGCGCGGCTGGTTTAGCTTTTACTACTCGCTTTAAGTAAATTGCTTTATGTAATAAGTGCATTAGTAAAAGCTGTGTTTAAACTAATTTAAAGTGTTGGTGGTTAATTGTGCTTGTTTAGCGACGCAAGCTTAGCTTGATATACGTTTAGCCTTTCTTTATTGCGCTCATACTGAATGGCTTTTTCAAGCAAGCTTTGTGTTTGCGCTGTGTTACCTTGTTGGTAGCGAATTTTAGCCAGCTCTAAATAAAGCTCCGATATATAAGGGGCTTTTGCAATAGCGAGTTCAAGTTGTTTTTTAGCTTGAGTTATTTTGCCCTGATGTACGTTATTTTTAGCAATAACGAGTAGCTCGTAGGGGTCTTTTTCTTTATCAACAAGCTGGCTTGTTAGGCGATTTTCTAGTGTTTTATCCCCCAACTCTTTTGCTAATATTCGATAATTATTAATTAAATTTATACTTATATCGTTTCTATCAAGCGCGGTTTGGTAAATTATGTGAGCGCTTTTTAAATCGCCTGCACGGCGGTGCAACACGCCGGCTATATTAAAAAGCTCTGTATCGTTTGGGGTAAAGCGGTTAGCTTGCATAATTAAAGAGTAAGCCTTATTGAGATTGTTTTTGGCTAATGCCGCTGCGGCTAAGTTACTATAAAACTTACTGAGTAAATCGTTATACGTCGCACTACCTGAATAAAAGCTGCCACGTGTGGGAAAGTAGTCTATTAACGTGCCAGGGCGGATAAATACAATATAGTTATCATCTGTTTCTTCTTTTGGCGCATAAACTTTGGTTCTAAAGTGATTGGCGATGTAGACTAAATTACCTTCTTTGGCATACACAGGTTCGCTGGTCATTTCTTGAAAGCTGGTATCGAGGCCTAAAAGCGTGGCGTAGCTTTGTGTTAATACAGCTAAACTAATACAGTTGCCTTGTGCGCGTTCAATAACTTGTTTTGATGTTAGTGTATCGCCGTGGTACTTAAAGTTGGTAAGTTGGTTTTCTAGGTAGTTAAAAATAATCTCATCAGCGCGAACTTCATTTAAGCGTTTATGCGCGTATGCTAAAAACTTTTCTTTTTCGGGCTTTGGGAGCTCAAAAATGCTGTGCTCGTTAGGTGTTTTAACCTGCTCAAAAAGAGAGTGGTTAATTACGTGTGTTAGCTGCACCTTTTTAATTGGTGCTGCAGGCGGCGTGCTATTACAGGCAGCTAAAAAAAGGCTAAGTGTAAAAACTAGATATTTCATATATCACCTCACTGTGATTTTTAACATTACAGTGAGGTGATTTTTTAATCAAGCACTTGCAGTGCGATGTTTACTTAAGCGGTTTTTTTGAGACTGTTTTTTACGCTTACGGCGAGTAAACCATAAATAAAAGCCAGTACCGCCTAGCCAAACAGGGCTTAAACCAATAACACACCAAATTATTTTACTAATGAGCCCTGCAAAATAACCAAAGTGTAGTTTTCTAAAGCTATCAATTACTTGCCAACCTACACCCACTTCGCGAATGTCCCAGTTAGCCATATGCTCGCCCGTTAGCTTGTTGTAAGTAACGGTATTGGCATATTCACTGGCAAGCGGGTTGCTGGTATCAACTTCACCAAATAGCGTTATGTTTTCGTCTGGCTCAAGCGGCATGACTAAAAACGTACCATTAAAGGTGGGTATTTGCTTTTGGCTGTCATCAAGTACGTGCTGAAAAGAAATCTCTTCATTGTATAAATTTTTAGTTAATACAAAGTGCTCTTCTTCTGCGTGTTCTATTACTTCGTGATACCACACAGCGCCGTTAAAGTAGCCGCCAGTGATGGCTAAAATTATAATAATTGGCGAGCCAATTACACCGGTCATTTTATGAATGTCGCTAAGCACTATTTGCAGTGTGGCACGCCAGCGTACACTAAATAACCGCTGCCAAAACTTACGATAAATAATAAGACCTGTAATCCCAAGTACTAAAAAAAACACCGCAAAAAAGAACCCTAAAACAGTGCCAGTTTGCCCTGGTAAGCTTTTTAAATCGTTAAGTAAAAAGGTGTAATGTAAGTCTAAAAACCAGTCGGTAAAGTAATGGCTGGTGCCTACTGGCTCCGAAAGAATATTGCCTGTGTATTGATCTAAATGGAATTTATACCAGTCCTCTGTACCGCGTTTAATTAAATAAACCCGATCAGCCGTATCATCGTTAAATATTTCCCAGCTACCTACCACGTACTCAGGGTAGGCTTTTTGCGTTTTTTCTATAAGTGTATCAATAGGTAAGCGGTTGGCTTGTTGTTGTACAACAAAGTGACTGTCTGGCATTAATAAGCCGTCAATCTCGCTTTTAAATACCAAAACGCTACCAGTTATACTGATAACAAGCAGCGGAATAAGCGCTATAAGGGCTACCCAGCTGTGAATTTTAAAAAGTGTTTTTCTCATAGTTTATTTTTTGTGTAATTGCCACAGACCTGCGTATGATAACAATTATCAGTTTTATTTCATAGTTGTGCGATGAATACACAATAATTGCTTTAGTGTTCAATTAAAGTAACGGTTTTTGTACAGCTATCTTGCCAGTGCCTAATATAGGTTTACGCTAATTTGTTGAGTAAAATATATTCATCATTACAATGCGCGCTCACTTTAAAACCCTTTTAAAAACATATGTTTATTTATTGTTTCAGGCGGGTTTTATATTAACATTTAAGTAACGAGCGAGGTTGTTTTGGCGCACTATCTACCTATTTTGTCGGCTTTTATTTTAGTTTTTAGCTTTTTACCGCTATTGAGCAAAATTAGAAAGAATCGCAGTGTGTCGGGGTTATCACTATTAATGATGACTTTTGGTTTAGCGCAAAGCCTCTACTTTATTACTTACAATATTTATTTTGAACGCTACTTTATTGCTCTACCATTTTTTGTAACCGGGGCATTAAGTGGCTTAATTTTATATTACTTTGCACGCTATAACGCCGCAAAAGCTGAACGTATACAGCTTGTAGCTATGCTTGGCTTTTCGTTATTGCCTTTTTTATTGCTGCTAAATAAAAGCCTAGAAACCTCATCGGTACTCAATGCACTTACATACGTGGGGCTGGTAATGAGCTCATTGCGGGTTATGCCGCAAACATATAAAACCTTGCGCAGTGGCAATATTAGCAATTTAAGCGCCCGTTACTTTAGTTTGCAGTTTGTAGCAGGCATGTGTGGTTTATTTGTAGAGCTAAGCAGTGTTATGCCTAGCACCTCGCATATTTTAATGTTTGTTATGTTGCTACTTACAAATGCCGTGCAATTTGCGTGTATGCAATATTATAAAATGCGCCCAGCAATGGCTTAAAAAACAATCGTCTTCTATTTATATTGTGCTAAATATGTGGCAAGTTACTTTATCAAATAAAAGGATAAAGTATGAATTGGAATCAGTTTGGCTACATTTGCCGTGTCTATAGTTCTAAAACATTAAGTGGCGCACAAAAAGAAGAGTTAACCACACAATCGTATTTAACCGTTTATGCTAATAAATATGCAGACAGTAAATTAGCCAATATCCTTGCAGCAAAATTTGCTCTGCAAGATGCTGATTTTTTGCAAAAACAAGCCATGCATTATCAATGTGTACCGCAGCTAGTTAGCGGGTATAAATTTGAGCAAAAAGGCATTTTTAGCTATTTAACTGCTGTTTTTCTTATTTATGTTTTTTCTTCGCTTTTATATCAGTCTTTTGTAGTTCCTACATTTGTAGAGATATATAGCAATCATATGGCTTCTTCTGCGCATACTTTAGGTAATTACTTTTCTTATTGGTATGTGCCAATTATTCTATTGGTTTTACTGCAAAGCATTATTTTTATAGTAATTTTTAAAATTAAAAATGCATGCGCTTTAACCGACTCGCAGCCTTTTACTGGTTTATCAAAAGCTTTACTTCCCCGCAGTTTAATTAAGAAATACGATCGACTAATGATAGCGCTTAACTTTGCGGTAAATTTCAAAGAGGATGAAAACGCTTCAATAGCCGAAACTAAGCACTTGGCTAAGTGTGATGCGTTAGGTTTAGAAACTCATGAAGAGTTTAAAGTGTTACTTCTGCAGCAGTTCCAACAATTTAATTTGCAGGCTAAAGGCTTTATTAATAAGCTGGTTATTCTGTATGGTTTAGTCATTATTGTGTCTATTTACTTATTTGTTAAAGCGGCTTATCAACCAATTTTTATGCTAGGGGAAGTGTTATGAAGGCAAAAGGATTTACGCTAATTGAATTGATGGTGGTGATTTCTATTATTGGTATTTTGGCGGCCGTTGCTTTACCGCAATACAGTAAATATATGCAAAAAGCTGAACTTGTTGATCCGCTTGCTATGGCCGCAGTAATTAGAGAAGACGTAACTACGTATTACATTGAAAACAGAGAGTTTCCTAAGAATAATAAACAAGCAAATGTGCCTGAAAGTAAATATTTAATAGGAAATCGAGTGACAGGTATTTCTATAGAAAACGGTGCAATTAACATTAGCTTGGGGAATAAGGCCTCGCAGCTTTTGCAAAATACAGTTTTAACATTTAGGCCAGCAGTCGTTACTAATAGTCCCACAAGCCCTATTGCATGGTTGTGCGGTTTTGATGAACCCGTTGTAGGGATGCAAGCGGTTGGCGAAAACAAAACAAGCGTACCTAAAGATGTATTACCTTCGGCCTGTTTATAACTAATTTAGGGGGTTAACCTATGCAACTCACCATTCATCAAATTGATGCATTTACAAGCGAGTTATTTAAAGGCAATTACGCGGCCGTGATCCCGCTTGAGTCATGGCTGAGTGATGAGTTAATGCTCAATATTGGCGCTGAAAATAATGTGTCTGAAACTGCATTTACTTGCCCTCAGGCAGACGGCAGTTTTGCAATACGGTGGTTTTCGCCATTAATGGAAATAGATTTTTGTGGCCACGCTACGCTCGCTGCTGCGTATGTTTTATGCGAACAACACAATCTTAGCCAAGTGCGCTTTAACGCTGCGGCTGTAGGGGAGCTTATGGTTAATAAAAATAGCGATGGTAGTTTTACTATGACCTTTCCTAAGCAAGCGCCGGATGAAGTGCAAGCTATACCAGAAGCGCTGCTCAAAGGGTTGTCTATACAACCAGTAAAGGTACTTAAAAATCGCCAAGCATATTTTGCTATATACGAAAATGCACAGCAAATTCATGATTTAACTACTCAGTCTGATTTATTGAAAACCTTATATCCACTTGATGTGGTCGCTACTGCGAGTTCTGCTGAGTACGATATTGTGTCTCGTTATTTTTGGCCAGCAAGTGGCGGCGAAGAAGATTTTGTTACGGGTTCTATTCACACTGGCCTTGCCCCTTACTGGGCGCAGCAATTAGGTAAAAATAAATTAAACGCGTATCAGGCTTCAAGCCGTGGTGGTTTTATACAATGTGAAGTAGGCGAGGATACAGTCACGTTAACCGGTAACGCTGTGCGGTATTTAAAAGGCACAATTTATTTATAAATAAGCATTAAGAAGGCCACGTATTACGTGGCCTGTTTGATTTAGTTAATTAAGCTTCTAACGCTTTAGCAATTAAGTGATCAATATACTTTTTATGCGCTTTAGTTGCTGTATCGGCTCCCCATCCTACGCTTGTATCAGCTATTTGTGTTAGCTGATAGAGCGCGGCAGTTTTTGCCAAATTGTCGTGCTTACTAGCTTTGCCCAGGCCTGCAATAGCAATAAGCTGATTTACATACTCTATTTGTAGATTATGGCTAATAGACGTGCTCTCTTTGCTATCAACAAAAATACTGGCAGTTAGGTCGTCCATAAATTGCGTTAAGCTATATTCATTACCGTACAGTGCGGTATCTGAAATACGCAGCATAACAGCCGGGTGCAGCAATTGCGCAAGTACTGTTTTTTGCATGCCTAAAATCATTTTGTGCGCTTTCGGGTCTTCATTTTTACCATAATGGTTAAAGCCACGGCGCTGTTGCTGTAAATAGTTATACAGTGGTTGCATACTAGTGAGTACGTCTGGCGCAAATACATATTTAGCAAGTATTTCCATGGCTTGTGTTTGGCGCTCAAGTGGCACAGGTGTAAAGGGTTTTTCGGCGTTTGTATCGCCGACTACGGCGCGTTCAACATACACGCCCCCAATTTGGCGAGAAACAATGCCTGCTTGTGAGCGGTACTGGCCAAATAAACTATTTGCCGAGGTAACTAGCTGTTGGTAAGACTCACCTCTTACTGTGGCTTTATCTTTTAACTCAGTAAATAACTTATTAATGAGCGCCATGCGATCGGCACCATAGGCTGCTGGGTTTGATGATAAATCGCCTATCATTACGCGTGGGTCTATATGGCGACCTGGCGCGCGCATGTCGTCGGCATCGTTACCAAAGGCAAGCGCGTGTTCGCTCGAGCGGGCAAGTATTTTATCAAGACGTGCGCGCTCTGCGGCTTCATCTTTAAGGGCTGTGCTGTAACCGTAGTTAATAGCCCAATCATCGTAAGGGCCTGGCTTAGTTTGAAAAATATCACCTTGCTGCACACCTATTGGCGCGATGTTAGCGGGTGCATAATCCATCACTGAGCCTGTGACTATGCCTTGGGTTTTAGCTTTATCATGAACCTCTTTTTCATCCCACAAAATAGACGATTTCATATTGTGGTTTAAGCCTAGTGTGTGGCCTACTTCATGAAGAATTAGCTGAGTTAAACCTTGGCGAATCATTTCATTGTCATCAATCGAGGCACCTGTTGCTAAGCCTTTAGCAAGTAATAGATTTTGTTGAATTTCATGACCTAGTGAGCAATTTAAATCGCTACTTGTATGTAAGTGTTCGCCGTGGCTCATAGTGCCTTGTGTGTAAAGCGTATCGTAAATCCAGCGGTTTTTCATAAACACAAACTCAAGCATAATGTCTGAGCCAAGTATTTCGCCTGTTAACGGGTTAGCAAGAGCCGGCCCGTAGCCACCAAAGGGCGGTTTTGGCGATGATGTCCAACGTAGTACGTTGTAGTTAATATCGCCAGCATCCCACGTTGCATCGTCGGGCTGTATTTTAACTTCTAGTGCGTTTTTAAAACCGGCTTTTTCAAAAGCGCTATTCCAGGTAAGTACGGCATCGCGAATCGTGTCGCGCCACTCTACCGGAGTGGTGTTTTCTATCCACCAGGTAATTGGTTTTACTGGCTCAGAAAGTTCAGCATTGGGGTTTTTCTTTTGTAGATCCCAGCGCTTAATAACATCCTCATAGGGCGCCCAGTCGGTCGAGGTCATTAGATCAAATTGATTAGTGAAATAGCCTATGCGCGCGTCATCTTTACGTGGTTTATAGTCGTTTTTTGGTAATGCAACAAAAGAGTGCTGCACCTTTACAGAGACATTGCGCGGGTCGCTTACGGCACTTGTACCACGCACGGTGGGACTGGCATTACTAAATACGTAATCAACGACTATATCTAAGTTGTTTGGGTAGGGGCGCTGCTTAACAATGCGCGACTTTTTAGTATTTAATTTACCTACTTTAAAGCGTTTTTTAGCGTTTTTATCGGCTGGGTTTGGTGTTGGCGATACCTTGTGTAGCGCCTCACTTAAAAATAGCTTGTTAACCTTAAAGGCTATTTTACCTTCTTCTTCTTTTTCTATTTTAATACTGGCTAAAACGGCTTCACTAATATTGGCATTGCTTGCTTTGGCAATGGCACTGTTTTGATCAAATTTATAGCGAGGTGTTTTGCTTACTATATCAATGCGGTCAAAGTATTTTCTAAACTCAATAAGCTTAGTTTCTCTATAGGCACCGCGATAATGCCCAGCATCAGTGACACCGTCGACTGTATGGGCAAAGTATACAAAAGGGGTATTAAGCTGCGATTCGGTGATCACCATTAAGTGCTCACCGGTTTTTTGGTCTTGGTATAAATTAAAAATACCTGAAAATTCGGTTTGCCCTTCGACCATTTCGCTCAGGGTTTTTACTTTTTTGTCTTCTTTTTTATCATCAGCCACTGCGTGGCCGCTTAGCGCTATACTCAGTGTTAGCGCAAGGGTTGTTAATTTCATTGTAATAATCTTTTTCGCTGTTATTTATTAAGGGTGACTGTACGTAAATTAAAAACTGTTCGCACATGTTCTCGATGAAATAATAGCCTAAACTTGTAATTTGTTGATTTTAAATAGTAAAAGTTTGTAACAAAATATAATAAATGCGATGAGTAGCAGGTGTTTGTTAACGGGTACACAGCTAAATTCAGTGCCCAATTTGATTTGTAACAGTTGCTTACAAATGTCAGGTTAATGTTTTATTGCGCTCTGTTATTATAGTGTTAGTAGAAATATGAGGTAATTAGGATATGCAATCAAATTCACTGAGATGGGTGTTCCCATTTGTAGCATTAGCCATTGGTGTAGTGGGCTTTATGGGAATAAACGCTATTGCACAAGAAGATCAAAATAAAACAGCAGTAGATACACGACCCACCGTGCAAGTTGAGCCTGTAGAAGCTAATAATCACCAAGTAATAATAAACAGCTACGGCGAAATAAAACCATTAGAAAACACACAGTTGGCGGCGCAGGTGTCGGGCGAAGTGGTTAGCTGGCATCCTAGCTTTGTAGCCGGTGGCGTGGTTTCTCGTGGCGATACACTGATTAGTATTGAAAAAGATAACTACGAAGCAGCCGTTTTAGTTGCCGAAGCCGATTTAGCGCGTGCCAAAGCTGCTTTAATTGAAGAGCAAGCGCAGGCAAAAGTAGCCGAAGACGAAGCAAAGCGTTTTCCGAATAAAGCACGTACAGACTTATTTTTACGTAAACCGCAGGTGTTAAGCGCCCAAGCAGCGGTTAAGTCGGCGCAAGCCGCATTAAAAAGAGCACAACGCGATTTAGAAAACTGCGATATAAAAGCCCCATACGATGCGTTAGTAGTGAGCCGTAATGTAGGCGTTGGCCAGTTTGTGGCTATGGGTGCACAAGTGGCTGATTTAAATAATATAGAAACAGCAGAGGTTATTATTCCTATTGCTGGTTTTGATAGCGTATTTTTACCGGAGCGAATTAAGGGCATTAAGGCCACTATTATTCAAAAAGGGTTAAACAGTTTTACACGTGAAGGCGTGATTGACCGTGACCTAGGTATTGTAGATAACGCGACGCGCATGAGCAGCTTAGTGGTACGTATTGAAGACCCATACGGCTTAAAAACACAGCAACCGGCAATTAAATTTGGCAGCTACGTACAGGTTAATTTTGCAGGCGCTATGCTTAATAATATTTACCGTTTACCGCAATCATTAGTTAATAACCAAACAGTGTGGATAGTTAACGAAAACCAAGAGCTTGAGCCGCGCAAAGTAACCGTAGTGAGAGAAGAAGGCGAGTACTTTTATATTAGCAGCGGGCTGAACGCCGATGATAAGTTGGTTACCACGTTACCAGAGTACCCACAAAAGGGCATGCAAGTTAAAGTGGCTGGCATGGGCGAGCCGAGTAACGCTAATACAAACACCGAAAGTAGCGCTGATGCGCAACAGTTGTAAGGTGTAAATTAATGAGTGAATCAATTGAAAAAAAACAAACAGGGTTAATAGCTTACTTTGCTAACAACTCTGTTGCAGCAAACTTAATGATGGTTTTTATCATCATTATGGGGATTATTAGCTACCTTACCATTCAGCGCCAAATGTTTCCTAATGTAGAAATTAACTACATTAATGTTGAGGCAAATTACCCCGGTGCCTCACCACAAGAAATTGAAGAAAGCATTCTTATAAAAATTGAAGAATCACTAAAGGATGTGACCGAAATTAAAAAGGGCGTGTACCGCGCCTTTAGAAATGGCGGTAGAGCAAGCCTTGAAATTAACACCGATGCAGAGCTTACCGATGTACTTGATAAGGTAAAGCTGCGTGTTGATGGTATTGCAACCTTTCCTGCGGGTATGGAACCGGTCACCATAAGTCAGATTGAGTTTAGGCAAGACGTTATAGGGATGACCTTAGTTGCCGATTTGCCGCTGACAGAACTCAAACCCATTGCCAATCAAATTGAAGATGAGCTATTACAGCTATCAAACGTGTCGTTGGTAGAAAACGATGTGCCGCTTGATGAAATTGCCATCGAAATCGACCCAGATACGTTGCGCCAATATAATTTAACCCTGAGCGATGTAATGAACGCTGTGCGTAATTACTCTGCTAATTTTTCGGCGGGGCAATTAACAACCGATGCGGGGGTTATTTCTGTTCGGGTTGAAAACCAGTATTACTCTGGTGATGAGTTTAGACAAATTCCGGTAAAAATAGGTGAATACGGCGCTAAAGTGTTGCTTCAAGACATTGCCGTTATTAAGGACCAATTTACTGAAGGCGAGCGCTATTTTAAGTTTAATGGCGAAAACGCAGTGTATATGTCGGTAAAGGCTACGCAAGATCAAAACATGATTCCGGTTGCTGAGTCGGTTAAAGCCTTTATTGAGCAAAAGAATACCCAGCTACCACCGGGTGTTAGGTTAGAGCCATTAATGGACATGACGTACTACCTAAATGCGCGCCTTGATATGATGAAAGCTAACTTGTTTCAAGGGGCAATATTAGTCGCTATTATGCTTTCGTTATTCTTGCGCTTTAAATTAGCGCTTTGGGTAATGATTGGCTTACCGGTGTGCTTTTTAGGGGCAATGATGCTAATGCCGTTATTTGGTATAAGCATTAATATAATTTCGTTGTTTGCATTTATTATGGTGCTCGGGATTGTGGTTGATGACGCCATAGTAATAGGAGAAGCCGCTTATACTGAGGTAGAAAAAAGCGGAGGCGGAGTTGAGAATGTTGTCCGTGGTGCAAACCGTGTAGCAACCCCTGCTACATTTGGTGTATTAACAACTATTGCAGTGTTTGCCCCATTTACACTATCGAGTGGGCCAGAAAGTGCCTTTTTTTACGCGATTGCTGTAGTAGTAATACTGTGTTTAGTATTTAGCTTAGTTGAGTCAAAACTTATTTTACCGGCGCATATTGCCCACACGCACTTTTCACCTATTAAAAAAGGTGGCTGGCGCGATAGGTTTAATACGCGCTTTTTTGGTTTTGTAAATGGCCCTTATAAGCGTTTTATATCGCGTTGTGTAGACTGGCGCTGGACAGTATTGTTTGGCTTTATTGCTATGTTTTTTATAAGTATTGCGCTGATCACATCAAATAAAGTACGCACTGTACCTACTCCAAAAGTGCCACATGATTTTCCGCAAATTCATATAGAAATGAACGACAATGTGTCTGATTTACAAACTATTGCAGCTATTCGTGAAGTAGAAGCCATGGTGTTAAGAGTTGATGAAGAAACAGAGCGTGAATTTGGCCAAAAAATAATTCGTGATGTACTGGTATTTAACCAAGGCAGAACCGAGTCTCAGTTACTTGCGCCGTTGGTTGATGAAGACTTACGCCCTTATAACGCGTTTGAGCTTTCGCGCCGCTGGCGAGAAGCCATGCCAACCATTGCTGGTATTAAATCACTCACTATTGAAGATGATGTTGGCGGCGGTGGCGGCACCGGAGAAGGTGAGTTTGGCTACTTATTATTTGGATCAGACATAGAAACACTTAACGCTGCCGGGCGTCGTTTTATTCAGCTATTGCAGCAACAAAAAGGCTTGTTTGATATAAGCTCTACCATTGACCCTGCTAGTAAAGAGGTGCAAATGAGCTTAAAACCTGTGGCTTACGATTTAGGACTCGACCTTGCTAACATTGCAAACCAAGTGGGAGCCAGTTTTTATGGTGGCGAAGCGCAGCGTGTAATACGTAACGGCGAAGAAGTAAGAGTAATGGTACGTTACCCTAAACTGACTCGCGAAGCGTTTTCATCGCTAAAACACACAGTGGTAACCACACCGCAAGGGCGTGAAGTGCTTTTAGGTGATGTAGTTGAGCTAACCGAAACGCCGGGTATTAGTTATATTCGCCGTGAGGGTGGTTATCGTACGGTTTATGTATACGGCAGTATTGATGAAGAAGTTATAGAGCCTGGCGAAGTTGTTTCGCAAGTAAAAGAAAACTTATTACCACAACTTAAAGAGGAATACCCAAGTGTTAAATCAGAACTTGGTGGCGCAATAGAAGAGCAACAAGCACAAGCTAATGAGCAGCTGCTGTTTTTTGTAGGTGGCATGATTTTAGTTTATATATTGCTTGCTGTACCACTTAAAAGTTACGCCCAGCCACTTATTGTTATGTCGGTTATTCCGTTTAGTTTAACGGGGGCTATTTGGGGTCACTTTTGGTTTGATTTAGACATTAGCTTAATGTCGGGTTTTGGTTTAATCGCCGCGGCCGGCGTAGTTATAAACGACTCGCTGGTAATGACCGATTACGTAAACCAAGTACGCCGAGAAGGTGTAAGCGTTAAAAACGCGGTGATAGAGGCTGGTTGTGCGCGCTTTAGGGCAATATTACTAACCTCAATTACCACCTTTGCAGGGGTACTGCCTATTATGTTTGAAACCAGCTTACAAGCTAAGTTTGTAATCCCTATGGCAGTAGCGCTAGGCTTTGCCGTTATGTTTGCAACACTAATTACCCTTATATTGGTGCCGTGTTTATACATAATTTTAGGCGATATTGGTAACGTGTTTAAAACGGTTTTTCGAAAAATTTTTAGGCGAAAAACACCTATAAATCAAACATCTTAAACTACTTAAAGCCAACTCTAGCGAGTTGGCTTTTTAGGGCGTGCTGATCTTTGCGGATTGAAATTTGTTCAATCTAGGGGCGATTAAATCGCGGCGCGAGGTTTGTAACCTAGTGGGCTAAGTAAAAATCGAGTAACAAAGAGTTTATCATCCCTAGGCAGAACCCGAAGGGCAGCGCATGTTTGGCATTTATGCTGCGTTATCGCCTATTTATGGGGAGTAACCACACTTCATAGGCTCTGCCTTGCTTAAAAGCCAAACATACTGCTGCAAATTCAACCATCAAAGAACAGCACGCCCTGATCATTTAAGCTTATATAAAAATTTTGGTTACATTCTTTTGTTTGAATAAGCTTTGCGCACGTTTTATAATCACTTTTTTCTGTTGGCAAATTAGTCGAAAGGCTAAGACGCAAAGTTTCCGGTCTAAGGTGCATACTATGATAGCGGGGCTGCTGCATAATTTTTATACGGTATCGCTTGCCCTCAGTGTCGTTTTTGTGTATCCATATGTTATGGATAAAATTTTGTGACTCTTAAGGTGTTGCTGTGTTTATGCATACGTCGTTGGCTTGTGGAAAATGGTCAACTATAGGTTGCTTAAACCATCATACCCAATTATTCATTGGGGATGTGGTTAGTGTAACCTTTTCAGACATGCAAGGAGAGCTCGTTGATTTATCGTTTAACTATAAAATTACCTCTTTAGAGCAAGGTGAGCCACATGCTTGGCCACGGTTAGTTGCCGAATATATAAATGTGCATGTCCCCCTTGTAAGTGCAGGTAGAATGACTAAGCAAGGCCTGGTTGTTGGCTATCGAAATAACGAAATATTTGCCCTAGAAAGTAGCGGTATTAATAAAGCAAAGGTTGAGTTTCATTGCGTAGCAAAGTGTGACAACTTAATACAATACAATGACCAAGAATATGATTACGTATACCCTCAGTGTAGCGAAAATTACAATGCGGGCACTAAGGTACTACAGCTTAAAACAGGCTATATATACCAGTGTAAGGCATGGCCGTTTAGCCGGTTTTGCAGAACCAATAATGATAAAGACCCAAGCTTTGAACCCGGTGTGGGAAAAAGCTGGGCGATGGCGTGGACTAAGGTCTCTTAGCGCCTTTAAAATAAAAACCAACTTCCCATGGGTGTAATGACAAGAATAAAATTGCAGTAATTTTAAAATTTGGACTTATACCTCAAGCCCACTCACTATGAGTGGGCTTTTTTATTTTTATGATAAACTGCCTACATTGTTATTCTTTATACGGTTTTGTTGTGTCATTAAGTGAATTTTCTTCTCAATCATTAGCTCGTTTCCCTGTTGCTAAAAAGCAGCCCCATCAATTAACTATGCACTATAAAACGCGCACCGATAACTACTACTGGATGCGTGATGATGAGCGCGAAAACAAAGAAATACTCGCCCATTTAGCAGCCGAAAATGCATATTGCGATGATCAACTAGCCGCGATAAAACCGTTACAAAACAGTATTTTTGAAGAACTAAAAGGGCGTATTGTAAAAGATGACAACACGGTACCGGTAAAAGATGGCAAGTACTGGTATCACTCAGAGGTACGTGGTGATGATGAGTATTCACGCCATTACAGAAGCACGAGCATTAACACTGATAACAAGCAGTTACTACTTGATGTAAATGTTTTAGCCCAAAATCATGAGTTTTACGAATTAGGTGAAGTTGCGCTAAGCCCATGTGAGCAATTAATGGCATACAGCGAAGATACCGAAGGGCGTAGAATTTACAGTGTACATTTTAAAAACCTACAAACAGGTGAAATGCTCAGCGATGTTTTAGAAAATACCGAAGGACAAATTGTTTGGGCAAACGACAATAAAACCGTATTTTACGTTAAAAAAGACCTACAAACGTTACTGGGTTTTCAGGTGTTTAGGCACGAGTTAGGCACAGCGCAAAGCCAAGATGTAATGGTGTATGAAGAGCATGATAAAAGCTTTTTTATGGGCTTGGGGAAAAGCCGTGATGAGAGCTTAATTATTATTGATTTAGCTACCACCGAAACAAATGATACGTGGGTGCTTGATGCTAATAACCCGCAAGGAAAATTTAACGCATTACTACCCCGCGAAGAAGGCCATGAGTTTGATATAGATAAACACGGCGATACTTTTTACATAGTAACCAACTGGCAAGCTAAAAATTTCAGACTAATGACGGCAACAAGTGAAACGATTGCAGATAAAACGCAGTGGCAAGAGCACACCGCGCACCGTGAGCATGTGTTGCTTGAAGGTGTAGAAATATTTGACGACTTTTTAGTATTAACTGAGCGCGAGCAAGGTCAAGCTCGCTTTGTTGTTATTAACCAAGCTAAAGAGCGCATGGCGCTTGAATTTAGCGACCCATGTTACTATGCCGCTGTGGCGATGAACCCCGAGCCACAGGCGGGTTCGGTACGTATTTATTATTCAAGCCTAACCACGCCTGGAACGTTGTACGATGTTGATTTAGCCACGGGCAAAAAAACATTATTAAAACAGCAGCAAGTACTGGGCGGGTTTGATAGTGCACTTTATGCCTCTGAGCGCTTATTCGTGACTGCACGCGATGGCGTGCAAGTACCTGTTTCATTAGTGTATAGAAAAGACACCTTTACTAAAAATGGCACAAACCCGCTGTTTCAATACGGCTATGGTGCATATGGTTACACGATAGATCCGAGCTTTTCGAGTACCTCATTGAGCTTGCTAGACCGCGGCTTTGTGTATGCTATTGCACACGTTAGAGGCTCAGAAATGCTAGGACGCCATTGGTACGAGCAAGGTAAAAAAGAGTATAAGCAAAACAGCTTTAACGACTTTATTGATATTACTAAAGCCCTTGTTGAGCAAGGCTACGGTGATAAAAATAAAGTATTTGCCTCTGGCGGCAGTGCCGGTGGTTTATTAATGGGCGCTGTTTTAAACCAAGCGCCTGAGCTTTATTTGGGTGTAGGCTGTCATGTGCCATTTTTAGATGTGTTAACCACCATGCTAGATGAAAGTATTCCACTGACTACTAACGAGTACGATGAGTGGGGCAACCCAAACGATGAACACTTTTATGACGTTATAGCCAAGTACTCTCCGTACGATAATATCAGCGCCAAAGACTACCCGCATATTTTAGTGACCACAGGCCTGCACGATTCTCAAGTACAATATTGGGAGCCCATGAAGTGGGTAGCAAAAATGCGCGAACTGAAAACTGATAACAATATACTGGTATTTAAAACCGATATGGATGCTGGCCATGGTGGCGCATCAGGACGCTTTAAAAGTTTAGAGGAAAAAGCGCTCGAAATGGCCTTTTTTATTGCACTAATAAATTAGCTGCAAAATACGCAAAATGTATTAAGCTTTAATGAAGCACTGATAAATAAAAGGTTATTTATGTTTGGAGCACACGGAGAGTTTCAGATTTGCTCTCAGCCACCCACCATGTATTTAAAGCTATTTGGCAGTTTTAATAATGAAGGAATTACTTTACTAACTAATGGTGTGGTTAACGAATTAAGCATGCACCCCAAAGGCGCAGTAAAGTTTGTTGTAGTTAACTTAGAAGAGTTTGAGTTAATAACAGTAGATAGCATGGACTCGTTAGAGGCGTACTTTGCCAGCGTAAAAGAGCGTGGCTACGAACGCGTAGATTACTTGTATGCAAATATTATCGCTAAAAACATGTTTGAGAGAGTCTGGAAAAACAGTGATATTGAAGTTAACTTTTATAAAGACTCAGAAAATTACCTGCATCAACACCCAGACGATGAATACATCAA
Source organism: Pseudoalteromonas sp. MM1 (assembly GCF_030296835.1). NCBI lineage: Bacteria > Pseudomonadati > Pseudomonadota > Gammaproteobacteria > Alteromonadales > Pseudoalteromonadaceae > Pseudoalteromonas > Pseudoalteromonas sp. MM1. Next base: position 3,586,874 of record NZ_AP027922.1, on the reverse strand, counting down.
AACCTATTGGTAAATAGTCATCACAAGCCCCTATGCTACGGGGCTTATAATGCTCTCTAGGCAGTTTTTGTACCTTCTTGATAAATTTAACGAGATATTATTTTTAAGCTTAACCTTATAGTCGCCGCTGTCTGTTGGCATTAGCTCTGTTATGGCTTGTTTTCTGACAAGTGTGGAGCGGTGAATACGTATAAAACCTTCTGGCTCTAGCTGTTGTTCAATGTTTTTCATGGTTTCACGATGTAAAACAGGGGCGCTGCTGCCATTAAAATGTAGCTCTACATAATTACCCGCACCGTTTATCCATACAATATCGTTAATGTCTATTAAACGTACTTTTCCTACATCTTTAACAACAATGTGTGCAGCAATAGGTTGCTCGTTTTCATGTGCTGTTTTAAACAGGCGTTCAGCTTGTGTGGCTAATGGGCATAAATGAATAAGCTTCTCGAAACATTTTTCAAGCCTAGAAGTGGTTACATCGGTCGTTAAAAAATCGACTGCGCCGACTTCAAACGCAAAATTAGCAAACTCAGCCGATCTAGCAATCACTACTACTTTCATTGTTTTAGCCAGCTCAGTTAAGTGCACTATTTGAGTAGGATCATTTAAATTGGATAATTCGTAAAAAAGCACATTAAAACGAGAAGTATCTATTTGATCTAAACGCTGCTCGGGTAGTTGCGTTTGTGAGTCAAAATGACGGTGAGCTTGTACCTGTTGAGTTAAGAATGTTGCAAATTTGCTCGTGCCAACTCTAATTAGTGCATGAAAGTAAGTAATCATAAAAAATTCCATCTCTAAAGTGTGTAGTTATAAAGACCGTGTATTTAATAAAAAATGTTAAAAAAAATTCAATCAAATCTATAACAAATTGGGATAAATGCTTTCATCCCATAAATCCTGCTGTTTGTACCAAACTAAATGCCTGTTAAATAATGCACATAGTGTCTTAAAATTATTCCACTTAATGTTTAATTGTTTGTAACTAGCTAGTTACAAAAATAACAATTCAGGGACATTATAGTATGAAAAAAATAAATAACTCAGGTAGTCGTACATTTAAACGATCTTCTTTATCTTTAGCGCTAAGTGCGACAGTGCTAGCTGGCTTTTCTTTTCAAGGTATAGCAGCAGAAGAAGACGAGCTCGAAAAAATAGAGCGCGTGCAAGTAACTGGCTCTCGTATTCGTTCAGCCGAGGCGATGTCATCTGCACCTATACAGGTTGTAAGTGGCGAGGCAATTGATGCATCAGGCTCTTTAAATATCCAAAACCTACTGCTAGAAAACCCAGCATTTGGTTCTCCGGCAATTAGCCGAACTAACTCTAACTTTTCAACGGCAAGCGCGGGTGTAGCTACAGTTGATTTGCGTAACTTAGGCTCAAATCGTACTTTAGTACTTGTTAATGGTCGCCGCTACGTATCGGGTGTACCAGGTAGTTCGGCTGTTGATTTAAATACCATTCCTAGCCAATTTATTGAGCGTGTGGAAATTATGACCGGTGGTGCATCATCAGTATATGGCTCTGATGCGGTTGCAGGTGTAGTTAACTTTGTATTAAAAGATGACTTTGAAGGCGTAGAGTTTGAAGGCCAATACGGCGAATCAAGTGAAGGCGATGATGAATCGCGTCAGTTTTCTTTTACCTCAGGTTTAACTACGGGTGATGGCAAAGGTCAAGCCATGTTCCACTTAGGCTACTCAGATCAGGGCGCTGTGTTTTCACGCGACCGTGAGCGCTCTGCAGTAGACCAATTTTCAGGTATTTATTTTGAAGACGATCCGGCGGCAAATCCAGGGTCTATTTTTGAAGCAGTGAACCCGTTTTTCTCATCATTTCCTCCACAAGGGCGTTTTGATGCAGGCGATACACGCTTTACTTACGATCCAAACAACAACTTACAAGACTCGTTTAGTACCAATGGCGGTGACGGTATAGATGCCAACGGCTTTAACCGAAGCGGCGTACGTACCATTGCTATACCAACAGAGCGCTACTTATTTGCCTCAAATGGTAGTTACGAGCTAACAGATAAACACAGCTTCTTTTTTGAAGGGACGTATGCATCTAGTACCACTATTTCAGAGTTAGAGCCTTTTCCGTTTGCCTCAGATGACATTTATGCCAATGGCCGCGTGCCAATTGAGTTTGACGTAAATGGCGAAATGCTCAGAAATGCCTTTGTACCAGATGATATCTACAATGCAGCAACAGATACTGATGGTGATGGTGCTAGAGACATCTTTTTTGCTAAACGTTTAAGTGATGTAGGTAACCGTGGTGCCCGTGCAGAGCGTGATACATTCCGTTTAGCTGTGGGCTTTCAGGGTGAGATTAACGACAGCTGGTTTTACGATACCTACTATGTATATGGTAAAACAAAAGAGTCGCAAGTTTCTGGTGGCTTAGTTAATGTACAAAGCTTTCGCCAGGGTTTAGAAGCGGTAATTGATAGCCAAGATTTAGATGGTGATGGTATTACCGACGAAGCGATTTGTATTGATGCAACAGCGCGTGGTTTTAATTGTGCGCCAGTGAACATTTACGGATTTAACTCACTATCGCAAGGTGCTATTGATTTTGTAAGTGCACCAAGCACGCTTTCAACATCGGTAGAGCAAGAAATTATTGGTGGTAACGTCTCAGGTGATTTATTTGAGTTGCCTGCGGGTATGGTGGGTATTGCAGCTGGTTTTGAATACCGCGAAGAGTTCTCTCGTAGTGAATTTGATGCCCTACAGCAAGCGGGTTTAAATGCAGGTAATGCAATTCCTGCAACTGAAGGCTCTTTTGATGTAACTGAATATTATATTGAGGCTAATATTCCAGTGCTAGATGCAGTAACAATGAATGCAGCGGTACGTTTATCTGACTACTCAACAGTGGGTAACACAGAAAGCTGGAACGTAGGTGTGGATTGGGAAGTAATGGATAGTTTACGTCTTCGTGCTACCCGTGCCCGCTCTACACGTGCGCCTAATATTGATGAGTTATTTTCACCACCTTCGCAAACATTCCCAAGCGGTTTAAACGATCCATGTTTAGGTGTGACAAATAGTGGCGGTGGCGCTGTAGGTGATGCGTGTCGTGCCGATGTGGGTGTTGCAAATAATATTGCATCAAACGGTGAGTTTACACTTAACCAGTCAGATTTACAGGGTATTAGTGGCTTTAACCGCGGTAACCCAGATCTAAAAGAAGAAGTGGGCGACTCTGTGACCGTGGGTGTAGTATTTACTCCAGAGGAATTAATCTCGGGCCTTGACGTTACCTTGGATTACTTTGACATAGAAATCACAGATGCAATCGTATCTACACCGCGCCAATTTATTTTAGATCAATGTTACGGCGGTGGTGACGATAGCTTCTGTAGCTTTATAACTCGTCGTAGCGGCCCTTCAGGTAATAATAGTGCAGGTTCACTTGAGTTTATCGACAGTGGTGTATCAAACAGTGGTGGTTTAGGAACTGAAGGTGTTGATTTAACACTAACTTACTCTGCCGATATTGGCCCTGGCGCATTTAGAACTCGCCTTGCATACACTTACTTGATTGACGGTTACACCATTCCGTTACCGGGTGCGGATAAAGATGAGTTTGCAGGTGAAATTGGCGCATCTGAGCACAAAGCTAACTGGAACTTAGGCTATAAGCTTGATGACTTTGATTTTAACTGGAGCATGACCTACATAGGTGCTGCTGACTTTGATGATCAATTCTTAAGTGGTTTTGGTATTCCAGCTGGCGGCGTGGGTATTGGCTCAGTAACCTATCATGATGTACAAGCGAGCTATCATATTAGCGACTCAATGGAGCTGTATGCAGGTGCTAACAACTTATTTGATAAAGAGCCTCCGCGCATACTCTCAGGTGTGAGTGGGTCAAGCACAGGTACTGAAACCGATGCAGGTACGTACGACCCTATTGGTCAAACGTTTTATGTAGGCTTTAGAAGCAAGTTCTAACCAATAGTGTCGTAACACGGCATGTAAAATAGCAATAAGCCCCAGCAACTACTGGGGCTTTTTATTTGGGCTCAATAGCAAGAGTTAACATATTTAAATGTTTATGCTCCGCTTAAACCAAAAACAACGCCACTGGTAACAGTGGCGTTGTTTAGTTAACAGGTGTGGCTAATATATAACCCGAATCGCAAAGAAATTTACGATTCTCCCTATTTGTAGCCCTCGCCTTTTGAGGGCTTTTTTTTGGCCTAGTCTAAGTACGCTTTTAACATCCATACTAGCTTTTCTTGCTCTGAAATATAATCACCCATTAAAGACGCTGTACCTTCATCATCTGCATCACCTGCTTGAGTAAGTACTTCACGTTGCATTTTGATTAGTGTGCTGTAGCCAGCTAACAGGTTTTCTACGGCTGCCGTGCCATCGCTAATGTTTTTAGCTTCTTTAATTTCACTTACTTCTAAGTAATCAGAGAACGCATGCAGTGGCGCGCCATCTAATGTTAAAATACGTTCGGCAATTTCATCTACTTTTTCAAGCAGAAGATTGTAAATCTCTTCAAATTTAATGTGTAATTCAAAAAAGTTACGGCCTTTAATATTCCAATGAAAACCGCGCGCATTCATGTATTGAATTTGGTAGCTGCTCAATAATGTATTGAGTGACTTAACAATGTCTTCGCTTTTAGCGCTGTTTAAACCAATTGCATTTACCTGTGACATACCTTGCTCCTTGATGAACCGTTTATTTATGAACTGATGATCATTATTGCTCGATGCTTTTAATTAGTAAAATCGTTTAAACCAGTCAGTGCAATAGGTTTTAACTATTAACAACGTAAAGCACAATAAATCACGCATATAATATAGATGGGTTGAATTTATTAAAATTCTACCCCTTAACAATAAAATAAAGGCAAAACATGGATAAATTATGATCTAAAACAAGTTTTGCACAAGGTTGAACATTGGCTATTCGATGTATTGATCTAAATCAGTAAATGCTTGTGGCTGTAGCGCATAATTCACTCAAGCAAAATAAATATCTTAAATTTATTGGAGAGTGGTTATGGATGCAAAAACAGTAAAACAAAATAAAGCAGAGTTAATAGTGGTAGGTATAGCTGTTATCGCCTTTGTATTGGGGCTGGTGGCGCATTTAGCGGGGGCAAGCATAGCCAACTCAGATACGTTTGGTTATATTGCTGCACCAATCCCGCTTATTCTGGGCATTGTATTTTTAATTAGTTATAAAATAGCGGCAGCAGCAGAAGACTAAGCTTATTCATCCAAGCACTTAATAATATAATCAAGTACCTGACGGGAGTAAATCATACTGGTATGACTTAAATGAAAAACTTTGTGCTCAGCCATACCTTTAAGTTTGGTCTCATCAAGTAGTACAGTACCGTCTGATTGGCTGCCTTTTACAATTAACGGCATTAAGCCAATAGGTAGGTCGCCCGCTATGCTATAAAGCTTTGCTTTAAAAGGCCAATTACCATTTTTAGTGAGTAAAAATTCGACGCTATTTTTTAAAAATGTTTCAAATCCCTTTTGTTTCATTTTTTGTGCAATATGACTGCCCTGATGCGGAGTGCCTAAAGTAATCACTTTGGTAACGTGTTTACTTGCTTTAGAGCTTGCCTCTAAATAGGCACGCGCAATTAGCCCACCCATAGAGTGACATACAAGCGCAGAGGGTTCATCACCAATAAACTCATCAATTTGTTTAAAAATAGTTTCTAGGTTAGGGTCAAGCGTATTGTAAGTTAAGTTTAATACCTTTACGCCCGATTGCTCTAAACGAGAACAAAGCGGGCGCATAACAAAGCCCGACATATAAAGGCCATGTAATACAACAACGTGGTTTATTTTCATACGCTCTTACCTAAAATGTTTACATAAGCTGCTGAGGTTTTACTTCGATATTTGCAGTGTCTGAACTTATCCACACATCACCATCTTGAATGGTAATAGTTAGCTTAATATTACGATCAGCTAAATTGGCAAGTGCCTGCGTGGCGGCGTAATCAAGGCTAAAAATGCTTAAGTTTTTAAAATCGTACAACTTAGGTTGATGTTTTTGCCACCAAATAGCTTGGTTGTTTTCGCCATACGTATAAAGCACCACTTTTTTAGATTTATTGCAGGCTTTTTTAAGGCGCTTTTCATCCGGCAGACCTAGCTCAATCCACAGCTCGATTTCTTCACTGTAGTTTACATACCAAAGCTCAGGCTCATCATCAGCGCTTAAGCCTTTGGTAAATTCTAAACCATCACAACTATTTAGTGCATAGGCTAATAAGCGAATCATCAAGCGTTGCTCGGTTTCAGAAGGGTGCTGCGCCAACGTTAAATTAAAATCTTGGTACACGTGGCGGTCCATATCGCTTAGCGATAATTGCGCTTTAATAATGGTAGATTTAAGAGCCATAATATCTAATCTGAAAAAATTTTCGCCAGTATAGCGCAATTAAATGAATTGCCAGTTAAAATAGCGACAAATTATATGTTAGGAGTTAAAAATGGCTATCCAGTGGTTCCCTGGGCGCTTGTATTAACTTCCGCGCCGCTCCGTATAGATAATAAAATCCCATTTAAAACATAGTTTTGACCTGTTTTTATTCCGTATTTGTCCAGTCTAATCTTGTTGCTTCTACTATTTTTAGTACCCACGTTAGTACCCATGAGATTGTATTTTATATATACTAGTCTTAATCATCATTGTGGAGCTTATTATGGCTAGGCCTGTAGTACGTCTAACGGATAAAAAGATAAAATCAATTACTAGTACAGGCAAAGAGCAAACGCTTTCTGACGGTGGCGGTCTTCAACTGCGTGTTTTACCTAGCGGTACTAAATCTTGGCAATTTAAGTTTAAAGATCCAATAAGTGATAAATTTAATAAATTACCCCTTGGGCTTTATCCAGCACTATCGCTTGCTAACGCAAGGACTAAAGCTATTGAGTATCAAGAACTATTAGCGCAAGGTATTAATCCAAAGGCATATGAACTAGCTAAAAAACAGGCAGAGAGCCGTAAAGCTGCGAATACTTTTTTAGCTGCCGCAGAACTTTGGTTTGAACGAAAAAAGCCAACTGTTACGCCTCATCACGCAGCTAGGGAGTGGCGAACACTTGAGATGTATATTTTCCCAAAGTTGCAAGACACACCTTTAGAAAGCATTACAGCGATTGATACTATTGAAATTCTCAGGCCACTTGAGACTGACGGTAAACACTCCACAATCAAACGTATTTGCCAAAGCTTAAACCAGATCATGGATTACTCAGTAAATCATGGCTTTATCAATGCCAATCCACTAGCAAAAATCATAAAAGTATTTACTAAAAATACAGTAGAGCATATGGCAACGATTAGACCTGAAGAGCTACCTGATTTTTTAACCGCTCTGAATGGCTCGCAAACCATCCAGAACAAAACAAAGCTTTTAATTTTGTGGCAACTGCATACTATTACTCGCTCAAAAGAAGCCGCAGGTGCTAAGTGGGCCGATATTAATGTTGAAGATGCTGTATGGATGATTCCAGCTGAAGAAATGAAACGCAGAAGAGCGCACCGAGTACCTTTAACGTCTGCTACTTTGGCAATACTTGAGCAAATGAAACCACTCAGCGGTCACCATGAATATGTATTCCCGAGTGAGCGTAATGAAAAGAGCCATGCAAGTACCTATACGGTGAATGCAGCGATTAAACGTAGCTTGGGTTACAAAGATAAACTGGTAGCACATGGCTTGCGCTCAGTTGCTTCTACAGCGCTTCATGAAAAAGGTTACGATAGCCTTTTAGTTGAAGCCTGCTTAGCTCATGCAGATGAAAATGAAACAAGAGCGGCATATAACCGCTCAGACTATTTAGAACAACGTAGGTCTATTATGCGCTGGTGGAGTGACTTTATTGAGCAAGCCAATTTAAAGTAATAAAACCTAATCAAGCATTGCTTCGACTATTTCATTGAGGGCTTTCTTTTCAGAGACGCTATGTTCCTTCATGTATTTTAACAAAAGCTTGTGGTTATTCTTTGTTAGTATGCTTAGCGATTGCGATTTTGTTCTAATTTCTCTTTGTTTAAAAGCATTCGTTAATTTGGAAACAAGCTCTTTTTTTGTTGGAGTTTTCTCTTGAGATTTAGTTACAATTGGGTCAAGGTCACCTATAAAATCTTTATTTAGTGTATTTGCATTGTGGTGGAGCAAATCCCAATTAGCTATGATAGCGATTATACTATGAAATAAATCTTCATTAGACAAAGGTTTTAAAAAATTTAAGCTCGTGAGTTTATCTGTCAAATAACCCCAAACCCATATGCAATCATCATCAGCTTTATCTGTGAGCCACTCTAAACTTGGCTTGCTTGTAAGGAATTGGTGATAGGAGTGTTTCATGTTTTTTATATAATTGCGCTTGCATTGCTTTGTTGTTTTAAATGAGTCGAATTTTTCAACTAACAAAGGATATATCTCTTCAAAAGTATAAACAGCCTCTTTAGCTAGCGGGTTTTCTGGCTTGTAATAAACTTCTTTTATTGGATTTTGGTGAATGTAAACCCAAGCCCAAAAAAGCTGTTGCTTATTCTTCTCTGAAATCCAAGATAAATCAGATTCTTCAATTGTTATATCTTCATAACAAGAGAGTATGCGGGTCATCTCATCTACTGCGCTTGGAAAAACAGACATCAACTCCATTGAATCCAAATAAGCGCAGTGTTCTTTTATAATTGTAAAGGCTTCAAACTTATTTTTTGGCTGTTTGTGCCGACTTGGAGTATCTTCCATAATCTTCTTTACTGACCACATTAAAGCTCTCTGATCAGAACTCAATAAGTTTAGAATCGGTGTCCAGTGTTCCCTTAAATCATCCATTGAATTTCAATATGTATTATTCATTTATTAATTTGACTATCAGTCTATCATACATATTTTACCTGTCATATAGCTCCTGTTTTTTGTCATTCACTCATTTTAAAAGCGTCATTTTCATTTGTTTTTAGTGTCAACTATATATATTTAATATGTCATAAATGCATATAATTATTTTTTTATTTGTAATAGAAAATCAAGGCTTTACTTGTTATAACTTCAGAGTAACTTTAAATCTGCAAAGCAGTTGCTCAGTAATGTGTTAATGAAATTAACCATCTAAAATAAAGCTGGTTTTTTTAGTGGGAATTTCGGTTTGGTAATATTAATTAGATTTACTAGTAACGAAGTAATTATCACAACAAATACAATTTAAAAAATACTATTCATCCACCTGATATGAACTCATACTTTCAGGATAAAGAAGATGAATAATCAAAAACAATACTCAGTAACTACTATCCCTACTTACAAGCAATATCAAACACTCGCTAGAGACAATCAGCCCTTAGTTATTCCCTACTTAGATGCTATTGAGAAAGTCATGCTTGCTGCATGTGCTGAGCATAAAAGAACGTTTGCTGTGAGAGTTGATTTAAGGTTACCTGCTCATTCAAATACAATTGATTTAGATAGCAATAAAGTTATTAAACGATTCATTGCTTCTCTTGAGGCGCAGATTAAAGCTGATACAAAACGTAAAGCTCGTGAAGGTAGAACACCACACCCTTGCAATGTTAGGTATATTTGGGCAAGAGAACAGAGCACAGCTCATCATCAACATTACCATTGTGTACTATTTTTTAATAAAGACCGCTATCACTGTACGGGTAAAATAAATGCAGAGAGTGATAACCTGTTTACTCGAACAGTTAAGGCCTGGGCGAGTGCGTTGAGCTTACCGTTGGATGAAACGATGCAATTAGTTCATTTACCTAATAATGCACATTACTACCTCGGCGCTAATAGCTCTGATTTCACTCAAGACTTTCATGCTCTGTTTTATCGACTGAGTTACCTCGCAAAGCTCAATACTAAGCAATATGGTTCAGGGCAGCGTTGTTTTGGCTATAGTCAGAGGTAATACTTTTAATAAAGACCTGTGCTTCCCATTATTCGTTTTAACTAGCTTTTGGGAACTTCAAGTAGCTAAATAAGCTTAACCCCTTAGTATATAAGGGATGGCAAGTTCCCAAAATACCATTATGAGAACCTAAAAAATAAATGGTGTTATCACACTTTAAAAGAGTGCTCATATTGAGCACTCGAATTTAACTAATCAAACAAACTAGCAATACCAGCAACTATCCCCCCAGCAACAGCTAGAGGGACTGTAACAGGCGCAGAAGCAACGCCAGCACCAATTACTATTGCGCCAGATGTAAGTGCTCCAGCGGCTGCACCGGAGCCTATAGCCACAGCTGTTCTGCTTACGCTAGAGTCACTACTGCCAGTTATCTGTTTTGATAACTCATTACCAACTAAGCCGCACGAAACGGCTTTATTTAAAGACATAATGTTTTCCTTTTAGTTAAGTATCACGAGCACCAGAATGGCGCTGTTAGGGTTTATAGCTCTAGTTCTTCAAAGTCTTTGTCTATTTCCTCCTGTGTTATGCCTATATAACGAAGTGTGGTTGCTTCGGAGCTATGGCGAAGCATTTTCATTACTCGGGCGATGTCGTGGGTTTTCTGATACAAGTGATAACCGCGTGTTTTACGCATTGAGTGAGTACCTAAATGAATATTTAGTTCTTCACCAACTAGCGCAAATGCTTTTGTAACCGCTCTACGTGATAGCGGTTTAGGCTTTGAGTTAATCGCTTGTTGATTTCGGTATGATTGAAATAAGTAGATGTGGAGTGGATGAGTCAGTTTAATTTCGTTGATTAAGGTAAGCGCTTTATCATTTAACTTTATTTCAGCTAATTTCGAGGTCTTTGACTCGTAAATAATCAACCTATCGTTGTTTATGTCAGTGAACTTCACTGCAAGTAAGTCAGATATTCTAAGCGCGAGATTTAAGCCAATATTCCATATTTGGCTCATTTGTCTTGAACAACGCTTTTCTAGTAAATAACTAACAAGCCTTACTGTATCAAGATTTTTAACTGCTTGTACTTCAGCCATAAAAACCCCCTTTATTCAGTTGTAACCGTAACCTGATAACAACCTGTGTTGTAGTACTCAACAAAGTTTGAAATGAACAAGGCTAATAGCTCTTTACCTTCCTTAGCGTTCAACCAACCAGCTAAAAAGTGATAAACTTGCTTAATGCTAAAGCACACATCAATTTCTTTTATCAGTTCAGGGGCATGACGGCCCTGATACGAAAAGTCAGTAATATAAATAAGCTGCCAGCTGGTGGCCTGCTTTTCTAACCTAACTTCTACTGGGTGAAAGCCGCCAGCTTCAGGGCTGTAGTCTGGATCTCTAAAGTTAAGTGTAACCGCCTTAGAACCGCCTAAAGAATCACCTCTATTGGTAACTGCACTCACAATCACATCAATAAAAGAGTCAGGCACTTTTAAGCCTGCTACTTGCTCTATTTTTAACGCCATATTTAACTCCTTTTAAATTAATCCATGCTCAGCAAATGAATACGTGCTTTCACCAATGATGATGTGATCAAGCACAGATACATCAATTAGGTTAAGTGCCTGTTGAAGTTTGGTAGTAATAAGTTTGTCTGCTTGAGATGGGGTGGTAACGCCCGAAGGGTGGTTATGCGCCAGGATAACGGATGCTGCATTAAGCTCTAACACTTCTTTAACGACTTCTCTAGGGTAAACACTAGCTGCATTAATAGTGCCTCTAAATAGCTCTTTAAACTCCAGTATGCGGTTTTGGCTATCTAAAAACAGTACGGCAAATACCTCATGCTCATGTATCGCGAGTTTATGCTTTAAGTATTCTTCGCAATCATTAGGGCTATTTAAAACGCCATCACGAAACTGCTTCTTAGCGATTATGTATGCAGCGGCTTCTAGTATCTGCTCATCATTTACTGGGTGTTTAAATTCATATAACGACTGTTGACCTTGCATTGTAAATTCCTCTTAAGTGGTTCATGCAAGTTAGTGATGTATATGTGTAAGTTTTTTGTTTGAGGGCATAAAAAAATACTAACCCCGGAAAGGTTATGTACTAATAACCAACCGGAGAAATTCCATGCGTTTAATCAAATTAAAAGAAGTAATCGAAAAAACATCACTAGGCCGTTCAACAATTTATGAGTTTATGACTAAAGGCACATTTCCAAAGCAAGTATCGTTAGGTGCCAAATCTGTAGCCTGGCTTGAGTCAGAAGTGGATGATTGGATAATGGAAAGAATTGGTGAAAGGGAAGTGTAAAGACAATAAAACTATTTATAAACTGAAGCAGCAGATTGATTATATAGAATTTGTGGTAGTATTATTTGAATGAAAAGTAAGTCAGATAAAGCTCGTATTGGCTTTATCTGACTTACTAAAATATGCGGCTTAATATTAAATAACGTACTTTACGGGAATAAAGAAATGACAAGTAATCAACAACGTGCTGAGCTTCAACGACAAATATGGGCTATTGCTAACGATGTGCGAGGTTCAGTAGATGGTTGGGACTTCAAGCAGTACGTGTTGGGTACTTTGTTCTATCGTTTTATCAGTGAGAACTTTGTTGGTTACATCACAGGCGGTGATGAAAGTGTTAATTATGCTGCCATGGACGATGATGATGAAAACATTCTGGCTGCCAAAGATGATGCAGTTCGCACTAAAGGGTATTTTATCCTTCCAAGCCAGTTGTTTAGCAATGTGGCGGCTAATGCGCATAAGAACGAAAACTTAAATACTGATTTGGCGGCTATTTTTGCTGCAATCGAAAACTCAGCCAACGGCTATGACTCAGAAAAAGACATCAAAGGCTTGTTTGCGGATTTTGATACCACCAGTAATCGTCTGGGTAATACGGTAGAGGCAAAAAACAAACGCCTTGCTGCGGTATTAAAAGGCGTAGCTGGACTTAACATCACTCAATTTGAAGATAACGAAAACGATCTGTTTGGTGATGCTTACGAGTTCCTTATTTCAAATTACGCCGCCAATGCGGGTAAATCCGGTGGCGAATTTTTTACGCCTCAGCACGTTTCAAAATTGATCTCGCAGCTGGCCATGTACGGCCAAACTAGTGTCAATAAAATCTATGACCCTGCGGCGGGCTCCGGTTCATTGCTGTTACAAGCCAAGAAACACTTTGATGCGCATATCATTGAGGATGGTTTTTTTGGTCAAGAGCTAAACCACACCACCTACAACTTGGCGCGTATGAACATGTTTTTGCACAACATTAACTACGACAAGTTTAATATTCAGTTGGGTGATACCTTAACCGAACCGCACTTTTTAGACGACAAGCCGTTTGACGCGATTGTCTCTAACCCACCTTATTCAGTGAAATGGATTGGTAGCGACGACCCAACCTTAATCAACGACGACCGCTTTGCGCCCGCTGGCGTATTAGCGCCTAAATCAAAAGCCGACTTTGCTTTTGTATTGCATGCGCTGAGTTACCTATCAAGTAAAGGCCGCGCAGCCATTGTCTGCTTTCCCGGTATTTTTTACCGTGGCGGGGCGGAGCAAAAAATTCGCCAATACTTGGTTGATAACAACTATGTTGAAACCGTAATTTCATTGGCACCTAACCTGTTTTTTGGCACCACCATTGCCGTGAATATTTTGGTGCTGTCTAAGCACAAAACCGACACTACCACCCAGTTTATAGATGCCAGTGGCGAGGCTTACTTTAAAAAAGAAACCAATACCAACGTTATCACTAATCAGCACATTGAAGACATCATGAATGTGTTTGCCAGCAAAGAGAATGTGGAGCATTTTGCTAAATCGGTTGATTTGGATGTTATCGCAGGCAACAGCTACAACCTTTCGGTAAGCAGTTATGTGGAAGCGAAAGACAACCGCGAGCTAGTGGACATTACTGAGCTTAATGCCGAACTTGAAACTACCGTTGCTAAAATTGATGCGCTTCGCAGTGATATTGATGCCATTGTGGCGGAAATTGAAGGTGAGGAGGGTGAGGCATGAGTCATTTGAGCTATTTAGAGAAACTGCTGGATGGGGTTGAGCTTAAAGAATTAGCTTTAGGGGATGTAACAAAATACGAACAGCCGACAAAATATCTCGTAAAAACGAAAAACTATGATGATTCGTTTGAGATCCCTGTATTAACTGCGGGCAAGACTTTTATTTTAGGTTATACGGACGAAATAGACGGGATCAATCGAGCTTCAGAAAATCCTGTAATCATTTTTGATGACTTCACTACAGCTAATAAATGGGTTGACTTCGACTTTAAAGCTAAATCCTCAGCAATGAAAATGATTAAATCTAGTGATGAGTCGAGGCTCATGCTGAAGTACGTATATTATTGGATGAATACGCTACCGAGTGACTTGGTTGAAGGTGATCATAAACGCCAATGGATTAGTAATTACTGTGCTAAAAAAATCCCCATTCCATGCCCAGATAACCCAGAAAAATCGCTGGCAATACAAGCTGAAATAGTGCGTATTCTGGACGCATTTACCGCCATGACCGCCGAGCTGACCGCCGAGCTGACCGCCGAGCTTAACATGCGGAAAAAACAATACAATTACTACCGCGACCAGTTGTTTAGTTTTGAAGAGGGTGACGTTGAGTGGAAGGCGCTGGGGGAAGTATTCAATATTTTCGCAGGTGGAGATAAACCAAAAGACGCTTTTTCAAAGGAAGAATCCGATGAATTTAACGTGCCAATTCTATCTAATGGAATAGGCTTAAAATCTTTGTATGGTTGGACAAACTTACCAAAAATAACAGAACCAAGCTTAACGGTTTCAGCTCGAGGGACTATTGGATGGACAAGTTATCGTGATCGACCATTTTTCCCGATTATCCGATTACTTGTTTTAACACCGAAAATTGGTGTGGATACAAAGTACGCTTATTACTATATGAAAACTATTGAAAATAATTATCCCGTGCCGCCAGCAGGGATACCTCAGTTAACAAAACCCATGATAAAGAATGTTCAATTTCCGATTCCCTATCCAAACGACCCTGAAAGATCGCAGGCAGAGCAAGCGCGCATTGTCGCTATCCTCGATAAATTCGACGCTCTAACTAACTCAATCACCGAAGGTCTCCCCCGCGAAATCGAGCTACGTCAAAAGCAATACGAGTATTATCGTGACCTGTTATTAAGCTTCCCGAAATCTCATTCAGATGAGGCCGCTTAATGAGTAAAACGCTAACGGAAATAGCAGAGTTGTTGCAAGCGTCCGACAAAAAGGTGCAGTTGATCTATGCCTTTAACGGCACAGGTAAAACGCGTTTGTCGCGTGAATTTAAAGAGATCATTGCGCCGAAAGACGATGGGCAAGATGCGCTTATTGATGCAGAGCAAGCGCCTCTGTCGCGCCATAAGATTTTATATTACAACGCGTTTACGGAAGACTTGTTTTACTGGGATAACGACTTAGATGCTGATGCAGAGCCGAAGCTAAAAATCCAACCCAATACGTTTACCGATTGGATATTAAAAGTGCAAGGCCAAGAGCCTAATATCACTAGGTTGTTTCAGCGTTATAGCAACGAGAAGTTGACGCCTCATTTTAATGAAGACTTTACTCAAGTAACGTTTTCATTTGAGCGAGGAAATGCGGAAAGAGCACAGCATGTAAAAATATCTAAGGGCGAAGAAAGTAATTTTGTCTGGAGTATTTTTCATGGGCTTCTAGAGCAAGTTGTTAGAGTCATGAATAACCCTGATGAAGAGGATGATGAGAGCTTCAATCAGCTAGAATATGTGTTCATTGATGACCCCGTCAGCTCATTAGATGAAAACCATTTAATTGAACTTGCAGTTAATTTGGCGGAACTAATCAAGTTAAGCAAATCTGAGAAGCTTAGATTTATCATATCGACACATAATCCGCTATTTTACAATGTGTTGCACAATGAGCTTAATGCGAAAATCTGTTACTTATTGCAACGATTTGAAGATGGAACCTTTGATTTAAAAGAAAAAAAAGGTGGCGCGAATACCAATTTTTCTTATCACTTGTATATCAAGCAATTGATTGAACAAGCTATTACGAACAATGAAATACAGCGTTTTCACTTCAATTTACTGCGCAACCTTTATGAGAAAGTCGCAGCATTTTTGGGGTACGCAGATTGGACTGCGCTACTACCCGAAAGCCGCGAGCTATACGCCAAACGAGTGATGCACTTTTATAGTCATCGTTCATTATCAAACGAAGAAGTAGCTGAGCCAACTGGACCTGAAAAGCAAATTGTTAAGTTTCTGCTCGAACATCTATTAAATAACTATGGTTTTAAACTGCAAGGAAAAGCCAATGCCAAACCTTAGCCTACAAGATCAAACCTCTGAATTTTTACTTTACACTGCGCCCAACGGTGATGTGAAAGTAGAAGTATTACTCAGTGGCGAAACCATTTGGCTGACCCAAAAGCGTATTGCTGAATTATTTGGTGTGGGTGTTCCTGCTATTTCTAAGCATTTTAAAAATATTTTTGAAAGTGGCGAGCTACAAGAGGAACTGGTTATTTCCATTTTGGAAAATACCACTGCACATGGCGCTATTGCTGACAAAACTCAAACCAAAACAGTCAAATATTACAACCTTGATGCGGTGATTTCTGTTGGTTATCGGGTTAATTCAGCGCAAGCCACCCAGTTTAGGATTTGGGCAACACAACTGATTAAAGATTACATCATTAAAGGCTTTGCCATGGATGATGAGCGCCTTAAAAATGGCCGTTTTTTCGGTAAAGATTATTTTAAAGAGCTGCTAGAACGCATTCGCTCCATTCGTAGCAGTGAGCGACGTATTTATCAGCAAATCACTGACATTTTTGCAGAATGTAGTATTGATTATAACCCTAAATCAGAAACTACCCGTCTGTTTTATGCTCATGTACAAGACAAATTTCATTTTGCTATTACCGGCCATACATCTTCTGAAATCATTGCCCTTAAAGCTGACGCTAATAAGCCATTGATGGGTATGAGCACTTATAAAAATGCACCTGAAGGTAGAATACTCAAATCAGACACTACGGTTGCGAAAAACTATCTGGCAGAAGATGAAATTAAAAAGCTCGAACGCGCTGTGTCAGCATTTTTTGATTACATAGAAGGTATTATTGAACGCCGTAATACTTTTACCATGGAAGCCTTCGCTGAAAGTGTGAATAAGTTTTTAGCCTTTAATGAGTACCAAGTGTTAGAAGGCTATGGCAATGTGACCCGCAAGGCGGCTGAGCAAAAAGCCCATGCCGCTTATGAGCAATTTAATAAACAACAAAAAATAGAGTCAGACTTTGACCGCGAGGTTAAAAAGCTACTTGGGCATGGAAGTAAGAAAAAGGATGTAAATGAATGACGACTTATAAAACGGTGGCAGAATCCAATAATTTTATTGTTTTAGATAAATACACTAAAGACTGGAAAGTAGCAGAAAACTTTCAGAGCGAAGGTGATTTAGAGCGTGAGCTGATTCAGGATCTAAGCAATCAAGGCTATGAGTATTTACCCGCGCTAACCACGCCCGATGCCATGCTGGCGAATGTGCGCAAGCAGCTACAAGCCCTTAATAAGGTCGAGTTTACCGATGCCGAATGGGTTCGCTTTTGCGATCAATACCTGAACACACCAAGCGACAATATTCTTGATAAAACCCGTAAGGTGCACAGTGACTATATCTTCGATTTTGTCTTCGATGATGGCCATATAGAAAATATCTACCTATTCGACAAGAAGACCATTGCTCGTAACAGAGTGCAGGTGATTAAGCAGTTTGAACAAACGGGAAGCCATGCAAACCGTTATGATGTGACGATTTTGGTCAATGGTTTGCCTTTGGTGCAAATTGAACTGAAAAAACGGGGTGTGGCGATCCGCGAGGCGTTTAATCAAATACATAGGTACAGTAAAGAGAGTTTTAATAGCGATCACTCCTTGTACAAGTTCTTGCAGCTGTTTGTGATCTCTAATGGCACCGACACGCGCTATTTTGCCAATACCACGAAACGTGACAAAAACAGCTTCGACTTTACGATGAACTGGGCAAAATCTGACAATACGCTTATTAAGGATTTAAAAGACTTTACCGCCACTTTTTTCCAGAAAGAGACGTTGCTTGAAGTGATCTTGCGTTACTCGGTGTTTGACGTTAGCAATACTTTGTTGGTCATGCGCCCCTACCAGATTGCTGCCACAGAGCGTATTTTATGGAAGATAAAGAGCGCGTTTAACGCTAAAGATTGGGCTAAGCCTGAAAGCGGCGGGTATATTTGGCACACCACGGGTTCAGGCAAAACACTCACCAGTTTTAAAGCGGCACGTTTGGCAACCGATTTAGACTGTATTGATAAAGTCTTTTTTGTGGTAGACAGAAAAGATCTCGATTTTCAAACTATGAAAGAATATCAGCGATTTTCGCCTGATAGTGTGAATGGTTCAGACAGTACCGCAGGGCTAAAAAGCAACCTGGATAAAGACGATAACAAGATTGTTGTTACCACTATTCAAAAGCTCAACAATTTAATAAAGAATGAGAGCGATTTAGCGATATACAACAAGCAAGTGGTGTTTATTTTTGATGAGTGTCATCGCAGCCAATTCGGTGAGGCGCAAAAAAACCTCAAGAAGAAATTCAAAAAGTACTACCAGTTTGGCTTTACCGGTACGCCAATTTTCCCTGAAAACGCCTTGGGTGCAGAAACCACGGGCGACGTGTTTGGCCAGCAGTTGCATACATATGTTATCACGGATGCCATTCGTGATGAAAAAGTACTTAAATTCAAAGTGGACTATAACGATGTTCGTCCGCAATTTAAGAGCATTGAGACTGAACAAGACGATAAAAAACTCAGTGCCGCCGAGAATAAGAAAGCGTTTTTACATCCCATGCGAATTAGTGAAATCTCGCGGTATATTCTGAGCCATTTTAACCAGAAAACTCATCGAGCCTATTCTGGTGCAAAAGGGTTTAACGCCATGTTTGCGGTCAGTAGTGTTGATGCAGCGAAAGCGTACTATGAAACCTTCAAAACATTGCAGGCCGAGGCAGAAAATAGCCCCACAAGTAAACCTCTGCGCATTGCGACTATCTTCTCATTTGCTGCTAATGAAGAGCAGGACGCCATTGGTGATATTTTAGATGAGAGCTTTGAAGTCAATGCCATGAATAGTAGCGCAAAAGAGTTTTTGAGCGCCGCGATCACTGATTATAACGCCATGTTTAAATCTAACTATGGCGTAGACAGTAATGGCTTTCAGAACTACTACCGTGACCTTGCCCAACGAGTTAAGAATAAAGAAATAGATCTGCTTATCGTGGTCGGTATGTTTTTAACGGGCTTTGATGCGCCTACGCTTAACACCTTGTTTGTTGATAAGAATTTGCGCTATCACGGCTTGATGCAGGCGTTTTCTCGCACTAACCGCATTTATGATGCGACTAAGACCTTTGGCAATATTGTTACCTTTCGTGACTTGGAACAGGCGACCATTGATGCCATCACTTTGTTTGGTGACAAAAACACCAAAAACGTGGTGCTGGAGAAGAGCTACAAAGAATACATGGAAGGCTTCTACGATATTGTTAACAAACAAGAGCATCGAGGTTTTGTTGATATTGTAAAAGAGCTGCAAGAACGTTTTCCAAACCCAGAAAATATTGAAAAAGAACAAGATAAAAAAGAATTTGCCAAGTTATTTGGTGAATACCTAAAAGCAGAAAATATTTTACAAAACTACGATGAGTTTGCTGGATTAAAAGCACTGCAAAGCTTAGATACCAGTGATGAACAAGCTGTTGAAGAGTTTAAGTCAAAGTACTATCTGGACGATGCTGACATCGAGGCAATGCAAACCATCGATATGCCTAGCGAACGTGCTATTCAAGATTATCGTTCTACTTACAGCGATACACGCGACTGGTTACGACGTGATAAAGAAGGTCAGGACAAAGATAAGTCAACGGTAGACTGGGACGATGTGGTATTTGAAGTTGATTTGCTAAAATCTCAAGAAATCAACCTCGACTACATTCTTGAACTGATTTTTGACCACAATAAGAAGAATAAGAGCAAAGAAGGCTTGATAGAAGAAGTTCGCCGTATGATCCGCGGTAGCCTTGGCAATAGAGCGAAAGAGAGCTTGGTGGTTGATTTTATTAACCAGACAAACCTAGATGAGATCAATGACAAAGCCAGCATTATCGACGCCTTCTTCAAGTTCGCCCAAGCGGAGCAGAAGCGCGAAGCCGATGTAATTATTGCCTCTGAAAAGCTCAATATCGATGCTGCCAAACGCTATATTGCGTCATCACTCAAACGTGAGTACGCCTCTGAAAATGGCACTGCACTGAATGAGGCGCTGCCCAAACTTAGCCCATTGAACCCACAGTACCGAACTCAGAAGCAAACGGTGTTTCAAAAAATCGCCGTATTTGTTGAGAAATTTAAAGGTGTTGGTGGGCAGATATAGAAGGCATTTAGGGAAGATATTAATGGAGGAAGCGGTTTGCTAAGAGCTATATCAAATTTGTTGTACCATTCACCGAGAATGAAAGGGCGTCAAATTGCCAAGGAGCTGGGGCTGGATAAGTCTCAAGTGAACTCGTTTCTTCACAAAAACCAAGATACGTTTGTGAAAAACTCAAATCATGAATGGTGCCTGATACGGGTTCAGCATGTGGAAATTGATTTTGCTACAGGTTGGATTGATGATAAAGCCTTTGAGAATGCTATCGGTAAGCTTGCCTATCAAAAAGATGAAAACAAGGTAACATTTAGATTCGGCATCGATTGTAAGTTTTTGCTGATAGCATTAGCCCGTTTCCTTGCTCTCGCGAATCAGCTTACTGTGAATGGGAAGGATGTGGTGATAGATACTACAGCATGTCCTAATACCCACAGCTTTTTCAGCAGAAATGGCTTCTTTGACTATCTTAATCAAAGTGTAACTTGCCTTCCTGAAAGACCCTTTTTGTCAGCTGCTAAAACTTATCGGGATAATAGCGATACCTTGGTCGAACTAGGAGAAATCGAGCAACCAACCCAAAACAAAGAGCTTGTAATTCGTTTGGGCGACAGGTTTGTTGAGCATTCTTCAGCTAGCTATTTCTTAGCGGCTAAGACTGTTTTTTCAGAGCTTGTAGGCAACGTTACTGATCACAGTGAATCCAAAATACCTGGACTAGCAGGTCTGCAAGTATATCGACCGTATAATAAACCAAAGCATATTCAAACAGTCATATCCGACTCTGGTTTAGGTATTGCCGCTACCTTGAGAACAACGTTACAAAGTGAACATCCGAAGTTATACGCACAGTTTTCAGCGGAAACTGTTGAGAATGATATTGCGCTAGTTCAAAAAGCTTTTACATCTGGTGAGGTTAGTCGCTTTGGTAAAGGCCGGGGGCTAGGCTTTAAGAGTAGTCGAGAGCACGCTAGCAAAGAGAAAGTTATCATTGTTATTAGGCAGCTAACTTTCTCATTGGCTTTGGAATATGCGAAGGGTCAACTCATCAATGTTTCTGAAGATCGAGGGTTGGTCCCTATCACAGGAACTCATATCTGTTTTGACTTCTATGTTGACAATTTCTGATAAATAGTGTCAACTTAATCAGATGAAACAGTTAACTCATAAAATTCTTCTTTCAGAAGTCGTAGGTTCTGACCATGCCTTTGGTAACGATGAAGGTAGTGAAGCCTATGTGAAGATTAAAAAGATCGTTGATGGTCACCCATCATGCGATATTTTTGCTATTAGCTTGGAAGGGATTCGATTCACTGATGCTTCATTTCCTCGTGAAAGTGTAATCTCGTTGGCTAAAGCATTGAAAGGAGAAAAAGGTTTTTACCTTTCTAATGTACCGAGTCGTGACCTTCTGGACAATTGGTCTTATGGCGCTACAGCCAAAGATCAGCCTCTTCTAGTGAAAAGCGATAGCGGTTACGAAGTGCTTGGTGTAAAACTCAGTGCGACTGTCAAAGAGCTTCTAGATTTTGTTATTGCAAAAAAGACAGTGACTTCGTCACATGTATCTAAGCATTTTGACATTTCAGCACAAAATGCCAGTGGTCGATTGAAGAAGCTTCATGCTACAGGTCTTGTGTTAGGTCAAAAAGAAGTGGCAGAGTCAGGTGGACTGGAATTTGTCTACCGATCAATTGTGTAGTTTTTTTTGATTTTCTGGTTAATCTGCTTGCGTTAATCAGAATTGAAGTTTATTATTTGGTCAGATCCTTTGGATCTTTTTTATTAATATCTGATAAATGTGATTAAGTTAAGCAGAACAGGAGGCTTTATGGCTACAAATCCCCCATCAGGTGACGGACACAGAAACGGTGCCGTTAAAGGTCGATCTCAGACTCAGACGCCAAGCGGACATTGGGTAAAGCGAGATGCTGATACTGGTCGATTCATGGATGTAAAGACATCTGACAAAACGCCTTTTAAAGGCGTCAGGAAGGAGAAATAGTTTGGCTAATGATAAAACCCATTTGGTCGTCGGGGCTGCGGTTGGTTTAACCGTGGCCCTAGCGGACAACAAAAAACAAGCTGTCAGTCACCATCCTGTAACTGCCATTACGGTTGGCTCTCTATTTGGCAAGCTTCCAGATATTCTGGAACCCTCTTTGGGTAACCCTAACCATCGCCAGTTTTGCCACAGTCTGTTGGTGTTAACTGCACTAGGTGTTGGTCTCAAACATTTGTATGAGTGGCAACCGGAAGAGGCAATTGATAAGTGTCTTCGCGGGCTGGGGCTAATCGCCGGATGTGCTTATGTCAGTCATTTGCTCTGTGATGCGACAACACCGCGCTCACTTCCTTTAATTGGCAAACTATAGGAGTTTTGAATGGTCGTTGAAGTCACGAGGCACATTAAGCGTCCTGTTGAGCGGGAGCTTTGGGCTCGCGCAGCTGCTCGTTGTCAGTTTAGCGGGTGTAATAAATTGTTATACAAATCAGCGGTGACCCAGGAATCGGTCAATGTCTCTCAAAATGCTCATATTTACGCATTTTCTGAGAATGGGCCTCGTGGTTGGGGACTCTTTAAAACTAAGTCAACCAGCTTGAATGACGTCAGCAACCTCATGTTGATGTGCTATGACTGTCACAAAAAAATTGATCAGAAAGGCAGCGAAGATAGGTATCCAGCCGATCTCTTGATTAGTTGGAAAATGCAGCATGAGCAACGTATAGAAATCCTCACAGGCATTGATCCTAATCGCAAATCAAATGTTGTTTTATATGGTGCCAATATTGGAACTGAAAGATCACCGATTAATTATCACGGTTGTGTTGAGGCAATGTTTCCGAATTGGTATCCGGCAACTGAAAAGCCAGTGACACTATCCATGGTATCAGAGCTGAATGATCACTCTGAACAATTTTGGCAAGCAGAGTCGCAACACCTAACGAAGCGTTTTCAAAGTAAAATTTCATCAATCATCGAAGAGGATTCTTGTAAGCATTTTTCATTGTTCGCGTTAGCTCCTCAACCATTGTTAATAAAACTTGGCGCTTTGCTCACCGACAAAATTGACGTCGAGACTTATCAGCTGCATCGAGAGCCTAAAGGCTGGTTTTGGCAAGACTGTTCAGATGATTTTGAGTACACCATCAACAGACCTCAAAATATGGAGGGAAAGCCAGCCCTGGTACTTTCTTTGAGTGACCATGTGTCGCATGAGCGAATTACTCGGGTTATAGGGCCAGATACATCGATTTGGGAAGTGACTATCAAGCAGCCTCATAATGATTTCATGCAGTCAAAGCAGCAGCTCTCCTTGTTCAGAAAGTGCATAAGAAAGCTGATTGTTGAAATCAAAAATACACACGGGGATGCGACGCCACTGCAAATTTTTCCTGTGATGCCAGTATCGTGTGCCGTCGAATTAGGACGGGCCAGAATGCCTAAGGCTGATATGCCATGGCTTATTTATGACCATGACATAAAAACACAACAATTTGTAATGGCAATCGAGCTTCGAGGAGATCTATATGAGTAATAGCAAAAGTAACGATGTTCTAAACACAGTTCTCGAAAAAATTGAGCTACCTGACAGTGCTTATGAAAAGGCTGAAAAACGCTATAAGGATCTAGGTGATTGGTTACATCGCCCAGAGTCAACATGTGTAAATTTTGATCCCCACGTGTTTTCTCAAGGTTCCTTTCGTCTAGGTACGGCGATTAGGCCCGATTCAGAAGAACAGTATGACCTAGACATGGGGTGCAATCTTCGGCGTGGCCTGGATAAAACGTCTATCACTCAAAAGCAACTAAAGCACCTAGTCGGTCATGAATTAGAGCTTTATCGAAACGCCAGAGGCATTAAGGAAGAGCTAGCCGAGAAGAAACGCTGTTGGCGCTTAGAGTATGCCGATGGACTTAGCTTTCACATGGACATAGTTCCGTGTGTGCCAGAGAGTGATACAGGAAGAGGGCTGTTGAAAAAGCGGATGGTCGAAAACTCTAAGTTTGATGAAAACTTGGCTCAAAACGTGTCTCAGCTTGCAGCTTCGATTACCGACAACACAGATTCTACTTATGCAGTTGTGGATGAAAATTGGCGTATCAGCAATCCTGAAGGATATGCTCGATGGTTTGAAACGCGCATGAAGACGGCACGGTTAGCAATAAACGAACGTGAAATGCGATTTAAAGCCAGTATAGATAGTCTACCATATTATCAATGGAAGACACCTTTACAACAGGTGATCCAATTATTGAAGCGTCATCGTGACACTATGTTCAAAAACAATGAGGATAGTAAGCCAATATCGGTAATCATCACTACATTGGCAGCTAAATCATATAAAGGTGAAAGTGATTTGGCTTCAGCGTTGAATACGGTGCTCTCCGAGATGGATGACCATATTTCTGCACAAGCGCCAATGATTCCGAACCCAGTTAACCCAGCCGAAGATTTTGCAGACAAGTGGTATGACGAAAAATCTGCTCAATACCGATTACAAGAAAACTTTTATAAGTGGCTGTATCAAGCTAGAGCTGATTTTAGTGCTCTTTGCTCAAGTGATGATACGCAACGAATAGTAAATGCGGCGCAAAATGGTTTGGATCTGAAGCTTGATTCAAGTTCGGTAGCACGTCTATTGGGTATTCCTCCGGTGACAGCAAAACCAACGTTTGCAATTCAATCATCTGATCCAAAGCCATGGTTTAAGCAGTAGATGAAGCACTGGAAGGCTGTAGGCTTAGAGGCTTTTCTCTCGGCCTATCCGAACATTAGATTAGTAGATGTCCATGCAGATAAGATTGAGTTGCAGGGAGAGTATCAGTTAAAAGCACAGCTAGCTGGAAGTCGGTTTATTGAGCGAACATTTTCTCTAAGGATTGTATGCCCAAGTAATTATCCTAGGGCTTTACCAGTGGTGTTTGATACCGCTGGTTACTTTCCTCGTAATCAGGACTTCCATACTTACTCTGATGGATCATTTTGTCTTGGCTCAGACCTGAAAATTAAGTCAATTTTGAAAACCGACTCGTCATTGACAACCTTTTTCGAAAAGATTGTTGTCAGGTTCCTTTATTCGGTGTCCCATAGGGTTGAATTTGGCAACTTTCCCTATGGCGAACTGGACCATGGTGAGAAAGGCCTGATTGATGATTATTCTCAGTTGTTCAATGTTAATGGTAAAGCATCAGTTCTACAGGCACTGAAAGCGTTAGGTTTGCGCAAGCGTGAGGCAAATAAATTACCGTGTCCATGTGGTTGTGGTGATCGTCTTGGCTCGTGTGACTATCGGTTTGTCTTGAACGAGTTTCGCCAAGTTGAGCGACGCCGATGGTTTCGCGATCACCTACAAGATGCTTTTACACCGATTGAAAAACCCAAAAGGAGAGTTGGAAAAAAAACTAAAAGGCCAAGTAGAAATACGCCTTAGCTTAATAAGCTCCCTAAGCATTTTATGGCATATGTGTTAATACATATCGGATTTTTTGAGTCTAATCAACCGGCAACAGCAGATTGAACCTTCACACTATCGTGTCGGAGGTTCACTATGTTCAAAAACCTATTTTTTCAAACAAAAGCACTACCAAAGCTGTCATCTCAACTCGATGCAGAAATCCCACGCTATCCGCCATTCCTGAAGGGGTTGCCAGCTGCGTCACCTGAAGATTTGCAGTCCACACAAAACGAGCTAATTGCAAAACTGCGCCAGGTACTTGGCTTCAACCAGCATGACTTTCAAAGGCTAATTCAGCCTGCATTGATCATCTGGCGGGCTATGTTCACTTGCTGCTAGTTTCAGAGTATCACACCACAGTGGTGCGGGTTGTTTATTGCGGCGTCCCTTGGCGGATTGTCAATCATCGATGAAGATGAGCGCTATCAGTGGAACCATTTTTTGGAAAACTTTATTCCAGTGGACCACTAATGACAGCATTAAACGCTATTTCATTCGCTGGCTCGACCATCACAAAAATTGCAGGAGTTATTTTATGATTATCTAGAGGTATAAATTTA
The DNA here is from genome assembly GCF_030296835.1 of Pseudoalteromonas sp. MM1. Taxonomy (NCBI): domain Bacteria; kingdom Pseudomonadati; phylum Pseudomonadota; class Gammaproteobacteria; order Alteromonadales; family Pseudoalteromonadaceae; genus Pseudoalteromonas; species Pseudoalteromonas sp. MM1. Next base: position 3,560,445 of record NZ_AP027922.1, on the reverse strand, counting down.
ATAAAGAATTAGAATGCTATTTTGTAGTAAACTCTTTCTATAAACAAAAAGTACAAAAGCATAGTTTTACTTTTAGTACCCACATTAGTACCCATAGGCTGCGGCCTTTAATTAAAGGTCATATAAATCAAATGAGTAGAGCAGGAATACAGTGGTTCCCTGGGCACATGAATAAAGCCCGTAATGAGATTAAAGAAATAATGCCGCAAATGGATGTGATCATTGAAGTGCTTGATGCACGCATTCCTTACAGTAGTGAAAACCCTATGGTAACCACGCTTCGTGAAGGCAAGCCGGTCATTAAAATTTTAAATAAGGCGGATTTAGCTGACCCCAAAATGACCCAGGCATGGAAAGACTATTTTGAGCAAGAAAGTGGCGTTAAAGCCATTGCGTTTGGTCATGATAAAGCTGCTGAGGTGCACCGTATTAATGAGCTGTGTAAAAAATTGGTGCCACATAAAGTGGGTGCTGATAAGCAAATTAAAGCCATGATTATGGGTATTCCAAACGTGGGTAAATCTACGTTAATTAATGTATTAGCTGGGCGCATAGTGGCAAAAACAGGTAACGAGCCTGCGGTAACAAAAGCACAGCAGCGCATTAAACTTGAAGACGGCATTATGCTTTACGACACGCCAGGTATGCTGTGGCCTAAAGTAGAAAACGAGAACTCGGGTTACCGCTTAGGCGCTACAGGTGCAATACGCGACACCGCGCTTGAATATGAAGATGTGGCAAGCTATACGGCAGAGTATTTATTGAAAGCTTATCCTGAGCTTTTAAAAGCACGTTATAAAATCGATGAACTGCCAGAAAGTGATTGGGAGTTTGTAGAAATGGCCGGTAAAAAGCGCGGCTGTATTCGTGGTGGAAACCAAATAGATACTTATAAAATGTCTGAAATACTCATAAACGAGCTTCGTGATGGCATTATTGGCCGCATCACCATGGAAACCCCTGCCATGCGTGAAGAGGAAGAAATTATGGTCGTAGGATTGCGCGCCGCTGCAGAAGCTAAAAAAGCCGCTAAAGAAGAAGAGAAAAAACAGCGCCGTGCACGTGCACGCAAAAACCGCCGTTAATGGATTAATTTATGTGAGCATGTTGCTTACTAAATTACAGACATAAAAAAAGCCCGTAAGGGCTTTTTTAGTTTCATATCTACCGTCACCGATATGAGCAATGTAGCAAGTAAAATAGTAGGGCGGTTACTTATCATCAACATCAAGGGGCGTTGCGGTTCATAACAAGTAACCATAGCTGTTTACGTGCGCCACACGTTGTTTCAGGGTCGAGAAACAAATTAGTTCATTCCGTCACAAGTGGGTATGCATTCCCGCCTTGTTGATATTGATTATCAGTTAGATCTAATTAACTGTCAACACCTAAATGCAAATAATTCTTATTTTATTTAGTTTGTTTTTTATTCAGGTTTCAGGGCGATTACTTGTGCTGGTTTTTAGTCATTTAAGAATTTCATATATAATTCGAAAGCATCGAAAATAGGCAAATCGACTCGAGTTTTTTTATAAAAAAGTATTTTCTGTGTAATAAAAAGGCAATTAAATAGCTATAGAGAGGCAAGATATTTATAGTTTTAAGTGTTTTTAATCAAAATTAACGGGCTGGCGGCAGATTATTACGGCGTCAGTATTGTGCACTACGAAGGTGGTTACAAAATAATTAAGTAACTGAGCGCTCTTCAGATTAAAAGAATAAAACGCATTATTTTTAATGGGTTACATAATAATCAGTGCTATTTAACCTGTACGTGATGTAAATCTAAAAAAATTTTATTGAATTGATTGCATTTTAAGCGACTTGTATGGTGATGTTCGCTTTAAGTAATGCTATACTCCCGCCGAATAATTTATCGACTTTATTAAGAGTAAAATAATGGCAGATTTATCGAAGTACAGAAACATTGGTATTTTCGCGCACGTTGATGCGGGTAAAACCACTACTACTGAGCGTATCCTGAAGCTTACAGGTACTATCCATAAAACAGGTGAGGTTCATGATGGTGAATCTACTACTGACTTCATGGATCAAGAAGCTGAGCGCGGTATTACTATCCAGTCTGCGGCAGTAAGCTGTTTCTGGAAAGATCACCGTTTCAACGTTATCGATACTCCTGGACACGTTGACTTCACAGTTGAAGTTTACCGTTCACTTAAAGTATTAGACGGCGGTGTTGGTGTATTCTGTGGTTCTGGTGGTGTTGAGCCACAATCAGAAACTAACTGGCGTTACGCTAACGAATCAGAAGTTGCACGTATTATCTTCGTAAACAAATTAGACCGTATGGGTGCTGATTTTTACCGTGTAACTGAGCAAGTACGTAACGTACTTGGTGCTGTACCACTAGTTATGACTCTACCAATCGGTATCGAAGACGATTTCGTTGGTGTTGTAGACGTACTAGAGAAAAAAGCATACGTTTGGGATGACACTGGTCTTCCTGAAAACTACGAAATTCAAGACGTTCCTGCCGATATGGTAGACAAAGTTGAAGAATACCACGAAATGCTTATCGAAACTGCTGTTGAGCAAGACGATGACCTAATGGAAGCTTACATGGAAGGTGAAGTACCTTCTATTGCAGATATTAAACGTTGTATCCGTAAAGGTACTCGTGATCTTGCTTTCTTCCCTACATTCTGTGGTTCTGCATTCAAAAACAAAGGTGTTCAACTAGTACTTGACGCTGTTGTTGATTACTTACCTGCGCCTACAGAAGTTGATCCTCAACCTCTTATGGACGAAGAAGGTAACGAAAATGGTGAATTCGCAATCGTATCTGCTGATGAGCCGTTCAAAGCGTTAGCATTTAAGATCATGGATGACCGTTTTGGTGCATTAACATTCGTACGTATATACTCTGGTAAACTTAACAAGGGTGATACTATCCTTAATGCGTTTACTGGTAAAACTGAGCGTGTTGGCCGTATGGTTGAGATGCAAGCTGACGAGCGTAAAGAGTTAACTTCAGCACAAGCTGGTGACATCATTGCAATCGTAGGTATGAAAAACGTACAAACAGGTCACACACTATGTGATCCTAAGCACCCAGTTACACTTGAGCCAATGGTATTCCCAACGCCAGTAATCTCGATTGCTGTACAGCCTAAAGATAAAGGCGGTAATGAGAAAATGGGTATTGCTATCGGTAAAATGGTTGCAGAAGATCCATCTTTCCAAGTTGAGACTGATGAAGATTCAGGCGAAACTATCCTTAAAGGTATGGGTGAGCTTCACTTAGATATCAAAGTAGATATTCTTAAGCGTACTTACGGCGTAGACCTTATTGTTGGTCAACCACAGGTTGCTTACCGTGAAACTATCACTCGTGAAATCGAAGATAGCTACACGCATAAGAAACAATCTGGTGGTTCTGGTCAGTTCGGTAAAATTGATTACCGTATTAAGCCAGGCGAGGCGAATTCAGGCTTCACGTTCACTTCATCAGTTGTTGGTGGTAACGTGCCTAAAGAATTCTGGCCTGCAGTTGAGAAAGGCTTTAAGTCAATGATGAACGAAGGTGTTCTAGCTGGCTTCCCAGTACTTGACGTTGAAGTAGAGCTTTTCGACGGTGGCTTCCACGCCGTGGATTCATCTGCAATCGCATTCGAAATCGCTGCTAAAGGCGCTTTCCGTCAATCGATCCCTAAAGCGGGTGCACAACTTCTTGAGCCAATCATGAAAGTTGACGTATTCACTCCGGAAGATCATGTTGGTGACGTAATCGGTGACCTTAACCGTCGTCGTGGTATGCTAAGCAACCAAGAAGCTGGTTTAACAGGCGTTCGTATTAAAGCAGACGTTCCGTTATCAGAAATGTTCGGTTACATCGGTTCACTACGTACAATGACATCTGGTCGTGGTCAGTTCTCTATGGAGTTCTCACACTACGCAGCTTGTCCACAAAACGTTGCTGACACTGTAATCGCTGCAGAAAAAGAGAAAAAAGCAGCTAAGTAATTAGCTTTTTTACTCTGAAAAAACCCGCACATGTTGCGGGTTTTTTATTGCCTACGATTTAATTAATCACTGAGCTAGCGACTCTAAAAAGCTGTAATACCAACAATGGCAGCCTAAATAAAAATGGTAGAGTAGGTGATGTTATTTAAGCGAAGTGACCGTAGGAGCAATGGTTGCTTAGTTTTGCAAAGAGTACGTAAGAGCGTTTACTTGATGCAGTAAGTTTTATACCAACCCGCATTTAAAAACTCTTATTTACGACTGCATGGATGCAGAAGGTAGAGCAGTGCAGGAGCGATTGCAAAGAACAACTAAATAGCGATTTTTTTGCTTTGATATCAATACTTTTCACCATCCCTAAAATAGATTGTTTAATTAAGTGGATTGGCATTACTTGGGTTAGTTATAAAAGGGCAGTTATATAGCAGTTTGTTTAAGGTATAAAAAAAGGAGCATGAATGCTCCTTTTTTTATTTAGTGCGTGCCGATTGCGCTAATTAAACTTCTTAATTGCTTTAGCTCTTAGCGCTTTCATCTTTGGCAAGCGAGGCTTATTAAAGCTTTGTATTGGCATAACCACTAAATGCTCTTGTGGTAGGGCTGGCACCGTTTTAGGGTATTGCCCAGGCTCTGGTACCGAAATCTCTTTTAAATGCACTTTAAGGTTGTTTAGCATAGGGTCGTTATCAACTTCGCTTGGGCAAATAAATATCCCCATTTTACGAAGCTGCACACCTAATTTAATGCTACTGGTGTAGCGTATAATCGGAGCACCTAACAATAGACCAAGTAATATAGGCGATAACCACCAAAAGAATACAGGCGTAAAGTAATAGGCTGTAGCGCCCCATACTATGGCAACTAAGGTAGAAAATAGTGTGTAATTAAACGCTTCTTTCCACGGTACCATACGCCCTTCGCGTGGCTGTGCATCCCACTTAACTTTTTTACCTAAAAATACACACACTACAAAGTAGGCATGAAACACCATCATAAGTGGTGCCACAATAATGGCAAATACAGTCTCTATTATTGAGCCTAGTATTAATTTAAATGAGCCACCAAAGCGCTTATTTCTGTGTATGAGCGTAACTATTACACCCATTAATTTAGGCACCAGTAATATAATAATGGTTAAGTAAAGTAGTGAGTCTATTAGCTCTGTTTTAGCTATTTGCCACGTTGGGAATAACTGATAAACCCGGTTAAAGTACACATCGCTGTTTAATGCGCGGGTTACTGCATCTATGGTGCTCAGTGCTAGCATAGATAGCCAAATAAGCGATGAAATATAAGCGGTTGCACCTAATAAAAAGTGAAACTTACTCATTAACTTTAATTTAGACGAACCTAGTAAGCCAAGGTGCTGAATGTTACCTTGAACCCAACGTCTGTCGCGTATGGCATAATCTAAAATGTTGCTTGGTACTTCTTCGTAGCTACCTTCAATATCGCTTAGTAGTAACACATCCCAACCTGCACTGTGAAGTAGTGAAGCTTCTACAAAGTCATGGCTTAAAATTTCTCCTCCAAATGGAGCATTGCCTTCAAGCGTAGGTAAACCACAATAGTTAATAAATGCTTCTACGCGAATAATCGCATTGTGGCCCCAATAGTTGGCTTTGTCGGTTTGCCAAAAAGCAGACCCCGTTGCCAACATTGGGCTGTAAAGCACAGAGGCAAATTGTAAAAAACGACCAAAGTAGGTGTCTTGACGAACCGGGATAGGGATAGTTTGAATTAAACCAGCTTGCGGGTTGTTGATCATGCTAGTGGTTAGCTCTAGCATACACTTACCCGTCATTACGCTGTCGGCATCAAGTACGATCATGTGATCGTATTGGCTGCCCCAGCGCTCACAAAAGTCGGTTAAATTACCTACTTTACGGTGTTTATTATCTTCACGGCGACGATAAAAAACCTGTTTTGCAGTATCGCCTAATCGCTCACATAAAGCATGCCACGCGCTTAATTCGTTTTGTGCTATTTCAGGGTCTTGCGTGTCGCTCAATAAATAAAAGTCAAAATTAGCAAGTTGGCCTGTCTCTTTTAGCGATTGTAAGCTCACTTCAAAGCCAGCAATAACACGGTGCGTGTCTTCGTTATAAATAGGCATAACCACGGCTGTTTTTTGCTGTGCAAGTGCGGCATTATCAAACTCAATAGGTTTGATGCGTTTTAAGGTGAGTGGGTCAATACGAAATAATTGCAATACAAACCCTATAGTACCACTACAAAACGCTGTAACAATCCATGCAAAGGTGATTGAAAATAAAACCAATAGTGCGTATTCAAGCAAGGTCATCCCGTTTGAGCTTAAAATCTCAAACATAATGGAGATGCCGTACCCTGAGACCGTAAGTGCTGCAATAGCAAATAACCATACGCGCAGTGTTTTAAATGGCATTGGCGTGCCTTTTCCTTTATTACTTGATGTCATTTGGGTACCAAACATAGCTCCATACCTCACTAATTTCTTTATCACGAAGTTTTAACGATAAACGCATATCTACGGGTTGTTCGTCCTGAGGTGCAATTTTAAACGCCACACGCCAACCCAGCGATTTAGGAAGTTTTTGCACTGATACGTCCCTTACCTCACCTGTTGTTAGCTGAATGTCGGCTTTCAGTGTCAGCTTTTCAGACAGGTTGTTTAAATCGGGTCCTGCAAAGTCAACGGTAAACTGACGATGGCTTTGCGGTGGTGGGTTATCTTCACCCGGCAGCGCTGCACTACCAATACGTGTGCGTGTTACACGGGCTTTTTCATGCTGAGTTAAATGGGCGTTAAAAGTGCTCATTTTGTAGCTTAGCTTTAATGAATCGCCTGCTTTCATTGGTTTTTCTGGCACCCAGTAACTTACTATATTGTCGTTTGTTTCTGTGTCTGTTGGTATTTCTACTAGCTCAACTCGGCCATTCCCCCACTCACCTTGTGGCTCTATCCACAGGCTTGGGCGGTCGTGGTAGTGAGCTTCAGTATCTAAGTAGTTATTAAAGTCACGGTCGCGCTGTGCTAAACCAAACCCCTTAGGGTTGGTGTACGAAAACGAGGTGACGCTTAACTGTGACGGGTTGTTAAGCGGTCGCCATACCCATTTGTTATCAGCTGATTGTGTTAATAAGCCGTCGGAGTCGTGCACTTCTGGGCGGTAGTCATCAAAAAACTTAGTACTGTTTTCACCGTGATAAAACATACTCGTTAAAGGCGCTACACCCAGCTTTTTAATATCTTTACGGGCAAAAATTTGCATATCTACATCAACTAGCATGCTGGTTGTTGGGTCAATATCAAACTTGTAGGCGCCTGAAACCGAAGGGCTATCTAGCAATGCAAAAATAGTGATGTTAGCTTGCTCAGCTTTAGGTTTTACAAGCCAAAACTCTTTAAATGTAGGAAATTCTTCGCCTGATGTTTCGGCTGTATCGATTGCTAATCCGCGTGCTGATAAACCATATACTTGATTAGGGCCAACAACTCTAAAATAAGAAGCACCTTGAAATACCATCACCTCATCTTTGTATTCGTTTGTATTGAGAGGGTAGTGTAGTCGAAAGCCTGCATGACCAAGCTGTGTACCAGCAACGCTTTTGGCTATTTCATCTTTTAACGGTGCGGCTGTACCGTCGTATTGATAAAAATCAGTACTAAAAGGTAGGCGGTTACGTTTTGAATCGCCTTCTACAGTGTTAATCGTTACCGGCGTTTTATATAAAAAACCAGGGTGAAAGAGTTGTATTTCATACAGCCCTTCATCTTTCCACACTGATTTGTCCTGCTTAAAACGAATTGAGCGGTAATCTTGATAATCAATGTTATTTAACGCATCTAACTCTATATTTTTTGGAGAGGCATATTCTTGTTCGGCTAGTTTTTTAGCACGAGCGCTAATTACTTCAAATAGGCTTTCTTGCGGTATAGCTGCATCAACACTTGCTGCTATTGCTTGCGTGCTGTAGCCCCAGCTAGAAAAAATAAAAAGTAGACCCAATAATGGCGTCGCTTTTTTCTGCCAAGTAGGAGGTGTTTGGGTTAATTGTTTCATTTTCATTCCTTTATAAAAACACGACTTATTTTTACGCTTAGGGTTTGTTACTTAACTACTACACAAGGGTGGTGAACTTATGGTGCAACTTTTAATCCGTAAATAAAGTGTTTACATTTCAACAGTTAAATTTATTTAAAAGAGCTTTAACTACAACTTATGTGTAAAAAACACTCACTTAATGTATTTGTTGCGCGGCTAATTCTATTAATAGTTAATAAACGGTATGGAAGATATTAAAGGTTGTTTACTGAAGCTTGTCTGAATTACATTTTTATAAGCATAAAAAAAGCCGCAAAAATGCGGCTTTAAAATAAATCACTCGTTATTTTTTCTTAAATCTGCGCACTAATGAAAGTGGTGCTAATAAAAGAGATAACCAAAGCAGTGAGCCCGAGTCGTTATCGTCATCACCACGTAGGTTGTTTACTCTTACAACAACCGTTTGTGCTTCAGATACGTTACCCACACTATCTTCTGCTTGTACTGTAAGAGTAATACGGTTTTCAAACTCGTAATCTACTTCGCTTGCAACAATTAACTGCCCTTGCTCGTTAATTGATACAGAGTCGTTACCCGATACAATAAATTTAACCACAGGTGATACATCAGCATTAGGATCGCTAAAATCAAGTGTGCCAATCACAGTGCCTATTGCGCTGTTTTCATCCACTGTGAATATTTGATCAGGTGCAATTACCGGTGTTTGCTCTTCAGGGGTAAGTACTACCTCAGATTTAATATCAATAATGACTGGGTCGTGATCAGATGCACGGTACGGACCTTCTGCATATAGCGTAGATTGATGACCTTCGCTCTTAAACTCTAGGTTGTAATCAAGCACGATAGGCTCATCGGCGTTTATATGCCAATCATTTGCTGCAACAACTTTGCCTAGTAAAGACTCGGTTGCTAAAGCATGGTCAAGACTACCTGCACGGCCAGAGAAGCTATAAGAGTAGCTTAGCGTATCGCCATTAAGCTCTGCGACTACGTTTTTATAGCCTTTTTCATCAAACTTACGAATTGGATCTTCCATTGCATAAGCGTTCATATCACCAACAAGAATGATATCTTCATCATCTACGCCTGTAGGTTTGCCATCTAGCCAGTCGGTAAACGCATCAGCAGCTTCGGTACGAATTTCATTCCAACAACCTTGGCCATCACCTAGGTCGTCGTTGTTACCCTCTCCACAGCTTCCTTTAGATTTAAGGTGAGCAACTGAAACAGTAAATACTTCATCTGTTGAAAGTGACTTAAAGCTTTGCGCAATAGGTGCGCGGTTGCTGTAATCAAATGGGTAATCAGTAGTAATAGCGGCTGTGCCTACTTCTTCTACTTTATCAGCACGGTAAATAAGCGCAGTAGTAATTGCATCGGTACCAATTTGGGCTACGTTAAAATCTACAAACGCGTAGTTGTTAGCACTGTCGGCATCGTTTAATGCATTGACTAAACTTGCAATAGCGCTAAATTCACCAAAACCATCGTTTTCAATTTCCATTAAGCCAACAACATCTGCCTGCATTGCACTAATAGCGCTAACAAGTTTAGCCTCTTGGCGTACAAATTCTTCTTCTGAGTCTGCACCTCGGCTGGTAGGGAATCCACCGCCTTGGCCATCACCATTAAAGTAGTTAAGTACGTTAAAGCTAGCAACTCGTAGGTCGGCTTCTTCATTTTGCTCTGGCGCATCTTCACGTGCATTAGTCGCTATAAACTGCGGTGTAACCGTTGGGTGAATGCGATAGGTGCTAAAGCTATATGCAACTACACCTGTTACCGCGTTAACCGTATCGCCAGTACGTAGCGTGTTTTCTGCCGATAAACCTGCAGCTGGGTATGCAGAAGGATCAGAGTTTTGAGCTGTAGAGCCATCATCTAATAAGATTTTTTTAGTTAAGTTAGCCGCTTCAACAGCATTGGCTGCATCGCCAGGTAAAGCAACTTGCGTACCTTGGTACAGACGCTCTGTTGCAAGTTCTACTTCACCATAGCGACCTAAGCCATAGTTGTTTGTAACAACTAATGTTTGATCTAGGCTTACAAGCATACCTTCGTAGGCTTCTAGGTCGGCTTGGTTATTTAGAGGTAAGCTTATAGAAGTTGCAGTAGCTACTTCGTCAGTACCACATACTGCAATTTGTGTTACATCTGCTAATTGTGTTGAGTTGTAGTATTCATCAACCGTACCTTGTACGCGTACGTGGTCACCTACATTTACATCGGTATCGGTAAAGTATACAAATAGACCTTCAGAGGTCATTGGGTCGTTATCTACATCTGCTGCAAGCGAGGTCACAAAGAAACCATCTAAGCCATCTTCACCTTGAAAATCAGCGGTAACAATACCTTCAATTTCAACAAGGGTATTAACTAATGGGCTTGCATCACCTGCACCTTGCACAGCGCTAATGAGCGTTTTATCTGCGCCACATACAAGCGGCTCTAGTGGTTCTGGCTCAGGGTCTGGCGCAGGAGCTGTACCACCGTCGCCAGCGTGTGAGCCTAAGCCGTCAAAGGTATCAATATCAAACTGTTCCCACTCATCGCTCGGATTAAAAGTTGCAGTTGAGTCAGTTCGACCCGTTGTAATGCTATTTTTTCTTCGTAAGGTTTTATTTTGAGTTTGAACGGTATCATCAGACCAAAAAGAGCCAGGATCAACACCCACTTGGCCAAAGCTATCAACAACCACACCATCTTTAGTTAAAACAAGGGCATCGTCACCGTTGTAGTAAGTTACTGTGCTAGTTGTGTCAGCAATATCAAGTATCTCAGCGGCTGCACCGGGGTTTGAAATGATATAGGTGGTATTGGCAGCCAATGTGCCTGTTAAATCAATTGAGTTGCCAACCGAACTACTACCATTTGAATAAAGGCCTAACGTATACCCTTCAAGAGAAAGCTCGGTATCAGCATTGTTATAAAGCTCAATCGCTTTATTGTTGCTGCTGCCTTCAATGTATTCAGAAATGATTAGATCGGCGGAGGCTGGTGCACTGAGGCTTGCTAATACAAGCGCCAGTGGCGTTATTTTCGTTTTTAACATTTTTTATTATTCCCGTGTATTTAAATCCCAAAATGGGACACCAGTTTAGGCAATCTAAATGACAAAAAGAATACAAATATGTTAATGATTGTAAAAAAATTAAGGCGGCGTACCGCCTTTGATAACATGTTTACTTATTTTGCAGCCATTGCGCGGCCTGCTTGGCAAAATACGTTAAAATACCATCCGCTCCGGCGCGTTTAAATGCCAGTAAAGATTCCATAATCGTGGCCTCTTCACTCAACCAGCCGTTATCGATTGCCGCTTTGTGCATTGCATATTCGCCACTAACCTGATATGCGAAAGTAGGTACACCAAATTCATCTTTAACCCGGCGGACAATATCAAGGTACGGCATACCGGGTTTCACCATCACCATGTCGGCGCCTTCTTGTAAATCAAGAGCCACTTCACGAATTGCCTCATCAGAATTGGCAGGATCCATTTGATACGTTTTTTTGTCGGCCCCTTTTAAGTTACCTGCAGAGCCAACAGCGTCTCTAAACGGCCCATAATAGCTAGAGGCATATTTAGCTGAGTAAGCCATTATGCGAGTGTGAATATGTCCATCTGCTTCAAGTGCTTCGCGGATAGCACCAATACGGCCATCCATCATGTCAGAAGGTGCAACCACATCTGCCCCTGCCTCGGCGTGCGAAAGCGCCTGTTTAACAAGAATTTCAGTGGTTATGTCATTAATTACATAACCTTCATCATCAATAATGCCGTCTTGGCCATGAGTAGTAAATGGGTCAAGGGCTACATCGGTAATAACCCCAAGCTCAGGAAAAGCTTCTTTTAAAGCGCGCACTGTACGTTGTGCTAAGCCATCTTCACTGTAGGCCTCTTCGGCCATCAAAGATTTTTTGTCAGCAGGGGTGACCGGAAAAATAGCGACGGCAGGTATACCTAAATCAACTAATTCTTTAGCTTCTTCGAGCAGTAAATCAATCGATAAGCGCTCAATTGCGGGCATCGATTCAATTGCTTCACGGCGGTTTTTACCTTCAAGTACAAATACCGGAAAAATTAAATCATTTACCGATAGTTGGTTTTCGGCCATTAAACGGCGAGAGAAATCGCTACGGCGCATTCTACGCATGCGGGTATATGGGAAAAGGTCGAGTCCTGATTGGGCCATGTTACTAAGCTCCTACTGTGGGATTGGAAAACTAATTACTTGATTTCGGCCATGTTGTTTAGCGAAATAGAGCGCTTTATCTGCGCCGTCTGTAAATAGCTCAGGGTTACTAATATCGTCTATAACAGCGCTGTTTACGCCAGCACTAATGGTTACTTTTACGGATGTTCCGGCTACGTTTACGGTATTACTCTCTACGGCTTGGCGAATTTTTTGGGCAATAACAACCGCCCCTTCTTTTGGGGTGTTAGGCAGTAAAACAACAAACTCTTCGCCTCCGTAGCGAGCCACTTCATCCAAAGGGCGTTTTAAATGCTGTTTTATAATGTCGGCTACAGCGCGTATAACTTGGTCGCCAGTTAAGTGCCCGTAGTTATCATTTACGCGTTTAAACCGGTCTATATCGAGCATAATTATACTCAAAGGCGTTTGTTCACGGCGAGAGCGACGCAGTTCCATCACTAATTTTTTATCAAAAAAGCGACGATTTTTAACGCCACTCAGCGCGTCTTCCATATTAAGTAGCTCAAGCTCGCGGTTTTTATCTTCTAGTTCGCGCAAAGTGACTTGTAGTTCAAAGGTACGCTCATCAACTAACGACTCTAATTCTTTTTGTGTTTGGGCTTGCAGCGCGAGTCGCTCGTTCAATAGTGTATCTTGGGCTGCATTTTCAGCAATCAAGGTTTGTTGAGCAATAACTTGTTCATCACGCTCTAAAATAAAGCGCTTCATAACGCCATAACATAGGCAAAATGTACTACCAAAAAAGCATATAAAAACAAAAGCTAAGCTACTTCTACCTAAAGGGTATAAGCCAAATACAGCAACAATAAGATACACCATAACAAGTAAAAATAGCATAAGTGCAATTAGCAGTGCTTTAACTGGTTTTGAAGGCGCGTTTTGCTGGCAGATATAGGCGCTTACCAAGCAATAAATAATAACAATCGGGGTCGCCAGTAAGCTAAAAGGGGTAAACACTGTGCTAGGTAAAGCCCACATAAACAGCAGGCTAATTGCGTAAATATTAGTAACAATGGTTTGCCATTTTAGTAGTTTAGAGGCCTTAGGTTGACACAGTTGTTTTTGTAGCGGCACAAAAATAAGCGTAGTGAGCATGAGTAAAACAGGTATCATTACTTGCTGTAATGATGGCGAATTAGGATGGAAATAACGCGCGCCAAAACCACACAAATAAGCCAGTAACACACCTAGGGTTAGTGTAATAATGCCTGCATAAGCAAAATACACCTTGCGCGAAAATCCGTATAAAACTAAACAACTCATAGCCAATGAAAATAAAAAGCCTATGAGCAAGCCGTAAATTAAATTAAGTTTACCCTTATGCGCTAGGTAGGCATCTGGCTGCCACAACGTCAGCGGTATGCGCAGCCCTGCGCCATTAGTAACCTTGATTATTACGGTGCTAGTACTATTTGCCGGCAACCTCAATTTTGCTAATAAAGACTCGCTTTTTATTATCCGTGATGAGAGTTTAAAGCTATCGCCAGTTTGTGTGTGTGAGAGCAGTGCTGAATTATAAAAATGAAAAATATGCGCTTTATTTAACAGCGGGTTATCGAGCGATAAAATAGGGCTTATATTGTTATTCAAGGTATTTTTAACTGTAAACTTGACCCATACAGAGCGTTGTTCAAACCCTAAATTTAATGGCTTATCGTTTATTGTTTGCCAGTCGTTAACCTCAAAATAGGCATTGTTTGCTGTGGTGGGCGCAAACGAATAGCTTAAGGAGTCTATTTTTATGGATTTAAAATTGTCAGCAATAACGGGGTTTGCAAAACTGTAAAATGAACAAAGGAGCATAAATAGGCTAAATAGCGCCTTTGGGCTTGTCATTAGCGACCTGCTTTATCAAATAAACTATAAAAGTTAGCCGTAGTATGGTTGGCAACAGTACTTGGTTCAACATTATAAAGCTCAGCGAGTGTTTCACATACATAGCTAAGATAAGCGGGCTCATTTTTACGTGATTTAGGTTTGGGGGTAATTGTGCGTGGAATTAAAAAAGGCGCGTCAGTTTCTATTAATAACCGCTCAAGCGGGATACTAGGCACCAGTTGTTGTAATGCTTTACCGCGGCGCTCGTCACATACCCATCCAGTAATGCCAATATAAAGGCCTAATTCTAAATAGTGTTTCAGTGCTTGAGCATTGCCTGTAAAGCAATGCAGCACGCCACGTATGTTATAGTTAGCCAAAATATTCAGCATATCTTCGCTTGCGTCACGTTCGTGTAAATAAACAGGTAAGTTTAGTTTTTCAGCTAACGCTAACTGGCGTTTTAATACGCTGCGCTGAATATCACGAGGTGAAAAATCGCGATTATAATCAAGCCCACACTCACCAATGGCTACAACGCAATCGTTATTAGCAAGTTGCGTTAAAGTGATTTCAAGTTCATCGGTGGCGTCTTTAGCGTCATGTGGGTGTACGCCAGCGGTAGAAAACTGATTATATTGTTTTGCTAATATAAGCGATTGCTCACTACTAGGTACATCGCAGCCAATCAGTAACATAGCTTGTACGCCCGCGGCATTTGCGCGGGCAATAATAGCTTGATGCTCACCTTCAAACTGGTGATTGGTTAAATTAACGCCGGCATCAACTAACGTGTAGGTCATTACTGAGTGCGCTTCACACGAATAGAACGGTTTTGACCATCTTTACGAAGTAAAAAAGAATTAAATACACCGCGGCTAATAACCACTGTATCTGACTCTTTTAATTTAAGACTGTCAGAGCCAATTTGACGCCATTGCTGATCGTTATCAAGGGTAATAATTAGCTCGCCATAAGGGGCTTTTCTTACTGATGATACTGACGCGGTGATGTTTTCTTCTTTATCTTTAGTGATCTCTTTATGCTCAAGGCCAAAATCATCTGCTTTAGCTGCAGGCGCAGCTTTTGATACAGCGGCCACAGGTGCGCTTACATTTGGCGATACATTCGTTACCGCTTTAGGCGGGGTTAATGTTTTTTTCTCACTAGGCTTAGTAAGCGGTTTACCTGCTACTGTGTTGTCGTAGCATAGTAAGCGGTTAAAGTCGTTTTCAATAAAGCTACATGCTTGCAAAGCTTGCACGTTAATTTCTTGCGCTGCATAAGTAGGCGCGCTTAGTAAAACCAGTAGTGAGAGTAGTTGTTTTTTCATTTTATTCCTCAGATTCCTGTTGTTCTTTAGCGCTATAAAATTTCGCTAAAATTAAACCTAGCTCAAATAAAAGCAGCATAGGAAGTGCTAATAGTGTTTGCGATAACACATCGGGCGGTGTTAAAAACATTGCCACAACAAATACACCTACCACAATATAAGGGCGTTTTTGCTTTAAACTGTGTGTGGTTGTAGCGCCACTCCAACATAGCAACATTATGGCTACGGGGATTTCAAATGCCACGCCAAAAGCAAAAAATAATTTAAGTACAAACCCTAAATAACTACTAATATCTGGCGCTAGGGTCATCATTTGCGGCCCTACACTAGTAAAAAAGCCTAATATAATAGGGAGCACTATAAAGTAGCAAAAAGCGATACCGCCATAAAATAACAAAATGCTTGAGGCCAAAATTGGCATCAGCATACGTTTTTCGTGTTGGTATAAGCCAGGTGCTATAAACCCCCAAATTTGATGCAATATCCACGGAATAGCGCCAAACAAAGCAACAAATAGCGTGAGTTTAAACGGTGCAAAAAACGGTGCCGTAACATCAGTAGCTATCATAGTGGCAGTGCTTGGTAAATGTGCGACTAAAGGGGCTGCTACAAACTCATATATATCATTGGCAAAATACACTAGGCCAATAAATATCACTAAAATACTCAAAAGTGATTTAATAAGCCGATCGCGCAGCTCAATTAAGTGAGCGACAAACCCTGATTTAGCTTGTTCAGACATTATTTTTTATACCACGTAATGAGTTGACCACAAATAGGGGAATTAATTTCACTTTTTTTCATCGAGCTGTTCGTTAGATGACGTGCTTGAAGTGTTTTTATAGCTATGAGTAACCGACTGCGCTGCTTTTTGCAGTTCATCAACCGATTGTTGCAGCTCAGGGCTTAAATCTTTAAGCTCTTGTTGCTCTGCTTTTTTTAGGTTTTCGTGAAGCTCATGTATGCGCAGCTCTTCACTCACTTCTGTTTTAACTGAGTTAGCCATCGACTTAACCGTTTTTATCCAGCGCATTACGGTGCGAATGGCAACCGGTAACCGCTCAGGGCCAAGTACGACTAGGCCAACAATAAAAACAACAACAAGCTCCCACATTCCCATATTGTTTAAACCTTAGTATCGTCTTTGGTTTTTTCAGTACTTTGCGTTTGTGTTGGTGCTGCTTTTTGAGACTCTTGGATTTGTTCAGCTTTTTCGTTTTCAGTCTCTTTGGTTTGATCATCAGACATGGCTTTTTTAAACCCTTTAACTGCACCGCCTAAATCACCACCCATGCCACGTAGCTTTTTGGTACCAAAAAGAAGTACGATAATCGCTAAAACAATCAATAATTGCCAAATACTAATGCCGCCTAAACCCATGGTTATCTCCAAATGATAAATGCTTAAATGTTTATTTTAAGTACTAATTATACGCCCTGTGGCACAAATAGCACTTAGTTTATGTGTTACGCCACGCTGCAATAAAGCTAATTGCAGACGCTGCTAATGTTATGCCTGCTGCTATAAGGTCGTGCTGCAAATAACACAGTGCTGAGACAATCAGTGTAGCACTGCCTAACAGGCTAAGTACGAGCGCTTTGTGTGACACTTTGCTTGGCTGAGAATACTGCATTTGCGGACTACGCTTTAAATTTTGATAAATTAAATCAGGTAGTTCTGGCATTTTTTCAGCCCAAAATGGCAAGTTAGCATACATTTGTTTCATTACTGATAACGGTCCAACTTGTTGTTTTACCCAATCCTCTAAAAATGGCTTGGCGGTTTTCCATAAATCAAGCTGAGGATAAAGCTGACGCCCTAAGCCCTCAACATATAATAGGGTTTTTTGTAATAATACTAACTGCGGCTGTACCTGCATGTTAAAGCGGCGTGCGGTGTTAAATAAATTAACCAGTACATGGCCAAACGATATCTCAGCCAGCGGCTTATTAAATATAGGTTCGCACACGGTACGAATAGCAAATTCAAACTCTTCTATGCTGGTATCGGGCGGAACCCAGCCCGAGTCAACATGTAGCTGAGCCACTTGGCGGTAGTCACGATTAAAAAAGGCGATAAAGTTTTCAGCGAGATAGCGCTTATCTTCTTTGTTTAACGTGCCAACAATGCCACAGTCGATACCAATATACATGGGGTTTTCAGGGTGCTCGCGAGAGACAAATATATTGCCAGGGTGCATATCGGCATGAAAAAAACTGTCTCTAAATACTTGGGTAAAAAACACTTCTACACCGCGCTCAGCGAGTAATTTCATATTGGTATTTTGCGCAATTAACGACTCAGTATCTGAGACCGGAATTCCGTAAATACGCTCCATAACCAATACGTTACTGCGGCTATAATCGCTATAAACAGCCGGGATATATAACGAATCAGAGCCTTCAAAATTACGCTTAAGTTGAATGCCATTTGCGCCTTCGCGCATTAAATCGAGCTCATCTAGCAAGGTTTTTTTATACTCTTTGACCACTTCTACAGGGCGTAACCTTTTTGCTTCGCTGTGTACATTGGCAAGTACTTTAGCGAGCTTTTCCATAAGTGCTAAGTCGGCATTAATTTGTGTTTTTATGTTTGGTCGAATCACTTTTATAACAACATCTTGGCTGTTGTTATGGGCATCAACTAGCTTTGCAGTATGTACTTGTGCAATAGACGCAGAGGCCAGTGGGGTTTGCGAAAATTCACTAAATAACTGGTTTATATCGCTAATTTCGAGCGCTTTTTCAATTATTTTTTGGGCAAGTTCACCTTCAAAAGGCTCAACTTGGTCTTGCAAAAAAGCAAGCTCTAACGCAATGTCGTGAGGAAGTAAGTCTCGGCGGGTAGACAGCATTTGGCCAAACTTAATCCACACAGGGCCAAGCTCTTGCAGGGCTAAGCGCAGGCGCAAGCCCGCTGGCTTATTTTTGTGCTGGTTACGTAACCAAAACAAGCTACCACGTGCAATTTTAGCGTACCACGGTATTTTTTGTTTTGGTATTAACTCATCTAATCCGTAGCTAAGTAATGTTTTAGTGATGTAATACAATCGAGCAGTCGACACAAAAAATCCTTAGCGGTTGCTAGTGTTAGAAGAGTTGAGTAATGCATTTATGCGTTGTTCAATAGCGGCCACTTGCCCTTTTAATGCTCGGTTTTGTTGTTTAAATTGTTCAAGCTCTAAAGGGTGAATAGTTACAGCGAGCTCATCTTGGCATAGGCTGGTTAATGTGGTGCTAATTTGCTGACGTACTTTATGCTCTTTACTGCGTAAAGTATTTAGCTGTATGTAAAGTTGTTGTGCGGGCGCATCGCCAATATAGTGCGATAGTTGCTCAGGCCAATCTATATCTAGCCCAGAAAATGCGGCGCTGTATGCCTGAGCGACGTTTAAGTCGCCTTGCAGGTCTAGCTTATCTTGACGAATGAGCTGTGTAAGTATGGCTGGATCTTTAAGTACCAAAAGCGTATCTATATCGGCACTGATCATGCACTCTGCGCTATCTTCATCGCTGGCGCTGTAAAGGTGTAATAGTTTACCATCAAAGGTTAATACTATTTGTTGCTGCCAATTACGAATGTCGACCTTTAATGGTTTGTGCTTAACGGCACTGAGCTTATCTATTAAGGTGGCGTCGAGCTGCAGTACTTTATTAAGCACTCTTTCTATAAGCGAAAGTACAAAATTAGGTAACATAAAAAACTGCGAATCGGGTTTTGCTGCCACCACAGGCTCGCTTTTTTGCTCAAACGCCATAACTGCCTGCCTTAATATTTAAAACCACGGTGCAGTGCAACAATACCACCGGTTAGGTTTTGATACGTTGTTTGTTCAAAGCCTGCTTCTTCCATCATTGCTTTTAAAGTTTCTTGGTCTGGATGCATACGAATCGACTCAGCTAAGTATTGGTATGACTCGCTATCGTTCGCCACTACTTTACCCATAGTTGGCAATAGGTTGAACGAGTAAAAGTCGTACGCTTTACTTAAAATTTCATGCTCGGGCTTCGAAAATTCTAATACTAATAAACGCCCACCTGGCTTTAATATACGGTACATAGAGCGCAGGGCTTTGTCTTTATCGGTTACATTACGTAAGCCAAAGGCAATCGTGATCACATCAAAGCTGTTATCTGGAAATGGCAGCATTTCGGCATTCATCTGCACGTAGTCGATATTGCCGACTAACCCAAGATTGTGCAGTTTTTCGCGGCCGACCTTTAACATAGATGAGTTAATATCGCCTAAAACAACTTGGCCTGTTTCACCTACTAGCTGGCTAAATTTTGCTGTTAAATCGCCAGTGCCGCCTGCTAAATCAAGGACGTGGTGGCCTTTGCGCACACCTGAACTGGCTATAGTTTGACGTTTCCATAATCGATGTACACCAAAAGACATTAAATCGTTCATTACATCGTACTTTGCTGCAACCGAGTGAAATACGTCTGCAACCATTGAGGCTTTATCGTTTTCGGCTACGGTTTTATAGCCAAAATGCGTGGTCTTTTGCTCTGTTTCGTTCATGGTTAGTCTCTATCGTGGCAATAAAGACTAGTGTACTTGATTGTATACTGCAGGTGCAATTTGAATATGATTTATCAGGTAATTTAGCGTAAAACCTAGTGGCCAGCTGTAAAGCTACTTTGCCCCAGTGAGCGTGCTTTAAATGCCGCTTGCGAGGCTTTTTTAGCTAATTGGTTAAAGTCATCATTTTTGAGTTGCTGCGCTATGCCTAAAGATAAGTTAATGCCAGGCAGTTTAGTGCCGCTTTTAGAGCTAACAAAACGAAGCTTTTCTACGCCATTACGTACTTTTTCAGCAATAACATTGGCGGTCTCGGGGTCTATATCTGGCAGTAATACGGTAAATTGGTCCTTTGCTGTACGCCCAGGTAAACCACTTTGAAATACATATTTTTTTACTTGTTTAGCCACTTTGTTCAGAATAACTTCGCCAATTATATCGCCGTAATTATCGACAAAATGATCTAAATTATCTATTTGAATGGCAATTGCGCAAATCGATTTGTCTTGGTTGCTCCATACTTGAGTTTGCTGCGTTAAATAATGACGTTTATACAGCCCCGTTTGTGAGTCAATAATGTGCTGTTTACGTAATTGCGCTAACTGTTTTTGGGTTTTTTCGTGTAACTTTTTAGCTTTATGAAGTTCGTGTTTAAAGTGCTTGTGTTGCTCAAGTAACGTAGCTGATTGCGTATTTAGCGTATCGAGTGCTTGGCGGCTTTGCGCTATATTACTCTCATCCAGCGAGTGCATGCACTCACTTACTTGGCCAGCAAAGCTAGTAATTTGTTTTTCGGTTGATTGCGCATTGCGCGACAGTGAGTCAATAACCCCATTTACGTTATTAATCATCGCCACTTGCGTGGTGTGTCCTTCGTTTAAAAACTCAAAGTAGAGGTGCTCAATCAAAATACTATCAATATGCGCCTTATTAGTAATGGCCTCATCTATGGCGTTATTTAGCTGAGGATTTACTTTACTAATATAGGTATAGGCAACGTGGTAATTTAACGGAGAGGGGGGCAGCGTATGACGTTCTAAAAACAAGCATACATTTGTCATTTTTTCTTGAGCTACAGCCATGGAATCATGGAACATCATTTTAACTACCAACTAAGTACGCATTAAATACACATTAAAATAACTCTTCAATGAGGTGGTAATGCATCCAAGCTTTATTATTTTTTTACTACAATAATCGTTAAAGGGGCTATTTAAAAGTAAAAACCAGTATTAGTGAACTTAAATTTTTACTTTTGCTGCTTAACAGCTGATTTTATCATCAAAGAGTACGTATTTAACTTGATCTAGGTTGGTTCAGCTTATTTTTCAGGCTCTAATTAAGCGGTGTGTTATTGAGCTTAGTCGCATTTATCTTGCTATTTACTCAGCCTACGATAGTTTTGTGAAATCTATTGTATGGTTAAGTAAAACTAAAATGAATTATTCCTTACCCCCACGAATTTGCCGCACACTGCTTGCGTTATCACTTTTTGGCACGCTAAGCGCTTGTACATTAACAAGCCCCAACGCAAACACACAATTTGAACAAGTGGCGCAAAGTATTGTTGATTACCGCCAACGTGTTAATCCTTACGCACAGCCTGAAGGGGTTGATGGCTATTTGTTGCCCAATTTGTCGGCTGAATTTTTAAAACAGCAATATGAAGAAAAAACAGCATTGTTGAGTCGCTTAGATGCAATTGATAGCGACCAGCTTTCAAGTGAAAACAGTATAAACCTCAGTATTATTCGTGCGCAGGTACAAAATAGCGTTGATGAATACGTGTTTAATGCGCACTACATACCGCTCACGTCTGAGTATGGGTTCCATTCTAGCTTGTCTTATATAATTAATAGCTCGCAGTACAAGCAACCACAACAGTTAGAAACGTATTTAGCCCGCCTTGAACAAGTACCGCGCTTTTTTGAGCAAAACATACACTGGATGAAAAAGGGGCTAGAAACTGGGCTTACTCAACCACAAGCAGTATTAGCTGGGTATGAAGACTCAATAAGCGCATACATAGTGGATGATGTAACACAGTCAGACTTTTACTCCCCGTTTAAAACAAACACGGCAGGGCTAAGTGAAAACGACTTTAAAGCGTTACAACAAAAAGCTAAACGCATTATAAAAAATGATGTTATTGCCTCTTACAAAGCATATTTAACATTTTTTACTACGCAATATCAGCCAGGCGCACGCACTACGATTGGTGTTTCGCAAACCCCTAATGGCAAAGCGTTTTATAAAAACCGCGCGCAGTATTACACCACCACAAAAATGAGCATTGATGAAATACATCAACTGGGGTTATCTGAGGTGGCGCGTATCCGCAGTGAAATGCAGGCAATAATTAAGGAAGTAGGATTTGAAGGCACGTTTGCCGATTTTATTCACTTTTTACGTACCGATCCGCAATTTTACGCCACCACTCCAGAGCAGCTATTAAAAGAAGCTGCATACATAGCTAAAAAAATGGACGCGCAGCTACCTAAGTTATTTCATACTCTGCCACGTATGCCCTATGGCGTAGCACCCGTGCCTGAAAATATAGCCCCTAAATATACAACAGGTCGCTAT
This sequence comes from Pseudoalteromonas sp. MM1, assembly GCF_030296835.1. NCBI lineage: Bacteria > Pseudomonadati > Pseudomonadota > Gammaproteobacteria > Alteromonadales > Pseudoalteromonadaceae > Pseudoalteromonas > Pseudoalteromonas sp. MM1. Next base: position 3,537,934 of record NZ_AP027922.1, on the reverse strand, counting down.
GTTGGCTCGAGCCGAAGCGATCAAGCGGGTTATTATTGGGTAAATACCTACGCGCTAGATAAGCGTCCGTTGTATGTATTAGAAGCGCTGACCTTGCACGAAGCCGTACCTGGGCATCATTTACAAATATCGCTTAATGCAGAGCTTGAAAATTTACCAAGCTATCGACGTGATGCTTACCTTTCGGCTTTTGGTGAAGGATGGGGACTTTATTCTGAATACTTAGGGATAGAAGCAGGCTTTTACCAAGACCCATACAGCCGATTTGGCCGTTTAACCTATGAAATGTGGCGTGCAGCTCGTTTAGTCGTTGATACAGGTATGCACATGTACGGCTGGAGCCGAGAGCGCGCTATGAACTTTATGAGCGAGAACACAGCGCTTTCATTACACAATGTTAAAACCGAAACCGACCGCTATATTTCGTGGCCAGGGCAAGCTTTGTCTTACAAAATTGGCGAGCTGACTATTAAGCGTTTACGCACAGAGGCTGAGCAAGCGCTTGGAGCGCATTTTGATATACGTGAGTTTCATCATCAAGTATTACGCCATGGTTCAGTGCCATTATCAGTGCTTGAAGAGCAAGTTCGTTTGTATATAAAAGCTGAGCTCGAAAACACAAAAAGCTAATTATCAAAGGGTATAAACCTTGAACAACGAAAGGTGTTGTGTCATTTTGACTCAACACCTTTTTTATTTTTAAAAACAGCCATCAAGGGGCCTTGGATGAGCGATTTTATTATTTTTAGTATTGATGTATTTGCGAGTATTTTTATTGTTGCACTCGGGTTTATTGTACTTACCGTTATTGTTTTTTATTTTCGTGATATTACCCAAACAAAGCATGCAATCAGACGAAATTACCCGGTTATTGGCCGTTTTAGATACTTTTTTGAGCGCCAAGGGGAATTTTTTAGGCAGTACTTTTTTGCCCTCGATAGAGAAGAAATGCCGTTTAACCGAGCAGAGCGTAGTTGGGTGTATCGTGCTGCAAAAGATGTTGATCGTACAGCTGCATTTGGCTCAACACAAAGCTTAGAGGTAACAGGTACAGTGATGTTTATGAATTGTGCTTTTCCTACCTTAGATGAAGAGGCGCTGGACCCAAGTAATGTCACCTTAGGTCCTTATTGTAAAACGCCCTACACAACTAACTCATTGTTTAATATATCAGGTATGAGCTTTGGTGCGCTCTCAAAACCGGCTGTTAGAGCGTTATCAAAAGGGGCAAAGCTGGCAGGCTGCTGGATGAACACCGGTGAAGGCGGGTTAAGCCCTTATCACTTAGAAGGCGGTGCAGATTTGGTGTTTCAAATTGGCACCGCTAAATATGGAGTGCGCGATGAGCTTGGAAATCTAAGTATCGATAAACTGAAAGAAATTGCGGCGCATAAAAACGTAAAAATGTTTGAGCTTAAATTAAGCCAAGGTGCCAAACCGGGTAAAGGTGGCATGTTGCCAGGTAAAAAGGTTAATGCTGAAATTGCTAAAATAAGGGGCATTCCTGAGGGTAAAGATTCAATTAGCCCAAATGGACACCCAGAGATCAAAAAGCCAAGTAATATATTAGATATGATTGCCACTGTGCGAAACGCCACAGGCAAACCTACCGGCTTTAAAGCAGTTATTGGTGATTACACTTGGCTAGAAACGCTATTTGCAGAAATAAACCACCGCGGGCTTGAGTCTGCACCGGATTTTATCACTATTGATAGTGCCGATGGCGGTACCGGTGCTGCGCCACAACCATTATTAGATTCGGTAGGCTTACCGCTGCGCGAAAGCTTACCGCTGGTTGTGAATATGCTTGAAAAACACGGCTTAACAGGGCGTGTTAAAGTTATTGTATCGGGTAAGTTAATTGTGCCTTCTAAAGTGGCATGGGCACTTGCATTAGGTGCAGATTTTGTTGTTTCTGCTCGCGGTCACATGTTTGCGTTAGGCTGTATACAAGCCATGCAGTGTAATAAAGATACCTGCCCAACGGGGATTACTACTCATAATGAGCGCCTGCAACGCGGCTTAAATGTTGCCGATAAAGCCCAGCGAGTTGCCAATTATAATAAATATATTCATTACGGCGCTGGCTTAATTGCACACTCATGTGGTGTAACGAGTGCGCGGGAGTTAAGGCGTAAACATGTGCGTATTGTACAAGAAAGTGGGCTGTCGGAGCCGCTCGATAAAATTTACGAAAATTACCACTAACAGTATTAGGCGCTTTAGCGCCTTTTTTAATTTAGCTGGCTTATTAATAAACTAAAAAAGGCATCTTTGTTGTCGCAGCTCTTGGCATTTAAAATAAGTTGCTCACCTAAGCTGAGCGTTTGTTTTTGTACTGCAAGGCGCGTATTTTCATCTTCAATACTGTCAATATCTGCCACATGGGCAAGTCCTATCGTGCGCCTAATTAGCTCTGTGCCACAATAGCCTATGGCGTCTTGTAATACGTTTTTCATAAAGTACTGTGGGTAGCCGCCAGTATTGAGTGTTTGATCTGTGCTGTGATTGGCAATTAAAGTTAGCCATTGTTGCTCAAATAAATTATAGCTTTCAACAATGCAGCTAAGTAAATGGGTTTGATAGTTTCGCCGTGCTACAAACTCTTCAATATGCCCAGCCTGTGCGCAGTAATTTAACAGTAAATTACCGATAAAAGAGCCTATATCAAAGCCAATAGGACCAAAAAAGCCAAACTCAGGGTCTATTACTTTGGTGGTATTGGTATCTACAAAAATACTGCCGCTGTGCATATCGCCGTGCAGCAATGTTTGTGGGTTAGATAAAAAATTAGCTTTTAATTTCGCAACTTCTAATTTAAGCGCCGTGTTATCGCGAAGAGTTTTCACCTGCGGGGCTAGCTGCATAGGAAAGTTATTACGCTCGTGTTTTATGTACGGATCGCTAAAAAATAAATCTTCGGTTATTTGGCAAAGCTCAGGGTTAGTAAATTGCTGTACTAGCGCTTTTTTATGCTGGGCCGCTAGGTAAAAATCTGAATTATAAAAACCCGTATGGCTTAAATACGTCGCTACGTGCTCGGCTAACTTAGGAAATTGCTCCGCGTTATTTTGTGCGGTACGCAATATTTTTAAATAACCTAAATCTTCTAAAATGGTCAGTGCGTAAGCTTGATTATAGTGCAGCACCTTAGCAGTGTTTTGCGGGCAAATAGCACCGTGATTAAGTAATACTTGTGCCTCAATTCGGGCTCTATCAAGTGTAAGCGGCCATGACTCACCTACACAACGAGCATAAGGCAGCGCTTGCTTTAAAATAATGCTGTTATGGTGCTCATCGCTAACTCTAAATACTAAATTAAGGTTACCGTCACCAAATTCGTACGCAGTTAGGTTTGCGTCAGCATTAAAAAAATCATACTGCTCAGAATCAATTAACGAATTTACATATTCAATTGCGCGCTGCGCATTAAATGCGACATAGTTAGCCATAGTGAGATCTCAAATAACCTTTTTGGGCATTCTATACCTTTAAATGTTTAGATGTCTACAAGTCTAACTTGAGAGTTATTCAAACTGATGTAAAATACCCTTACGCATTTTATTTAAGCAGCCTCACCATGCAAAACCTAATCGCAAGCAGTTTAAAATATGAAAACGGCACATTAAGTGTGCTTGACCAGTATTTACTTCCTCATCAGCAGGTATGGCACGAGTGCCATAGTGTTGAGACGATGAAGGAGCTGATCATCAGTTTAAAAATTCGTGGCGCCCCATTGATAGGCTTAGGTGCGAGTTTGCTGGTTGCTCACTTAGCTGAGCAAGGTGCTACAAAGGCGGCGCTTGGTGATGCAATTAATGAGCTTGAAGCCACACGCCCAACGGCTGTTAATTTAATGCATTGCATGGCTACATTAAGAGAGGCCCTTAAAAGCGATGATTTTGTAGCAGCTGTGGTGTGCAGCGCAGAGCGTCTTTTTATTGAAGACATTGAGTTATGTGAGCGTATGGCAACACGCGGTGCTGAGCTTATACACAGCGGCGACAATATTTTAACCCATTGTAATACTGGCGCATTAGCCACTGCCGGTATTGGTACAGCGTTAGGCGTTATTTACAAAGCGCAGCAGCAACATGGCAATATACATGTGTGGGTTGATGAAACGCGGCCATTATTGCAAGGCGGACGTTTAACCGCGTTCGAACTTGAGCGCTGGCAAGTACCGTACACGCTTATTTGCGATAATATGGCAGCAAGTTTAATGGCCGCAGGCAAGGTAGATAAAATAGTGGTGGGCGCCGATCGTATTGCTGCCAATGGTGACTTTGCTAATAAAGTGGGGACTTATAACTTAGCTGTATTGGCCCATTTTCATGATATTCCATTTTATGTTGTTGCACCTTTAACTACACTTGATACACAAACAACTTGCGGTAGTGATATAGCAATAGAGCAGCGAAATAGCGCAGAGGTACGCGGCGTAAGTGGCAGTTTTGGTGAGGCGCTGTGGGCACCGACTAATGCCAATGTGTATAATCCGGCATTTGATGTAACACCTGCAAAACTAGTAACAGCTTGGGTGTTAGACACCGGTGTTTACAATAAAAGTGATGTAGAGAGTGGTGCGTTAACAGCACTTAAGTAGTTTTTTAAACAGCGCTCCACTTATCCCTTTGTGGAGCGTATTACGTTTGCTATGCGAGCAAAGGAAACTGCTTCGCAATTTCAGACTTGGTGCTTTTTGCAACCCAGCCCTCGGTATTATTAAATAATCGAATGGCGGTAAATTCTGGGTCGCTCCCCATATCAAACCAGTGTGGGGTAAGGGCTGGTACCGAAATTAAGTCACCTTGCTGGCATAATACTTGGTAAATTTTGGCATCTATATGCAGGCAAAATAACCCTTGGCCTTTTACAAAAAAGCGGACTTCGTCTTCACTATGAGTGTGCTCAAACAAAAACTTTTCTCGCATTTGTGCCGCTGCAGGATTGCCTTTGGCAAGTGAAATAACATCCACCGTTTGGTAGCCATTTTGCGCTTTTAAGCGCGCTATATCATTTTTATACGCTGCAATAATTTGCTCATTTTTAGTGTGCTCATTAATGGGCGCAGTTGCTTGCCATTGCTCAAAGCGTACATTTACCTTTGCTAATTGCTGAGTAATTTCGCTTAAATCACAGGTGTTTATCAGCGCATTACTTGAGTTATTGTTAGCATAAATTGTTAATTGGCTCATACAAATTGCTCCAATTTAACTGTGCTAAAGTCATGTACGTAAGGGTGCTCGCTTAATGCTTGGCCATCACGTATTAGGTGCAAAGTTTTAAGCCCTGCGGCTTTAGCAGCATCAAGCTCGCTTGCGACATCACTTAAAAACAAGATTTCGTTTGCACTAAAGGGGAGCTGGTTAACTATCGTGTTATAGGCTGCTTGCTCTTGCTTTGCGCCGACTTTGGTATCAAAAAAGTCGCTAAAAAGGGCGCGAATATCGCCATAGTCGCTGTATTTAAAGAGTAACTGCTGCGCTCTTACCGAGCCTGATGAATACACATAGAGTGCGGTGCCTTGTGCGTGCTGAGCTTGCAAAAATTCAAACGCATCTGGGTATAAGTGGCCTTTAAAATCAGCCTGCTCGTAGCCCGTTTGCCAAATTAGCCCTTGTATTTGTTTCAAGGGTGTAATTTTTTTATCTTCTTCAATCCACTTTAGTAACACGCTAATGACACTTTCTATATCGGCATCTGGCTCATTAATAATGGCTTTTAGGGCCGCTATTTGCTCAGCGACATGGGCTTTATTTTCGTTTAAGCGCATAAACGTTGCTAGTTGCTTGGCTGCATAGGGAAACAGCACCTCTTTTACAAATGAGATACGTGTTATGGTGCCTTCAATATCAGTTAAAATTGCTTTTATCATTATAGCTGTGCCCCAATACCTTCTATTTTTAACCGTTCTAGCTCACAGCTAAATAAAAACTCTAACCCTTCTAAGTGGCGAAGTGCTTGTTTGTAATTACTCCCTACTACATAAACGCCATGCCCACGAATTAACACTGCATGCTCAATGGGAGTATGTAAGTGGTGATCGCTAAGCAGCAAGCTTAAGCGCTCAATATCTTGATCGTTTTCGAAAATAGGAATGCTGAGCGTATCTAAATGCGAAGTTACCCCGCTGAGTGACTTTTGCATTTCATAACCGCTTAAATTTAATGCATGGCTTTTAATTACACGCGAAAGTACAGTGGCTGCTACTGAATGAGTATGCAGCACCACGTTAGCATGCGGAATAAGCTTATACATGCCTAAGTGCAGTTGCGTTTCGGCCGATGGGTTGCCAGCACCTTTGGTGCGATTTCCTTGATGATCAAGCTCAATAAAAGTGTGTGTACCGAGCTGACCTTTATCAAAGCCGCTAGCGGTAACCACATACCCTGTTGCGGTGCGCGCCGAAAAATTTCCGCCGGTGGCGGGAACCCAGCCTTTTTGACTGATCCATTTTCCGGCTTCAATAAGTTGCGAAATAGCGGTATTGTTGTGCATACATTCCTCACCAATGAGTGTAATACCAATGCGTAATAATACTTAACGCGTTTGAGGCGCTAAACCAAACGCGAGCTGCGTTTTCGCTACCTCAAAATAGCTCAGTTAATTAAGCAAATTGATATAAAGCTATTTAATTTTAGACGGCTATACTTCTGTTTTAAGCAATGATAGCATCGCTTTAAGCGCAAAACCATCATTAAGGGCCTGTCGTGTTTGAAAGTAAATTACCAAATTTAAGTGTTAGTATATTTAGCCAAATGAGTGGCTTGGCAAATCAGCATTCGGCAATAAATTTATCGCAGGGTTTTCCTGAGTTTGATGCGCCAGAATTATTGAAAAACCAGCTGAATTTTTATGTTCAGCAAGGGGTTAATCAATACTCGCCATCCAGTGGTGTGCCCCGTTTACAGCAACAAATAGCAAATTTAGTTTCGCGTAAATACGCGGCAAAAATTGATGCAGTTGAGCAAGTTACGGTCACATCGGGCGCCACCGAAGCATTATTTGTAGCTATTCAAACTATAGTACGCCCCGATGATGAAGTCATTGTGTTTGACCCCGCTTATGACTCTTACCAGCCTGCCATTGAGCTTGCTGGCGGTAAAACAGTTCATATTGCATTACATGCACCCGATTATGCTATTGATTGGCAAACTGTTCGCAGCGCAGTGAGCAAAAACACGCGCGCTATAATTATTAATACACCACACAATCCAAGCGGTAAAATACTTAAACACCATGATATAAACGCACTCAAATCGTTAGTAAGCGACCACGATTTATATGTAATAAGTGATGAAGTTTACGAACACATTACCTTTGATGGCGATAAGCACTTAAGCATGCTTTGTGATGAGCAGCTACGTGAAAAAAGCTTTGTTATATCAAGTTTTGGCAAAACGTTTCATAGTACCGGCTGGAAAATGGGGTACTGTATTGCGCCTGCGCCGCTTGCTACTGAGTTTAGAAAAATACACCAGTATGTTACTTTTTCAAGTTTTACACCTGCACAATACGCATTGGCCGACATGCTTGAACAACAAGGCGAGCATGTAGATGCGCTAAGCAATTTTTATCAGCAAAAGCGCGACTTACTGGCACAGCACTTAAGTGACAGCCGTTTTACTATTTTACCAAGCCAAGGTACGTACTTTTTATTGCTCGATTACAGTAAGGTGTCTGATCTTAATGATGTAGATTTTTGCCACTGGTTAGTAGAGCAAGCTGGGGTTGCTGCTATTCCTTTAAGTGTGTTTTATAAGCAACCTTCAAATGATAAAGTGATTCGACTGTGTTTTGCTAAAAACGATGAAACTTTAATAGAGGCCGCGCAAATATTATGTCAACTTTAACGCTTACACTTGTTCAAAGTGCGCTGCATTGGCTTGATAAAGACGCCAATTTAGCCATGTTTGATAAAAAATTAGCAGAGATAACCGCTAACCCTGATTTAATTTTACTACCTGAAACCTTTGCTACTGGTTTTGCAATTAATCTTGATTGTGCAGAGCCTGAAAACGGCAAAGTAGTTACTTGGCTAAAAGCGCAAGCACATAAGCATAACGCAGTTATTGCAGGGTCAGTATTAGTTGCGCAAGGCGATAAAAAAGCAAATCGCTTTTATTGGGTAAAACCCAATGGTGAGGTAAATTATTACGATAAACGTCATTTATTTCGCTTAGGGAGTGAGGGCGACTATGTTGTTGCAGGGCAAGCGCGTAAAACATTTGAAATCAATGGCTTTAAGCTACTGCCACAGGTGTGTTACGACCTACGTTTTCCTGTTTTTCAGCGTAATAATAACGACTACGATGTAATGATAAACGTAGCCAACTGGCCTGCGGTTCGTCGCCATATTTGGGATACGCTATTAATGGCACGCGCCATGGAAAACCTATGTTATGTAGTCGCTGTTAACCGTGTTGGCGATGATGGCAATGGTGTTGCGCACAGTGGTGGCACGGCCGCATACGACTTTAAAGGCGATACAATCGCCAAAGCAAAAGACAATACGCAAGAGTTACTTACCGTAACACTTGAAAAAGCACCGTTAGAGGATTTTAAAGCCGCATTCCCCGCTTATTTAGATGCTGACGCTTTTACCTTGGTATAAATCGCTAAGCATTAGCACCTAGCCAATAAAATGCTAAAATAGCCGCTAGTATATTTATTGGCGGCTTTATGAATACAACTCTTATTACACCGGTAATTTTAGCCGGTGGCATTGGTACACGGTTATGGCCGCTTTCTCGCCAAGCTATGCCTAAGCAATTTTTACCCTTGCTTGATAACAAACACTCACTATTACAAAACACTTTAGCGCGTATATCAGGTGTTCAATTTGCGAAGCCAATACTTGTTTGCAACGAACAACACCGTTTTATTGCCGCCGAACAAAGCATAACGGCTAACCCGCAAGCGCTTTTACTAGAGCCACAGGGTAAAAATACGGCGCCTGCCATTGCGTTAGCTGCGCATTATGCACTACAGCAAGGTATTGAAGGGCCAATGTTAGTGATGCCAGCTGATCATCATATTGAAAACTTTACTGAGCTCACACTTAAATTAAATGATGCGGTTAAGTTAGCTGAGCAAGGTATGCTAGTTACATTTTCAATTACACCAATACAGCCCCACACTGGGTTTGGTTATATAAAGCAAGGCAGTAAAATCTCAGGTTCAGACTGTTTTGAAGTCGCTGAATTTAAAGAAAAACCAAACCTAGTTACGGCACAAAAATACCTAGCTGAAGGCGGTTATAGTTGGAATAGCGGCATGTTTTTATTTACGCCACGTGTTTACTTAAATGAGCTTGAACGTTTTGCGCCAAAAATAGCGCACAGTGTAAAAGCGGCATCTCAGTTTTCACACGACTTAGGCTTTACAAGGCCAAACATTGAGCCACTTAAAAGCTGCCCAAGCGACTCTATTGATTACGCTATTTTAGAGCGCAGCAATAATGTAGCAGTGCTGCCTGTTGCGCTTAATTGGAGTGATGTAGGCAGCTTTAGTGCTTTGGCAAGCCTTATTAAAAAAGATACGCACGGTAATAACGAAAACCAAAGCCATATCGCGCAAAATAGCTCTAATAATTTTGTTATAAGCGAAGACGATCACAGCGTTGCTACCATTGGGGTCAGCGACTTAGCTATTATTCACACCCACGACGCTACCCTTGTAGCCAATAAAAACAAGCTCGACGGTTTACCTTTTTTACTTAAACAATTAGCACAGAGTCAAAGCGATAAACTCAATCACCACCAGGTTGTGTATCGTCCATGGGGTAACTACCGCACTTTAGTAACAGGGGCAGGGTTTAAAGTTAAAAAAATAACTGTAAACAGCGGGGCTAAACTTTCGACGCAGCGCCATCAGCATCGTGCAGAGCATTGGGTGGTGGTATCGGGGATTGCCGATGTACGTATTGATAAGCAAGCATTAACACTTAGCCACGACCAATCTTGCTACATTGCAGCAAAACAAATACACAGCTTAGCGAACAATCAAAAAGAGCCGTTAATTGTCATTGAAGTGCAAACCGGTACTGTACTTGATGAAAGCGATATAGAGCGATTTGATGATAAATATGGAAGAGGGAAGTAGTCTTAAATTACCAATTAAAACTAAGTGATTTTTCTCTAATGGCATTGGTTATGCCCGATATTTCTATGTTTAAAAAACGGAGAGTAATAAAAATGCTATATGAAAAAAAGTATAAGAAGAAAATATCTTACTTTTTACAGGCTGTTATAGTTTTATGCATAGTGCTGTTATCACTTACCTATACAACTTGTGGATTATTAGCAATTCAAAGTTTAACAGTCGAAAAAATTAAAATAACTGATGTGTTTAATACAATAGCTCAAATTGCGACTGCTTTTGCATTCTTCTTTGCTGTTTATCAATATCGAAAAAATGGTGAAAAGGAGAGGCAAATCATTATTGCTAATGAGGCAAAACTACTGATAGATAGAATGTCTCATGAGTCGGATAAGTTGGCTTCAAATGCAAAATTTACCGATCGAGAGGTGAATGAATTTATAAGTATAATGTCCAACTTCGGTTGTGACTTCAAAACATTATATGATGAACTAACCGATGATTTACATAAGGCAATGGTACGGATGCGTTGGCAGGATATGCATTATAATCATTTATCAAGAGCACTTAGTAGTCTTACTATAGACCTACTTTTCGATAACTTAAACTTAGATAAAAAGCATGATAGCTATTCATTCTTTGATGCTCGTTTTGATGATTCAACAAAGTCACAGCCTAAAGTATTAAGAGAGTATATGTATACAAAAAATATATTTAATAATATGAGCGCGGCTGAGGAGTTAATAAATAGCTTTACGAACTTATATTTATTCGAGCAATATTATTTCGATCATGAAGGAACGAATGATTTGATGTATGGCTTGCTTTCAAGGCTAGATTTCCGCGTATCAGCCCCGTTACTCTCAGTAATCAAAGAAAAACAAAGGTAGTAGCTGGTTTTTTTTTGACTAGAGTTCACTCTAACTGCTCACGCACAAACTTTAAGTATTGCTCTAAGCTACGTTGCCAAAGCTCTAACGCCTCATCTAGCAGGTTGTTGTGGGGTTTGTTATCAAGTAGGCGGCGCTCTATTTTTTTAAGCTCAATACCGTAACGGTTAAAGCCTAATTGCAGTGCGGTGCTTGCTTGGCGATGCAATAATTTGATGCACTGCTCTGGTTGTTGATCAATAAGTTCTTGGCAGCGGGTTAGCTTTGTACGTGCCGAGAGTACAAATTCATTGTAAATCGACGACACTTCATCCTCACTAAATGAGCTAGTTAGCGTTTCTGCTGCGGTTTCGTCGTATAAGGTGTCTATTAACTCTACAGCTATATTTGCAGTTTGATTGGATTGTGAATCACTTAGTGCTTGGCGAAGCTTTTGCTGCTTAATTGGTTTGCCGACTATGTCTTTTATTCCTAGAGCTAAGTATTCTTTGACTTCATCAGGACTTAGGCTTGCTGTAAAGGCGAGTACGGGCGTGCGCTGATTTTTATGATCCAGCCGCTGCAAACGTTTTAATACCTCTTGGCCGGTAAAGTCTGGTAGGTTCATATCGAGTAAAATAACGTCAAAGTGATGCGCTTGCATCAGTTCGATAGCGCTTTTACCATCTTTGGCGAGCTTTATTTTATGCTCATCTTCGGCCATAAACTCAATAGCAATTTTTTGATTTAAATCTAAATCTTCAACTAGCAGCACTTCTAGGCCGGTTAAGTAGTCTTTATTTTGATGACGCTGCTCAACTAGGCTAAGCTCCCCTAAAGTAAAGGTGGTGGTAAAGCTAAATACGCTACCAGTGCCTAATTGACTGGTTATTTCTAATCGGCTGCCTAGCTTTTCTAATAAGCGGCTGGTTATTGCAAGTCCAAGACCGGTGCCGCCTTTTTCTTTACCGGCGCTACTTTGTACATAAGGCTCGGTTAGGTAGGCAATTTCGTCTTTTTCTATACCAGGACCTGAGTCTTTAACGCTAATTTTTATGGTGTGTTCAAGGTGTTTGTCGCTTATCAAATCAACCTGAATTTTTACTATACCGTGGTCGGTAAATTTAATGGCGTTACCAACAAGGTTAATAATAATTTGCCTTAATTTTTGTTGATCGCAGTAGTAACAGGCTTGTTCAGGGATATTGCATACCAATTCAAACTTAAGTTGTTTTTGCTCCGCTAATGGGCTGAGTAATAAACACAGATTGTTTAACCAAGTTTTAAATTCAATATCTTCTTCGTAAAGCGCTTCATCACTTTGATCGAGACTTGCGTAGTCGAGCACTTTATCAACCAGTAAATTTAATGACTCGGCCGAATTAATAATGGCTTCACAATAGGCTTTATTGCGGGTGTCGGTGCTTTGGTTCATAACCAATTGGGCGCTGCCTAATATGCCATTAAGGGGCGTGCGTATTTCATGGCTAATAGTTGATAAAAATAGGCCTCTAATTTCTAAATCTTTTTGGGCTTTGTCGGCCAGCTTGTTAAGGTTTTTTTCTCTGCGTTCATTACACATTAGCGCCATACCTGCGGCATAGAACATAGGGGCAATCACGCCATTTAAAAATAGTAAGCTGCTAAACCATGGGCTTTGCAATAGTAGGGGCTGTTCAATATTAACCATAAATAGTGAGCGGCTAATAAAGCTCAGGGCAACTAAAGTTAATATTAAAATATAAACAATGGTGCCATTTGGGTAAGGCTTTCGGGCATATTTAATAAATAAAAACAGCAAGAACGCGGCTTCAGCAATGTGCTGTGCATCCGAGACGTAAATTCGCTCCCGTAAAGAAGGGTCAAAAAACGAATAATACCCAAGCATTACGGCGCTAAACGCGGTAAAGGAGCACAGTAGCTTAAACCCAATACCCCGATAATCTAAAAATTGGCATATGGCTAAGCTGTGCACAATTGATGCGCCAAACATCATACTGCTGGCAACACTAATCACAATAAGGTTGTGCGTTTTGCCAATCAGCGTAAAGCCAATGACTGCGCCTAGTAATAAAACTGGGTAAAAAATATAAAGCAGAGTACCTGGGGTGTTTTTGTTGGTACGCCAAGTTAAAAAGTTAAGAAGGGTCATTACTATAATAACGGCAATGCTGGCAAAAAAAAGGGTAAAAGAGTCGAGCATAGGGGTTCCAGCAATGGGTACTTTAAATAGAGTAATAAAAAGCGATTAATTTAACAAGCATGCGGCATAAACAAAAACAGGCACCATAAGTGCCTGTTTTTAAATTACGAAATTGATTAACGAATTTCGTCTGGAATGTTTTGTTGAGCCCAAGATAGTAGTTCAATACGGTTACGACATTTAGTTTTTCTAAATGCGCTGTATAAATGCGTTTTAACTGTATGCGGGCTAATGCTTAAATCTTCAGCAATTTCTTTGTTTTTAGAGCCCTTACTCATTAACGAGATTATTGCTTTTTCTCGTTTAGTAAGTTTAATTGGCTCTATGTCGCCTTCGGTCAGCTTGTGGAGTGCGTCTTTATTAAACTGCAGCATACGATTTAGCGCATTACACATAATGTCACGTCTGTACCAAAGCTGATCTTCTAAAAGTAAGCGAATACCTTTCATTAATACATCAGCGTTATCTGTCGTATAAAACACACCACGAATACCGCTCAAAAGCGCGCGGTTAGCAAGCTCGGGGTTTTCGTCTAGGTTAAATAATACGATATCGCACTTGGTGCGCAGGTTAACTAGCTGCTCTTTTAGTTTACCCCATGCATCGTTACTTGATGTTTCAATAAACAGTAATCGAGTCCCTTCTGGTACATCTAAAATATTTGTACCCGTGGTTACGTCAAGGCCTTGCGTTTTTAACAAAGGTTCTAAAACGTTAATGCCAATGGTGTTAATTGGCTCTTGATCTAATAACAAAAAGGCTGAACTGCTCATGTTTTTATACTCTTTTTATAAAGCTGACTAGTTAAGTTTATCACGACTTCCACACCTTTTGTATTAGAAAGTCGGGTTTCGCCTTGTGAACAAGTACGATTTTACGATTATTTAAACATAAAATGTTGCAAATAAGTAATTATTTTTACTTTATATACATGATAAACCATAACATTTGTAACTAGCGAAATACCAATATTTCCAGTGAATTTTTATTATTAAATTTTTATTTTTTTAGCATCTTGATACGGAGGCCAGCCCATTTCTTTACCTGCAAGCATATGTAAATGTATGTGATACACGGTTTGCCCGCCATGTTTATTGCAGTTCATTACTACTCTGTAGCCATCGTCACTAAAGTTAAATTGCTTGGCTAATTTAGCTGCAACCTCGTATAACTTTCCAACTAAATATGAGTTTTCACTGTTAATATCATTGATAGTAGCAATTGCTTTTTTTGGAATAATTAACACATGAAAAGGGGCTTGCGGGTTTATATCTTTAAATGCAAGGGTAGTATCGTCTTCGTAAATAATGTCGGCGGGAATTTCGCGGTTAATAATTTTTGTAAATAATGTATCTGTGCTCATAATCGTTTCAATGTAAGGGTTGAATTTAAAGTCACTAATGACAAATTTTGTTTGCAGTGTCAAACTCAAAACAAATAAAGGAGTTTTTATGCGTAAATCAATGTTAATTACCGCGGCTGCTACATTATTAATGAGTATGTCGGTAAGTGCCGGAAATATTCACTTTCCTGAAGAGTTAGTGCCCTTACAAGTTGGCGAGAGAGTGATAGAAAGCTCTCTATTTAGCCGTGTTGACGATATTGAACTAGCCTCAGGGTCTTATCGATTAAAATTAAAATACACCGATTTATACGAGTTGGGCTTTGACGATCATGAGGTAATAGAGTCTGAACCATTTTGGGTAGATATTACTATTGATGATAAAAAAGATTACGACATGGTGTTTAACCGTGCCGATAACGCGGTATCAGCGAAAATATTTGCTGAGGCACCGCAGGTAAGTTTAAAAGCAAAGGGCGCCGCTGTTGCGCAGCCGCTTAGTATTATTTCTAATACTCAGTTGGCAAGTCAAAAGCCTGCTTTACAAAATACGGTGCCAGCGGGCCCAACGCGCCCAAGCCAACCTATTAAGCCTATTGCGCCTATTAATGGCAAGGGCATGCCAAGTGCCCCGCAAATGCTAGAATTTTGGTGGCAGCAAGCAACACCCGCTGAACGAAAAGCCTTTTTAGAAAAGGTAACGAACCAAGGCGCTGAATAATAAACTTATCTCAGCTACTAATTTTAAGCACTAACTGCGCTGAGCTTAGTTACAGTATTAAAAAAGGCCGATAAATCGGCCTTTTTTATTGGTTTTACTGTTTTACCCTAAAGGTGTGAACACCTTTAGGGTTGGCACAGGTTGCTTATTTATCAAATAAAGCGTCAATGGTGCCTTGTGCAAGTGGGTGGTAACCTGGGCGTGCTTTTAGGTAAACGCTTTGTGCCCAGTCTTTTTTACCGTTAGTAATAAGTGCCTTATAAAGTGGCACAATTAATTTGCGGCGACCAATACCCGATAAGTGCTTATCAAGCGCTGGGTAAATAGGTTGATAACCATTACCTACCGCTAACATGAACCATGCAAACGCGCGCTCTGCATTGGTTGATTGCGTTAAGTTAAATTGCTTATCAAGCTCTGCCATTTTATCTAAGCTTAAATCACGTGGTAGGTTATTTAAAAAGTGTAACCATTCGTGCACTGTCCACTTTGCCGTAGGTAATTGTGCTGCGCTTGCTTCACCTTTTAACCATGCTGCACTTGCGGTATCTACTTTATCAAACGCATCAGATGTTGGGTTGGGCGCATCGCTTGGTAAACCTGGCTCAAAAATCCACTCATTCACTTTATCCATGCTTACAACGCCAGGGTATTTTTCAATTAAGTTAGCTTTTAAGTAAGTAACAAATTGCGCGGTAGTCAGTGATTTAAATGCAAACTCGTTAAAGTAAGTTTTTACAAACGGGTCAAACTTATCACGGCCGTATTTTTCCTCTAAGTAGATTAAAAATAACTGACCTTTAGTGTATGGCACTGAGCTAAACGCATCATCTGGGTCACGGCCATTAAGTTTTAAGTTTAGGCGGGTATCAGGTGCGTCAATCGTTTTAAGCTGGGCACGTAAACCTGCTGCATCTAAAGCTTGCTCCATTACGGCGCGGTCGCGGCCAAACACTTCTTCCATAATGCGGTTTTCAACGTAAGAGGTAAACCCTTCGTTTAACCATAAATCTTCCCATGTTGCATTGGTAACTAAGTTACCAGACCAAGAGTGTGCAAGCTCATGCGCAATAAGGTTTACTAAGCTTTTATCGCCTGCCACTACGGTAGGGGTAATAAACGAAAGGCGCGGGTTCTCCATGCCACCAAACGGAAAGCTAGGCGGTAGCATTAATAAATCGTAACGGCCCCAAGCATATTCACCATACATTTCGTTGGTTTTGTCGATCATGGCTTGGGTGTCGTTAAACTCTGCAACCGACGCGTCTAAAATTTCAGGCTCGGCAAATATACCGGTTTGTTTTGACATGGCTTTGAATTCTAAATTACCTGCACCAATCGCAATTAAGTATGGCGAAATAGCTTGAGGCATATCAAAGTGGTAGTCGCCATCTTTGTATAGTGCGTCTTTGTTATCGGCGCTCATTACTGCACGTATATCTTTTGGAGTGTGAATACGGGCAGTATATGTAACTCGCATAGCAGGGGTATCTTGTACTGGTAACCAACTACGAGCGTGGATAGCTTGCGATTGACTGTACATAAACGGATGCGTTTTACTGGCTGTTTGCTCTGGTGTTAACCATTGTAGGCCAGATGCTTCTGGGCGGCTGTTGTAGTAAATACGTACTTTTGGTGCTTGGCTTTTTAGCGTAATTGTTAGTTTTGAGCCCTTAACGTCATCGCGCTCGGCAAGTGTAAATTTAGCTTTGTGCCAATCACCATTTGCTGTTTGGTACATGACTTTATCAATGTCTAAGTCGCGGGTATCTAGTACCAGCTTTTTACTCGTATCATTGTTCCACTTTAGTGTGTGCTCAACAAAACCTTCTAACTGCTTGTCGGCAAAATCGACATCTAAATCAAGGTTTAAGTGTGTTGTTACCACATCATCTAGGTTGGCGTATGAGTTTTGATCAATCGCGTTTGCCATTGCTTGCGAGCACATACCGGCCACAGCGAGGCTTAAAAAAAGAGGTTTAATTTTCATAAAATACCCTGAACACTAATAAATAAGTGCAGGTTTTATATCATGATTGATACTGCGGGTTGAGTGATTTTTACATTCTTTGCGACAATAAGGTAAACTACTGCGATTAGTTACCAGTACACTCAGAGACCTTTGTGGCGCACTCATTAAAACCTTTACATACCTTTGCACTAAACAATCAATGCCAGCATTTTGTTGAAATAACCTCGGTTGAGCAACTTAAAGCACACCGTTTTAGTGCTCCGTTTTGTTTATTAGGGGAAGGTAGCAACACAATATTTTTAGAAAACTACGCAGGCACCGTAATTAAAATGGCCACAAAGGGCATTACTATTACCGAGCGTGAAAATGACGTACTAGTTAGTGCAGCAGCGGGCGAGAACTGGCATAACCTAGTGAGTTATTTACTTGATAAAAATATTGCAGGGCTTGAAAACCTAGCCCTTATTCCGGGCACTGTTGGGGCGTCGCCGGTACAAAACATTGGTGCTTATGGGGTTGAGCTTGCTCAATTTGTTGAGTCGGTAGAGTATATTGATATAGTCACTAAAACCAAGGTAACTTTAACTAACGCACAGTGTGAGTTTGCTTATCGTGACTCTATTTTTAAACATACTTTAAAAAACAAAGCGGTGATCACTCAAGTCAATTTAGCGCTCTCTAAAAAGTGGCAGCCAGTTTTAAGTTATGGCCCACTCAAAGTATTGCATAACCCCACCCCTAAAATGGTATTTGAACAGGTTATTGCAATTCGTAACGCCAAGCTGCCAAATCCATACACGTTAGCCAATGCGGGTAGTTTTTTTAAAAACCCAATTATTAGCAATGCGTGTTTAGAAGCGCTGCTTGTGCGATTTAATGATTTACCGCATTACCCTTATGGAGAAAGCCATCACAAAGTGGCGGCAGGTTGGCTAATTGACCAAGCAGGCTTAAAGGGCTACACGGTAGCAGGTATTGAGGTGCATAAGCAGCAAGCGCTGGTGTTAGTTAACCATGGTGATAGTAAAGGAACCGATTTAATCACTATGGTAACGCATATACAAAACACGGTGTTTACACGTTACGGCATAATGCTAGAGCACGAAGTAAGGCTTATGAACACAAATAGTGAATGCCATATTATTACGGAGCACGCGTAATGAAAGCCCCCGATGGGAATAAACTCGCTATATTAAATGCACTTAACCAAGGTGGCTTTGTATCGGGCCAAGCCCTTGGCGAAAAGCTAGGGATAAGCCGCGCTGCTGTGAGTAAGCATATTCAAACATTGCAAGACATGGGGCTCGATATATTTAAAGTGACGGGCAAAGGTTATAGTTTAAACAATACGGTGGGTTTGCTAAACCAAGCCGATATAACCAAACATTACCACGCTCTAGGTGCAAATATAGCCCAAATAGAAGTACACCCTATTATTGATTCAACCAACAGCGAGCTAATGCGCCGTATTCAAAATAAAGTCGCGCTTGAGTCTGGCACCGTTGTGGTTGCCGAAATGCAGCAAGCCGGGCGCGGAAGGCGAGGGCGGGTATGGCAATCGCCGTTTGGAGCTAATTTATATTACAGTTATTTTTGGCGCTTAGACGATGGCCTGCAAGCTGCTATGGGCGTATCAATTGCAGTAGGGCTTGCGGTATACGATGCTATAAAAGCACTTTACGATATAGACATTGAGCTCAAATGGCCAAACGACATATATATAAATAAGCAAAAACTAGCGGGAGTATTAGTAGAGCTAGATGGACAACCACAAGGTCCTTGTCAGCTAGTCATTGGTATTGGCATTAATTTACAAATGCCGCAAAACACTAGCCAACAAATTGACCAAGCATGGACCGATTTAAGCCAACACACCACCGGGCTTGATAAAAACCTGTTAGTGGCTTCTCTTACCTACTACTTAGAGCAGCGCCTGACGCAGTACCAGCAAGATGGTTTGCAAACCATGTATGCACAATGGAACGCGCTAAATGCCTTTGCGGGTGAGTGCGTAGAGCTAAATACAGGGCACAGAAGTTGGCGAGGCATGTGTGAGGGCATTGATCAGCATGGTGGTATTCGCATTCGCCAAGACGGCGAAGTAAAAAGCTATTATGGCGGCGAAATCTCGTTAAGAAAGGCTAAATTATGAAGCTGCTGATAGATATAGGCAATACGTCGTTAAAAGCGGTCTTATGGCGCGAGCAACAAGCAACGCCCGTTTCTATGAGCGACGTGCCGTGGCAAGCAATAACTGAGGTTGTGTATGCTTGTGTAGGCAAAAGTGAACTATTGAATGAGGCGCTCACATTAGCCGCTAATAAAAATATCCCCTGTTTTGAGGCGCATGTTAGCAAAAACCTCAGTGGCTTAAACTGCGCATATGAACAGGTTAGCAATTTAGGTATTGATCGTTGGCTTGCGTTGGTGGCGGGTTTTACCCTTTACCCTAACACACCATGCATTATTGTTGATGCTGGCACTGCAACTACAATTGATGTATTGAGCGGTGAAGGTGAACACTTAGGAGGCTGGATATTGCCCGGCCTTGATTTAATGACTCGCTCATTAACACAAAATACTCAACGCGTGTTTGATGATGCTAATACCCCCTTTTTAAATGAGTTAGGGAAAAACACACCCAATGGATTAAAAAATGGCGCACTGGTGGCAACATTAGGTGCTATTGAGCAGGCCAAATACCAACTGCAACACTTAGCAGGCGAGCAAAAACCACAAATTTTGTGCGCCGGTGGTTACGGTTTGCTGTTACAGCAACAAATAAGTGGCAGTATTTTTGATTCTTTACTCGTTATGAAAGGATTAAATTACTGGCATGAGCTAAGTAAAAACGACGAAAAACAGTAAAATTAAGCACTTTTGCATGAAATGTGAGCGTTTAAGCTAAAAAATTACATTTTTTTTAATTTTATAGTTGCATCATAATAAACCTTACTCTAATATCTCGCCCCGTACTAAAGCAGTGCCGACTTAGCTCAGCTGGTAGAGCAACTGACTTGTAATCAGTAGGTCAACCGTTCGACTCGGTTAGTCGGCACCACTTTCCTTTTACCGAAAGTGAATTAGTAAAGAATTATCGTGGAGGGGTTCCCGAGCGGCCAAAGGGATCAGACTGTAAATCTGACGGCTCAGCCTTCGCTGGTTCGAATCCAGCTCCCTCCACCACTTTATTCTTGACGGTTAGAGGTAGTTTAAGAACAGGTTCCTAAAGCGGGCATCGTATAATGGCTATTACCTCAGCCTTCCAAGCTGATGATGCGGGTTCGATTCCCGCTGCCCGCTCCAATTATGGTGTTGCTGATATAGCTCAGTTGGTAGAGCGCACCCTTGGTAAGGGTGAGGTCGGCAGTTCAAATCTGCCTATCAGCACCAGTCATAAGAATCTCCTTGAATACTTCCTTTATCTGTCAGAAAAAACTATTTGAAATTTGAAAAAATTAAATTAATCTACCTCTGGTGGATTATTTTCATATGTAATCTAGATACACAAAACTGATAGGTTCCGTCATGGCAAAAGAAAAGTTTGAACGCGTAAAACCGCACGTAAACGTTGGTACAATCGGCCACGTTGACCACGGTAAAACTACACTAACTGCAGCAATCACTAACGTACTTGCAAAAGTATACGGCGGTGTTGCTAAAGATTTCGCATCAATCGATAACGCTCCAGAAGAGCGCGAGCGTGGTATCACAATCTCAACTTCTCACGTTGAGTACGATACACCAACTCGTCACTACGCACACGTAGATTGTCCTGGACACGCCGATTATGTTAAAAACATGATCACTGGTGCTGCTCAAATGGACGGCGCTATCTTAGTAGTAGCTGCGACTGACGGCCCTATGCCACAAACACGTGAGCACATCCTACTTTCTCGTCAGGTTGGCGTACCTTACATCGTTGTATTCATGAACAAATGTGACATGGTTGACGACGAAGAGCTACTTGAGCTAGTAGAAATGGAAGTTCGTGAACTTCTTTCTGAGTACGACTTCCCAGGTGATGACTTACCACTAATTCAAGGTTCTGCTCTTAAAGCACTTGAAGGCGAAAAGCAGTGGGAAGACAAGATCGTTGAGCTTGCAGAAGCACTAGATTCTTACATTCCAGAGCCAGAGCGTGACATCGATAAGCCATTCATCATGCCTATCGAAGACGTTTTCTCAATCCAAGGTCGTGGTACTGTTGTAACTGGCCGTGTTGAAGCTGGTATCATCAACGTGAACGACGAAGTTGAAATCGTTGGTATCAAAGAGACTACTAAGTCTACTTGTACTGGTGTTGAAATGTTCCGTAAGCTTCTTGACGAAGGTCGTGCTGGTGAGAACATTGGTGCACTATTACGTGGTACTAAGCGTGAAGACGTTGAACGTGGTCAAGTACTAGCTAAGCCTGGTTCAATCAAGCCACACACTACATTCACTTCAGAAGTATACGTACTTTCTAAAGATGAAGGTGGTCGTCATACTCCATTCTTCAAAGGTTACCGTCCACAGTTCTACTTCCGTACAACTGACGTAACTGGTGACGTACAGTTACCAGAAGGCGTAGAAATGGTAATGCCTGGTGATAACGTTAAGATGACAGTAACTCTAATCGCGCCAATCGCGATGGATGAAGGTCTTCGTTTCGCTATCCGTGAAGGTGGCCGTACTGTAGGTGCTGGTGTTGTAGCAACTATCGTAGAGTAATAATTAGCCTAGCTAATTAATACTAAAAAGAGGTCACTTCGGTGGCCTTTTTTAATGCCTGGAATTTACGTCATGTGAAGGTGGCGCTCTTACCTTAGGCGTAGGTGCTTTGTAGCAACTATCGTAGAGTAATAATTAACTTTTAAGTTAATTAATACTAAAAAGAGGTCACTTCGGTGGCCTTTTTTAATGCCTGGAATTTACGTCATGTGAAGGTGGCGCTCTTACCTTAGGCGTAGGTGCTTTGTAGCAACTATCGTAGAGTAATAATTAGCCTAGCTAATTAATACTAAAAAGAGGTCACTTCGGTGGCCTTTTTTAATACCTGGAATTTACGTCATGTGAAGGTGGCGCTCTTACCTTAGGCGTAGGTGCTTTGTGGTAACTATCGTAGAGTAATAATTAACTTTTAAGTTAATTAATACTAAAAAGAGGTCACTTCGGTGGCCTTTTTTAATGCCTGAAGAAAAGTGTTTAGTTTTCAGCTATCAGCTATCAGTAGCTTGGTGTTAAATTATACTTAACACATAAAAAAGCACGACTTTAAGCCGTGCTATTAATTAAATTTTTTGACAACTGACAACTGACAACTGACAACTGACAACTGACAACTGACAACTGACAACTGACAACTGACAACTGACAGCTGACAGCTTACACGCTAGTGCTTTTTCGCATACGCTTCAGCTTGCTTCCACACTCTTAGCGTATTTTCGCTTAAAATCTTTTTAATGTCGGCATCGCTATAGCCTCTGTCCATTAACCCTTGCACTAGGTTAGGGTAGCTCGCTACATCTTTTAGGCCTATCGGTAATGAATCCCCTACACCGTCGTAGTCAGACCCAATACCTACGTAATCAATACCAATTAATTCAACTACATGGTCAATGTGATCAAGGACTTGCTCAAGGCTTGCGAACGGGAATGGGTTTTTAGCACGGTACGCTGCGTCAAAGTCTTTACTTGGCTTAGTGCCTTCTTTTTTAACGGCCTCTTTAGTACTTTTGAGATCTTTGTACCATGTACCTGCTTGAGAGGTTACAAAGCTTGAGCCAAAGTTAATTTGAATAACCCCGCCATTCTTTTTAAGCGCTAGTAACATGTCATCATTCATATTACGCTCAAAGCCCGGCGTGTATTTGCGCAATGAAGAGTGTGAGGCAATAACCGGTGTTTTAGATAGCTCCATTACCTGATAAAACGCATCATCTGATATATGCGATACGTCAATGAGCATACCGACGTTGTTCATTTCAGTTATCAGCTTTTTACCAAATGGGCTTAAGCCTTTCCATTTACGGCGAATATCGTATGACGAGTCAGAAATATGGTTACTTTGTGAGTGCGCAAGCGTGATATAGCGTACACCGCGGTCAAAAAAGTGCTGTAGGTTTTCCATTTTTCCTTCAATTGGCGAGCCATTTTCCATACCCATCGCAATTGACAGTTTACCTTGCTCAAACTGCGCTTCTATATCTGCAGTTGAGCTGGCAATGGCAAATTTTTCTGGGGCGCGCTGTGCAATGGCTTCCATGCTATCAATCATTTGATTGGCTAGCTGATAACTTTTACCTTTGCCTTCAAATTCTAAGTGAGCAGGAATATAAATAGACATAAATGGCGCGTTTAAACCGCCCTTTACTGCGCGAGGGTAGTCAAAGTCGCCGCCATCGGTAGCTTTAGTTACATCAACCCATTTTTCGTGGATACGATAAGGTACATCAATATGGGTGTCGATTAAAATAGTGTCTTTTGCTAGTTTTACTGCTTTGTCTGACGGGCTTTTTACTTGCTCTGCAAAGGCTTGTGGTGTTAAAGCTAGTGATATGGCTACCACTAGAGTGCTGAGTTTTATCATGTTTTGGCTCTTTGGGTAAAAAGCCATTGTGTACGTTCAGCTCAAAAGTTACAAGTGTTAGGCGCTAATCAAACGACTGTGCTTCGTGCTCCTCGCTTTGTAGAGCTTTAAATTCATTTTTTGAAATAATAGTGACTGATTCATGTAGCTCAGAAAAAAACACCATGGCTTCACCGTTTTTAAGCTGCTGATTAACCTGCGCTACTTTACTTTGAATACTCACTTCTTGTTCACCGTAATCGGTGCCTTCACGAAGCACGTAACTTTCAATTAGGTTATAGAGGGTGTCTTTATCAAGTTGTTCAAAAGGGATAATCATAACTGCTTACTGCTCGCTTTAGTGGGGACGTGCTGGCCAAAATAATGAGGAACGGCTTGTTCAAGCCAAAATACTGGCCTAAACGGATTATTACCGCTAATAAACCCTACGTGGCCGCCTTTTTCAGAGACGCTCAGGGTAACATGCTCACTCACATCTTGCCTACTTGGCACAGCTTTAATCGACAACATTGGGTCATCTTTGGCATGAATGATTAACGTAGGAATTGCAATATGCTTTAAGTAAGGCATTGCGCTGGCTTTGCGATAGTAATCGTATGCGTTTTCAAAGCCATGCAGTGGTGCGGTTAGTTGATTATCAAACTCTAGCAAATCGTCAATTTTCATTAACTGCTCAGAGGTAATAGGTATTTGTTGCTTAATTTGTGGCAATTTACGCTGCATTGACTTTTTCATTCTATCGAGCAAATACTTTTGGTAAATTTTGCCTAAGCTTTTGCGAATAACATCGCTTGATGATGATAAGTCATAAGGTGCCGAGACCACAGCGGCGGCACTTAACGGGCAATTTTCGCGCTCTTCGCCAAGGTATTTAGCCAGTACATTACCCCCTAATGAAAAACCAACAGCCATAATAGGGCGGCTTGGAAATAGCTCCCTTAAGTGATTTATAAAAAAAGCTAAGTCGGCGGTATCGCCACTATGATAAGCACGCGGTAAGCGGTTAACTTCACTTGAGCAATTTCTAAAGTGCATAAGTACTACGGCATAACCTTGCTTTTTTAAGGCTTTCATCATGCCTTTGGCATAAAAGCTATTTATGTTGCCTTCAAGGCCATGTAAAACCACAGCAAGAGGGGCGTTTTCGTTATGAGGCAGCGACCATGCAAGTTCAATAAAATCGCCGTCGGGTGTATCAAGTTGCTCAAGTTCGTAGGACGTATTGTGAAATGGACGGAAAAAACGCGGCATAATGGTTTGAACGTGACGATTGGTCATCCACCATGCTGGTTTAAACTTATTGCTCATGTTTGTACTACGCACTATGAAAAAAACGAAACGTTAGTGTACCAAATTTTTCGCTTTATAAAATAAAAAGCACCTAATCAGTAACCTGAGTAGGCGCTTTGTGCGTCGTGCTTAATGATGCTCGGGAACTTCAGCCTCGCTAATCTTTTTAATAAAGTAAAAAGCGTAAAATAGGCAAAGAGAAATCACGACGCCTAAAATCCCAAAAGACATAAATAAAACTGGGTCGCTAAAAAAGTCTCTAAAGAATACGTTCATGATCAATCTCCTCGTTCAGTTGATGGGTTAATCATAGAGCGAGTTTGCAAGGCGTAACGTGATCGAGATCAAACTATTTCCCTGCGTGGAAAAAGTAACCAAGTAAAGTTGATGTAGATCATGTTTTAGGGGCTATTCAGTGCCTACTGCAGCGTCTATAGGCTTTGAATAATCAATTGACTTAAAGTTCTTTTGCACAAAGAGAAAAGCATGAGAAGTAAATGAGAAAAGATATCTACGAGCCAACAGCGCCTAGACTTATATTTCTAGTGATAATAACTTGGCTGTTATTTTTCTCTAAAAGCGCAGCGCCTCTAACCCTCTTTGTGAATAAATTACTTAAAGGTTTTTTGCACAAAGAAAATAGAATGAGCATTAGAAGAGGGTATAAAAACGGCCTGCCTAAGTGGCTTTCACATACTGCTGAATATTATTTGGCTTTACAGCTTCTAAAAAGGTAAATTTATTCGCTGTTTCGATCAGTATTTGCTGTTGTTGCTTTTCAAGCTTTAGCTCTGCGCTTAGTAGCTCTTCACGTATTTTTGCATAGTCGTTAATAGTATGCTGGTTGGCTTTTAAATACTTGCGTGTAGCACGCAGAGGCTTAAGTGCCTGCGTATCTAACTCATTTACTGAGTCTATTAAAACACTGAGCTGCTCGGATTTAATGCTAAGTTTAAGTGAGTCTAAATACAGTAAAAATAGACACACATTAACATTTTTACCTTGCTGGTTTTGCAGTGCCAGCAAGGTGTGTTGTTGCCCAGGCTTTGCGTACAAGGTGCACGCAAATTGCCAAAAGTCATCGCTATTGAGCAAGTTCATCAGCAAAGGCCTGTTCTTTTTCTTCCATTTCTTCAAGCGCCATAAGTAGCTCTTCTTCAATGTCGTTTACTTTAGGGGTAAGCGTGGCTTGCTTGGCAATTAACTCTTTTAATTGCGCTTTGTTATCATCGTTGTAGAGTTCGTTATCGCCAAGCGCGACCTCTACCTCACTAAGCTCTGCGGAGTATTTTTCGAGCTGTTTTTCAAGCTTTTCAATTTGCTTTTTAAGCGGTTGAATAGTTTTTCTAAACTCGGCCTCTAAACGTTTTTGCTCTTTACGGTTAATGCCAGAATTCGCTTTAGGCTGGTCTGACTGCTCGCTTTTAGCGGCTTCTTTATTTGCATTAAGTAGCCATTGGTAATACGCGTCTAAGTCGTAACCAAACTGAGTCACTTTGCCATCATCGACTAAATAAAATTCATCAGCGGTGTTTTTAAGCATATGGCGGTCGTGCGATACGGTAACCATGGCGCCTTCAAAGCCTTGCAGTGCCATCACTAGCGCGTGGCGCATTTCTAAATCAAGGTGGTTAGTAGGCTCATCAAGTAGTAGTAAGTTAGGCTTTTGATATACCAGCATAGCTAGCACTAAGCGGGCTTTTTCACCGCCCGAAAACGGTGCCACGGGTTCAAGTGCTTTATCGCCAATAAATGCAAAGCCGCCTAAAAAGTCACGGAGTGATTGCTCGCTTGCTTGTGGGTTTAAGCGCTGAATATGAGTCACTGCACTGGCTTTTAAGTCTAGCGACTCTAATTGATGCTGTGCAAAGTAACCAATGTTTAAACCATGGTGCTGCACCACTTTACCCGCTTGTGGCTCAAGCTCGCCGGCTAAAAGCTTTATAAGTGTTGATTTACCCGCGCCATTACGACCGAGTAACGCAATGCGGCTGCCAGGGACTAAGTTTAGCGCGATATTATTTAAAATAGTGACATCGCCATAACCTGCTTTTGCTTTATCTAGGGTCATTAGTGGATTAGGCAGTGCTGTTGGCTCGGCAAATTCAAAGTCAAACGGTGAGTCGGCATGCGCTGGTGCTAGTTTTTCCATACGTTCGAGTGCTTTAACACGGCTTTGTGCTTGCTTAGCTTTACTGGCTTTGGCTTTAAAGCGAGTTATAAACTGCTCAAGGTGGGCAATTTGCTCTTGTTGTTTTTCAAACATTGCTTGTTGTTGCAACAAGCGCTCTGCTTTTTGGCGCTCAAACTGTGAGTAGTTACCTTTGTACACATTAATAAGCTGTTTATCTACATGCCAAATTTGATCAACCACCGCGTCTAAAAACTCACGGTCATGCGATATAAGCACTAGTGTACCTGTATAGGCGCGTAAAAAACGCTCAAGCCAATACACTGCGTCTAAATCGAGGTGGTTTGTTGGTTCATCGAGTAGCAGTAAATCGGCATCGCGAATAAGTGCTTGAGCTAGGTTTAAGCGCATACGCCAACCACCCGAAAAGGCGCTTACTGGGTTTTCTATTTGGTGATTAGCAAAGCCTAAGCCGTGCAGCAACTCGCCAGCTTTTGACTCTATGCTGTAGCCTTTAATATTTTCAAGCTGGATATGTACTTTGGCCTGCGTGTCACCATCGTTGGTTTGCTCAGCTTCACGCAGTGCAATACGCAGTGCGTAGTACTCAGGGTGGCCTTGCAGTACGTAATCAATGGCGCTTATTTCAAGAGCGGGAGTTTCTTGTTTTACAGAGGCAATAGACCAATCTTTAGGAATGCTGCAATCACCGGCATCCAACTGTAGCTCAGACTTTAATAAACTAAATAACGTAGATTTACCACAGCCATTAGCGCCTACAAGACCTACTTTGTGTTGTGGAAATAAAGTAGCCGAGGCATTTTTTAATAAGGCTTTTCCGCCACGAAGTAGTTCTATTTCTGAGATTTGGATCATGAATACGTTACTTTGCTATGCCCTTGTTAAGTTGGCGCTATCATACCATAGAACGTATTGCTCTTATCAAGCGTATCAACCTAGGAAGTTATACGATAAAATATGTACAGTTCAAACCACAGGAAAAATGTTGTGAGACAAAAGAAGCGATTTATTGCTGGTGCATCGTGCCCCGAATGTAAAGCCATGGATACCATGATGCTATACAGAGAACATGATGTTGAAAAAGTAGAGTGCGTAGAGTGCGGCCACAAAATGGCGCAGCCCGATAACGCAGTTCAGGCATCTACTCGCCAATTTGAACAAGTTATTGGTGTATTTAAACCGGGCGACTAACCCGGTTTTATTTTATTTCGTCGCGAGTTTAGTAATGTGGCGGAGGTGGCTCTTGCATTTGTGACATTAGCGACGGTTGCTGCGCCTCTTTAAGTTTTTCTGCTAGTAACTCCGTTTGGCGCTTCATTTTAGCAAGCTGCTGTTGGTGTGCTTTTAGCTCGTCATTTAATATTTCTATTGTTTCGTCTTGAAAAGCAACTTTTGCCTCAAGCTCCATTAAACGATGTTCAATTGTGTTCATTTGCTTCTCGTATTGTAAAGTGCTCTGCAATTCCGCTCGAGCTCTCGGTTAATAACGACTTGCCGTTATTTATAAACGTTACATCTAGCACCACAGCCGATTTAGGCTTACTGCCTGTACGTGGTGTGACTTGCCAAGTTTGAATTTTCTCTCCGCTGGGTAGTTGCCATAAATCAACGCGTTTATTGGGCGAACCCGTTGCAAGCAGTGTACCTTGTTCGTTAAAACGTACCGCAGTAAAAATTTTCTGACGCGCAATATACGCCAGTTTACTCACAAGATCACCTGTAGTCAGCTTCCATACATGTGCTTGCTTCATACTATCTGCGGTAAATGCGTAGCGACCTTGTGGGTCTAAGGTTACTTGGGTAACACGCGTAGGGTGATTAAAGCGATGAATTACTTGCCCTGTGCGTGTATCCCAAAAATAAGCAACGTAATCGTTCGAGCCGCTTAGGGCATAGCGCCCGTTAGGTGATAAATCAACGGTGTTTACTTTGTCTTGGTGGCCTAAAAATTCAATGCGGCGTCCGGTTTCTAGGTTTAAAAATACCACTACGCCGTCGCTTCTACCGTATAAAACACTGCGGCCTTGGTTACTTATCGCAATATCGCGAATAGTGGCTTGTTGAATTTTATAGTAGCCGCGGTTTTCGCCGCTGTTAATATCCCACACGGCAAAGGTGGTTTTTTCTGCGGTAACGGCCACGCTATTATCAAAGGCAATAGCCACAGCATACACTAGGCTGTCTTGTGATTGCTGTTGAAACCATTGATATTTTAGCACCTGCTGTTGATTATCCCACAGGGCGACCCCATGGTGAATGGAGGAGACTAGGCTGTACTTACCATCGTTAGATACTGCCGAGGAAAACGCACCCTGTGCTGCGTGTTCAAAGCGTTGTGCAGCTTGCTGTTTTTGATCGCTACAAGCTATGGCTAAAAAACAGCTAAAAGCGATTAAAAAAGTACGAAATATCGACATATTACAGGTATTTCCTCTTAACTCTTAGTGACTGAGAGGTTAGACTAGGTCACGTTGAAGGCCTAGGGTGTTTGTCTAATCACTATAATAGGTTAGGTTTTAATTTAGTTAGTTATTAAACAAGCAGCCTATCATGTAGGCCGTTAATCTTTAACTAGTAATAATACAATAAATGACAACTGCAAAGTGTGTCGGAGATTTAAAATGAAAAAGACGATTAGATTGTCATTGATTGCAGCGTCGGTTTTAGCGCTTACAGCTTGTAATCAAGAAGCAAAACAAGAAAAGGCTGAAGTTAAATTAGACACTGTAGAGCAGCAACAAGCATACGGTATTGGTGCATCAGTAGGTAACTTTTTAAATAAAGACCTAGCTGATAAATCAGAGATTGGTATTGAACTAGACCAAGCACTATTAATTCGTGGTTTTGAAGATGCGCTTGCTGGTAATGCAAAAATTGACGAAGAAAAAATTCGTGAAGTACTTACTGAGCTAGATACATCTGTACGCGCTAAGCAAGAAGCTAAAGCAAAAGTTGAGTCTGAAAAAAGCAAAGAAGCAGGTAAAAAATACCTAGAAGAAAATGCTAAAAAAGAAGGCGTAACAGTTACTGAGTCTGGCTTACAGTACGAAGTGCTTAGCGAAGGCGAAGGCGCAAAGCCAGCAGCAACAGACGTAGTTAAAGTACATTACAAAGGTACTCTATTAGACGGTACTGAGTTTGATAGCTCTTATGCGCGTAACGAGCCAACTACGTTCCCACTTAACCGTGTAATTGCGGGTTGGACAGAAGGTTTACAGCTTATGTCTGTAGGGTCTAAGTACAAGTTCACTATTCCTTCTGAACTTGCTTATGGCGATCGTGACCTAGGTAAAATTCCAGCTAACTCAACACTTGTTTTTGAAGTAGAACTACTTGAAATACAAGATGATGAAGCGCCAGCGCAATAAGCAGTAGCTTATAACGCAAAAAGGGACCATAAGGGTCCCTTTTTTGTAGCTTTGTTTCTTATACCAATCCGCATTAATACTTAATTATGCGGGTTGGTATTAATCTGTGTGGTTAGAAAATAAATTATCTATTAGCTCATCTTCTAGCTCAAAGCGCACTTCTAACGTTTCGCCAAGTACCGACAAATCGTTATCAAACTCTTTAAGTAAATCTTCTTTATCTACTTCTGCGTATTTATCGTTAAAATCTAAAGCTATATCTGTTGTGCTTGAAATACGCGGGTATATTGTATTCGCTAGCTGTTGGCTTTCTAGGCCCTTTTTTTCACAGGCTTTAGCAATGTCATCGTACACTTCAAAATGACCTGCGGATAAGTAATCCATTAAAATTTGGCAAAATGCTTGAATTTGCTCAGGCTCTGGTAAGGCATGATCTTTGTTATCGTATGGCGAAAAACCAGCCATTTTACAATAAAGCACAATTAACTCTTGGCGCTCGTTTAACCACTTATCAATGACAGTATGGCTACCACCCCATTTTTGTTGAGCTTTTTCTACGCGCGTCAGCATTACTGTTCTCCTAAGCTGGGTCACTTTTATGGTTAAATTTAAATTTTCTTATACATCAAGATATATTTTATTTAAGTGTATATCAACAAGTAAAAGGTATGAGCCGGTATATGCGTGTATTTATTGTAGGTAAATTATTATTTTATGGCAGACAAGAAAAAACCACCGGTTAAGGTGGCTTAATTTCTTGTTTTGGCTTGTTAATACAAGCTTTCTTATTGTTGTAGAAGATTTTTGTTATTTTTATTATAAATATTTTTATTATTGTTGTTTAAGATTTTTATTATTGTTCTTGTTAACGCGGGACAAACAATAACAAGGTTTTTGTTATGTTGCAAACATATTAACAAAAAGTTTTTATTGTTAGTTCTTTTTGCTTGTTTTGTAGTCGCACAAGGCTAAAAAAGCAACAAAAAGCGTTTAGCTAGTCGTAACTTAGCTTTTGCGTGCTTATCGATAGAGAGGCAATGAATATGGTGGTACAATCTTGAACAATTTCTATAATTCTCAGGATTATTACGCTATGAGTGAATTAAAAAACGACCGTTATTTACGTGCACTTGCAAAACAACCCGTTGATGTAACACCGGTATGGATGATGCGCCAAGCAGGACGCTACTTACCAGAGTACCGTGCTACACGTGCACAAGCGGGCGATTTTATGAGCCTGTGCCGTAATGCTGAGCTAGCGTGTGAAGTAACACTACAACCCCTTCGTCGCTACCCATTAGATGCCGCTATTTTATTTAGTGACATTTTAACGATTCCCGATGCAATGGGTTTAGGTTTGTACTTTGAAACCGGTGAAGGCCCTAAGTTCGAAAACCCTATCTCGTCACTTGCTGATGTTAAAAAAATTCCAAAGCTAGACCCAACTGACGAGCTTGGCTATGTAATGAATGCAGTAAGTACAATCCGTCGTGAGCTAAAGGGCGAAGTTCCATTAATTGGTTTTTCTGGTTCACCATGGACACTTGCAACATACATGGTTGAAGGTGGCAGCAGTAAAGTATTTGGTAAAATTAAAAAAATGGCGTTTGCAGATCCGCAAACACTACATTTACTACTAGATAAACTCGCTGATTCGGTTATTGATTATTTAAACGCGCAAGTAAAAGCCGGTGCTCAATCACTAATGGTATTTGACTCATGGGGCGGCGTTTTAAGCCCGCGCGATTACAACGAGTTCTCACTGCAATACATGCATAAAATTGTTGATGGTTTAATTCGCGAATACGACGGTCGTAAAGTGCCGGTAACGCTATTTACCAAAAATGGTGGCCAGTGGATTGAAGCAATTGCAGCAACGGGCTGTGATGCAGTAGGCCTAGATTGGACAATCAATATTGGCGACGCTAAGCGTCGTGTAGGCGATAAAGTTGCACTGCAAGGTAATATGGACCCGTCAATGCTTCACGGTACGCCTGATCGTATCCGCCAAGAAGTAGGCACTATTTTAGAAGATTTTGGCACAGGTAATGGCCACGTGTTTAACCTAGGCCACGGTATTACACCAGATGTAGACCCAGAAAACGCCGGTGTATTTATTAACGCAGTACATGAGCTAAGCGCGCAATACCACAAATAACAGCGGTGGTATTAATAGCTACTAAAAAGCCCGCTAATTAGCGGGCTTTTTGCTGTGTAGTAATCGGATTAAGTAAATAACCTATTTAATCCATTTAACGCCGCAACTCGGTAGGCTTCTGCCATAGTTGGGTAGTTAAATGTGGTATTTACGAAGTAATCAACCGTATTGCCAGCGCCTTTTTGTTCCATAATGGCTTGGCCAATGTGAACAATTTCCGAGGCACGTTCGCCAAAGCAATGCACGCCAAGTACTTCTTTGGTTTCACTGTGGAACAGTATTTTTAAACTACCCACTTCTGTGCCCGCAATTTGCGCACGAGCTAAGTGCTTAAACTGTGCACGGCCCACTTCATACGGTACCTTTGCAGCGGTTAGCTGTTGCTCTGTTTTACCTACTGAGCTCATTTCAGGAATGGTATAAATACCGGCCGGTATATCTATAATTAGCTTGTCTTCGCAATTACCGCAGGCAATCGCATCGGCAGCTATACGGCCCTGATCAAACGCAGCACTGGCAAGGCTAGGGTAGCCAATTACATCACCTACTGCGTAAACGTTATCTACCTCAGTTTGGTACATTTCGTTTACTTTAAGCTGGCCTCGGCCATCGGCTTTTAAGCCAATCGCTTCAAGATTTAGTGTATCGGTATTACCTGTACGGCCGTTAGCAAATAAAATACAGTCGGCTTTTACACGCTTGCCCGATTTTAAATGCATAACAACACAATCGTCCCGTGTTTCTACACGGTCAAACTCTTCGTTATGGCGAATAACAATACCGCTGTTCCAAAAGTGGTAGCTAAGCGCGTCAGAGATTTCTGCATCCATAAAGGCCAATAAGCGGTCGCGGGTATTTACTAAATCTACCTTAGCGCCTAAGCCTTTAAATATTGAAGCGTATTCACAGCCAATAACACCCGCACCGTATATAAGAACACGTTGTGGGTCGTGCTCTAGGCCTAAAATGGTGTCGCTGTCGTAAATACGTGAATGGCTAAAGTCGACCTCAGGTGGGCGATATGGGCGTGAGCCGGTAGCAATCACAATCGTTTTTGCTGTTATACGCTCTGCTGAGCCATCAAGGCGCTTAATTTCAACCGTGTGTTTATCTACAAAGCTCGCATCACCTTGGTACATATGAATGCGGTTACGGTCGTAAAAGCTGCTACGTAAGTTTGACTGTTTAGAAATAACAGAACTTGCATGGCTTAAAATATCTGGAAACGTTAAGCGGCTAGGGCGCTCACCAACATTAAAAAGGGGGTTTGCTTTGTATTCAATATAGCGGCTAACAGAATGGCGTAATGCTTTTGAAGGAATTGTTCCCCAATGTACACAGCCACCACCAACAGCTTGTTGGCGCTCAATTACCGCTACTTTTTTATCGTTTTTAGATAGGTTCATGGCGGTGCCTTCACCGCCAGGGCCCGTACCAATAATTATTGCGTCATATTGGTAAACTACAGGTGCTTTTTTTTGTTCTGGTTGTTTGGCCACAGCCACTCCTAAATTAATTAAAAGAGGCTTTTAATAACCTCGCATTAAGTGCTAGCCATGCCTGTTTTTGATTTTCCCAGGCGGCTTCCAGCTCATGGTATTGTGTCATTAATGCTGATTGTTCACACTGCTTTGCCATGTTATTTTTTTTAGCTTCTAACACTTGTTTTTGTAGTGAACAGTAATTTTGCAGTTTTTTCAGCAGTAAATCGTACTCTTGTTGTAATAATGTAAGCTTATCTTGCGCTAAAGGCAATTTTGAAAGGCGTGTTTGCGTTTTGCTCATTAGCGTTTCGGCTTTGGCTTTTTCTATGCGCTCAACTGGGGTACGCTTTAATTTACTGGCTAAACCTAGTGCAGCTAAAGAGCGAATCATCCATTTTGTTGGGTCGTAATGAAACCATTTAATACCGTTACGGTAATCGCTTGCAAAAATATGATGAAAGTTATGGTAACCTTCGCCATAAGTAAATAACGCTAAAAAGCCGTTATCGCGCGCGGTATTTTTTTCAGTATATGGGCGTGAACCCCAAATATGAGCCAATGAATTAATGAAAAAGGTAAAGTGCTGGCTCAATACTAAGCGTAACAAACCTGCCAGTAGTAGCATGCCCCACACATCACCTATTAATAAACCAAGCACTAACGGCAGGCCAACATTCATCGCAATAACTAACTTTAGGTAGTGCTTGTGTTGCCACATAACTATTTTATTGCGTTGTAAATCACGGCAGTTACTGTAATCGCCGTAACTATCACCTTGGTAGTCACGTAGCATCCAGCCAATATGGCTGTACCAAAAGCCATTAGTAGCGGCGTAAGGGTCTTTTACTGGGTCGTCTACTTGGCCGTGGTGTATACGGTGATCGCTACTCCAGTGTAGCGCACTGTTTTGCAAAGCAAATGCGCCACCAAGAGCAAAAATAAATTCTATTGCAGGGTGAACGTTATAGGCTTTATGCGCCCATAATCTGTGATATCCGGCAGTGATAGATAGGCCTGCGTAAAACATACAGCCTACAAATGCAATCCAATGCGCGCTGGTAAATCCGTAACTAATGCCGTACCAAGGTACAAGTGTGGCAGCCGCCAGAAAGGTTAGGCTAAAAAATAGGACGTTTGTCCAAATAATCGGTGGTTTATTCATCGTTTTTACTCTCAGCGTACAACTGTAAGCTAAAATAGTGTTTCAATCTCTTGGCGTCAAGTATTAGACTAGACAATTAGGCTAATTATCATTAAAACTTCATATAAAATTACTCAGGGAGCTGTGGATGTCGGGTGTTAGAGCACAACAGAAACAAAAAACACGACAAGCCTTAATTGAGGCGGCATTTAATCAGCTAAGTGCTGATCATAGTTTTTCTAATTTAAGCTTACGCGAAGTTGCCCGCGAAGCAGGTATTGCCCCCACCTCTTTTTATCGCCACTTTAAAGATATGAACGAGCTAGGTTTAACCATGGTCGACGAAGCCGGTTTAACGCTTCGCCAGCTTATGCGCCAAGCTCGCAGACGAATAGCCAGTGGTGGTAGCGTAATAAATACCTCGGTTGTTACCTTTATGGAGTTTATTGATAACTCAAGCAACCAATTTAGATTACTTCTGCGAGAACGTTCTGGCACCTCAAAAGCCTTTAGAGCCGCCGTTGCACGCGAAGTAAAACATTTTATTTTAGAACTTGCACATTATTTAGAAAGCGAAACCAAGTGCGATTCAATCCACGCTTATATTCAGGCCGAAGCCATGGTTACGCTGGTATTTAATGCCGGTGCAGAAGCACTGGACATTGAAGGCCAGCAACGAGATGAATTAATTGAGCGTGTTATTTGGCAGCTGCGTTATATTACCCGCGGCGCAGGGCATTACATTAGAGAAACCAATAATCAGGTTTAGCTTAAAAAATTAGCAATAAGTTAATCTAAGCACGCAACTTTACTCAATACATTAATTTAAGCTAAAAAGTGTAGCTGTGTGATTTATAAAACCTGAATATGCTATTTTTAGGTATATAAATTTCTTTAATGTGGGGTTTTTATTCCTTTGTTTGGAATTTTTATGCTTGCACCAACTGCTTTGTAATGTTAAAAATAGGCCTCACTGAACACACACACAAGAAACAAGATGCAAAATATTCGTTTAATTACACTAAAACTTAACCTCTTACTGCTATGGTCAGTGAGCGGGGATTAGTGTGTTTGCATCGAGTTAAACACTAAAAACCCCGCAATTGCGGGGTTTTTTATTATCTCGCGGCTGGGATAAATTGAAATTTGGGTAACAGAGGAATGAGGGGCAGTTATGCAAGACAAAGATAAAGTATGGATTTTTGATACCACCTTACGTGATGGCGAGCAGGCACTTAAAGCAAGCCTTACTGAAGATGATAAGATTCAATTAGCGCATACAATTAGCCGCTTGAATGTGGATGTGATGGAAGTGGGTTTTCCAGTTTCGAGCCCCGCTGATTTTCGCTCGGTGCAACGTATTGCAACCGAAGTAAAAGGCCCGATTATTTGTGGTTTAGCACGCTCTGTTGCCAAAGACATTGAAGCCTGTGGTGAGGCGCTTCGCACAGCACAGCAAAGCCGAATTCATACTTTTATTGCCACAAGCCCTTTGCACCTTGAACATAAATTACGCATGAGCCTAGATGACGCAACTGCAATGGCGGTTAAATCAATTAAATTAGCGCGTAACTATACTGATGATGTTGAGTTTTCGTGCGAAGATGCTGGGCGTACGCCGCATTGGGATTTATGTAAAATTGTTGAGCAGGCTATTAACGCCGGTGCTTCAACTATTAATTTACCCGATACCGTTGGCTTTGTAACACCAGACGAATACGCCGCAATGATCCGTCATTTAATGAATAACGTGCCAAATATTGATAAAGCACGCTTAAGCGTACATTGTCATAACGATTTAGGTTTAGCTGTGGCTAACTCGGTAGCCGCTGTACAAGCGGGTGCTCGCCAAATTGAATGTACAATAAATGGTATTGGTGAGCGTGCGGGTAACTGCTCGCTTGAAGAAGTGGCAATGATCATGAAAATGCGCAAAGACCACTTAAAAGTACACACCGATATTAAAAGCGAAGAAATTTATCGCGCATCTCGCCAAGTGGCTAAAATTTGTAATATGCCGGTACAGCCAAATAAAGCCATTGTGGGCGAAAACGCCTTTGCACATAGCTCGGGCATTCACCAAGATGGCGTATTAAAAGCGCAAAATACTTATGAGATTATGTCGCCAGAAAGCGTCGGTGTGCCAAATAACCAATTAAATATGACCTCGCGTTCGGGCCGTCATGTTATTGAGCACCGCTTAGAAGAGTTAGGTTATCAAAAAGCTGATTACGACATGGACAGCTTATACGAGAGCTTTTTAGCGTTAGCTGATCAAAAAGGCACCGTATACGATTACGACCTTGAAGCCATGATTTACTTTAACCAAATTAATGACAAAGACGAAAAATACCAATTAGAGTTTGTAAACTCAGCGTCTAACTCACAGTCGGTAGCCAGCTCTACCATTGGGATGTTAATTGATGGCGAAGCAAAACAAGAAGCTGCCACAGGTAATGGCCCTGTTGAAGCCTCGTTTGCGGCAATTGAGCGCTTAACCGGTATGAGCGTTGAAATGATTGAATACAACTTAGAAGCCACTGGCCAAGGCGCAAGCTCGCTTGGTCAAGTAAACATTATTGCTAAATACGATGGCCGCCCTTATCACGGTGCGGGTATTGCTGCGGATGTGGTAGAGGCGTCGGTACGCGCCATGATCCGTGTTTACAACTTAATTTATCGTGCACAAAAAGTGTCTGATTTAAAACAACAAAGGAAAGCAGGATGAGTAAAACAAACTACAGCGTTGCCGTATTAGCTGGCGACGGTATTGGCCCAGAAGTAATGGCAGCAGCAGAGCAAGTGCTTGATGCTGTAAGCAATAAGTTTGGTTTTACCCTGAACCGTCAGCATCATGCTATTGGTGGCGCAGCCATTGACGAATTTGGTGAAGCATTACCACCAAAAACGCTAAGCGCGTGTGAAAACGCCGATGCCATTTTATTTGGCTCAGTAGGTGGCCCTAAGTGGGAAAACCTACCACCAAACGAGCAACCTGAGCGTGCATCGCTTTTACCGCTTCGTAAACATTTTGGTTTGTTTTGTAACTTACGCCCAGCGCAACTTTTACCCGCACTTAGCGCAGCATCGCCATTGCGTGCAGATATTAGCGAAAAAGGTTTTGATATTTTATGTGTGCGCGAGCTTACAGGCGGCATTTACTTTGGTGAAAAAGGCCGAAGTGGAGAGGGTGCTGAAGAGGCTGCATTCGATACACAAACATACTCGCGTAAAGAAATTGAACGCATTGCCCGCTTTGCCTTTGAAGCGGCAAAATTACGTAGTAACCATGTTACCTCGGTAGATAAAGCAAACGTACTTGCATCAAGCGTATTATGGCGCGAAGTTGTTACTGAAGTGAGCAAAGACTACCCAGAAGTCAGCCTAGATTACATTTACGTAGATAACGCCGCAATGCAGTTAGTTAAACAGCCTAGCCAGTTTGACGTACTACTTTGCGATAACTTATTTGGTGATATTTTGTCAGATGAGTGCGCCATGATCACAGGCTCTATGGGCTTATTACCTTCGGCCAGCTTAAATCAATCGGGCTTTGGTTTGTATGAACCTGCTGGTGGCTCCGCTCCTGATATTGCTGGTAAAGGCGTTGCAAACCCGATTGCACAAATTTTAAGTGCCGCACTTATGCTACGTTACTCATTAGGGCAAGACGAAGCAGCACGCACCATTGAAAAAGCCGTAGCCGAAGCCGTTGAAGCAGGTGTTGGTACGCCAGATATCTACCCACAAGGTGGATACAGCACAAGTGATGTGGCAGCCGCCATCGTTTCACGTATTTAATTATTAAAGGCGCAGCACCGTTATGCTGCGACTTAACAGAGTAGGGAATTAGCAAGTGGCCCAAACGTTATACGACAAAATTTGGCAAGCACATACGGTTGCCAGCATAAACGAGCAAACTGATTTACTTTATATTGACCGCCATTTAGTGCATGAGGTTACATCACCGCAGGCCTTTGCAGGCTTACGTGAAAAAAACCGTAAAGTACGTTGCCCAGAAAAAACCTTTGCAACGATGGATCATAACGTATCGACTAAAAGCCGATCACTTGATGCCGCAAGTGAAGTCTCTAAAAACCAGTTAATGGCGCTAGATGCAAACTGTAAAGAGTTTAGCATTGTACTTTACGATTTAAACTCAATTAACCAAGGTATTGTGCATGTAATGGGGCCTGAACAAGGTATTACCTTGCCTGGCACTACCATTGTATGTGGCGATAGCCATACCTCTACGCATGGCGCGTTTGGCGCATTAGCGCATGGTATTGGTACGTCTGAGGTGGAGCACGTATTAGCAACGCAAACGCTACAGCAAAAAAAGGCAAAGTCGTTAAAAATTCAAATTAACGGCGTGCTTCGCCCAACGGTAACCTCTAAAGATTTAATTATGGCGGTTATTGGTAAGTTAGGTACAGCTGGCGGCACAGGTTATGTTGCCGAATTTTGTGGTGAAGGCATTGAAGCACTTTCAATGGAAGCCCGTATGACGCTATGTAACATGAGTATTGAAATGGGTGCAAAAGCAGGTTTAATAGCGCCAGATCAAATTACGTATGATTACTTAAAAGGTCGCCCATTTGCACCTAAAGGCGCTGATTTTGACGCCGCAGTTGAATACTGGGAAACGTTAAAATCAGATGAAGGCGCTGAGTTTGACTTAAGTGTTGAGCTTGAAGCCGACGACATTCAGCCGCAAATTACCTGGGGCACAAGCCCTGAGCAAGTCATTGGCGTTGATGAATGCATACCCGACCCTGATCAAGAACCTGATTTAATTAAAGCCGACGCTATACGCAGTGCTCTTAAATACATGGACTTAAAAGCCGGCGATAAATTATCAAGCGCTAAAGTTGATACAGTCTTTATTGGTTCGTGTACTAATAGCCGTATTGAAGATTTACGTGCCGCGGCAAAAATTGTTGAAGGCAAACAGGTAGTGGCTGGCATAGAAGCGCTAATCGTACCGGGTTCTGGCCTTGTTAAAAAGCAAGCAGAAGACGAAGGCTTAGCCGATATTTTTAAAGCGGCAGGTTTTGAGTGGCGCGAGCCGGGTTGCTCTATGTGTTTAGCGATGAACGACGACCGCTTAGAAGCGGGCAAACGCTGTGCATCTACGTCTAACCGTAACTTTGAAGGCCGCCAAGGCCGTGGCGGGCGTACGCACTTAGTGAGCCCTGCAATGGCAGCCGCTGCTGCTATACATGGTCACTTTGTTGATATAAGAGGAGAAGCCTAATGAGCGTATTTTTTAGTGGCTTAATGGCCCCACTTGATAAAAACAATGTAGATACTGACCAAATCATTCCTAAGCAGTTTTTAACATCTACTAGCCGTGATGGCTTTGATGCAGCACTGTTTTACGATTGGCGTTACCTAGAAAACGGCGAACCAAATCCTGATTTTATTTTAAACCGCCCATGCTACCAAGGCGCGCAAATATTATTAACCCGCGACAACTTTGGTTGTGGCTCATCACGTGAGCATGCACCTTGGGCACTTAAGCAATATGGTTTTGAAGTAATTTTAGCAGAAAGCTTTGCTGATATTTTCTTTAATAACTGTGGCAACAACCAAATGCTAGCCATTGCGCTACCGGCTGATACGCTTGAGCAATTGTTTGTACTTAGTGAGCAACACGACGATATAAACATTCAAATCGATCTTGAAAACCAAACACTAACAAGCGATAAGTTTGCGCCAATTAGTTTTGATATTCGTAAAGACGTAAAAGAGCGTTTATTAAGTGGCTTAGATTTTATTGGTGTGACCGAAACGCTAAATCCACAAATTGATGCGTTTGAAAAACAACTTGCTGCTGAGCGCCCTTGGCAGTAACGAAAAGCAATTAATTACATATGAAAACAAAGCGCGGCTGAGTATATCAGCCGCGCTTTTTTATATCCTAATATTAATGTCTAAAATCAGCCATTAGCGCAGGTATACCTGGCAGCATACCAACAATAGCCATAACGGTAGTTAAAATAACAAACATAATTAGCGGAATAACCCAGCGGCTCATTTTAGTTAAATTAGCACTGCGCTCTTTACAACCAATTAAGCCTAAGTTATCAAGCAGCATAGTTAGTGACCAACCAAAAGCAGGGTTAACCAAGCTTGACGCAAATACGACAATTGCGGCCGATTGCGTTGTTTTACCTTCGCGTGTCATTTCCATACCCGCCTCAAGCAGCGGAATAAACACACCTACAATAAGCGCAACGCAAAGCACGGGTTGCCAAATGGCTAAATCCATTGGGTAACCCCATAAACCCGCAATAATACAAAATACGGCTGTTAAAATGGCGCCCGCTGGAATAGGACGTTTAGCAATAGCAGCAGGTACAATGTAAGTCCCCCATGATGAGGTAAAGTTAGCACCACCAGCAAGTGAGCCAAAGGTTTGTCTAACTGATGCGCTTAGCATGGTGTCGTCTATGTTCATTTGTACTTTTTCAGTACGTTGTGGGTAACTAATTTTTTGAAAAACTTGATGCCCTAAAAAATCCGGTGACCACATAGCGACAGCTAATACCGCAAACGGCAGCACAACCACAAAGCTTTCAAGCGTTGGTAGGCCCAGCATCCAACCCGTGTTTTCGCCCCACCAATAAGCTGGGTTCATATTTGGTAAGCCCGGTGCAGTATTAAATTCAAATGGGGCACCGAGTGCAAATGCAACCACACCGCCAATAAGGCAGCTAAGCGGCACAGCAAGCCAGCGCTTTTTAAAATGCTCCAGTAACGCATACAATAAAATGGTGGCCAAAATAACAATAAATGCAATGTGCGCCATATCAATGGCCTCAGCCCATGAAAACAGCTTTTTAACTTGCGAAATAGTCCCAATAAAGCCTAAGTATATGAGTAAGCCCCCGCACACACCTTTACTGGTTAAGCGTGCCAGCAAACTCCCTCCTTTGGTTATCGCTAAAATAAAGCCAAAGGCACCAATAAGTAAGCCAAACGCCATAGGGTGGCCGCCAGCAGCAACCACAATAGGAATAAGAGGAATAAGTGGGCCATGAGTACCGGCTAAGTTAGCCGTGGGTAAAATAAAGCCCGAAAACAAAATAATAAAAATAGAAACAATGAGTAATTCATAGCGTACGTTTTCTAACACAAACGCATCGCTTAAACCCAGTGGCGCTGCAAAAGTAGCGGCAATAGCACCTACCATAACGACTTTACCAATGGTGCCCGCCATGGCTGGAATTGTGTCTTCAAATTCAAAACGGTAGTCTCTAAATGGTAAATTAGGCCGCCAGCGTTTAGGCTGCATAATTTGCAGCTCGT
Source organism: Pseudoalteromonas sp. MM1 (assembly GCF_030296835.1). NCBI lineage: Bacteria > Pseudomonadati > Pseudomonadota > Gammaproteobacteria > Alteromonadales > Pseudoalteromonadaceae > Pseudoalteromonas > Pseudoalteromonas sp. MM1. Next base: position 3,495,245 of record NZ_AP027922.1, on the reverse strand, counting down.
GTTCTAGGTATTCGTCGCGGGTATTAAACTCTGAACTTGGTTTATGCTTATTTTGATAGCTGTTGGCATCATCTACGTGCGGTGCGCTTGTTTTTTCTGGCTCGTTACCCTTTGGGGTTACTGACATAGTCCCTCCTGTTACTCGTTGCTTATTTATTAATACGGCTTTTGTTAAAGCAAATGAATAGTGAAGGAGCAGGGTAGATCAGCTTTTACTCAGGAATGTATAGGCAAAAGGTCGTGTATGGCGTTATTTAACGCTAAACCTGCGAGTTGAATTTCTCAGCAAGAAAATGAACTTAACTTTATTTTATTTTAAATCAAGTGCTTATGTTTTTTCTGCTTGTTCTAATTAGATGAAGCATTATAAAAGTAGGGCTGTTATCCTTTAGTCTAAGTAGTGGCATGTGTATTTTAATTGAACTGAAATAGCGTATCTGCTAGGTTCAATGGTTACTCAAATAACAAGAAATACAATGCAAATTCAATCTCCTAAATCAATAGGTATTTTACTCGGTACGCTTTACGGCATATTTATGCGGCTGTTTGTAGATCTACTTGATACATACAATTTAAGTAGCCTTGTGTCTATTTCCTTTATGTTTTTAGTGCCCGTTGCAATTGGCTATATTCGTATTCATTTTGAATTTAAAAGCTCAAAAACATTAACTAAAAGGCAAATGGTGACAATTGCTTGGCAGCCAATTTTTGTTTTTTTACTTGTAAGCGTTATTACACTGCTGGAAGGCAGTATTTGTGTGGCAATGGCTTTGCCTGCTTTTATGCTCTTTGCAAGTATTGGCGGTTTACTGGCAGGCTTTATTAAAAACCGTAAAACAAAAAACGCTAACCGTTCTTTACTTTCAATAGCTTTGCTTCCTGTGTTGCTCTCACCTATTGAGGTAAATTATTTACACTTATCAAAAACGTACGAAGTCACTAATTCTATAATTATTGAAGCGCCTATAAATCGTGTATGGCAGCAGCTTGCTAATGTATGCACGATAGCGCCACAAGAATTGCCATTTTCGCTTACCCAGTTGATAGGTGTACCTAAACCCTTAGAGGCAAATATGAATGCTACGGGTGTTGGGGCAGTTAGGACGAGTAAATGGCAAAAAGGAGTTACATTTAAAGAAGTGATTACGGATTGGCAGCCAAATAAACAGATGCTTTATAGATTTGAGATAGACCCTGATGCTATTCCCGATAATGCACTCGATAAACACGTAAAGCTAGGCGGCGAATACTTTTCACCTCTTTACGGTGGGTATGAGTTAAGTGAAGATAAAAGCGGCAATACCATTTTAACTTTAAAAACGACCGTGCAAGATAATACAAATTTTGGTGTTTACTCGCGAATATGGGGTGAGGTGATTTTTCAAGACTTCCATCATTCACTTTTAACATTAATGAAAAATAGATCAGAAAAGCCACTTGTCGCAGCTATTTCCCATTTTTAGCTTAAACCGCTATGGTATTAAAAAACTATTATAAGAGTACTTTATGAAATTATTAACGGCAGCAACGTTATTACTTGCCTCATCAGCGGCTATCGCACGCCCTGCGCCTTTGGTATCTATACCAACGCATGATGCGTTTTTTAATAATATTGCCGCGCATTGTGGCAAAGCGTTTGAGGGTAAAGTAAGTATAGATAACGCAAAAGGTCCAAGCTCATTTGATAATAAAAAACTAATCATGCATGTACGTAAATGTACCGATAGCGAGCTGCAAGTCCCATTTCATGTAGGAGATGATGCATCACGTACATGGATCATTACTAAAACGGGCAGCGGTTTGAGCTTAAAGCACGATCATCGCCATAAAGATGGTAGCGACGATACCTCAACTATGTATGGCGGTCACACCCTTGATGCGGGTTTTGCACAAATGCAGTCTTTTCCGGCAGATCAATACTCTAAAGAATTATTTGTAGAGCAAGGTATTGCACAGTCGGCAGGTAATACATGGCAAATGTATATTTACCCTGAGGTATTTACTTATAGGCTAATTCGCCAAGGGCGTGAGTTTAAGGTGGATTTTGATTTAACTAAACCAATTACTCCACCCGCTGCGCCTTGGGGCTACGAAAAATAAACTATTTTTCTTTTTTTTCGGGTGCGTCACATTGTAGTAAAACGTTTAATGGTGGTTGATAAGCGCGTGGTTTAGTAGGAAAGCGTTCGTACTCTTGCACGCCTTCAAGCACTTTTAACATAAAGGTTCTGCCGCGGCATAGCCTGTCTGCGTGGCGCAGTAAAAACATACTTTGATTAGCAAAGTGTTTGTAATCGTCTGATTGTATTTCTATTTTATAGTTGTCTTCGCCAATTTTTGTTTGGTAATAATGCACTTTATTGTCAAAGTCGTATGATTTTTCTTTTTCGCCCACTTCTGCAAAGGCGGTCCCTATACCAGAAAAGGCTAGCAATGCAGCGCCAACAACTAAATGCGGTGTGTATAAGCCTTTCATAAAAATGTATCCTTTAATTTGCGAACTTAATACCCATTAATAAAATATTAAGCACGATGTATTTAAGTTAAGTCTAACACCCAAAAAGAGAATATGTGATGTTCAAACAAATAAAACAACTGTTTGCCGCTTTTGACGAGCAACAGCCAAGCATAGAGCAGCATGATTTAAAAACAGCGGTTGCTGCGCTGCTTATTGAAGTAATGCGTGCTGATACAAAGCTTGACCATAATGAACAACACACCCTGACTGTAACCTTAAAAAAATACTTTAATTTGACAGATTCAGAAGTTGAAGAGCTCACGACCAATGCTGCAAGCAGTTTAGATGGGGCTATTGATTACTTTCAATTTTCTAAGCAGATTAACGATCACTGCAGTGCGGCACAGCGCATTGAAATAATTGAGCTATTATGGCGATTGGCGTATGCCGATGGAGAGATAGATCCCCAAGAAGAGTATGTAATACGTAAAGTGGCTGGACTTTTATATGTAGCGCACACCGATTTTATCGCTGCTAAATTAGCAGCGATAAAGTCGTAAAAATTAGCTTAATTTACTAGCAACAGAAACGAGCTGCTGCGTTAATACGCTAACTTTTTCTGCAGTGGCTGGGTCACTAATTTTTCCATCTTCGTCAAATACTGTGAATGCTGATGGGATAGCGAGCTGATCGGCAAGTACTAACGAGCCAATACCACTTAAAATATCGCGTACATGGTTTAAGCCGCGCAGGCCACCAAGCCCACCAGGTGATGTAGCAAATAACGCCACTACTTTATTGCGAAATGCAGGCACAGCACCTTGCTCAGTACGTGATGCCCAATCAATTGCATTTTTAAGCGCCGCAGTAATTGAGCCGTTGTACTCAGGGCTTGCCAGTAAGATACCATCAGCAGCGCGTAACTTATCTTTTAAAAGCTGGGCGTCGGCTGGTGTGCCTTGCGCTTCAATATCCTCGCTAAATAACGGCAAATTTAACTCGGCGAGTGTAATTATTTCTACTTCGGCACCGGTTTGCATAGCAAAGCGCGCTGCTTCGTTAATTAGTTTTTGATTAAAGCTTTGTGTACGCAAGCTACCCGCGAGCGCAATAATTTTAGGTGCTGACATGATACTGGCCTTTTAAAGTTTTTGATGACGTAACTAATGTAGCAAATTTTTGCTTGTAGAAAACACGAATAAACGCAACACTTATGTGCGTATATGCACATTAATAGAAGGCGGGTAGCATGGCAATAAAGTTTGATGATTGGCAAGATGTAAAAGTAGCGTTTGAAGTTGCAAAGCTTGGTACGCTAACGGCTGCCGCTGAGGTTTTAAATGTGCACCACAGCACAGTACTTCGACGTATTAATAGCCTTGAAAAAAACTTAGATACACGTTTATTTCATCGCCATGCCCGGGGTTATAAAGTAACTGAAATAGGCGCTAAATTATTTACTGCAGCACAAACTATAGATTCATCACTTGAGCAATTACATAACGATATTGCCGCTGCCGACAGTACGTTACGCGGAAGCTTATTACTTACCACAGTAAGTGGGTTTATGGATGTACTGGGCGATGTTTGCGAAAAGTTTCAGGCTTTACACCCTCAAGTACAGCTAGAAGTTATTTTAGAACAAAAGCGGTTAAGGCTAGATCATGGGCAAGCACATATTGCAGTGCGCGCAGGGCCAAGGCCAGATGAAGGGGATTATATAGCTCAGCATTTAGCTAAACTTACATCGAGCTTGTACGCCAATAAACGCTACATTAATAAGTATGGTATGCCTAAAACATTGAGTGACTTACAGCATCATAACTTTGTATCGGGTGTAGCGGGCTTTAATGCACGCGTTCCTTATTTTGAGTGGGCCGATAAACATATTCCGGCGCAGCAAATAAAGTTACGAGTTTCAGAAACCTCCGAAGCAACACGGGCCATAATTAAAGGCTTAGGTATAGGCGGTTTACAACATGGGGTAGCAGCCCAATATAATGATTTAGTGCCTATTTTACATAGTGAACTGAGTTGGCCCACCGATGTTTGGCTTGTAACACACCATTTAGTGCATCGCACCGCGAAAGTACAAGCATTTGCAGGCTTATTAAAAGCGCACTTTAATAAGCCTCAAACCCTTAAATAGTTTTTTTAACCTCAATACCTAAACGCTTAGCAAGGCGTACAAGGTTTGCTCTATCGAGTTCCAGCACTCGCGCAGTTGCTGCCCAGTTATAATTATGCTGTTTTAGTTGCTCTGTTATAACTGTAAATTGTAAAGATTCAACGGCCTGCTTTAATGGCTGGTTATAGCTAGTGTGAATGGTGTTTTGCGTGTTAACTTGCACTGTATTATTTAGCTGTGGGGTTAAATCGCAGTGCTCGCTTGTAATCGTAACTATAGGGTTTTGCCATTGGCTTTGCTTAGCCTTTAATGCGCTGCGGCTAATAACATGTTCAAGCTCGCGTACATTACCAGGCCAATTGTATTGGTTGAGCAATGCTTGCGCTTCAGTGCTTAGCTTTAATTGTTTAATACCTAATTTACGGGCTGTTTGCTCAATAAAATAACCAGCAAGTAGGGTTATGTCGTGCTCACGTTTATTAAGTGGCGGCACGGTAATAGGGTAAACACTTAGCCGGTGGTATAAGTCGGCTCTGAATCGACCTTGCGCTACCTCATGTTTTAAATCACGATTAGTAGCTGCTATTACCCTTACATCCACATACTTTGGCGTGTCTTCTCCTACTGTTTGTATTTCACCGCTTTGCAACACACGCAATAATTTGCTTTGCATAGCCAATGGTAGCTCGCCAATTTCGTCTAAAAATAACGTGCCGCCGTCAGCTAGCTGAAACTTACCTTGGCGAGCATTTTGTGCGCCAGTAAAAGAGCCTTTGGCATGGCCAAAAAACTCACTCTCTGCAAGGTTTTCGGGAAGCGATGCACAATTTAAATGAATGAGTGGCTGCTCTTTACGTGCAGAATTTAAGTGAATATTACGCGCTACTAGCTCTTTTCCTACGCCCGTCTCTCCTAAAACCAATACACTAAAGTTAGAGGCTGCAACAAGTTTTATTTCATTTTTAAGCGTTTGCATAAGTGGGCTTTGGCCAATTATTTCACCGCCATCTCGAGTAAGTGCATCTTGCGTTAGTGCTTGCACAAGTGCACTTGAGTGCTGCGCATGGTGTTTGTAATGGGCAAGCTCTAGGGCTGTTTTAAAATGTGCACTGCACAGGGTTTGCAAGGTGTTTAGTGTATCTGCGTTGATACTGTTAAACGCATGTGCGTTAAGACTATCGAACGTAAGTACGCCTAGTAAAGTGCTTTTATCATAAAGGGGTAAGCCTAAACAGGCATGTACGGGAATATCGCCTGTTCTAGCCAGTAGTAGGCCGTCGTATGGGTCGGGCAGGGGGCAGTCGTGTGCAAACTGTAATGCGTGGCTTGCACTACAAATGGCCGCTAATCGTGGGTGCTCTGCTATTTTAAAGCGCCTACCAAGGCTGTCGGGCATCAGACCTTTAATGGCTAAGGGTTTAAGTTTCTCGCCCTGCACGACAAGTAATGCACTGGCATCACTAGGTATTACACGCTCAACCGTTGCCAGTAATTGATCAAAGCTGTGCTCGTGCAGGGTGCTTTGGGCAAGCTCTAAAGCTACTTGGGTGAGGTTGAATTGTTGGTTCATGTCAAAATGACCCATATGTGTTTTTATGATTTAAAATAGAATAGGTCATAAAGACTCATTTTGTAAAGTGGTTATATTTAACTTGCTGAATAATAAAGTTTTATTTTGTTGGCACAGTATGTGTAATAGCTAAGTAACGTTAATGGTTACTGAGGTGGTTATGAATACACTTACGCTAAAAAATGTAAACAACAATGTTGAGTTGGGCTCATTTTTTGAATCGCTTTTATTTACTGCTAATGCCGTACTAGGGTTGAGCGCTGTTTGTATGGTTGTGAGCATTTTAATTAGCTACCCCTATGCAGAGTACTTTTCGATGCAGGTACAAATATCAGCGCATATTGGCACTATTGTAGTGGCAGCTATTTTGAAAGTTAGTTATGTACTGCGTTGTGTTGCTCAGCATGGTTTAGGGCAGGAAGTACGCTAATGCGCCCACTAAACTTAACAGAGCCAGTGCCGGCGCGCATAGCTATTTATCAAGTAACTAAATGGCCGTTATGGATGCTTGCATTTAGACCTTACTTTTTAGCAGGCGGTTTGCTGGCATTTTTATCAATAGGTTATTGGTTACTTATTTTAACAGGCCATGCTAATTGGCATTTAACAATACCAGCTACACTTTGGCACGCACACGAAATGCTGTTTGGCTTTACGGGGGTTGTTGTCGTGGGCTTTTTACTTACGGCAGCGCAAACATGGACGGGCATACCGAGTATAAGTGGCAAAGCACTTATGCTACTTACTTTAATATGGGTAAGTGCTCGTTTAGCTTTTTTTATTGTGCTGCCCGATGTTGGCAATATTAATTTATTGGCTGTTATTGTGTTGCAGCTAGCATGGTGGATAGGTGCAATTACTGCGCTGGCTAATATGCTATTAAAAGCACGCAGTAAAAATAACTATCAGTTTTTAGCTATTTTAGGTGTGTTGTGCGCCCTCAATACACTTTATTTACTACTTGTTTTAAATAACAACATGAAGCTTGCTTTGGCTGTGGTTGACACCGCGGTACTCGTGATTAGCTTACTGGTTGGTATTGTTGCAGCAAGGGTACTCCCCTTTTTTACTGCTAAAGGTTTATTGCTTAGCGAGCAAGTACGCACTCCTAAAATTGATAAAGCACTGCTGTATTTATCAATACTGGCAATTACTTTGTTTTTTATCAGCAAGTTATTTTTAAGCTCAATTAGTCCTGCATTAATTGTTGCAATAGTTGCTGCGCTTCACTTAATTCGAGCAAAGCTTTGGTGGAATGCAAAAGTGCTAAAAGTCCCTTTATTATGGTCTTTGCATTTTTCTTATTTTGCGTTAGGTGTTGGCTTAATGATGATTGCATTTAGCTTTTACACAAACGTAATACCCTTCAAAGATGCGCTCCACTTTATCACTATTGGCACAATAGGGATGATGATTTTAGCCATGATGACCCGTGTATCGCTTGGTCATACAGGGCGTACGCTTAGCACCCCTAAGTATATATCTGTTGCTTTTGCTCTTGTGCTGGTGGCAGCTATTACTCGCTCAATACTTCCCTTAATCATTGGGTCACACTTTGCTTGGCAGATAAGTGCTTTGCTGTGGTTAGTGGCTTTTTTATTATTTTTAATTTACTGCACACCTATCTTAACACGGCGTCGTGTTGATGGGCGTTGTGGTTAGTTTACCTATAGGAATACATTATGTTATCTGATAAAACCATTGAGATTGTTAAAAGCACCGTTCCGTTATTAGCGCAAGCCGGCACGGTTGTTACCGATCATTTTTATAAGCGTTTGTTTAGCCATAACCCAGAGCTTAAAAATATTTTTAATATGGCGAATCAAAGCTCTGGGCGTCAGCAATTTGCTTTGTTTAACGCCTTAGCGGCATATGCCCAAAATATTGATAACTTAGCGGTGTTAAAAGAGGCATTAGCGCGCATTAATCATAAGCACACCAGTTTAAATATTTTACCAGAGCACTATCCCATTGTTGGTGCTCATTTAATTGGCACCTTAAAAGAGTTAATACCAGAGCAGTTTACGCCGGATGTAGAATACGCTTGGCGTGAAGCTTACGCTTTGCTTGCCGATATTTGTATTACCGAAGAGGCAGCATTGTATGAGCATAGTAAAAACACTCTGGGTGGTTGGGCGGGTACTCGTCAATTTGAAATAACCAATAAGCAGATTGAATCTGAGCTAGTAACAAGCTTTACACTCACACCTGTAGATGGCAAAGCGGTTATTACTCATAAACCTGGTCAATATTTAGGCATAAAAGTTAAACCAGAGGGCGTTGAATATGAAGAAATTCGCCAGTATTCTATTTCGCAAAAAAGTAACGGTACAAACTACCGTATTAGCGTTAAAAAAGAGCTACAACCAAAGCCTGGCATGGTGTCTAATTATTTACACTCATTAGCTCAAGGTGACATAGTTGAGCTATACCCGCCTGCAGGAGATTTCTTTTTACGAAATAGTACTCAACCTACGGTACTTATTTCAGCAGGTGTTGGACAAACGCCCATGCTTGCGATGCTCGAAACGCTATTAAGTGATAACTCTAATCAAGACATTATGTATTTACATGCGTGCGAAAATACTCAGCAACACTCGTTTTCACAGTATTTAAATGAATTAAGTACGGGTTATAACTGTTTGCAAACTATGACGTGGTTTAATCAAAGTACTGAAGGGGCTGATTTTACAGGATTAATGGACTTAACAGCCATAAAAGCACAGTTACCTCTTACAAATGGCAATTTTTACTTATGTGGCCCGGCTGGGTTTATGGCGTTTGTGAAAAGCCAGTTACTGGCGCTAGGCGTTAAAAACGAGCATATTTATTACGAAGTGTTTGGCCCGCATCAAGACTTATAAACCAAGTGAAAAATGATAAAGACACACAGCATTAATGCTGTGTGTCTTTTTAATAGTATTTTATTGCGCTTTACAACTTACGTTTTTAAGTTCAATAGCCATATCTTTTTTAGGATAATAAAGCACGCACTGCTCGCCGATTATTTGTAAAACAAATTTTTCAGACTTTATATTATGCGCGCCCATTATGGGCATGCCATTTGGATCTTTATTTGTACCATGGCTTAGTAACAGCTCGCTGCGTTTAGTAAAAACGGTGTCGGCAAGTGTAACTAGTGTGCCGCCCTTCGCTTTTATAATCGCTTGCTGCAGTGTGGCTATAACGCCTGGGTTTACCTCGGTAAGTAGCGCAGGCTTAGCAGTGGCATTACTCATACTGTTACAGCCTCCAATAAACAATAAGGTTAATATTGCCACGAGCTTTGTCATTACTTGTCCTTATTTAACGTAGGCCAGGTTAAGTCCATATTGCCACGGTTAAAGTCATTAGGTGCGTTTAAAGGTAATAGTTGCTTGCTATCGCCAGCAGCGCTTTGTGCTTGCGTTTTAATGCTCGCAGAAGCGGTGCTAACAGGGCATGTGCCGTTATTATCTATATGATAAAGCGCAGTAGAGAGTATCCCTTCGCTTGGGTCGCCTAATGGGCTGTCAAAGTCATCACTAACTACACAACCTTTTACATCAGCATCAAACTGCGGTGAAGCGGTAGGCGTAAAGCCTGCTGCATATTCACCAAACCCTTTACTGTTAATACCGCTAAATTGAATGGTGTAATAAGTGGTGCCGCAGTTATGCGTAGGGGTAAAACCGTATGGTTTACCGCAGGTTGTGTCGCCAATGAGTACAACTTCTGCGTCTATACCTTTTAAACCGTTAATAAAAGCTTCTGATGCCGAACAAGTACCCGATGTACTAAGCACATACACTTTAGATAGGTTTAAATCAGGGAGGCTTTCACCAGTGCTAAAAAAAGTTGAGTAATCAATTTCTTCATCTATAAACGGAAAAGGCGATTCTACCGGTTGTTTATCGTTTTGCTGGGTTTGGTAATAAATCCGGTTTTGAATGTTGGCACTGCCCGCCACCATGTAAGCCAGCTGCGAAGAAAGCGCTAATAAACCGCCTCCATTGTATCTAAAGTCGATAACAAGCTCTTCTACATTATCGGTTTTAAATTTATTAACCGCAGCTATTAAGCCTTCTTGGGCAATGCCTATATGGCTATTAAACTGCATGTACCCTACGCTAGTACCATTTGCTGTGGTAATGGTTTTTACGTTTTGTACCGGCGTTTGCTCTATGTTACCAGCGGTGACGTTAAAGGTTTTTTCAGCGCCATCGTTACTGCGCACAACGATAGTGTGCGAGTCACCATTAGTTGGGCTAAATAAACCTTCGTTTAGGGTATCTATACCTGCTTGAGTATTGGTGTTTATACTTACGCCATCAACTTCAAGTACGGTATCACCTCGTTGAAAGCCAATTTGGCTTGCTGGTGAGTCATCCTCCAGGTAAGCAACACGCAAAATTCTATCGGCTGAGTCGCCTATAAATGCCCAATTTATGCCATAACCTGAGGTAACACCCGATTGTGCTTCTTGAAAGAAGTCCTCAGAAGGCTCAGAAAAATGAAAGTTATCTTTTTTAGCACCTGAGTCGGTTAGTTCTTCGGTTTTTAGCTGCGCAAAGTACTCCGCTACTGTATTGAATGACTCAGGGTCGTTATCGGCAATTTCATCATACCAAAGGTAGGTTTCGTCACTCCACGAGCGAAGCCAAAGCTTTTCGTAAAGTGCTGAGCCTGCTTGGTCTGGGTAAGGCTCGTTATTATTAAACGGGTCGTTGCCAGTGCGGGGTGTTTCGCAAAAGTTTTTTAACTCATCCGATGGCTCAAATACACCTGCCGTCCATGTTGGGGCTGTGCTTGTAGGAGGTGTAATGACTGGGTCTGGCGTTTCATTCATGCTGCTACCACCGCCACAGCCTGCAAGTGTTAGGCCTGAAAGTGCAACAGCAATAGCGAGTGATGCTTTATTATTTTTAAACATACAAAACTACTTTTTGTAAATAAGTTGTTTAAAATACTACAACACCCGCTTATTTATTCAACGTATTTGGCCCTGATTTATGTAAATGAGTGTACAAACCTGGCTTTTTTAGAGCTTGCTTGTACTACTTTTATTCGCAAACGCTTGCCTTTGCCACGCATCAAATAGCTTTTGTTGTTTGTCTGATATTTTTAAACCGTATGTTTTTTGCATATAAGCGTAGGTGTCGGCAATGCGTTTACGGGCATAAAATGGTGGCTCTACTACGCGTTGTTTAAAGTTAACTTTTACTTCGCAGCGGCCATATTGTGTGGCGTTTTCGCTAAGCATACCAAAGCGATAATTAGAGCGGTCTGCGTTAATTTCGCCAATAGCGGGAGCTAAATTGTTTATGTCGGCTTCCATTTTTCTAAATTTGGCACTGACCTTACGGCAGTTTTTACGCCCACCGTTTTGCCAGCATTGTAGCTGATGGCCAAACTCCCACGCGGGCACTATATGCTCCCACTCTATACGCAATGCACGTACATTAACTTTGCCAGAGGAAGTTAATGTATTACGCGGAATGTAGCCACAGTTGCTAGGATCGGGGATTAGCTTTTTACCCTGTTTTTTAATGTCGCAGCCGCAGTAAAGGCTTTTAGCGTTATCGGGCAGGGTTTTAATTAAGTGCCTTTTAGCCGTTGAAAAGCGGGTAAATTCTTCACTTGATGCCGAAAAACAAATACAACAAGCCACAAAGGCCAAAATAAATTTAAGCATATCCATCACATACGTGAACTACAGGAGGCGCTAGTCTAAAGTTTTGCTGCTAAAAGATAAACCCTGAGCAAATTTTAATCCGCAATGCTTAGTACACTCTATAATGATATAAAAAATAGCGAGGAGATGACCATGCTAGGTGCTTTTTCAATAAGTTTAACGGTTAAAGATATTAGGGCCTCTAAAGCGTTTTATGAAAAGCTGGGTTTTAGTGAGTTAGCAGGCGAGGTAGAGCAAAACTGGCTAGTAATGCAAAACGGTGAGCATTTGATTGGCTTGTTCTCGGGTATGTTTGATAAAAACATGCTGACCTTCAACCCTGGTTGGGATCAGCATGCACAAACAGTTACAAACTTTAAAGATGTTGATACGCTCAGTGAATATTTTCAAAGCGCTAATATAAGCGTTGAGCCTGTGGGTGATAAAAGTTTTATTATTACCGACCCAGACGGCAACCCTATTTTGATTGACCAACACGTGTAAGCTTTTTTAGCCTAACGTTTTGTATTAATAAAATGATACCGCACAAACAAAATAGCACGCTGGTGGCTGCAAAGCTGATAAGTAACGGGTTGTTAAAATTTTCTCGCTCGTCGTAATCCATTATGTGCAGCATCCAAAAAAAGTCGAAAATGCGCCATAATGTGCTGCGAACGGTAATAACTTTGCCGTTAATTGCATTTAAATATAGCGTAGTATTAAAGGTGTCGTTAAATTGTACTTGCCACACATTTGTTTTGTATCCCACTTCTCGAGGGCCTTGTTTTAAAAGCGTTGTGCTAATTGGCTTAGCGTCGATGAGTAAATGAGCTTGCGCATTAGCGGTGATTTGTATTTTAGTGGGCGGCTGAAAGGGGCGGCCCGTTAAACCACTAAAGCTTTGCTGCTCGGTGCTGTTAATAACAGTAATAAGCGGAGTAGTTAAAAAGTGCTCAAATATTATTTGAGTGGGGTTAGCCACTTGTGACGTAATATTATCGAGTGATGTAAGGTAGTCTGCTTGTGTAAATGGGTTTGTAAGTGTGCGCTTGGCAAGGTGCTTACCATGCACGTATTCAAGTGGTATCGCGCTCATTACTAAGCCACCTAAAAGCCAAGCTAAAATTTGTAAGGCAAGTAAAAAGCCTAGCCACTTATGTAGTTTTCGAGCGCGCTTAAATAGTTGTTTTCTCATTTTGTGCTTCTTATTATTTTTAGCGTTAGTGTATTACAGCAGTCCATGCTTTTACTGCGGCATTTTGTCGCAGTTATTCATAAGCTTACTCTAACTTTATAAAAATAATAAAAAGGAGCGATAAAAATCAGTGAGGCTGCGTTTAATTCTCTCGCAGGGCGTTTATTAGCTCTTGTTTGCTCATTTTAGAGCGGCCACTAATGCCTACCTCTTTTGCTTTATCGTATAACTGTTTTTTTGTACGTTGCTCATAATTTGAGGCTTTACCGCCTTTTACAGCTGTTTTATGAGTATTACTATTAGCAATACGTGCGGCTTTTTGTTTGCTCATGCCTTCATCGCGAAGCGCATCGTACTGATCGTCGTTTTTAATTTGCGGGCCATGATCTACCATAATTTCTCTCCTGAGCGTTTAATTACACAGTGTGTGTATAACTTTCATACATAAACGGTAAAATTAAGCGTAACTAGCCTAACCCGTTTTATAAGGCAAATTAGGTGCCAATGGCGTTTAAACAGGCATTTTCTATTAATAAAGCCATGTTTACCGCTTAGTTGATTTGGTATAAAAGTAAAACTGCGTTAAAGTTTGCGATGAAACTATAAGAGGGTAAAAAGCAGACAATGTCGGAAATTCAATTTTTAAATGTAGATCTAGAGCTTGAGTCTAAACAAGATATTAGCGCCCTAGTGGCAGACTTAAAGAAAAACGCGATGGTTTTACATTATGACAAAGACGAATATCGTCAACTTGCGCGTATTGAAGCCTCAGGTGACATAACCACGCCAGATAAAGCTATTAACCACTTGTGCGAGCTTATTGAGTCGTGTTCTCGTAACGCGCTTAAGCAATGGCTAAGCTGCTCTCGCAGAACCTTTGATATTGGTTTTGAGTCTGGTACGTCACCAAAATGTTTTAATCAGGCGCTGCATGCAGACACGTTATTGCGTATATCTGCAATTGGCGCGGGTATGGAAATAACAATTTACCCTATTGAAAAGTAAGCTATTACTTTCGCTCAACCACTGCTGCGGTCATTTTTGATACGCAGCAAAGCTCGTTGCGGCTATTGGTTATTTTTATCTCCCATACAGAACTGCGTTTACCAATATGAAATGCACGAGCCGTTGCTGTTAACGTCCCATTGCGTGACGCTTTTAAATGGCTTGCACTAATTTCCTGCCCTACACAGTAAAACTTTGTAAAATCAACAACAAAATTAGCAGCATAACTAGCAACTGTTTCGGCAAGTACTACATTAGCGCCGCCGTGTACCATTCCCATTGGGTTATGATGCTCAGGTATTGCGGGCATAGTCGCAACTAGGTAATCTTCCCCTATCTCGGTTATTTCTATCCCCATGGTTTTCATTAAAGTACCTTGGCCGTTTATACCTTCATCTAACTGTTTGCAAAGCGCTAATGTGATGGGTTGATACCAAATACTCATAACTACTCCTTTGAATTAAAACCTTGTTTATAGCATTTTATATATGCAATTTTAATAATTACCTAAAATGTACACATGTGTATTTGGTTTAGCTAATTAAAGCGCAATTTAAATTTGCGATTTTTATTTAACTGTATATACTCACAGTTAAATGTACTGTATGGAAAACCAGTTGTATGCGACCATTAACGAAACGCCAAGCTCAAATACTCGAACTAATAAAAGTTTTTATTAAAGACACTGGTATGCCTCCTACACGTGCCGAAATTGCACAAACATTAGGTTTTAAAAGTGCCAATGCCGCAGAAGAGCACTTAAAAGCGCTTGCCAAAAAAGGCGTTATTAAAATGAAGCCAGGCGCAAGCCGCGGTATTCAATTAGTTGAAGAAGAAGAGCCAGAGCAACTAGGTCTGCCATTAATAGGCCGAGTTGCAGCAGGTTCGCCTATTTTGGCGCAAGAACATGTTGAGAGTCACTGTAAAATAGACCCACTTATGTTTAAACCCGCCGCAGACTTTTTACTGCGTGTAAACGGTATGAGTATGAAAGATATAGGTATTATGGATGGCGACTTACTTGCCGTACACCGTACTCAAACAGCAGAAAACGGCCAAGTTGTGGTTGCACGAGTAGATGAAGATGTAACTGTAAAACGCTTAGAAAAAGCAGGCCGAAAAGTATTATTACACGCCGAAAACGAAGAGTTTACCCCTATAGAAGTAGACCTTGAAAACGAATCTTTTAATATTGAAGGTTTAGCTGTTGGCGTAATAAGAAATGCTGACTGGATGTAATTTTAACTATTTTTAAGTCACTTTTTATAAATGCGCACTGTTAAGTGTGCATTTTTGTTTTAAAAAAGACCTTCCACTACCTCAAAGCGGCCTAAAATTATTTAGCCTGTAAACTTTTTTTCACTCATACTTCTATCTTCCTAAGCGTGTTACATCCCTTAATTTTGCTCGTATCTTGGCTGTTAAATAACAATTTAATACTTCGTAATTTAATCAATTTTAAAATATCACTTGATTGTTTTTTATACTAAAACTTGCTTGTTGTACGTTTTTTAGCTAATCATTAATGTGCTGGACTAACAATAACTCACAGCTTTTTAGTTATGAGAACACACAATATACACAAACCTTTTGTTGTCCTAGCGATACCAATTAAAAATAAGATTGGTTAAAAAATAAAAATAACGAATTGGCGTTTAAGCCGTATGCCTCTTCGCTTTGCATTCGCAATAGCATCAAAGGAGCCGTCACATGGGTAAACTGACCTCTACCTTGTGGCTTGTGTTGATTATGTTCCCGCAGCAAGTGCTGGCTAATAGCCAATACAATATGCGCAAGGGCGTAACCGATATAAGTAATAATGTATATCAGCTACACATGACCATATTTTTAATATGTTGTGTGATTGGGGTGATAGTGTTCGCAATAATGTTTTGGGCACTGATTCATCACCGTAAATCTAAAGGGGCAGTCCCTGCCCAATTTCATGAAAGTACCAAAGTAGAAATTCTTTGGACTGCCATTCCGTTTGTTATTTTAATTGCCATGGCAATCCCTGCCACTAAAACCCTCATAGCAATGGAGGATGCCAGTAAGGCCGACTTAACCATTAAAATTACAGGGTCACAGTGGAAGTGGCATTATGAATATATGGGCGAAGACGTAGAGTTTTACTCTATTTTATCTACCCCTCAAGACGAAATAGCCAACCTTGTTAATAAAAACCCTAATTACTTACTTGAGGTTGATAAACCTTTAGTGCTGCCAATTAATCAAAAGGTGCGTTTTTTAATGACCTCAGATGACGTTATCCACTCTTGGTGGGTCCCTGATTTTGCCGTTAAAAAAGATGCCAATCCGGGGTTTATCAACGAAACGTGGACCAACATTAACGAAGAAGGTATTTACCGAGGACAGTGTGCAGAGCTGTGCGGTAAAGATCATGGTTTTATGCCCGTGGTGGTTGAAGCTAAGTCGCAAGAGGACTTTAACGCATGGCTTGCAGATGCTAAGCAAGCTAAGCAAAAAGCGGCATTAGCCGATGCTGCTTTGCTTGATCAAACGTTGCCTAAAGAAGAGTTAATGACTTTAGGCGAGCAAGTGTATATGGCAAGTTGCGCTGCGTGTCATCAACCAACAGGAATGGGATTACCGGGCGTGTTTCCTGCGTTAAAAGGCAATCCAATTGTTTTAGGTGATATAAAAGATCATATAGATGTTGTGATCCATGGTCGTCCAGGGACTGCAATGCAGGCATTTGCTAAACAGTTATCAATAAAGCAGCTTGCGGCAGTAATTACCTACAAGCGTAATGCGTGGGGTAATGATACGGGTGATGTCATCCAACCTAGTGAAATTCAGGCAGCACTTGATGCGGAGGCGAACTAATGAGTAGCATAGTAGAACAACCTAACGCCAATGACGCTCATCACGGTCATCACCCAGCCAAAGGTTTTAAACGTTGGTTATACACAACAAACCATAAAGATATTGGCAGCATGTACTTAATTTTTTCGCTGACTATGTTTTTAATTGGCGGTGCAATGGCCATGGTTATTCGGGCTGAGTTATTTCAGCCAGGATTACAATTGGTAGACCCACACTTTTTTAACCAGATGACCACAGTACACGGTTTAATTATGGTGTTTGGTGCTGTAATGCCGGCCTTTACGGGGCTTGCTAACTGGATGGTACCGCTCATGATTGGCGCGCCAGATATGGCACTGCCCAGAATGAACAACTGGAGCTTTTGGATTTTACCTTTCGCTTTTTTAATTTTATTGGCCTCGTTATTAATGCCTGGAGGCGGCCCCGCATTTGGCTGGACGTTCTATGCGCCGCTTTCAACAACGTACAGTAACGACAACACCGCAATGTTTGTGTTTGCAGTGCACATTATGGGGATTAGCTCAATTATGGGCGCAATAAACGTTATTGTGACCATCGTTAATTTACGTGCCCCAGGCATGACATGGATGAAGCTACCATTATTTGTTTGGACATGGCTAATAACCGCATTTTTATTAATTGCTGTTATGCCTGTATTGGCCGGAGCGGTCACTATGGTATTGACCGATAAATACTTTGGAACCAGCTTTTTTGATGCAGCAGGCGGCGGCGATCCGGTAATGTTTCAGCACATATTTTGGTTTTTTGGCCACCCCGAAGTGTACATCATGATTTTACCCGCCTTTGGTATTATTTCGACCATAGTGCCTACGTTCTCCCGTAAAAAACTATTTGGTTATGCCTCCATGGTATACGCCACTTCTTCTATCGCATTACTGAGCTTTATAGTGTGGGCGCATCATATGTTTACTACCGGTATGCCCGTTGCTGGCGAGCTATTTTTTATGTACGCGACCATGCTGATATCGGTGCCAACAGGAGTAAAAGTTTTTAACTGGGTGGCCACTATGTGGCGAGGTTCTATAAGTTTTGAAGTACCCATGTTATTTAGTATTGCATTTATTGTGCTATTTACCTTGGGGGGCTTTTCGGGGTTGATGTTGGCTATAACACCAGCTGATTTTCAATATCACGATACTTACTTTGTGGTGGCGCACTTTCATTACGTGTTAGTTACGGGGGCAATATTTTCTATTATGGCAGGCGCTTATTATTGGTTGCCTAAATGGACGGGCAATATGTACAACATTGCCTTGGCTAAGTGGCATTTTTGGTTATCGCTGGTAAGCGTTAATGTGCTGTTTTTCCCTATGCATTTTGTTGGGCTGGCAGGTATGCCTCGCCGCATTCCCGATTACGCTCTGCAGTTTGCTGACTTTAACGCGATTATAAGCATAGGTGGGTTTGCCTTTGGTTTATCGCAGTTACTCTTTGTGGCTGTGGTAATTAAGTGTGCCCGAGGGGGCGATAAAGTGCCTGCAAAAGTATGGGATGGTGCTGAAGGTTTAGAGTGGGAAGTAGACTCTCCTGCGCCGTATCATACTTTTTCTACACCGCCGGAAATTAAATAATGACACATGCACCGCTATTAAAGCGCCTAATTCTTATTTGTATAGGTATGTTTGCTTTTGCATTTGCCTTAGTGCCCTTATATGACGTGTTTTGCGACATAACCGGGCTTAATGGCAAGCCGTCGCTTGAGCAAGCTAAGCAAAGTACACAAATCACTGAAAACCGAGAGATAGGTGTGAGCTTTACAACCCATGCGCAAAGTGGTGCGCCGTTTATTGTTAAGTCAAAAGAATACAGTGTTGATGTGAAACCGGGTGCTATGCGTGAGGTAATGTTTAGCGCAAAAAACACCAGTGATATCGATAAAGTAATGCAAGCGGTGCCTTCTGTGTCGCCTGGAAAGGCGGCTAAGTACTTACATAAAATAGCGTGCTTTTGTTTTGATCAACAACCGCTAAAAGCGGGTGAAGAACTTGAGTTTAAACTGCTGTTTTATGTAGATACTGCTCTGCCGAGCGACGTAGAAGAGCTAACTTTATCGTACACCGTATTTGATATTAGTGAGCAGCTGGTAGCAAGTAATAACTAGCCTGCATGTCTAGTGAAAAACTAGGAGCAAGTAACATGAATCAAGATTATGAAAACTACTACGTACCCGAGCAAAGCCCTTGGCCCATAGTGGGCGCGGTGGCGTTATTTTTTATTGCAGTGGGTGCGGCGTTAACAGTTATGAATTTAGAAAGTGAAGGGGGCAGCGGTGTGTACCTGCTATATGCAGGCATTGCAGTGCTGCTATATATGATTTTTAGTTGGTTTAAAAATGTAATTAGCGAGTCTGATCAGGGCTTGTATTCAGCGCAAATGGACCGCTCATTTCGACAAGGAATGAGCTGGTTTATATTCTCTGAAATTATGTTTTTTATGGCCTTTTTTGGCGCATTATTTTACGCCCGCATACTGTCGGTGCCTTGGCTAGGTGGGGCTGGGAATAATGCGATGACCAACGAAGTGCTTTGGCCTACCTTTGAGGCAGTATGGCCGTTACTAACCACGCCAGCAGGTGAAACCACGCAAGCTATGGGATGGCAGGGCTTACCCCTTATTAATACGCTTATTTTATTAGCGTCTTCGGTTACTTTGCACTTTGCTCACGTAGCTATTGAAAACAATAAACGTAAACCGCTAAAAGTGATGTTGGGAGCAACCATTTTATTGGGCGTGTGCTTTTTAGCATTGCAGGTAGAAGAATATATTTATGCCTATAACGAGCTAAATCTAACACTAGATGCAGGCATTTACGGCAATACATTTTTTTTACT
Organism: Pseudoalteromonas sp. MM1; assembly: GCF_030296835.1. Lineage (NCBI taxonomy): Bacteria > Pseudomonadati > Pseudomonadota > Gammaproteobacteria > Alteromonadales > Pseudoalteromonadaceae > Pseudoalteromonas > Pseudoalteromonas sp. MM1. The sequence continues at coordinate 3,475,537 of NZ_AP027922.1, read as the reverse complement.
GACAGGTTTTCATGGCATGCATGTGACCCTTGGCGCCATTATTTTGTTTGTTGTATTTGTGCGTATTTTAAAAGGCCATTTTACGAAAGATAAACATTTTGCGTTTCAAGCAGCGGCTTGGTACTGGCATTTTGTTGATGTGGTGTGGCTGTGTTTATTTGTTTTTGTATATGTGTTGTAACGGTTAATGGTGAGTGATTAGCCTTTATAAAACCAAGTTTTACAGCGGCTATCACCATCACCAAAACTACCACAGAAAACAGCACACGACGGCCTAAAAAATGCGACATAGGCCGACCGCCAGATTTGTCGGTCACCATAATAAATAGCGCTCTAAACAAGTTGAAAAGTATAAATAGTAACAGCAGCACAATAATAATTTTAATAATCACTGGGTTGACCCTTTATGCAGTTAATTTTAAGGCGTAAACAAAAGCTTAGCTCATTTATCGCACTTTGCGTTGTGGTAGCTGTGGTGCTGGTATGTGTACGTTTAGGGTATTGGCAATTAGCAAGGGCTGAGCAAAAGCAGCAACAGCTAACAGCTATAGCTAAAATGCAAACCCAAGGTGTAATGAGCTGGGGGCAATTACAGGCCATGCCTACAAAGTGGAATAAAACAGGTGTAGTGGTTGAGCTTGTCGGAAAAATAATAAATCAGCAATACTGGCTTTTAGATAACCAAGTTTACCAAGGGCAAGTCGGTTACGATTTATTGGTTTTATTTAAGCCAAGCCAAGCAAGTGATGCTTTACTCGTTAATTTAGGGTGGGTAAAAGCGCCTATTTCACGCAGCGAATTACCGAACATCCAACTTCCTAAACGTAATATTACGTTTAAAGCGCAGATAAAAGAGCAAAATCTAACGAGCTTTAACTTACAAACCAATTCGACAAAACAAGACCTTCAAAAACGAATTCAATCAATAGATTTACAAAAGCTAAGTGAGCAGAGTAATCAATCGTTATTTAATTTTATGGCTTATCGTCAAGGTGCTGGAGATGCGCTAGCTATACCGCATTACAAAGCGGTGGTGATGAGTCCGCAAAAGCACCAAGCGTATGCAGTGCAATGGTTTTTAATAGCCTTAGCCTGTGTAGTGGTGGCCATTTTTGCCAGTAAAAAGAGGACTAACAATGAAAAATAATCCTTTAGTTTTGTTTGTTGTATGTTGCGCTGTACCGCTAGTACTCGCATACGGTGCGCTAAAACTAGACTGGTTGCCTAGCGCTATTACCAATAATGGCGAGTTTTTACAGCACGAAGTAAAGCTTGAAAACTGGCAGCAACATAACCCTAAGCAATGGACAATTGCGCTTAATTACTCCAATAAATGTAATGCTTCGTGTAATGAGCAGCTCAATGCGCTTGATAACTTATATATCGCCCTAGGAAAAAACCAAGGCAAGGTTGATATGGCTGTAATGGGGGCGCCAAAAGTTAAAAACATTCCTTGGAAAACCTTTAACGCGCAACAAAATTTGCAGCCCGCTAGCTTATATTTAATCGATCATATGGGTTTAGTGGTGCTTGAATATCCGTTTAAAGAGCAGCCTCAAGAAAACCGTTTAGTACAAAAAGGTTTATTAAAAGATTTAAAAAAACTACTTAACTATTCTCGTTCAAGCTAATTAATAGCGCATTGTTAATGGGAGATTCCTATGTATAAAAATTATAAAAACTGGGTACTTGCAACGGGGTTACTTGCGCTGTTGGTGGTAGGGCTAGGTGCTTATACACGTTTAAGTGACGCAGGTCTTGGTTGCCCCGATTGGCCCGGTTGCTATGGCTTTTTAACTGTACCAAAGCATGAAGCCGATATCGCACTGGCTACCCAAAGTTATCCCGATATGATGTTTGAAACCGCCAAAGCGTGGAAAGAAATGATCCACCGTTACTTTGCAGGCGCGCTGGGGTTGCTTATTTTAGCGCTATTTGTATTGGCTTTTGTAAAGCGCCATTACTCAAACACGCCGGTTAAATTACCGCTAGCCTTATTATTGTTAGTTATGTTTCAGGCTGCGCTGGGTATGTGGACCGTTACTATGAACTTGCAACCGCTCATTGTAATGGGCCATTTGTTGGGGGGATTTAGTATTTTATCGCTAATCACTCTTTTATATCTGCGTTTAACCAGTAAGCCTATAGAGGGCGGAGATAGTAGCGCTAAACGCCACTTTTCATTGAGCTTAGTTGCATTGACTGTGTTGGTTATTCAAATTGCTTTAGGTGGGTGGCTTGCAGCAAATTATGCGGCGCCACACTGTAATGGTTTACCGCTGTGTAGTTATGCGCAGCCATTTTCACTCAGTAGTGTGTTTCAGCTGCCGCTTGAACACAGTAATTATGAGTACGGAGTGTTATCGCAGCAGGCACGTATGTCTATTCATCTACTACACAGAATTTGGGCGCTAGTTACATGTATTGTGTTGGCGCTAATTATGTGGCGTATATATAGGCAAGCGCAATCTGCAAAAATAAAACACTGTACTGTCAGCGTGCTCGTTGCACTACTTTGCCAAATTAGTTTGGGACTTGCGGTGGTGCATTGGCATTTTCCGCTTGGAGTGGCACTGGCGCACAATTTAATGGCAGCTATTTTGTTATTGACTATGGTTAGGTTGTGTTACTACCTAAAAGCACGCACATAAAGGGGAATAATTATGGCACTCACACTCGACAAAAAAGAACTACAGGTTATTAGCGCACACCCTTTTATTCAACGTGCTTATAATTTATTGCAAGATTACTTAGCTATTAGCAAGTTTAAAGTAGTGGCTATGTTGGTACTTACTGCTTGGGTTGGCTTGGCACTGGCGCCTGATGTAGGGCGAGGCATTGTAGTACAATTTATTAGTTTACTAGGTATTGGCTTGCTCTCTGGCGCTGCGGCGGTAATAAACCATGTTGTTGATAGTGAAATAGATACAAAAATGGCGCGTACACGCCACCGCCCTGTAGCCAAAGGCCGGCTTAGTAAAACCCATGCGTTAAGCTTTGCAGGTGTGATAGGGGTTGCTGGTTTTATAATGCTAATGCTTTGGGCAAACACCCTAACAGCCGTGCTTACGTTGTTTGCATTAGTTGGGTATGCTTTTATTTATACCTCTTTTTTAAAGCGTGCTACACCGCAAAACATTGTAATTGGTGGCTTAGCTGGGGCAATGCCGCCCTTATTGGGTTGGGTTTCTGAAACCAATCAAATGGCAGCCGCGCCATGGTTACTTGTAATGATTATATTTACATGGACCCCACCGCATTTTTGGGCGCTGGCAATAGCACGCAAAAGCGATTACGAACGCGCTAAAATTCCTATGTTGCCAGTGACTCACGGTATCGACTTTTGTAAAACCTGCGTTGTGGCTTACACCATATTACTGGCGCTTGTATGCGTATTACCTTATTTAATTGGTATGTCGGGCGGTATTTATTTAGTAGGCGCATGTGTGCTCAATGCACTCTTTTTGTATAAAGCGGTTAAGCTTAAATTAGCCCCAAATAATGATACCGCAATGGACTTATTTCGCTTTTCAATTGTGCATTTAATGGTACTCTTCGTGATCTTATTTATAGATAAATGGCTCCTTTTATGAAGCAGTTACGGATTAGCTTAGTTGTAATTTTTTCGTTTTTACTTGTCGCTTGCTCAGAGCAAAATAGTGCACCCGATGTGCAAGCCTTAGTATATGAGCAAGCAAAGCCTCTTTCTGATTTTACACTTAACGACCAAAACAGTAAGTTAGTTACCAAAGCGCAATTTTTGGGGCAGTGGAACTTAGTGTTTTTAGGCTATACTAGTTGTCCAGATATTTGCCCCTTAACGCTTGCTAAACTAAACAGCGTGTATAAAAAGTTACATAACGAATACCCATTGCAAATTTGGTTTATGTCGGTAGACCCTCAACGCGATACGCCTGTAAAGCGCAAAGCGTACATTGATTATTTTAACCCTGACTTTTTAGCTGTTTCGGGTGAGCACAAAAACCTATTCCCAGTGGTTAGAGAGCTTGGCCTAATTTATGCTATTAGTGACTCAAAAGAATCAGACTACGCGGTCGATCATAGTGCTTCGGTGGCTTTAGTTGATGCAAATGGAGCTGTAAGAGCCATATTTAAGCCTGAGTTCCAACAAGGAAATGTGCCCCTTATTAATACCGCTCAACTCATTAGCGAATTTAAACAAATAGCAGATTACTATAAAAACTAGTTTTAAACTTTTCACGCATTTTAAAAGGAGCTTAGGCTCCTTTTTTGCTTTTTAGCGCCACTTTTAAAAGTTTTATTAATTTTTTTGAGCCTTTTATGGCAATTTTAATAACTAAGGCTAAGCTTTTGTTATGAATTGAATTGACAGGGAAAGTCCTGAAAAAATGCTAAAACTTCCAAGCGAACTTGCGATTATGCAAGTAGAGACTCTTCACCAAGATTTATTACAAGAACTCAATAGCAATAACGATATTTGTTTAGATGTCAGTGAGGTTGTTTCAGCCGATACCGCGTCAATTCAACTTTTGTGTGCCTTACAAAAACACCTACTTACCATACACCATAAAATTGTATGGGTAGGCAGCAGTGATGCACTTCAAAACGCCATTAATCAACTTGGCTTAAGTCAATATTTAACACTTGAAAGTAAAGGTTAGAGGTTTATATGAAGAAAATTTTAGCGGTTGATGATTCTGCGTCAATGCGTCAAATGGTGAGCTTTACGCTTAAAACCGCAGGTTTTGATGTTACCGAAGCAAAAGATGGCAGCGAAGCCCTCGCGATTGCTAAGCAGCAAAGTTTTGATGCGGTAATTTCAGATGTAAATATGCCCATTATGGATGGCATTACGCTTATCAGAGAGCTCAGAGGCCTTCCTGATTACAAGTTTACGCCGCTACTTATGCTAACCACAGAGTCAGGATTAGATAAAAAAGTAGAAGGTAAAGCAGCTGGCGCAACAGGCTGGATTGTAAAACCTTTCAACCCGGATCAGTTACTAGCGGTACTTAAAAAAGTCATTCGTTAACTGAGGAGTGCGGCGTGAGTATAGATTTAAGTCAATTTTTTGAAGTGTTCTTTGAAGAAAGTTTTGAAGGCCTAGATACAATGGAGGCCGAGCTATTAAATTTAGAGCCCGGCGAAGAAGACTTAGAAACAATAAATACTATTTTTAGAGCTGCGCACTCAATTAAAGGGGGCAGTGGCACCTTTGGCTTTAACTCAGTTGCTGAGTTTACCCATGTGCTAGAAACCCTACTCGATCAAATACGCCAAGGCGAGCGCGAGCTAACCACCGAGCACGTTAATTTATTACTTAAAGCTGTTGATTGTTTGCGAGGTTTACTCGGTGAGCTGCAAGCAGAGCAAGAGCCTGATTTATCACAAGCTACGACTTTAAAAAAACAATTTGAAATTGTACTCGAAATGCAAGCCGATTCAGCCCCAAGCGAGGCAAACGAAGTAACAGCTGCTGCTGAGGTAAATACCTTTCAAATCGATTTCAAGCCGCATCATCACCTTTTTAAAACAGGTAACGAGCCTTTATTTATGATCAGCGAATTAGCTGAACTCGGCGAGCTTGAAACACAGGCATTTTTAGACGATATCCCAGATATCAAAGATTTAAGCAGTGACGAGTGCTACTTACACTGGCGCTTTTTTTTAAATACCAGCGAAAAAAAAGCAGCCATTAAAGAGGTGTTTGAATGGGTAGAAGATGATGCTGATATAAAAATAGAGCTCTGTGGCGGGTTATTTGATGAAGACACTTCTCATACCGCAAACGCTGATGAAAAGAGCAGCGATAGCACAGCCCAAACACCGCCTATTAGCAATGCTAAAAAAGCACCCGATAAACCTAAAAGCAAACCCACAGCCGATAAAAAGCCAACATCAGCACCAGAGTCTACCTCAATAAGAGTAGGAATAGACAAAGTAGACTCGTTAATAAATATGGTCGGTGAGCTGGTGATAACACAAGCCATGTTAAATCAGTTGAGCGAGCAAGAAATTAGCGAATCAACCATTACGTCATTACAAGAAGGCCTGGCACAACTGGCGCATAATACTCGAGATCTGCAAGAAAATGTGATGCGTATTCGTATGTTACCGATTAACTTTGTATTTAGCCGGTTTCCGCGTTTAGTACGCGATATAGCGCAAAAACTAAATAAACAGGTGGAGTTGAAATTATTAGGCGAGCAAACCGAGCTAGATAAAACGGTAATGGAAAAAATATCTGACCCTATGGTTCACCTAGTCAGAAATTCCCTCGACCATGGCCTTGAAACAATTGAACAGCGGGTTGCCGCTGGTAAAGATCCTGTGGGCACGGTGACCTTAAATGCCTTCCATCAAGGCGGCAATATTGTGATAGAAATAATGGACGATGGACAAGGCTTAAATACGCAAAAAATTAAAGAAAAAGCCATTACGAATGAGCTGATCACCGCTGATTGTAATTTAACAGATGATGAAATTAACGAGCTTATTTTTATGCCTGGCTTTTCTACCGCCGATGCGGTTAGCGACTTGTCTGGGCGTGGTGTAGGAATGGATGTTGTTAAGCGCAATATTCAATCTTTAAATGGTTCAGTTGAGGTTTCATCAGCGCCTGGCGTTGGCTCTACCTTTACAATTAGGCTGCCCCTTACGCTTGCCATTTTAGATGGTCAATTAGTTAAAGTTGCCCAGCATACTTATATTATTCCACTTATTTCTATTGTTGAATCACTACAGATTGATATCACTAAAGTAAGCCGAGTGGGTAAAGATTTAGATGTACTAAGGCTGCGTGACGAATACATCCCTATTTTACGCCTATATCAAATTTTTAATCATCAAAACGCCATAGAGTCATTAGACAAAACTTTGCTGGTGGTTGTTGAAACCGACAACCAAAAAGTGGGTTTGCTGGTTGATGACTTACTTTCGCAGCAGCAGGTAGTAATAAAAAGTTTAGAGGCGAACTATCAAAAGGTAGACGGGGTGTCTGGAGCAACTATTTTAGGCGACGGGCGTGTATCGTTAATTGTTGATATTAGCGGCTTAATAAAATTATCAGGGCTTAAAAAACCAGGTAGCCAAGAGCTAATCATAGATTCTAAAACACCTCTGGAGGCTTCATGATTAGTGAACAAAGCGAGCTAAATAACAAAATTGATTTAGGTCAACAGCAAGGCGTTAAGCAGTTTTTAACTTTTATTATGGCAGGCGAAGAATACGGCGTAGATATATTAACCGTGCAAGAGATCAGAAGTTGGGAAGAAATTACCGTACTGCCCAACGCGCCGGATTTTGTTAAAGGAGTAATAAACCTTCGCGGCACCATAGTGCCAATAATAGATTTGCGCTTACGTTTTGGCTTGCCAAGCACTGAATATGGGCCATTAACGGTTGTTATTGTTGTAAAAGTTATTTTTGAAAACGATTCAAAAATAATGGGTATCGCAGTAGATGCGGTGTCAGATGTTTACAGCATTGCAGAGCAAAACGCCAAGCCCGTCCCTAGCCTGTCTGATTCGAGTAATTGTGAATATGTCGCAGGGTTGGTAAACGTGGGCGAAAAAATGGTCTCGTTAGTTGATTTACAAAGAACAATGGATATATAGCCACAGCGCTATGTAGCAACAAAAACAAACATAAAGGTGGTGATGGGCATGGGATGGTTTAGTAATCCGAAGCAGTCAGAATCAAGCAATGACTTAATTGTTAATGCATTAAATAAATCATTAGCGGTTATTGAGTTTGAACCCAGCGGCAGAATAATTACGGCTAATTCAAACTTTTTAAATGCAATGGGATACCGTTTAGAGGAAGTGCAAGGGCAGCACCACTCTATGTTTGTTGAACCAGATGAAGCACAAAGCAGCGAGTATAAAAATTTTTGGCAACGCTTGCGCGGTGGAGAGTTTATTTCTAATGAGTTTAAACGCCTTGCTAATGGAGGGCGAGAGGTATGGATCCAAGCTACCTACAACCCCATTATTGATAGCCAAGGGCAAGTGCTAAAAGTAATTAAATTTGCTACCGACATTACCGAACAAAAAAAGCAGGCCGCTGAAGCACAAGGCCAACTTGAGGCAATTAGTAAATCTCAGGCGGTGATTGAGTTTAATCTTGATGGCACAATTATTACTGCCAATGACAATTTTTTAAATGGTTTAGGCTATCAACTTAGCGAAATAAAAGGCCAGCATCATAAATTATTTGTGAACCCAGAATACGCTAAAACAAACGAATACAAACAGTTTTGGGACAAGTTAGGACGAGGAGAGTACGACTCCGGCGAGTACATGCGAATAGGTAAACAAGGGCAAGAAATATGGATTCAAGCCTCTTACAACCCGATATTTGATTTAAACGGTAAGCCTTATAAAGTGATAAAATACGCCAGTGATATCACCGCGCAAAAGCAGCTCGAGCGCGAGTCTAAAAAGGCTGCGGACTTAGCAAGTGCGTTAACCGTTTGCCAAGCCAATGTAATGATTGCCGATAAAGACCTCAATATTATATTTGTGAATGAGCAGGTTAAGTTAATGCTCAAAGCACGTGAAACGGCCTTGCAAAGTGTGCTACCTAGTTTTTCTGTCGATAATTTAATTGGCACATGTGTAGACGATTTTCATAAGCACCCAGCCCATCAACGCGAACTATTAAAAAACTTAAAACAGCCTTATAAAACAGAGTTACGTTTAGCAGGGCTTATTTTTAGCTTAATTGCTACACCGTGGATAAACCATGAAGGTAAGCATTTAGGCACCATTGTTGAGTGGGAAGATATCACTGATAGCGTAGCAAAAGCAGAGCAAGAACGTGCAGAAGCACAAGAAAACTTACGAGTAAAACAAGCGCTTGATACCGTAGCAACAAACACCATGATAGCCGATGCTTCAAATGTAATTGTATACATGAACAACGCGGTTAAATCGATGATGAGTCTTGCTGAAGATGATTTGAAAAGGGAGCTGCCAAACTTTGATAGCACCAACTTAATGCAGCAAAACATTGATATATTCCACAAAAACCCGGCTCATCAACAAAACTTATTAGCTAAGCTTACAACAACTTACCGAGCCGAAATAAAAGTAGGTGGGCGCACTTTTGGTTTAGTTGCAAACCCTATTTTTACACCAGAACAAGAACGTATAGGAACTGTTGTTGAGTGGGAAGATAGAACGGCTGAAGTAGCAATAGAAAAAGAAATTGCCCAATTAGTTAGCGATGCGGGCAATGGCGATTTAGAAACCCGAGTAGATGAAAAAGGAAAAGAAGGCTTTTTCTTACGTTTAGCACAAGGCTTAAATAGCTTAGTTGAAATTGTTGATGATGCCGTTAGTGATACCGCGCAAATGCTTGATGCAATGGCCAATGGCGACCTATCAAAGCGCATAGAAAAAGAGTATCAAGGCTCGTTTGATAAGCTTAAGCAAGATGCTAATACCACTGCAGATAAGCTAACCGATGTTATAAATCGCATAAACTCATCAGCCACACTTGTTGCCAGTGGTGCAGAGGAAATTTCGCAAGGTAATGCTGATTTAAGTCAACGTACCGAAGAGCAAGCTTCATCACTTGAAGAAACAGCTTCTAGCATGGAAGAAATGACCAGTACCGTAAGGCAAAATGCGGATAATGCAAAAGTTGCTAACGATTTAGCCGAAGAAACCTGCGACAAAGCAATTCAGGGTGGCGAAGTTGTAAATAGAGCAGTAACGAGTATGTCGGCCATTAACGAGTCGAGTAAAAAAATTGCAGACATTATTGGTGTTATTGATGAAATTGCTTTTCAAACTAATTTATTGGCACTCAACGCCGCCGTTGAAGCAGCCAGAGCAGGAGAGCAGGGCCGTGGCTTTGCCGTTGTTGCTGGTGAGGTGCGCAACCTAGCTCAGCGCTCAGCCGGTGCTGCTAAAGAAATTAAAGAGCTTATTAGAGACAGTGTGGCAAAAGTTACCGATGGCTCTGTGCTTGTAAATGAGTCGGGTGAAACGCTCAGAGAAATAGTTTCAAGTGTGCAACGTGTTACTCAAATGATTGCAGATATTACCGAGGCCTCTGAAGAGCAAAGCGCAGGCATTGAGCAAGTCAATAAAGCGGTTGCCCAAATGGATGAGATGACCCAGCAAAATGCGGCACTTGTAGAAGAAGCCTCTGCTGCGGGCGAGTCAATGGCTGAGCAAGCAAACGAGATGCGCCAGCTATTGCACTTTTTCTCATTTGGTCAGCAAGGCATGAATACATTGCCAAATACGCACTTTGAACGCTCAGCGCCCCCTGCGCGCCAACCTAGTGGCTATTTAAAAAATCCCCAACCCAAAGGCGAAAACTTTATAGACTCAGCAGATGAATGGGAAGAGTTTTAGTCATTACTGGCTTGCTATTTAATACCCTAGCAAGCCTGCTTTACAAGGGATGGTATGACAATGAAAGAATTTTTATGTACCGATAAAGATTTTAAAGACATTGCCACTTTAGTTTATAACGCATGCGGAATTGTGCTTGGCGATCATAAGCGCGAAATGGTGTATTCCCGTTTAGCAAGAAGGGTAAGGGAGCATAAACTTAAAAACTTTTCACAATACTTAGAATACTTACACAATAATAAAGAGGCTGAGTTTGACGCATTTATTAATGCTATTACCACTAACTTAACGTCTTTTTTTAGAGAGCCCCACCACTTTGAGTTTTTAAAAAACACCATAGTGCCGCAGTTACTTAGCAGTAACAAAGTCACAAAACGAGTACGCGTATGGTCAGCGGGTTGCTCTACCGGTGAAGAGCCATACAGCTTAGCAATAACCCTTGCCGATTTATTCCCAAGTTCTTGGGATGTAAAAATTTTAGCAACCGATTTAGATTCTAATGTATTAGCCAAAGCACAAGCGGGTATTTATACCGCGGCTAATGTAAATGGATTAGAGAACAATGTACTTAAAAAGTGGTTTTTAAAAAGCAAAGATGGGCAAACATATAAGGTGAAACCACAGCTAAATAAGCATATTTTTTTTAAACGCCTTAACCTTTTACAAGAATGGCCTATGAAAGGGCAGTTTGACTTAATTTTATGTCGTAACGTGGTTATTTATTTTGATAAAGAAACAAAAGACACCTTGTTTGAACGTTATGCAAATGCACTTAATCGTGATGGGTATTTGTTTTTAGGGCACTCAGAGAGTATGGGAAAAGAGCATTCTGAGTTTAAAAATTTAGGGAAAACCATGTATCAAAAGCAACACAATGCACGCACAGTTTAGGCCGGTGCTGCCAGGGTTTGAACATATAAAACGTTACTGGGATGCAGGACGCACAAGCGTGGTGGCAAAAATATTACCCGGCGAATTTTATGTCTCAAAAAATGATGAGCTTATTTCTACGGTACTTGGGTCGTGCATCGCCGCGTGTGTTTATGATGAAAAAGCCGGTATAGGCGGTGTAAACCACTTTATGTTGCCGGTAAAAAAAGGCCTAGAATTAAACAGTGCCCATAGTTTGAGCTGCCGCTACGGAAATTGGGCAATGGAATACCTGATCAACGAAGTACTCAAAGGTGGTGCAGCGCGAAAAAATTTAAAAATAAAACTCTTTGGTGGCGGCAAAATAATTAGTGCAATGACCGACATAGGGATAGGTAATATTAGCTTTGCCAATGCCTATATTCAGGAAGAGTCGCTCAATCTTGTTGCACAAGATATGGGGGGGCCGTGGCCTCGAAAAATTTTTTTTCATCCGCATACGGGCAAAGTCCACGTAAAAAAACTGAAGAATTTGCACAACAACACAATTGAAAAACGCGAAGTGCGCTACCTGCAAAACCTTAAGCAACAAGATAAAGCCACCGAGACTAACATAGAGCTGTTTTAGGAGCCGTAATGGTTAAAGTTCTGATAATTGATGATTCACCACTGATAAGGCGTTTGCTGAGCGAAATATTATCTCAGGCTAGCGATATCGAGGTTGTTGGCTGTGCTGAAGACCCTTATCAAGCACGAGAAATGATTAAATTGCTCAATCCAGATGTGCTTACCCTCGATGTAGAAATGCCAAAAATGGACGGCATTAGCTTTTTAAGAAACCTAATGCGCTTAAGACCTATGCCCGTTGTGATGATTTCTACATTAACCCAGCAAGGTTCGCCTATCACCTTAGAAGCGCTTGAGCTAGGTGCGGTGGATTTTATTGCCAAGCCGACCGTGAATGTTAAGCAGCAAATGAGTCAGTATGCATATGTTGTACAGCAAAAAGTGCGCGTGGCGGCAGGTGCAAGGGTAAGAAGTTTTAAAAAGGTAAGCACCGAAAATGAACCTTTACCTACCAATGCGCAATTTTTATTAAACAAGGTAATAGCGATAGGGGCTTCAACAGGGGGCACAGAAGCAATAAAAGAAGTGCTTATAAAAATGCCGACCAATTGCCCTGCGATTGTGATTACCCAGCATATTCCTCCGGTATTTAGTACCTCGTTTGCGCAGCGTATGGACCGCACCTGTGCAATTAACGTAAAAGAAGCGCAGCACGGAGATAAGCTCACTGCAGGGTGGGCTTATATAGCCCCAGGTGGTCTGCACTTAAGCATAAAAAAAAGAGGGGCAAGTTTATATTGCGAGCTTGAAGATTCTGAGCCGGTTAACCGCCATAAACCGGCGGTAGATGTATTATTTAACTCGTTACTTGAGTGCGGCGCAAAAAACATTGTGGCAGCGCTACTAACCGGTATGGGGAGCGATGGCGCAAAGGGCTTGCTTAGCATTAAACAAGCTGGCGGTTACACCATTGCACAGGATGAGTTTTCTTCTGTGGTGTGGGGAATGCCCAAAGCGGCGGTTGATTTAGGCGCCGCTCATGAAATTGTTGCGCTTGATAAAGTAACCCAGCGCTTATTGCATCAGGCTATAAAGGTGTAATTGCTACTGGATCACCCACGGCTGCGAAAACCAATAGTAACTACCAGGGTGCTTAATTGAAGGGGCGGTACAATTAAAGCGTGAACGACCTTCATTTAGCGCCTTTGGGGAGTCAATTTTTACAGTTGTGTCGTTTATCCAGGTTAACTTAGCCTGCCCTACACTTGATACATAACATGCAAACTGACTTTTATGAAAATCACCCATTTCAAACTCAATGCTGAGCGTTGGCGGGTTTTGTGAAGTTACACTGTCTTGGTAATCTAGGTTTTTAATACTAAACGCCCGAGAGTTTAATTTTGTAATTAACGTATCTAATTTACTGTAAAAGCCAGAGGCTGGAAAACGCGGTAAGCGGGTAAAGTTAGAATCTTTATTAACCGCGCCTGAGTGTTGGCCTATACCAATAAAGCCAAGCTCTTTTACAAGCGTTTGCAGTTTGTTATTAAACTCACCATACGGGTAAGCTAGGTATTTATAGTCATGGCCTATTTCTTCTTTAATACGTTGCTGAGAATGCAAAATATCTTGTTTTATACGTGCTTGCCACTGTGTATCGCTCTCATTTTTTAGCTTAATATGCAGGTAGTCATGCTGAGTAGTATGATTGGCAATTAACGCACCTTTGCCAGCGAGCTCTTTCAACTTTTCCCACCCCATTACGTAGCCTTTACCTTCATCAATAAGCGTAGGGTTTACAAAAATAGTATAGGGGTAACCAAATTTTTCTAAAATAGGCGCTGCTTGTTCGTAGTTGTTGTTATAGCCATCATCAAAGGTGATAGCGACTGTTTTCTCAGGTAAGGTTTTATCTTGTTGTAAAGCACTTATTAGCTCATTTAGCGCAATAACATTAAAGTTATGCTCTTTTAAGTAACTTAAATGCTTAGTAAAGGTATTTGCGCTTACACTGGTTACAGCTGGAAGGGTTTCGCTTACATGGTGATACTGTAAAATAACTGCCGCATGAGCACGTACTGAAAAACCAATAAGAGTAATTAAAACTAAATGAAACAATTTCTTAAACATAATAAGGCACACCATAAAAGCTTGCTGTTGCTAGCGGGTCCAATGATATTATCAAATATTACTGTCCCACTGTTAGGAATTGTTGATACCGCTGTTATTGGCCACTTAGGTAGCGCACATTATTTAGCGGGCATCGCACTTGGCTCAGCTGTTATTTCTATTTTATTTTGGCTCGCCGGTTTTTTACGTATGAGCACCACTGGGTTGGTAGCCCAAGCATACGGGCAAAATAACTTAACACAGTTGGCAGCGCTTTTAAAACGCAGCTTACTGCTTGCCGTGTGTGTAGCGTTAGCGCTTATTGCTTTATCGCCTTTAATAAAACAAGCAATTGCTTTTTTGTCAGGCGCAAATAGCGAGGTTTTAGCGCAAGCATATCAGTATTTTAGTATTCGTATATTTAGTGCCCCTGCCGCACTGTGTAATTTAGTGCTGCTTGGGTGGATGCTTGGCGTACATTATGGGCGTGGGCCATTTTACTTGCTGCTAGTGACCAATATTACCAACATAGTGCTCGATATATACTTTGTGGTGTATTTAGACTGGGCAGTAGCGGGAGCAGCGTGGGCGTCGTTAATTGCAGATTACAGCGCGTTGGCTTTTGCGTTGCTACTAGTGATTAAGCTTGCTAAAAAGCAAGGCGTGGCGCTAAGCGTGCCAAACTGGCTCAGTATTAGCAAAATGACAGAGCTACTTAGTTTAAATAGAGATATATTTATCCGCTCATTAATTTTGCAATTGTGCTTTAGCTTTATGACCTTTTATGGCGCTCGCATAGGCGAAACAACGCTTGCAGCGAATGCTGTGTTACTTAACTTTTTAATGTTAGTAAGCTTTGCTCTTGATGGGATAGCCTATGCAAGCGAAGCCAAAGTTGGTCAAGCTAAAGGCCAGCAAAGCGTTAATAACATTAGATTGTGGGTAAAAATAAGTGTGTTTTGGGGGATGCTTTTTGGCGTGCTATACAGCGTATTTTTTGCAGTGTTTGGCAGCGCTATAATTAAGCTTTTAACCAATGTACCCGAGGTGATAGAAGCTGCGACAAATTACTTACCGTGGGTAATAGCATTGCCTATGTTAGCAATGAGCTGCTTTTTGTTTGATGGCGTATTTGTAGGGCTTACACGGGCAAAAAATATGCGTAATAGTATGATTCTTTCAGCTGCTGTTGGCTTTTTTGGGGTGTTTTGGGTGTTTATAGAGTGGCAAAATAATGCATTATGGCTGGCTATGAGTTGCTTTATGCTTATGCGCGGCGTTACGTTAATTATTAAGTATTTTCAGTTAAAAGCAACTAATCAGCTGCTAGATTAAGCGAACGTGTCATTTCCAGAGGTCGGGGTCGTGATCTTTTGGCCCCATGTCTTTTAAAACTTGCGAGAAACGATTGGCAAAAATACCGCTATAACCCCATGCAGCAAAAAATAAAGCCGGGATTAAAATTACCACACCTATAATTTGCAAACTAAAGTGAGTGTAGTAGCCAAGGGCAATAAATATCACGGCTAGCACAAACAGTGCTAAGCCGCGAAAAAAGCGCGTTAAACTCAACTTAGGGTTGCTCCCTAAGCGATAAATAAGCGGCTTTAACATTATTGCTTAATAATAAGAGTGATCGCCCGCTTGGTGCTCGGTAATATCGGCAACACCGGTGATTTCATCAAACTTTGCAATCATTTCTTTCTCGATGCCTTCTTTAAGCGTTACATCGATCATAGAACACCCATTACAACCACCACCAAATTGAAGTACTGCAATACCTTCAGCGGTTACTTCAACTAGGCTTACTTGACCACCGTGGTTAGCTAGCTGTGGGTTTACTTCGGTTTCTAGCATGTGTTGAACACGCTCATTTAGCGATGCGTTATCGCCTAGTTTACGTGCCTTTGCATTAGGCGCTTTTAACGTTAGCTGAGTGCCCATTTTGTCGGTAACAAAATCAATTTCAGCTTCTTCTAAAAAAGGAGCGCTTTCTGTATCTACTACGGCATCAAAACCATTAAAGTTAAGACGAATATCGCTGTCTTCTACGGCGTCTTCTGGGCAATAAGAAACACCACATTCCGCTTGTGATGTACCAGGGTTTACAACAAACACACGAATATTAGTTTGTTGTGCTTGATCTGCTAAAAGTTTAGCAAAATGCGCTTGTGCTGTTTCGGAAATAGAAATCATAAAACCGTCTATACTTGACTAAATTACTCGGATACTGCATATCATACTCCGCTCATCGTGTTGCGGCTAGTGTTGAGCGTAAAAAGTTGGCATCTATTTTAAGCAATGCTAGCGTGCAAATAACAAACATTTTTAGAGTGATTTATATGCGCTGGATAGTAACTATAATGGTGGCAATGCTTAGCTTTTCAAGTATGGCAAAACCACTTTCGTATTATTTTGAACAAGATGTAGAGTTTGATAAAACAATACCCACCCCACAAGACGTACTTGGTTACGAAGTAGGTGAGTGGCATGTAAGGCACGACCAACTTGTGCGTTACATGGAAATTCTAGCGCAAAAAAGTGATCGCATAAATTTTGAAGTAATAGGGCGCACACACGAGCAACGCCCGCTTGTGATGCTAAGTATTAGTAGCGCTGAAAAGCTCGCTAATTTAGAGCAAATTCGCCAAGCGCACTTAGCCCGTTTAGCAAACAGTGAGCAAGCTAAAAACACACAAACTGAGCCTGCTGTAGTTTGGATGGGATACAGTGTGCACGGTAATGAGTCGTCAGGCAGTAATGCCGCTTTATTGGTTGCGTATTACCTTGCTGCAGCGCAAGGCCCAGAAATAGAAAAGCTGTTAAATAATACCATTATTTTGCTCGACCCTTCACTGAACCCCGATGGCTTGGCTCGCTTTGCCAATTGGGCTAATAGTAATCGGGGGATGAACTTATCAAGCGACCCTAAAACGCGTGAGCACGTAGAAAGCTGGCCAAGTAGCCGTACAAATCACTATTGGTTTGATTTAAACCGCGATTGGTTATTGTTACAACACCCAGAGTCGCGTGCACGCATTGCTAAATTTCATCAATGGAAGCCAAATATTCTTACCGACTTTCATGAAATGGGGCCAAACAGCAGCTATTTTTTTCAACCTGGTATTGCTAGTCGCAAGCACCCAATTACCCCAGATGAAAACGTAACGCTTACTAAAGCCATAGCCAATTACCATGCTAAAACCTTAGATAAAAATAATGCCCTTTATTTTACCGAAGAAAGCTTTGATGACTTTTATTACGGCAAGGGGTCAACCTACCCCGATGTAAACGGCGGTATAGGTATTTTATTTGAGCAAGCCAGCTCACGTGGGCATGTACAAGACACCATAAACGGTACGCTTACCTTTCCTTTTACTATTAAAAATCAGTTATTAACAAGCCTATCAACCTTTAAAGCCGCGGTAGATAACCGCGAGGCGCTATTAACCTATCAGGCAAAATTTTATAACCAAGCCGTTGATTTAGCACATGATGAAAGCTTTGAAGGTTACGTAGTGGAAGGCGCGAAAGACAGTACCCGAATCAAACTATTTTTAAACCTACTAAAGCAGCATCAAATAAATGCTTACCCACTTACCAAAACGCTAAAAGCCAATGGCAAAAACTTTAGTACCCAGAGTTATTTTGTGCCGTTAGCTCAGCCACAGTTTCGTTTAGTAAAAGCCATTTTTAGCGAGCAAAAAAGCTTTGCCGACAACACATTTTACGATGTGTCGGGCTGGACACTCGCCCATGCTTTTAATTTAGAGTTTGCACAGGTAAAAAGTAGTTGGGGCTTAGAAGTAGCCAGTACTGCGTGGCAAAAAGCCGTTAAACCATCATTTGCTGCGTTAAAGCAAAGCTATGCATTTGGCTTTGCTTGGGACGATTACTTAGCGCCTAAAATGCTAAATAACTTGCTAAAGCAAGGTATTAAAGCACGTGTAGCGTTAAGCGCCTTAACAGCTAAAAGCAGTACCACAGAAATAGACTTTGCACCTGGCAGTATTATTATCCCTGCAGGGCTGCAAACGAACCCTGATTGGGTGGCTATTTTAAACGATGCGCAAACCCAATTTGGTATTGCAATAAAGCCTATTACTACAGGCCTTACAAGTAAGGGTGCCGACTTAGGGTCGCGCACCATGGCGGTATTAAACGAGCCAAAAGTACTGCTTGTGGGCGGTAAAGGCGTAAGCCAATACGAAGCGGGTGAAGTATGGTATTACCTAGACCGTTTTGTCGATATTTCTCCGACCATAGTAGAAATGGAGCGTTTAGGTAGCCTAGACTTAAATAATTACAGTCACATTGTACTAGCGAATGGCAATTACTCGGGCTTACCTGATAGCGATAAAGTTGCCATTAAAAGCTGGGTAAGAAAAGGCGGCGTAATTTGGGGCCACAAAGGCGGTGCTAAATTTTTAGCTGATCAGCAATTACTTAAAGCTAATTATTTATCTAGACAAGATGTAGCCAGCGCTTTTAATACTCAAGGGCTAAATTACGCAGATAAAGACCATTTATCAGGGCGACAACGCATAGCCGGCGCTATTTTTAATACCGATGTGGACACCACGCATCCACTCACATTTTCGCTTAATCGCGAAACATTGCCGGTATTTAAAAATAGCACTTGGTTATTAGAAAAATCAGATGCACCGTTTGTAAACATACTCACTTACCCACAAAAACCACTACTAGCAGGGTTTACTGATGGCGTAAATGAGCAGCAAATTGCCGGTGCAGCAGCCATGATTGCCCACTCATACGGGCGTGGCAGTGTTATTGCTATGACTGATAACCCCGTATTTAGAGGATACTGGTACGGCACAAGCCGATTACTCAGTAATGCTTTATTTTTTGGTCACACATTTAGAGTAAGAGGTGATTAACGACACCTTTAAAGTGGCGTTAAACAGGTAGCAAAAGCCCACACTTGTTTAGCGCCCGCTTGCTTTAATACTTGTGTAGCAGCGTTAAGCGTTGCACCTGTGGTCATTACATCATCTACAATAATCACCGTTTTACCGCTCATATCTTGTGTGCATACAAAGGCATTTTTTACATTTTTAATCCGTTTAGCTCTTGATAGTTTTGACTGTGCTTGTGTGGCTTTATTTCGTATTAACGCATTACTTATACAAACATGTTTTGCCAAACATGATTGCCATACTTGGCTTACCTGATTAAACCCTCGTGTTAAAAAGCGTCCTCGGTGCAAAGGTAAAATAATCGCTATGTCGGGCTGAGTCGTAAAATTTTCAAAAAACACATCTAATTGCATATTAATTACTTGTTGCAGTGCTTTTTTATAGTGAATTTGATTATTAAATTTGAGCCGTTTAAGCCAGTGTTCAAAAGGGGGTTGATAAAAAGCGCAGGCAAAGAGCTTATCAAATTCGCAATGCGGAAACATGTCCACTATATCAGGGCGGTGCAATAAATTGCTGTGCTTATTTAAATCAAACACGCTTAAATCTGCCAAGCAATATTCGCACAATCCCTCTTGAGCACTAACCACTCCTTGGCATTGCACGCAATAAGAGGGAAATAACCAATTAAAAAATGTATGTTGCATTGGTAACCCCTTGCGTTGCTTTCGTCTATGTAAGCGCTATGATGTGACAAAGTGTGGTTAAGGTTAGGCAAATATGCAAAGCGAGTTAGTGTTATTACATGGTTGGGGAATGAATCAGGGCGTATGGCAGTTAGTGCAGCCAGAGCTGGCGTTTTTACACAGTGGGCCTGTGCGCAGTATAGACCTGCCAGGTTTTGGCAATAGCAGTAGCTGCCCAAGTCCTTATAATTTACACGACGCAGCTGAAATCGTAAGTGAGCAGCTTAGCCCTGACTCTATTGTTATGGGCTGGTCGCTAGGGGGCTTATTTGCATTGTATATTGCAAAGCATTGGCCTGAAAAAGTTTCAAAAGTCATTTTAGTCGCTTCAACCCCGTTTTTTGCTGAGCAGCATAATTGGCCTGGAATAAAAGCCAGTGTGCTTGAGCAATTTAAAGAGCAGTTAATTAATCATCGAGAAAAAACCATCGAGCGGTTTTTGGCTATTCAGGCTATGGGTAGCGAGTCGGCACGCGATGATATAAAGCAGCTAAAGCAATTGTTAAATCAGTATAACGCGCCTAAAAGTGAGGCGTTGAGTACCGGCTTAAATATTTTGCAAAATGACGATTTACGTGATGTGTTTGCGCATTGCCCAGTGCCCATAAAAGCGATATTTGGCCGTTTAGATGCGCTGGTGCCTTACAAAGTAATCAATAAAATGGCAGCACTAAATACTGAGTTTGAATACGAAGTATTAGACAAAGCCTCGCATGCGCCGTTTATTTCACATAAAAAAGAGTTTTTATCTGCCGTTAAATCAATGCTTTAAAATAGCCTAAAGAAAGCTACTGTTTAAAGCTTTATTTTGCCCATAAAGTGAGCGATAATTAAGCAATATTTATTTTTTGGAGGTACAGCATGGCTATTGGTTCAGTATTTAATAGTGGTGTAGAAGGGTTTAATCGTGCAAGCCAAGGTATAGAGCGAGCAAGTGCAGAGATAAACCGTGCCACCATTGAAGAGCAAGATGATACGCAATTAGCCCAACAGCGCCAGTTAACAGCTGCGCGACCTGAAGAAGCAGTTACAGCGCCTGTTGCACAGCCCGCTCGGGTTGACGAAGCGCTTGTTAATTTAAAAGTTGAAGAGTTTAATGCCAAGGCAAACACGCAATCAATTCAAACTGCTGATGAAGTGCTTGGTACACTAATCGATATTAAAGTATAAATGTAATGAATATTGTCACGCCATTTCCGTCTATCAATATAAACACCGCCAATGTTTATACGGAAACCGCTCGGCGTGACAACCAGCTGCGCGACGTTATTCCTGCTCCAGCCCCTAATAGCGCCAGCAATACCGAAACCAAAGCGCAAAGCGATGCTGATAAAGCAAAACTACCAAGCAGTACAGAAGCCGCCACCTATGATGCAACCGGTAAGCTTAGTGATGAGCAAACTGTTGAGCAGCGTCAGCAAGGCAGCGAAGATTCAAATAACGAACAGCAACAAAATCAACAAGCAAGCGAAGACACCCCCGAGGAAGAACAAGAGCAGCAACAGCTAGAGTTAGAACAACAACAAATTAAAGAGCTTAAAGCGCGCGATACTGAAGTGCGTGTACACGAACAAGCGCATGCATCGGTGGGTGGGCAGTATGCAGGCTCACCAAGTTATGAATACCAACGTGGACCAGATGGCACTAATTACGCGGTGGGCGGTGAGGTACAAATTGATGTATCTGTAATCCCCGGCGATCCGCAAGCCACTATAGATAAAATGCAAACGGTACGTGCAGCCGCACTTGCCCCAGCAGAGCCATCAAGTGCCGACAGGGCAATCGCAGCTGATGCAACCCAAAAAATGGCGGCTGCCCAAGCGGAATTATCAGCCCCTGCTGACGAGGAAGCGCAAGCACAAGAGCCACAAAGTGCGTTATCAATAAACGAAACCAGCACCGCTGAGTCGCAAAGCGATACTAATACAGAGCAAGCACGTGACCCAGAAGTAGACGCCCGAGCTGGCCGTATTGCTAATTTTTATCAAATGGCTAGCTCACCCCAAAACGAGAGTGTTTTTTCTGCCTTTGGTTAAAACTAGTTAAGCTAAACTAAAACGCCGCTCAATGAGCGGCGTTTTTAGTGGGTGTTTATTTTTTTGTCTTTGCATTAGCAAATGCATCGGCAAAGGCATTACCCATCATGGCGTTACCATTATCGCGTTTTGGTTTTGCTGCACGCGGTTGCTGGCCCTGATTACTGCGTTGCTTTTGCGGCGCGGCAGCGGGTTTATTGCTTGTGTCTATTTCATCATCTAAGCGCATAGTAAAGCTAATGCGTTTACGTGGGGCATCTACCTCAACCACTTTTACTTTTACAATGTCACCGGCTTTTACTACTTCGCGCGGATCAGAGATAAACTTATTAGTAATTGCCGAAATATGCACTAGGCCATCTTGGTGTACACCTACATCAACAAACGCACCAAAGTTAGCTACATTAGAAACCACACCTTCCAAAATCATTCCAGGTTTTAAGTCTGTGATTTTTTCTACACCGGCTTTAAATTCAGCCGTTTTAAACTCAGGACGAGGATCGCGCCCAGGCTTATCTAGCTCTTTAATGATGTCGGTAACGGTAGGTAAACCAAACTTCTCGTCGGTGTAGTCATTAGCAACTAGTTTATTTAAAAACTCGCTATTGCCTATTAAGCTATTTACATCAAGGTTGTTACGCTCACAAATAAGTTTAACAACAGGGTAAGCCTCAGGGTGAACTGATGAGTTATCAAGTGGATCTTTACCCTGATTAATACGCAAAAAGCCTGCAGCTTGCTCAAACGCTTTTGGTCCTAAACGCTCAACTTTTTTAAGTTCGCTACGCTTAGTAAACGTGCCGTTAGTGTCGCGGTAATTTACTATATTTTGCGCTAAGGTTTTATTTAACCCCGATACGCGAGTAAGGAGCGGCACCGACGCCATATTTAAATCAACACCCACAGAGTTTACACAGTCTTCTACCACTGCGGTCAGTGTTTGACCCAATTGGCTTTGCGATACATCGTGCTGGTATTGGCCTACACCAATTGATTTTGGCTCAATTTTAACAAGCTCGGCCAGTGGGTCTTGCAGGCGACGCGCAATAGATACCGCGCCACGTAAAGACACATCTAAATTAGGGAATTCATTCGCGGCAAATTCTGACGCAGAGTAAACAGATGCACCGGCTTCGCTTACCATAATTTTATTTAATTTAAGCTCAGCATTGGCCTTAATAAGTTCGCCTACTAGCTTGTCAGACTCGCGTGATGCGGTTCCGTTACCAATCGCAATAAGTTCTACTTTATGCTGGCGACATAGTTGCTCTAATGTACGCAACGATTTTTCCCAGTGATTTTGTGGCGCGTGGGGGAAAATAGTTTGCGTTGTAAGCAATTTACCTGTGCCATCAACTACGGCAATTTTACAGCCAGTACGTAACCCAGGATCGAGGCCAAGCGTTGTTCGTGGCCCAGCAGGCGCGGCCATAAGTAAGTCTTTTAAGTTTTTAGCAAATACATCTATAGCGCCGGTTTCGGCTTTTTCTCGCATGGCCGCTAAAAATTCATTTTCTAGGTGTAGGCCAAGCTTTATTTTCCAAGCCCACTGCACAACACTTAACAACCATGCGCTAGCTGCTTTATATTTCACGTCTAAGCGGTAGTGATCAGCAATCATTTGCGCGCATAGCTGGGCTGCATTTTCGCTGCTTGGCTCTGGGTTAATACTTAGCTGTAAAATACCCTCGTTTCGCGCGCGTAACATAGCAAGTGCACGGTGCGAAGGGACCTTTTTAAGAGGTTCTTGATGATCAAAATAGTCGCGGTATTTGCTACCAGCTTGCTCTTGGCCGTCAATAAGTGTGCTTTGTATGGCACCGTGTTGGCTAATGTGGCTTCTAAACTTTGCTAATAACTTAGCATCTTCTGCAAAGCGTTCCATTAAAATAAATTTAGCACCATCAAGGGCTGCTTTGGTATCTGTAATACCTTGGTCGGCATTAATAAACTGCTGAGCGTGTTGCTCAGGGTCTAAGTTTGCATCGTTAAATAGCGCATCGGCAAGTGGCTCAAGGCCTGCTTCAATAGCTATTTGACCTTTGGTACGGCGCTTCGCTTTATAAGGAAGGTATAAATCTTCAAGCTCAGTTTTGCTTTGCGCGCTGGTAATATCGGCACTTAGCGCTGGCGTTAGTTTATTTTGCGATTCGATGGTTGATAAAATAAAGCTGCGGCGTTCTTCAAGCTCGCGCAAATACGACAAACGTTGCTCTAAAAGGCGTAATTGCGTGTCGTCTAATCCACCGGTAATTTCTTTACGGTAACGCGCAATAAAAGGAACCGTTGCGCCTTCATCAAGTAATTTTGTAGCAGCAACAACTTGTTGCTGTTGTGCATTTAGCTCAGTGGCTAAACGTGCAGAGATATCGCTCATGCATAAACCTTTTAATACAAAAAATAAAACCAGAAAATCCCTCTGGTACTGTTATACCCAGCTTATTAAAGTTGCTATTTAATGAGTTTGGTAGGTATATATTAGTTGAATAATATCACAGCAGGTTGTAATAAAAAGCTCTTAAAGCAAGCAATTTTGCTTGCTTTAAGATGGTTGGCTTGGCTGAGCTTACAAAGTGAAAAAGCGCGCTTTAGTGAGGGTGCTCTACACTTTCTAAAACATCACTAAACGTGTGAGCAATAGGGGTAATATGCACTGGAATGTGTAGCGTTTTAGCTATTTGACGCGCCGAAATTAACCCGCATATTTCGTTATTAGTGGTCGTTGCTAATAAAAACATACTGCCTTGATGTTCCATTGTTTGTAGTGCATCGCCAATACTTGCATAGCTTAGGCTTTGCATACTTACGCCACTAAGTTGGCTAATAGGTGTCATAATGTAGCGTAGGCTCACCTCATTGCGAGTGGTATTTAACCGTTGTGCAATGGCCGTAATTTTAGCGCTTTGTAAGTCGGCACTTGAAACAATACCAATTAATTTTTGCGCCTCATCAGTTACTAATACATAGTCAGAATGCTCTGCTAATACCTGTTTAAGCGCATCGCTAATTGTTGTGTCGTATTGAGCGCGAATAGGTGTTTTTTGGGTAAAGTTATTGATTACGGTTAATGCCGGAGACGTTAAATTAATAGCGGCTTGTTGCTCTTCAAACGTGCTTGCAATAACAGCATTAGAAATGTTTTGGGTACGTAATTCTTTAAAGTTAGACATGATAGTCACCTTATTAGTTATAAAATTTAATCAAAAAGTAAAATTGTGAATTAAATTAAATAGCTAGGTGGGCCACGTTGATACGCCGTACTAAAAGGGCGGCTTAGGTTTGTACTTTGGTAAAAAGATGAAACAGCATTAGGTAGCGGTTGAAACAACCTAATAGCAAATGCATTAACATGAGAGTCTAAGTCAATGTCGGGGGTTGCTTGGTCAGGAAATTCACAAGCGATAAAATGATTAGATACACTGGCGTTATCTATACTTACTTCGGTGGTATTGGCGTGCAAAGTCAAACTCACACTCATTAAAAGTGCAAACAATACGGCATTACTACATATGCGCTGTACTAAGTTTGACATAGCCATTACCTTAAATATCAGGTTAAAAATAAACCTGCGAGCTTAATATATATCCTAATGAGATATATTACACAATAAAAAATTTACCTGATCTGAATCAAAGTAGTTATTTATTAATAATGTTATGGGGGATTATTTTTGATATTCAATACTATTTACATACCATTCTTTTTTACCTTGCGGTGTAGGTACCTCAAAATCATCGTCTACTTGTTTTTTTATCAGGGCGCGCGCCATAGGTGAGTCAATTGATATGTAGTCTTTGCGGTCGTATATTTCATCAGGCCCCACAATTCTAAATTTTTTTATCTCGCCTTGCTCGTTTTCTATTTCTACCCACGCGCCAAAAAATACTTTACCGTCTTGCTGCGGTGAGTAATCAATAATTTTTAAATCGGGTAGGCGTTTGCGCAAATACCGAACGCGGCGATCAATTTGGCGCAGTAAACGCTTATTATATTGATAATCTGCATTTTCTGAGCGATCGCCAAGGCTTGCCGCCCAACTTACTATTTTTGTGACTTCAGGGCGTTTAACGTTCCATAAATGGTCGTGCTCTTGTTGTAGTTGCAAGTAGCCTTCGCGGGTAATTAAATTTGTTTTCATCGGCGTTTATTTATTAACTCTAATGCTGTGCACGTTATTAAACTTGCCAAAATTTGTCGAGCGTAAATTTATTAAAATTAAGTTTTGAAATGTTCAGTAACAATCTAAGCGCGCAATTAGATTTTGATTATTAAGTTTTTCATTTATATTAACTATTAATTGGAAATAAAAATAAGAAACACGCAATGGGACACGAAACCACAAAAGTATTAGTTGTAGATGATGATATGCGCCTGCGCAGTTTACTAGAGCGTTATTTAGTAGAGCAGGGGTTTATTGTTAGAACCGCCGCAAACTCAGAGCAAATGGATAGACTCATTGAGCGAGAAAATTTTCACTTAATGGTGCTTGACTTAATGCTACCAGGCGAAGATGGCTTATCAATTTGCCGCCGGCTACGCCAAAAAGAAAACGAAATCCCTATTGTTATGCTTACAGCAAAAGGCGATGAGGTCGACCGTATTATAGGCCTTGAATTAGGCGCAGATGACTACATCCCTAAACCGTTTAACCCGCGCGAATTACTGGCTCGCATTAAAGCTATTTTACGCCGCCGTGCTAAAGAAGTGCCTGGCGCCCCAGCTGCAGAAGAAAACCTCATTGCGTTTGGCCAATTTACACTTAACTTAGCCACCCGTGAAATGAGCGAAGGCGATAAAACTATTTCGCTCACCAGCGGAGAATTTGCCGTACTCAAAGCTCTTGTATCGCATCCGCGCGAACCACTTAGTCGCGATAAATTAATGAACCTTGCTCGAGGGCGAGATTACAGCGCCCTTGAGCGCAGTATTGACGTGCAAGTTTCGCGACTTCGCCGCATGATTGAAGTAGATGCCGCCAACCCGCGCTATATTCAAACGGTTTGGGGTTTAGGTTATGTGTTTGTTCCTGACGGTGAAAAGTAGTTTATATGGGATTTTTTCCGCGAAGTGCGTTTGGGCAAACTGTATTTTTAGTGGCCGCTTTACTGCTAATTAACCAAATAGTGTCGTATGTTACGGTAAGCTTTTACGTTGTAAAACCGACCATAGAGCAAGTAAATCTCATGCTTGCAAAGCAAATTAAAACGGTGTTTATAGACTGGGAAGACGGCGTAGAAATAAACGACGAAGTATCTGAAAAATTTTTTGAAATTACCGGTATAGAAGTGATGACGCAGCGCGAGGCAATGCGCCAAGGGCTTGGTCAAACCAGAGAATACTCGATGCTGTCGCGTAGTATGTCTGAGCAATTAAATGGCTCGGCGCGGGTGCGCATTAGCCAAACCGACCCACTAATATATTGGGTAGAAGCCCCACAAGCGCCAGGGTATTGGGTAAAGGTGCCACTTACTGGGTATCAAGAAAACAATCTCGAATTTTTAACCTTTTACTTATCAAGTATTGGTTTTTTAAGTGTATTAGGCGGCTGGCTATTTGCGAGGCACTTAAACCGGCCATTAAAGGCGTTGCAGCAAGCTGCTGTGAAAGTGGGTAAGGGCGATTTTAGCTCTAAGCTTGAAGAAGAGGGCTCCAGTGAAGTAATAGAAGTGACTCGGGCATTTAATCAAATGTCGCGCGGCATTGCTGCACTTGAAAACGACCGTCGTTTACTCATGGCTGGTGTTTCTCACGATTTACGTACCCCGCTAACGCGTATTCGTCTGGCAACCGAAATGATGAGCGATGAGGATGAATACCTTCGTGAAGGCATTATTTACGATATTGAAGATATGAACGGTATTATCGATCAATTTATTGAGTATTTACGCCACCACAAAACAGATGAGCTTGCTTGCGAAGATATAAACGCGCTAGTTGCTGAGGTGGTTAATTGTGAGCTTAAACATCAACGTGTTATTACCTTTAAAGGTAACCCCAGCGTGGGGCTTGTTCCGTTAAGTAGTGTGGCTATTAAGCGCGTAATTACTAACATGATTGAAAACGCGCTGCGTTATTCCGAGGGCGATATAGAAGTATTAAGCTACTTTAATTCAAACAAAAAATACGTTGTGATAGCGGTAAACGATAACGGGCCAGGCATTCCTGAAAGCGAACTTGAATCAGTGTTTGAACCCTTTAAGCAAGGAGATGCAGCGCGTGGCAGCGAAGGTAGTGGTTTAGGCCTTGCCATTATTAAGCGTATTATTGATATGCACGATGGTAAAGTTAAGCTTGAAAACCGTCCAGAGGGTGGCCTAAGTGCTCAAATTTATTTGCCGATAAAAGTAATAGCACCTGTAACGTCAATGTAAGTTAGTTAAAGAGTTCTTGAAAGGCACTGGCCTGTAGAGTGCTTTTAAATATAAACAACTAGTATTACTGTGGCTCCCAAACCGATAAGCCATAGCTTTGCATTATTTTTTTGAGCTCACCAGATTTTCTGAGCTCTTTCATGCCTGTATCAATAAGTTGAGCATACTCATGCGCCTTGGGGTTTTTAGGTGAGAAACACATTCTGCCCCACAAAGTTTTGTCAAACTGCCCCGCTTTTTCAAATTTATCTTGCAGATCATATTTTTGCATTTTGTAATCAGCTACATAGGCGGCTTCACTAAATGTATCGATTCGCCCTAATTCGAGCTTTTTAAACAAGCGATAAATGAGATCTTCTGAGCCATGGTGAACTTGAATAAGCTGCTCGTTATCACGGTTTTCTTTAAAGTAGTTTTGAACTTCAGGGGAGATTAGTGAAAAATCGTAACCTGCAATAACGCCAAACCTTACTAGGCCGAGAGATGCCAACCCAGAGTATCGCCATTGCATATCTTTTTTAACATAAAAAGTGTATATCATTGGGCCGATTGTATTTTTTGAGCATATATTTACTTTTGAACTGCTGTCGTTACTTATAGCTACAGCATCATACTCACCACTCTCTGTACCTTTTAAGGAACGTAAGTAGGGGACTATATGAAAATTTACTCGGTGGCCTGCCCGTTCTAAAATTAGTTTTTCTAGTTCTAATACAAAACCCATCGACTCATTACCTGAGGTATCACTGCAAACGTATGGACAGAAATCGAGTGCAGCAATGTCAAGAGTGTCAGAGCATACGTTGCTACAACCAATTAGGGCTGAAAGCACAATGAGTTTTGCTTTAATATCCACCGTAATATTACGCCCTTTACTTTTATTAATTAGGATGGTCACTTATATTGCACTAATTATTGTTTAATATTTGTTAATTTCAACTTTTAAAAGAATAACTAGGGGTTTTTATGGTCTTTAAATTAACTCAGTTAATAGCAAGCTGTAAAATACTTAACCATTTTGAGAAGTTAAACCCAACGCTAGTTACGTTAAAAACTGCTCTTTTAGAACAGCTAAATAGCGATTTTTCTACGCTATCAGCACGATTTCACTGCATCAAAATAGACTACTTAGTTAAACAGATTGGTATATAAACGGTTAGAGAATATTTTTAGTTAGCTCGCTTTTTTGAAATGATAAATTATCTGTAATTGCATGGGTAAGTTGTAAAGCTTACGCCTGCTCTGTAAGTCGTGCAGGCGTAATAACAAAAACTTAAAGTGCCTTAAAGCGGATTGCTGTACCACCACTTGTTGCTAGTTTTAAAGTTAGCTTGTCGTTTGCACTAACTATGCGCTTTTCGATAACTAAATCGTACGGGTTGTTTTTCCACTCTGCATTTTTACCATCTTGGTATATCTGCGCTTCAAATTTTTTACACTTTTCTAAAAAGTCGAGTTTTACCTCAATAGTACGGGCTTTTTCGTCGGTTACGGCACCTAAATACCAGTCGTTTCCTGAGTATTTATCGCGTTTGCGCTCTTTACGGGCAAATACAATAAAATCGCCCACTTCGCCATCAAGCGCAATACTTTGCTGCCAATCGGTTGGTACATCTTGAATAAATTGAAATGCATCAGGCTTAGCTAAATAGTTTTTAGGTAGGTCGGCAGCCATTTGAATCGGGCTATACAGCACAACATACAGCGCAAGCTGCTTGGCAAGCGTTGTTTGCGGGCGGTTTGTATTATCGCCTAAGCCATTAAAGCTCATATCAAAAATGCCAGGGGTAAAGTCCATAGGCCCTGCTAGCATACGGGTAAATGCCAGCATAGGAATATGCTCTGGTGGGTTAGGTGGTGTGCCCCATGCATTAAACTCTTGGCCGCGTGCACCCTCGCGGGCAATCCAGTTTGGGTAAGTACGGCGCAGGCCGGTGTCTTTTATTGGCTCGTGGGTGTTAATACTGATTTTATGTTTAGCAGCCAGCTTTACGTTGTAAAGGTATTCGTTAACCATAAATTGGCCGTCGTGCCACTCATGACGGGCAATGCCATTTTCGTCTATGCGTTTTATGTTACCGCCATCCGCTACATAACCTGTTTTAACTTGGCTTACGTTTGATTTTTCGTAAAGAGCAAAGGCATCGTCCATTTGGTCACGGTAGTTACTTACATTACCCGATGTTTCGTGGTGGCCAATTAATTGCACACCTTTTTGTTTGCCGTATTGAGTAAGGGCGGCTATATCAAAGTCATCATAAGGTTGTGTAAAGCTAAATACATCGCCATTAAAAAACCAGTCGCCGTCCCAACCTATGTTCCAACCTTCTACTAATACGCCATCAAAGCCATACTTTGCGGCAAAGTCCATGTAGTATTTAGTGGTTTGAGTTGTGGCGCCGTGTTTTTCTCCGCTGCCCCAGGTTTGTGTGTTTATGTGCATGCCCCACCAAATGCCTACGTATTTACCTGGTTTTACCCACGACACATCACCGAGCTTATTTGGCTCGTTTAAATTTAATATTATGTCTGAATTGACTAAGCCAACGGCGCTGTCGGCAATTTGAATAGTACGCCAAGGGGTATTAAACGCGCCTTGTTTTTTAACGGCAATGCCGTCTGACCACGGTGTTAAATCGGCATTAAATGTACCTGGGCGACGCTGATTAAGCACCATACCTGCGTAATCAACAAGGGCAGCTTCGTGAATGCTGATGTGAGTACCATCATTGGTTTTTAAAGTAAATGGAGTGTGCGCAAGCGGTACGTCATTTAATGCGGTGGTGTTATAAACGTATTCGTATCGGTTCCAGCCGCGTGCGGGGATCCACCATGCCGTGGCATCGTTACTATTATTAATTGCAAACTCGGTAAGCTCTTTAGTGATGTGTGTTTGCTCAAAGCCAGCTTGGCTTGGTACTTCGTATCTAAACCCAACGCCACTATCAAAAGCTCTAAAACGCACTGTGTATGTTGCACCTTGGGGATCATCTTTTGTAAACGTGACCGCTACTTCGTTGTGTTTATCAGTAACTGTTTGTCGCTCGCCCCAAGGTTGTTGCCACTGAGTGTTAACGCTTTGTTTTTCTATATGTGTGATTTTAAAACCATCGTTAAACGCGGCTTGGGTTTTAAACTCAAAACCTAAGCGCGATGTGTTTATAGCTGGTTTGTCTTTAAAGCTAATTGCGTAACTAGGTGTGCTACTTTCATCAGAAATAGTTAATTTTATTTGTGAGTTTGGTGATTCAACTACAGCCGTTTGTGCAAAGCTATTACTGGCAAACGCTAATAGTAAAAGTGTGGTTCTCATTGTGTGTCCTTTGATGAGTCGGTGGTGACCCTTAAGGATAATGACACTGAGTTGTTAATACGACATGCTACATACGTATTCAATGTTTTAAAAAATAGAAAGAATTTTATGGTTAAATCGGTCTATAATGTAAACAAATTGATAATAGCGATTAGCTTCATGATAAAACCCTTACTAGGTTTGCTACTGCTAAGTATGAGTACTTGCGCAGCGGCGACAACAATAACGATAAAAAATGCAAACAACCAGCCTTTAGTAAACGCGGTGGTGTGGCTAAGCGGAACATCTACTCAGGCTAATAATCAGGTGAGTAAAACCTACGCAATGAGTCAAAAAAACCGCGAGTTTACACCACGTACGTTAGTTGTCCCGAAAAACGCAAGAGTAGAGTTTCCTAATGTAGACTCTATCATGCATCACGTTTATTCGTTTTCTGAGGCTAAAACCTTTGAACTGAAGCTTTATAAAGAGCAACCTAAAGCGCCTATAATTTTTGATCAAGCAGGTGTGGTGGAGCTTGGTTGTAATATTCATGACTGGATGCTGGGTTATATTGTGGTGGTGGATAGCACCGTTTTTGCCATTACTGACGACAACGGCACAGTAAATTTAACAGTTCCTAATGGGCAATACACTTTGAGTGTATGGCATTCTGGGTTTAGTGATATAAGTAACGTAGAAACCCAAAGCATTAATGTGAGTGAAGCACCTCTACATTATACCGTAAAGCAGGCCATAGCCGAGCAAATAGACTTTGCTACGGATGAATTTGATGACTATTAAGCGCAAAAATACACTATTACTTGGCTTACTTTTCATCAGCCTACCAACTTTTTCGCAAGTTAAAGGGCTTATTCAGGTGCGTGCGGTTGCAAGTGACGATACGCAGAGCTTTCAAGGTGGCGGCGTTGGTTTATATCGCCATGGGGATAGCAGTGATAGCATTTTGCTATCGCAAGGTATTATAGACTTTAAGGCCGATTTAAATAGTGCTTGGAGCGCCCATGCTGTGCTTAATGCAAACCAAGAGCCGAAAACTACATTAGGTTTAAGCCAAGCGTATTTACAGTATCAGCCGCTAGTAAACAGCCGTTATAAATGGCATGTAAAGGTAGGTGGTTTTTACCCTAGTATGTCGCTCGAAAACCCTGATATAGGCTGGACTTCACCCTATAACTATACAAACTCGGCAATTAATAGCTGGATAGGTGAAGAGCTTCGCACTGTCGGTGGTGAGGTTACAATTAAGCGCCCCGGAAAACGCTTTAATTCCAAGCACAGCTTTAGTATGAGCGCTGCTATTTACAAAGGAAACGACCCAACAGGGACGTTACTTTCGTGGCGGGGTTTTGCGCTGCATGACAGGCAAACAACTTTTAACGAAAGCGTACAGTTTGCGCCTATAGCAGCATTAAATAGTTACGAATTACGCTGGCAAGCTAACCAAGTACTGCCATTTGAAGAAGTCGATGGTCGTTTTGGCTATTACGCAGGCGTGCATTGGGATTATTTAAAGCGCTCGCAGTTTAGGTTTTATTATTATGATAATAACGCAGATCCAACCGTGTTTAATGCAGACACAGGTCAGTACGCTTGGCATACTCGCTTTAGCAGCTTAGCGTGGTTATATAAATTTACAGGTAAAACTCGCTTTATTGCTCAGTTGATGGGTGGTAAAACCGAAATGGGCGCTAATAAGCTTATTTATAATAGCTTTTATAGCCATTATTTAATGCTCAGCCATAAAGCCGGTAAGCACAGGATATCGCTAAGGTATGATTATTTTAAAGTAGATGACGATGACACTACCACGTTTGATCCTAATGCCAGTAACGGTGAGGGGGTTACTGCCACTTGGCGTTATCAGCTTACAGATAAATTACAAATAGGCGTTGAAGGGTCTGCACTACATAGCTTTGTACAAAATAGAACTGGTAGCGGCTTTGCTCAGCGAATTTCGCAGCAACAATTAATGGTTAACGCGCAGTGGCGCTTTTAAAGTACAAAAAAGGGAGCTTTAAAAGCTCCCTTTTGATTTAAAAAGTGCAAATTATTTTTTATTAAATGCGCGCTTCATAAAGTTTGGTGTAGCAAGTGCACCGTGATGAATGCCGCTATTGTAGTATTCGCTGTGCTGTGCAACTTGCTCGGCATCGGCTTCTCTAAAACCATTAAATGCTTGTGATTTACGTGCAAGCGTTACCGACCATAAACCGCTTGGGTAAATTGGCTGTGGAAATGGCAGTGTTTGTAAATCGTTAAACCCTACACTTAACATAGCTTCACGCATTTCTACTAACAGCGGCATGTGCATAAGTGGCGACTCGCTTTGCTGTACTAAAATACCGCCTGGGCGAAGTGCATTTAGGCAGCTTGTATAAAACGCATGGTTAAATAAACCTTCACCTGGGCCTACAGGGTCTGTGCCATCAACAATTACCACATCAATAGACTCGCCAGCGGCTTCGCGCATGTATTTAATGCCGTCATCAAACATAACGTTAGCACGAGGGTCGTTGTTTGATTCGCAAAGTTCTGGAAAGTATTTTAACGACATTTGCGTTACTACTTCGTCTATATCTATTTGCGTTACGGTTTCTACGCTTGGGTGTTTTAATACTTCACGCAATGTACCGCAGTCTCCGCCGCCAACAATAACGACGTTTTTAGGGTTTGGATGCGCTAAAAGTGCAGGGTGGCTGATCATCTCATGGTAAAAAAAGTTTTCGCGGGTTGTAACCATAGTACAGCCATCGATGATCATTAAATTACCAAAGTCTGTGGTTTCGAACATTTCTACTTTTTGAAAAGGAGACTGTTTTTCATCCAACTTTTTGTTAATACGTAATGAAAATGCGCTGCCATCGCGGTCGCTAATTTCTGTAAACCACTTACTTTGATCTAAATTTGCCATAGTTGTTTTTACACTTTTTAAGTTAAGTATGAAAAAGGGGCAATTCTGCCAGTGCTTGGCGTTTTGCTCAATGAAATTTTAACTGCTTTGGCAATAAAGTTAGCCAGTATCGAGTTAAAGTTCAATTTTTGTTAGCGTAGGGGATAGTGACGTATTAAAATGCGCCTTTATAGCTAATTGATTAAAGAAGAGTTGCCATGACTTGGGGTTTAGAAACAGCACGCGCTACATATAATGTTGCTCATTGGAGCGATGGCTATTTTGATATTAACGCACAAGGCGAACTAGTTGCTTACCCAGATGGTGACCAATCTAAAAATGCAATTTCTTTAACGCAGCTCACCGAGCAATTTAAGCAGCAAGGCTTAACATTGCCTGTATTAGTTCGCTTTACCGATATTTTAAAAAACCGCGTAGATACACTCACCAATGCGTTTACCCTTGCTCAAAGTAGCCGTGAATACAAAGGTAAATACACGTGTGTATACCCAATAAAGGTTAATCAGCAGCGTTCGGTGGTGAGTAAATTATTAGCGCACCCAAGTGGTTTAGTCGGCCTAGAGGCAGGCTCAAAGCCCGAGCTTATGGCTATTTTAGGGGTAGCCGATAAACCCATTACTATTGTGTGCAATGGCTATAAAGACAGTGAATTTTTGCGTTTAGCCTGTATTGGTCAAGCCATGGGGCACAGCGTTAAAATAGTGGTCGAAAAACTCTCAGAGCTAACTACCTTACTTGAAGAAATAGATAACCTAGGCATAGAGCCTGCTATTGGCATTCGTATTCGCTTAAACTCGGTAGGTAAAGGCAAGTGGCAAAATACCGGGGGCGAAAAAGGCAAATTTGGCTTAACCGCAGGCCAAGTACTCAGCGCTGTTGAGGTACTTAAAAAGCATAATAAATTGCATTTAATGCAAATGGTGCATTTTCATATTGGTTCTCAAATTGCCAACATACGTGACATACACCGTGCCCTGCGCGAATGTGCGCGCCACTTTGCTGAGCTTACTCAGCTAGGTGTGCCGCTTAATACAGTTGATGTAGGCGGTGGTTTAGGGGTTGACTACGAAGGCTCAGGCTCACGCAGCGCTTGCTCGATGAACTACTCCGTTGAAGAATACGCCCGTAATGTGGTTAATGCCTTTGCTGAGGTGTGTGACCAGCATAGCTTAACGCATCCCGCTATTATTACTGAATCAGGGCGTGCTTTAACAGCTCACCACGCGGTGTTAATTACTGATGTAATAGATGTAGAAAAAGCGCCAAATCACCCAAACCCTGAGCCACCACTACAAAATAGCGCGTTAGTGCTTGATGAAATGTGGCAGTGTTTACAACGTTTAAACCCGCGTATGGCGCTAGAGATTTACCACGATGCGATGCACTTATTTAGCGAAGCGCACGACCAGTACGTACATGGTTTAGTAAGCATGCTCGAGTGGGCGAAAATAGAGCAGTTATATTTTACTATTTTGCATCGGGTGCGCGCATCACTTAGTAATAACGCGCGTGCGCACCGCGAGGTACTTGACGATTTACACGAAAAGCTAGCCGACAAGCTATTTGTTAACTTTTCACTGTTTCAGTCGTTACCTGATGTGTGGGGCATTGAGCAGCTGTTTCCGGTGATGCCAATCGAAAATTTAGATAAACCGCTAACCCAGCGCGCCATTATTCAAGATATTACCTGTGACTCAGATGGGCAAATTCGGGAGTACGTTGAAGGCGCGGGCATAGAAACCAGTTTACCTATACCTGAGTACCAACATGGCGAGCAATACCATATAGCAATGTTTATGGTAGGGGCTTACCAAGAAATTTTAGGTGATTTACATAACTTATTTGGCGACACCGACTCAGTGCATGTAGAGCTAACCGACGACGGTTATGTATTAACCAATGCTATTAAAGGTGATAGCGTTAAGGATGTATTAAAGTTTGTTGACTATGATAGCGCCATTTTGGCACAAAACTTTGAATTATTGGTCAACAAACTAGCAGTGTCTGAGCAGTTTAAAGCTGGGTATTTAGCCGAGCTTAATGCTGGGCTTGAAGGTTATACTTACTTTGAAGATTAACTTTCATAGAATTAAAAGCGTCGCTGTTTGGCGCGCATTGTTTAAAGGAAAATAAATAAATGTCAGTAATTCGCGGTGTATTCAGTATCTTACTTTATACAATAAACACACTAATTTGGTTTGTTCCTATTTTTGTTTGTGGGCTATTAAAGTTAATTCCTATTAAGCCTATGCAAAAGCTTTTAAGCTGGGTTGCTAAACAGTGCGCCACTATTTGGGTGTCGGTTAATAGCATTAACCAACGCTTATTCACGCCAACAAAAATTAATGTTACCGGTCTTGAAGAAACCAAATTAAAAGACTGGTACTTAGTGATTGCTAATCATCAAAGTTGGGTTGATATATTAGTACTACAACGCGTATTTAACCGTAAAATTCCATTTTTAAACTTTTTTTTGAAAAAAGAGCTCATTTACGTGCCAATATTAGGCGTGTGCTGGTGGGCGCTCGACTTTCCGTTTATGACCCGCACTAGCAAAGCACAGTTAAAAAAGAATCCAAAGCTACGTGGTAAAGACATAGAAACAACCCGCAAAGCCTGTGAAAAATTTAAAGAAATGCCGGTAAGTATTGTTAACTTTGTAGAAGGCACGCGCTTTACAACGCAAAAACATGCTCGCCAAAATAGCCCTTTTCCGCATTTATTAAAGCCAAAAGCGGGTGGGATCGCATTTGTAATGCAGGCTATGGGTGAGCAAATCTCTAAAGTAGTAAATGTGACCATTCATTACCCCGATGGCATCCCTACATTTATGGATTTTGCCGGGGGCAAAGTTAAGCAAATTAATGTGCATGTAGACATTCGCCCTGTAAGCGAAGAGTTGATTGGTGATTACACTGGCGACTCTGAATTTAGAGTGGGTTTTCAAAGTGAACTAAACCGTTTATGGGAAGAAAAAGAGCAAACACTACAACAGCTCGAACACAACCATAAATAATAAGGCAATAAAAAATGGGCTTACAATTATGCTAAAAAAGTGGTTACCAAATTGGCTCAATGGCTTAATTGTAGGCTGCGTGTTTTTTTCAAATGTAATAGTTTTTGGCACCTTAGTGCTACTGCTTGGCTTAATAAAGCTTGTACTACCTTTTTCTATAATTAACACCATACTGCATAGCGTGTACCGAGGCTGGTGTAATGGTAACCGGTTTGGCTTGTGGCTAGGCTGCGCCAACATAAAAGTAAACATTAACGGCGATGTAAATTCAAAAAGTTGGTACTTACTAGTTTGTAATCATATGAGCTGGTTGGATATTGTAGTGCTTAGCTCAATTAATGTATTACCTGCCCCAAAGTTTTTTTTAAAAGACGAGTTAAAGTACGTGCCATTTATTGGCTCTGGCGCATGGGCTATGGGTATGCCTTTTATGAAGCGCGTAACTAAAGCGCAACTTGCTAAAAACCCCAAGTTAAAGGGTTTAGATGTTGAGCGCACTAAACAAAGCTGTCGTAATTTTAAGAATAACCCCACCACCATTATTAATTTTGTTGAAGGCACCCGTTACACCCACGCAAAGCATGCAAGCCAGCAAAGCCCGTTTAAACATTTACTAAAGCCCAAAGCGGGCGGGATTGCCTTTGCACTTGAAGTGCTTGGCGAGCAATTTGACGCCATGCTAAATACAAGTGTGGTGTACAGCGGTAGTACAAGTCATGTTTGCCGTAATATTTTAAAGGGTCAGCTTGACTCAATTTATGTTTCTATTGATGTGATTGCTATAAACCAACAGATGTTGGGTAGTTATCAACACGACAAAGCATTTAGAAGCCGTTTTCAAAAATACGTTAATGAACTATGGGTTGCTAAAGACGCGCAACTTGCCAGCATATATGCGCAACACGATTTACCTGAGTCACACATTAGTAAGGAAATAGAAACACTATGACCAATACCCACTTGCAGGAGTTGATCGCTCCTTGGTTTGAAAAAGTACCTGACGCAGATTTTTTAAGTGCAATTACTGCAGCATCTATAGGTGTGTTTTCGTTATTGGTGGTGTACTTATTTACGCGCCGATTAATGCTGCCTGGTATCCAAAAAGTGGTGACTAAGTTATCTCCTGAACGCATAGGTTTACTTTCGCCGTTGCTTACAAAACTAAATAAACGCATAGCAGGCATGTTATGTAGCGTACTTTTTTTAGCAACCTTCGACAGTGTTTACCCAGTTAATGAACTAACCGCAGAAATACTAAAAACCATTGGCCAAGGTATACTTATTATTCATGTAGGCTTTATTTTTAGCAGTATTGTAAGCATTGCCGGCGCTATTTATAACCAATTAGATTTTGCTCGCGAAGTGCCAATTCAGGGCTTATTGCAGGTAGTTAAGCTTATTACTTTTATTGTGTGTGCAATATTAATTGTGAGCATAGTGCTTGAAAAGTCTCCTACTTATATTCTCTCTGGCTTTGGTGCGATTGCCGCAGTTACTTTGTTAGTATTTAAAGATACCATTTTAGGCTTTGTAGCCAGTATTCAAATTGCGGCAAACAGGCTGGTTACATACGGCGATTGGATCCAAGTAGAAAATTATGGTGCCGACGGTGAAGTAATCGATTTAGGCCTAAATACGGTAAAAGTACGCAACTGGGATAACACTATAACCACTATACCTACCTATATGTTGGTAGCGGGGTCGTTTAAGAACTGGCGCGGAATGCAAGAGTCTGGCGGCCGACGTATTAAGCGCTCGCTTAATATAGACATGCACAGCATTTGTTTAGTAAGTGACGAATTTAGAAAACAAATAGATGCGGCTATCCCGCTGCACGAGTATATACGTGTTGCTTCATTGCCAAACCCAGTTTCTAACTTGGGTTTGTTTCGTCGCTATGCCGAGGGCTATTTAAAGCAGCACAATAGAATAAATACCTCACTTACGCTTATGGTACGAGAGCTTCAACCAATGAACCATGGCTTGCCGATTGAGTTTTATTGCTTTAGTGAAGACAAACGCTGGATTTCTTACGAGCATTTACAAGCCGAGATTATGGATCACTTATTGGCTGTGTTGCCAGTATTTGGTCTAAGAGCGTATCAAAGTGTTAGCGGGCAACTAAGCCCGCCTAATGCACAGCAAACCGATAAGCCGACATTTAAAGTAATGGCAAATAGTGCTGAACAAGGCCCACACTAATAAATAAAGCTAATAGCCACCAAATAGGTGGCTTTTTCATTCTTAGCCATGCAAAAGCTGCAATAACCAGTGCAACCTGCCATAGGTTGTGAACGGCTGATGTCCAAATAGGCGAGTACAACGCCGCCGCTAAAAAGCCAACTACGGCAGCGTTAAGCGCGGCAATAGAGCTTGCAAAACGCGGCTTGTTAGCCAAATTTAACCAGCTTTTTTGAAACGCCAGCATTAATAAAAAGCCCGGTGTAAAAATAAGTAGGGTTGCAACTATGGCCCCTATTAATGGCTGCTCTGTAGTGAGTTGCGCGCCTAGGTAAGTGGCTATTGTAAACATGGGGCCTGGAATTGCTTGAGCACTGGCATATGCACTTAAAAATTGATCGTCGCTTAGTGTGGGTAAGCCCGCTTGTAGTATTGGCAATACAACGTGTCCGCCACCAAACACCATTGCACCGGCCTGATAAAAAGCAGCAAACACATTGGCATTTTGACCTAAAGGTATAAAGCTAACAGCTAGTAAGAGTACAAATATGCTTAAAGCAATCCAATTTACCTTACTTTTATTAGTACTAGGGGTATTTGATTGAGCAAGTTTGAGCATAGGCCAAATAGTGCCAACGGTGGCTGCAATAACTAAAATAGCTATTTGTGTGCTCAGCATAGGCATAAGTATTAGCGCCAATGTGCTTAGTACTGCTAATAGCTTTAAAACATAATTAGTACAAAAGCTTTTAGCCATGCCCAATGTGGCATCGGCCACAATAACCACTGCAAATAACTTTAATCCCGCAATAACCGCAAAATAAACAGCGTCAAATTGATGTGCACTTACAGCTAGTAATAACATGATTAAAAAAGAAGGGAGGGTGAATGCAATAAATGCGGTAATACCCCCTAATAGGCCTGCTCGTTCTACGCCTATAGCAAACCCAACTTGGCTAGAGCCTGGCCCTGGCAATGCTTGGCTTAAACTAATTAATTGGGCATAGCGAGTATCGGTTAACCAATTTAATGTATCTACAAAGTGGCGTTTAAAATAGCCTAAATGTGCGGCAGGGCCACCAAAACTCATGCAGCCAAGTAAAAAAAACTGTCTAAAAATAGCGACTAACATTGAGCTCATATCCTCCTTAAGGTTCATTAAATTGTCACAAAGGAGTATGACACTTTTATTAAATGCATACATTAATTCGTAATCTACAAGTTATACCAATCCACTTAATTAAGTGGATTGGTATAAAGCGAACTGCTTTTAACATGCTCTTCATAGTTTGTTCATACATGTATTTGCATACTCGCTTTATAATTCTTAATGAATAGGACATCACATGACTTTAACTAAATCACTTTTAAGCGTAACCGTAGTAGCTGTATTGCTAAGTGGTTGCGAAATGAACAATACAGGCAAAGGTGCCGCAATTGGTGCAGCCGCGGGTGGCGTATTAGGTAAAGCAACGGGTAATCATAAAGACAAGCGTATATTTATTGGTGCTGCTATTGGCGCACTAGCCGGTGCAGCTGTAGGTGATTACATGGATAAGCAAGAAGAAGCGTTTCGTGATGAACTAGCAGGCTCTGGGGTTGAAGTTGTACGTGAAGGCGATAACTTACGTTTAGTTATGCCATCTAACATTACCTTTGCGACAGACCAATCTTATATTTCATCAGGTTTTAACGATACCCTAAACGCTATTGCTAAAGTAATGAACAAGTACGAAAAAACCTACCTAAGCGTGGAAGGCCACACAGATAGCACAGGTAAAGACAGCTACAATATGAACCTATCGCGTGAGCGTGCGCAAAGCGTTAAAAATTACTTAGTGAACCAGCAAATTATGGCTGCACGTATTAGCACTACAGGCTTCGGCGAAACCCGCCCAATAGCCACTAACGATAGCGCCAACGGCCGTGCTCAAAACCGCCGTGTAGAAATTCAAATAGTGCCAAACACAGAAAGTTAATCCTTATTAAACTGTAATTCACACAGCTTTTGATACAGCGGGTTACTTTCCACTAATTCTTGGTGGGTGCCCGTTGCTTTTATTTCTCCATTTTCCATTACTACGATCACATCAGCATGTTTAACCGTGGCCAGTCTATGGGCAATAATTAACGTTGTTCTATTTTGCATTAAATGCTCAAGCGCGGCTTGTACGTGGTGCTCACTTTGCGCATCGAGTGCACTGGTTGCTTCATCTAAAAGCAGTATTTCTGGGTCTTTTAAAATAGCGCGTGCCAATACAATACGCTGCTTTTGCCCACCCGAAAGCCTTACGCCTTGCTCACCTAAAAAGCTGTTATAGCCTTGTGGTAATTGTTTAATAAATTCATCAGCATGGGCATGTTTTGCCGCGGCATAAACTTGCTCGTCAGTGGCGTTTGGGTTGCCGTAACGAATGTTATGCATTACATCTGAGCTAAATAAAATAGGGTTTTGTGCCACCGTGCCCATTTTGTTCCTCAGGGTGGTAAGCGATATGTCTTTAATATTTACGTCATGAAATTTAATCGCGCCATGAGCTGGGTCGTAAAAGCGCTGTAGTAATTCAAATAACGTAGTTTTACCTGCGCCAGAGGGGCCTACAATGGCAACGGTTTTGCCTTGCTCTATAGTTAAGCTTATTTTGTTAAGCGCGCTTACGTCGGGGCGAGATGGGTAGTTGAAGCTAATATTTTCAAGTGAAATGGCGGGGCTGTCAGTCTTTATTAATAGCTTTTCGTCTTGTGGAGTGACAGGGTTTTCTATTTCACTTTTAACTGCAAGTAGCTCTAGTAAGCGCGCTGCCGCCCCAGCAGCTCGTTGTAGCTCGCCGTAAACCTCTGCAACGGTTGCCACCGACATGGCCACCATAATGGCGTAAAACACAAATGCTCCTAGCTCACCGCCAGTCATTGTACCTGCTAATACGTCACTACCGCCTACCCAGAGCATAACGCTAATCGCACTAAAGGTTAAAAATATTACCGCGGCAATTAAAAAAGAGCGCTGCTTAATACGGCTTTTGGCAACGTTAAAGGCTTTTTCTGTTTCTTGAGCAAAGGCGTGTTGCTCACGCTGTTCGTGGCTATAGCTTTGTACTACCTTAATATTTTGTATGATCTCGCCGGCATAGGTGCTTATATCGGCTATTGCATCTTGGCTAGAACTTGCAAGTTTTCGCACCTTTTTGCCAAATACCATCATCGGCACTAATACTAGTGGCACACAAGCAACCACTACGAGCGTAAGCTTTAAGTTAGTCACTAACAGCATTACTAAGCCGCCGACCAACATTAATGCGCTACGCAGCGCCATTGAAAACGATGAGCCAATAATCGATTGCAATAAGGTGGTGTCGGTTGTTAAACGCGACATAAGCTCGCCACTGCGGTTTTCTTCAAAGTAGCTTGGGTGCAAGGTAACAATGCGATTAAACACGGCTTTACGAATATCGTTACTAACGCGTTCGCCAATCCACGACATTAAATAAAAGCGGCTAAACGTGCCCACGGCCAATAAACTAATTAAACCAATAAGCACCAATACAGCCTGTTGTAACTGGGCTTGAGAGCCTGCAATAAAACCATGATCTATGACAAATTTAACGCCTTGCCCTAATGATAAGTTAACACCTGCTGTGACTAAAAGGGCAGCAAGCGCCGCTACTACCATCCATTTATACGGTTTAATAAACGCAAAAATAGGTAATAAACTACTAAAGGCGGCTTTTTCGGGCTTAGGTGTTGTTTTTGACATAGTGGATTCTTTTTAAAGGTTAAGGTATAGATATGGCACTAAGATAATAAAAATCAATACTTTTAAACATTAGCATCAATAAGGAATCGTTATGACTACTGCAACCGTAAGTGGAGAGTTTAATGTAAATCTAGCCCCTATAGAAGGCTACGCAAGTGGCCAAAATGGCGTTAATTTAGGGCGTATGTCGATAGATAAAACTTTTAAAGGTAGCTTAAATGCCACCAGCCAAGGCGAAATGCTAAGCGCCATGACTCCTACACAAGGCAGTGCCGGTTATGTTGCTATAGAGCAAGTAACTGGCGAGCTTGAAGGTAAAAAAGGCAGCTTTGTATTACAGCATTTTGGTACTATGGATAAAGGCCAAGATAGCCTAATTTTAAATGTCATTCCCGATTCAGGCACTCATGAGCTAGAAGGGTTAACGGGCAGTATGAAAATACGTATTGAGCAAGGGATTCACTACTACGATTTTGAATACACCTTATAATACCAATCCGCAATATTACTTAATCATTTTGCGGGCTTAAACGTGTCGCTACCTGCGTTAAAAAATTCTCATTTAGAACAACTAAATAGCGAATTTTTCGCCTAGCTATCAACACGTTTTTCCGTCCTCAAAAAAGATCACTTAAATAAGCGAATTGGTATAAAATACACAAGGATTAAAATGCAAAAAGTAATCGAATTTAGAAAGACCCGTTTTTTGGGTGGCGTAGATATAGCTGCACTAAATGATCGCATACAGGAATTAAACCAAGATGGCTGGAAAGTAATAAACGCAGTGCCATTGACAGGCTTTTATGGGCAAGTGCACGGTTATACGTTACTTATTGAAACTGACGAGCTTTAAATGACATTTTCAGTATGGTTAAGCCTAGCGGCTATTTGCATGATGGGCGCAATGTCGCCAGGGCCAAGTTTGGCGGTGGTTTTAAAGCATTCACTTAACGGCAATATGAAAAATGGTATGCTTGCCGCGCTCAGCCATGGTACCGGTGTTGGCTTG
Organism: Pseudoalteromonas sp. MM1; assembly: GCF_030296835.1. NCBI lineage: Bacteria > Pseudomonadati > Pseudomonadota > Gammaproteobacteria > Alteromonadales > Pseudoalteromonadaceae > Pseudoalteromonas > Pseudoalteromonas sp. MM1. The sequence continues at coordinate 3,431,422 of NZ_AP027922.1, read as the reverse complement.
TATGCCGGAGCATCGTTATTAGGGTTAGGCGCTTTAATGACGCAGTTTCCAACTGTTTATCAAATACTCGTTTACTTAGGAGCGGCCTATTTGGCGTATTTAGGCATAAAAATATTGCTAGCAAAACCAAGTAACAACGAACTTGAAGTACAAAAAAGTGAGGCAAGTGCAGCTAAAGCATTACAAGATGGCTTTGCCATTGCATTTTTAAACCCAAAACTCGCTATTTTCTTTTTAGCCTTGTTCTCACAGTTTATTGACCCTCAAAACCTTACTTTAAGCATTGGTATTATTATGTGCTTAACGGTATTTGTAATTGATACCGGCTGGTATTTACTGGTGGCGTTACTGACAGAGGTTTCAAAAAACCGCTTTGGTTTTACCAAGCAAAACCCATGGCTTGATAAAATATTGGGAATTATATTTATTGCCCTTGCTGTTAAAGTAATTATTAGCGTGTGATAATTTGTCACACGCTAATAATATTAAAAACGATAGTTAACCGACATCATAACGGTAGTGGTGTTATCGGTATCAATAATAGGTGAGTCTTCAATGTCAGAGTCGAGCTGTTGATAGTTAACCATAGCGTTTACGTTCCAGTTTTTATTAATGTAATACATTAAAAATAAACCCGCATTGTAGTTTACTGTAGAACCAAGTTCGTAAGGCGCATAGGTGCTAGATTCACCGGGTGCTACACCATAATAATAGTTAGATACATCACTGCTATTTAGCTCAACACCCACAGAAGGAATAAGCATTAATTGCTTAGATAACTTAATAGGGTAACTGTAATTAGTTTTAAATTTAGCGCCATTACCGTGGCCTATTACATCATGAGTAGCACTGGCGCTTATTTTACCAAAACCCGCATAGTAGCTAACCTTAGTGCCAGCATAAAGAGACAGTTTTCTGTCGTCTAAGGCTTTAATAGCTGCAAGGTCTGAATCAGAGGTATCAAAGTTATCGCCTGGCTCTAAAACTAATGACCAATTAAAACCTTGCTCCTCCACTAATTTATAATCAAGTGACAAACCTCTAAAACTAAGTCTTTCACCTTCGTAGGTAATGATAGGTAAAAAAAGTGTTTCACTGTCGGTTCCGGCATAAGGAGAGCTGGTAGAAATAACGCCGCCCCCTAATGAAAACTGCGACTCAGCCTGAGCAGCAATACTGCATAGCGTAAGAGTGCTAATTAATATCCGTATTGAGTTTTTAATATAAGTGTTCATTAAAAGCCTTAGGTGTTAAATAAGTAAAAACGATAAATTACTGAGACAATTAAAGTGCATCTCAAAACTAATAGGCTTTAGTGTAGCTATATTTACTGTTGGTGTTTGTAATAGAATGTGTGAAAGTTTATTTGAATGTAAGTGGCTAAATTGTATTGAAGCCGTTGATCACGTAAGTTAAATACAGCGAGCGTGTTTAACTGTCTCAATAAATAAAGGCACACGTTTGATTAGATTAATAAAGTGGGTATGAGGATAACCAATGAGTAACCCTATTTTAAAAAGTGCCAACTTTGATCCTAAAGTTAAGCAGTACTGGATGACCATGGCATGCTTTTTTAGCGCCATAGCCTTGGTGACTATTCCGCTAATCCCTGTGGTGTTATTTGTTGTGTGGCTGGTGGCAGGTAAAATTTTAGCGGCTATGTCGGCGCAGCTACTCACGCAAAAGCTGGTAGTTAAACGTGGCATATTATTTAAAGAAGAAAAATCGATACCACTTGAAAAAATAACCGATGTGGGGCTGAGCCAAGGACCGCTGATGCGCTTATTTGGCTTATACCGGTTAAGCTTTGAAACTGCAGGGCAATCTGGCCATGGTGCATTGGTGTCATTACTTGGTGTTGAAAATGCCAGTGAGTTTAGAGAAGCCATACTTGAGCAAAAAGATAACTTAGTTGCGCAAGTCCCTAAAGTACAAGAGCTGGCTGAAGATCACCTCAACCAAGCATTACTTGCTCGCTTAGTTGAGGTAGTAGAGCGCATAGATACGCGTTTGGCTGCTTTAGAGGCGAAGCGTTAAGCGTTTTGTAATTTAGCTTGGCCCGCAAGCATACTTAGCTCTTTGCTACGGCTTTCAATAACCTGATATTCGCGGGCTTTAATTGTGCTTATATAGTTCCACTTAGCACTGGCTTTTTCTGGTGTAAATGTAACGGTTAAATAGCCGCGCTCCACTAAATTATTATAAGCAAGGTCATCAATTAACAAGGCAATTACTTGCTCTATTTGCGCTACGGTTTGCGCATCTTGCGTATTTAGCGCTAAGTACTCTTCAAGTCCTGGCGATGAAACTGATGCCGTTGCAAATTCTACCCCGGCATTTTGCGATGGTGCAATAGGGTTACTGGCGTCAGTTTTAAGTTGTCCCGCCCACCCGTTATGGGTATCTCCAGCTAAAACTACTAAGTTTTTTTGTGTTGCAATAGCGGTGCCTAATAACACTTCTCGCTCGTAGGCGTAGCCATCCCACGCATCAAGGTTATACGGTATGGTGGTTTGAACACGGGCAAGCTCTGCCTCAGTTACACTTGGATCACCCGCTAATACACGGCCTTTTATTTGCGCCAGCTCTGCAAATAATACATTAGCCTGTGCGAGTAAAGCACTTGGATCTCCACCATTTGCCTGCGTAGCTTGTAAGCTGGCTAGTAGCAGCATTACTTCTACAGGTAAATGCATTTTTGTCATCAGTACTTGTTGCCCTAATACTTGCCACTGTGTGCTTGATGTAGTGATTGCATCGCTAAGCCAAGTAAGTTGCTCACTGCCTAATAATGCACGGTCGCTAGCGCTTACTGCTGCGGCAAATGAGCTTTGCCCCGCAGGGGTTGTGAGATCAAAATCACTATAGTTAAGCTGCTCATCGCGGGCCAATACGCGGGTATCTAGCATGTATAAAGAGACTAAATTACCAAACTCAAAACGTCGGTAAATACGCTCTTTATCGGCTACATTACGAATTGGCATCCACTCAAAGTAAGCTTGTAGCGCATTAAGCTTGCGTTGACTAAACTCGCCTTCCCCCTCGTTATGGTTTTCTGCACCCTCGCGCCATGTGTCGTTGGTAATTTCGTGGTCGTCCCATACTGTTATAAATGCACACTGGCTATGGGCTGCTTGTAAGTCGGTATCGAGGCGATAATTTGCATAGCGTTTTCTGTAATCGATAAGCGCTATAATTTCACTACTGTTATCAAGGGGGAGGAGTCGGTCTAATTGTGCTGCGTCTTCGGTTGCATAGCCTGTATTACTGTATTCGTATATGTAATCACCTAAGTGCAGTACCGCATCCAAATCGCTTTGCTTTGCAATTTCGCCATACACATGAAAATATCCTGCAGGGTAATTTGCGCACGATACAACGGCTAATTTCACCTTATCAATTTCACCAACAGGAAGTGTTTTACCTTGTCCAATAGGGGAGGTTTTACCGTGTGCATTAAAGCGATAGTAATAAACGGTGTTGGCATCGAGCCCTTGTAAATCAACTTTAAGGGTAAAGTCGGTGGTATCACTTATGTTTGCTACACCATCGTGCACAATATTAGTGAAACTTTTATCGGTGGCGGCTTGCCACTGTACTTTTAACGATTTAGTTGTTACATCAAGTGGGGTTACACGGGTCCAAATAATTAAGCTATCGCTCAGCGGGTCGCCGCTTGCAACGCCGTGATCAAAGCTAACGGGTATGTCGTCATCGTCATCAAACCTACAACCTGTTAAACCAAGTGATAATACGGCAGCGCCAAACCCTGCTGCCGATGCTTTTAAAAAACTTCTCCGTGTAAACGCCATTGCTTTGTACCTGTAAAGTGTAAAAAGCAAAGTGTAGGCAATTTAGGTTACTTTTTTGTGAAGCAATTAAAAAACTTCACTTACTTGCGTTGCATTACACGTAATAACCGTGACGTTTTCGTAGCCTACGCGGGTGAGCGCTTCTGCACCTAAGGTGGCGCGGGCACCGCTGGCACAATGTAAGTAAATAGGGCGCCCTGCATCTTTTTCAATTTCCATTAGCTTCATTTCGAGTAATCCGCGTGGAATATTTATAGCTCCAACCGCCGCTACATTGGCATGCTCAGCAGGTTCGCGCACATCAATAAGCAGCCCTTTATTTTGCTCAAGCTCTTGCTTTGCTTGCGCTGCATCAATGCGGCGCTGGTTAGGTGTGATAATTTTTAGTAAATCAGGAATTGAAGTAAGCATTAGTCTGTAAATCCTCTTTTGCGCAAAAAAGACATTAACGGGCACCATTTAGTGAAAGCTGATTGCACTAGGTTAACGCCAATAAATAACGTTAAAAATTGAAAGTTACTATCAACAAAGTAGCTTAAAAGCACTGAGATTGTAACGGCACTACCGCCAATTAAGAGTATGGCGTCACTTATTTTCATGAATTGACCTTAATATTAGTTTTTTCTAATGTTAATTATATTAGAACTTACTAATGTAAAAGTCTATAATTAAAACACGCAAAATAAATAAGTATCACAATGAATATTGAACAACTTGCAGTCAACGCTCAGCAGGCAGAGCAATTTTTAAAATTAATGGCAAATAAAAACCGTTTAATGATTTTATGCAGTTTAGTGCAAGGTGAGCAAAGTGTGGGTGAGTTAAATCAAAGTGTTCCGCTGGCGCAGTCTGCTTTGTCTCAGCATTTAGCGAGTTTACGTAAAGCGCAGCTAGTGGCTACTCGTCGTGATGGGCACACTATTTATTATTCGTTAATCGACCCAAAAGTTGAGTCGATTATTACGTTACTTTATGAATGGTTTTGTAAGCAAAGTACGGCTGAGTAGTTTGCTTTAAATAAAAGTGGCAATCTCATCAAGCGACTTTTTATCAAGTGCATGGGCAGGTACAGTTGCATCGTCACTTGGGTAGCCTGCAATAAGTAACATGTAAGGGCGTTCGTTGTCTTTGTCGCGCTTACATATATCGGTTAAAAAGCTCATTGGTTTTGGGGTATGGGTAAGCGTTGCTAAACCACTACGGTGCAGAGCTTGAATTAAAAAGCCGGTAGCTAAGCCAACAGACTCATGCACATAATAATTGGTGTTTTTATCATCGGTGTTTACGCCGCCCTTTTTTTGGCTAAATACTGCAATAAGCCAAGGCGCGTGTTCTAAATAGGGTTTATTGGCGTCGGTACCTAATGGTTTTAGCGCATCAAGCCACTCTTCTCCTGCTCTGCCTTCGTAAAAAGAACGCTCTAGTTTTTCGGCGGCCTCTCTTATTTGTTTTTTTACATCGCTACTATTTATAGCCACAAAATGCCACGGTTGATGATTAGCTCCACTAGGCGCAGTACCAGCGGCTTTAATACAGGCTTCAATTATATTTTTAGGCACGGGTCGGTCGCTAAAGTTGCGAATGCTATGGCGGCGCTGGCTGGTTTGTAAAAATTCGTTTGCACGTTCTAGCATTTCATCGTGAGGGTATTCTATAAAGTCGTTTAGTGGCTGGCTTTGATGTTTTTGCATGGCTTTACGCTTCTTATAAATAGTGTGTGTGGTTTTTATACCGATTGAATAAATGCGAGGCAAGTATTATTACCTATCTGTTTATTTATTGTTACAAAATTAACCGCGGTGTAACTTATGTTCCTTTTTTTAATGTGGTATAAAAAGCGCAATAAAAAAACTATTAAAATTCAAGGAAGTAAAAATGCTATCAATAACAGGGTTATCTAAAACCTACGATAATGGCGTACATGCACTACAAGGTGTTGATTTATCAATAGGAAAAGGAATGTTTGGGCTACTTGGGCCAAATGGCGCGGGTAAATCATCACTAATGCGTACTATTTCTACGTTGCAATCTGCCGATTCGGGTTCAATTACTTTTGATGGTATTGATGTTTTTAAAGACCCACAGGCTCTGCGCCAACGTTTAGGTTATCTCCCGCAAGACTTTGGTGTGTATCCACGTGTTAGTGCTTACGACTTGCTGGACCATATGGCTGTTTTAAAGGGCATTCATAATAAAGGCGAGCGTAAAGAGTCGGTGGAAGGCTTGCTTGCACATACTAATTTGTATCAACATCGCTCAAAAGCGGTAAGTGGCTTTTCGGGCGGTATGCGCCAGCGCTTTGGTATTGCACAAGCCTTACTAGGTGACCCTGACTTACTAATCGTTGATGAACCAACAGCAGGGCTAGACCCTGAGGAGCGAAATCGTTTTCATAACTTGTTAGTAAGCTTAGGTGAGCAAAAAGTCGTTATATTATCGACCCACATTGTTGAAGATGTAGCAGAGCTGTGCCCAAACATGGCCGTACTGGCAGGCGGAAAAATACTATTAGAGGGTAACCCCATTGCTCTTACCGATAAACTCCAAGGCCAAATTTGGCGCAAAGCTATGAGCCAAGAAGAAGCGCTAGAGCTTGAACCGCAACTGCCTGTTATTTCAAAACGCTTATTTGCTGGGCAAACCATATTACATGTATTAGCCAATGAAGCCCCAGAAGGTTTTGAGCTCAGCAGTGCAAACCTAGAAGATGTGTATTTTTCTACGTTGCTTAATCATCGTAACAGCCAAGTAGCATAAGGGGGCGCTATGTTTTTTAATATGCTCGCGTTTGAGCTGCGCTATTTTGTGCGCCAGCCTTCGTTTTATGTGACCTCATTAATCTTCTTTTTTATGGCGTTTTTTATAAGCTCCAGCAGTAAGTTTCCGTTAGGTGGGGCTAATGTTCATATGAACTCGCCTTATACCATTATGCTTTTAACGGTTTCCTTTTGTACGCTTGCTATGTTTTTAGTGGTTAACTTTGTTGCAAGCTCAGCGATTCGCAATAGTGAGACCAAAATGGATGAGCTGGTGTTTAGTAAGGCCGTTAACCCGCTTGCTTATCAATCAGGACGCTTTTTTGGTGCTTACTTGGTTGTGCTCGTTGTTTTTTTAACTGTGCCATTAGGCGTGTTTTTGGGAACTCAATTTGGGTTGTTGGTTGGCTGGCTCGATAGTGAGCTAGTAGGCCCTAATAAGTTTATATATTACGCAGCGCCTTTTTTATATTTAGCAGTGCCAAGCTTATTGGTGCTTAGTGCTATTTTTAATAGTGTAGCGGTTTATTTTAAAACCATGATGGCCGTATATGTAACGGCCGTGGTGATCTATATAAGCTACCAATTGGCGAGTATCTATTTTGATGATTTAGCGTTTAGAAATATTGTTGTTTACGCAGACCCATTCGGCTTAGGTTCGTTAATCGATTTAACACGTTACTGGACTGTAAGTGATAAAAATACCGAAGTGTTAACGCTCTCGGGCGACTTTTTAATTAACCGTATTTTGTGGGTCGCAATAAGCTTAGCGATGTTTTTTGGCCTCGGAAAGTTAGGTAATCGCGTAGTAAGTAAAAAACAGAAAAAGCAATTTGCTGTTTCTACGTTTGTAAAAAATAAACAAGCAGCACTGATTAGCAGCGCAAAAAACTACAAGTCAAAAGGGGTCAATACGAAATCGCAATTACTAATGCGCAGCTTATTTGAACTTAAGCAAGTTATATTAAGTGCCCCTTTTATGATTTTAGCGGGTGTCAGTATTACTATGTTACTCGCACCACTTTTTGCGCCTATTGGCGCATATGGCACAACGGATTGGCCGCTCACACAAAACATGGTGGCCATTATTCAAAACTCCTCAGCTTTGTTTATGTTTATTATTATTGCTTATTACAGCGCAGAGCTGGTTTGGCGAGAACGCCACAGTGGTATGGGCGATATTGTTGACAGTTTCCCAGTGCATAATAGTGTGTTTTGGGTATCTAAAATTATTGCGCTAATCACTGCAGTTTGTGGTCTTTATTTAGTAGGCATGATGTTTACCATTGCAGTGCAACTATTTAAGGGGCAATTTAACCTAGAGCTTGGTCAGTACTTATTTAGGTTAGGCTACCTTACATTACTGCCTTTAATTATGATGGCTATTTTGGCCTTCTTTTTACAAATAATTAGCCCTAATAAATACATAGGTATGGGCTTGTTTATTTTGTATTACATTGCCCAAATGGTAATGGGTGCTTACGGGTTTGAGCATCATATGTATCATTTTTCGCAAAGCAGTAGCGTACCGTATTCTGATATAAACGGTTACGGGCATTTTTTACAAGGCGCACATTGGTATACCCTATATTGGGGTGCATTGAGTGTGTTTTTAGCTATTGTTGGGTTTGCTTTATGGCATCGCGGCCCATCGCAAACATTGCGTACTCGTTTATCTTTAGTGCGTTACAACATGTCTTTAAAAGGCCAGATTGCAGCGGTTATAAGTTTATTGGTATTTGTGGGCGCGGGCTATAACATTTATTACAACACCCGTGTAATCAATGAGTTTGTAACAAGTGATGAGACCGAAGCACTACAAGTAAGGTATGAGCAAGAGTTTTCACAATACAAAGATTTGCCACTGCCTATAATAACCGATGTTGACTTACACATTGATCTTTACCCTAAAAAGCGTGCTTTAAACGCTGTGGCTAAAATTAAGTTTACCAATACCGCAAACGAGCCAATAACCCGTGTGTTAATTAACGAGCCTAGCCAGTCTAAAAGCTGGGATGTAAAAATGGCAGGCGGAAAAATAGTAGAGCGTTTAACCGATTTTGGCATGGTATGGTTTGAGTTTGAACAACCACTAATGCCTAATGAAGTGCGCGAAGGTGAGCTTTTAGTCTCCCGTGAGCATAACGGTTTTGTTGATAGGAATTCAGATACTCAGCTCGTGCATAACGGTACATTTGTAAATAATGGAGAATTATTGCCAAATTTTGGTTATCAAAAGTATTTTCAAATTGCCGACAAATATGAGCGCCGTAAGCACGACTTACCCGAACTTGAACGTGCACATAAACTAGAAGATAGCCGTTTTTATACGCAAAATGAGTTTGGTCCTGCTAATGGGTTTATAAACTACAAGGCAACGGTAACCACCGATGAGTCGCAATTTGCTATTACACCAGGCTACTTAAAAAGTGAGAGTGTAAAAGACGGACGACGTACTTTTGTTTATGAAATGGATGCCCCCATTTTAAACTTTTATTCTGTGCTTTCGGCAGAGCTTGAAAGCAAAAAGGTTGAGCATAACGGTATAAATATTGAGGTGTACTACCATAAAGATCATGCATGGAATGTTGACCGTATGATTGAGTCGGTACAAGACTCTCTAGATTACTACACGCAAGCCTTTGGGCCATATCAGCATAAGCAGTTACGTATTATTGAGTTTCCTAAGTACCGCTCGTTTGCGCAAAGTTTTGCCAATACGGTGCCTTACTCAGAAAGTATTGGCTTTATTACAGACCTAAGAGATGAGAGTAAAGTTGACCTACCTTACTATGTAACCGCACATGAAATTGCGCACCAATGGTGGGGGCATCAAGTATCGGGAGCTAATGTAGAGGGTAGTGCTGTTATTTCTGAAACACTTTCCCAGTACAGTGCGCTTATGGTGCTAAAAAAGCGCTTTGGCGCCGAGAAGCTTCGTAAATTCTTAAAGTACGAGTTAGACAAATACTTAATGGGCCGCACAGGTGAAGCCTTCGAAGAGATGCCGCTGTATAAAACGCAGTCTCAGCTGTATCTTCACTATAATAAAGGCTCAGTTGCAATGATGGCTTTGTATGACAGATTAGGTGAAGAGCGCTTAAATGCCGCACTTAAAGCGTTTTTGAATGAGTTTAAATACCAAGCAACGCCATACCCAACCACACTTGATTTACTTAGTTATTTAAAGCGAGATGCAACACAAGCTGAACAACGTTTTATTGATGATCAGTTTAAATATATAACGCTTTATGAGCTTGAAATGAAAGCAGTGTCGGTTACAGATGATGTTGATAGCGAAGGTTTTTATACAGTAATGCTGAACGTTGAAGCAACTAAGCAGCATGCCGATGGACAAGGTGAAGAAACTGAGCAACCACTCGATGAGCTAATTGATATTGCATTATTTAGCGATGATCCTGAAAACTTACTCGCTGAAGACTTTGTTATTTACTCGCAAAAGCATCAAATAGTCTCTGGTACTAATACTATTGAGCTAAAAGTAAAAGAAAAGCCAGTGTACGCAGGGGTAGACCCTTACATTAAGCTGGTCGATAAAGACAATAAAAATAATTTAGCTAAGTTTTAATGATTAGCTACTAGGGCCTGTTTATCTTTCGAGGTTGAATTTGCAGCAGTGTGTTTGGTATTTAGGCAAGGCAGAGCTTATGTAGTGTGGTTATTCCCCATAAATAGGCGATAACGTAGTATAAATACCAAACACGCGCTGCCCGTTGGGTTCGTCCTAGGGGCTATTTACTCTTTGTTGTTCGGTTTTTACTTAGCCCACTAGGTTACAAACCTCGCGCCGCGATTAAATAGCCCCTAGATAGAACAAATTTAAATCCTGAAAGGTCAACAGGCCCTAGCTGAAAGGCTGCATTTAGTGCGGCCTTTTTTGTTTTAGCTAATGTGTATAACACTAGCTCTCAATAATACTTAATCACTTCAGAGCTAAACGTAGCAGCTGGCTGCGTTAAAGCCTCTGGTTTAGAACAACTAAATAGCGAATTTTCGGCTAGGTTTCGCCACGTTTCTCTTGCCTCAAAATAGATTAGTAAATTAAGCGAGTTGGCATTGCGGGTAAATGATTTAATAGCAAGGAGATAGTGATTGATTAACTGAGGCGCATGGTAGAGCGTATTAGCTGCTAACCTCACAGGACGTTATGAGTATTAGGCTGCCCTAAAAACGAGAAAAGGGCCAAAAGGCCCTTAGTGTTGCAGCAAGTAACACATTTTGTTTTAAAGCGTAAAGTCTACCGCGTAGCCTACGTAAACTTTAACATCTGACTCATCCATGTCGGTGTCAGATACGCCAAAAGTAAAACCATCTTTTGATACAGAAATACCGTAATCAATAATATTGTCATCGCCAATAAAGTCGCCAGAGTAGTGACCTAAGTGCAGCGCAACCTCAGTACCATTACTGCCAACAGCAAAGCTGTAATCGGCATTTAGGTAGAGTGAATCGCCAAAGTCGGTGCCATCACCATCTGCGGCTGAAGTGGCAAGGATTGCCGCACCAAAGGTGAAACCTCCTGTGCTGATGCTACCGTAAATCTCAGAGAAATCTGCATCTGCCTCAGAAGCTGCATCTGGGTAAGCGTAATAAATATAGCCTACATCGTAGCTAAAAGTGTCGTTAATATCGCCACCAAAACCCGCGTAAACATCAAGTTCGTAAGTCATTTCATCGGCCCATGAAGCATTTGATGCCCAAGTACCTACATAAAAGCCCGATTCATCAGCGTAATCAATACCGCCAGAAATAGCAGCATCGCCCCCAGTTTGCTCTTGACCACGCCATAAGTAGTTAGACGTAGCCGCTGCGTTTGCTGTTACCTCAGCATGTACGGCTGTTGATGTTAAAGATGTAGCACCCATTAATGCTATTGCGCTGATAGCGATGGTTTTTTTTAGTTTTAGCATGTCCATTTCCCGTTATATGATTTTTATCGCCTAGGTTTTTATTCTCTTATTGGCAACCCTTTGACTGGCGGTGTTTTATTGTTTAACTGGGAATGCAATTGCACTGTATGTGCCAGCTTAAAATAATTTTTATAAAACTGTTTTTTTATTTTTATAAAACAATATGTTGAGAAGTTTTAGAAGAGGGAATGATTGAGAGGGTTAATAAAAAAACGCACACTGCTGGTGCATAAATTAACCTAACTGCACCAGAAAAATACAGTTAGGTTAGGTAAATTTAGCCAAATATAGTGCGCATAAGACTAATTGTTTCGTTTACTCCGCGGCCTTTTTGTACTTCGCTAATAATAGAGTCGCGTTTGCTACGAATATGCTCGGGAATGTCATCGGCTGCAAGTGCGCGGTCTACAAGTATTTCGGCTGACTCTTTGCCTCTACGTTGTGGTTTTCCCGCACTTGTTGTGCTGCGTTTAGGTTTGTTTAATAACTTAATATAATTTGAATTGTCGGCCGTGCTGGCATCTGCATAGTAAAAAAAGCACGGTAGTAATGCTTTTATACTGACCAGTTGCTCTTCTAGTTCATTGCTGCCATTAGCCATTTTAAACCACGACATAGCATGAATGCTTTGTACTATATCTTGCCAGTAGCGCTCAAAGTCGCGATTGTTTAGTTTTGTAATACCTAAAGCTGCGCATAATGCATCAAGACGGCTATTACTAATTGGTGTAAATACATCGGGGCGGCGCATTGCTAATAAACGGGTAGCAGGGGCAAGGGTTGGTTTTTCATCACTGCCGTTAAAGGCAAGTAAATAAGCAACAACAAACTGTTGGTAATCATCTTGGCTCACATCACCTTCAAGCGGGATGTTGGCAAGAGCATCGTCAAACGCACCAGGTAAGTCGGCTAGCATTTGATGAAAACCCTTTGCACTTTTTGTTGATGCAAACCACTCAACATCAAAGGTATAGGTGCTCGGGTCGAGCGTGGCAGTGTGTTTACCACTAAATGCCAGTAAATCCTCTGGGATCATATCTTTTAATGCTTGCTCACGAATAGTGTGCAAATACGTGGTAAGGCGAAGCTGTTCTTCCAGTGCAATAACTTCTTTATGTTGCTCTACAAACATACTAATAACAGGCCAAGGTGCTACACGTAGTGTTTTAAGCTGTAAAAAGCTAATTGCTGAGGTTAGCTGGTCGTGCAGCTTTTTTAAAACGGGGAGTTGTTGTGGCTCTAGTAAATCGTAATTTATACGGTCTTTACTTGCACTTAGCAGCTCATAACACCAGCCTAAAAAATCCTCTGGGTGGTTTTCTACTTTCACGGCCATTAGGTTTAGGCTTAGTTCTGAAGCTTGCTTCAAGATGTTTTGGTAAATTTGACTTTCTTGTTCGCCTAGCGCCATTTTTGACGGTGAAATTAGCAGTTTTTTCATGCCTTGTAGAGTCTCCGAGTAGATACATTTTTTAGCTGCTTTATTTTAGCGCAAATACGCCAATAGCAACAGGGCCGTGCATCATACCTAACAATTCAAGGGATGCAATGTTGTAGGGTTTAATACTTGATTAGATTTAAACTTGATGAGCTTTACTTTTAGTTACCAATTTCGCAAAGTTTACTTTTAAGCATAAATTCATTTCAAATCAAATAAATTACAATAAACAGCTTTTTTGTCACAACGACAATGATTTTAAAGCTAACACTCGCTATGATAAGAACATTATTTGCACGTTTGAAAGGATGATCATGAAGACCTTACTCAAAATTGTTGGTGTAATACTCTTACTTTGTATTGCGTTAATTATTGCCGCTCCGTTTTTAATCCCAACCGATACTATTTTTAATAAAGTATCTGAGCAGGTTGAAAAAACAACAGGGCGCACACTTACTATTAAAGGTGATAAAACGCTTAGTGTATTTCCTGCATTAAAGTTAGAGCTTAACGATGTGCACTTTGCAAACATGCAGACAGGCTCGCGCGACGACATGGCAAGTATGGAGCAATTAGCTGTGCATATACCCTGGTTATCGTTATTTGGCGGCGAATTCAAACTAGATAAGTTTGTTATTAACGAGCCCAATATTTTATTAGAAACTGATAAAAACGGTAAAGCTAACTGGCAGTTGTTTGATGCTGTAGCAGAGCAGCCGCAAGAGCAAACTCAATCAGGTGAGGCTGTTAAACTACCAGAGAACTTTGATATAGAGTTAGGTGAAGTGGCTATTTACGGTGGTACGTTTACTTACCTAGATGGGCAAACAGGCGCTAAACAACAAATTAGTGATTTGGAATTGGCTATTTTACTTCCTTCACTACGTAAAACACTAGAGATCAAAGGCGGCATTACATATATGCAAGAGCGCTTTGAGCTTGATGTAAAACTAGATACGCCAGCAAAAGCAATTGAAGGGGCGACGTTTGAGGTTACTCAAAGCGTAGACTCTCGCTTGGTCGATCTTACTTTTAACGGCAGTATTGCTCGCCAAGGTAAAGATATAAAAGGCGAGTTAGCGCTAAGTGGCGACTCTGTTAAAGATCTAGCAGCTTGGCAGGGCGTAGACTTAAATGCTAAACAAAACGCGTTTAATGCCTTTAGTGTTAACGGTAAAATGCACCTAGCGGGTGAAACATTTAATCTTGAAAAGTTAATTGCTACGTTAGATGAGCTAGAGATAAAAGGTAAAAGTGAGCTTAACCTAGGTAATCGCTTAGTTGTAAACGCTGATATTGACTTAGGTATGCTCGATTTAAACCCATATCTACCAGAGACAGTAGCGAAGCAAGAAGAGCCCCAGAGTGAAGAACCTAAAGCAGCACAGCCTATTGTTTGGGATGACACTAAAATCGATTTAAGTGCGTTAAATGCACTAGATGCAAATGTAGTTATTCGCTCAAGCGGTTTAAAAGCGAATGATATTGAGCTAGGTGCTAATCAATTTACAGTCGACTTAAACAACAGCGTTGCTAAATTAAGCTTAGATAGCTTTAAAGCCTATGAGGGCACTGGTAAAGGGGTCATTAATATAAATGCGCAGCAAACACCGTATAAAATAAGCACAAATTTTGATTTAGCCGACATAGACGCGCAACCGTTACTCACTGATGCGGCTGGCTTTGATAAACTTATGGGTAAAGGGTCATTAAATTGGAACTTAACCACGACCGGCCAGAGTCAAAAAACCTTTATTGATGCTTTAAACGGCAAGATTGGCTTTGAATTTACTGATGGGGCAGTCAAGGGCGCAAACATCGCTGAAATGGTTCGTAAAGGCAAAGAGCTTATTTCCGGTAATCTTGGCGCTGTAAGTGAGGGCTTAGATACGGGCTTTGAAGAATCTGAGCAAACTGACTTTTCTGCGCTCACTGGTAGCTTTAATTTTACGAATGGCGTGGGACATAATAATGATCTATCCCTGATGAGCCCACTTATTCGTATTACAGGTGAGGGCGATGTAGATTTACCCAAAACCAGTGTTGATTATCGGTTAGTAACAGGTATTGTTGATTCAATTGAAGGGCAAGGTACAACAGATGATAGCACGGGCTTTAAAATCCCACTGCGAATAAAAGGCCCATTCCATGACGTTGGCTTTAAGCTAGATGTAAGCAATGCACTTAAAGATGAAGCAAAACAAAAACTCGATGACACCAAAGAAAAGGCAAAAGAGAAAGCCAAAGACAAAGTAAAAGATAAATTAAAAGGGCTATTTGGCTAAAGCCATTTACTCCAGAAAAAAGAAACAGGGCGCTAATTGCGCCTTGTTTGTTTTATAACCACTTGTAAAATAGCTACATAGCGGTTTTTACTCAGTTTTAATCTGCTCCTCTATTAAATTAATTAAAAAATAACCTACCACTCACTAGCCAATGCTGGTACAATTGCCCGCCCTTAAGAGACAACACTGTTGTTTTTTGAGTGGGATTTAATCGAAGTGTCTTGATTTTAAACAAATTTAAGGCAAGTTGTAATTACTACACCGGAGGTCATTAACATGATCCAAATGCAAACTCAGCTGGAAGTTGCTGATAACAGCGGCGCTCGCAAAGTGCAGTGTATAAAAGTCCTTGGTGGTTCACACCGTCGCTATGCGGCAGTTGGCGATATCATTAAAGTTTCTGTAAAAGAAGCTATTCCTCGCGGTAAAGTGAAGAAAGGTGATGTTAAAAACGCGGTAGTTGTGCGTACCAAAAAAGGCGTTCGTCGTCCGGACGGTTCTCTGATCCGTTTCGATAGCAATGCGGCTGTTATCTTAAATGATAACTTGCAGCCAATTGGTACTCGTATCTTCGGCCCTGTGACTCGTGAACTTCGTAATGACAAGTTCATGAAAATTGTTTCACTAGCCCCAGAAGTACTGTAAGGAGTCTATCATGGCAGCAAAAATCCGTCGTGATGACGAAGTAATCGTACTAGCAGGTAAAGACAAAGGTAAGCGCGGCAAAGTGCTTTCAGTTGTTACTGAGTCTGGTCGAGTATTTGTCGAAGGCATTAACTTAATCAAGAAACACCAAAAGCCGGTTCCACAATTGAACCAAGCTGGCGGCATTGTTGAGAAAGAAGCGTCTATCGACGTATCAAACGTTGCGATCTACAACTCGGAAACGAGTAAAGCAGATCGTGTAGGTTTCAAGATTGAAGATGGTAAGAAATTACGTATCTTTAAATCTACTGGTAAAACTATCTAATAGTTGGAGTAGAATGATGGCGAAACTGCATGAAGTATATAAAGACAAAGTAGTTGCTGAGCTTCAAGAGAAGTTTGGTTTCAGCTCTGTCATGCAAGTCCCTCAGATCGAAAAGATCACATTAAATATGGGCGTGGGCGAAGCCCTAGCTGACAAGAAGATTTTAGATAACGCTGTTGCGGATCTAGAAGCTATCTCTGGTCAGAAACCTTTAATCACTAAAGCTCGCAAATCTGTTGCAGGCTTCAAAGTGCGTGAAGGCTACCCAATTGGCTGTAAAGTAACCTTACGCGGCGAGCGTATGTGGGACTTTTTTGAGCGTTTGGTATCAATCGCTATCCCACGTATCCGTGACTTCCGTGGTGTGAGTGCTAAGTCTTTTGATGGACGTGGTAACTACAGCATGGGCGTACGTGAACAAATCATCTTCCCAGAAATTGATTACGATAAAGTAGACCGTGTACGCGGTATGGATATCACAATCACAACTTCTGCGAAATCTGATGAGGAAGGCCGTGCGTTGTTAGAAGCGTTTAACTTCCCATTCAAGAAATAAGGGTAGGGTTATGGCAAAGAATTCTATGAAAGCGCGCGAAGCAAAGCGCACTAAACTAGTTGCTCAGTACGCTGAAAAGCGTGCAGCACTAAAAGCTATCATCAGCGATGTTAACGCATCAGAAGATGATCGTTGGGACGCGGTACTTAAGCTTCAAGCTTTACCACGTGATTCTAGCCCTGCACGTCAACGTAATCGTTGTAACATTACGGGCCGCCCACATGGTTTCCTTCGCAAATTCGGCATGAGCCGTATTAAAGTTCGCGAAGCAGCTATGCGCGGTGAAATTCCTGGCCTTAAAAAGGCTAGCTGGTAATAGTATCACGGGAGTAAGACTATGAGCTTGCAAGATCCTATCGCGGATTTGTTCACACGTATCCGTAACGGTCAATCAGCGAAGAAAGTATCTGTAACGATGCCAACTTCAAAGCTGAAAGTAGCAGTAGCTAAAGTATTAAAAGACGAAGGTTACATCGCAGATTTCGCAGTAAACAGCGAAGCGAAACCTGAGCTTTCTATCGAGTTGAAATACTTCGAAGGCAAAGCTGTAATTGAAAATATCCAGCGTGTTAGCCGCCCTGGTCTACGTATCTATAAGAAACGTGACGAATTACCGAAGGTAATGGGTGGTCTTGGTATCGCTATCGTATCAACTTCTAAAGGCCTAATGACAGACCGCGCAGCACGTAGTGCTGGTGTTGGTGGTGAAATCATTGGCTTTGTAGCTTAATCGGAGGGGAACTATGTCTCGCATAGCAAAGGCACCAATCAATGTTCCTGCCGGTGTAGAAGTTACATTAAAAGGCCAGGACATCACAGTTAAAGGCAAAAACGGTGAATTAACGCGTACTATCAACGATGCAGTTGAAGTACAACTTAATGACAACGTTATTACAACTTTACCTCGTGAAGGCGTAGCTAATGCATGGGCACAAGCAGGTACTGCTCGCGCTCTTATCAACAACATGGTTGTTGGTACGCATGAAGGTTACGAGAAGAAACTTCAGTTAGTAGGTGTTGGTTACCGTGCTGCAGCTAAGGGTAAAGTTTTAGACTTAACACTTGGTTTCTCGCACCCAGTTAATTTCGAAGTTCCTGAAGGAATTACGATTGAAACTCCAAGCCAAACAGAAGTTCTAGTTAAGGGCGTAGATAAGCAGTTAGTTGGTCAAACAGCTGCTAACATTCGTGCATACCGCAAACCAGAGCCATATAAAGGTAAAGGTGTTCGTTACGCAGATGAGAATGTACGCCGTAAAGAGGCTAAGAAGAAGTAAGGTAAGACGATGGATAAAAAAACAGCTCGTCTACGTCGTGCTAAACGCACTCGTAGAAATTATATTGAACAAGGCACAACGCGTCTTGTTATCCACCGCACGCCACGTCACATTTACGCTCAAGTAGTTAATGCTGAGGGTACTGTACTGGCTGCTGCTTCTACTGTTGAGAAAGCTATTAGCGAAACAGTTAAAGGCACAGGCAACGTTTCAGCTGCACAAGCAGTTGGTAAAGCGGTTGCAGAACGTGCGGCTGACAAAGGCATCGAAAAGATTGCTTTTGATCGCAGTGGCTTTAAATATCACGGCCGTGTGAAGGCGCTAGCTGATGCTGCGCGTGAAGCCGGTTTGCAATTCTAGGAGTAGACAATGGCTAACGTAGAAGCAAAGCAACAACAGCCTGATTTAGCTGAAAAGCTAATCGCGGTAAACCGTGTGTCTAAAGTAGTTAAAGGTGGTCGTATCTTTAGCTTCACTGCACTAACTGTAGTTGGTGATGGCGCAGGTAAAGTAGGTTTTGGTTATGGTAAAGCTCGTGAAGTTCCAGCTGCTATTCAAAAAGCAATGGAAAAAGCACGTCGCAACATGATCAATGTAGACCTAAATGGCAACACATTACAGCATCCTGTTAAAGGACGTCATGCTGGCTCACAAGTGTTCATGAAACCAGCATCTGAAGGTACTGGTATCATCGCAGGTGGTGCTATGCGTGCAGTACTAGAAGTTACTGGTGTGCAGAACGTACTTTCTAAATGTTACGGTTCTACCAACCCGATCAACGTAGTACGTGCAACGATTCAAGCTCTAGAGAACATGAACTCTCCTGAGTCAATCGCTGCTAAACGTGGTCTGCGCGTAGACGAAATTCTGGGGTAACCATGGCAAATAAAACTGTAAAAGTAACACAAGTAAAGAGCTCTATCGGTCGTTTACCGAAGCATAAAGCTACATTACGCGGTCTTGGTTTACGTCGTATCAACCACACTGTTGAGTTAGAAGACACAGCATGTGTACGTGGTATGATCAACCGAGTTTCTTACATGGTAAAGGTAGAGGGTTAATTTCATGCATTTGAATACACTTTCACCTGCTGCAGGTTCTAAAACTGCTCCAAAACGTGTTGGTCGTGGTATCGGTTCTGGTCTTGGTAAGACTGGTGGCCGTGGTCACAAAGGTCAAAAATCACGTTCTGGCGGTAAAGTACGCGTTGGTTTTGAAGGCGGTCAAATGCCTATGCAACGTCGTCTACCTAAATTTGGTTTCACTTCACGCAAATCGTTAGTATCTGCAGAAGTAAACCTTTTTGAAATCGCTAAAGTTGAAGGCGATGTGGTAGACCTAAACGCGTTACAAGCAGCTGGTCTAGTTAAAAAGAACGTTCTGTTCGTTAAAGTTGTTAAATCTGGCGAAGTTTCACGCGCTGTTACCGTTAAAGGCCTTAAGGCTTCTAAAGGTGCTCGCGAAGCTATTGAAGCTGCCGGAGGCAAGGTAGAAGACTAAGGAAGTACTAATGGCTAAACCAGGTCAAGATACACAAAGTGCACAAAGTGGACTTTCGGAATTGAAGCGTCGATTACTATTTGTTTTAGGTGCTATCATTATTTACCGTCTAGGTTCATTTGTGCCAATCCCTGGGATTGACGCCGCTGTACTTGCCGATTTCTTCGAGCAACAAAAGGGCACCATTGTTGAGATGTTCAACATGTTTAGCGGTGGTGCGCTTGAGCGAGCTTCAGTGTTAGCACTGGGTATTATGCCGTATATCTCGGCTTCGATTATTACGCAACTATTAACGCATATGTATCCTCCGTTTATAGAGCTTAAGAAAGAAGGTGAGCAAGGGCGTAAAAAAATTAGCCAGTATACACGCTACGGCACGCTTGTGCTTGCTACTATCCAATCAATCGGTATTGCAACTAGCTTACCGGGCATGATGGAAGGGTTAGTTGTTAACCCTGGTATCGGTTTCTACTTCACCGCAGTGGTGAGTTTAGTAACGGGTACTATGTTCCTAATGTGGTTGGGCGAGCAAATAACTGAGCGCGGTATCGGTAACGGTATCTCAGTTCTAATATTTGTTGGTATTGTAGCTAACCTGCCGTCTGCTATTGGTTCGACAGCCGAAATGGCGCGCCAAGGTGATTTGAATGTTTTTGTACTGTTGATGGTTGCGGTTATAGTATTCGCTGTTACTTATCTTGTAGTGTTTTTCGAACGTGGGCAACGTCGTATTGTTGTTAACTACGCTAAACGCCAACAAGGTCGTCAAGTATTTGCTGCTCAAAGCACGCATTTACCACTAAAAGTAAATATGGCGGGTGTTATTCCACCAATCTTTGCTAGCAGTATAATTCTGTTCCCTGGTACAATTGCAAGCTGGTTCGGCCAGGGTGAAGGTCCGGTCGCTGATGTACTACAAGCTATTGCAACAACGTTGACTCCAGGTCAACCTTTGTATGCGATGGTATTAGCAGCAGCTATCATCTTCTTCTGCTTTTTCTACACAGCGTTGGTTTTCAACCCTCGTGAGACAGCAGACAACCTGAAGAAATCTGGCGCATTTATCCCAGGTATTCGTCCAGGTGAGCAGACATCTAAATACATTGATAAAGTGATGACACGCCTGACATTGGCAGGTGCTTTGTATATAACCTTTATCTGTCTGGTGCCCGAATTCATGACTATGGCATGGCAAACGCCATTCTATTTCGGCGGTACATCAATTTTGATTATCGTTGTAGTAATCATGGACTTTATGGCACAAGTACAGACTCACCTGATGTCACATCAGTATGATTCTGTGCTGAAAAAAGCGAACCTTAAAGGCTACGGTCGATAAGGTCAGTTTACGGAGTTGAGCAATGAAAGTACGTGCTTCCGTTAAGAAAATATGCCGTAACTGTAAAGTTATTAAACGTGCTGGTGTAGTACGCGTAATTTGCAGTGAGCCTAAGCATAAGCAAAGGCAAGGCTAAGTAAACAGTCGTGCAGGCTGAGGTTTCTCGGCCTGTGTTTTTAGTTGTGATTTGGTCTTCGTTTGAGTATCCTTACGGGCTTTTCAAACTTTTGATTACCAAATTCAAATATAGGAGATGTGTTAGTGGCCCGTATCGCTGGCATTAACGTCCCTGATCATAAACATGCAGTTATTGGTTTAACAGCTATTTATGGCATAGGTAAGACTCGCTCTAAGGCTATCTTAGAAGCGACTGGTATCGCCGAGACCACAAAAATCGGTGAACTTTCAGACGAAACTCTTGACGTACTGCGTGATGCAGTTGGCAAGTACACTGTAGAAGGTGACCTTCGTCGTGAAGTTACTCTAAATATCAAGCGCCTTATGGACCTTGGTTGTTTCCGTGGCCTACGTCACCGTCGCTCTTTACCACTACGTGGTCAAAGAACAAAGACTAACGCGCGTACCCGTAAGGGTCCTCGTAAGCCTATTAAGCGATAAGGGGATAGTATTATGGCTAAGACACCAATTCGTCGTAAAAAGGTTAAAAAGCAAGTTGCTGATGGTATGGCTCATGTTCATGCGTCTTTCAACAACACTATTGTAACAATTACCGACCGTCAAGGTAATGCACTATCATGGGCTACTGCCGGTGGTTCAGGTTTCCGTGGTTCACGTAAATCTACACCATTTGCTGCTCAGGTTGCTGCAGAGCGTGCAGGTACTGCTGCTCAAGAATACGGTTTAAAAAATCTAGAAGTTTTCATTAAAGGTCCAGGTCCAGGTCGTGAATCTGCTGTACGTGCTTTGAATGCTGCTGGTTACCGTATTACCAACATTACTGACGTGACGCCAATACCACACAATGGTTGTCGTCCACCGAAGAAACGTCGCGTTTAACAATAGGTTAGGAGAAATAACATGGCAAGATATTTGGGCCCTAAGCTCAAGCTGAGTCGTCGTGAAGGTACTGACCTGTTCCTTAAGAGCGGCGTAAGAGCTATCGACTCTAAGTGTAAACTTGAGACTGCACCTGGTCAGCACGGCGCTCGTAAAGGTCGCTTATCTGATTACGGTTTACAATTACGTGAAAAGCAAAAAGTACGTCGTATCTACGGTGTATTAGAAAAGCAATTCCGTAATTACTACAAAGAAGCTGCTCGCCTTAAAGGTAATACAGGTGAAAACTTGTTACAGCTTTTAGAGCAACGTTTAGACAATGTTGTATATCGCATGGGTTTTGCTAGCACACGCGCTGAAGCACGTCAGTTAGTAAGCCACAAAGCGATTTTAGTTAATGGTCGTGTTGTGAACATTCCTTCATACGTAATTACTCCAGAAGATACTGTAGTAATCCGTGAGAAGTCTAAAACACAAGCACGTATCATCGCTGCTCTAGAGTTGGCTGAGCAACGTGAAAAGCCGACTTGGGTTGAAGTTGACGGTAAGAAATTGGAAGGTAGCTTTAAGCGCCTACCTGAGCGTTCAGATCTGTCTGCGGACATTAATGAACAACTAATCGTCGAACTTTACTCTAAGTAAAGTTAAGAGTTAAGAGAGGATAAAATGCAGGGTTCTGTTACAGAATTTCTAAAACCAAGGTTAGTCGATATCGACGCTATCAACCCAACGCGTTCTAAAGTAGTTTTAGAACCACTAGAGCGTGGCTTTGGTCATACTCTGGGTAATGCCTTACGCCGTATACTGCTATCATCTATGCCTGGATGCGCAGTAACTGAAGTTGAAATCGACGGTGTATTGCATGAGTACAGCGCGAAAGAAGGCGTACAAGAAGACATCATTGAAATACTACTAAACCTAAAAGGTCTAGCAGTAACGTTAGAAGGCAAAGATGAAGTTTTTCTGACCCTGACTAAATCTGGTGTAGGCCCTGTGACTGCGGCTGATATTCAGCACGATGGCGATGTAACAATTGCTAATCCAGATCACGTTATTTGTCATTTAACGACAGATAGCAGCGAGATCAGCATGCGTATTCGTGTTGAGCGTGGTCGTGGTTATGTGCCGGCATCTAGTCGTTTATCCTCTGATGACGATGAGCGTCCAATTGGTCGATTGCTGCTTGATGCATCATTCAGCCCAGTTGAACGTATTGCGTACTCGGTTGAATCAGCCCGTGTTGAGCAACGTACAGACTTAGACAAGTTAATCATTGATATGGAAACAAACGGCACTTTAGATCCTGAAGAAGCGATCCGCCGTGCGTCTACTATCTTAGCTGAGCAATTAGATGCATTCGTAGATTTACGTGATGTAACTGAGCCAGAAGAGAAAGAAGAGAAGCCAGAATTCGATCCTATTCTACTTCGTCCAGTTGATGATCTTGAACTAACAGTACGTTCAGCAAACTGTTTGAAAGCCGAGCAAATTCAATATATCGGTGATTTAGTGCAGCGCACTGAAGTTGAGCTTCTTAAAACGCCTAACCTAGGCAAGAAGTCTCTAACTGAAATAAAAGACGTGCTAGCTTCACGTGGTCTTTCTCTAGGTATGCGCCTAGAAAATTGGCCGCCTGCAAGCCTAGCTGAATAATCTAAATCACTATATTAGTTTAGTTAGAAGGATAGGGTCATGCGCCATCGTAAGAGTGGTCGTCAATTAAACCGTAACAGTAGCCATCGTAAAGCGATGTTCAGCAATATGGCAGGTTCTTTGGTGAAACATGAAATCATCAAAACTACTTTGCCTAAAGCGAAAGAGTTACGCCGTGTAATTGAACCTTTAATCACACTGGCTAAGACTGACAGTGTAGCAAATCGCCGTTTAGCGTTTGCTCGCACGCGTGATAATGAAGTAGTTGGTAAATTGTTCAGCGAAATCGGTCCTCGTAATACAGACCGTCCAGGTGGTTACACTCGTATTCTTAAGTGTGGCTTCCGTGCTGGTGATAATGCACCAATGGCTTATATTGAACTAGTAGGTCGCCCAGCGACTAACGAAGAAGTTCAAGAAGACGCGCAGTCTGCAGAGTAAGTCTTTAAAGAGACACCAAAAAGCCGAGCTCAATGCTCGGCTTTTTAATGCCTAAAATTTGACATCCCTCCAAATAGTTACTTAATTATTACCTATTACCTATTACCTATTACCTATTACCTATTACCTATTACCTATTACCTTATTCTGTTAAACCGACTTAATTAAGCTAATGTAGTTATAAAGTCTGCATTTTTAAAAAGCCTAATAAAGCGCTAGCGCTATAAGTTGAGCGTATAAGATGTGTAACACATGCCTCAGGCTTTATAGTGTCCAGTATAATTTAGATAGTAATAAAGCAAACTTGCCAATCACACAAAGATATTTAACTTTAACTCGCTTATTTAGCCGGTTTAAGTCTGCTTTTAGTAGGGTTTTTGAGCGTTTAGCTCAAATACTCAGCGAACAGTCATTTATTTCAAGTTTTCTTCAAAAAAGGGTTGATCTGTTTTCGGATCTCCCTATAATGCGACCCCACTGAGACGGCAGACAGCAACGCTTAGCGAGGCAAGAGTCAATCAGTGAGTCGAGTAAAACTTAGTTTTAAAAACTTTTAAGTTTAACAAAATTAAGTGTTGACAAAAAAATAGGAAAGCGTAAGATGCGCAGCCCTAGCGAGATAAAGTTTAACGCTTTAATCGCAACGTTCTTTAACAATATAAAGCAATCATCTGTGTGGGCACTCGTACAGGTTGAGTTCTAACAGCCAAGCTACTTAGGTAGTGAGGCAAACAAATTTAGAGTCTCAATTGAAGCTGAGTGACCAACAGCAATAACTTACTTAGGTTTTACTTAAGAAAAGAATTGCAGCACAGTCAATTCAATATCGAAAGATATTAAATAAATTCAGAATTCATTGAGCTGTTCTTCGGAACATAAAAACTTTTTAATTGAAGAGTTTGATCATGGCTCAGATTGAACGCTGGCGGCAGGCCTAACACATGCAAGTCGAGCGGTAACATTTCTAGCTTGCTAGAAGATGACGAGCGGCGGACGGGTGAGTAATGCTTGGGAACATGCCTTGAGGTGGGGGACAACAGTTGGAAACGACTGCTAATACCGCATAATGTCTACGGACCAAAGGGGGCTTCGGCTCTCGCCTTTAGATTGGCCCAAGTGGGATTAGCTAGTTGGTGAGGTAATGGCTCACCAAGGCGACGATCCCTAGCTGGTTTGAGAGGATGATCAGCCACACTGGGACTGAGACACGGCCCAGACTCCTACGGGAGGCAGCAGTGGGGAATATTGCACAATGGGCGCAAGCCTGATGCAGCCATGCCGCGTGTGTGAAGAAGGCCTTCGGGTTGTAAAGCACTTTCAGTCAGGAGGAAAGGTTAGTAGTTAATACCTGCTAGCTGTGACGTTACTGACAGAAGAAGCACCGGCTAACTCCGTGCCAGCAGCCGCGGTAATACGGAGGGTGCGAGCGTTAATCGGAATTACTGGGCGTAAAGCGTACGCAGGCGGTTTGTTAAGCGAGATGTGAAAGCCCCGGGCTCAACCTGGGAACTGCATTTCGAACTGGCAAACTAGAGTGTGATAGAGGGTGGTAGAATTTCAGGTGTAGCGGTGAAATGCGTAGAGATCTGAAGGAATACCGATGGCGAAGGCAGCCACCTGGGTCAACACTGACGCTCATGTACGAAAGCGTGGGGAGCAAACAGGATTAGATACCCTGGTAGTCCACGCCGTAAACGATGTCTACTAGAAGCTCGGAACCTCGGTTCTGTTTTTCAAAGCTAACGCATTAAGTAGACCGCCTGGGGAGTACGGCCGCAAGGTTAAAACTCAAATGAATTGACGGGGGCCCGCACAAGCGGTGGAGCATGTGGTTTAATTCGATGCAACGCGAAGAACCTTACCTACACTTGACATACAGAGAACTTACCAGAGATGGTTTGGTGCCTTCGGGAACTCTGATACAGGTGCTGCATGGCTGTCGTCAGCTCGTGTTGTGAGATGTTGGGTTAAGTCCCGCAACGAGCGCAACCCCTATCCTTAGTTGCTAGCAGGTAATGCTGAGAACTCTAAGGAGACTGCCGGTGATAAACCGGAGGAAGGTGGGGACGACGTCAAGTCATCATGGCCCTTACGTGTAGGGCTACACACGTGCTACAATGGCGCATACAGAGTGCTGCGAACTCGCGAGAGTAAGCGAATCACTTAAAGTGCGTCGTAGTCCGGATTGGAGTCTGCAACTCGACTCCATGAAGTCGGAATCGCTAGTAATCGCGTATCAGAATGACGCGGTGAATACGTTCCCGGGCCTTGTACACACCGCCCGTCACACCATGGGAGTGGGTTGCTCCAGAAGTAGATAGTCTAACCCTCGGGAGGACGTTTACCACGGAGTGATTCATGACTGGGGTGAAGTCGTAACAAGGTAGCCCTAGGGGAACCTGGGGCTGGATCACCTCCTTATACGATTTAGAACTTATTTGTTCGTAGTGTCCACACAGATGATTGTTAGTTAGCTAAGCCACTGGCTTAACTAATTAATATGCTCTTTAAAAATTTGGAAAAGCTGATAATAAAATTCTGATAAATATTTATATTTATCAAGAGTTTTCAAAAGTAAAAAATGCCATTGATTATTCAATCGAATGATTAATTGGTATCTACTTTAGTATTCAATATTAACTTCTGGCGAAGTTAAACTGTCACATAACAAAGACCCGTTTGGGTTGTATGGTTAAGTGACTAAGCGTACACGGTGGATGCCTTGGCAGTTGGAGGCGATGAAGGACGTATTAACTTGCGATAAGCCTAGTCAAGCTAGTAAAAAGCGCTTGAGACTAGGATTTCCGAATGGGGAAACCCACCTGCTTGCAGGTATCGTTAACTGAATACATAGGTTAACGAGGCGAACGCGGAGAACTGAAACATCTAAGTACCCGTAGGAAAAGAAATCAACCGAGATTCCGATAGTAGCGGCGAGCGAAATCGGAACAGCCCTTAAGCTGATTATGTGTTAATGGAAGGCTCTGGAAAGTGCCACGATACAGGGTGATAGTCCCGTACATGAAAACGCATTTTGAGTGAAATCGAGTAGGTCGGAGCACGTGAAACTTTGACTGAATATAGGTGGACCATCATCTAAGGCTAAATACTCCCAACTGACCGATAGTGAACCAGTACCGTGAGGGAAAGGCGAAAAGAACCCCTGTGAGGGGAGTGAAATAGAACCTGAAACCGTGTACGTACAAGCAGTAGGAGCCTACTTGTTAGGTGACTGCGTACCTTTTGTATAATGGGTCAGCGACTTATATTTTGTAGCGAGGTTAACCGTTTAGGGTAGCCGTAGGGAAACCGAGTCTTAACTGGGCGAATAGTTGCAAGGTATAGACCCGAAACCCGGTGATCTAGCCATGGGCAGGTTGAAGGTTGAGTAACATCAACTGGAGGACCGAACCCACTAACGTTGAAAAGTTAGGGGATGACCTGTGGCTAGGAGTGAAAGGCTAATCAAACCGGGAGATAGCTGGTTCTCCCCGAAATCTATTTAGGTAGAGCCTCGGACGAATACTTACGGGGGTAGAGCACTGTTAAGGCTAGGGGGTCATCCCGACTTACCAACCCTTTGCAAACTCCGAATACCGTAAAGTACTATCCGGGAGACACACGGCGGGTGCTAACGTCCGTCGTGAAGAGGGAAACAACCCAGACCGCCAGCTAAGGTCCCAAAGTCATAGTTAAGTGGGAAACGATGTGGAAAGGCCCAGACAGCCAGGAGGTTGGCTTAGAAGCAGCCATCCTTTAAAGAAAGCGTAATAGCTCACTGGTCGAGTCGGTCTGCGCGGAAGATGTAACGGGGCTAAACTATGCACCGAAGCTGCGGATTCATCTTAGGATGAGTGGTAGGGGAGCGTTCTGTAAGCCGTTGAAGGTGACCCGGGAGGGTTGCTGGAGGTATCAGAAGTGCGAATGCTGACATGAGTAACGATAATGCGGGTGAAAAACCCGCACGCCGGAAGACCAAGGGTTCCTATCCCATGTTAATCAGGGTAGGGTAAGTCGACCCCTAAGGCGAGGCCGAAAGGCGTAGTCGATGGGAAACGGATTAATATTTCCGTACTTGGTATAATTGCGATGGGGGGACGGAGAAGGCTAAGCAAGCATGGCGATGGTTGTCCATGTGAAAGTGAGTAGGCTAGCGACTTAGGTAAATCCGGGTTGCTGTTAGGCTGAGACACGAGACGAGTCACCAAGGTGATGAAGTTGCTGATGCCATACTTCCAGGAAAAGCCTCTAAGCTTCAGATTATACCGAATCGTACCCCAAACCGACACAGGTGGTCAGGTAGAGAATACTAAGGCGCTTGAGAGAACTCGGGTGAAGGAACTAGGCAAAATCGTACCGTAACTTCGGGAGAAGGTACGCTCCTATCTGTGATGAGACTTGCTCTCTAAGCGGACGGGAGCCGCAGTGACCAGGTGGCTGGGACTGTTTATTAAAAACACAGCACTGTGCAAAATCGCAAGATGACGTATACGGTGTGACACCTGCCCGGTGCCGGAAGGTTAATTGATGGGGTTAGTTTTCGGACGAAGCTCTTGATCGAAGCCCCGGTAAACGGCGGCCGTAACTATAACGGTCCTAAGGTAGCGAAATTCCTTGTCGGGTAAGTTCCGACCTGCACGAATGGTGTAACCATGGCCACGCTGTCTCCACCCGAGACTCAGTGAAATTGAAATCGCAGTGAAGATGCTGTGTACCCGCGGCTAGACGGAAAGACCCCGTGAACCTTTACTACAGCTTGGCACTGAACATTGAACCTACATGTGTAGGATAGGTGGGAGACTTAGAAGCAGAGACGCTAGTTTTTGTGGAGTCGTCCTTGAAATACCACCCTTGTAGTTTTGATGTTCTAACGTTGGCCCCTGAATCGGGGTTACGGACAGTGCCTGGTGGGTAGTTTGACTGGGGCGGTCTCCTCCCAAAGAGTAACGGAGGAGCACGAAGGTTGGCTAAGTACGGTCGGACATCGTACGGTTAGTGTAATGGTAGAAGCCAGCTTAACTGCGAGACAGACACGTCGAGCAGGTACGAAAGTAGGTCATAGTGATCCGGTGGTTCTGAATGGAAGGGCCATCGCTCAACGGATAAAAGGTACTCCGGGGATAACAGGCTGATACCGCCCAAGAGTTCATATCGACGGCGGTGTTTGGCACCTCGATGTCGGCTCATCACATCCTGGGGCTGAAGTCGGTCCCAAGGGTATGGCTGTTCGCCATTTAAAGTGGTACGCGAGCTGGGTTTAGAACGTCGTGAGACAGTTCGGTCCCTATCTGCCGTGGGCGTTTGAGAATTGAGAGGGGTTGCTCCTAGTACGAGAGGACCGGAGTGAACGAACCGCTGGTGTTCGGGTTGTCATGCCAATGGCATTGCCCGGTAGCTACGTTCGGAACTGATAAGCGCTGAAAGCATCTAAGCGCGAAGCAGGCCTCGAGATGATTTCTCACTAGACTTTTAAAGTCTCTGAAGGGCCGTTGAAGACTACAACGTTGATAGGCAGGATGTGGAAGTGGTGTGAGCCATTAAGCTAACCTGTACTAATTACCCGTGAGGCTTAACCATACAACGCCAAACGCGTTTTATGCGACAGTTTAGACAGAAGTTAATATAACTAAAGTAGATATTACTTAGAAAGACTTAAAAAATATTATCAGATATTTTCCAGATTTAGTTAGTACGTAGAAATACGTATTAACGCCCAAATTTGCTTGGTAACCATAGCGTTTTGGACCCACCTGACCCCATGCCGAACTCAGTAGTGAAACGAAACAGCGCCGATGATAGTGTAGCATTTGCTATGTGAAAGTAGGACATTGCCAGGCTCCAAATAAAAGAAAGCCGCTTCAGAAATGAAGCGGCTTTTTTGCGTCTTAAGGAAAGTGAAAATATTAGCTATTAGCTATCAGCCATCAGTTATCAGCTGCGCAGCGTCAACCTGTACTTCGTAGCGTGGGTTGAGTATCACGAAACCTGCGGGTAAAAGAACGCGACGACCACCTCAGTGCCCAGTGAATCCCATTAAAAACATTAAGAGTACTTTGCTATGTAACTCTCCACCTCTGTGGGCACCACGACATCGCAGGCTCCAAATAAGAGAAAGCCCGATTAGAAATAGTCGGTTTGTTACCTCTGCAGAAAAATGAAATGCGCACACACAATACACGTCAATCTAAACACGCGGATAGAGTAAGGCATTCAGATAGCTATTTCGCAGGTATTTAGGGAATCTTTTAACATTAGTAGAACAAGCTAAAGACAAATCGTAAGTATTTAGAATAATTACGCCTGAGCGTAATTAGATTTATTACCTAACCAGCGATGAATTAAAGGGTCTATAAGGTCGGGGTTTTGTTTTAGCATTTGCTGTGCAATAGGTCTGACTTGATTTAGTGTGTGTTTATCTCGAGTAAGATCCGCTATTTTAAATTCTGCTAAGCCAGTTTGTTTAGTGCCGAGCACTTCACCTGGACCACGTATTTCTAAATCACGCTCTGCGATGACAAAGCCATCATTACTGTCTCTTAATACACCTAAACGTTTTTGAGCGGTGTGAGAAAGAGGGGCGTGATATAACAGTACGCAATGCGAAGCGGTTGCTCCTCGTCCTACGCGCCCGCGTAATTGATGTAATTGTGCTAAGCCTAAGCGCTCAGGGTTCTCTATGATAATTAAACTGGCATTGGGTACGTCTACACCTACCTCTATTACTGTTGTTGCAACAAGTACGTGAATATTGCCTGCTTTAAAGTCGCTCATGATTGCTTGTTTCTCAGCGGCTTTCATGCGGCCATGAACTAATCCGACATTAAGATCTGGTAATGCCTCTTTTAATTGTAATGCGCTGTCTTCTGCTGCTTGGCATTGTAAGGCCTCTGATTCGTCAATGAGGGTACATACCCAATAAACTTGCCTGCCTTGTTCATTACAGGCAAGTTTAACGCGGTTTATTATATCGTCTCGGCGTGTATCAGGAATGGCCACAGTGGTTATAGGTGTGCGCCCAGGTGGTAACTCATCTATCACTGAGGTTTCTAAATCGGCATAAGCCGTCATAGCTAATGTGCGCGGAATGGGGGTTGCAGTCATAACTAGCTGATGAGGGTAGCACTGACCAAATTTCCCTTTTTCACGCAGTGAGAGCCGTTGATGAACACCAAAACGGTGTTGTTCATCAATGATGATAAGCACAAGGTTATTGAACTTTACTTCATCTTGAAATAAAGCGTGTGTACCTACTATCATTTGCGCCTCTCCTGAGGCTATTTTTTCAAGCGTAGTAATGCGCTCTTTACCTTTTGTTTTACCACCAAGCCAGGCTACATTAATCCCTAGTGCTTCAAACCAATGTTTGAAATTAATACCATGTTGCTCAGAGAGGATTTCTGTAGGTGCCATTAGGGCAGCTTGAAAACCTTGTGCTATTGCTGTTAACGCGCTTAATGCTGCTACAAGTGTTTTACCTGAGCCTACATCACCTTGCACTAATCGCATCATGGGATAGGTATGTTGTAAGTCCCCTTTTATTTCGGCTACCACTCTATTTTGTGCATTGGTTGGCGCAAAAGGGAGTTGTGCTAAAAATTCGCTCTCTAATGTATTTGTAGGGCTTAGGGAAACTGCACTTACTTGTTGTCCTTGCTCGCGTACCTTTAATAAGCTTAGGTTTTGTGCAAGTAGTTCTTCAAACACTAAGCGCTGCTGCGCAGGGTGAGTACCTTGCTCAAGTGAAATTACATCTACGTCATTAGGTGGGCGATGAAGTAACAGTAAAGCGTCAGAAAGTTGCATATGTGAAGGTTGCCACTTTTCAGGAATAAGCTCTTCTACTGAATATTTGTGCAGTAAGTTTATTGCTTGCTCGCTTAAGCCTCTAATTGATAATTGCTTTAGCCCTTCGGTTGTTGAATAAACAGGTGTGAGTGTTGTTGCTGTTGGCTGCTCATTGGGTGTGTCGCTAATACTATATTCTGGATGGCTCATTTCAAAGCCAACACGGCCACGCCTAATTTCGCCAAAACAGCGAATTACCTTCCCACTACTAAACGCATTTTTTTGCGCAGCAGTAAAATTAAAAAACCGTAAAGTAAGTCTACCTGTACCATCGTTTATTTGCACAACGAGCATACGACGTTTACCAAAGGTCACTTGGCTTGTTTCTATTGTCGCCTCAACAGTGCAGTGGCTGTGTAAAGTAACATCATTAATAGCATAAATACGGGTGCGATCTTCATAGCGTAAAGGCAAATGAAAGAGCATATCTTGCACGGTAGCTATACCTAACTTTTGTAGGCGCTCGGCCATTTTGGGACCTACCCCTTTCAGTTCTGTAATAGGGTATTGGCTTAAGCTAGGTTTAGACAATGTAGACTCAAATTTGTTTATTTGTGAATGAGTTAAGTGTACTCACAGGTTTGCTAAGCATCAAGCATGTTTTAAAGCGTGCCAAAACTGCTCATTAGCGACTATTTCACCTTCTTCATCGAGTGGTGGGTAAGGTAGGTTTTTTAATCTACATTGTTTCGCAATAACTGAGTGATACCCTTCAAAATACATAGGGTGTTTTATTTCCTCACTTAGCATATCGCGCTTATATAGCCCTGCTTTTTCTCGTTGATGCTGTGCTTCAAATAAAATAAGTGCAGCAGCTACTGATACATTAAGTGATTGCACCATGCCTTGCATAGGAATAATAATATTTTGATCGGCGTGCTTTAGTGCGTGTTCAGAAATTCCCGTTTTTTCTTGGCCAACGATGATAGCGGTGGGTTTTGTG
This sequence comes from Pseudoalteromonas sp. MM1, assembly GCF_030296835.1. Lineage (NCBI taxonomy): Bacteria > Pseudomonadati > Pseudomonadota > Gammaproteobacteria > Alteromonadales > Pseudoalteromonadaceae > Pseudoalteromonas > Pseudoalteromonas sp. MM1. The sequence goes on along the minus strand of NZ_AP027922.1, from coordinate 3,398,659 downwards.
TAATCTATTTCTCTAAAATCTACAGCATCTTCGCTCAAGTGTGTTGCTAATATTTGTACATCGGGATTGTGCTTTCGCATCATTGCAGCAGCATCATCAATATTTTTATGCAGGTGTGTTTCTAGCCAGTTTTTACTGCCGCCAGAGGTATTATTGGTCAGCCATTTTTGATTTTCTGGCCATACAGCATGCACATGATGGCAACCTACTGCATCAGCACTTCTTACAATAGCTGAGAGATTATGATGTTTATGTACGTCTTCTAGGCAGACCGTTAAGTCTGTTTGGCGACGAGATAGTACGTCTTTTATTCGTTGGTAGCGATTTTGCTGCATGGTGATCCTCTTTTTTGATAATTATACGTAATTTTATCTACTAAGGCATTACTGTGCGGCTAATTGGGTTTTGCAAAGAGATTAGGGTCTCTGTTGATTGAATCGCCTCTATAGCTTGTATTTTATTAATGAGCACGTCTTGCAAATGGTCGATAGACTTGGCCATTACCTTTATAAAAATGCTGTAGTTACCCGTGGTGTAATAAGCTTCAACCACTTCTTCTAAAGCTTCTAGCTTAATCAGTGTTTCTGGGTAGTCGCGTGCGTTATTTAAGTTTATACCAATAAAGCAGCATACATCGTAACCAAGTTGCTTTGTGCTAATGCTTAATTGGGTACCGGTAATGATGCCTGCTTGTTTCATTTTTTCTACGCGTACGTGAATTGTGCCGGCACTTACAGCAAACCGTTTAGCTAATTCTGCGTAGGCTGTACGGGCGTTGGCCATTAGAGCGTGAAGTATCTGTTTATCGAGATTATCGATTTGATAATTTTCCATTATTTTTTCTTACTTAAATTATTGAATCTACATTTTTATACCCTGTAAATTAATCTATTTTGCATATTAAAGCTATTTTTATTGTGGGTTATTGAATTAAAAGTTTAAATCGTTACAGTAACCTCATTAAAGACGCCCGCAGGGTGTTTTTTCATTAATAAGCAAGTAACAATAACTGGGAATGAGGCCAATTATTATGAGTTCACACTATGTGCAGCAACAGCAGCAAATAAGTAAAGTTAAGCATTTTTTTTCACAGCAATTAGAGCAGCAATTAGGATTAGTTGAAGTTCAGGCACCTATTTTGGCTAAAGTGGGTGATGGCACACAAGATAACCTGAGCGGCCACGAAAATGCAGTTGCTGTTAATGTAAAAGCAATTACCGATAGCAGCTATGAAGTTGTTCATTCGCTTGCTAAATGGAAACGTAAAACGCTCGCGACTTACGACTTTTCTGTAGGTGAAGGTATTTATACGCAAATGAAAGCGTTACGCCCAGATGAAGACTCTTTAAGCCCAATACACTCTGTTTATGTTGATCAATGGGATTGGGAGAAGGTAATTTGTCAACGTACTGAACGTACGCTCTCTACATTACAAAATACAGTTAAAGCCATTTACTCTGGCATTAAGCAAACAGAGCAGTTTGTAAGTGAAAGCTTTGGTATAGCCCCATTTTTACCCAGTGAAATTACCTTTATTCACAGTGAGCAGTTACGTAAAATGTACCCCGACTTTAGCGCAAAGCAACGCGAAAAAGCCATTGCACAAGAGTACGGCGCGGTATTTTTAATTGGTATTGGTGGTGCGCTAGGTGATGGCAAAATCCATGATGTACGCGCTCCAGATTACGATGATTGGTCTACCCAAACGGTTGACGGATACACAGGATTAAATGGCGATATTTTAGTGTGGAACCCCGTGTTAGAAGATGCCTTTGAAATATCATCTATGGGTATTCGTGTAAGCCCTGATGTATTAAAAGCGCAATTGAGCATCACAGGAGATGAAGAACGCTTAGCATTCGATTGGCATAAAACGTTATTAGAAGAGGCATTTCCACAAACAATTGGCGGCGGAATAGGGCAATCGCGCTTAGCAATGTTATTACTGCAAAAGCAGCATATTGGACAAGTGCAAGTAGGTGTATGGCCAAAGCAAACGCACGATACGGTAAGTGGCTTACTGTAAATTATAAAGGGCGCTAAATGCGCCCTAATGTGTTTTAAAGTGTATTTCTACTTTATTGTTTTGTAAGTTTATATTGCAAGGCGGGTAGTTGCGGGTAGTTTTTAATACTTTATCAAAAATATGGATCTCTACCCCTGAGTGTAATGATGTATTAACAACAAGGTTTGCATCGCTAAGTAGGTCGTGTAGTTCATGATCTAGGCTAGACAACTTTTTTTCTAGCTGCTCTGCTTGTTGGCAGTAATGCTGCTGTGTTGCGCCAATTTTTTTAATGAGCAGATTCTTCTTTTCTATATCTTTTACTTTATCTGCTTTTTCTAGTGCTGCTTGAAGGGTATCAAGCTGTTCATCGGTTTTTGCTAAGTCTTTAAAGCAGTTATCCGTGTCGGCGGTTATTTCAGCGCCGGATGCGGCTAAATTGATAGCCATTTTAGCGCCTGATTCATTGCCTATTTCGCCAGCAATTAATACAGTTGCATCGAGAATCTCTCCACCAAAAATTTTTCCTTTCGGTAACTCTGTTTGACCAACTTGTAATAAGTGTTTTGCTTTAATGGCACAATGGCTGGCTTGGCGGTCTATAAAAATGTTTTTACCTTGAATATAACAATACTGTGCATGGGATACATGAACATCACCTTCACTTTTTATAGAGCACGATAGTGTTTTATCTTCGCTCTTTTGATGGCCAATAATTCCTTGTTTTACAGTGATGTTTCCGCCGGCTGATAATTCGCCAGATTCAACTGTGCCAAAAACAGTAATGTCGCCTTTTGCGGTGACTCGCATGCCTGGGTCAATGTTTTTAGTCACTATTACACTGCCTTCGAAATCAATATGGCCACTTTTAACATCTACATCAGAAATGGTAAAAATATCATCAACTCGCATACCGTTAGGTATTTCTACTGGGACCCCCGCTGTTGTAGAAACAAGCTCGAGTGGATTTGTTTTTGATATTTCGGCGCCTTCGCCTGCCACTAACTTTTTATTTTCACCAGGTTTGGCGGGTAGTATGTCACCTACTACAGTGAATCCTTCTTTACCTGGGGTAGCAGGTTGCTGGCGAATCAGAACAGTGCCAGGCTCTACGCTTGCCAGTTTACCAAAGTCGCGCATATCAACACTGCCATCTTCCTTCATTTTTGGTGCTTTTAGGCGGTCTTTGAGGGTTTCTACCATAGCTACAAATTTTGTTGCTGTGCCTTCGGCTGGTAGCCGGCCTTTGGCTAGAATTCCTTTTGCCACTGTACCTGGAGGTAAGTTAAATTGTTTATCTAAAAGCTGCTCTAAAAAAGCTTGTTTGTAACCACGTACAACACCTGCTTTTACGAGTTGTTTTTTACCCTCTTCTAACGAAAGTACTTTACCACCATAAGCTAAGGTAAGCTCACCTATGGCTTGCATTTTATCTTCACTTAACGTTACCACAAGCGATGCATCGTGCTTACTTGCTACAACCAAAGTTGGCTCATTATTTTGCGCTTTAAAAAAATTATCAATAGCCTCGTGGTCAATTTTGCATTCGCAAAACGTCGACTTCTCAAGTGCATCAATTATAAAAGCGGCGCTAGGTGGAGCGTGCTTACTTACATCAAGTAATACGTTCCCATTATTGGCAAGCTTAAACACTAGTTAATCCTTTTCTACTACTAAAGTTAAGATTGATTTTATTGCATGATTACAGAGTGCTAGATATTTACATGTGAGTCAAGAAAGGGAGATAAACAAAGGCTAGCAGTGAAAAATAGAGCTATAAAGGGGGTTTATAGCTCTGTATTTATTAATTAGTTGAAGGAAGCTCCATAATGCCGTCAATTTCAACTTGTGCGCCTTTTGGTAGAGCACGTACACCTAATGCTGCACGTGCAGGATAAGGCTGCTTGAAATATTGGCTCATTACTTCATTCACAGTGGCAAAGTTTGATAAGTCTGTTAGGTAGATATTAATTTTAACAAGATCTTGGATTTTGCCGCCTGCTTCTTCGCACACCGCTGTAATGTTTTTAAATACTTGATGTGTTTGCTCGCTAAAGTCTTCTGAAACCATTTCCATTGTTTCTGGTACAAGTGGAATTTGTCCAGATAAATAAACGGCAGTACCTACTTTAACCGCTTGGCTATAAGTGCCGATAGCAGCAGGTGCTTTTTCGGTAGAAATAAATGCTTTATTCATGAGTTTCCTATTTTACTTTTTACGATAGACTCTTTGCACATCAGGCATCACGCGAATGCGGCGCATAATATTAGCAACATGGACGCGGTTTTTAACGGTAACGCCCAAGTCTATCACATATAAATTACTTTCTTTTTCGTCGGTAGTGATCTCAACAATGTTGGCTTGGGTTGTAGCAACAACATTTGTGAGTTTAGCCAAAGCCCCTTGGTGGTTAATTATTTCCACTCGTAGCGCAGCTATATACTCTTTTTCTGGATTGTCATCCCATTTTACAACTAAGTATTTTGAACGTTCATTTTCCCAGCCGCGTATATTTTTACATTCTTGGCGATGAACCGTAAGCCCTTTACCTTGGCTAATATGCGCAGTAATGGCATCCCCTGGTACAGGTCGGCAACACTTAGAATAATTAACCAACATGCCTTCGGTACCAATAATGGTTGCCTTGGCTTGTTTGCTAATATCTGACAAGTCGTCGCTTTCTTCTTGCAATAAGCGTTTAGCGATTAACACGCTCATTAAGTTACCTGCGCCTATTTCTACTAGTAATTCTAATACTGTAGATAGTTCGTGCTCTTCGAGTACGCGGGCTATGTTTTCATCAGCAATGCTGTCGAGCTTATTTTCACCCAAGGCAGAATCGAGTAAGCGGCGGCCTAATAATAATGCTTCTTCTTGGTGTTGGCTCTTAAGGTAGTTTCTTATCCCTAAACGGGCTTTACCTGTAACTATAAAGTTTAACCACGTTGCATTAGGATGTGCACCCGAGCTAGTAATAATTTCAACACTTTGCCCAGTATCTAAGGCTTTGCTTAGCGGGTAAGGTTTTCGGTTTACTCTTGCACCTACACAAGTATTACCTACATCAGTATGTACCGCGTAAGCAAAATCAACCGCTGTAGCGCCCATTGGCAACTCTACAATGCGGCCATCGGGGGTAAATACGTATATTTCTTCAGGGAATAACTCAGTTTTTACGTTCTCAACAAATTCGAATGATGAACCCGCACTTTGTTGAAGCTCCAGTAAGCTTTGCATCCATTGACGCGCGCGCTGTTGAGCTGTGTTACCCGCGCCATCACCAGCTTTTTTATACATCCAGTGCGCAGCAACCCCTTTATCGGCCATATGATCCATGTCGTGGGTACGTACTTGGATCTCTACCGGAATACCGTGTGGGCCCACTAATGACGTATGCAAAGACTGATAGCCATTTGTTTTAGGTACAGCAATATAATCTTTAAAACGCGTTTCGATAGGCTTATACAGGTTATGTGCAACACCTAATACGCGATAACAGGTATCCATTGCATCTACGTTTATTCTAAAGGCGTAAATATCCATTACCTCATTAAAAAGCAGCTCTTTATTCAACATTTTTTTATAAATGCTATAAAGGTGTTTTTCGCGCCCAGAAACCGTAGCCTTAATACCAGACTCTTCAAGGCGTGCTTCTATTTCGGTTTGAATATTAGAAATAACTTCTTTGCGATTACCTCGTGCTTTTGCCACTTCAGATTTAAGTGCACGATGACGCATAGGATATAAAGCCTGAAAACCTAAATCTTCTAGCTCATTTTTAATATCGTGAATACCTAAACGGTTTGCAATAGGTGCGTATATTTCAAGTGTTTCACGGGCAATGCGGCGTCGTTTATCAGGGCGCAGGGCGCCTAATGTACGCATATTGTGAGTACGATCGGCCAGTTTAATTAAAATAACCCGAATATCTTGGGTCATCGCCATGATCATTTTTCGGTAGTTCTCAGCTTGGAATTCTTTTTTGTCTTTAAAGCTGAGTTTATCGAGTTTACTTACCCCTTCAACAAGTTCGGCAACCGTATCGCCAAATATTTCGGCTAAGTCCTGTTGGCTAAAGTCGGTATCTTCAATAACGTCATGCATTAGCGCGGCCATCAGTGTTTCATGGTCAAGGTGCATGCCAGCAAGAATTTGGGTTACTTCAACAGGGTGAGTAATGTACGGCTCGCCACTTGAGCGAGTTTGCCCCTCGTGAGCCTCTCGGGCTACCACGTAGGCTTTTTGCACTAGCTCTACTTCAGCAGCAGGCAAGTATTCTGATATTTTCTTTTTAAGACCTTCAAAAAGATACATTCACACTCCAATGTTCTCGTGAAGCAATAAGTAAGGGTAAGTAATAGAATATACGATGAAAAGAGGGGATTGCCAACGGCTAGAGTAGAAATACTGAGCCGTTGACTAAATCAAACCGGGCGGTTGATTATTGATTACCGCCAACAATAGCAGCAACTGCAGCTAATTCAGCTGCTTCTTGGTGTTGTTGTTCTTCACGGTCAATAACGTCCATTGATGAACTATCAACTAAACCTTTTTCGATTTCACGTAGAGCGATAACGGTTGGTTTGTCATTTTCAGCGTCTACTAGTGGGTCTTTACCACCAACAGCAATTTGGCGGGCACGACGAGCCGCAACTAAAATTAAGTCAAAACGATTACCAATTGCATCTACTGCATCTTCAACTGTTACGCGAGCCATCTCAGCACTCCAAAATAATTTAAAAGCAAAGGCGTAGTTTACTGCAAGCAGCTTGTTTCGCCAATAGCCAGTGGTTAATTTTTACCAGTTTTCCCTCTAAAGGGCATAAATGGCTTATTTAAGTAAGTTTGTAATTAAATCGTGATGACGACTAGCTTGTGCCTTTAAGGTTAAGCGCTGCGCTAATACGATAGTTTCAATATTGCTAAGCGCGGTTTCAAAATCATCGTTAACCACAACATAATCATATTCATTGTAGTGCGATGTTTCTGATTGCGCTTTGGCCATACGACCAGCGATTACTTCGGCAGAATCTTGGCCCCGGTTATTTAAGCGCTGCTCAAGCTCTGCTTTAGAAGGAGGCAAAATAAAAATTGTTTGCACGCTTGGCATAATTTCGCGCACTTGCTGCGCACCTTGCCAGTCAATATCTAAAAATACATCAATACCGGCATTCAGCTGCGACTCAATAGCCTGCTTTGAAGTACCGTAGTAATTATCAAATACTTGCGCCCATTCAAAAAAATCATCTTTTGCAATTAATGCTTTAAATTCATCGGCGCTTACAAAGTGATAATGCACCGCATTTTCTTCACCAGGGCGAGGGCTTCGGGTGGTATGCGAGACCGATACTTTCATATCTGCATGTTTTTTTAGTAACGCCGTGATTAAGCTAGATTTACCCGCGCCTGAAGGCGCCGATAAAATAAATAAGTTTCCGCGAGTTTGAGCCATGTTTTTCTCTACTTAAAATAAACAGGCTTGGACTAAATCAATAATCCAAGCCTTTAATTACGCTATTGTACTTTATTTAACTAATTGCGCTCAAGTAATAAGCACACAAGTACGGTTACTCAATGTTGCAAATTTAAATAGTAGAGACATGGAGTAATATAAGTTTTGCTTATACACCTCGATTTAAAGCTTACTTTTAAATAAGTTGAGAGCAACCAAAGTTAAAATAACAGCGGTTTTTTCAAACTTTATAATTTTAAAAAGTCGTTTAGAGGCCTTAACGGCAGACTTCCCTAAAATTAATGCCTTAATTGGTATTCCTGTCTTTTTTGAGCTTCCTAACATATAGATGAAAACGACAGCTAAGCCCATCAATGAAATCCAGATAAATGCGGTAGGAGCCATGCCCAGCATTGCGGCATAGGTAGCAACAAAGAAGCCAAAAAATCTCACAAGACCATTTCAAACAATAATGGGAGCACGTATAGGTAAGTCTGATACTGCCCAAAGTAATGTAGCCCTGATACACATTAAGAATGAAGCGAGCACAAGTGTGATAATAAATGAACTGGGGTTGGGAGAAATAAGCTCAGGAATCATGATGCCTATAGCAATAGGAAAATTGAAAATGGCAGTAATCTGTACAAACCTCTTAGATACCTTCTTATCTTAGTAAAAATAGTTCAAATACATGAAGCTGTTAAATTTAATTCCGTAACGATCGGTGCATTTTTTCAACTTAATTCTTAGCGATAACTAAAAAATATAAACCTATCAACTTTATCAATCACTAAAAAATTTGATTTGAGTATTTACATTGTGTATTGATCGATACAAAATCCATCCATGAAATTTGTATCGATCGATATAGAATTGAGTCATTCACTCGATGTCTATTCAGCTCTGCAAAATGAGTAATAAAGAACGATGACTCACTAAACAGCAACTTATAAAGGTAACAACATGAAAACAGTAGTAATTACAGGTAGTAGCAGTGGTTTTGGTAAAATGTCCGCAAAGCAGTTTGCTGATAAAGGGCACAAAGTTTACGCAGCAATGCGCAATGCAGACAGTAAAAACCTAGAAGTAAAGAGTGAGCTGCAATCTTACTCAGAAAATATCGTTGTGGTTGATATGGATGTGTCAAGTGAAGACTCAGTCAATGCAGCAATTGCACAAATCATGCAAAAAGAACAAGCGATTGATGTGCTTCTCAACAATGCGGGTATTATGCACATGGGCGTAACAGAAGCATTTAGTGTTGAGCAGGCACAGCAATTGATGGACACCAATTTCTACGGCGTTATCCGCACTGTACAAGCTGTTGCACCACATATGCGTAAAGCAGGCAAAGGCCTCATCATCAATACCACGTCTGTTGTTGGTCGCGTATCATGGCCGTTTACGGGTACTTATAGCGCGAGTAAAGCGGCAGTAGAAGCGTACTCTCAGAGCCTGAAATTTGAACTAGCGCCAAGTGGTGTTGAGGTAGTGATTGTTGAACCAGGCCCATCAGGTACTAATTTAGCCGGCTCATTTAAACCAGAAGCTCACGCGCAAGTGGTTGCAGAAAACCCACAGCTAAAAGCGATCATCGACAACATGATTGGCTCTTTCGATCAAGTTTTGCAAGACCCTAAAACCGATCCACAACACGTGGTTGATGCATACTTGAAACTGGTGGATATGGAGCACGGCACTCGCCCAACACGTACAGTCATTGGCCTGGTGAACAATGTGGATAAAATCAACGATTTCTTCCAGCCACTTCAAGACCAAGTGATCAGCGATTTCCAACTGGATTTCATGTTAGAAACAAAAGTGAACGGTTAACACCACTTGCCTCTCAACGTAAATAAAAAGGTATAAGCGTATGTCATTCAACATAGTAAACAAGGTCGTCTTCATCACTGGTGCTAACCGAGGTATTGGGAAAAGTATTACTGAGCACTTTATTGAACAAGGCGCGAAGAAAGTGTACTTAGCGGTTCGAAACCCAAATTCAACCAAGGCACTAGAAGAGCAATATGGTGATAAAGTAGAGACAATTCAAGTTGATATTACCGATGAAGCATCTATTTTAGCAGCCGCTAAAAAAGCAACGGATGTTGATGTTGTTATTAATAACGCAGGGATTATTTCGACAGTGCCGCCTCTGGCAGGCAATGCGCTTGATACTTTGAAAGAAGAGATAGAAGTGAATGTCTATGGGCTAATGCGTGTTGCTAAAGCATTTGAAGCAACTTTAATTGCAAAGCAAGGTGCACTGGTGCAATTAAACTCGGTCGCTTCACTGAAAAATTATTTGGATATGTCAACATACTGCACATCAAAAGCGGCATCTTACTCTCTTACGCAGGGTTTGCGCTATCATTTTAAGCCACATAATGTGAGTGTGGTGAGTGTTCATCCTGGTGTAGTTGCAACAGATATGGCAGATATTACAGGTTTTAGTGATATTGCATCATCGCCACAAGTTGTGCCTGTTGGTATTCTTGCAGCGTTGGATGCGGGCGAATTTCACGTATTCCCGGATGCCGTTGCAAAACAGATAGAAGTAGGTTTTCAATCTTACGCTGACAACGTCATCATGCAAGACTTTGCAGGATAACAACAAAAGCACGTCATAAACCACGTCTTTGAATTTAGGTATAGAAATGTTTAAGAAATTTGTTCAAATTACAGCACTGTTTAATTTCCCGATCGCATTTGGGATCATGATTCCTGAGCTTCTTTCTCCTAAGGCTAGCTCATTCATTATCACGCTTGTACTTGCATCTTTCCTGATTTGTATCGGTGCAGCACTTCTTTGGGCTGTTTCGGATTTACCCAGACGAGCTCCGATTATTGTCTGGAACGGTCTTGTACGACTTTTTGGTTTTGTTGTTGTCACCTACGCAGCATCGTCAGGTATGGCACCGTCATTGTTTATCCCAATAGCAGTTATGGACTTAATTATCGCTGCCATCTATATACTAGGAAGTGCCAAAGGAACAGGTATCCCCATATTTTCTCTAATTATTGGCAAGTCTAATTCTTAACAGTATCCCCTATGCATCGTGGTGATCTCCCGTAAAATAGCTGTAGCTAATACAGTGAGGGGTACCCCTCACTGTATTTGTCGATATCATTGACCTTTATTAGCCCATATTAGCTAGCTTGCGTCATTGGCCTGTAGCGTATTGAGTGCATAGTCCATGATCGATTCTGCAACCTGTCGTGACTCTCCCGCCCGAACCTGAGTAGAAAGGCCATAAAGAACCGACAATAGGTATTTTGCCTGCAGTTCTGCCGTTGCAGACTCGGTTATTACCCCCTCAGACTCAATCAAGGTAGTGATCATGTGTAGGGTTTTAAACCCAAATTGTTTGATGTATGCCGTTGCTTCTTCAGGAAAGGCTACGCTGTCAGATTCATTCACGCTTTTTACTAATAAGCATCCTAGCGGGGTATCAGCATCTGAAAACTCTTGAATCAACTCATAGAAACACGCTCGTAGCTTTTCTACAAAAGGGAGGTCAGAAGGTTCAGTGATATGCCGATAACACGGTTCAGTGTGTTTTGCGATGTAATGCGCGATCACTTCTTTGAATAGCTGCTCTTTATTACCAAAAGCGGCATATAAGCTGGGTGTATTAATGCCTAACTCTGATGTTAGATTCGAAACAGATGTCGCTGCAAAGCCGTTGTTCCAAAATAAACGCATTGCCTTATCAAGGGCGATATCTCTATCAAACGATCTTTTTCTTCCGGCCATTACCGATGGTACTCCTACCTATAAATATCTTTATTGATGCATATTTTGTAGTACTCACTAAAAAATGTCAATTTCGTTGTTGACTTTATTTAGCGATCGATACAAAATTGCGCATTAAATAAGTAACGATCGATACACAATATAAGTGATCTTACATACGTCTTTATGAATAGCAAACCAATTTATAGGAACAAAACAATGACGATTAAAGCACTAAGAACGCCAGAAGAACGTTTTTCAGTATTACCCGCGTTTCCTTACCAGCCGCAGTATGTGGATGATCTGGAAGGGTATGATTCTCTACGCATGGCGTATATTGACGAGGGAGACAAGTCGGCTGAGTACACATTTCTTTGTTTGCATGGCGAGCCGTCCTGGAGTTACCTCTATCGTAAGATGATCCCTGTTTTCACTGAAGCAGGGCACCGCGTCATTGCACCAGATCTGTTTGGGTTTGGCCGTTCAGACAAGCCTGTTGATGAATCTGTTTACAATTTTGAGTTTCACAGAAACAGCCTAATTAAATTGATTGAGCATTTAGATCTCAAGAATGTGGTATTGGTGTGCCAGGATTGGGGTGGTTTTCTAGGGCTGACCCTACCTATGGATATGCAAGACAGGTTCAAAAAACTTATCGTTATGAATACGGGTATAGGAACTGGTGAGCCGCTAACCGAAGCCGCAAAACAGTGGATTGGCTTTTGCACCACTGTGCCAGAAATCCCGGTCGGTGGTTTGTTTGCTAGTGATGCGGGGGCTGCTGTAAACCCTATGGATATTGTAGCTTATGACGCACCTTTCCCAGACAACAGCTATAAAGCAGGTGTAAGGAAGTTTCCTAAAATGATCCCTACCGATGCAAACAATGATGCCGTTAGGTATGGTCTACGGGCTATTGAGTACTGGTCGAACACCTGGGAGGGTGATAGCTTCATGGCAATAGGCATGAAGGATGTGGTACTTGGCGAACCCGCGATGATGGCCCTAAAAAATGTGATTAAAGGCTGTCCTGAGCCAATGAAAATAGCCGAATCCGGCCACTTTGTTCAGGAATACGGCGTTGAAGTGGCAGAGCAAGCTCTCGCTCATTTTGGTCTGAATAATTAGTAATGCATTAGATTACCCTGATGTAATGGCCTCTCTCTTTACGGTACCTATGTGCCATGATTAAAGTAGTAATACCAATCTGCAATAATAGTTAACTATTTTGAGGGGCTAAACGTGTCGCTAACTGCGTTAAAAAATTCTCATTTACGACTGCATGGATGCAGAAGGTAGAGCAATGCAGGAGCAATTGCCTAGAACAACTAAATAGCTAATTTTTTGCCTAGCTATCAACACATTTTTCTAGCCTCAAAATTGATCGCTCAATTAAGCAGATTGGTATAACACCTCAATATACTGGTAGAAAACTTGAATAATAAATCTATCTCAAGTGGCTATTTTCAGCGCTATCTGTGATGAACTCACTGACAATAGGCTAATTATTTACGTGTAAATTTGTCTTACTTTCATAGAAAGCCCCTAGATAGATAAAAGTATATATCTCAATCAAAGTACTGGCTAAAATAGATTTTAATTGCCCATAATAAGTGTTTTAGTGTGTTCTCACAAAAACGATTTGATACTTTGAAATTTTCAAAAAGAGTAGTGAACACCATTAAACTTATATAAAAATGCTCGTAATTGTGGCACTGCTTAGATTATTGGTATTCAGGTAAAATGAAAGCTCTGTATTTTTAATGTACCTAAAAGGTAATACAGAGCTTCTTAGACACTTTGAGGAGGTCGACTTTTGCCTAATACTTTACTCAATATTCTGAATTTGAATGTAGAATAACTTTGTAAATTCTATGTTTATCAGTGTTTTAGCTGGTGTTTGGGGTGTTTTTTCTGTATTTGGTAACCGCTGTGGTAACCACTTGGAGTTGGTTTCTGGTAAATAGAGTTTATTTTACTAAAGAGGAAATAAGCTTAAATCAGTACCGAATAACATACATAAAAATTGATAAACTGTTTAGTTTTTGTATTATACACCCAAACATAATCAAATAATCAAGGAAGAGTGTTTTATGAAACCTATGCACGCATACCCTCATCCCGAGAGACCTCAAAGTCCTTCACCCTTAGAAATGGCTATTTATAACTATGAGTTAAAAGCTAAAGAGTTCCATAACAAGCGAATAGCTCAAAAAGGGAAGGCGAGTGAAGATCTTAAAAATAAGATGGCTCGTGATTTTAATCATTTGCAAAAAGAGAAAGAGAGAATTACTGCTCACGCTCGCTTACAAACAGATTTAAAAGAATACCGAGAGCTAAGTGCAAGCTCTACAGTCACGCAATTAAAACAAGAAAAGCATCATCCAACACAAAAGCTTGCTCGTCATTTGGCTGCAATAGGGGAGCCTAAACCAACTAAGCTACACGAGGCACACCATATTATTTGTGGTACAGGGCGATACCAGTCAGCGAATATGTTACAAACAAGGCTTAACCTTCACCTGCATGGAGTTGGTATTAACGATCCCATTAACGGTGTATGGTTAATTAACTTTGAAAAAAATACAGACCAGAACTGGGATAGCCCAGCCTCGCCGCCTCATCGAAAGCTACACAGATATAACTATGAGACATGGATTAATACTAACTTTGGTAATGCGGCTACGCCTAAAGCTTTATTTTTGAATAGGCTGAAAACGGTTAAAGTTAAAATAAAAACAGGTACTGTGCCTGCAGGCTTACTTGCACCAAAAGATGAAAACTGGAAGGCTTTATAGTGACTGTATATCAAATTAAAAACGAAGCTTACACATACGACGTGATCGACCTTGATATTGTTGAGATCTCAGAAACAATTTCAAAAAATAACGACCTTGATACAGATACTGTATTAAGGTTGTTTATGTCATCCTCACTGAATAATATCGAATTTAGTCATCTATGGCCCGAAGGGTTAAACTTTGATTATTTTGGTAAAGCTAAAAAGCAAAACTATGACATATCGCGCTTAGGTAAATTTTTAATAATGAAGATGCCAGTATATGAGTTATTAAAAGAGCGCTTAGCAAATTTTGGAGAATTTCTGCCTGTTAAAGCTGAAGGCAATAGTATGATGTTATTCAATTTGCTTACCTTCGGACAAGAGCAAAAAGACATGTGTTTAACCAAATACGAAGATGGCTTTGAAGACGGTTTAGAGTTACTTAACTTTGAGCAAGATGATATACAAAATAAGTTATTATTTAAGTCTAAGCTGGAAGGCGCTCAAAAAGTTTATTGTACTGATGAGTTTAAAAATATTATCCAAAGTAACAACCTCAAAGGTTTAGTATTTGACGAAGACTTATTAGATCCGTTTGTTTGATTTTATACTTATTAAAGTGTATTTATCACTCAATTATACTTCTTAGATATATACAAATATCTTGAAATTATACTTTTAAGCTCTATAATTACGCGTAACAACACCCCTCCCGCTACCCGTAAGCTCAGCGCCCTGCGAGGGGTTAATTATTTCTATAGCATGATAAAAGGATTTAACCTTCATGCAGTTCTCAAAAGCCCCCATAACGTTTGAAAAGCAAGTCAAGCTTCTAGAAAAGCGTGGTCTAGTAATTAATAATAAGGAATCAGCTGCCTTTTATCTTAGTCATATCAATTATGAACTGGTTTAATTGAGCCGGACACTTTAATAATGGACAATGTCCTAATATTGAGGTGTTAAATGACAAGACGTAAAAATAAATCTTATACAACTGAATTTAAGCAAGAAGCAGTCGCTCTGGTAACAGAACAAGGCTACTCAGTTTCAGAGGCCGCAGCCTCTTTAGGGGTTACCACCAAACTTATTTATAATTGGAAAGCTAAATTCGAAGAGCAACAAACTGGTAATTCGCTCAATGAAGATGAGCGCGCAGAGTTAAAACGCCTGAGAAAAGAAAACAAAGATCTCAAAATGGAGAAAGAGATCTTAAAAAAGCCAGCGCCTTCTTTGCGAGAGAAATGAAGTAAAGTATCAGTTCATCAAAGAAAATAGCCAAGCTTTTCGCGTTATAAAGCTATGCTCAGCTATGAAGGTGAGTCGCTCAAGTTATTACGCATGGCTGGCGCGTCCAGCAAAGCTTATAACGGCCAAAGAGCTGCATCTTTATCGTAGAGCCAAAGTGCTGTTTAGACGCAGCAGAGAAAGCTTAGGCTACCGTGAGCTATGTAAGAACTTACGCAAAGAAGGTTTTAAAATAACGCGCTACAAAACTCGAAAGTTAATGGAGAAGCTCAATTTAGTGGTTAAACAGCGAGTAGCTTATAAAGTAACAACTAAGCGTAAACACTCTGATGCAGTTGCAGATAATTTGCTTAACCAAAACTTTAATCCGGTAGCACCCAATCAGATTTGGGCTGGCGATGTGACATACCTGAAAACTGGCGAAGGCTGGATGTACCTTGCTGTTGTAATGGATTTATATTCTCGTCGAATTGTTGGCTGGCATATTGATAAACGTATGACGACTGGTTTAGTAATGAAAGCCATGATTAGGGCTTATAACCTAAGAAAACCAACCAAAGGCTTGGTATTTCATTCTGATAGAGGGTCTCAGTATACGAGTAAGCGATATCGCAACCTATTAAAGCAGTTTGGTATGCGAGCAAGCATGGGTGATGTGGGGGCTTGTTGGGATAACGCTGTTGTTGAAAGGTTCTTTGGCAGCTTGAAACATGATTGGTTGTTAAAAGTGGCTCAGCCAACTCGTAAACACATGAAAAATGATGTTACTGAATATATGAAATATTACAATCTGGAAAGGCTGCACTCAGCTAATAAT
This sequence comes from Pseudoalteromonas sp. MM1, assembly GCF_030296835.1. Taxonomy (NCBI): domain Bacteria; kingdom Pseudomonadati; phylum Pseudomonadota; class Gammaproteobacteria; order Alteromonadales; family Pseudoalteromonadaceae; genus Pseudoalteromonas; species Pseudoalteromonas sp. MM1. Next base: position 3,382,621 of record NZ_AP027922.1, on the reverse strand, counting down.
GATCAGTCACCAGTAAGGTATGAAAACTCTTTAAGAAAAGTGTCCGGCTGGAGTTGACCAGAACAGTAACCACTATGGTAACCACTTGGACACGTACAATAGCGGACTAGTATGAACGCTAGAAAACAAAAAGCCTAGAAAAATCTAGGCTTTTTAAGTGGTTATAAACAAGTTGAAACAGGCTAAAACACTATTCTATGTTTTGGATCTGCTCTCTCATCTGCTCAATGAGCACTTTGAGCTCTACTGCTGCATTGGTGATGTCGCTGTTAATTGACTTTGAGGCGAGGGTGTTTGCTTCGCGGTTAAACTCTTGCATCATAAAATCTAAACGGCGCCCACATGCGCCACCTTTTTTAAGGATTTTTTTAGTTTCTTTTACGTGCGATTTTAAGCGGTCGAGTTCTTCGGCAACATCTTGCTTTTGCGCAAGGTAAATAAGCTCTTGTTCAAGGCGAGATTCGTCAACGTCGGTTTTTAAGTCTTCAAGCTTTTGATTAAGCTTTTCACGCTGCCACTTTGCTATTTCTGGTAAGTGAGATTCGACTACTGTAACTTGCTCAAGTATGGCATCAAGGCGAGTGGCAATCATTTCTTCTAAATTTGCGCCTTCATCGCCACGGGCTGATTTAAAATCTTCAACTACTTGGTCAAAGCCCGCTATAAGTGCTTTATTTACAGTATCTAAATCAAGCTCCTGGGCTTCCATTACGCCAGGCCAGCGTAGTATATCAACAGGGTTAATGTCGCCATTGCTTTGTTGCTGAACCCATTTAGCACTATTTATTAGTTGCTCTGCCAATGACTCGTTAATAGAAAGCTCACCCACGTGTGCTGGATTTGCAACAAACTTTAAAAATACTTCAACTTTACCGCGTTGCAAATTTTTACGTAAACGCTCACGAATTACCGGCTCCATGCCACGAAATTGCTCTGGTGCGCGAATAAACGTTTCAAGGTAGCGCTGGTTTACTGAACGAATTTCCCAGGTGCCAGTGCCCCAATCGCCTTTAATTTCGCGACGCGCATAAGCAGTCATACTGTGGATCATGGATAAGTTCCTAAAATTTATTAATACAATATTGCGATGATTATACCGTAACACTGCATAACCTCTAGAGAAAATTTATTACGCTGAATATTTTACAATCAGCATGGCATCTACCTGCACATGCACTTATAATGTCGCAAATTCAGAATTAAGGGGATCGTCAATGCGTCCAAGCGAAAGAACACCTAACCAAATTAGACCGGTATCATTTACACGTAATTACACATTACACGCTGAAGGCTCAGTACTTGTTGAGTTTGGTAATACCAAAGTACTTTGTACTGCTACGGTTGAAGCAGGTGTACCACGTTTTATGAAAGGCCAAGGTAAAGGTTGGATCAACGCTGAATACGGTATGCTACCGCGCTCAACGCATACGCGTAACGCACGTGAAGCAGCACGTGGCAAGCAAGGCGGTCGTACTATGGAAATTCAACGCTTAATTGCTCGCGCATTAAGAGCTGCTGTAGATTTAAAAGCGCTTGGCGAAAACACCATTACAATTGATTGTGATGTGATTCAAGCTGATGGCGGAACACGTACTGCATCTATTAGTGGTGCATGCGTTGCTTTAGTTGATGCACTTACTCACATGCGCGCTAAAGGAATGATCAACTCAAACCCACTTAAGCACATGATTGCTGCTATCTCGGTAGGTATTTATAAAGGCCAACCAATTAGTGATTTAGAGTACCTTGAAGATTCTGAAGCCGAAACCGATATGAACGTAATTTTAACTGAAACAGGTAAAATTATTGAGGTGCAAGGTACTGCAGAGGGCGAACCATTCTCGTTCGACGAATTAGATGAGCTACTTACACTGGCTAAACATTCAATCCGTGAAATTATTGACGTTCAAAAACAAGCGTTAGCATAAGCGAGAACCCCAATGAAAGATTATCAAAAAGAGTTTATTGAATTTGCTTTAGAAAAGCAGGTTTTAAAATTTGGCGAGTTTACCCTTAAATCAGGCCGTACAAGCCCATACTTTTTTAATGCAGGCCTTTTTAATACAGGACGTGATTTAGCACGTTTGGGTCGTTTTTATGCATCAGCCCTTGAAGACGCCGCAATAGAATACGATGTTTTATTTGGCCCAGCCTATAAAGGAATCCCTATTGCGACTACAACTGCAGTTGCCTTAGCTGATCATCATAATAAAGACGTGCCTTATTGCTTTAACCGTAAAGAGAAAAAAGCACATGGTGAGGGTGGTACATTAGTAGGTTCTGCATTAACGGGCAAAATTATGCTGGTGGATGATGTGATCACCGCAGGCACTGCAATTCGTGAATCAATGGAAATCATTGCCGATAACGGTGCAGACTTAAGTGGTGTACTAATAGCACTTGATCGCCAAGAAAAAGGCAAAGCTGAGCTTTCAGCTATTCAAGAGGTTGAGCGCGACTTTAATACCAAAGTGATCTCTATTGTAAAATTAGCTGATCTTATTAGCTACCTTGAGAGCCAAGGTACAATGGACGAGCATTTAACATCAGTTAAAGCATACCGAGATCAATACGGTATTGCCTAACTAAAAAGCCTCGCAATTGCGGGGCTTTATTTTGACCACAGTTTATAGAGTTAATAATGAAAGATGTATTTAAACCTAATGGCCTTGGTATAAAGCGTATATTCAAAGCAACGTATTGTTCATACCTCGGCTTTAAAGCAGCCTTTATAGAAGAAGCGGCTTTCAGACAAGAGTTGTTACTTAGCATTATTTTACTACCCATTTCTTTTTGGTTAGCTTCATCGGTATTACATTGGGCATTGTTAGTAAGTACATTACTGATCATATTGATTGTAGAGCTACTTAATTCAGCAATAGAAACGCTCACTGATCGCGTAAGTACTGAACGCCATGTACTTTCAGGGCGGGCAAAAGATATGGGATCTGCAGCGGTAACACTCTCATTAATGATCCTAACGATCGTGTGGGGTGCCAGTTTGTATATAAAGTTATTTCAGTAAACCCTCTATATAAACCAATTTACACCCCTAAAATGTTAATAAAGTGCTAGTTATGTTGTGTTTTTAGCATGTTTAGCTCAAATACTCAGCGAACAGTCATTTATTTCAAGTTTTCTTCAAAAAAGGGTTGATCTGTTTTCGGATCTCCCTATAATGCGACCCCACTGAGAAGGCAGACAGCAACGCTTAGCGAGGCAAGAGTCAATCCGTGAGTCGAGTAAAACTTAGTTTTAAAAACTTTCAAGTTTAACAAAATTAAGTGTTGACAAAAAAATAGGAAAGCGTAAGATGCGCAGCCCTAGCGAGATAAAGTTTAACACTTTAATCGCAACGTTCTTTAACAATATAAAGCAATCATCTGTGTGGGCACTCGTACAGATTGAGTTCTAACAGCCAAGCTTAGTTTACTAAGTGAGGCAAACAAATTTAGAGTCTCAATTGAAACTGAGTGACCAACAGCAATAACTACTCCGGTAGGAATTGCAGCACAGTCAATTCAATATCGAAAGATATTAAATAAATTCAGAATTCATTGAGCTGTCGAAAGACAAAAAACTTTTTAATTGAAGAGTTTGATCATGGCTCAGATTGAACGCTGGCGGCAGGCCTAACACATGCAAGTCGAGCGGTAACATTTCTAGCTTGCTAGAAGATGACGAGCGGCGGACGGGTGAGTAATGCTTGGGAACATGCCTTGAGGTGGGGGACAACAGTTGGAAACGACTGCTAATACCGCATAATGTCTACGGACCAAAGGGGGCTTCGGCTCTCGCCTTTAGATTGGCCCAAGTGGGATTAGCTAGTTGGTGAGGTAATGGCTCACCAAGGCGACGATCCCTAGCTGGTTTGAGAGGATGATCAGCCACACTGGGACTGAGACACGGCCCAGACTCCTACGGGAGGCAGCAGTGGGGAATATTGCACAATGGGCGCAAGCCTGATGCAGCCATGCCGCGTGTGTGAAGAAGGCCTTCGGGTTGTAAAGCACTTTCAGTCAGGAGGAAAGGTTAGTAGTTAATACCTGCTAGCTGTGACGTTACTGACAGAAGAAGCACCGGCTAACTCCGTGCCAGCAGCCGCGGTAATACGGAGGGTGCGAGCGTTAATCGGAATTACTGGGCGTAAAGCGTACGCAGGCGGTTTGTTAAGCGAGATGTGAAAGCCCCGGGCTCAACCTGGGAACTGCATTTCGAACTGGCAAACTAGAGTGTGATAGAGGGTGGTAGAATTTCAGGTGTAGCGGTGAAATGCGTAGAGATCTGAAGGAATACCGATGGCGAAGGCAGCCACCTGGGTCAACACTGACGCTCATGTACGAAAGCGTGGGGAGCAAACAGGATTAGATACCCTGGTAGTCCACGCCGTAAACGATGTCTACTAGAAGCTCGGAACCTCGGTTCTGTTTTTCAAAGCTAACGCATTAAGTAGACCGCCTGGGGAGTACGGCCGCAAGGTTAAAACTCAAATGAATTGACGGGGGCCCGCACAAGCGGTGGAGCATGTGGTTTAATTCGATGCAACGCGAAGAACCTTACCTACACTTGACATACAGAGAACTTACCAGAGATGGTTTGGTGCCTTCGGGAACTCTGATACAGGTGCTGCATGGCTGTCGTCAGCTCGTGTTGTGAGATGTTGGGTTAAGTCCCGCAACGAGCGCAACCCCTATCCTTAGTTGCTAGCAGGTAATGCTGAGAACTCTAAGGAGACTGCCGGTGATAAACCGGAGGAAGGTGGGGACGACGTCAAGTCATCATGGCCCTTACGTGTAGGGCTACACACGTGCTACAATGGCGCATACAGAGTGCTGCGAACTCGCGAGAGTAAGCGAATCACTTAAAGTGCGTCGTAGTCCGGATTGGAGTCTGCAACTCGACTCCATGAAGTCGGAATCGCTAGTAATCGCGTATCAGAATGACGCGGTGAATACGTTCCCGGGCCTTGTACACACCGCCCGTCACACCATGGGAGTGGGTTGCTCCAGAAGTAGATAGTCTAACCCTCGGGAGGACGTTTACCACGGAGTGATTCATGACTGGGGTGAAGTCGTAACAAGGTAGCCCTAGGGGAACCTGGGGCTGGATCACCTCCTTATACGATTTAGAACTTATTTGTTCGTAGTGTCCACACAGATGATTGTTAGTTAGCTAAGCCACTGGCTTAACTAATTAATATGCTCTTTAAAAATTTGGAAAAGCTGATAATAAAATTCTGATAAATATTTATATTTATCAAGAGTTTTCAAAAGTAAAAAATGCCATTGATTATTCAATCGAATGATTAATTGGTATCTACTTTAGTATTCAATATTAACTTCTGGCGAAGTTAAACTGTCACATAACAAAGACCCGTTTGGGTTGTATGGTTAAGTGACTAAGCGTACACGGTGGATGCCTTGGCAGTTGGAGGCGATGAAGGACGTATTAACTTGCGATAAGCCTAGTCAAGCTAGTAAAAAGCGCTTGAGACTAGGATTTCCGAATGGGGAAACCCACCTGCTTGCAGGTATCGTTAACTGAATACATAGGTTAACGAGGCGAACGCGGAGAACTGAAACATCTAAGTACCCGTAGGAAAAGAAATCAACCGAGATTCCGATAGTAGCGGCGAGCGAAATCGGAACAGCCCTTAAGCTGATTATGTGTTAATGGAAGGCTCTGGAAAGTGCCACGATACAGGGTGATAGTCCCGTACATGAAAACGCATTTTGAGTGAAATCGAGTAGGTCGGAGCACGTGAAACTTTGACTGAATATAGGTGGACCATCATCTAAGGCTAAATACTCCCAACTGACCGATAGTGAACCAGTACCGTGAGGGAAAGGCGAAAAGAACCCCTGTGAGGGGAGTGAAATAGAACCTGAAACCGTGTACGTACAAGCAGTAGGAGCCCTTCGAGGGTGACTGCGTACCTTTTGTATAATGGGTCAGCGACTTATATTTTGTAGCGAGGTTAACCGATTAGGGTAGCCGTAGGGAAACCGAGTCTTAACTGGGCGAATAGTTGCAAGGTATAGACCCGAAACCCGGTGATCTAGCCATGGGCAGGTTGAAGGTTGAGTAACATCAACTGGAGGACCGAACCCACTAACGTTGAAAAGTTAGGGGATGACCTGTGGCTAGGAGTGAAAGGCTAATCAAACCGGGAGATAGCTGGTTCTCCCCGAAATCTATTTAGGTAGAGCCTCGGACGAATACTTACGGGGGTAGAGCACTGTTAAGGCTAGGGGGTCATCCCGACTTACCAACCCTTTGCAAACTCCGAATACCGTAAAGTACTATCCGGGAGACACACGGCGGGTGCTAACGTCCGTCGTGAAGAGGGAAACAACCCAGACCGCCAGCTAAGGTCCCAAAGTCATAGTTAAGTGGGAAACGATGTGGAAAGGCCCAGACAGCCAGGAGGTTGGCTTAGAAGCAGCCATCCTTTAAAGAAAGCGTAATAGCTCACTGGTCGAGTCGGTCTGCGCGGAAGATGTAACGGGGCTAAACTATGCACCGAAGCTGCGGATTCATCTTAGGATGAGTGGTAGGGGAGCGTTCTGTAAGCCGTTGAAGGTGACCCGGGAGGGTTGCTGGAGGTATCAGAAGTGCGAATGCTGACATGAGTAACGATAATGCGGGTGAAAAACCCGCACGCCGGAAGACCAAGGGTTCCTATCCCATGTTAATCAGGGTAGGGTAAGTCGACCCCTAAGGCGAGGCCGAAAGGCGTAGTCGATGGGAAACGGATTAATATTTCCGTACTTGGTATAATTGCGATGGGGGGACGGAGAAGGCTAAGCAAGCATGGCGATGGTTGTCCATGTGAAAGTGAGTAGGCTAGCGACTTAGGTAAATCCGGGTTGCTGTTAGGCTGAGACACGAGACGAGTCACCAAGGTGATGAAGTTGCTGATGCCATACTTCCAGGAAAAGCCTCTAAGCTTCAGATTATACCGAATCGTACCCCAAACCGACACAGGTGGTCAGGTAGAGAATACTAAGGCGCTTGAGAGAACTCGGGTGAAGGAACTAGGCAAAATCGTACCGTAACTTCGGGAGAAGGTACGCTCCTATCTGTGATGAGACTTGCTCTCTAAGCGGACGGGAGCCGCAGTGACCAGGTGGCTGGGACTGTTTATTAAAAACACAGCACTGTGCAAAATCGCAAGATGACGTATACGGTGTGACACCTGCCCGGTGCCGGAAGGTTAATTGATGGGGTTAGTTTTCGGACGAAGCTCTTGATCGAAGCCCCGGTAAACGGCGGCCGTAACTATAACGGTCCTAAGGTAGCGAAATTCCTTGTCGGGTAAGTTCCGACCTGCACGAATGGTGTAACCATGGCCACGCTGTCTCCACCCGAGACTCAGTGAAATTGAAATCGCAGTGAAGATGCTGTGTACCCGCGGCTAGACGGAAAGACCCCGTGAACCTTTACTACAGCTTGGCACTGAACATTGAACCTACATGTGTAGGATAGGTGGGAGACTTAGAAGCAGAGACGCTAGTTTTTGTGGAGTCGTCCTTGAAATACCACCCTTGTAGTTTTGATGTTCTAACGTTGGCCCCTGAATCGGGGTTACGGACAGTGCCTGGTGGGTAGTTTGACTGGGGCGGTCTCCTCCCAAAGAGTAACGGAGGAGCACGAAGGTTGGCTAAGTACGGTCGGACATCGTACGGTTAGTGTAATGGTAGAAGCCAGCTTAACTGCGAGACAGACACGTCGAGCAGGTACGAAAGTAGGTCATAGTGATCCGGTGGTTCTGAATGGAAGGGCCATCGCTCAACGGATAAAAGGTACTCCGGGGATAACAGGCTGATACCGCCCAAGAGTTCATATCGACGGCGGTGTTTGGCACCTCGATGTCGGCTCATCACATCCTGGGGCTGAAGTCGGTCCCAAGGGTATGGCTGTTCGCCATTTAAAGTGGTACGCGAGCTGGGTTTAGAACGTCGTGAGACAGTTCGGTCCCTATCTGCCGTGGGCGTTTGAGAATTGAGAGGGGTTGCTCCTAGTACGAGAGGACCGGAGTGAACGAACCGCTGGTGTTCGGGTTGTCATGCCAATGGCATTGCCCGGTAGCTACGTTCGGAACTGATAAGCGCTGAAAGCATCTAAGCGCGAAGCAGGCCTCGAGATGATTTCTCACTAGACTTTTAAAGTCTCTGAAGGGCCGTTGAAGACTACAACGTTGATAGGCAGGATGTGGAAGTGGTGTGAGCCATTAAGCTAACCTGTACTAATTACCCGTGAGGCTTAACCATACAACGCCAAACGCGTTTTATGCGACAGTTTAGACAGAAGTTAATATAACTAAAGTAGATATTACTTAGAAAGACTTAAAAAATATTATCAGATATTTTCCAAATTCAGTTAGTGCGCAGAAATACGTATTAACGCCCAAATTTGCTTGGTAACCATAGCGTTTTGGACCCACCTGACCCCATGCCGAACTCAGTAGTGAAACGAAACAGCGCCGATGATAGTGTAGCATTTGCTATGTGAAAGTAGGACATTGCCAGGCTCCAAATACGAGAAAGCCGCTTCAGAAATGAAGCGGCTTTTTTGCGTCTGAAGGAAAGTGAAAATATTAGCTATTAGCTATCAGCCATCAGTTATCAGCTGCGCAGCGTCAACCTGTACTTCGTAGCGTGGGTTGAGTATCACGAAACCCGCGGGTAAAAGAACGCGACGCCCACCTCAGTGCCCAGTGAATCCCATTAAAAAAGCATTAAGAGTATTTAGCTATGTGACTCTCCACCGCTGTGGGCACCACGACATCGCAGGCTCTAAATAAGAGAAAGCCCGATTCGAAAGAGCCGGGCTTTTTTGCGTGTCAAGGAAAGTAATATTCAGCATTTTCTTCTCAAAAGCGTAGCGTCTCCTAAGCGAAGCGCCTCATTGTGACCGTATTTTTGTTATATAACACAACCGGATACACGTTTATCCATCCTCAAACTAGATCACTTAATTATGTGAATTGGTATTATTGGTTTTGCTTTAGTTTGCTGAGGGCTTAGCTTATTCTCAAGCGTAGCGCCTTGAGTTTGTTATAAGACGGTTTGACTATCTATATATATTTTGTTTTGAGTTACGCTGTGTGTACAGCTCGTAACTTAGGTTGTAGCTAGTTAACCTGAGCTGCACATAATAAATGGAACTAAATGCCCTTGCGCTGATCAGATCTTTCGACCAAGAAACATAAGATTACCGAGGCAATGGTATGAATAACTTAGATGCAATTTACGTAGATGTCGATGATTTTTGTTTATTGTTTGAGCCTCAATGGCTTAAACACCTAATAGAATCAGGTGAAAAGCAACGCATTAAGCCATCTCGACTATCCTCTAGCGAAGTGATGACTATATTAATTGCTTTTCATCAATCAGGTTATCGCGATTTTAAAACTTACTACACCAAATTTGTTTGTCAGTATTGGCGACATTATTTTCCTGATTTAGTCAGTTATACACGTATGTTGAAGTTACTTCAGGCCACGTACCTGCTCTGTGTAGCTATCTGAAGCAGCGCTTTGATAAACAAACAGGCATTGCATTTATCGATTCCACTTCTCTCAAGGTCTGTCACAACATGCGTATTCCTCGCCACCAAGTTTTTGCGGGAGAAGCCAAACGAGGCAAAGGAACAATGGGCTGGTTTTATGGCTTTAAACTTCACCTCATCATGAATGATGAAGGTGGTTTATTAGCTGTAAAAGTGACAGCTGGGAATGTTGATGATAGACAGCCGGTATTAGATATGGTCGATAATGTTACAGGTAGTTTATACGCTGATAAAGGTTATGTATCTGCATACTTAGAAGCGGAACTTGCTGAGCAAGGCATTGATTTTATTGCAGATCAACGAAGTAATATGAAGCGTCAGCCAATATCATCTTGGGATAGAGCGATGTTACCAAAGCGTTTCATCATTGAAACAGTTTTCGACCAGCTGAAAAATATGGCTCAAATAGACCACACAAGGTACCGAAGCTGCATCTCATTTATGGTTAATTTAATGGCTGGATTAATTGCCTATACTTTTCAGACTAAAAAGCCGAGTATAAAAGTGACTCGGCTTTAATTCTTATGCAGATCTGAGGTTAGTTATACAAGCAGGTTTAGATTGTTAAAAGCTCATTGATATATTATTTGTCATTAGCTCATAGTGTACTTAAATCGTTTCGTTTTAATGAGCCACCTAAAAAGGCCCAAGGCAAATAATAAAGCTGTGGCTACACCTGATAAAACCCACAGAATTCGTAATGGCTGATCGCCAATGCTGCCATTGTGTAGCGGATGCAACCAGTTTTTAAATTTACTGGCAACGCTCATCTTATCTATATTAAAAACGCTTATGAGCTCTCCTGTGTTTGCATTTACTTGCACATAACTGTGAGGAAAGCGATAAGAGGGATCGCTTTTGGTTTTGAACCTAAAGCGATATACCGCATTGTAATTTGACGGTGTTTCTACCCATGCTAAGCGTGTATATGGCATAGCCTTTTGTGCTGTACTAAGTGCTGCTGATAAAGAAATACTGCGCTGGGGTTTTACTATTGCGCTGTCAGGTTTATCTATATTTCCAAGTAGGGCTGTTATTAAAGGATCGGTTTGCTTTGGTATTGCCAGCATTATACCGGTTGCTGTTAATAGGATTAAAGGCAGAGCAAAAATTAAACCAAGCAACTTGTGCCAGTCGTATAACAAGCCCAGTAAAGAGCTGCGCGCTTTAAACTTTAATGACTTAGTCCATTGCCCTTTTTTAGGCCACCAAGCGTATAGGCCTGATATGAGGAGTATAAGGCTACCTATTCCTACATAGCCTATAACGATTGTACCAGTGCTACCTGCAAGTAACGAAAAGTGTACGTTATAAACCCAGGTAACAAAGTAGTTACCCCACACATCCTCACGTAATATATGACTGCCATCAGGGGTTAGCCAAACCATGAGTGGTGCAAAAGTGTGATTCACTGTTTCGTTTTGGTTGTAATATCTTGCCGGAATATAATTTTTATCTTTGGTGCTTTCTAAACGCCACGAGCCTTGTTTATCTGGGTAGTGAGTTTTTAACGTTTGATATGCGGTATCCCAGCTTAAAGACTTCGCAGTTTCTGTACTTAAATTATTTATATTTTCATCTAGTTCGGGGTAATAAACGAGTATAGAACCTGTTAGAGCGATGAGTGCGAGTACACCTCCAATTGATAAGCCTAGGTATAAATGTACACGTCTTGCTATTTTTCGCCATGAAGCATTAAAACGCATAAAAGAGTGACCATTAAAAATATGCAGTGTAAGGAGGGCGTATTGTATCTTTGTTTAATAGAAAAGAACTGCGACAAAATGTCGCAGCAATAAAATTAGCTTGGCAAACAAAAACGCCAGCTTTATAGGCTGGCGTTTAAATCAGGCTCGGTAATTAATTATGCTTTTGGGCCTGCGTTTTTTATATCATCAGATACATCGTATTTAGCAAAGTTTTCAGTGAAGTCAGCGGCAAGTTTTGCTGCATATTCATTATATTTAGCTTTATCTTCCCATGTATTAATTGGGTTAAGTAGCTTGCTATCCACACCTGGGACTTCAACTGGTACGTCCAGGTTTAATACATCGATATGCTGAGTTTCTACATTGGCTAACTTACCAGATACGATTGCATCTATTACAGCGCGGGTAGTTGGAATATCAAAACGCTCACCAGTACCGTATGGGCCGCCTGTCCAGCCTGTATTAACAAGGTAAACCTTTGCGCCAAATTCGCGTACACGCTTCATAAGCAGCTCAGCGTAAACACCTGCAGGACGAGGGAAGAACGGGGCGCCAAAACACGTTGAGAATGTAGATTCTATATCGCTAGTTGAGCCAATCTCTGTAGAGCCTACTTTAGCTGTGTAACCACTTAAAAAGTGAAAAGCAGCGGCTTCTTCACTAAGTACTGAAACCGGCGGTAAAACACCGCTTACATCACAGGTTAAAAATACAACAGCTTTTGGCTCGCCAGCGCGGTTTTCAACTTTGCGCTTTTCTACGTGCTCTAGCGGGTAAGCTGCACGGCTATTTTGCGTTAAGCTTGTATCGTTAAAGTCTGGTGTGCGTGTTTCATCAAGTACAACGTTTTCTAAAATTGTACCAAAGCGAATTGCATTCCAAATTACTGGCTCATTTTTTTGTGAGAGGTCGATACACTTTGCGTAACAGCCGCCTTCGATATTAAATACGCTTCCTGGTGCCCAACCGTGTTCGTCGTCACCAATCAAAAAGCGTGTTGGATCGGCCGATAACGTTGTTTTACCTGTACCCGATAATCCAAAGAATAGTGCTGTATCACCCGCTTCTCCTACGTTAGCAGAGCAGTGCATTGGTAATACACCTTTTGCTGGAAGAAGAAAGTTTTGAACGGAGAACATCGATTTTTTCATTTCACCGGCATAACGCATACCTGCAAGTAACACTTTGCGTTGAGCAAAGTTAATAATAACCGTGCCGTCGCTGTTGGTGCCATCACGCTGTGGGTCACAAACAAACGAGGGCACATTCATTACCTGCCATTGGGGTAAATCAGATGCATTATAGTTTTTAGGCTCAATAAACATGTTTTTAGCAAAAATATGGTGCCACGCTGTTTCTGTAGTAACAACTACAGGTAGGTAGTGCTCAGGGTCTGCGCCAACTTCTAGGTGAGAGGTGAAGTGGTCATTACTTTGCACATGTGCTTCTACGCGAGCCCATAAAGCGTCAAATTTGTCAGCATCGAATGGGCGGTTTACATTACCCCATTGGATATCATCTTGCGTTGTTGCTTCTTTTACAATGAAGCGATCTTTAGGAGAGCGCCCAGTGCGCTTGCCTGTAATTGCAACAAAGGCTCCATTTGCGGCTAGTGTCCCTTCGCCACGACGAATCGCGTGCTCGACAAGTTCAGCTGCGGTTAAATCGACAAAACGTGTTGCGCTTGTAGTCATGTTTATACCTAACTATGTGTGAGAGTTTGAACGGGATAGCTCTGGGTTCTTAGTTCCCTTAAGCTGAAATTATAGTAACAGAAGGATTTGAGATATTCGAGCCTGTAAAGGCCCTAAAAACACATATATTTGCTAAAAAACATGAATAATTTCAATGATACCGGTGTCAGTAAATTAGCAAAATTAATGACACCGGTATCATCATTTTATAATATAAAACCGCATATTTTGCGGCTTTATATTTGATTATGAGGTGGGAGGTTAATTAAAAATATTTTTAATATCTTGCTCATCAAAAACATATTCTTTTAAGCAATAGTGACAGCTAATATTCACTGTGCCATTTTCTGCAACGTCGTCAAGTAACTCTTGCTGACCTACATTTACTAACGCGGCGATAGTTTTGTCTCGGCTACAGCCACATTTAAATGTAATAGCTTGTGGGTCAAATACGCGCGGGTTATCTTCGTGATATAAGCGCGTTAATACAGTATTAGCATCAAGCTCTAATAGCTCTTCGCGTTTAATTGTATCGCTTAGCGCTTCTAAATGAGTAAAGTCATCTATTGATTTTTGTTTATCCACAGGCAGTACTTGTAAAAACAACCCACTGGCTTTTGCATTACCTTCTGTTGTATCAGTTGCAAACCAAAGGCGTGTTTTTAACTGTTCTGATTGCTCAAAGTAGCTTTCGATACACTGACTTAATGTATTGTGCTCAAGAGGTACTATGCCTTGGTAACGCTCCCCTTTAGTTGGGGTAATAGTAATTACCATGTAGCCTTTGCCTACAAGCTCTTTAACTGTTGAGCCGCTAACCTCGCTTTGCATGCGGGCAATACCACGCATGTTTTGCTTATCATCACCGTTAATTACAGCGTACTTAACAGGGCCATCGCCTTGTAGCTGAACGGCTATTTCACCTTCAAATTTCAAGGTTGCAGTTAATAAACATGTTGCAACGAGTAATTCACCTAATAGTGCTTTAACTGGCTCAGGGTAATTGTGATTAGCTATCATCTCGTTGTAGGCGTGTTCAATTTGAACGAGTTCGCCACGAACATCGAGTTTGTCGAATAAATAACGGTGAAGTAAATCTTGTTGCATGAGCGGCTATACCTAACTTGATTTCATTTTTAAAAGTTCGCGCCTTTGCTTTTTATCGGGCTTTTTATCCGGATGAGGAGCAAAGAAGCTGTTATTTTTGCGTGCGATGGCGTTTTCTTCGCGTTTTGCAATACTTGCATCAGTTTCTTGATACAAGGTCTGTGCTATGGGGGCGCTTTGGCGTTTTTCAAGCACTTTAAGCACGTTGATAAGTTTTTCATCAACACCTTGAGCAAGCTTTATGGTTGCGCCAACCTCCACAATTTTACTCGCTTTAGTACGTTGTCCATTATAATGCACTTTGCCGCCTTGCACCATTTCGCGTGCCAGTGCACGGGTTTTGTAAAAGCGCGCGGCCCATAACCATTTATCTAATCGAACTTTTGGCTCACTACTGTGGTCTGAATCGGCATTAGTGTTATTTTTTTTACTCATTAGGCTTCTTCAATCGACTATTTATATATCGCAAAATTTATCATGAAATCATCGTAGGATGAAGGTATTACGGCGCATGCTGTTTTTTTAATCAACATTACATTGTTATATTAATCTGTTTACAAAGTTTAATATTAGTGTGCTTGTTGAATGAAAAATGAAAGGGTACTATGGGTACGCGCTTATGCAGTAAATTAAAATAAGAACATTATTATGGAACAGCAAATTCAACAGCTTAAACAATTTTTAACACGGCTACCCCATGCTAAATTAAGCGCAGTAGTTACGCTGTTAGTTGTTGTTTATCTTGCTTATTTACTTTCAAAGTTAGTGTGGCTGGTGTGGCCGCAGCCGCTCTCTACACCGCTTACTCCATCTCACTATTCAGCCGGATCAAAGGCTACTAGTACTACCTCAGTGCAAAATATTATAGAGCAGTTTTTATTTGGTAAAAAAACTGTAACAAATAAAACTAATACTGCGCAGCAAAACGAAGTCATTAATAATGCGCCAGAAACTCGCTTGAGTATTAACTTAACGGGTATTGTTGCTGTAAGTAACGACGACCAAGCAGGCATTGCTATTATTGAGTCACAAGGGCGACAAGTAAGTTACTTAGTTGAGGAGGTTGTACAAGGGACTCGTGCAGAGGTTGCACAAATACTCCCCGATCGCGTTATTTTAAGTGTAAACGGCCGATATGAAACGCTCATGCTAGATGGTCTCGACTTTACTAAAAAAGTGTCTATGCCTGTGTTAGCTGCCCGTGAAGAACAAGATATGGGGCCGCAAAAAATAGAGCAAAGCGAGCTTCAGATTAACGCAACCGCTGATCCTGATGTAAAAGAAGCAATAATAGAAACACGAGAAGAGCTACTTAACGAGCCAGGTAAGTTATTTGATTACATTCGTGTTTCACAAGCAATGAGCGATGGTGAACTAATTGGCTATCGTTTAAGCCCAGGTAAAGAGCCTGCTCTATTTAAACAAATGGGCCTACAGAATAATGATTTAGCCGTGGCTATAAACGGTTACCAATTAACAGATTTACAACAGGCAATGGCAGCAATTAATGAGCTGCGTAACACCAGCGATGCCACAATCACGATAGAACGTGATGGTGAGCAAATCGATGTGCAATTTAGCCTGCAATAACTTAGCTTTGGAGTTTTAACATAATGGTTCAGGTGCTACACCTCAAAAAAATTAAAAAAGGGTTAGCTAAGTACGCAGCGCTTTTTTTAGCAGCCAGTATTTCGTTGTCGGTTTCAGCTGTTGAATATGCTGCAAACTTTAAAGGCACAGATATCAACGAGTTTATAAACATTGTTGGTAAAAACCTTAATAAAACAGTGATCATTGACCCAAATGTGCGCGGAAAAGTAAACGTACGCAGTTATGAGTTAATGGATGAAGCGCTGTACTACCAATTTTTCTTAAATGTACTTGAAGTGTATGGCTACTCAGCAGTAGAAATGGACAACGGTATTATTAAGATTGAAAAAAGCTCTGACGCTAAAAAATCAAATGTACCGCTAATTACCGAAAACAGCGCTGCATCGGGCGATATGATGATCACCCGTGTGGTACGGGTTAAAAATGTAAGTGTTCAAGAACTTGGTCCATTAGTGCGCCAGTTTAGCGATCAAAAAGACGGTGGCCATGTAGCTAACTTTAATGCGGCTAACGTCATGATGCTTACAGGGCATGCAGCGTCGGTTAACCGCTTAGTTGAAATTATTCGCTCGGTAGATCAAGCCGGTGATAAGCGTGTAGATATTGTTAAGCTTAAATATGCTACGGCAGATGACGTTGTATCGGTAGTTGAGAATATTTACAAAGACAGCGGCAAAGGCAGCGTACCAGAATTTTTAATTCCTAAGGTGGTTGCTGATGGCCGTACAAATAGCGTAATTGTAAGCGGTGAAGGGCAAGCCCGTACCCGTGCTATAGAGCTCATTAAGCGCCTCGATGGCGAACTTGAAAGCCAAGGCAATACCAAAGTATTTTACTTAAACTACGCCAAAGCAGAAGATTTAGTAAAAGTACTACAAGGGGTAAGTAAAACGCTTGCAGAAGATGGCCAAGGTACAAGTAAAACTCGTACAAACAATAAAAACGATGCCAGTATTGAAGCTCATCCAGATTCAAACTCGTTAGTTATTACCGCCCAGCCCGATACCATGCGCTCATTAGAGACCGTAATTGATAGGCTCGATATTCGCCGTGCACAAGTACTTGTAGAGGCCATAATTGTTGAAGTAATGGAATCAGATGGCGTTAACTTAGGTACCCAATGGATTTCAGAAGATGGCGGTATGCTGCAGTTTAATAATGGCTCAACTGTACCGGTAGGCTCATTAGCGGTTGCCGGAATTCAAGCGCAAGACACCACAACCACACAAACCATAATAGGTACAGAAACCGGTAATGTTACCAGCTATGATGAAACGACCGAAGGTGACTACACTGCACTTGCTTCATTGCTAAGTGGTGTAAATGGCTTGGCGTTCGGTTTAGTTAAAAACGACTGGGGTGCCATTATTCAAGCTGTTTCAACCGACACCAACTCAAATATTTTGGCTACGCCTTCTATTACGACCATGGATAACGAAGAAGCGTCGATGATAGTGGGTCAAGAAGTGCCTATTATTACTGGTTCTCAAACAGGTAGTAATAACGATAACCCATTTCAGACCATAGAACGCCAAGAAGTGGGTGTAAAATTAAAAGTAACCCCACAAATTAACGATGGCTCAGCAGTACAATTATTAATTGAACAAGAGGTATCGAGTGTTAGCGGTGCAACAGCTGTTGATATTTCTGTTAATAAACGCGCAATTACCACAACCGTTATGGCTGATGATGGCGGTATGGTTGTGTTAGGCGGCTTAATTGATGAAGACGTACAAGAAAGTGTGTCTAAGGTACCAATTTTAGGTGATATACCAATTTTAGGTCACTTATTTAAGTCAACTAATACGACCAAACGAAAACGTAATCTTATTGTATTTATTCGCCCGACGATTATCCGAGATGGCGTTAATATGAATAAGTTAAGCTTTAATAAGTATAACTTTATCCGTGGCGAGCAAATGAAAGAAAAAGAAGATGGTATAGAACTTATGCCAAATTCAGATGTTCCTTTACTTCCATCTTGGGATGATGAGCTTATTCTGCCACCAACTTATGAAGAGCACTTAAAAGCATTAAGCTCTAAAGAACGTGCAGAGCGTGAAGATGACTAGCGCAATAGAACAAATAAACGAAGACGTGGTTCATCGTAGTGATGAACCACGAACTGAGGAGTTACTTACAAGTAACGATTTAGTTGAGTTGCCTCCAAAGCGTTTACCTTTTTCGTATGCGCGCAGAGCGGGTGTACTGCTTAGTAAAAATAATGAACAGCAAGTTGTGTATTATCGCGGCGAGCTAGATGTTGAAGTATTGCTAGAAGTGCGTCGCATTGCAGGTAAAGGCTTTACCCTCGAGCAATTAGCTGACGATAAATTTGAGTTATTATTAGAGGCTGCGTATCAGCGCGATAGCTCTGAAACACAACAAATGATGGAAGATATTGGTAACGAGGTTGATTTATTCTCCCTTGCCGATGAGCTCCCACAAACCGAAGATTTATTAGCCGGCGATGATGATGCGCCTATCATCAAACTAATCAACGCCATGTTAAGCGAAGCTATTAAAGAAGGTGCATCCGATATACATATCGAAACCTTTGAGCAAGAGCTTGTGATTCGCTTTAGGGTTGATGGCGTATTAAAAGAAGTGCTTAAGCCTAATCGTAAGCTAGCCTCGTTGTTGGTTTCGCGTATTAAGGTAATGGCGAAACTAGATATAGCAGAAAAACGTATTCCACAAGATGGTCGTATCAGCCTGCGTATTGCAGGGCGTGCAGTAGATGTGCGTGTATCTACCATGCCATCTAGCTTTGGTGAGCGTGTAGTACTGCGTTTACTTGATAAAAACAATGCCCGCTTAAACCTAGAAGATTTAGGCATGACACCGCAAAACCGAGAGTTGTTTGCTGATTTAATTAGCAAACCACACGGTATTATTTTGGTTACTGGCCCAACGGGCTCTGGTAAAAGTACCACCTTGTACGCCGGTATGAGCCAAATAAACTCTCGCGATCGTAATATTTTAACCGTAGAAGACCCAATAGAGTACGAAATTCCGGGGATTGGCCAAACACAAGTAAATACCAAAGTAGACATGACCTTTGCCCGCGGGCTTCGCGCAATATTACGTCAAGATCCTGATGTAGTCATGGTCGGTGAAATACGTGACCTTGAAACCGCGCAAATTGGCGTGCAAGCATCGCTTACAGGTCACTTAGTGATGTCTACGCTACATACCAATACCGCCTCGGGCGCAATTACCCGTATGGAAGACATGGGTGTAGAGCCATTCTTACTTTCATCGTCATTGTTAGGCGTGCTGTCGCAGCGCTTAGTACGTACTTTATGTAATAGCTGTAAAGAAGGTCACACGGCCGATGAACGTGAGTGTGAGCTGCTAGGTGTACCGTTTGATAGCGCACCTACAATTTACCGTGCAGTAGGGTGTGAAGAGTGTAACTTTAATGGTTACCGCGGCCGTACCGGTATTCATGAATTACTGGTGGTTGATGAAGAAATACGCGAAATGATCCACAGCGGTAAAGGCGAGCAAAGTGTTGAAAAATACATTCGCCAAAAAAGCCCAAGCATACGCCAAGATGGCTGTAGCCGCGTACTGGCAGGCAAAACAACCCTTGAAGAAATTCTACGCGTTACCCGTGAGGAAGCCTAACCATGGCGGCGTTTGAATACCGTGCCCTTGATGGCCGAGGGAAAGAACAAAAAGGCATTTTAGAAGCCGATACAGCTAAGCAAATTCGCCAAGCGCTGCGCGAAAAAAAACTTACGCCGCTTGAAGTTGTCCCTGCAGCAGAAGGGGAAAAACAAGTTAGTGGTGCAAAAACGCCGTTATTAAGTCGTTTTTTCAAACCCAGCGTATCAACCTCCGATTTAGCCCTTATTACGCGCCAGCTTGCTACGCTTATTCAATCGGCATTGCCAGTTGAAGGAGCTGTTATGGCGGTGGCAGAGCAATGTGAAAAGCCCCGCTTAAAACGTATGCTTATGTCGGTACGTTCAAAGGTGGTAGAGGGCTATACTTTGGCTGATGGCATGAGTGAATTTCCACATGTATTTGACGATTTATACCGAGCAATGGTAGCCGCAGGTGAAAAATCAGGGCACCTTGACCAAGTATTAAATCGCCTTGCCGATTACACCGAACAGCGCCAACACATGCGCAGCCAAATTACACAAGCCATGGTTTATCCAACCATTTTGGTTATTTTTGCTATTGGTATTGTTTCGGTTTTATTAGGCACCGTCGTGCCTAAAATTTTAAAAACTTTCGAAAAAACCAAGCAAGTATTGCCTTGGACGACCGAATGGGTTATGGCGGGTAGTCACTTTGTACAAAATTATTGGTTTATAAGTTTGTTAGTCATTACTGCGCTGGCAGTCGGCATTAAACATGCACTTAAACAACCTAAAATTCGCTTTTGGTGGGACGATCGCGTTCTGCATATGCCTGGTTTTGGTAAAGTAGCGCGGGGTATTAATACAGCGCGTTTTGCTCGTACGCTCAGTATTTTATCGTCAAGCTCAGTACCACTACTTGAAGGAATGCGCATATCGGGTGGTGTATTAGCGAATAAAAAAATGAAAAAATCGGTAGCAGATGCTGCCGATAGAGTCAGTGAAGGTGCAAGCCTGAGAGCGGCTTTACAGCAAACTAAGCTGTTTCCACCTATGATGCTGCACATGATCGCCAGCGGTGAAAAATCAGGTGAGCTAGAACAAATGTTAGAGCGCGCGGCTAATAACCAAGACCGTGAGTTTGAAAGCATGGTAAACGTATCATTAAAATTATTAGAGCCAGCAATGATTGCCTCTATGGCGGTGATTGTTTTGTTTATAGTAATGGCTATTTTACAGCCAATAATGGCAATGAATAAAGCGGTAGGACTTTAAGCTTTAAGGGGTTAGCTAAGTTAGTATTTACTTAGATGACGCCAAATTAAATTATGTTTTTGGAAAATGAGGTATTTACGTGAATAAACAATCAGGTTTTTCTTTACTCGAAGTAATGGTGGTATTGGTTATTATCGGGATGATTATGTCAATTGTAGCGCCTAATATTATGGGCCAACAAGAAGAAGCTGCTATCGATAAAGCACATCTAGATATTCAACAGCTTGAAGATGCAATGAGCTTATACAAGCTTAAAAATAAAAGCTACCCAAGCACGGAGCAAGGCCTAGAAGCACTGGTCAATAAAACCAGCATTGAGCCAATTCCTAAGCGTTTCCCTGATGGTGGCTTTGTAAATGAATTACCAGAAGATCCATGGGGCAACCCATACCAGCTAATTAGCCCAGGAGAAATTGGTAAATTTGATATTTTTTCTATGGGGCCAGATGGCGAAGCCGGTACCGATGATGATATTGGCAACTGGAACGAAGACGAGCAATAAATGCGACTTAACCTAGCAGTATGGTTAAATACGATTGCACGAGGCTTACTATGCAAGTAAGCCTTAATCGTATGCGCGCCCACCACCGTGGGTTTAGCTTAATAGAAATTTTAGTGGTACTTACTATTATCGCATTTGCGACCAAAATGGTGGTATACAGCTTAGAAGGCGGCGCCGAAGATGAGCTTGATACACAAGCGCTTAGGCTGCATACCACCATTAACATGGCCTCTGAGTTTGCTATTTTAAATCAAATAGAACTTGGCTTAATGGTTGAAGAAAATACCCTTGAGTTTTTAGTATTTGATGGCGAAAAATGGATTACCTTTGACCGCGAAGACCTTTACAAGCCTATTGAGCTTGATGAACGGCTAAAACTCACGCTCAATTTAGAAGATTTAGCTTGGTCACAAGAGAACTTACTTGAACAAGCAAATTGGCGT
Organism: Pseudoalteromonas sp. MM1; assembly: GCF_030296835.1. NCBI lineage: Bacteria > Pseudomonadati > Pseudomonadota > Gammaproteobacteria > Alteromonadales > Pseudoalteromonadaceae > Pseudoalteromonas > Pseudoalteromonas sp. MM1. Next base: position 3,361,111 of record NZ_AP027922.1, on the reverse strand, counting down.
GAGCTAATGAGCGGCGGCGACGACGATAGCTTACTAGAGCTTGAAAAGTTAAAAATACCGCAAGTCCTTATTTTATCATCTGGCGAGGTCAGCGCCTTTCAGCTTATTGTTGAATTAAAAGAGCAAAGTGAGCCTGTGTATTACATTGAAGGGGAATTTACAGCCCCAGTTAATTTGCGAAAAGAGCCATAACAATGAGGCTGAATAAAGGCTTTACCTTACTCGAAGTGCTTGTAGCGTTAAGTATTTGTGCTATGGCTGGGATTGCAGCTATGCAAGCAACCGGCGAGCATATAAATCATTTAACAACACTTGAAGAGCAAACGTATGCATCGTGGGTGGCAGAAAATGTGCTTGTTATGCAGCGTACTAAAGGTAAAGACTGGCAGGCTAAAAATGGCGCGCGCGGTAGCGAAGTAATGGCGGGCGTTGAGTGGTTTTGGAAACAAGAAATAGCAAAAACTGCAGACAAAAGCTTTGTCAAAGTGACTATAAATGTTTTTAGCGACGAAAAATATGAACAATCGGTGTACGAGCTTTCAACTTATTTAAATAAAGGCAGCTAATAAGTGAAGCAACGTGGATTTACATTAATCGAAGTATTAGTTGCCATGGCTATTTTAGCGGTGGTGATTATGGCGACTCACCAAATTTTAGACTCAACCACCAAAGCAAAAGAAGCGTCTGATGAAAAAATAGCGGAGCTTAACGGCCTGCAAACCGCATTTAGGTTAATGGACCAAGACTTTAGCCAAATGACTCAGCGCACTGTACGTAACGAAGCCGGAGATGCGCAAGAGCAATACTTACTAGCAGGGCGTTATATATTAGAAAGCCAATACGATGGTATTGCGTTTGTACGCGATGGCTGGGTAAACCCAATTAATTTGCTGCCTCGCTCTGAGTTACAAGCCGTAGGGTATAGAGTGCTTGATGACAATTTAGAGCGTGTATACAGAGTGTATGTAGATCAGCTTGATAATATGGAGCCGCGGGTACAAGTTGTTTTAAAAGGTATTGAAGAGCTTAAATTTGAATTTTTAGATGCCAACAACGAATGGCAAGAGCAATGGCAAATAAAAGCGTTACCTAAAGCGGTTGCGGTTACTTTGCAGCAAATTGAGGCAGAGCCTATTCGTCGTGTTTTTTTAGTACCCGGGCAGGGTAAAAACAGCGGGGAGAGTAATTAATGAATAAGCGCGAATCACGCGGTGCCGCATTAGTTATTGTGCTGTTTATTGTTGCACTGGCGGCGATATTAGCCGTAGAAATGAGTGCTAATTTAATGGTGCAGGTTCAAAAAAGTACTAACTTGCAAGGTCACCAGCAAGCAAAGTGGTATGCCTACGGCGCTGAAGAGCTGGCAATAAAGGCACTAAAGTTAAGTAAAGACGATGATCCTGACAAAACCTCGTTAGATCAGGTTTGGGCTACGCAAGGCGACACCCAATACCCTGTAGATAACGGTACTCTAAGCGGTAAAATTACTGACCTACAAGCGTGTTTAAATTTAAATGCATTAGGGGAAGCGCCAGATCTAAACTCTACCAGCAAAACCAACCCTGCCCATAAAGCACTGTTTGCATTATTAGAAAATATTGAAGATTTACCTGCCGAGGAAAGCGAAGAAGCAATGGCAGATAGTGTATTTGACTGGCTTGATGAAAACAGCATTACCTATCGTTCAGGCGCTGAAGAAGACGAGTATTTATCCCGTGATTACCCTTATATGAGCGCAAATAGTTTATTTGCATCACCTTCTGAGCTGCGCTTGGTAAAAGGTTTTAACCCGCTAGTAATGGAAAAGGTATTACCTTTTGTGTGTGTTATTCCGGGGTCTCCCTTATTATCGATTAACGTCAATACGTTACTTCCTGAACAGGCACTTATTTTAAGTGCCATGATTGACGAATTATCGTTATCGAGCGCAGAGGCGGTTATAGCAGCTCGTCCTGAAACCGGCTTTGATAGCGTGGATGAATTTTTTTCCGAGGTACAGCAGCAAGGCGGTACAAATTTAGATTCGGTTAAAGAGTTATTTAGTATTAACAGCGAATATTTTAAATTACAAACGCAGGCGACGTTTGTCGATTTGCGTTTTTCGATGACCACATTACTTCATGCCAAAAATGGCGAAGTAACGATACTGGCGCGAAAATTTGGAGGCGTACAGTGACAGAAATACTGCTGATCCGCACGGGTCAAACAGAGCAAGATAAATTAAATTGGTTAATTTATTCACCACAAGAACAAGAAATAATTGCCAGTGGGGAATTAACCGACGCAAGCCGTTTAAGTGAGCTAAGTGAAAAAGCGCAAACCCGCGAGGTAGTGGTATTACTGCCTAGCGATCAGGTGCAGCTTAAAACAGTGGCGTTGCCGACTAAGTGGAATCGTAAGTTAGAGCAAGCGTTGCCATACATGCTTGAAGAAGATATTGCGTGCGATATAGACGAGCTATTTGTCGCAATTGGCGAACCCACTATGATTGATGAGCAGCATGCAATTAAAGTTGCCTTAACTGACCGCGAGTGGTTTGAAGCTTGGCTTGCTTTATTTTCAGAGCATAACTTGGCGGTATACACCGTTTTACCTGATGCGCTGCTACTGCCTACAGCCGATGATGATACATTAACCGCCATAGAGCTTAATAATCAGTGGTTATTTAAAAGAGGCGATTGGCATATTAGTGCCGTTGAAAATAGCTGGCTAAGGGAGTACTTAAGTGCACTTGGCGAGCCAAGCGTAAAGCACTATAGCCCAGCTAATCAGTTTCCTGAAAGTATTAACCTAATTTCACAAGCAAGCGACTACGATTTACCACTGGCCTTATTCGCTAAACAACTTACCAGCGTTAAATTTAATTTACGCCAAGGTATGTACCAGCTTAAAAAGAAAAGTGCACTGTGGTGGGGTTATTGGAAAGGCGCAGCCATTATTACCGGTGTTGCTTTATTTGCTACCATTGCCATAAAGCTGATTGAACTTAATCAACTTAACTCGCGTGTTGAGCTTGCTAAAGCTCAGGTAGTGGATAGATACCAAAAAGCATTCCCCGGAACTAAAGTGCGCCCTAACTTAATTAAAAGCCAAATCAGGGGCGCGCTTAAAACTATTAATGGCGAAAGTGAAGCCGGTTTTTTAGATTTGACCAGCCAATTGGTTGGCGTGTTTTCGCAAGTAAGCGAATTTACGCCAGAAACCCTACGTTACGATAAACGTCGCAATGAGCTGCGAATACGCGCACGCGCAAAAGACTTTCAAACGTTTGGTAAAGTAAAAAGTATACTTGAGCAACAAGGATTAACGGTTGAACAAGGCTCGTTAAATAACGATGGCGATTTTGTAGTGGGCGAAATAAAACTGCGAGGTGCAGTATGAAAAAGCAAATAATGCAATACTGGCGTTCTTTAAAAGAGCAAGAGCAGCAATTGATTATGGTTGCTGGTGGTATATTTGTTGTTTTTGTTTTAGTAATGGGAATTTTTAGACCTTTAAATAACGCCATAGATAAAGCTAAAAAGTCGTACGTCACTCAGCAAGAGCTGCTCGTATGGGTTGATCAAAGCATAGTAAAGTTAAAAGCGGCGGGTAACACGCAGGCAATTAGCAATCAAAATATTAGCCAAGTGGTTAATTCAACGCGTAGTCGTTACCGTATTACTATTAGTAAAATGCAGCCTAACGATAACTCGTTACGTTTAACGCTTGATTCGGTGGAGTTTAATCAATTAATAGAATGGTTAGACGAACTGGTTAATCAGCATGGCTTAAGAGTAGAAAACCTGGATTTAAGCAAAGATGATAAATCAGGGTTTGTACGTGTAAGCCGCTTAGTACTAGAGAAGTAATTAATGAAAAAAATAATAATATTATCAGTGGTATTTTTTATTAGTTTTGTTGTGTTTTGCATTATGAAATTACCAGCGGCGATTGCATTAGATCTAGCTAAGCCGTACTTACCAAAGCAGCTTGAAATAGGCCAAACCGTAGGGAGTGTGTGGCAAGGCCAAATGATGCAAGTGCGCTATCAAGACGAGCAATTAAATAATGTTCGCTGGGATATTGCTGGCTGGCAGTTATTTACGGGTAATTTAAATGCTAACTTAAAATTTGGTAATCCTCGTGAGCGTAGCGATATTTCGGGCTATGCTGATGTGAATTACGGATTATTTAATAATGTGGTTAAAGTTACCGATGGTATAATTCGCTCGACCGTAGAGCGTGCTATGCAACGTATTGCATTACCTATACCAGCTACTGCAAAAGGCCGTGTCATTTTAGAGGTTAATGAGTATACCTCAGGTCTGCCTTATTGTGAGTCATTAAAAGGCGAAATTGCCAGCCCCAATATAGATGTTAAAGGCTTTAATGGCTGGTTTAATATAGGGCCACTGAGTGGCATGTTAAGCTGTAAGTCGGGCGATATAGCCATTTTAGTAGACCCAGATAACACGTTAGGCCTTGAAGCCGACGCAACACTTAAAGCTAACTTTGACTTTAAAGTGGCAGGCTATGTTAAACCTGACGCCAGCTTACCAAAAGATGTACACGACGCGGTTAAGTTTTTAGGCCGCCCCGATGCGCAGGGCCGCTACCCACTAAATTTTTAATGTAACAAAAGAGATTTAATGCAATTACCACAGTTTAACGAACAACACGCACATCAATTAAGTACATTTTTAAGTACTCAACCTCAGGCTATGTCATTAACACAAAGCCAAGGCTATCTATTTGGGGTTATTTGCTCGCCAAACCCATTAGAAGTTCACCAGTGGTTAGCGCAGATTGTGCCTAATACGGCTAACGATTTAGACGAAGAAATACTGTTTTTATTTATGGCGTTGTACCATCAAATTAGTGAGCAAGTATTTGAAACCGGCTACAAGTTACCTGCCAATTTTGACCTAGACTATAGCCAAGCGTGGAGTGAAGGTTTTTTACGTGCTACTCAAGAATACGCACAACCCTTATTAACAGCTCCCGCGTTAGAGCCTCAGTACAAAGAAGCACTAGAGAGTGCGCTAAGTACGCTTAGCTTTTTTGCTGTTGATGAGCAAACAAGAGTGCAAATTGCGCAGCAAAACAGCATGACACTCGAAGCTTTATATCAGTATCAGTACGAATCAATGGGCGACTTTGCATTAGGTTTTGCCGAGCTAATTGAGGTGGTAGCTATAAACAGTGGGCTGATTACCGATGAAGGGTGGGAAGAGTAGCCTTTAGATGTATTAAACGGCGCTTAGGGTAATTAAGCGCCCAGTTCTAAAATAATATCAGTGCAGCCTTTTTTACACTTAACAGCGCCTTTGCCCGGCTCGCTGGTGGCTAAATCGAGTGTTAACACCTCGCCGCACTGCTCACAATGCAAGGTTTTACCTTGCGATAGCTTTTTAAGTATTGTGCGCTGTTTATGAAAAGAGTCACTCGATTTTTTGTTTAATTGCGAAAAATCCACTACTTAGCTCTCTTTTGTTCTAATGCATCCGATACAATTTTACACACTGTATTTAAACGTTGCTCGTAAAAATATAAATTTAGGTCGCGCTCGCGGCAATAACGTAAATGAAATAACTGCACTGAATCATCAGTGGTAAAGGTTTTTTCAATATATTCTTGCTCAGACTCAGAGAGCTTTAACGCACTGCTGATACGGTTTTTAGCCATGTTGGCCGCAGGGCTACGGTTTATTTTGCTCGCATCACTTAAAAAACCCACACCTTCACCTAATAGCTTTTCGCGGGGCTCTTTAACTAACGGGTGATCAATAGTAAAAAACGCAAGGATCAAAATGACCAATATAATAAATTTTTTCATGAATGCGTAAACCTTGATCTTAATGAGGTAATTTTAGCAAGCAGTGTAATAAACTGCATTTTAAAAGCAAGTAACTGAGATGAATAAATTATTAGCAATCTATACCTGTAATTTTAGTCTGTATTGTTATAATGGCCAGCAGCAGTTAGATATTTCTGAAATATCTGAAAGTATTCAAATAGCTGATTATATAAACTAATCACACTTACCATTAACGAACTACAGTTACAGTATAGAATACGCACACATTGCTACGTTTTTATTTCCAAGCGGCGTTGAGGAACTTCGATGGACAAGCAAATTAAAGTAAAAAATATACCTGCAGAGGTTAAAATCCAACAACCGGATTTAAGCCGTCAAGACGATAGGTTTAATCCACGTAACCGAATATATGTTCGTGCAGTAAAAGGGCTTCATCAGTTACTTAGACAACGTATAGGCTTTTTAGGCATGCTTGCTTTTATGCTTTTGCCTTGGATAAATTTTAATGGCCAGCAAGCTGTGTTATTTGACTTAGTTGGCCAAAAGTACAATATTTTTGGGCTAACGCTGTGGCCGCAAGATTTCACTATATTAGCCTTTATATTTATGTTGGCAGCGTTTGCACTATTTTTGGTCACTACCTTTTATGGCCGAGTATGGTGTGGCTATACCTGCCCGCAAACTGTATGGACCTTTATATTTATTTGGTTTGAAGAAAAGTTTGAAGGCACAGCTAATCAGCGTAAAAAGCTAGATCAACGCCCGATGGACTTAGATAAGTTTTGGCGAAAAACAGCAAAGCACACTAGTTGGGTTTTATTTGCCTTATATACGGCGATTTCGTTTGTTGGATACTTTACGCCTATCCGTGAATTACTCCCTGACTTTGTTACTTTTAATGTAGGTGGTTACGCGCTGGTAAGTATTATTTTCTTTGCAGCGTGTACTTACGCTAACGCAGGGTGGATGCGTGAAATTATGTGTTTACACATTTGTCCCTATTCACGTTTTCAATCAGCTATGTTTGATAAAGACACTTACACCGTAACGTACGATGAAAAACGCGGCGAAAGCCGAGGCCCACGTTCGCGTAAAATTGCCCACGAAGATTTAGAAATGGGCGATTGTATAGACTGTAACTTGTGTGTGCAGGTTTGCCCTACAGGAATAGATATTCGCAATGGTTTGCAAGCTGAGTGTATAAATTGTGGCGCATGTATTGATGCCTGCGATGGTGTAATGGATAAAATGGATTACCCGCGAGGTCTTATTTCTTATACTACAGAGCGTAATCTCGAAACACCTGAAAATAAAACCAACCCACTGCGAGCTAAAATCATAGGTTACACGGTCATACTGGTGGTGCTTACCAGTGCGCTGGTGGCTAACATTGCATTTAGAAAGCCTATGGACTTTGACATAATACGAGACCGTAACCAATTGTATCGTGTTGACTTTAATGGCTTGGTAGAAAACACCTATACATTAAAAGTAATCAACAAGGCGCAGTACGAGCAAACCTTTAATATTGATGTTCAAGGCCTTGAAAACTTTAAGTACATTGGCAAGCAAACATTTACAGTACAAGCTGGGCAATCGCATAATGTGCCATTGTCACTTGTGATGGACCCGTATGATTTAAAAGCGCCAATGACGGAGTTTAACTTTGTACTTTCACCGGTTAATGACCCCGATGAAAACATATCGCAACCGAGTAACTTTTTTAAAGCGCGATAAAATACTAACAAAAGCGGGGTAACCCGCTTTTTACATTAAGAAGCCCATGAGTAAATTTAGTTTTGAAGATTTAACGCCCGACTTAATTCTCGATGCAATAGAAAGCGTTGGTATATATGCAGAGTCAGGTTTATTAGCACTTAATAGCTACGAAAACAGAGTCTACCAATTTAAGGCGGAAGATGGCCTGCGCTACGTTGTTAAGTTTTACCGACCAGAGCGCTGGAGCAAAGCGCAAATACAAGAAGAGCATGACTTTGCTTTCGAGCTTGCCGAAGCTGAAGTACCCGTTGTTGCACCCATTAAGCACAACGGACAAAGCTTATTTGAACACCAGGGCTACGTTTTTGTGTTGTTTCCTAGTGTGGGTGGACGGTTATTTGAAGTGGATAACCTAGATCAGCTTGATGTAATGGGGCGTTTAATTGGCCGTATGCATCAGGTAGCTAAAAGCAAAGCATTTGAGCACAGGCCTACGTTTAGCTGCGAAGAATATTTGCATACAGCTAAAGTTCATCTGCAAAAAAGTAATTTGGTACCTATGGGGATCAGCACTGCTTTTTATACCATATTGGACTTGGTTATTGAGCAAACGCAAGCACAGTATAAAAATGTGCAAACGATACGCTTACATGGTGATTGCCACGCTGGTAACATTTTGTGGGCAGGCGAAGCACTTATGTTTGTTGATTTAGATGATGCTCGCCAAGGGCCGGCCATTCAAGATTTATGGATGATGCTCAGTGGCGATCGTCAAACACAGCTGTTACAGTTAGACACCCTTGTAAATGCGTATGAAGAGTTTTGTGATTTTGACCACACTCAACTCAAATTAATTGAACCGCTTCGTGCAATGCGTATTATTCATTATATGGGTTGGGTAGCCAAGCGATGGAGCGATCCGGCGTTCGTACGGAACTTTTCATGGTTTGCTGAAGACAAATACTGGGAGCAACAGATTTTAGCACTTAAAGAGCAACTTGCTGCACTGCAAGAAGCCCCGCTGAAGTTATTGCCATAAAATTTTATTTAAAAAGTACACGAGATACCAATGCTTAAAAAATTGAAACTGAGCCTACTACTTTTATGTTTACCATTTGCAGCCCTTGCTGCACAGTTTGAAGCCGATAACCAGTACACTGTTATTGATGTAGAAAAAAGCGCAGAGCCACAAGTAACCGAGTTTTTCTCATTTTACTGTCCGCATTGTTTTAAATTTGAGCCTGTTGCAAAAGCAATTGAAAAAAGCCTGCCCGAGGGTACTGAATTTATAAAAAATCACGTTAACTTTTTAGGTGGCGTATCACCACAGGCGCAAAGCAACTTAAGCTACGCCTACTTAATCGGTAAAAAGCACGGTCAAGCACAAAGTATCAGCGATCAAATCTTTAAAAGTATTCATGTACAGCGCGCACCTTTAACGCAAATCAAAGACGTAAAAAAGTTACTTGAAGTTAACGGTATTGATAGTGCAACGTTTGATCAAGACATTGCCAGCATGCCAATTATTTCTGCTGAGCGTGCAATGCAAGATAAACAAAACAAATATTCAAAATTAGGTGCGCTAACTGGTGTACCTACCTTTATCGTAAATGATAAATATAAAATAAACATGAATACTATTAATAACCAGCAAGAACTGAATGAGTTAGTTGCTTTTTTACTAACACTTTAATCTCGGAGAACAATAACAATGATCAAATTAGTTAAAGCAGGTTTACTTGCATTACTACTACCAATGGCAGCAACTAGTTTTGCAGCAACGTATGAAGAAGGCGTGCATTACGATGTAGTGGCAGAACGCGCGACTAAAAAGCCAGAAGTTAAAGAGTTTTTCTCATTTTATTGCCCAGCTTGTAATAACATGGAAGCATTAATTGGTGAGTTTAAGCCAAAGCTAGACAAAGACGTTAAATTTAAAAAGAGCCATGTTGATTTTGTCGGTGTTCGCGATCCAGAAAACCAACAAATGATGAGCCAAGCGTTAGCAACCGCGGAAGTGCTTCCACAAAAAGATAAAATTGTTGCGGCTATTTTTAACCACATTCACACAAAGCGCGCTAAATTTAACGAGCTTGCAGATGTAAAAGATGTATTTGTAGCGCAGGGTGTTGATGGCGATAAGTTTGATAAACTATACAAAAGCTTCTCGGTACGTACATTAAGCTCTAAAATGAAACGTGACCAAAATTACTTTAAAGAAAAAGGCGCGCTACGTGGCGTACCAACCTTTATCGTAAATGGTAAATACAAATTAAACCTAGGCCGAGAGTCGGGTATTACCGCGCCAGAAGATATTAGTAAATTAATTAACTATTTAGCGAACAAGTAAGATTTGTTAAAACAAAAAAAGCTCCTGAGGGAGCTTTTTTTATGGAAGTGATTTAAATTTAACTCACTATTTTCTTTGTAAGAAAACACCCGATTCAATGTGATGCGTATATGGGAACTGATCAAATATCGCAAAACGCTTAACGTTATGGGTGCGCGTCAAATGATCTAAATCGCGCTCAAGCGTGTTTGGGTTGCACGATATATAAATAATGTTCTCGTAGTTAGCCACTAAGTCACACGTAAGGGTATCCATACCTGCGCGCGGTGGGTCGACCAAAATAGTTTGGCAATCGTAACTTTTTAAATCTATCCCCTCTAAGCGCGAAAAGGTACGTTCACCATTCATTGCCTGGGTAAACTCTTCACTCGACATGCGAATTATATCTAAGTTATCTACTTTATTTTTAGCAATGTTGTATTGCGCTGAATGCACAGAAGACTTAGATATTTCAGTAGCTAATACGCGATTAAATGAACCCGCCAATGCAATAGAGAAATTACCATTACCACAGTAAAGCTCTAGTAAATCGTTATTAAGTGGTTTGCATAGGTCTTGCGCCCACTCAAGCATTTTAATATTTACTTTCGCATTTGGCTGAGTAAAGCTATTTTCAACTTGTTGGTAAATAAGCTCTTGGCCATTTACTGTTAAACGCTCTGTGACAAAGTCATCGCCTAGCACTTCTTTTTGCTTGCGCGCTCGGCCAATAAAATCAATTTTGTATTTACTGCTTAGTTTTTCTTTAAGGGCTTTAATTTCAGTTAGCCACTGATCATCAAGTGGCTTGTGATAAAGCAAGCTTACTAAAATCTCACCGCTTAATGACGATAAATAGTCAATTTGAAACAGCTTACGACGTAATACTTCACACGACTTTAAATTATCAATCATCACCTGCATCACTTCACCAACTAATGGCGCAGCAGGGTCAAAAGTGTCAACGCGAATTTTTTCTTTTGTTGCTTGATCAAACATAATATGAAATAGATCATCCCCATCGTGCCATACTCTAAATTCAGCACGTTGGCGGTAGTTAATTGGCTCTGAGCTAAATACCTCTAATTGTTGCACACCAAATCGCTTAAATTGCGACGTAATACGCTGCTCTTTTTCATTTAGCTGCGTATCGTACTGTGTGGTATCTATTTTAATCACTGCCATTAATGCTACTACCTTATCTATGAGATCTATTTATCGGCGCTATTGTAGGGAGCGAGCAGTATTTGTCTAGTTTTGCTGATAATAAAGTTGCTGTTTTTTTAAACATGCACTTTAGTTTTGTCACTATTAGCCGATAATAAGCTAAGTACGTAACGGAGGTGGATCATGAAAATCGGTAATTATGGCTATACGCCAAACAACAACGTAAACAAATTTAATAATAAAGAGGCGCTACAGCAGCCAACAATCCAATCTCCGCAAGAAACTTCATTACAGCGAGGCAGAGAACTTGCTGCAAAAGTGCTTGGCGACAAAATGGCAGAGCAACTAGGTTTACCTGTTGAGCAAAAACAAGCCGATAAACCTTTATTCGATTTTGATGAAATAGTAAAAAATGTACTCGACTTTGTATCTGGCGCAGTTAATAAAGCTAAAGCCAATGGTGCTGATGACGATAAATTAAAAAACATGTTAGACGATGCGCGCACTGGGGTTCAAACCGGTATAGACGAAGCGGTTGATGAACTAAAAGGCACCGGTGTATTTAACGAAGAAATGCAAGAGGGCATCGACAAGTCAAAAGAAGGCATTTTTGAGGGGCTTGATGAGTTTGAGCAAACCCTATTTAACCCACAACCGGCCAGTGTAAGCGTAAGCCAAGCACAATATGTAAGTATGAGTAGTAATGCTGAATATAAGTTTACAACAGCCGAAGGTGATGAAGTCAGTATTAGCTTTGCTGATGCATATGAGTCGCAAACAGCGAGCGGGTATCAACAAAGTAATAACAGCGAATCATTTGCCAGCTCATCGTCGCAATCTCGAGAGCTGTCTTTCTCAATGTCGGTTAATGGTGATTTAAATGAACAAGAGCAAGATGCTATTAATGCCATGATGGAAGAGCTACAAGGAGTAAGTAAAACATTTTTTAGTGGTGATTTGGATGAAGCATTTGAAAAAGCACAAGAGCTGAGCTTAGGCAGTGAGCAACTAGTGGCATTTTCAATGGATCTTCGCCAAACGAAAACAGTCGCTACCGTTAAAAGTTATGAGCAATATCAACCAAACCCAACAAAAGAGGTAGCCGATGCGATCGCGCCTTTTAATGACGACCTAAAAAATGCATTCGATAAAGCATCGCAACTAGGCCTACAAGATCAGCTTGCCGGTATTATAGAGTGGCTAAACCAAGATCAAGCAGCGGTCGATCAGCTAGTTGATTATACCCAGGCAATGTTCGAAAACCTAAATCAATTAAATTCAGCGGGCGATGCACTCGCCGCGCTAAAGTCTGAGCAAAGCTAAACTGCTTTCTTTTATAAATACCTCATGGCAAACTGCCGTTCTTAATAAACAGTAGGAACCAAAGTTTGTCAGCCCACATAATGGTATTTGATTCAGGTATAGGTGGCACCACCGTGCTTGAGCATATTCAAAAGCGTATTCCAGATGCACAGTACAGCTACTTTATGGATAATGCGTTACTCCCTTATGGCGCGCAAACCCAGCAAACTATTATAGGCCGTTTGTGCTCACTCATTTATTTTATTGAGCAAAACGCGCTTAAAGTCGATCTTATTGTTATAGCCTGCAATACAGCCTCTACATCAGCCTTAAGTGAAGTACGCAAAATTACATCAATACCTATTGTCGGCGTGGTGCCTGCAATAAAGCCTGCTGCTGAGGTAACTCGCACAAAGCACATCGGCTTATTGGCAACCCCGGCCACAGTTGCAAGTCCCTATACTCATACATTAATAAAAGAGCATGCCAGCAACGTAACAGTGAGTTTATATAGCAGTGTTGAACTGGTGGCATTGGCTGAGCAGTTATTTTTCACTCAGCAGCTAGATACACTCAAACTGCACAAAGAGCTAACACGTTTGGGCATAAACTCAGATATAGATGTACTTGTACTAGGTTGCACACATTTTCCAATTCTTAGCAATGCCATACAAGCGTACTTTAATAATTCAGTGCAATTACTCGATTCAGGCGCGGCCATTGCCAGCAGAGTAAGCTACCTACTAGAGCAGCATAACTTTGGAAATAAATTTACAGACCAAAAAAAGCCGCTGCAATATTATGCAACGGCTGATGTTTTGAGTAATAAGCTAGCTATAAAGCACGTTACACTGATTGATCCGTCCCAGTGCGTAAAGAGCTAGAATCATCTTCTTGTTTTTGTTTTGCCTCACGTACTTTTAAAGTACGCTGTTGGAACTCACTATCGTTTAACTTAGCAATTGCATTGTCTGCATCTGCTTGTGCCATTTCAACAAAACCAAAGCCACGACGTTTGCCAGTATTTTTATCCTTTAATAGGCGCACGTTGAAAACTTTACCTTGTTCTTCAAACAAAGCACGAACTACGCCTTCATTTGCACGATAAGGAAGATTACCAACATAAAGTGTTTTTGTTTTTACTTCAGCTTCTTCACCACCTTCCGATGACATTGCAGCAATAGCAACCCCACCAATTAATAAACCAGCACCAAATAGCAATGCTGGGCTTAAAGCTAAGCTGCCTAAAGCAAACTCAACAATAACAAAACCAACTACAGCAAGAATAACAGAGAAGATAAAAGATTTTTGATCGGGTAATTTCATTTTAGATCTACCAATAAACAGGAAATAAACATTAATTTAACATTGTGAACTTGCTATCTTAACGTCTTAAACGAACATAGCAATGAAATTTATATTAAATAATAAAAACCAGTATAAAAAAGCATCATCTTAGCCAGTTATTTAGCTAGTTTTACGCTGTTTTGCTCTATTTTTGTTCGAACAGTAAAAAGATCTAAAAAAAGGGTTGATCTGTTTTCGGATCTCCCTATAATGCGACCCCACTGAGACGGGGAACGCCAACGCATAGCGAGGCAGGAGCTGCTCAGAGAGTTAAGTAAAACTTCGGTTTTAAATATTCTAAAAAGAAAGTTTAAAATTAAGTATTGACTCGAAAAATAAAGGATGTATTATACGCATCCCTAGCGACAACGTCGCAACGTTCTTTAACAATATAAAGCAATCATCTGTGTGGGCACTCGTACAGATTGAGTTCTAACAGCCAAGCTTAGTTTACTAAGTGAGGCAAACAAATTTAGAGTCTCAATTGAAACTGAGTGACCAACAGCAATAACTACTCCGGTAGGAATTGCAGCACAGTCAATTCAATATCGAAAGATATTAAATAAATTCAGAATTCATTGAGCTGTCGAAAGACAAAAAACTTTTTAATTGAAGAGTTTGATCATGGCTCAGATTGAACGCTGGCGGCAGGCCTAACACATGCAAGTCGAGCGGTAACATTTCTAGCTTGCTAGAAGATGACGAGCGGCGGACGGGTGAGTAATGCTTGGGAACATGCCTTGAGGTGGGGGACAACAGTTGGAAACGACTGCTAATACCGCATAATGTCTACGGACCAAAGGGGGCTTCGGCTCTCGCCTTTAGATTGGCCCAAGTGGGATTAGCTAGTTGGTGAGGTAATGGCTCACCAAGGCGACGATCCCTAGCTGGTTTGAGAGGATGATCAGCCACACTGGGACTGAGACACGGCCCAGACTCCTACGGGAGGCAGCAGTGGGGAATATTGCACAATGGGCGAAAGCCTGATGCAGCCATGCCGCGTGTGTGAAGAAGGCCTTCGGGTTGTAAAGCACTTTCAGTCAGGAGGAAAGGTTAGTAGTTAATACCTGCTAGCTGTGACGTTACTGACAGAAGAAGCACCGGCTAACTCCGTGCCAGCAGCCGCGGTAATACGGAGGGTGCGAGCGTTAATCGGAATTACTGGGCGTAAAGCGTACGCAGGCGGTTTGTTAAGCGAGATGTGAAAGCCCCGGGCTCAACCTGGGAACTGCATTTCGAACTGGCAAACTAGAGTGTGATAGAGGGTGGTAGAATTTCAGGTGTAGCGGTGAAATGCGTAGAGATCTGAAGGAATACCGATGGCGAAGGCAGCCACCTGGGTCAACACTGACGCTCATGTACGAAAGCGTGGGGAGCAAACAGGATTAGATACCCTGGTAGTCCACGCCGTAAACGATGTCTACTAGAAGCTCGGAACCTCGGTTCTGTTTTTCAAAGCTAACGCATTAAGTAGACCGCCTGGGGAGTACGGCCGCAAGGTTAAAACTCAAATGAATTGACGGGGGCCCGCACAAGCGGTGGAGCATGTGGTTTAATTCGATGCAACGCGAAGAACCTTACCTACACTTGACATACAGAGAACTTACCAGAGATGGTTTGGTGCCTTCGGGAACTCTGATACAGGTGCTGCATGGCTGTCGTCAGCTCGTGTTGTGAGATGTTGGGTTAAGTCCCGCAACGAGCGCAACCCCTATCCTTAGTTGCTAGCAGGTAATGCTGAGAACTCTAAGGAGACTGCCGGTGATAAACCGGAGGAAGGTGGGGACGACGTCAAGTCATCATGGCCCTTACGTGTAGGGCTACACACGTGCTACAATGGCGCATACAGAGTGCTGCGAACTCGCGAGAGTAAGCGAATCACTTAAAGTGCGTCGTAGTCCGGATTGGAGTCTGCAACTCGACTCCATGAAGTCGGAATCGCTAGTAATCGCGTATCAGAATGACGCGGTGAATACGTTCCCGGGCCTTGTACACACCGCCCGTCACACCATGGGAGTGGGTTGCTCCAGAAGTAGATAGTCTAACCCTCGGGAGGACGTTTACCACGGAGTGATTCATGACTGGGGTGAAGTCGTAACAAGGTAGCCCTAGGGGAACCTGGGGCTGGATCACCTCCTTATACGATTTAGAACTTATTTGTTCGTAGTGTCCACACAGATGATTGTTAATTGTAAAGAGAACAACACTTATTGTTTGGGTCTGTAGCTCAGTTGGTTAGAGCGCACCCCTGATAAGGGTGAGGTCGGTGGTTCAAATCCACCCAGACCCACCACTTTGCTACCATACGTTGTTATGACACTCCTCGTTTAGTGAACTAAACATTTGTCGTGTCATGCCTAGTCTGGATCAAAGTCGGATAACAAACAGTAAGACCAGCATATGTGGGGCTATAGCTCAGCTGGGAGAGCGCCTGCCTTGCACGCAGGAGGTCAGCAGTTCGATCCTGCTTAGCTCCACCACTTTACTTCTTAAAAATAAATATTCTTTATCGGGTAGCAACATCACCTGAGAATAGAGTGTGTTTAATTTTGAGAAGTTTTTGATTCTCTGCTCTTTAAAAATTTGGAAAAGCTGATAATAAAATTCTGATAAATACATTGTATTTATCAAGAGTTTTCAAAAGTAAAAAATGCCATTGATTATTCAATCGAATAATTAATTGGTATCTACTTTAGTATTCAATATTAACTTCTGGCGAAGTTAAACTGTCACTATAAATACAATTAAGTGTAAAAACTTAATATTGCGACGTGGATTTGATACTTAGGCAACGCCGCTGATATTTTTGTCGCTGGACGCATAACGTGTTATGTAACCAAGCAAAAATAGAAAGCAAGGCAGCATAAGTAAAAAAGACCAAGCAAGACCCGTTTGGGTTGTATGGTTAAGTGACTAAGCGTACACGGTGGATGCCTTGGCAGTTGGAGGCGATGAAGGACGTATTAACTTGCGATAAGCCTAGTCAAGCTAGTAAAAAGCGCTTGAGACTAGGATTTCCGAATGGGGAAACCCACCTGCTTGCAGGTATCGTTAACTGAATACATAGGTTAACGAGGCGAACGCGGAGAACTGAAACATCTAAGTACCCGTAGGAAAAGAAATCAACCGAGATTCCGATAGTAGCGGCGAGCGAAATCGGAACAGCCCTTAAGCTGATTATGTGTTAATGGAAGGCTCTGGAAAGTGCCACGATACAGGGTGATAGTCCCGTACATGAAAACGCATTTTGAGTGAAATCGAGTAGGTCGGAGCACGTGAAACTTTGACTGAATATAGGTGGACCATCATCTAAGGCTAAATACTCCCAACTGACCGATAGTGAACCAGTACCGTGAGGGAAAGGCGAAAAGAACCCCTGTGAGGGGAGTGAAATAGAACCTGAAACCGTGTACGTACAAGCAGTAGGAGCCCTTCGAGGGTGACTGCGTACCTTTTGTATAATGGGTCAGCGACTTATATTTTGTAGCGAGGTTAACCGATTAGGGTAGCCGTAGGGAAACCGAGTCTTAACTGGGCGAATAGTTGCAAGGTATAGACCCGAAACCCGGTGATCTAGCCATGGGCAGGTTGAAGGTTGAGTAACATCAACTGGAGGACCGAACCCACTAACGTTGAAAAGTTAGGGGATGACCTGTGGCTAGGAGTGAAAGGCTAATCAAACCGGGAGATAGCTGGTTCTCCCCGAAATCTATTTAGGTAGAGCCTCGGACGAATACTTACGGGGGTAGAGCACTGTTAAGGCTAGGGGGTCATCCCGACTTACCAACCCTTTGCAAACTCCGAATACCGTAAAGTACTATCCGGGAGACACACGGCGGGTGCTAACGTCCGTCGTGAAGAGGGAAACAACCCAGACCGCCAGCTAAGGTCCCAAAGTCATAGTTAAGTGGGAAACGATGTGGAAAGGCCCAGACAGCCAGGAGGTTGGCTTAGAAGCAGCCATCCTTTAAAGAAAGCGTAATAGCTCACTGGTCGAGTCGGTCTGCGCGGAAGATGTAACGGGGCTAAACTATGCACCGAAGCTGCGGATTCATCTTAGGATGAGTGGTAGGGGAGCGTTCTGTAAGCCGTTGAAGGTGACCCGGGAGGGTTGCTGGAGGTATCAGAAGTGCGAATGCTGACATGAGTAACGATAATGCGGGTGAAAAACCCGCACGCCGGAAGACCAAGGGTTCCTATCCCATGTTAATCAGGGTAGGGTAAGTCGACCCCTAAGGCGAGGCCGAAAGGCGTAGTCGATGGGAAACGGATTAATATTTCCGTACTTGGTATAATTGCGATGGGGGGACGGAGAAGGCTAAGCAAGCATGGCGATGGTTGTCCATGTGAAAGTGAGTAGGCTAGCGACTTAGGTAAATCCGGGTTGCTGTTAGGCTGAGACACGAGACGAGTCACCAAGGTGATGAAGTTGCTGATGCCATACTTCCAGGAAAAGCCTCTAAGCTTCAGATTATACCGAATCGTACCCCAAACCGACACAGGTGGTCAGGTAGAGAATACTAAGGCGCTTGAGAGAACTCGGGTGAAGGAACTAGGCAAAATCGTACCGTAACTTCGGGAGAAGGTACGCTCCTATCTGTGATGAGACTTGCTCTCTAAGCGGACGGGAGCCGCAGTGACCAGGTGGCTGGGACTGTTTATTAAAAACACAGCACTGTGCAAAATCGCAAGATGACGTATACGGTGTGACACCTGCCCGGTGCCGGAAGGTTAATTGATGGGGTTAGTTTTCGGACGAAGCTCTTGATCGAAGCCCCGGTAAACGGCGGCCGTAACTATAACGGTCCTAAGGTAGCGAAATTCCTTGTCGGGTAAGTTCCGACCTGCACGAATGGTGTAACCATGGCCACGCTGTCTCCACCCGAGACTCAGTGAAATTGAAATCGCAGTGAAGATGCTGTGTACCCGCGGCTAGACGGAAAGACCCCGTGAACCTTTACTACAGCTTGGCACTGAACATTGAACCTACATGTGTAGGATAGGTGGGAGACTTAGAAGCAGAGACGCTAGTTTTTGTGGAGTCGTCCTTGAAATACCACCCTTGTAGTTTTGATGTTCTAACGTTGGCCCCTGAATCGGGGTTACGGACAGTGCCTGGTGGGTAGTTTGACTGGGGCGGTCTCCTCCCAAAGAGTAACGGAGGAGCACGAAGGTTGGCTAAGTACGGTCGGACATCGTACGGTTAGTGTAATGGTAGAAGCCAGCTTAACTGCGAGACAGACACGTCGAGCAGGTACGAAAGTAGGTCATAGTGATCCGGTGGTTCTGAATGGAAGGGCCATCGCTCAACGGATAAAAGGTACTCCGGGGATAACAGGCTGATACCGCCCAAGAGTTCATATCGACGGCGGTGTTTGGCACCTCGATGTCGGCTCATCACATCCTGGGGCTGAAGTCGGTCCCAAGGGTATGGCTGTTCGCCATTTAAAGTGGTACGCGAGCTGGGTTTAGAACGTCGTGAGACAGTTCGGTCCCTATCTGCCGTGGGCGTTTGAGAATTGAGAGGGGTTGCTCCTAGTACGAGAGGACCGGAGTGAACGAACCGCTGGTGTTCGGGTTGTCATGCCAATGGCATTGCCCGGTAGCTACGTTCGGAACTGATAAGCGCTGAAAGCATCTAAGCGCGAAGCAGGCCTCGAGATGATTTCTCACTAGACTTTTAAAGTCTCTGAAGGGCCGTTGAAGACTACAACGTTGATAGGCAGGATGTGGAAGTGGTGTGAGCCATTAAGCTAACCTGTACTAATTACCCGTGAGGCTTAACCATACAACGCCAAACGCGTTTTATGCGACAGTTTAGACAGAAGTTAATATAACTAAAGTAGATATTACTTAGAAAGATTTAAAAAATATTATCAGATATTTTCCAGATTTATGAGGTGACTCTTAGCGCGTAGCGTTAACATTGAGGCACCTTGCGCAAAGAAAATCGTAGCACTACGTGCTTGTCATTAATTCTTTGCACCATATTTGCTTGGTAACCATAGCGTTTTGGACCCACCTGACCCCATGCCGAACTCAGTAGTGAAACGAAACAGCGCCGATGATAGTGTAGCATTTGCTATGTGAAAGTAGGACATTGCCAGGCTCCAAATAAAAGAAAGCCGCTTCAGAGATGAGGCGGCTTTTTTGCGTCTGTAAGAAAGTGAAAATATTAACTATCAGCCGTCAGCTGCACAGCGTCAAGCTGTACTTCGTAGCGTGGGTTGAGTATCACGAAACCCACGGGTAAAAGAACGCGACGACCACCTCAGTGCCCAGTGAATCCCATTAAAAAACATTAAGAGTACTTTGCTATGTGGCTCACTACCGCTGTGGGCACCACGACATTCTACTGCGTAGCGCACCGACTCAAAATACGGGAAACCCGTTACAGCAATGTAATGGTTTTTTGCTGTCTGTAAGAAAGTAAAAATATTAGCTATCAGCTGCACAGCGTCAATCTGTACTTCGTAGCGTGGGTTGAGTATCACGAAACCCGCGGATAAGGCTCGCCACAGAACTTACACTCTTTGTAGTAAAGTCTTCAATTTTAATAGCTGTTTCGCAAGCTAAATCAGCTATTGAAAAGTGCTCTTTTATCCCAAGCTATAGTTATAGAGCATCTACACACTTATTATGGCGAGTTTCTATGTTAAATGAACAAAGGCTTATTTATACAAAAGAGCAGGTTCGCTCCTATGAGAAAGAGGCGGCTAAGCAATGTGGAATAGGTTTATTTACTTTAATGAAGCGAGCGGGAGAGTCCGTATACAAGCACTGGCAGTCTTTTAACGCTAAGCTTACTTTAATTATTGCAGGTAATGGCAATAATGCGGGTGATGCTTACATCGCCGCGCGTTTAATTAAGGACTCTGGTGCAGAGGTAAAAGTTTGTGCTATAGACCCTGCTAAAACACTCAGTGGTGACGCGGCTAAAGCGAAACAGCTATGGCTTGATAATGGTGGCATAGTTAACGAGTTTGATAAGAGTGATTTAAATTGCTGCGACTGTGTGATTGATGGGTTACTAGGAACTGGGCTTAACTCACCTGTTCGCGAAAATTATTGTGAGATTATTACCGCAATCAACCAAAGCGAAAAGCCTGTTTTAAGTATCGATGTTCCCTCAGGGATTGATGCAAATACAGGTGAAGTATTAGGCGCAGCTATTCAGGCAACAAAAACGCTTACTTTTATTGCGATTAAACAAGGCCTTTCTACAGGGACAGGTAAACAGCATGCCGGTGAATTGATTCTCGATGAATTAGCAATTGAAGATACTTTTAGTCAACTCGCTTCACCTTGTGCTCACTTGATAAATATAGACAGCTTTAAACGCCTTGGCTCTCGGGCTTTAAATAGCCATAAGGGCAACCATGGCAAGTTATTATGTATAGGAGGTAACCAAGGTACTGCGGGAGCAATCAGGCTCAGTAGTGAGGCTGCGCTACGAGCAGGCGCGGGGATGGTGAAGGTTTATACGCACCAAAGCTCTATTATGCCAATAAGCATAGGTAGGGCAGAATTAATGGTCATGAGTGAAAACCTTGAGCAAGCTTTAGAGTGGGCAAGTTGTGTTGTACTTGGCCCTGGACTTGGACAGGATGAATGGGCTAAAAAAACGTTTTGCACAGTTATGCACTATTGCCAAGAGCGCAATACGCCGCTTGTACTTGATGCTGATGCACTTAATTTATTGGCTGAAAATGCCAGTGCTTATACATTGGACCAATGTGTGCTTACTCCGCATCCTAGTGAAGCGGCTCGGCTCATTAGCAAAAATACCTCTGAAATAGAGTCAAATAGGTTTGCTAGCGTACGATTATGCGCAAAACGGTATAATGTTACTTGCATACTAAAAGGCGCTGGCTCTTTAATTGATAACGGTAAAAGCACTTGGGTGTGTGAAAATGGCAACGCAGCTCTTGCCGTGGGAGGGAGTGGCGACGTACTTACAGGTATTATTGGTGCATTGCTTGCTCAAGGGCTTAGTATCGATGAAGCTGCGCGATACGGAGTAACTCTTCATGCTAGAGCTGGTGAGGTTGCGGCTGAAGAGCAAGGGCAGCGTGGTATGCTACCCTCGGATTTATTTCAAATAGTTAGGTCGTTAATTAACTAAGTAGTTAGCTCTGTTGAATAAGATCCCATTTGTTGCCATAGAGATCTTCAAATACGGCCACCGTACCATAAGGCTCATTACGAGGCTGCTCATGAAATACTACGCCATTTTCTAGCATGCTTTCGTAGTCACGCCAAAAGTTGTCAGTGTTTAAAAATAGCCATACACGGCCACCTGCTTGGTTGCCAACAGCGCTAAACTGCTCTGGTTCTGTGGCTTGTGCAAGTAATATGTGTGTGCCGTTTGAGTTGGGTGGGGTTATTAACACCCAGCGTTTTCCATCACCTAAATCCGTATCTTCAACTAATTCAAAGCTTAATTTTTTTGTATAAAATGCAATTGCTTCGTCATAGTCTTTTACAACAAGAGCAATACTACCTATATGCTGCTTTGGCATAACTTAAAAACCTAAAGTTGTTTTATGTCGGTGTATTTTCACATATCAATACAGGGTTGAATAGTATAGGTAAATGGTTATTAAAGTTTATCTAAAGGGGGGCTGTACGTTATCCATTGGCTCCGTATATAGTACTAGCCTAAAGAATTCACTCTATTTAAAACCTTAAAGCGTCCTTAAAAAGTGTTTTAATTTAGTAGCTAAACTGGCTTACTCATCTTCATTCGTAGGGTCATCACCTGAGTCTTCTTTGCGTTTACGCTGTTCTTGCTTGGCCTTTTGAACATTTTCATAAGTAGGGGGTGGAATAGGCATAAGTGAAATTAGTGGAAAAAACGCTAAAAATAAATACGCTCCTTTAGACATGCTCTTACCCCATATAACGAGCTTAAGCATAACCCAGGCAATAAATACCACTAACCCTGTTATAAGTGATACCAAAATAAAGAAGGTGATTATTTCATTATTATTAAGCAAATGCTTTTACCTTTAATCCAACAACTCATGCTATAGATATGAAGATAAATTGAGCAATAACAATAGGCTTGTATTAAAAAGCAAAAACCCAGCCGAAGCTGGGTTTTTATATAAGCAAGGTGCTTAAAGGAGGATGATCACATCATGCCGCCCATACCACCCATTCCGCCCATGCCACCCATATCAGGGGCACCAGCAGCTTCTTCTTTAGGGATTTCAGCAACCATTGCTTCGGTGGTGATCATTAGACCCGCAATCGAACCTGCAAATTGTAGTGCAGAGCGCGTTACTTTAGTTGGATCTAGGATACCCATTTCAAGCATGTCGTTGTATTCGCCAGTGGCTGCGTTGTAACCATAGTTACCTTCACCACCTTTAACTGCGTTAATAACAACAGATGCTTCATCACCTGCGTTAGTTACGATTTGACGAAGTGGTGCTTCCATCGCACGAAGTGCAACTTTAATACCGTGGTTTTGGTCTTCGTTGTCGCCAAGTAGCTCAACTAGCTTGCTAGCAGCACGTACTAGAGCAACACCACCACCGGGTACTACGCCTTCTTCAACCGCTGCACGAGTTGCATGTAATGCATCTTCAACACGGTCTTTTTTCTCTTTCATTTCAATTTCAGTTGCTGCGCCTACTTTAATTACTGCAACACCGCCGGCAAGTTTAGCCATGCGCTCTTGTAGTTTTTCTTTATCGTAGTCAGACGTTGCTTCTTCAATCTGTGCTTTAATTTGAGCAACACGGCCGTTAATGCCATCTTCTTCACCCGCACCATCAATGATAGTTGTATCATCTTTAGTGATTACTACACGCTTAGCAGTACCTAAGTCTTCAATTGTTGCTTTTTCAAGCTCTAAACCAATTTCTTCAGAGATAACAGTACCGCCAGTTAATACGGCGATATCTTGTAGCATTGCTTTACGACGGTCGCCAAAACCAGGGGCTTTAACAGCTGATACTTTAACAATACCGCGCATGTTGTTAACTACAAGCGTTGCAAGTGCTTCGCCTTCTAGGTCCTCAGCAATGATTAATAGTGGCTTGCTTGCTTTAGCAACGGCTTCTAATGTAGGTAGTAGTTCACGGATGTTAGATACTTTTTTATCTACAAGTAGAATGAACGGGTTGTCTAGCTCAACAGCGCCTTTTTCAGCGTTGTTGATAAAGTAAGGCGATAGGTAACCACGGTCAAACTGCATGCCTTCTACAACATCTAGTTCGTTCTCTAGTGATTGACCTTCTTCTACAGTAATAACACCTGTGTTACGGCCTACTTTTTCCATTGCGTTAGCAATGATTTCGCCAATTTCTTTATCAGAGTTAGCTGAAATAGTACCTACTTGTGCAATAGCTTTAGTATCAGCACATGGTACAGATAGCGCTTTAAGCTCTTCTACTGCAGCGATAATTGCTTTATCAATACCGCGCTTAAGATCCATTGGGTTCATGCCCGCAGCAACTGCTTTAAGACCTTCGTTTACAATAGATTGTGCAAGTACAGTTGCGGTAGTCGTACCGTCACCCGCCGCATCATTTGCTTTAGATGCAACTTCTTTCACCATTTGTGCACCCATGTTTTCAAACTTGTCTTCAAGTTCGATTTCTTTTGCTACAGATACACCATCTTTAGTGATCACTGGAGAGCCAAATGATTTATCTAGTACTACGTTACGGCCTTTAGGACCTAAGGTCACTTTTACTGCGTTTGCTAGGATATTTACGCCTGTTAGCATTTTAGCGCGTGCGTCACCTGCAAAAAGTACTTCTTTTGCTGCCATCTTTAATTTCCTCTAAATTCTTAAATGTTTGTTAAACGAAAAGTAGGGTTAGCCTACAATGCCTAAAATGTTGTCTTCACGCATGATCAGGTACTCTTGACCTTCGATCTTTTCAGTTTTTTCAACATATGAGCCAAATAACACAGTGTCACCGGCTTTTACTTCTAAAGCTCTAACGTCACCGTTATCTAGAACGCGACCATTGCCAACAGCAATAACTTCTCCGCGAGTTGATTTTTCAGCTGCAGAGCCAGTTAATACAATACCGCCAGCAGACTTGGTTTCTTCTTCTAGACGCTTAACGATTACGCGATCTTGTAAAGGACGAATGTTCATTTTTTTAGTTCTCCTAACAGTTTCTGAACAGTACAGAAAAAAGCTTTTCTAATTTGCATTCATTAATGGGGGTAGAGTGTAAAATTCCAAGAGAAAAATCGATAAATTTTTAATCTTTTCTCTCATATTCGCCATCAATGGTAGTTGGTTTATTTACATGCTGTTGTTCTTGCTGCGAGTGTGAGTGTTGTGTAAAGGCTGAAGAGCCTTGCTGTGCACCTGTGCTCATGCGAACCGTTGCTTGACTTGCAAGGCCTGCAGCAAGTTTGTTGCGTATTGAGGGGGTTAATAATAGTAGGCCAAATACATCGGTCATAATGCCAGGGGTTAGCAATAAAACCCCTGCAATGATCACGCAAATACCGGTAAATAATTCTTTCGCTGGCATTTGCCCTTGGGCCATTTGGCTTTGTGCATTTTGTAATGCCCCCATTCCTTGTTGTTTAACCATTCTGGCGCCCAAAATAGCCGTAACAATCACTAGGGCTATAGTCGCAAATCCACCAATTACATCACTAACCTGTATTAGTAGCGCAATTTCGATAATAGGAATGATAATAAACAACACAAATAAAAATCTAAACATAGGGCTCTCTAAATAATGGCACTCAAAAGAGTGGATGAAATATAAGTGAGGGTGAAAGGGTCTAATTTCAAGGTTGAGCTTAAAGTGATTAATAATTGCTTAATATCTACAATTATTCATCGCCTACACATTACACTAGCTATCAGATACTATTGCATTAGTTCCCTATAAATTAGTAAAGGTTAATTATGACTACGCAATTTAAATTGATATTTACCACGTGTAAAAATGAGGCTGAAGCACGCACTCTAGCTAAGGCACTTGTAGCGCAAAAATTAGCGGCGTGTGTAAATATTTTACCAAATATGACCTCAATTTATATGTGGGAAGGCAATGTGGCCGAAGAGGTAGAAGCAAAGCTACTGATTAAAACAAAATCAGAAAAAATGAATGATGTTTTTGAAACCATCAAAAGTTTACACAGTTACGAAGTACCCGAAATTCAAGTGGTTGATGTGGCCACTGGTAATTTGGCTTATTTTCATTGGATGGATGAGGTATTAAATTAATGCGGTTTTTCTTTTTATTATTGGTTAGCTTGCTGGCGCTTCCGGTAAAGGCAAACACCAATAATGTGCTAGGTGATTTACTTGCCCCGCCACAGCAAACCTTTCTACCTGTAGACCAAGCGTTTGTATTTGATTTTGATCAGCAAGGTAGCACTTTATTTGTGGGGTGGGATATAGCCCCTGACTATTACCTTTACAAAAAGAAAATAGAAATTATCGCCAAAGGCGCCAACATAAAGGTAGGCGATGCCGGTACTGGCGAAATAATTGAAGACGAGTTTTTTGGCAAAACCGAAGTTTTTTTCAATAGTGTAAGTGTTATAAGCAAGCTCAGTAATGTTACCGAGGGTGCTATTGTTAAGGTGCGCTACCAGGGCTGTGCCAAAGCAGGGCTGTGTTATCCGCCAGAGGTTATTAGTATTCCTTTAAGCGTTATTGCCTCAGAGCAAGCGCAAGGTAATAACTCATCAGCTAATGCTGCTGATACATTAAACGCATTAACTCCCTCTATTGATACAACACGTAGCCAAAGTAATACACCCACTCAAGATTTAAGTTTTACAGAGCGATTAGCAAGTCAAAGTTTAGTAACTAATTTACTCATATTTTTTGCGGTTGGAGTGGGGCTTGCGTTTACACCGTGCGTGTTCCCTATGTTTCCTATTTTATCGAGTTTAATTGCAGGGCAGCAAAACCTTTCAACTAAAAAAGCGTTTGCGTTGTCGTTTGTATATATACAAGGTATGGCACTTACTTATGCTGCATTAGGGTTAGTAGTGGCGGCCTTAGGCGGGCAAGTGCAGGGGTATTTACAACACCCTTATGTACTTATTAGTTTTAGCTTACTGTTTGTATTGCTCGCAATGTCGATGTTTGGCTGGTACGAAATTAAGTTACCGAGCGGTATGATGAGCAAGCTAACGCAAGTTAGTAATAACCAAAAAGGCGGCAATTACTTAGGTGTGTTTTTAATGGGGGTGTTGTCGGGGTTAATTGCATCACCTTGTACCACAGCACCGTTATCTGCTGCGCTATTATTTGTGGCGCAAAGTGGTGACTACCTAGTCGGTGGTTTAACCCTGTATGTATTAAGTTTAGGCATGGGCCTCCCCCTTTTATTACTTGGTACGTCTGGTGGTAAATTGCTGCCTAAAGCCGGCGGCTGGATGGAGCAAGTTAAAACATTATTTGGTTTTATTATGCTTGTAGTGCCACTTATTTTATTAGAGCGTATTGTTGATGCCGACATTATTTTGCTTATGGCGAGTGTTTTAGCGCTTGCAACAGCATTGTATTTACACCACTGGCAAAGTGCACAGCCACAAAGCAAACTTAAAACAGGACTTTGGTTGAGCGCTACATTTTTAGTGCTAACTGGTTTTACATTAGCTAAAAACGTAATTTGGCCGCCTCAACAAGTTGAGCTGGTGAGTCAGCAAAGTAATGAGTTTAAGCAGGTTGCTAATTTAACCGAGCTAAAAAAGGCCGTTGCTGAGGCAAATCAGCAAGGCAAACTAGTAATGGTTGATTTATACGCCGATTGGTGTGTGGCATGTAAAGAGTTTGAGCATTACACATTTCCTGATGCCAAAGTACAGAGTGAATTTAGTCACTATCAGTTAATTCAAATCGATTTAACTCAAAGTGATGATACCACCATTGAGCTAATGGAAGAGTTCACTGTGTTTGGTTTACCCAGCATTTTGTTTTTTAACACACAAGGGCAGGAGCTAAGTTCTGAGCGCGTTACAGGATTTTTAAACGCTGATGATTTTGCCACCCACCTAGCTAGAGTGCGCGCCAGCGCACAATAATAGTGCAATTTAGCCGCTTGGGCTTACCAAGTGGCTAGCCTCCAATTACGTCATATTTATTACACCTCCAGAGATTAGACCAGTATTTTGCTGCTATTTACATCGAACTGACTATAATAGTTGGCTAACGTGAGAATTTGTTGCAATTTTTGTTTTTTATACTTACTTTAGTGTACAAAATTAGCTCGCAACGGCTTAACTCATTACTTAGAGGATATATCGCGTATTATGGCTGCAAAATTTAAACTTTTAGTTATAAATGGTCCAAATTTAAACATGCTAGGAAAGCGTGAGCCAGAAAAGTACGGTTTGCACACTCTTGGTGAAATTATGAGCGAACTAACGACCGCGGCAGAGGGTCTAGATGTTCAGCTTACGCATTTTCAAAGTAATAGTGAGCAAGCCCTTATTGAAAGAATACACGATGCTTGGCAGGCAGTTGATTACATAATTATTAATCCTGCTGCATTTACGCATACTAGCGTCGCTTTACGTGATGCATTGTTAAGCGTTGATATTCCTTTTTTTGAGGTGCACTTAAGTAATGTGCATGCACGTGAAGCATTTCGTCATCATTCATATTTTTCTGATGTGGCGCAAGGTGTGATATGTGGATTAGGTGCAATGGGTTACCACGCAGCTTTAAACGCTGCCGTGAGCCGGTTGCAAAACTCGAATTAATTTAAACTAACAAACTTATAGGCGGGTCGTTCATGGATATTCGCAAGATCAAAAAGCTAATCGAATTAGTAGAAGAATCAGGTATTGCTGAGCTAGAAATCACCGAAGGTGAAGAATCAGTACGTATTAACCGTAACAACATGAGCGCGGGTCCTGCTTACGCTCAGTACGCACCACAGCAATTTGTTGCTCCAGCGCCTGCGGCACCAGCACAAGCAGCACCAGCTGTTGAAGCCGAAGCGGCACCAGCAGCGCCTGCCGGTCATCAAGTTAAATCACCTATGGTTGGTTCATTTTATTCAGCAGCGTCTCCAGAAGCGCCAGCATACGTAGAAGTAGGTTCTCAAGTTAAAGTAGGTGATACATTATGTATCGTTGAAGCAATGAAAATGATGAACCAAATTGAGTCAGATAAAGCGGGTACAGTTACAGCTATTTTAGTTGAAAATGGCGAACCAGTAGAATTTGATCAACCTCTATTCATCATTGAATAATTTAGTAACCTAAAGGCCAACTCTTATGTTAGATAAAGTAGTCATTGCAAACCGAGGTGAAATAGCACTTCGCGTATTGCGCGCCTGCAAAGAGCTTGGGATCAAAACGGTTGCTGTGCATTCAACGGCGGATCGCGATCTTAAGCACGTATTACTTGCAGATGAAACCATTTGTATCGGTAGACCTCCAGCCACCGAAAGTTACTTAGATATTCCGCGTATTATTGCGGCTGCTGAAGTGACAGACGCTGTAGCGATTCACCCAGGATATGGTTTTCTTTCAGAAAATGCAGATTTTGCTGACCAAGTTGAGCAAAGCGGCTTTGTATTTATTGGTCCAAAAGGCGACACTATTCGTCTTATGGGTGATAAAGTATCGGCAATCAATGCAATGCGCAAAGCCGGTGTACCCTGTGTACCTGGCTCTGACGGTCCTGTATCGGATGACAAAGAACGCAACATGCAAATTGCAAAGCGTATTGGTTACCCAGTAATTATTAAAGCCGCTGGTGGCGGTGGTGGCCGTGGTATGCGTGTAGTACGTAGCGAAGCCGAATTAATTGATTCAATCGCACTTACTCAACAAGAAGCGAAACAGTTTTTTGGCAATAGCATGGTTTACATGGAAAAATTCCTTGAAAACCCTCGGCATATTGAAATTCAGGTACTTGCTGATGGACAAGGTAATGCTGTTCATTTGGGCGAGCGTGACTGCTCTATGCAACGTCGTCACCAAAAAGTAGTTGAAGAAGCACCTGCACCGGGTATAACGGCAGAAGTGCGTAAATTTATTGGTGAGCGCTGTACACGTGCATGTATTGAAATTGGTTACCGTGGTGCAGGTACGTTTGAGTTTTTATACGAAAACGGCGAATTTTACTTCATCGAAATGAACACCCGTATTCAAGTTGAACATCCAGTGACTGAAATGGTTAGCGGTGTTGATTTAATTAAAGAGCAGCTAAAAATTGCTGCTGGGCAACCGCTATCTTTCACGCAAGATGACGTGGTTATCCGCGGCCATGCAATTGAATGTCGTATTAATGCAGAAGATCCTGAAACGTTTATCCCATCGCCGGGTAAAATTACACGTTTCCACCCTGCAGGTGGTTTAGGTATTCGTTGGGATAGTCATATTTATGCTGACTATACAGTACCTCCACATTACGATTCGATGATTGGTAAGCTTATTACTTACGGTGAAAACCGTGATGTGGCTATTGCCCGTGCTCGTAATGCGTTGAACGAATTGGTTATTGATGGCATCAAAACAAACACGCCATTACATAAAAAAATTCTTGCAGACGAAAACTTCCAAAGTGGTGGCACAAATATCCACTACCTTGAGAAAAAACTAGGGCTATAAAGCTCCAGTTAATTAAAACCGGCTTAGGCCGGTTTTTTTATGCCTAAAACGCCAATTTATCGCCTTCAAGAAATATTCTGGTATGATTAGCAAAGATGCGCTTTTAGTAAATTTTGAGGTAACAATGACGCGTAGTTTTGAAGCTCACCTAAATGATGAAATAGCCACAGTAGCAATGGGTAGCAAAGTGGCTGCTATTATAGAGCAAGGTGCAGTAATTTATTTACATGGTGATTTAGGTGCAGGTAAAACAACATTTACGCGTGGTGTAGTGCAGGGCTGTGGCCACAAAGGTAAGGTAAAAAGCCCAACCTACACGTTGGTAGAGCCATACGAGCTGGCACGTGCTAATGTATATCATTTTGACCTGTACCGGTTAGGCGATCCTGAAGAACTTGAGTACATGGGCATAAGAGATTACTTTTCTGAGCAGGCTATTTGTATTGTTGAGTGGCCAGAAAAAGGCGGCGAGTTTATACCCGTTCCCGATTTAGACATTACCTTAAGTTACGTTGGGGATGAGCGTAAAATTGCAGTAAACAGTGCTAGTGAACGTGGAGTAGCAATTGTTGAAAAACTCAATAACCTAAACCTTGGTTAATAAACTAATAGCGGATCAATGTATCCACTTTCATAATAATAAATAGTTAAGGCAATGGTAGTTATAATGAATCGAGGTGTAGTTAAACTTTTTATTTGTTTCATAGTTTTCGCTGTGAGCTTACCGTTGTGGGCACAAAACACCATAAATAGTGTACGGGTATGGCCCTCGCCAGATAGCACTCGGGTGGTATTTGATTTAGATGACAAGCCTGATTTTAGCTATTTTATGCTTAAAAACCCAAGTCGCTTGGTGGTCGATCTTGAAAATACGAAAGGCTTAAAAGTATTACCAAGTATTCCTTCTAAACATAAAATTGTTAGTAAGCTGCGCTACTCAAAGCCTAAAAATAAACAAAGTGTACGTTTTGTATTTGAGCTCACCGCGCCAATTAAGCCGGTTATTTTTGCGCTGGCACCTACAGGCCCTTACAAAAACAGACTGGTTGTGGATTTATATAATAAAAGTGAACCCGCAGTAAGTACAACTCCTGCCCAAAAAGCTGCTAAAAAACGCCAGTTAAACCAAGAGCGAGATATTGTTATTGCAATTGATGCGGGCCACGGCGGAGAAGATCCAGGTTCTATTGGGCCTTCTGGTACGTATGAAAAAACCATTACACTGCAAATCGCTAAACGTTTAGAGCGCATGATTGACGGTGAACGCGGCATGATTTCGCGCATGGTAAGAAGTGGTGACTATTTTGTTAAACTTAACACTCGTACTAATAGAGCACGAGAAAAAAAAGCTGACTTTTTAGTGTCAATTCATGCTGATGCATTTACCAGCCCAGGACCAAATGGGGCGTCGGTGTGGGTGTTATCCCTTGGTCGCGCTAATTCTGAGATTGGTAAATGGATAGAAGATAAAGAAAAACACTCGGAGCTTTTAGGCGGTGCAGCTGATGTAATTAAAGATGCTGCAAACGAAAAATATCTCGCGCAAGCGCTGCTTGATATGTCGATGGACCACTCAATGAAAACAGGGCTTAGCGTGGCTGAAGAAGTAGTTAAAGAGCTAAAAAAGGTCGCTAAATTACATAAAAAAGATCCACAACATGCAAGCCTTGCCGTATTAAAGTCGCCAGATATACCTTCAATTTTGGTTGAAACAGGCTTTATTTCAAACCCACGTGAAGAGCGCATGTTAAAAAGCGCTAATCATCAAGAGCGCTTAGCTAAAGCGATGTTTACGTCTATAAAAAATTATTACTTAAAAAACCCACCGGATGATTCGTTATTTGCCAAGCTTAAATCGCAGTACCCAACTAAGCATAAAGTTCGCCCAGGTGAATCGCTAAGCTTATTAGCAAACCGCTATGGCGTATCGATAGCCAAGTTAAAGCAAGTTAATCAACTTCGCTCAAACACCTTGTTTATAGGTCAAGAGTTGGACATACCGCAGAGTTGATGTTTTTTAAACCTGTACAAGTATTAGGGGCCCCATGAGTATTGAAATATTACCTGCACGATTAGCTAACCAAATAGCGGCAGGTGAAGTGGTCGAACGCCCAGCTTCGGTGGTTAAAGAACTGGTAGAAAATAGCTTAGATGCGGGCGCTACGCGCGTGCAAATAGATATAGAACGCGGCGGCCACAAGCTTATTCGTATTCGTGACAATGGCTCCGGTATTGGTAAAAATGAGTTAACTTTAGCGCTTTCGCGCCATGCAACCAGTAAACTTAAATCGCTCGATGATTTAGAAAATATTTGCTCGTTAGGTTTTAGAGGTGAAGCACTTGCATCTATTAGTTCGGTATCGCGTTTAACGCTAAGCTCAAAGCCTAAAGCACAAGATGCCGCGTGGCAAGCGTTTGCACAGGGCCGCGATATGGAGGTGCAAATAAAGCCGGTTGCTCACCCAGATGGCACAACGATAGAAGTTAAAGATTTATTTTTTAACACCCCCGCAAGGCGCAAGTTTTTACGCACCGAAAAAACCGAATTTAGCCATATTGATGAGCTTATAAAACGCATTGCACTGAGTCGTTTTGACGTGTCGATTACACTTACACATAACCAAAAGGTGGTTAGACAGTACCGTGCTAAAACCGATCCTAATCAAGCGATTACTCGGGTTGCGCAAGTTGCAGGTAAAGCCTTTGCTGAGCAAGGGTTGCATATTCAATCTGGCGAAAGTGGTTTACAGTTACATGGTTGGGTATTGCCAGTGGGGTCAGCCAATACCACGCAATATACCTATGTAAATAATCGCATGATGCGTGATAAGCTAATTTTACACGCTATTCGCCAGGCGTTTGAAGAAGTAAGTGGCGCACAAGAGCTGCCTGGTTTTGTTATTTATATTGATATTGACCCAAGACAAGTGGATGTAAATGTTCACCCCGCTAAGCACGAGGTGCGTTTTCATCAAGGCCGGTTAGTGCACGACTTTATATTGCAGGCGATTAAGCAAGTCGTTGTGCCGCTACAAGGTGAATTTGCAACTAATCAAGCGCCTACTGACGATTACCAATCCTCAACGTTTATTGAGCAGCCAAGTCACGCGGTTAATAACCAGTCAGTGCAGTATGATTACCCTAAATCACAGCTACAGCCAATAGATTCACAAAACGGTGGTTTTACTAGTCGTGCCCCCTCTAATCGCGCAGGGTCAGGTGGTGGCGCTGCGGGGTATTCTTCACCGTCTCAAAAATATGGTGCAAATCATCACGATGTAAATGCATTTTATCAAGGGGTGAGTGAGCAACAAGCCGCTCATTTTGCCCATAGTGTATCAGCGCAGCCCGTTACTGATGAGAGCGCTGCACACGCATTAAAAAGTGTGCAGCTATTAAATGTAAATAAAGGTGTGTGTGTATTTACTCAGCAGCAGCAATTATTTTGCTCACACTATAAATATGCACTTGTTGATTACTGGCATGCACAAATAAAAGAGCTGGGTAATTTAGAGGGTAAAGCCTTGCTACTACCGGTAAGGGTTAACCTTGAAAAAGCTGACTGCGAACTAATAGCTCAGCAGCAATCGTGGTTTACTTTATTAGGCTTTGAGCTAGTTATTGAAAAACAGTTTGTGATGGTTAAAAAGCTGCCCACGTGTTTATATTTACTTGAAGCCTCAGCTGCGGTTGAAAGCTTACTAGGTGCATGTAAAACACAGCTCAACGAGTTACAAACTTGGCTTACATGGCAGCTTAGTTGTGTACCAGAGCGCTTTTATGAAAGTAATGCATTTATTGAATTACAAATTAGCTTACAAAATAATCCGCAAACAATTGAACGTTTAAAAGAAAAAGCAGTTAAAATAGACCTAGAACACTATTTAACGCAATTAAATTAAGGTACCCGTGTTGAGCAATTTACCGGTCATATTTTTAATGGGCCCAACCGCAGCTGGTAAAACGGCGTTGGCAATTTCACTGTGTGAGCACTTAAATACAGAAATAATCAGCGTTGATTCAGCGTTAGTGTATAAAGGTATGGACATAGGTACGGCAAAGCCCGATGCGCAAGAGCTTGCTCGTGCTCCGCATCATTTAATTGATTTACTCGATCCGAGCGAAACCTACTCGGTTGCCGATTTTAGACGTGATGCGATAAAAAAAATTGATGAATTTCATCAACAAGGTAAAGTACCAATATTAGTGGGTGGCACCATGATGTACTTTAAATCTTTAATTGATGGATTATCGCCACTGCCTGAAGCCTGCCCAGTAGTAAGAGCAGAGCTTGAAGCGCAAGCAAAACAATTTGGCTGGCCACATTTACATCAAGAGCTCGCTAAAGTAGATCCGCAAGCGGCCGACAAAATAAGTGAAAATGATTCACAAAGAATAAATCGAGCTTTGGAAGTTTACCGTATTAGTGGTAAAACAATGACTGAATTGCAAAAGCAAAAGCAGCCAACGTTACCTTATACTTTTTATCAATTTGCGATTGCGCCTGATGATCGCAGTGAATTACATCAGCGAATTGAAAAAAGGTTTAAAATAATGATAGAACAGGGGTTTGAAAAAGAAGTTTCGACCCTATATCTACGTAAGGATTTACACCCCAATATGCCTTCTATTCGTTGTGTAGGTTATAGACAAATGTGGGATTACCTTGCGGGTGAAGTAGGCCATGATGAGATGGTTTTTCGCGGCATTGCTGCAACGCGCCAACTGGCAAAACGTCAGCTAACGTGGTTACGGAGTTGGCCTGATGTTACTTGGTTAACAACAGACGATGAAGAAAACTTGCAACGCGTAGTAAGTTCGCTAAGCTAGTAGTAGTTGAATATTATTTAGTTTAATTAAATAAGTTCAGCTACTTAAATTATAATAACACCTAGAACGAAGGAACAATAACATGGCAAAAGGCCAATCGTTACAAGACCCATTTTTGAATGCACTACGTCGTGAGCGCATTCCAGTATCAATCTTTTTGGTAAATGGCATAAAATTACAAGGTAAAATTCAGTCATTTGACCAATTTGTTATTTTACTTGAAAACACTGTAAACCAAATGGTGTATAAACACGCAATTTCAACAGTTGTACCTGCTCGTGCAGTCAACTTCCAAGGTGTTCAAGGGAGCGATGACACTGAAGAGCAAGAACCAGGAAATATTTAATTAGGAGCGTAATGCTTGTTTGACCGCTATGAATCCGGCGAACAGGCAGTCTTAGTTCATATCGACTTACCTAAAGATGGCGATCGTGAAGATCTTCATGAATTAGAGTTGTTGGTATCTTCTGCTGGTGTTAGTAGTTTGGCGGTTGTGCAAGGCAGCCGCCAAGCACCACATCCGAAACTATTCGTCGGTACCGGTAAAGCAGAAGAAATAGCTGAGATTGTCAAAATCCACAATGCAGATGTTGTCATCTTTAATCATCAATTAAGTCCGTCTCAAGAACGTAATTTAGAGCGCGTTTGCCAATGTCGTGTACTTGATAGAACAACACTTATTCTTGATATTTTTGCCCAAAGAGCCCGTACCCACGAAGGTAAGCTACAAGTAGAGCTTGCTCAGCTTAGGCATATGTCTACTCGGTTAATCCGAGGATGGACTCACCTTGAGCGCCAAAAAGGGGGAATAGGTTTACGAGGCCCAGGCGAAACACAGCTTGAAACCGATAGACGTTTATTACGTGCACGTATTAAAAATATTCGTGCCCGATTAGCCAAAGTGGCCGTACAACGTGAGCAGGGTAGACGTGCGCGTACGCGTAACGAAATTCCTACCGTGTCGCTTGTAGGGTATACCAATGCGGGTAAATCAACCCTGTTTAATCGTATTACAGACTCAGATGTATACGCAGCGGATCAGCTTTTTGCCACGCTTGACCCAACACTACGTAAACTTGATATAGGTGATGTTGGTTCGGTTATTTTGGCCGACACCGTTGGATTTATTCGCCATTTACCGCACGACTTAGTAGCAGCCTTTAAAGCCACACTAACAGAAACGCGTGAAGCCGACTTACAATTACATGTAATTGATGTGGCAGACCCACGCAGGCGCGAAAACATAGAGGAAGTACAGTCGGTTTTAAAAGAGATTGAAGCCGATGAAGTACCGCAATTATTAGTTTATAACAAAATTGATGCACTTGATGATGTAAGCCCACGAATTGATCGGGATGACCAAGGGCAGCCTATAAGAGTATGGTTATCTGCACAAACTGGTGAAGGGTGTGAGCTACTTAGCGAAGCAATAAGTGACCTGCTTGCTAAGAAAATGTTTAGTGATACGTTATTACTTGCTCCTCAATATGGCAGGTTAAGAGCGTCTTTATTTAGCTTAAGTGCAGTCCATGAAGAGCGCTTTGATGAGCAGGGTAACTGGTTGTTAGATGTACGTTTACCTATGGTTGAATGGAACCGATTAATTAAAGAGTTTGGTCCTGAAATTGAGGGTTTTATCAATCGCGATTAAAAATTGGCATATAAATGTCGGTTTTTGTATGAGAAACGCGGGAGATTTGATAGATTTAACACAATTTCCTAATTTATTTAGATAACAATGGAGTATAGCTATGGCCTGGAATGAACCGGGTAATAATGGCAATGACAAAGATCCGTGGAACAATAAAGGCGGACGTGATCAAGGCCCACCTGATTTAGACGAGGTGTTCCGTAAGTTTAGCAACAAGTTAGGCGGCATATTTGGCGGTAAAAAATCCGGCAATAATAGTGGCGGTGGACTTGGCGGAGCCGGTATTTCATTTATCCTCATTATCGCCGCAATTGTGTGGGCGTTAAGTGGTATTTATACGGTTAAAGAAGCCGAACGTGGTGTGGTATTGCAATTTGGTAAGTATGACCGTATTGCAGAGCCAGGCTTACGCTGGAAAATGACCTTTATTGAAACGGTTATTCCGGTAGATATTGAAGCTGTACGTTCATTATCTGCATCTGGGTTTATGCTAACGGAAGATGAAAACGTAGTAAGCGTTGAGTTTGAAGTGCAATACCGTGTTATTGACCCGTACCTTTACAAGTTCAGTGTAACTAATGCTGATAATAGCTTAGAAGAGGCGCTTGATAGTGCACTACGTTACGTTGTTGGCCATGCAAAAATGGACCAAGTACTGACTAATGGCCGTGAAGTCGTTCGTCAAAATACGTGGGATGAGCTTAATAAAATCATCGAACCGTATAACTTAGGTTTAATTGTGACCGATGTGAACTTTAAAGACTCGCGTCCGCCGACTGAAGTAAAAGATGCATTTGATGACGCTATTGCCGCACAAGAAGATGAAGAGCGTTTCATCCGTGAAGCCGAAGCTTACGCACGTGAAATTGAACCGCGCGCGCGTGGTCAAGTAACTCGTATGACGCAAGAAGCAGAAGGTTATCAAGAACGCATTACACTTGAAGCGCAAGGTGAGGTGGCTCGTTTTGAAAAGCTATTACCTGAATATCAAGCAGCTAAAGAAGTAACGCGCGAACGTTTATACATTGATGCAATGGAAGAAGTACTAGGTAGTAGCTCTAAAGTGATTGTTGATGTTAAAGGCGGTAATAACATGATGTACTTACCACTTGATAAAATTATGGAAAAGCAAGGCACTGCAACACGTGTAGCTTTACCAAGCTCAAGTGATATTCAAGATTTACGTAACAAAGTAAATACATCACGTAACAGCACTGTGAACAGCGGTAATGACCGTTTTAACAGCGATCGCTTTAACAATAACGGGAGATAAGCATAATGAAAAACTTTAGTTTAATTATATTATTAGTTGCCATTGTTATGTCTTTCTCAGCGGTATTTGTAGTACCTGAAGGGCAAAAAGCAATCGTGTTGCTGTTTAGCAAAGTTGAAAAAGACAGTGAAGACAAAGCGGTTGTATACAGCCCTGGTCTTCATTTAAAAGTACCATTTTTTAGCCAAGTGCGTCGTATTGATGCACGTATTCAAACGCTAGATGGCACGCCTGACCGCTTTGTAACAAGCGAGAAAAAAGACTTAATTGTTGATTCGTTTGTTAAATGGCGCGTAAACGATTTTAGTGCATTTTACTTACGTGCTCGTGGTGATAAGCAATACGCTGAAACACTACTAAAGCAAAAGGTAAATAATGGTCTTCGTACTAACTTTGGTACGCGTACTATTCGTGAAATTGTGTCGGGTGAGCGTAGTGAGTTAATGGAAGAGGCGTTAGTACAAGCTTCTGAAAGTGCGCGCGAGTTAGGTATTGAAGTACTTGACGTGCGTGTTAAGCAAATTAACTTACCACAAGAAGTGAGTAGCTCTATTTACCAACGTATGCGCGCTGAGCGTACTGCTGTTGCAAAAGAGCACCGCTCGGAAGGTCAAGAAAAAGCGGAAACTATTCGTGCTAATGTTGACCGCAGAGTAACAGTAATGCTTGCTGATGCAGAGCGTAATGCGCGCTCAGTACGTGGTCAAGGTGATGCAGAAGCTGCTGCTATTTATGCTAAAGCATATAACAAAGATCCAGAGTTCTTTGGTTTTGTTCGTTCTTTAGAGGCGTATAAAAAAACCTTTAAAGATAAGCAAGATGTTATGGTGCTTTCACCAGACAGCGACTTCTTTAAATATATGAAAGGTGCTGCAGCGCAATAAGCAATGCCTTAATCATTTAAAAAGCTATAAAGCCCCGCTTATGCGGGGCTTTTTGTTAAGTATAATTTAAAAGTTTAAATTGCTGTTATATATGTGATTATTTAAAAAGTGCGATGGTCTAAAAAATACGCGCAGAAAAAATAAGCTGAACAGGGGTGATCTTTACTTTAGTTTTCTGGTAAAATCTCGTCCTAATTTTCTCGAAGTGAATTTACAATGGGTAAAAACGTTGTTGTATTAGGCACCCAATGGGGTGACGAAGGTAAGGGTAAGGTTGTTGATCTCCTTACAGACAAAGCATCTTTAGTAGTTCGATACCAAGGTGGCCACAATGCGGGTCATACTTTAGTTATTGACGGTGAAAAGACAGTTCTACACCTTATTCCATCGGGTGTATTACGTGACAATGTTAAATGTGTGATTGGTAATGGTGTGGTTTTATCACCAGAAGCGCTAATGAAAGAAATTGGCATGTTAGAAGAGCGTGGCGTACCTGTACGTGAGCGTCTTCTAATTAGTGAAGCATGTCCGTTAATTCTGCCTTTCCATGTTGCATTAGATGTAGCTCGCGAAACTGCTCGCGGCGACAAGCCAATTGGTACAACAGGCCGTGGTATCGGTCCTGCGTACGAAGATAAAGTAGCCCGTCGCGGTTTACGTGTAGGTGACTTATTCAATCCAGAATTATTCGCAGCTAAGCTAAAAGAAGTACTTGAATACCATAACTTCACTTTAGTTAACTACTACAAAGTAGATGCTGTTGATTTCCAAAAAACGTTTGATGATGCAATGGCTGTTGCAGACATCTTAAAAGCAATGGTTGTTGATGTAACTGAGCTTTTAGATCAAACACGTTTAGCGGGCGAACACATTTTATTTGAAGGTGCTCAAGGTACATTACTTGATATCGATCACGGTACTTATCCTTATGTAACATCTTCAAACACCACTGCTGGTGGCGTTGCGACTGGTGCTGGTTTTGGCCCATTAAACCTTGATTACGTGTTAGGTATTATTAAAGCGTACACTACACGTGTTGGTTCTGGTCCTTTCCCTACAGAGCTTTACGATGGCCTTGAAAAACAAGACCCAGTAGGTAAGCATTTAGGCGATAAAGGTCATGAATTTGGCGCAACAACAGGTCGTTTACGCCGTACCGGTTGGTTAGATGCTGTGGCAATGCGCCGTGCAGTACAAATCAACAGCATTTCAGGTTTTTGTTTAACTAAGCTTGACGTTTTAGATGGCTTAGAAACACTTAAAATTTGTACTGGTTACCAGCTTGAAGATGGCACAGTGACTAATGTAACGCCATTAGCTGCTGAAGGTTACGAGAAAGTAACACCAGTATATGAAGAAATGCCAGGTTGGTCTGAAAACACAGTTGGTGTAACTAGCCTTGAAGGCTTACCAAAAGCTGCGATTGACTACATCAAGCGTATTGAAGAAATCACAGGTGTACCTGTTGATATTATTTCTACCGGCCCAGATCGTGTAGAAACTATGGTACTTCGCAACCCGTTTGCTTAATCACCATTAGTTTAAAAAAAGCTGCTTTTGCAGCTTTTTTTATGTCTAAAATTCACCTTGGAACGATCTTTGTATATTATTTGATAAGTTTTATTTTATACGTGGTAAACATGCGCCTATCTACTTGCAATACTTTATTAGCGACTTTGCTCACTCCGTTACTTTTATCTATAAGTAGCAATGTATTAGCTGAAGAAACACCCGCTGCGGTGCCGCTTTATACCGAGCCTGAGCTGATCGCACTAATAAACAAAAATACACATTTACAGCGTGTAAAGGCAGATGATTGCCAGTTAGTACAAGATATAGAGGCAAGGGCCAATAAAATGGCACTGCCATCTTACCAATTTTTAT
Source organism: Pseudoalteromonas sp. MM1 (assembly GCF_030296835.1). Classification (NCBI taxonomy): domain Bacteria; kingdom Pseudomonadati; phylum Pseudomonadota; class Gammaproteobacteria; order Alteromonadales; family Pseudoalteromonadaceae; genus Pseudoalteromonas; species Pseudoalteromonas sp. MM1. The sequence goes on along the minus strand of NZ_AP027922.1, from coordinate 3,320,354 downwards.
ATGGCGATATGCTGGCTTATAACGTGTGTGTTGAGCGAAATGTAGAGTTAGGTGTGTACTACATGCGTAAAGCGGCTGAGCAAGGCCTAGCGGCTGCGTTAGAGCAGCTTGGACGTTATTACGACACTGGCCGCTTAGTACAGCAAGATAAAGCTATGGCCATTACCTATTTACGGGAGGCTTCAGCTCAAGGAAACCTAAAAGCGCAGCTAAGGCTGGTTAAGCTTTTTAATGCAGGCTATGGAAGCCCGCGTGACTTTGAAGATGCGTACCGCTGGTTATTTAATGCCATGGTGGCAGATAAAGCTACCCATAAAAAAATTGAGCGTGCGCTTAACTTACTAGCCCAAAAAATGCCAGATAGTGTTGTGGCCCGCGCCCGATTACCAATCTAAGTTCAAAATAATGTGTATTATTTTATAAAAATAAAAAAGCCCTAAAGTTTACTTAGAGCTTTTTTCCAATATCTAAAAGAGGTTAGTCTTCTTCTTTAGTTTTTGATTTGACTGGGTCTTTTAACACCGACATTTTTGGTGGTTGAAGTGCAAATACCCGTTCGCCCTCCTGTGGTGGTTTTTCCATATTACTGGTAAATGGACGAAGCTTAACTGGCGTATCTTCGTCGTTGTCTTTGTCGCCTTTTAAAATAAACAACGGGATCGCCTCAGGGTTCATCTCTTGGTATTTTTCCCAATCAAATTCTTCTGAAATACGCGTTGCACTTACTTTGCCCCCCTTAGCAATAATGCTGCTTAAGCGAGCGTAAGAACCATCTTCACCAAACAAAATTTGTCTAGATAGAAATGTTGCACTGTCTTTGTTTGCTTTTGCATGCGAGGTTGATGAGCGCAGTGAAAATACATTTTTTTCATTCAATAAATGTGAAAAATATTGCACACCAAGCGCATTGTGGTGGCGGTTTGGTGAAAGCGCTAATACAGTTCGTATTGTTGTTAGCGGTAAGTAGCGCTCTGCATGCTCTGATTGTGGATTACCATAATAGCAAGCAAGGCCATCCATGCGGGCCATTTTACAGTTTTCCCATGCCGGGTCTGATAGATGAACCGGAATACTTTGCTCCTGTAAACCTTTACCTATTGCACGCGATACATGGTTTGCTCCAATAATAAGTATGGTATTTGGAGATGGTTGGCGCACGCCTAATAGTTTAGCAACAGGAATAGCAGTTAAGCTTTGCAATACCACTGTGATGATAATAACGGTAAATATTAACGGCACCATTTTTTCTGCATCAGCTACGCCAGCTTCCATCATACTTAGCGCAAACACCGACCCAACAGCGGCTGCAACAATACCTCTAGGGGCTATCCAAGAAAGTACCAATCGAGATTTCATAGGCAGGTCTGTGCCAAAGGTAGATATAGCAATACATAATGGGCGCGCTATAAATAACACCACTGCGAGGAATATAAATACGTCGCTGTCTAACATCATCAAGTCAGAAAGCTGAAGGCGTGCAGCAAGCAATATAAACAATGATGATATTAAAATCATCGATAAGTCTTCTTTAAACTCTAATACAGAATCTATTTCTAAATCGTTTTGATTGGCAAGCCAAATGCCAAAAACGGTAACTGCCAATAGTCCTGACTCGTGGCTTAAATGATTAGAGACCGAAAAACTAATAAGTACCAAGGCAAGTATGCCAAATTTATGTAACTCAAATGGAAGCCACTCGCGTCGCATAAGTTGTGTGGTGATCCACCCAGCTACAACGCCGATAGAAAGGCCAACCCCCACTGTTTTCACAAGTGCAATAATAGTATGACTAAGCACTTCACCTTGGCCTACCAGCATCACCGCCTCAAACACCAGTACTGCAAAAAGAGCACCGATTGGGTCAATTACAATGCCTTCCCATCTTAATATTCGGTCAATGTCTTGGGTTGGACGCATCGAGTTAAGTAAAGGGGCAATTACTGTGGGGCCTGTTACAACAAGCACAGCACCTAACACAGCTGCAACCCGCCAGTTAAGCTCAAGTAGCCAATAGGCACTTAAACTTATAACCACACAGGTGGTGATCATGCCAATAGAACACAGGTTACGCACGACCTTACTTATGCCTTTTAACTCTCTAAAGTGCAAAGTGAGGGAGCCTTCAAACAGAATGACTGCAACACTTAGTGATACAACAGGAAATAATAAATCCCCGAGTAAAGCATCTGGGTCTAATACACCACTAAACGGCCCAAGCAATAAACCGGTAAGCAATAAGAACAAGATAGCGGGAACTTTAAACGCCCATGCTACCCATTGGGCAAGTACCGAACAAAGTGCGATACCGGCTATATAAATTGCTGACATAAATTAAGAATTCCTTATTTATCACAATGTAAAAAGTATAACTTTTGTTAAATATTAATACAGGGGTATACACGTGAAATGTTCAATTTGCTAATAAAATATTAGCGCTTAATACAAAAATTGTAGGTTAAACATATTGATTTATTTATATAAATTGAGTTTAAAAAGAAAAATAAAATTAACTAATTGATTTGTATAGCTTAATTGTCATCTTGAAAGGGAGGGTTAAACATTAGCGTGATTTTTAGCCTTGATCTTACCCATTGAAATGTCGTATTATATTTAGAGTTCAAATAATTAGTCATCTAAATATAATTTTGTAAGATAGCGCTATGTATTAATACTAGCGTCATATTTGCCCTGTAATAATAGACCTGTACGCTATTATTACCATTTATTAGTAGCTATCTTATTATTGAACATCTTGGTATGGTTTTTTCAAACAAGTTTATTTAAACAATTAAGTAAATAAATGTTTGAGTTGAACTATTACTTTCAATGTTTAGCTCCCATCGTGGCGGCTAAATCTCGGTCCTTAAGTCATCACCCTATCTGTTGGTGTATCTGACTTTAGAGGCTCTATGTATGTTGTTAACAAAAAGGCCGCACACAGCTTTTTACAGCGATACATAAACAACACTTTTTATTTTTATATTTAATAGACCTCCATTTAATTTGGTTGGTGCTGTTTCATGTCTTTACAAATCTAAAAGCAATTTTAGGTCGTGTACTTGCGTGCGTTTAAAAAGTGTATAAACAAATAACCTATTCGAAATTGCGTGTTTTTACGCAATTACCTAGTTTTAGTTCACACTATGTGAATGCAGATAAAATGGAAAGTTGAGATTTTATGCAAAAGTTAAATTGGCGTCGTATTGTTTTAAAAGTAGGTAGTGCTTTAATTGCTCCTGATCAGGATGGGTGCCGTTCACGCTACTTATTAACCATTGCGCAATTTATTGTTCGCTGTCGTGCTCGTGGTATTGAAGTTATTTTAGTATCTTCTGGCTCAGTAGCTGCAGGCTCACACTTATTCCCATCTGATATTCCACGTTCAGTTGTGATGAAAAAAGCGATGGCAGCAGCAGGTCAAACTGAAATGATGGCCATGTGGGATCGCTTTTTCGATTTTCCTTCAGCGCAATTATTATTAACCCATGGCGATTTACGTGACCGTGAGCGCTATGAAAGTATTCGCGAAACAATTTTTACTTTGTTAGAGCATGGTGTATTACCTATCATTAACGAAAATGATGCTGTCACAACCGATGATTTAAAAGTCGGTGACAACGATAATTTATCAGCCATGGTAGCGGCGGCCGCTGATGCCGACGCATTGATGATTTTTTCTGATGTAGATGGGCTATATGATAAAAACCCAAACCTTCATGATGATGCAGTTTTACTGCCTGAAATAAAATCAATTGATGAGTCTATTTATGCTATGGCAGGATGTGCTACGAGTGCTGTTGGTACTGGTGGTATGAAAACCAAAATTGAAGCGGCTGAAAAAGCAACGTCTCATGGTATTGCCACTTATATTATTAATGGCTTTAAAGAAGAAACCTTTAATAGATTACTAGCCGGTGAAAACCCTGGTAGTGTTTTTCTTCCTTACGAAAAACCAATGCAAGAAGCTGTGCACTGGATGACTCATACAGCCAATGAGCAAGGTGAAGTAGTGGTCGATGGCTCGTTTGATGAGTCGCTTGAGGGTGAAAACGGTTGCATACGTGGCGACGAAATAATGGAAGTTCATGGTGAGTTTGCCATCGGTGATACCATTTTAGTTAGAAGCGAGGATGGCACACGTTTAGCAAAAGCCACCGCAAATTATAGTAGTTGCTTGTTAAGCTTTATTGCAGATAACGAGCAAAGTGAATTTAGTGAAAAAATGCAGGATTCTATTGGTCCTGTAATTTCAGAAAAAGATATCGCATTATTGGAGAAGTCATGAGTTTGATTACGGATATTTCACGCCAGGCAGCAAAAGCTGCAAACACACTTGCTTTACTCGACACCGAGACCAAAAACCAAGTGTTAACCGAAATGGCGGCAGCATTACGCGCAGAAAAAGCATTTATAATTAAAGAAAACGAAAGTGATTTAAGCGCAGCACGCGATAACAACTTAGCCGCTTCGATGATCGACCGCCTAACGCTTAATGAAGAGCGCATTGAAGCAATGGCAGAGGGTATTGAAGTTATCGTAAGTTTAGATGACCCAGTCGGTCAACTACGCGATATTACAGAGCGCCCAAATGGCATTAAAATACGTAAAATGCGTGTGCCATTAGGTGTTGTATGTATGATTTATGAAGCGCGTCCTAACGTAACTGCGGATGCAGGGGCATTGTGTTTTAAATCGGGCAATGGTGTTATTTTACGCGGCGGTAAAGAAGCTCTTAAAAGCTCGCAAGCCATTGCGAGTGTCATGCACGGTGTACTTGAAAAACATAACTTACCTAAAGCGCTGATCTCAGTTATTCCTGATCCAGACCGTGCTTTGCTTATGGAGCTAATGCAGCAACGTGAAAGTATAGATTTAATCATCCCACGTGGCGGCGAAGGGTTAATTAACTTTGTTACAGAAAACAGTACTATTCCTGTTATTCAGCACTTTAAAGGTGTGTGTCATTTATATGTAGATAAAGATGCCGACTTAGAGGTTGCACTTAATTTACTATTAAATGGTAAAACACAGCGTACAGGTGTATGTAATGCTCTTGAGGGGCTGGTGGTTCACCAAGACATTGCTGATGAATTTTTAAATTTATGTGCCGTTGTATTGCGTCAAGAAGGTGTGAAAATTAATGCAGATGAGCAGGCTGCAAAATACTTCGATAACGCAACAGTACTTGCAGATACCGAATTTGGTGAAGAATACTTAGATTTAGAAATTGCTATTCGTGTGGTACCAAGCTTTAGTGCCGCTGTGGATCATATTGCTCAATTTGGTTCAAACCACACTGAGGTTATTTGTACTAAAAACGATACCGCGGCTGAGCTTTTTCAACGCAGTGTGGATGCATCGGTAGTGATGGTAAATGCTTCATCGCGTTTTTCAGATGGCTCGCAATTAGGTTTAGGTGCCGAAATTGGTATAGCTACAACTAAGCTACATGCTTATGGTCCTATGGGTCTTGAGTCTCTTACAACTGAAAAGTATTTAGTTAATGGCGAAGGCCAAGTACGTAAGTAATACACTTTACATATAAAAAACGCCGATTATTTAATCGGCGTTTTTTTTATGCATTTTGCAAAGTATGGTCTAGTTTTTCTAACCAGCTTTCTAATGGCTCTGGCCGGTGCAAATGGTACCCTTGTAGGATAACCTCAGGGTACTCTTGTAATAAGTCAAAGTGCGATTGATTTTCCACTCCCTCCGCTACTACTTCTAATTGAAACAACCTGCCAAGGCTCACAATCATATCAATAATTAATTTATCGTTGTTATCAGTGGGGGCTTCAAGTACAAATGAGCGATCTATTTTTAGCTCATGAATAGGTAACTGTTTTAAGTAGGTTAAACTTGAGTAGCCCGTGCCAAAGTCATCAATAGATACACGCACGCCCAATTTTTTTAGGTAGTGTACGGCTTCAATGGCGGCTTCCATGTGATTAAGTAGTGTACCCTCTATTATTTCTATAGTGAGTTGCTGAGGATTAATACCAGCACTTTTAATTTGCTCGCTTATAAAGTTTAAAAATCGTGGCTCATGAAAATGCCGACCGCTTATATTTACCGAAATATTTAAATTAGGGTGGCTGTATTTAAGCTTTGTAAGTAAATTAAGTGCATTAATAGTAACCCAGCAATCTAACTCAAAAATAACATCAGATTCTTCAGCTATTGAAATAAACTCGCAGGGGCTTATAAACCCTTTTTGAGGATGCTCCCAGCGCAGCAGCATTTCTGCGCCATTTAATGTTTGATTACTATCAAATTGCGACTGCAAAAATATCGATAGCTCGTTGTGGGGAATGGCTTTTCTTAAGTCTTGCTCTATTTCAAAGCGCCGCTTAGCCTGCTCGCCAAAAGAAGTGTCAAAAAAAGTTACTCTATTACCGCCTTTTTCCTTAGCCTTATAACAGGCCGCCTCACAATTTCTAATAGTTTCGATTGCACTTTCCCATACATCTTCACGCGGGAAGATATAAGTACCAATGCTAATTGTTAAGCTAACTTCTTGCCCATCAACTTCAAAAGGGTGATTAACTGCGTTTAAAAGTTCTTGTGCTTTGTTTTCAGCGATTGATTGCGCCCGTGCACGCCCAACTCCTTTATCTAGGCTACACAAAGCCGCAAATTCATCACTGCCTAAGCGTGCAATAATATCTTTTTTATCTACATTGGCACGAATACGTTGAGCCAATTCCTTTAAAATATTATCCCCCGCTAATAGCCCTAGGCCATCATTAATTGAGTGAAAGCTGTCAATGTCGATAATATAGATATAAGCGTAGGTTTTATCGCTACTACAATCTTGTAGTTGTTGTTCTAATTGTTTTAAAAAGCCATTTCGGTTAGGTAACTTAGTTAACTCATCATGCCACGTTAAGTAATCTATTCGTTCTTGTGTTACTTTTACGCTCGAAATATCACTAAACACGCCAATATAGTGAATGTTGGTATCTTGTTCGCTTTTAACCATGCTAAGTGTTAAAAGCTCTGGATATAGCTCGCCATTTTTTCGTCTAGTGATAAGCTCGCCGCTCCAGTAACCGGCTTCGTTTGCGTGTTTCCACACTTCATCAAAGCTAATACTAGGGTGATTATTTTGTTTAATTTCTTTTAAATCCATTTCCAGCGATTCGGCTTCACAATAGCCTGTAATTCTACAAAATGATGGATTAACAGCGATAATTTTTCCGTCGCTATTAGTAATAACAACACCATCAGCTGTGCTGGTAAGTGCTTGGTAAAATAACTTTTGCTTAGATGATAGTTGCTTTAACTCTTCCTCGCGTTGGCTTAATTCTTTTGCAAGAGCCTCTATTTCTAATAATTTGTCATGTAAGTCAAAGTTTTTTTCAATAAGCCTGTCTAGCATACCTTGCGCAGTAATGTGTGTGCGCACACGGGCTCTAACTAAAGCTAATTTATAAGGTTTATGAATATAATCAATGGCACCCATTGCAAAGCCCTTTTCTTCAGACTCCTCTTCTGTAAGTGCGGTAACAAAAACTATGGGGATCCCTTTAGTATTTTGTTTAGCTTTTAAAATTTTACAAACTTCGTAGCCATCCATACCGGGCATCATGATATCGAGCAAAATTAAATCAGGGCGAGTGGATTCAACAAATATAAGCGCTTGTTCACCACTTGTTGAGATGCGCACATCGTAGTCTGCAAGCAGGCCTTCAACTAATACATGAAGGTTACTTGGTTCGTCGTCAACTATGAGAATCAAAGGCTTTCGCGGATGATTTACTACAGGTTCATTTTTGTTAGCGAGAAAGGTTGAATGCACACTAAGTCCTTATTCTTTAATTACCTCTTAAAGTTAGTTTATAGTTGCCATAATTGTCTAGTTTTTATAGCTATTTTTGTATTTATCAATCAGTTTAATCACCAAGGTGTAATTAAAGTTATCTATTGCTTCTTTGAGCTCAAATAATGGGTGCTGGTGGGGAAATTGTTTAAGTTCAACTTCTCTAATTAATTCGCTAGAAATAGGGCGAGCAGATAAGGCTAAAGTATAAATATCATCTATGAATGTACTTTGCGGGGCGCAGCTTGTTGCACTATCAAGGGGGTGTGAAAAGGTGTGTGTAACAAGAAACTGCCGTGCAGCATACAATGCGAGTGTAAGCTGATCGTTAAACTCAGTTAAATCAACAGCAGTTTTATTTGCTAGCGCGAGTTCGGCTTTTTGGGCACTTTGCTCTAGTAGTTCTAAACCTAATGTACCAGCCAGCCCTTTTAAGCTATGCATTGCCCTAGATAGGCTTTTAAATTCATTATTAGTAAGGCAAGAGTCTACAACATCTATAAAGTTACTATAGTCATCATTAAACTTGGAAAATACGGTATTAATTAACTCGCTATTGTTATCAAGGTTATCCATTGCCAGTGCTAAATTTAAAGTGCTTAGTGTGTGAATTTTCTTTATATGCTTTTCTATCGACTGGTGAAGTGCGTCAAATAACAGTGGCTTTACTAAGTAGTCGTCCATTCCAGCTCTAATAGCGGCTTTTTTATCACTGGAAAATGCTGCAGCGGTAACAGCTATAATGGGCGTTATATAACCTCGCTGACGAAGTATTCGTGTTGCCTCTAAACCATCCATTACGGGCATTTGAATATCCATAAATATTATATCCACATCATACTTACCTACGCACTCTAATGCTTCTTTGCCATCATTCGCAGAGATAACGGTCATATTCATTTTACTAAGAAGGGCTTCTATAATTTCTAGGTTAATAGGGTTGTCATCTGCTACTAAGGCAGTGTAGCCAGTATATTGCGGATAGCTATCACCAGGAGGTAAATTACTAGTGCTGGCTAGCAGCAAGCGCATTAATTGTGATTCAGTATGCCTATTACCTATGGTAATAATATCAATATACTCGCTATCAGGCAGTGCTGGTGGCTGCTCTTGGTCACTAATTAAAAGAATAAGTAGGAGTTTGTGTTTGTTTCTTTGTTTTTGTAAATAAAGCTGCTGTAAAATAAAATTATCTTTTAACTCTTCATGCGGCAAAGCAATAAGCACAATATTAAAAGGACTGCTAGGTTGAGACATTTTTGCAATTGCACGAAGCGGTTCTTGGGTACTTTCTGCAGTAATATCGGCGTTACTTAACAATTTAGTTAGCGACTTTATCTGATTTTTATCAGGACTTATAAGTAATGCATGTTTTTTAAGTGCTTCTTGACTCGTCATTTTAAACGGGAGTGTAAAATAAAATTCGCTCCCTTGGTTTGGTGTGCTTCTTACTTGTATTTCCCCGCCTAGTAACTTAGTAAGCTGTTTACAAATAGTTAAACCTAATCCAGTGCCGCCATATTTACGGGTTGTGCTCGAGTCGCCTTGGTAAAACGAGTCAAAAATGGATTCGGTTTGCTCTGGCGTCATGCCTATGCCTGTGTCTTTTATACCAAAACGTAACTGTATATTTTGCTTATCTTGTGTGATGGCCTCAATAGTGATTGTTACTTCACCGCGCTCTGTGAATTTAATAGCATTACCCACACAATTATTGATGATTTGGCTTAAATAAAGCGGATCGCCAAGCAATTCGAGCCCTGCATCAACATGCAGTACAAAATTAAGATGTAACCCTTTTTGTTTAGCGTTGACCGAGAATAAGTTTTTAACATTAGAAACCACGGTATGCAAAGTAAAAGGAATTGATTCAAGCTTTACTTTGTCAGACTCAAGCTTTGAAAAATCGAGCACGTTATTAAGAATTTGCAGTAAGTTTTGAGCGCTTGAAAAGGCTTTATCTGCATAGTGTTTTTGCTTTGCTGGGAGGGCGCTGCTCTGCAATAACTGTAGCATTCCTAAAATACCATTCATTGGCGTGCGTAGCTCATGGCTCATATTAGCAACAAAGTCGCCTTTTGCTTGGTTAGCATTTTTCGCTTGAGTCATGGCAACAGTCAGTTCCTTGTTCATTAATTCCATTTTAGTATTAAGTGCTTGAGTTTCAGCTAACAATGCTTTTGTTTGTTTATTTTTTAAATACAGTGCATTGGCTGCAGTAATAACTGAATTAATTTCATTTTGATGGTGCTTATTACTAGTAAGTGTAACTTGTTTTTCATTGCTCATGTCTTTGAGCAGTTTGGTTAATTGCGCTATAGGCTTAATAACAGAGTTAAAAATAAAAAAGGTGATTAACGTGATAATTATAGTAATTAAAGCTGCAAAAATGTTTGCCATTTCTGTGCTTTTTAGCACGTGTTCTCGTAGTTGCTGCTCAGTCTGAGTGAGCTTTTGCTTCTCTATATCTCTGATTTTTTTGGCTAGATAAAGTAGCTCGTTTTCTATTCCCGTTAAAACTACATTTATCGAAAACGTATAACTGCGCGTTAAAATAACTAATTGGCTATACGCTTGCTCAAGCTCGTCAGTATTATTAACTAGGTTAATATTAGTGGCTTCAATACTTGCAAGTAGGGTATTTAAGTGTGCTAGGTTATCTTGCACATTTTGTGCTTCATCATAATTTGGCTTGTGTAAGTAATTGCTTGCTGCTTGTTCTATATTGCTAATAGTTAAAAGGGTATTCACTATTTTATTTTGCTGGCTGGTCAGCGTGTTTTTTTTAAGTTCATTAAGTTGTGCTTTTAACGCTTCAATAGGCTGTTTGAACTGCGAAACATACAGCTGCTCTCGTTTGGTTCTATTAATGACTACGCGATTAAATGTATCGTGATAATTTTTTAAGTAATCATTAAGCCGCTTTATTTTGTTTTGATAGCTTTCATCATGATCATTGAGATGTGTACTTAGCGTGTCTAAATCCATTTTTGCAGCATATAAGTGCATATTAAGTTTATCAATGGTATTGCTATTGGCATGATCTAGATAAGCAATGGCCTGGCTTTGTAAGGAGATCACATCATTTTCTAAACGGATAACAGACTCGCTTTGTAATAATGCTTTATGCTGCGCATTTTGTAGCTCAAAAAGGACTTTTTGCGAATAATTAAATAAGTAGCTTTGCAAAATTAATAAGGTAATTAATGCGCATAAGGCAATTATAATTTTTGATTTTATTGAATGGGTTATCATTATCTACTTATTAACTCATACCATTTTTGCAAACTGTAGTCGTAAGTCGGCATTACGCTATTCCAAACTGCAACATTGCTTAAACGTTTTAAATAGCTTCCGCCATTGCGCTGTTCACCGGTTTTTACTGCGACCTGTTTTTGGGTATTTAGTAAGTCAACCTTAGTGGGCTTTCCTAAGTACCAGTAATCCCACTCGCTTGGTGAAAGCATTGCTTTTGAGCGCTGTGGGTTACTAATGTAATACCCTTGACGAGCAATAAATGCACCCGCCCACCCCGAGAGCCACCAGTTCATATAATCGTAGGCGGCATCTTTTTGGTTATTATTAACCTGCGATGATAAACACATTACCCCATGCCAGCCTCGGTAGCCCTCTTTTGGGGCAGCAAACCTCACGTTAACATTTTGACTATTGAGAGCGGCCACAGCAGGGGAAAACATACTTTCTATGTGTACGCGTTGGCTTTTCATAAATTCAACTGACTCAGGCACGGAGTTCCAATAACCTGCAAAATGTCCTTGGCGTTTATAGTCAATTAAAATGCTAAATAAACGGTCAAGCTCGGAGCGAGTAATTGAACCAATATCTTTAAATGTGATTAAACCTTTGCTTTGTGCTGCCAAAGCAAGGTCGAATAAGCCAATGGTAGGTGCATTTACAATACCCACTTTACCTTGGTGGGCATCGTCAAGTAACCAGCCCCAGCTTTCAGTTTCGTAGGCAATACCGGGCTTGATCTTAGCTGTGTTATAACCAAAAGAATCCACATTATGCACATAAGGTAAAAAGCTAATGTGATCGCTTTCGTTTGCGCTTAGTGTACCGTCCTCCTGTACATTGAGTAATTTATAAGGGGCGTCGCCAGCACCAAACTTTGCATCAGGAGTGAGTTTACCCGTTTTAGTAAGAGGATTTATTTCATTAAAATAGGTGAGTCGCTTTTTTTCTATGGGCTGAATAGACCCTGCTCTCCAAAGTACATTAATACTGTTTGACCATTGCTCGTATAAGTCGAATGAATCTGGTTCCATGGAGGCTTTTTGCAATACGGCAGCACTACCGGCAGGGGAGAATTCTATATTTATGCCTAAATCAAGCATTGCTTGTTTACGAATGGCTTCTTGTAGCGTGACATGGGTTCCTAAGACTCTTAGGGTTACTTTTTTTCGGGCAAACACATAAGGAATATGGGTAACAACGCCCGTGGTTAAACCAATAATAGCGAGCTTTTTTAACGTGGTGCGTTTAGGGGAATCCATTGTTTAAGCCAAAAGTATGATTACTACAGATGAGGTAATTTATAGTCAACAAAAACTAAACAAACAAGGAATGAGCAAATATAAAAGTTATTGTGTAGAAGATAAAAGAATAATAAAACGATGAAAAGTAGGAAGTAATAGAAGAGTAGGAAAGTGGTGGAGCTAAGCAGGATCGAACTGCTGACCTCCTGCGTGCAAGGCAGGCGCTCTCCCAGCTGAGCTATAGCCCCACATTCCTAAATTACATAGTTGTAATTGCTTGGCTGCTGAGTTCCAAGCGGGGTGAACTTTAAATATTTTTATAAAATTGGTCAAGTATTTTTTAGCAATATTTAACTGTTATCGTTTATTTTTGATAGACTCATGCAAAATACCTCGCGAAACGACAAAAACAATGAAAAAAAGTATCTGTATACTTGCTTTGCTACTTGCTGGCTGTGCAAGTAATGAAGCGCCTCCTTATGAAATAAATAACAAGCAGTTTTATGAGAACGTGGATGAGCAAGGTAACAAAATATTTGCTTATGTTGTATCGGTGAAGGCTGAGCATCGCAGTAACATAAACTTAAATAACGGCGGGCGAGGCGAAAAAAGACCGAGCCGCTCTGATGTAAAGCGTTACATAGAACAAGAACACTTCGAAGACTCTAGTGTGTTAAAACTTAAGCTTGAGGATGAAGCTGTCAGGTTTTTAAACGAAACTCTCAGTGAAAATAACTATTGTGAAAATAAACACGAAATTACACAAGTGCTATGGCGTGACTTAAGTGTGCAGCTAAGAGGGCGTTGTTTGTAGTATGTTGGCCGATAAAGCAAAGCTTGCACAGTTGTTAGCGCAATTAGGTATAAATTACGATGTCATAGAGCACCCTGCGTTACACACCAGTTTAGATGCCGATGCATTGATGGTGGAGCGCCCAGGTACACGACTTAAAAATTTGTTTTTGCGTGATAACGAAGGCAAAAAGCACTTTTTAGTAATTACCGCACACGATAAACAGCTTGATTTAAAAGCCCTATCTAAGCAACAGGGGCTTTCTCGGTTGGGGTTTGCTTCTAGCGAGCGGTTAGCACGTTATTTAAAAGTAGTGCCCGGCTGCGTGTCTATGCTTGCCCTAGCAAACGATAAACAAAGTAACGTTACTTTGTGGCTTGATCAAGATATTTGGTTTAATGAGCTGTTTCATTGCCACCCGTTTGAAAACACCCAAACTTGGTTACTTACAAAAAATGATTTAAACACATTTTTTGAGCATACAGGGCATCAGCCTCGGGTCATGTTTTTACCTTCTCGATAGCCTAGGGTGACTAAGACTAAACCAATAAAACACACACTCAGTAAGCAAAGCATAAATGCAGTTTGCCCTGAGTGTTGATAAACAATACCTGGTAATAACGAGCCCAGCGCCCCGCCACTATAATAAAACGATACATACCCGCCATTCGTTACACTTGCAGGTGCTTTGCTAATCTTGTTAACGAGCGGAGCTGCACTTGAGTGAATAACAAACATAGCAGCACAAAATATCGTAAATGCGATTAAAAACACACTCAGTTGCTGGCTTATAAGTAACACAATGCTTAAGTTATACACGATAAAAACCGCAGCAAGTAAATACCAAGGCGAAGGCGCTTTTTTAGCAAGCCAAGGTGTTGCAATAGAGGCTAAAGCACCAATTAAATAACCGCTGTACACTAAACCTATATCGCGGGTATTTGTAATTAAAAAGGTGTTTTGCAAAATAAAGGGTAGGTAATTTAATAAGGCCGCAAAGCAAAAAAACATACAAAAAACGGCACCATACAATTTTAGTACTGCCGCATCTTTTAGCTGTTTAATATACGTTAGCGGTGTAAGTGCTGATTGATTAGATACCACAAAGCGCGTGGGCTTTATACTGATAGCTAGGCCAATAAGCACAATGGATATAACATAATAAAAACTTTGCCAATACCATACATCACTAAATAAAGCAGCTAATACTCGGCCAAAGTAACCCCCAGCTATGGTACTGCCTATGTATAAGGTCATATTTTTTTGTAAGGTATCTGCGCTATAACGTATACCAATGTAGCTTGTCATCGCGGTAAGTGCGGCGGGTAAGGTTAAGCCTTGTATAAAGCGTACTAAAAGTAATAGCTCAAAACTTGGTGCCACTGTAAACAGTATGCAGCTCACACCTAAAATAAACATAGCGATACGTAAAATAATAAGTGGGTTTTGCTTGGCTAAAAATAGCCCATAAATAAAAGGAGCTATTGCTAAAGGCAACATGGTTACACTCATTAAACTGCCGGCGAGCGCAGGAGACACGTTAAATTCGCTAGCAAATAAGCTCAATAAAGGTTGAGGTGCGTACAGTACAAAAAATATAAACACCGAGCAAATAAGTAAGTGAGCAAAGCGCATTTTAAGGCTTAAAATATAAGCTGATAAGTTAGCCAAAGTATATGAAAAATGGCTTATATTTCATAGCTTAAATCATCAACAATTGCGCTAAATCAAAATGTATATTCAGCCCTTTGCTAGATTAATGCTAATAGCACTGTTATTTGTACTCGTTGGTGATTAAAATAAACCTAATATAAGTTTTTAGTGGAACAAAGCCATGGGTTCATTACAAGACCAATTGCTGCAAGCAGGGTTAACAACATCGCACAAAGCTAAAGTTGCTAAGTCAGAAAAACGTAAGCAACAAAAAAAGCAAAAAAAAGGGGCTACCAGTAACCCAAGCGATCTGCAAAAGCACATACAGCAAACTAAATTAGAGCAGCAAAAAAAGGCTGAGGAACTTAACCAGTCGCGCCAAGAAGAGCTTAAGCAACGTGAGCAAGTTGCTCGTGTTAAGCAAATACTTGAGCACCATAACCAAGACTCTATCCGCGGTGAGCGTACCTTTAATTTTACTTACGATAACAAAGTAAAAGGGATAGACGTAAACGAGAAAACCCAAAAAGCGTTATCGGGTGGCCGTTTAGCTATTTGTGTACTGGAAGGGCAATTTTACGTACTCGATGATGAGCCGGCGCGTAAAGTCGCAGAAGTTGATGAAAAGTACATTGTTTTTCATGTGGAACCTGAAAACAAACCAAAAGATGAAGACGACCCATATGCAGACTTTGAAGTACCAGATGATTTAGTATGGTAAGTGTCTGTTCAGTATTGTTTGCTAAAGTTAACAACAATGGCTGAAAACGTAGTCATGTTTGTTTGATCGCCTAACGTAAATTGATACGTATGCTTTTTACTAGATTGTTTACTACAATCAATAGACTATTTTCTAACCGTCAAAAAGAAGAGTGAATATAATGAGCAAGATGAAAGCACTAATAGTAGGCGCGGGTATTAGTTTAGCCGCAAGTTTTTCGTTTAACGCCGCCGCTGCTGATGGCGAAGCCCTTTACACCCAAAAAATGTGTCAAACATGCCACGGTGCAGAAGGTAAAGCACCTATTATGGGCGCATACCCTAAAATTAATGGTCAAAATAAAGACTATTTAGTTGCCCAAATGAAAGATATTAAATCGGGCGCGCGTAGCAATGGTATGACTGCTGCAATGAAAGCAATGATTGCAACGGTAACGGATGAAGAGTTTGAAGCCATTGCAGACTACCTTTCAAAGGTAAAATAAAGCACCGCGTTTAAAACGTACTATCGTTTTAAATTAAAGCGCAGCGTAAACAGCCACACAATTGTGTGGCTGTTTTGTTTGTGTTTGCTATAAAATTAATACTGCTTTAGACTTCTAAACATCTATTCGTACTTGTGTTGTTGTACGTATTTTAAAAGGCTGATTATGATCGATTTACCCCAACTAGATTTAAAAAATAAAGTGTCGGAGCAAGAGTGGCAATTGCGCGTAGATTTAGCAGCTTGCTACCGATTAGTAGAGCATTTTCGTTGGGGGGATTTAATATACACGCATTTATCGGCACGTTTACCTGGCACTGATCACTACCTTGTAAATGCATTTGGCTTAACATTTGACGAAGTAACTGCATCAAATCTGGTGAAGGTTGATTTGCACGGCAATATTATTGACGATACTCCATTTAGTATTAACCCAGCGGGTTTTACTATTCATAGCGCCATTCATGAAGTACGTGAAGATGCTCATTGCGTTATTCACTTACATACCAAAGAAACCATTGCCGTTGCTACACAAAAAAATGGTTTATTGCCACTAAGCCAATACTCTATGTTTTCGCTCCCTTCACTGTCGTACCATGGCTATGAAGGGCTGGCTGTAAATGATGACGAGCGTAAGGTATTACAAGATGATTTAGGCAGTACCAATCATATGCTATTGGTAAATCATGGGGGCTTAACCGTAGGTCCAACCGTAGGCGATGCCTTTATGCGTTTTTATGACTTGCAACGCGCCTGCGAAATTCAGCTGGCATTACAAGCCAGCTCACAAGAGGTTATTCCCGTGCCGCAGCCGATTATCGACAATATTTATAACCAAGCTAATGTGGTACATAGCGGTAGCACAGGTGGGCAACTAGCGTGGCCTGCCATGCTGCGAAAAGCGTACCGACTTGATCCCAGTTTTGCACAATAGCCTGTGTGGCTAATAAGGAATTTTAATGAAAGTAAATCGCGTAGAAGTTTTTGATATTCATTGCCCAGAGCGTCCAGCCTGGACGCCGGTTTTCGTACGTATTCATACCGATGAAGGTATCAGTGGTGTAGGTGAGGCTGGGTTAGCTTACGATTTAGGCCACAGTGCAGCAGCGGCAATGATCAAAGAAATGGCTGATGCTTTTTTAATTGGGCACGACCCATTTCAAACCGAAAAGTTATGGTCGCGTATGTTACGCGAAAGCTTTTGGGGTTTAGGTGGCGGCCCTGTTGTTTATGCAGCAATGAGCGCCATAGATACAGCACTTTGGGATATAAAAGGTAAAGCACTTGGCTTACCGGTATATCAATTACTGGGCGGTAAAGTAAACGATAAGCTACGTACTTACGCATCGCAGCTACAGTTTGACTGGGATAGCGAATTTAAAGCGTTAGTACAGCCGCAAGAATACGCAGAAGCAGCCTTAAAAGCGATTGGCGAAGGTTATGATGCAGTAAAAGTTGACCCTATCCAATACGATAAAGACGGCAATACATATTACGACCGTACTAAAATTATTTCTCGTGGTGAAATGAAGTTGTACCGTGCCCGTATGCAAGCTATACGTGAAGCGGTGGGTGATGAAGTGGATATTATTTTTGAATGCCACAGCTTACCTGGCGCGACCTCTGCTATACAAATTGGTGAAATAGCCGAAGAGTTTGATTGTATGTACTACGAGGAACCCGTTAACTACTTAAACCATTCTTTACATGCAAAAGTAGCCGATAAAGTGGCAGTGCCGATTGCTGGTGGTGAGCGTTTATACAATCGCTGGGGTGTGCGCCCCTATTTAGAAGATCAAAGCATTGATGTACTTCAACCCGATATTGGTTTATGTGGTGGTTTTACTGAAACTAAAAAAGTATGTGACTACGCCGATATTTTTGATGTGCGTATTCAAGCGCATGTATGTGGTGGGCCTGTTGCTACTGCCGCATCGTTACATTTAGAGACCGCTATTCCTAACTTTTTGATTCATGAGCATCATACATATGCCATTAAAAAGTGGAACCGAGAGCTGTGTTTACAAGATCCACAGCCAAAAAATGGCTTTTTTGAAGTATCAGAAGAGCCAGGCTTAGGCATTGAATTGAATGATGAGATTGTAATGCGCTCGCAGCGTGTAGAAATTAAATAGCCTAAGCGTTATTTAAATACTATTGTCTAAAAGTAAAAGCCGGTAAGTGATAGCTCACTTACCGGCTTTTTTATAGCTGTATTACCATCACCAATATGAGCAATAATATTTAAATATTTTTATGGGATTAATTGGCAAGATTACTTGTACACGTAACGCCTTTTATCTCAGCGGTGGCTTTACTATCAAGGTGGCGTATATAGCAGCGACGATTGTTTATCATTAACTCGAATTGATCGGGAAAGTTAAGCTGTTGATTGGCTCTTATATCGCTACGGTTTGTGTTTTTAAGAGTAAAGGTACTGGTGTGAATAAACACATTGTCAGCAAGCCTGACATTTTTTATATGCATTAGGCGCTCTATAACACGCTCTACCGCTTGGCTATTTGGCTCGCTGAGTAAGGCATGGTGCAGCTTAGGGGTCGGCTGTGTGTTAGATGCGCAACCACTTAAAATAGTTAAAATGCCAAGGGCTGATAATCGCGAATGTAATGTCATAGTCATTGCCGCATTTACGTAAGTGGTTAAATTTAATATAGCTCAACACGCCCTACATATTATAAAAATACTTAGCATTTGCGTAGCTAAGGTTATGCCATATTGTATTTGTTTTACACAAAGCTTGATGGCTATGCCAAACATCATTATAGCTTGCGTTAATTTGGCAAACCGGAAAGTTACTCGCAAACATAATTCGCTGCTCGCCAAAGTACGAGAACATAGTTTCAAAGCAGTATTGTTGCTGTTGTAAATTTAACGCTAAAAGCTCAAAACCCGAAAACTTAATCGCTATATTATTGTGAGCACTTAGCATACGAATGCTTTGCTGCCAGTTATTAATATTATTAGGTAAGCCGCCATGGTTTATTATTATTTTTAGCTGAGGCAGCGCCTTAGCGTAACTAGCAAGCTGAGCAGCTATTGCGGTATTTTCAAGCTCAAACTGGGCTTCATAATGCAGCCCTTGCTGGCAAAGGGATTGCAAATTATTAAAGCAAGCGGGGTTTAATAATCGCTGTGCACCTGCGCCTTCGGTTATATCCCGTATGCCGATTAAATGGGGGTGGGCAAGGGCGTTTATTGCTTTTGCAAATTGCACAGGTGCGCAATCTAACTGTGCGTAACTAATGGCTTTAAAGGGGAGCTTTTTTAAATGCGCCGTTAGCCAATTAAGTTCGTTAATGGGGGCGTTGTTATCAAAACCTGCCTCTATATGTACTATGCCGGCGAGGGTAAAGTCACTGCTCTCTAGTAGCTTTTTTTCACTAATAGGTTGTTTTATTAACTCTAAATTTGGCCATGCTGGTGGGTTTTCGCCTTGCAGCCACGTATATTGCCCCTCGGCAAGGTTAAAAAAATGAACATGGGGGTCAATAATTTTAAGGCTCATCGGCATATGCTCATTGTGTGGTATAGCCGCCATCAATACTTTGTAGACTACCGGTTATAAAACTGGCATCGTCACTTGCTAAAAAGCTAACTAACGCGGCAACTTCATCAGCTTGGCCTAAGCGGTTTAGTGGTTGAAGGCTTGCTTCTTCTGCCACTATATCGGCCTTATTAGCGCCGCTTTTTTTACAATAAGCATCTATCGCGTTATGAAATAGAGGGGTTTCTATTGTCCCTGGGCATACCGCATTAGCACGAATATTAAATTGGGCGTAGTCAAGCGCTGTGGTTTTTGCCATAGAAGCAAGAGCATGCTTAGTAAGGTTATAAGCAAACGAATTTTGCTTACCTATAATTGCTTGATCTGAGGCAACTAAAATAATAGCACCGCTGTTTTGTGCTTTCATACTTGGCAGTACACTTTGTACTGCCGCGTATGCGCCTTTAACGTTAAGTGCAAAAAGTGCATCGAGAGTTTCCTCATCGGTGTGCTCTATATTTGCACTTAAATGTTTACCGGCATTAGATACAAGTACATCTATGCGTGGGCTTTGTTTACAAATGGCCGTAATACATGCTTTTACAGCACTAACATTACTCACATCGCATTGGTGAAAAACCCCCAGCTCGCTGTACTCAATATCCAAATTGTGCACCGTGTAGCCATTTTCAATAAAGCGTTTTACAACTGCTAATCCAATGCCTTTTGTACCGCCTGTAACAATAGCAACCTTAGACATACTTGCTCCTAATTTAAGGTGTGTGATTAGTGAGAGTGACCGCAGCCGCCTTCAGCGTGAACATGGCCATGCGAAATCTCTTCACTGGTTGCTTCACGAACAGATACCACTTCTAAATCAAACGTTAGCGTTTTGCCTGCAAATGGGTGGTTTAAATCGCAATCTGCATTAAAGCGGCCTACTTTAACTAATGTTACCTGGTGTTGTCCTTGGTTTGAGTGCACCATTGCAGTCATACCTGGTTTCCACACTTTTACATCGCCTTGTAGGTGCTTAAGCGGAATACGCTGAATTAAATCGTCAACGCGCTCACCGTATGACTCGCTAGGCTCAAGTGTTACGCTAAACTTATCGCCAGCAGCTTTGCCTTCAAGGGCTTTTTCTAAGCCAGGAAGCATGCCTTCGCTGCCATGAATATAGCTAAGCGGTGCGTGGTTTACACTGCTTTCTAGTTGCTCGCCCGCTTCGCTTAATGTGTAATGAAATTCAACTGCTGAATTTTTGCTAATTTGCATGCTTGTCTCTTTTACGTTTTTGAGTATGTTAAAGGGCGATTTTACGCGAATTGCCGAGCTTTATAAACTCAGCGTGGTTGAATAAGTGATTTTTGTAGATCTTGCAGTAAATCTTGTTTTGGCTGCGACTGTTTGGGTTTTTCTGCTTGGGGAATAAATAGCGTTAATTGCGTGCCTGGCTTTAAAATGCTTGATGCACTTAAATTGTTCCATTTAGCTAAATCACTGTGTGGTACTTCGTAAAGCTGACTAATGCTCCACAAACTATCGCCTTGTTTTACTTCATAGTCTATTTCTAGAGTGGGGATCACAACTTCTTGTGGCTCTAAATAAGGACTAATTTGATAATCTATAGTAAGCGATTTTGGGAGCGTTTTAGGCTGTCCAACCAGCAGCTTTTCACCTATGCCTATCATATTATTTTGTTTGCCATTGAGCTGCTTTAACGCGTTTACCGACATGCTAAAGCGCCGTGCAATGCTGTACAGCGTATCATTTTTTTTAACGATGTATTCACCTGCAAAATTCGACTTAAAAAATTGGCTTTTTAACAGAGCCTCTTGGCCAATAGGTAAAAGCAATGAGTGGGGGCCATTAGGCGAGCTTTGATTTTTTAAATAACCCTGGTTAAGCGCGTGCAACTGTTTTGAGCCAACCCCAGAGAGTTTCGCTATGACCGAAAAATCAAACTGTTGGCCAACATTCATTTGCGTTGTTATTGGTTTATTAGCCAGTTTAGGACGCTTAAAGCCTTTTTGTGGGTGTTTAACTAAGTAGCTTAGCGCTAATAGTTTAGGTACGTAGTCGGCGGTTTCTTTTGGTAGCTTTAAAGAAAAGTAATCGGTACTTTTACCGCGTTTTTTATTTCGCTCAATGGCTCGTTTCACTCGGCCTTCACCACTGTTATAAGCCGCTAGCGCATGTAGCCAATCGCCATCAAAGCGTTTGTGTAAATAGCTGAGGTATTCAAGTGCGGCATCGGTTGAGGCAAGTACATCTTGTCGACCGTCATACCACTGATCGGATTTAACCCCAAAATGGTGTGCTGTGGCCGCCACTAGCTGCCAAACGCCTACAGCTTGCTGCGATGAGGCAATGGTGGGTCTAAAATCACTTTCTACAAAAGGCAATAAAGCCAGCTCCATAGGTAGGCGCTTTTGCTCAATTTTTTTTACTATATGATACAAATAAGGCGCGGCGCGTTTATTTACAGTGGGTAAATAGTTGGGTTGTTTTAAATACCAGTTAATGCGCTTTTTTAAGGCGCGATTTTGATACACCGTAAAGTGTAGGTTGTTGGCAATATGCATCCATAGGTTTTCAGCTTTCGCGGGGCGTTTTTTTAAGATTGTTTTTTTTGCTTTTAGTGGCGGCGCAGGGTTGGCTTGCTGAAATTGTTTTGGCTCTACAGGCTCAAATTCAATTTGTTTTTCGTAGCTTGGCTCAAAGTGCGTGAAAATCTGTGGTGCTTCAACAGGCTCTGCATTTTCTGTAGAGCGACAACCAAACATTAAAATACACACACAAATTAAACACAATCCGCGAATTATCATCTCTTTTAAAAATACCTTTATTTGTTAACACTATTCCGTGTGCTGAGTTAATTGGGCGCGCTTAAGCCCTGCTTGTAAAAATAACTGGCTCGATTTTGTATTGAGCGCCTCTTGTTTATATGGCGCTAAAATATCCGCAGGAAAACTCGCAGTAAGTTTCTCAAGCGTTTGTTTTTTATTGTTTTTAACGTGCGTTATTAAATTTGTTAAAAACAATAAAGGCTGCTCAAGTTGCTCTTTTTCAAGCGCCCCGCCGTGGCCGGGAAGTATTGTACGCAAATTAGGCTGATTAATATAGCGCTCAAGTAAGGCTTGCCAATTTTGCAGTTCGCCATGGCCTGGGTATGGTAACCAATCAACAATATCGCCACCAATCAGTACGCTTCCGTTGTTTGTAGTTAGGGTTAAGTCCCCATTAGTGTGCGCCAGCTCTGGGTCTATTTGAACCTTAAAGTTGCCTAAATCTATGGTTTTTTGTTGGCTAATAGCTGTGAGTGGTTTATTTAAGCTAAATGTTTTCCAGCGTAGAAAGCGTTGTTTTGCAAGGCTAAGCTTTTCTCGCCATTGTGTTTGCTCTTGCGCCGGCAGTGTGGCTAATCGTTGATAGCTCAGTTCAATGCTTTTTTCATACCCAGCGAGTTTGTCTTGGTAGGCTTTTTGGTAAATTGCAAAGTCATCTGCGACTTGTTTATGCACTATTAGCTGCGCTTTTGGGAAGGCGTTTTGTAATACGGCCATGCCGAGTAAATGGTCGTCATGAAAATGGGTCGCAACCAAATAACATAATGGGGTTTTAAGGTGCTTTTTTAATTGTTTTGCCAGTGCTTCAACAGCTGCAAAGTTTCCGCTTGCATCAACCATTAGCGCACATTGTTCGCCCTCTATGAGCACTTGGTTAGAGTCGTAAAAACGTAGCTTATCTTGTTGTTTTAAAAATTGCACATTCTCGTTTATTTGCTGCCAAGTAACCGCTGCCTGACTAGAGTAAGAAAATAGGCTAAGGGGGATAAAAAGGGCGATGATTATAGTTACTAAACGGGGCTTTAATATCATTGTGTGTCTCTGCGCAGCATTTATTTACCCTCATAATAAACAAAAAGCGCACGGGGCGCTTTTTATTTTTTTATTGGGTCACTCGCCAAGCATTGGCTGAGTTTATCAATGAGTTGATCTTGCTGCTGTTGCTCTACACTGGCATGCGTTTTAGCTTCTAGCAACTCGTGGCTGAGTGTAAGTGCTGCTAAAAGTATCGCTTGTTGTTCGTTGCGAACTGATGAGCGTTGCTTTGTTTGCTCAACCAAGTCATTTAAATTTTGTGCTGCTGCTATTAATGCATCTTCTTGCCCAACAGGGCATGCAAACTGCTGCTCTTTACCTAGCAACTCAACTGTGACCCGCTGGTTTTGCAGCTCAGACATTAGCTTGCCTGTTGTGCGCTTTGTAGTTTATCAAGTAAGCCAGTTAACGTAGAGCTAGCATCTTTTTGCTTTTCTTCGTTTTCAAGGGCTTCTAGTTGTAAAATTTCGTTTTCGTCACTTAATTTTGCATTTTGCTCTTTTAAGCTAGCAACATCTGTTTGTAATTGGTTGTTGCGTTCGATAAGTGAGTCGATCAGTTGTTCGAGTTGTTGAAGAGTTGTGTTGTTCATAAAGGCGCTCATATAACTGTAATTAATGTCATGCAAATGTAAAGCAAAGTGTGTTGTTTTGCCAGCATTTACGGTGGTTTTAGCACAATTTTATTGTTTATTAAGTGATAATTCAGGGTAGTGGCTTTTTTGTTCATAAATGGTTCACTTAACTACTCGTTAAGCGGTGTATAGGTTGCCAAAATACGGAGCTTGTGGTTCACTGCCGATATTAAATTGCGTATAGCGAAAATTAACAATGCTTAGTTACAGACACTCTTTTCATGCAGGTAATCCCGCCGATGTGCTTAAACATTTGGTACTTGCACAGGTACTTCAATACCAAACCATTAAAGATAAACCCCTCGATTACATTGATACTCACTCAGGTGCGGGGTTTTTTGAGTTAAGTTCATCTGATGCCCAAAAAACACAAGAATACAAAGAGGGCATAGCTAAGCTTTGGCAGCATAGCAGTGAGCACGAGGCGCTAAACGATTATATTGCATTAATTAAATCGTTTAATGGTGGGGACGAACTGGCGTTTTACCCTGGTTCGCCAAAAATTGCCGAGCATTACTTACGCCGCCAAGATAAAGGCTGGTTTTTTGAATTACACCCGCGCGATTTGCAGTTACTTGAGCAAAACATGCAAGGCAAGCGCTCGATTCGCGTTCGTGGCGAAAACGGTTTTGCCGGTTTAATAGGATTACTCCCGCCAGCTTCACGCCGTGCATGTGTGCTTATTGACCCGCCTTATGAGATAAAAGACGATTACGATACTGTAATTAGCACATTAGTTAAGGCGCATCAGCGTTTTGCTACTGGCACATATATGATTTGGTATCCCGTTGTTGATAGAGCGCGCATCAATAATATGGAGCAAGGGCTCATTGACTCAGGTATGCGTAATATTCAATTATTTGAGTTAGCCACACAAGCGGATACTGACGTACACGGTATGACGGCATCAGGTATGATTGTTATTAACCCGCCATGGAAATTAAAACAAACCATGGACAGCGTATTACCTGAGCTAGTTGAGCTTTTAAGTGACTCTAGCGGCTTTTATAGAAGCGAGCAGTTAGTCGACGAGTAACTGCTTGCCATTATGTAAAGTAAAAGCCCTGTTGGGCTTTTACTTAATTAAAATAAACCGCATTAAAGGTGGCAAGCGTGTTGCCACTGCTATCTTTTAACGCTAAAGACTCGCCTTCTATAGCCCACTTTTGCGTGTTATTGAGCATATTTAACATAGCGGCTTCTAGCTCCATGCTTTGTGAGCACATTTTTTTTGTACTTGCCAATTGGCTAAACGAAATTGAATGTTGCTCTGTGCTATAGCTGCCATTGACGTTATTACACCCTAAAAAGCCGTTAACGCGGTTATCTTTATCAAATTGTATAAATGGCTCTTTTGTTCTTACACTGACTGTTTGCGCATTAATTGTTACGGCTTTCCAGTATGTGTTGGTAAGCGTTACATCATTCTTAGGGGCGGTAACTTTTTCAAGCTCAATTTCGTGAAGAAAACCTGATTCGGCATTTTTAAAAGGGTTATATTGTCTTGCGCTGGTATAAAGAACTTTGTCTTTATTAATGATTCTCGCTGTTAGGTTATAGCGGTGTTTATCAACAATGTTGTTGTTATCATAAGCAAGCTCCACGGTATAGGGTGGCGCTTTATTTATATCAACCACTTGTTGAGTAATTATTTCAGCTTTTACATCTGCTTTTGACACATCTGAGAGCGTTACAATCAGTTGTGAGCCAGGGCGCGGCATACTGCGATCTTTATAGCTCACTTGGGTGGTTAAGCCCATAACGCTTTTTTGTTGTGCTGTGGGTTGTGATTCATTCGTTGGTTTTTCACAGCCTGCTAATGCTAGTGCGCTTAGAGCTAATAAACTTAAGCCTGTAAATGTGCTTTTTTGACACTTAAATTGCTGCTTTGCCATACTTGTGCTCCTTATTCCTATATTGTGGGTAAGTGTAGGGGGGAGGAGCTTAATAATGGCTTAATTTTTTAAGGCACAAAAAAGGCGCTATTGCGCCTTAATATAATGCTTTAACGCTATTTTTTTACAAACTTTGTTAAAATTACAATACGTTGGCCGTCTACTCGCCCTTCAATGTGTTCAGGGTTATTTGTTAAACCTATATTGCGTACTGCTGTGCCGCGTTTGGCGGTTAAGCTACTGCCTTTAACGTCTAAGTCTTTAATTAAAGTAACGGTATCGCCAGCTTGCAGCACTACGCCGTTACTGTCTACGTGTTTTATATCGTCTTCTACAGCAAGCGCTTTTTTGGCCCACGCTAGGGTATCTTCTTCTAGGTAAATCATATCTAGCGCATCTTGTGCCCAGCCATTATCAATAGCTAAACGCGTTAACATTCTGTAAGCCACCACTTGTACGGCAGGTGTTTGGCTCCACATGCTGTCGTTTAAACAATGCCAATGTGTTGGGATAAGCTCGCTATTGTTTTCTATTTGATCTTTACAGGTTTGGCAGGTGTAAATGCATTTGTCAGAGTGGGTTTCGGTAACAGGAGGCACTTCGTAAACAGATAAGTGTTCGGTTGCGCTGCATAATTCACACTGGTTATTACTGCGCTCGATTAAGGCTTTTTCAATACTCATAAGGCGTTCTTATATAGGAAGGGGTTTACATTTGGCCGTATTATACCCTAGCTAAGCCAAGGGAGGATACTAATCCCTTAAATTTTGTGTGGGAATACTTTGCATATATTTATCTTCTACTTGCTTGATAAAGCCTTCTTTATTTAGAGTGTCAATTGCGATATTTATTGCTGGGAGTAAATCAGCATGCTTACTAATAAGCCTGATCCGCATTAAGCCGTATGAATGTTGAGCTCCAAAAGCAATTTCAATACCTAGCTTATTTGCCCAATATAAGGCCGGTAAGTCTCCAGCAATCGCAACATCTACACGGTTGAGATTTAAAGCGGTGATCAACTCTTTTTCAGAGGGAAAGTCTACACGGTTAAACTCTTTATCATTGTGATAATAATAACCCAAAACGGTGCCGACATTTTTATTTTGAAGGCTTGCTACAGTTTGCCATTGTTGAGTATTTTGGGCTGACGATATAATAGATTCGGATACTGATAATAATGGGTTGGAAAAAACATAATGCGAGTTTTTTCGCTCACTTTCAGGGAGCCAGCTGAGAGAGATTACATCAAAATCTATTAACCCATCGCTTAAATATTTAGTAATTCGCTTAGCGGGTAAGTCGACATGTTCAGCATTAATGTGCGCTGTTTTTAAAACCTGCTCAATAACTTCAGGTAAGATGCCAGGCAGCTTAGGGTTATTAGTTGAATAGGGGTAATGACTGCCCGATGCAGTAATATTATATTTCAATACGGGTTGGCTGTGCGCGACATCAGAAAAGCCTGTCAGCAGCAAGGCGAATGTAAGTAAAAACAACTTTAATAAATACAAATAGCTAACCTTTACTAAGCTTTTAATTTTGAGAGTTATGTAATGTTGCCGCGTTTGCAATGATTCTAGAATCTTCATAGCAGTTGAATTACAGTGTATAACCTAATTGTAATAAACAACATCAAATAAGATAGGTTTTTATTAAGTGAATCCCACAAATATTTTTCAGAACGGGCAAAAGCTAACGCAGTTTGTTGCAAGGCAACCTATTTTTGATGCACAACAGAATGTGTTTGCCTATGAGCTACTTTATCGCGATTCAGCACATAACGCATTTCCAGTGGGAACATCTGATGAGCAAGCAACCAGTCGTTTATTTTTTAATACACTGATGATGCTAGGGCCAGATAAACTTACAGCACATCATTTAGCGTTTATTAACCTCTCCTCAGCCACTATTTTAGAAAACTTTCCTAAATTATTAGTGCCGCAAAATTGCGTGTTAGAAATCGTTGAGCGTACGAACAAAATAGCTGAGGTAACTCAGCGCGTGAAAGCGCTCAAGCAACAGGGATACAAGTTTGCTTTAGATGATTACGATGGGGACGATAAGTGGGCGCCATTACTTGCACATGTTGATTACATCAAAATTGAAATGGACGATGTAATCATTAAAACCAATATGCGCATAAAAAAATTAAACGCGCTAATCCGCATGCAAAAATTATTGTTGAGCGCATAGAAACTCATGCACGAATTTCATTCGTTAAAACAAGCCGGTTGCGATTTATTTCAGGGTTACTTTTTTGCTCGACCAGAGATGATTACTTACAAAGATGTGGAGCCGGGTAAGGTGATTGTGTTTGATTTACTGCGCTTTACGGCAAAAGAATCTTTATGCTTTGATGAAATACAAAAGCAAGTAGCCAAAGATGTGGCTATTACAGCGCGAGTATTGAAATTAGCGAACGCCCGTTCGGGCAGTACTAAATTAACCATTACCTCTATATCGCAAGCGGTTGTGTATTTAGGAGAGGATAGCATCAGGCAGCTAGTTCGCGTTTTAGCGCTGAGCGAATTAGGCGCCGATAAACCCACAGAACTCACAAAACTTGCCTTAACCAGAGCGCAGTTTATTGCGCTATTGTTAGGGCAAAACCATGCGGCACTGGTTGGTCAAGGCTATTTGGTTGGGCTGTTTTCGGTAATGGATGCAATTTTAGATACAGACCTTGAAGCTATTGTTAAAGAATTTTCGCTGGATAAAAGTATTGCCCAGGCATTATTAAACAATGATGGCATTTTAGGGCAAAGCCTTGCGCTTATTAGGGCGTTTGAACTAGATGAAATGGATAAAATAGCGATACTAATGCCAGCAATAAACAGTGATTTGCATATAGGGCATATTTTTAATTATGTTCTTGATGCACTGTTGTATAGTGATGAAATTATTGAGGCTATTGCAGAGTAAATATGCGTAATTGGATATCTATTTTAAGTGTTGTGGTTGCATTAGGGCTGTTATTTCCTGGTGTTACCAAACCTGTATTATCGATTGAGGGCAACATTGATAAATCGCAACTCGCCAAAGCAGGTATCGAAATGCTGGCTGAGGAAGGCGATGGCCGTACCCGCAGTATGTTAATGATGTTCTCTAGCATGTTAGGGCTTGATAAATTAGAGGGTGAAATAAACGCGTATAGCAAAACACAAAGTATTTGGGGAACCGTAAACGAGCTAGCTAATAATAATAATTTATTTGTAGCGGCGTTAGTTGGGTTATTCTCTATTGTGATCCCAAGCTTAAAGTTATTGCTGCAACTACTGTATTGCTGTTTGTCGGCCAGCGGATTTAAAAATAAGTTAGGTGTGGTTATTTGCGCACTGAGCAAGTGGAGCATGGTGGATGTGTTTGTTATTGCGTTAATAGTGACTTATTTGGCAGGCAATGCACATGGCCAAAGTAGCGATTTACTAATTATGCATAGCACGTTTGGCGAGGGGTTTTGGTATTTTAGTGCTTATTGTATTTTTGCTATTTTAGCGAGTAGCTTAATTACCCCGCCTAAAAAAGAAAATTAATTATTTGAGTTAGCTCAATAACTCAAATATTATTACTAGGTAATTTACTTAATAGGCTTTGTTTTGCAGCGTTTTTACTCAAATTTACTCGTTGTTGTGATACTACTTACGTTTGTGGGGCAAGCCGTTGCGTCTGTAAATCAGCAGTGCGAAATGCCACATATGAGCCTATCAGCAAAGCATGCCACACATGTAATGAGCGAGAGTAAATTGCATACAGGTATGATGGAAATGGATTGCTGCAGTGATGAAGCAGATATTCAAAATGATTGTCATTGCCCAATAAATGGCTGTGGAAGCAGCTCTATTTTAACGTCCCCGGGCTTATTTAATGCTTTTTCGTTATTGAGTGAAAAAGTTACCCAGCTCAATAGCGGTATATCCTCCCCACCTAGTAATACCTTATATCGCCCTCCTATGTTTGCTTAAACGCAGGATAGGTGTGATACCAATCGACTTGATTATTTAGTCATTTAG
This sequence comes from Pseudoalteromonas sp. MM1, assembly GCF_030296835.1. Lineage (NCBI taxonomy): Bacteria > Pseudomonadati > Pseudomonadota > Gammaproteobacteria > Alteromonadales > Pseudoalteromonadaceae > Pseudoalteromonas > Pseudoalteromonas sp. MM1. The sequence continues at coordinate 3,290,455 of NZ_AP027922.1, read as the reverse complement.
CGTGGCAAATAAAGCGTTAACAGCGTTATAAACCTCTCATGTAGAATACCTACATGCCGATATTTATGCCTTGTGATCGCTGTATTTAACTGTCGCTATAAATAATTAATAACTCAACACCATTGGTATGAGTGCAATTTAGCTATATTCGCTTAAAGCGCCTGTTCTGCTTGTTAATTTAAGATTTTTATTTTTAATTTTAGATGGAGCAGGCAATGACTCGCACTGTAATTTTTAAAGCTGTATTACTGAGCGCCACCTTATTTGGTGCTGTACTTAATAGTGATGCCATAGCAAAAGTACCCACCCTTAATTTAACGGATGCCATAAACTTAGCGCTCAATAACGAGCCGTGGCTGAGCGCCAGTGAGCAAAAGCAAGCCGCCGCCACAGCGCAAAGTATTGCTGCAGGTACTCTGCCAGACCCCGTATTAAGCATAGGTTTGCAAAGCGTACCCGTAGATGGTTTTGCATTTGATCAAGAAAATATGACGCAGTTAAAACTGGGTATAAGCCAAAGCTTTAGCCGTGGTAATAGCCTGGCACTTAGCCAACAAGCAATAAAAGAAGAGGCACTTGAGCAGCCGTGGCTGAGGGCGCAGCGAAAGGCGCAAGTAAAAGCGAGGGTGATGGAACTGTGGTTAAATGCCTACAGAGCGCAGCAAAGTATTGCGTTAATTGAACAAGATAAAGCATTGTTTACCCAGCTAATTGAAGTTACCGAAGCCAGTTACTCCAGTAGTTTAGGCAAAACCCGCCAACAAGATATTATTCGCGCACAATTGGAGCTGACGCGCCTTGAAGATAAACTGATTATATTAGCGCAGCAGCTAGACGCCGCTAAACAAGGGTTAGCCCAGTGGTTACCACAGAACATATTAAGCCAACCATTAAGCCAGGCTTTTGCAGCGCCAGCTCCGCTTGCACAATTTAATAGCTTAGACCTTGATGAGCTCATTAAGTTACTTATGGCGCATCCCTCTATGGTGGCAATAGATCAACGTATAGCCGCTAAACGCACACAAGTGAGCCTTGCTAAACAAAGTTATAAACCACAACTTGGCGTAAATATGGGTTATGGCTACCGTGCTGATAACCAAGCCGGTGAATCGCGTGCTGATTTGCTTTCGGTGGGGGTGAGTATTGATTTACCTTTATTTACCGACAACAGACAAGATCAGCAAGTTAATGCGGCTATTGCTAATGCTGAGGCCATTAAAACCGACAAACGCGTGGCGCTACAAAACCTAAAAGGACAGTACTTTAAAGAGGTTAGCCAGCTTGAGCGAATTGAGCAACGCAATACGCTTTACCAAAACACGTTATTACCGCAAATGTCGCAACAAGCTCAAGCTACTTTAAACGCGTACACCCGTGACGATGGCGACTTTTCTGATGTTATGCGCGCGCGTATTAGTGAGCTAAACGCCAAAATAGACGCCCTTAATATTCAAATAGATAAGCACATTACAATTGCTCGCTTAAATTATTACGCAGCCAGCTTAGACTCGCTAGTAATGGCTGAGTTACAAGGATAAAACAATGAAAACTAACCTAAAATACCTTGTAGCGCTGCTTATTGGCGCTGCATTAATGTTTATTGCTAATCGCTGGTTGATTGATGACACTGAGCACTTAGCCACGGCCGCTGATAATAAAAAAGCGAAGCCGCTGTATTGGGTTGCGCCAATGGACAGTAATTATAGGCGCGATGAACCAGGGTTATCGCCAATGGGGATGGAGCTGGTACCTGTGTACGCAAACGCTGAAACCGACAGCCCAGGTACTATAAAAATATCGCCTGAAGTGGTTAATAACCTAGGCGTTAAAACCAGTAAAGTGCAAGTTAAAACACTACAAAGCGATATTAATACAATAGGTTATGTGCAATACAACCAAGATCAGTTAACCCATATTCACCCCCGCGTAGAGGGCTGGATAGAAACCTTATTTGTAAAAGCGCAAGGGGAGCCCGTGAGTGCTGGTGAGCCTCTTTACACGCTTTATTCTCCTCAACTTGTGAACGCGCAAGAAGAATTCTTACTCGCAGTAAATAGAAAAAACAGCGTATTGATCCGGGCTGCCAAAGCGCGTTTAGAATCGCTAAATGTGTCTGATGGCTTTATAGAACGCTTAGAAAAAAATAAAAAAGTGATGCAAAGCATTACGTTTTACGCGCGCCAAAGCGGTGTGCTTGATGAGCTTAATATACGTGAGGGTTTTTATGTTAAGCCTGGCACCTCAATGATGAGCATCGCTCAATTAGATCAAGTATGGGTAGAGACAGAAGTATTTGAGCGCCAAGCAGCTTTAGTGAGCAAAGGGCTCCCCGTTACAATGACACTTGATTACATTCAAGGTAAGCAGTGGCAGGGCGTAGTAGATTACATTTATCCAGCGCTGAATGCTCAAAACCGTACTCTACGTGTAAGGCTGCGTTTTGAAAATACCGCGGAGTTACTTAAACCTAATATGTTTGCCCAGGTAAGTATTCACACACACAGTGATTCACCGCAACTAGTAATACCTAAGCAAGCACTCATTCGTACAGGCGCACAAAACCGAGTAGTACTAGCCTTAGGCAATGGCCGTTTTAAATCGGTGGCGGTAAAAGTAGGGCAAATTAGCCAACATGAGGTGGCTATTCTATCGGGCATTACCAAAGAAGACCGTGTTGTGACCGCTGCGCAGTTTTTAATAGACTCTGAGTCGAGTAAAGACTCAGACTTTAAGCGTATGAGCGCACCAAGCACTCACGCCATGAGCGACATGCCTGACATGGAAATGGACAAGGCTGAAGCGGTTCAAACAGCTACAGTAATGGGAACCATAAATAACATAAACGCAGCGCAGCGAGTTATTAATATTAGCAGAGAGGCTATTGCTAAATGGAACAGAGGCCCTGCTACTATGGACTTTATACTTGCTAAAGAGCTTGATATTAGTGCGCTTTCCCCCCATCAGCAGGTTCATTTTACGTTTAGCATTCTTGACGGTGAATTTGTAATAAACAAAATTGCTGAGCACCTTACTGATAAAGACGCACCTCATCATTCAATGCATGGGGAGTCATTATGATAGCTGCTATTATTCGATGGTCGGTCGTTAATCGCTTTCTTGTATTGTTGCTGAGTATTATTGTATTTGGCGCAGGTATTTTCAGTGTTAAGCAGACTCCCGTTGATGCGCTTCCTGATTTATCAGATGTACAGGTCATTGTTAAAACCAGCTACCCAGGCCAAGCGCCCCAAGTGGTACAAGACCAAGTTACTTTCCCGCTTACTACGGCCATGCTGTCTGTGCCTGGCGCTAAAACTGTGCGTGGTTTTTCGTTTTTTGGCGACTCGTATGTGTATATTATTTTTGATGAAAATACCGATATTTACTGGGCCCGAAGCCGTGTACAAGAGTATTTAAGTCAGGTTGAAAGCAGCTTGCCGGCAAGTGCAAAGGCACAACTTGGGCCCGATGCTACAGGGGTGGGCTGGGTTTATTTATATGCGTTAGTCGATAAAACAAACCAGCTCAATATAAGCCAGCTTCGTAGCTTGCAAGATTGGTTTTTAAAATTTGAACTACAAAGCGTTGAAGGTGTATCTGAGGTGGCCGCTGTAGGTGGCATGATAAAGCAGTACCAAGTAGTTGTAGACCCCATTAAGTTACGCGCTTATGGCCTTCCTCTTAGTTTGATACAAGCTGCAATTAGCCAAGGTAATCAAGAAACAGGTGCTTCAGTAATCGAAATGGCAGAAGCCGAATACATGGTAACCAGCACAGGTTATATTAAAAGTGTCGCCGATTTAGAGGCCATTCCATTGGGAATTAACGCCCAAGGAAGTGCATTACAATTACGAGATGTAGCGGATGTACGTTTAGGCCCACAAATGCGACGCGGCATTGCAGAGCTAAATGGCGAAGGCGAGGTTGCGGGTGGCATTGTGGTTATGCGTTATGGCGAAAACGCCCAAGAAACGATTTCTCGGGTAAAAGCAAAGCTTGAGTCATTAAAACAAGGGCTACCTGAAGGGGTTGAGATAATTCCTGTTTATGATCGTTCCACGTTAATAAAAAGCGCGGTTGATAACCTGAGCAAAAAGTTGATTGAAGAGCTCGTTATTGTTGCCTTAGTGTGTGTGGTATTTTTATTTCATGTGCGCTCATCGCTGGTGGCTATTATAACCTTGCCTATGGGTATATTAATGGCTTTTATTGTGATGTATTGGCAAGGTGTAAACGCGAATATTATGTCGTTAGGCGGGATTGCTATTGCCATTGGCGCAATGACAGATGGTGCTATCGTAATGATAGAAAACATGCATAAACATATGGAAAAAACGCCACTAACCAAGCAAAACCGTTGGCAAATAGTGACTAAATCGGCCACGGAGGTCGGCCCTGCGTTATTTTTTAGTTTACTCATTATTACCGTAAGTTTTATGCCTGTATTTATTTTAGAGGCGCAAGAAGGGCGCATGTTTTCCCCGCTTGCTTATACAAAAACGTATGCAATGGCAGCCTCTGCCGGCTTAGCGATAACCTTAGTACCCGTGTTAATGGGTTACTTTATTCGGGGGAAGGTCATTTCTGAGCATAAAAACCCTGTAAATAGGGCTTTGGTTGCAGGGTATAAACCGCTGTTAGCCACGGTGCTTAAATTTCCAAAAAGTACGTTGTTCGTTGCATTAATAGTAACGGTTATTGGCTTTTATCCGGTAAACAAAATAGGTAGTGAGTTTATTCCTTTATTGGATGAAGGCGACTTAATGTATATGCCAACAACTTACCCAGGGCTTTCTATTGGTGAAGCACGAAAAATTTTGCAACAAACAGACAAGCTCATAGCCTCAGTGCCAGAAGTAAAAACTGTATTTGGTAAAATCGGGCGAGCTGATACCGCTACCGACCCCGCACCACTGACAATGATTGAAACTTTTATTCAGTTTAAACCCAAATCTCAGTGGCGAGAGGGTATGACTAAGCAGAAGATAAAAGCAGAATTAGAAAGCTTAGTTGCCTTACCGGGCCTTACAAATGCGTGGGTTATGCCAATAAAAACACGTATCGACATGCTAGCCACCGGCATTAAAACGCCTGTGGGTATTAAAATTGGGGGCCCAAGCTTGTTAGAAATTCAAAACATCGGGCAGCAAATAGAGCAATTGTTAAAGGATGTGCCTGGTACAGCATCAGTGTATTCAGAGCGTGTAGCCACAGGGCGTTATATTAAGGTGGACATAAACCGCGAAAAAGCAGCACGGTACAATTTAAATATAGCCGACATACAACAGGTTGTAGCCACTGCAATTGGTGGATCAAACGTGACTGAAACAATCGAAGGGCAACAGCGCTACCCGGTAAATTTACGCTACCCGCAGAGTTTTCGTGCTTCGCCTGAAGATTTAAAATTATTACCCATTATTACGCCACTAGGGCAGCATATTGCACTTGGTGATGTTGCTAAAGTATTTATTGAAGATGGCCCTACCGGTATTAAAAGTGAAAACGCGCGCTTAAATGGGTGGAGCTTAATTGATATTAAAGACACTGATATTGGCAGTTATGTAGCACAAGCTCAGCAAGTGCTTGGCGATAACCTAAAATTACCTACTGGATATTCAATTACTTGGGCGGGGCAATACGAATACATGCAACGCGCAAAAGCAAAGCTTACTTATGTGATCCCGCTTACGCTCGCGATTATTGTAATACTGTTATATCTTAACTTTAAATGCCTAAGTGAAGTACTTATTATTATTGCTACCTTGCCTCTGGCTATGGTTGGCGGCATTTGGCTAATGTACTTTGAAGCGTTTAACTTTTCGGTGGCAGTGGGTGTAGGGTTTATTGCATTGGCCGGTGTTGCCGTAGAAATAGGTGTCATAATGCTTGTATATTTAAACCAAGCTTATACAGAGCAACGCCAACAGTGCGAGCAAACGGGGGCTGCTTTTAACTTACAAGCGCTACAACACGCGATTATGCAAGGTGCAGGGCTAAGAGTACGCCCTGTGATGATGACGGTAGCCACCATTATTGCTGGCTTATTACCGGTTTTATACGGCACCGGCACCGGTAGCGAAGTGATGAGCAGAATAGCAGCGCCAATGGTAGGCGGGATGCTAAGCGCAGTTATACTCACGTTGTTGGTTATACCTGCGGTGTATTTACTGTGGAAAAAGCAGCATATTGCACAATAGGGCTAGGGGCAATACAAGTTTGTATTGCCCTATAAAAATTACCCGTATTTTGTAACTTGTACCAAATAACCCGCCTAGCTCCTATTTTATTATTTTTAATGCATTGTTTTTAATTGAGTTTATATTGGCACGGTTTACGCAACCCATGCTTTATACAGTCAACTTAGTAAGGAATGCACATGCAAGTTAAAACAATTAAAGAAGTGTACGATTGGACCGTTTTATTTCACACACAAATGGCGGCAAATTTTTACAGCGTTAAGGAGTTACTTGATGAACGTAACGCGATGCTAGTGGACTATTATTTAAATTATGAAAAAAAGTTAGCTGAAGACTTAGTTGGCTTTAAAGCAATCACAGAAATCAACACCTTAGATACATACAGCTACGAATACTTTGCAGACAACCCCGAGTTAATTACATTTAATGATATTAGCAAAGACCAAGAATTCGATGAAAAGGTAATTCAAAACTACCTCTCTGAGCAGCACAAAAAAGTAATCGAACTTTACGAGTACTTATTAGAGCGCGCTGAGACAGAAAATGGAAAAGAAAAGCTTGAGCAAATTTTAGAACTTGAAAATCAGGGTATTAAGCAAATGATGCAAAGCTCAAACCGCCATATGGATATGTAAGCCTAACAAATAAAAGCTCGCTTTATGCGAGCTTTTTGCTGCTAAACGCATTCAAACTCAATACCTGCTTTTTTTAGGTAGAGCTGTTCTTGCTCCAAATCTGCTTGTAATAATGTATGTTCTTGCAAATAGCTATTAGCAAACTTAATAAATAATCCTAAGTTGCTGGCGCTTATTTCCATATCTGGCTTTAAGCTCACTTGGCGCTTTTGATTAAATAAAATGGCTAAGCGCAAAATAACAATCAGTTTGAGTACATGCTTTTGCGAAATAGTTAAAAACTCTGGCAGCTCTGCAAGTTTAATCTTTTTACGGTAAAAGCGTATAAGTGAGCTTAGTATAAGTTGCTCTTGCTGAGTAAAACCGGGTAATTGACTATTTGCAACTATATAAGCGCTATGTTTATTAATTCCTGATGAGTTTATTGATAAACCAATTTCGTGTAATTTTGCAGCCCACGTTAGTAAAGCAATATCGTCGTTATTGTCTAAATGCCATACATTTTTTAACTGTTTATACAACCAAATAGCCGTATCAGCAACGCGTACTGCATGTGCTTTATCGGCGGTATAACGTTCACTTAAATTATTTATTGTGTTTGAACGAATGTCTTTATCAGCCAGCTTTTGCTGCATTTCATGCAGCAACCCTTCACGTAATGAAAAATCGCTGTAGGTAAGCTCTTTAATGGCAAACTCAGTGAATATCGCAATTAAAATAGCCAAACCGCCACATATACTTTGTTGGCGCTCAGGTGTAAGCCCTGCAATAACTAAGTTATCAATATGTTTAGCGCTAATAAATTGCTGCTTTAACGTGAGCAAATCATCGTAAGTAATATTTGGCTGTTGCGGATTTGCAGCGCTTATCATCGCTAAAATTGACTTTATCGTGCCTGAAGTGCCAATAACCGTTTGCCAATTTTCGCTTACATAGTTAGAAAAAATCGCTTCAAGTTCTTGCTCGGCTCTTATTTGCGCTTTGTTAAAGCGTTTGGCCGTTATTTTTCCATCGCTAAAAAACTGCTTTGTAAAGCTAACGCAGCCCATATTACGACTAGATAAAAGCTTATGCTTAAAATGTTTACCTATTATAAGCTCGGTACTGCCACCGCCAATATCTATCACTAAGCGGTTTTCTTCATTATGAACATAATGTGCAACGCCCTGATAAATTAAGCGTGCTTCTTCTTGGCCTGCAATTACATCAATATGAAAAGGAAACACAGCGCTAGCTTGGGCTAAAAAAGCGTTAATATTTTTAGCGCGCCTAAAAGTGTATGTGGCAGCTACCTTTACATTACTTGCGGGGAAATCATGTAAGGTTTTAGCAAATTGCTTTAATACAACAAGAGCACGGTCTATTGCTGCTTGGCTTAGGCGAAATTTATCATCTAAGCCATCGGCTAAATAAACGCGTTGCTTTTCTTTATGCAAAATTTGCAAAGTGCCGTTTACTTCTCGGGCAACCACTAAATGAAAGCTGTTGGAGCCTAAATCAACTGCGGCTATTGAAGGGTGATCATTCATTATAATATGTGTGTTCCCATTTTTTTAGGTAGTCGTAAATTGCTATCTGAGAGCGTATTTTTTTACGGTTACCCCGTCTTACATATGCGTTTTTTTGTTCGCTATCTATAATGCGTGCTTTAGTACGGTCTTTAAATTGCAGCTCTAAAATATCAACTATAAGGCGTTTTAACTTAACATCCAAAATAGGAACGCCTACTTCAACACGATGATCTAGGTTGCGTGTCATCCAATCAGCAGAGGAGATAAATATTTTTTCATCGCCATTGTTACTAAATACCATGACACGAGGGTGCTCTAAAAAGCGATCAACAATACTAATTACCTTAATATTATCGCTAAGTTTGGGCACGCTAGGGATGAGCGAGCACATGCCACGTACAATAATTCTAATTTTAACGCCCATTTGACCAGCTAGATAAAGCCGGTCTACCAGCTCTTTATCAACGAGGTTATTTATTTTTACAGTAATTTTGCCTAGCTTATTATTTTTAACATGCTCAATTTCACTATCTATTAAATTAAGCAGCGTTTCTCGGGCGTTAATTGGCGAAAGCATTAAGTAGTCAAATTTGAACGGTTTATAACTGCTTTCTATAAATCTGAATACGCTGTCGCTTTCTTCACAAATACCAGTGTGGCGAGTAAATAGGCTAAAGTCTGTGTAAATTTTGGCTGTTTTTTCATGGAAATTACCTGTGCCAATATGAGCGTACTTTACTATTTGACCTTTTTCTTTACGATGCACCACACATAATTTACTGTGCACTTTTAGTGCTGGAATACCAAAAATTACTTTAATGCCTGCACTGCTTAGCACTTTTGCCCATTCAATATTATTTTGCTCGTCAAAACGCGCTTTTAACTCAACCATAACGGTTACTAATTTACCGTTTTTAGCAGCATTAATTAACGATGAAATCAGCCTAGATTTACTTGCTACACGGTAAATATTAACCTTTATTTGCGTAACCTTAGGGTCGAAGGCCGCTTGGCGCACATACTCAAGTACATGATTAAAAGTATGATAAGGGTAGTAAAGTAAAATATCTTGCTCGCTAATGGCGTCAAATACACTGGCATGTTTTCTAAATGCACTACTTTGCAATGCTGGGAGGGGTTTGTTTTCTAAATATTGCCGTCCTACATTAGGAAACGCTATAAAGTCTCTAAAGTTACGATAACGCCCCCCAGGGATTAACGCATCATGATGTGTGACCCCAAGGCGCTTTTTCATCACTTTTAGCATGTTTTCAGGCATGGCATTATCGTAAACCAACCTTACTGGCTCAGCATAAACACGTTGTTTTAACCCTTTAGACATTTTATCAAGCAAACCGGCTTCTAGTTCATCATCTAAATTGTACTCAGCATCACGGGTTAGCTTTATTGCATAACCTGCAATGCTGTTATAGGAAAAAAAGCTGCTAAATACATCGTTTAAAAAGTAAGTGATCACATCATCGAGCATCACAATAGTTTTATGGCGGCGGGTTTTTTCTGGGGGGAGGTTTATAAAGCGATCAACCCTGTCGGTTGGAACCTCCAGCATGGCGTAATAACTCTTTTCATCACTCATTTCTACGAATAAGTAGGTCATAGTATCGTTTATATAGTCAGAGTAGTCTTTGTTCTCGTTTAGTAAAATAGGAGAGGTATGTTGCAGAACGTGCTCATTAAAGTAGTTTTTTAACCAGTCTAAATGAAATTCACTTAACTCATCAGGGCGGCTAACATGAATATTATGATGATTTAGGTCGGTAAGTACCTGCTGATGTATGTGGTTAAATTTTTTTCCTAACTGCAGTACTTTTTTTTGTATTTCGCTAAGCAGTATCTCATCTTCTTCAAAGTTAGCATCGGGGAGTTTATTTAATAAAATTCGGCGCTTCACATCAGCAACACGCACTCTAAAAAATTCGTCTAAATTGTTAGAGAAAATACCTAAAAACCGCATGCGCTCAATAATTGGGTTATTTTTATCTTTTGCCTCTTGCAGTACACGCTCGTTGAATGACAGCCAACTTAATTCTTTAGCAAAATATTCAGTCGTTTTTGGAGGGTTTATATGTGCATTCATATCTATTCCGTTATTAGGATATGCTTTAAATTTAATGTGGGGCTATGCGTGCGCTTATGAGGTTTACAATGTAAAAAGCGATAAAAGTAATAATCAGCCCTTTTTAGTTAAACATACGCCAGTTAGATGACATAAAAATGACTACCATGTCATTTTTATGTCAACGGCGTTTGGGTTATGCCTCTTCAATATCTACAATTAAATCACTGGTAATTGATTCAAGCGCATCAATAACTTCTTCTTTATTCATACCACTGGGTAATGTAACAGTAGCTACGGCACTAAAAATAGGCACTCCCCAATTTGGTGCGCTTTGTTGCCTTGAGTTTAAGTGAGTAATGCTAGCACCTTTGTGACGTATTACACTTGCCAGCTCTTGAACAATACCAGGGCGGTCATTACCAGTAATGACAAAGTTTATTTGTTCTTTGTTGCTTGGCTCTACTTCTGTGTTGCCAGTTTCAATACGCACGTCGAGTTTAGGCAAGGCATTTAATGCGTTTTGTAATGCTTCAAAGTGCTCATGTCCCACTTCAACTTGAATAATACCGGCAAAGTGACCAAGCAAATGGCTTAAATTACTGCTCAGCCAGTTACCCTTATTTTGCAAGATAACCGATGAAATGCTTTCTACTAATCCGGGCCGGTCTTGCCCTAAAATGGTAATCACCAACTGCTTCATAAATAGTTCTCTCTAAGCCTGAAAATGTAAATGCATAGGCATTATGTGTTTATAACGTTTTATCATTGTGCTGGGTAATATAAACCCATAAAAACTAGTTGTTTTATTGTTACTTGTTTGACTCTTTATTGTTTTAGTCTTAGTTCGTTACTCATAGATTTAGTATTGTCTGCGTTAAATTGTTTGTCCAATAAAAGCACAAATTAGTTCCCTTAAAACCATTTGTGCTTACTGAATTTATTAACAATTTTATAGCACTCTAGGTGGTAAGTGCGATTGTATTGCACTTTTTGATCAATAATATTTAGTGTTTTTGTGCTTTGTGCTTTGTGCTTTGTGCTTTGTGCTTTGTGCTTTGTGCTTTGGGCGTTGTCGACTGTACTTAACCATTAAAGTGCTAGCAGGGAGTGCTTTATAAATGTGTGAACTTAGTCAACTCCGACGCCGAGAAAAGGAGTTTGAAAAACTTAAATAGGTACTTTTCTTAAAAGTTAGCCCTAAAGCCCTTTATTTTTTATATCAACTTATATTGTGGCATATCAGTGAGTAACAATTACACAAGGGATATCATTAGAAAAAAGGACTGATTTTAAAGTATTTAGGCGGGTATTTATTACATCTGTAACATTACTGTCATCTTGATGAAATATAATTTATGCAACGACAGAATTAAAGGGTGTTTTGATGACTTCCAATCCGAATAAGCCGACTTTAAATACGGATCGAAGCCGTCTATTTAAAGACCGGTTTGCAAAGTGGGGTATTTCCGCAGGCGGAGTAATGGTATTAATAGCATTGTTATTAATATTCTTTTACCTTCTTTATGTAGTACAACCAATTTTTGAATCTGCAAAAGTAGAGAAACGTAACAGTTTTAACGTTGCTAATGCTGAACAAATTGTGGGCTTAGGTGTTGAGGAGCAAACTGAGGTTGCATTTTTACTCTCTCAGCAAGGCGAGGTAGACTTTTATAGTGTGCAAGATGGCAGCTTTGGTAAAAAGCTCGAGACATTAAGCGCTAATCTACCTAGCGATGCATCAAGCTTTGCAAACAGTGCGCCGTTTCAGGGGCACTATGCGTTTGGTTTAGAAAATGGCTCAGTGGTTGTTGTTGCACCTAAGTTTTTAGTTACTTTTCCTAATAATCAAAGAAAGTTAACACCACGGTTAGATTACCCCCTTGGCGAAATGGCTCTTGAAGTTGATGAACAAGGTGCCGCTATTAAGCGTTTTGCGTTTAGCCACTATGAAGATAAAACAGCCGTTGTTGCATTAACTGAAGATAAGCGCGTTTTATTCAGCAGTTTTGTTGCTGAAGAAAACATGTTTACCGGTGAAGTGGAGTGGGTTGTTGAGCGCACTGAGCTTAATATTGAAGGCCGTGTTGATGAGTTGTTAATCTCGCCAGACACCACGCGTACGTTTGTGCGCTCTGCCAATCAAATTTATGTTTACGATACACGCTACCCAAGCGAAGTAGAGCAAATTCAGCTGCTTTCGGCTAACGAAGAAAGTGCTAACTTAGTGTCTGCGCAGCTACTTGCTGGCGCTAACTCACTAATGCTGGCAAACGATAACGGCGAAGTATCACAGTGGTTTGAAGTAAATACAGACAGCGGCCGCGAGTATCAAAAAATTCGCTCGTTTGAAACAACGAAACAAAGCAAGCTGAATATTTTTACTGAGTTTTATCGTCGTACTTTTTTCACAACAAGCAGTAACGGTGAGTTAGGTGTGTATTACACCACAAGTGAGGCAAAACTTTGGCAAGGTAAAGTCAGCGAGGGTGAGATTAAAAACTTTGCTATAGCTCCGCGCTCAAATGCAGCCCTTATTTTAGCCGATAACCAACTAACTGTATTAGACGTTCATAATGAACACCCAGAGGTTACATGGTCTGCCCTTTGGCAGGAAGTATGGTACGAAGGTTACCCAGAGCCTGCTTACATTTGGCAATCTACATCAGCAAGTGATGACTTTGAGTCTAAATTTTCTTTGGTTCCTATTTCGTTTGGTACCTTAAAAGCAGCGCTTTACGCCATGCTATTTGCAGTACCTATTGCGCTTTCAGCCGCTATTTACACCGCTTACTTTATGTCGAGTGAATTACGTAGAGTGGTAAAGCCAACCGTAGAAATTATGGAAGCTCTGCCAACAGTAATATTAGGCTTTTTAGCAGGCCTGTGGTTAGCGCCACTTATAGAAGAGCACCTACCTGCTATTGTTGGCTTACTGATTTTATTACCTTTAGGGGTATTAGCTACAGCACTTGGTTGGACTAAGTTACCAGCGAGTATTCGCCATAAAATCCCTGAAGGGTCACACTCTATTTTACTTATACCGGTTGTATTATTTATTGGCTGGCTATCGTTTGCAATGAGCGAAACAGTAGAGCTTTGGATGTTTGACGGTAATGTGCGTCAGTACCTAACAAACGAGCTTGGTATGACGTTTGACCAACGTAACTCATTAGTTGTGGGTATTGCGATGGGCTTTGCGGTTATTCCTACTATATTTTCGATTGCCGAAGATGCTGTATTTAGTGTGCCTAAACACTTATCAAATGGCTCACTTGCACTTGGTGCTACGCAGTGGCAAACACTAGTTCGTGTGGTGCTACTAACAGCAAGCCCAGGTATTTTCTCTGCCGTAATGATGGGGCTTGGCCGTGCAGTGGGCGAAACCATGATTGTATTAATGGCTACAGGTAATACGCCAATTATGGATTGGAGTATTTTCCAAGGTATGCGTACTTTGGCTGCAAATATTGCGGTAGAAATGCCTGAATCAGAAGTAGGCAGCTCGCACTATAGAATCTTGTTCTTGGCAGCATTTGTACTATTCATATTCACGTTTGTTTTCAACACAGTGGCTGAGTTTGTTCGTCAGCAACTGCGTGAAAAATACAGCTCAATGTAAGTGGAGAGACACGACATGGTAAAGCAGTGGTTTAAGTCTGGTTCTCCTTGGATTTGGATGACAGGTGGTGCAGTAAGCATCAGCTTAATTTCAGTTCTCGGTTTATTAGCAATGATAGCTTGGAAGGGATTAAGTTTTTTCTGGCCATCAGAAGTAGTTCAATTTGAGCTAGAAGGGTCTATTTCAAAACAAACCATAATTGGTGAAGTTTACGACCGGGAGCTAGTACCTACAGCGCGTTTAGCTGCAACAGGTATTGATGTTTCAGATTTTAATAAAGACGAAGTTGAGCGTTTACTGATAAAAACAGGTAACCGCGAATATGTAGACTTAGACTTTCGTTGGATATTAGAAACTGACATTACTGAGCAAAGTACACCGGCTACGCTTGCTGTATTTGAACGCAGTAAAAACGGTAACTTTTATGGCTACATAGAAGGTGTAATTAAAGATGGAGAGCCAGTTTCTGGCGATAAAATCGAAGTCTTACATGAGTTAGTCGAGCGTGCAGTTGATTTAAACGACGAAGCACTTGATTTACAAAATGGCGACATCGGTCATATCAACTACGAATTAGAACGTCTTCGCTTGCAAGAAAAAGCATACTTGCTTGATGATGAACTAACCGATGAGCGTGTTGCTGAGCTTGCCAAGGCACGTGCTGAGTTACGTAACGAATACGCCGTACTTGAAAAAGAGTTATTTGCACTGCGTAAAAAAGCTAAGCGTGACCAAGTATTAGTTAAGGATATGCGCGGTGAAGTAGTTACTATTCCACTGTATCAAGTACTTGATGTTTGGTTGCCGAACGACATGGGCTTTTTCTCAAAATTAGGCCATTACTTTGTACAACTGGGTAAATTTGTATCAGACGACCCACGTGAGGCAAACACCGAAGGCGGCGTATTCCCTGCTATATTTGGTACCGTATTTATGGTTATGCTGATGGCTGTTATTGTGACCCCATTTGGTGTTGTTGCTGCAATTTACTTACACGAATACGCAGCTAAAAATGCAGTAACTAAGATGATTCGTATTGCGGTAATTAACCTTGCGGGTGTACCGTCTATTGTTTATGGTGTATTTGGTTTAGGCTTTTTTGTATACATGTTAGGTGGTAGCCTTGACCAACTATTTTACCCAGAAGCCGCGCCAACGCCAGTATTTGGTACGCCAGGTGTTATGTGGTCTGCGCTTACATTAGCGATTCTTACACTACCGGTTGTAATTGTGTCAACCGAGGAAGGTTTATCGCGTATTCCTAGTACAGTGCGTGATGGTTCATTAGCGCTTGGTGCAACCAAGGTTGAAACCTTATGGCGTATTATTATTCCTATGGCAAGCCCAGCAATTATGACAGGTTTGATACTTGCTGTTGCTCGAGCGGCCGGTGAGGTTGCGCCGTTAATGTTGGTAGGTGTGGTAAAAATGGCCCCTACGTTACCACTTGATGGCAACTTCCCTTATTTTCACTTAGATAGAAAGTTCATGCACTTAGGCTTTCATATTTATGATGTGGGTTTTCAAAGCCCTAATGTTGAAGCGGCGCGCCCGCTGGTATACGCAACGGCCTTCTTATTAGTGTCGGTGATTATTACCCTCAACATAACAGCGATAGGCATACGTAACCATTTACGTGAAAAATTCAGATCGCTTGAACACTAATTAGTAAAGAATTATAGGTAACAAACATGATTACAGTCGCTCCACAAGTAAACCAAGCTAATAAAAGCTTGAAGTTAGACTTAGAAAACTTAACTGATGACCAAAAAGCGTTAGAGATTAAGAACCTTGATCTTTACTATGGTGAAAAGCAAGCGCTTAGCAAAGTAAATATGAATATTCCAAAGGGCCAAGTAACGGCGTTTATCGGCCCTTCGGGTTGTGGTAAATCAACGCTATTACGTTGTATTAACCGCATGAACGATTTAGTTGATGTGTGTCGCATTGAAGGTGAAATATTGCTTCACGGCCAAAACATTTACGATAAAAATGTAGATGTAGCGGCGCTTCGTCGTAACGTGGGTATGGTGTTTCAGCGTCCTAACCCATTTCCTAAATCAATTTATGAAAATGTGGTTTATGGCCTACGCTTACAAGGTATTAAAGAAAAGCGTAAGCTAGATGAAGTGGTAGAGCAGTCACTTCGCGGCGCGGCTTTATGGGATGAAGTAAAAGATAGATTACACGATAG
Organism: Pseudoalteromonas sp. MM1; assembly: GCF_030296835.1. Classification (NCBI taxonomy): domain Bacteria; kingdom Pseudomonadati; phylum Pseudomonadota; class Gammaproteobacteria; order Alteromonadales; family Pseudoalteromonadaceae; genus Pseudoalteromonas; species Pseudoalteromonas sp. MM1. Next base: position 3,274,219 of record NZ_AP027922.1, on the reverse strand, counting down.
TGCATTTGGTCTATCGGGTGGTCAGCAACAACGTTTAGTTATTGCCCGTTCAATTGCAATTGAACCTGAAGTGCTATTACTTGATGAACCAACATCGGCACTTGACCCAATTTCTACTTTGGTTATTGAAGAGCTAATTAACGAGTTAAAGAATAAATTTACCGTTGTTATTGTGACACATAACATGCAACAAGCAGCGCGTGTATCTGATCAAACTGCCTTTATGTACATGGGTGAGTTGATTGAATACTCAGACACAAATACCTTATTTACAACGCCAAGCAAAAAGAAAACGGAAGATTACATTACAGGCCGTTACGGCTAGTTGTATACGTTTTAGTGTTGTAAACGAATTTAAGAGAAGGTAATTATGGAACATAATATAAATAAGCATATTTCTGGGCGCTTTAACCAAGAGCTAGAAAATGTTCGTAACCATGTACTTAACATGGGTGGACTAGTTGAGCAGCAGCTAAGCAGTGCATTAGATGCAGTAAGCCGTAATGATGCTGAACTGGCACAAAAAGTACGCCAGAACGATTACAAAGTAAATGCGATGGAAGTGAGTATTGATGATGAGTGTACACGCATCATTGCGCGTCGCCAGCCTGCAGCGAGCGATTTACGCTTAGTAATAGCCATTGCAAAAACGATTGCCGATTTAGAACGCATTGGCGATGAAGCAGAGCGCATTGCTAAAGTTGCCTTGGATTCATTTACTAAAGATCAGCAAGATTTATTAGTGAATATCGAAAACATGGGTCGCCAAGTTTTAAAAATGCTACACGATGTGCTTGATGCATTTGCACGTATGGATGTACAACGCGCCTTTGAAGTACATAAAGAAGATTCAAAAGTTGACCGCGAATATGAAGCAATCACGCGTCAAATTATGACTTACATGATGGAAGATCCACGTTCAATTCCTAAGATTATGGATTTAGTATGGTCTGTACGTTCATTAGAGCGTATTGGCGACCGTTGCCAAAATATTGCAGAATACATTATTTATTTTGTTAACGGCAAAGATATTCGTCATACATCTCAAGAAGATATAGAAAAATCGTTATAGGTTTTTATCTATCATTCTTTTTTATTAAAGCGGCTTAGTGCCGCTTTATGCATTATTAGCAGTGATGAAATAATAAAAAGCGTTCACAATCGCCGCTAATACTGTAAAATTCATGCTGCAAAGCATATCAATTTGATTAAAGGGTCAGTTATGCCTACAAACGCGTTTTTAGGAGTATTTGCAAAATCTCCTATCAAACCAATGGAAGAACACATCAAGAAGGTTCATCAAGCAAGTAAAGCCTTGATACCTTTTTTTAATCACGTATTTAAAGAAGAGTGGGAGCAAGCAGAAGAGCTTCGTTTAACTATTCGTAATTTAGAGCGTGAAGCTGATGATATGAAAAGAGATATACGCTTACAATTACCGCGCGGTTTATTTATGCCGGTAGAGCGTACTGATCTGCTCGAACTCGTAACTCAACAAGATAAAATAGCAAATAAGGCTAAAGACATTGCAGGGCGCGTAATTGGCCGTGAAATGACAATTCCTAGTGCTATGCAAGCAGACTTTTTAGCTTATTTAACTCGTTGTGTTGATGCGACTAAACAAGCATCAAAAGCAATTAATGAGTTAGAAGAGTTATTAGAAACAGGTTTTAAAGGTCGCGAGGTTACCTTAGTAGAAAAAATGCTCGTAGAATTGGATGCCATAGAACAAGACACGGATGATATGCAAATTAAAGTACGCCGCCAACTACGCGATGTAGAAAGCGAGCTAAACCCTATTGATGTTATGTTTTTATACAAAATCATTGAATGGGTTGGCGAGCTTGCAGATATTGCAGAGCGCGTAGGATCACGTCTTGAGCTGATGCTAGCTCGTTAATTTAAAATCAGTTCAAAAACGAAAGATTAAGGTTACACAATGGATATCATTGCATCTTACGGCACGGTATTAGTTTTAATTGCCGCAGCAGTCGGCTTTTTTATGGCTTATGGTATTGGCGCGAACGACGTTGCTAATGCGATGGGTACTTCGGTAGGTTCAAAAGCGTTAACAATAAAACAAGCAATTATTATTGCTATGATTTTTGAATTTGCTGGTGCTTATTTAGCAGGTGGTGAGGTTACATCAACAATTCGCAAAGGGATTATTGATGCAGCGCCTTTTGCTGCGCTCCCTGATTTAATGGTTTTAGGTATGATCTCTGCGCTTTTTGCAGCGGGTACTTGGCTATTAATTGCTTCATTTTTAGGCTGGCCTGTTTCAACCACTCACTCAATTATTGGTGCAATTATTGGTTTTGCATTAGTTGCAGTGGGTACAGAGGCTATTCAATGGAATAAAGTAGGTGGTATTGTCGGTAGCTGGATTATTACGCCTGCTATATCTGGCTTCATTGCTTACTTAATCTTTATGAGTGCGCAAAAGCTGATTTTTGATACTGATGCACCTCTTAAAAACGCAAAACGCTTTGTACCTCTGTACATGGGTTTAGCGGGCTTTATTATGGCACTAGTAACAATTAAAAAAGGCTTAAAGCATATAGGTATTAACCTAGGCGCTACAGAAGGCTATTTAATTGCTATTGCGATCGCAGTGATTGTAGCGATTATTGGTAAAATTGCGATTTCACGTTTAAATATCGACCCTAAGGCCGATAAACAAATGCAATTTAATAACGTAGAAAAAGTATTTGCGGTATTAATGGTATTAACAGCGTGTTGTATGGCGTTTGCGCATGGCTCTAACGATGTAGCGAATGCAATTGGTCCGCTTGCTGCGGTTGTGAACATTGTTGAAAGCAATGGTGAAATCGCTAAAAAAGCAGCTATTGCATGGTGGATTTTACCACTAGGTGGCTTTGGTATTGTTGCCGGTCTTGCTATTTTAGGTAAAAAGGTAATTAAAACCATAGGTGAAGGCATTACTCACTTAACACCTAGCCGTGGTTTTGCTGCTGAACTAGCGGCTGCGTCTACCGTTGTTATTGCATCAGGTACAGGCATGCCAATTTCTACTACACAAACCTTAGTTGGTGCGGTATTAGGTGTAGGTATGGCACGAGGTATTGCTGCACTTAACATGGGCGTTATCAGAAACATTGTAGTTTCTTGGGTAATTACATTGCCAGTTGGCGCTGCCCTTGCTATTGTTATTTTCTACGTACTAAGAACCGCGTTTGGGGTTTAACAAAAAAGTACTCAAAGACTTTTAGCTTGAAAAGATCTCAACGCCCTAGGTGTTGGGGTCTTTTTATTTGTGGAAAGAAAAAATGACCAATCTTCCAAGTATTAAGCAGCTGCAATATTTATTAGCTGTGCATCAACACCAGCATTTTGGCCGTGCAGCAAGTGCCTGCTTTATAGGACAATCTACTTTAAGCAGTGCAATTCAAAACCTTGAGGAAACACTCGGTTGTCAACTAATTGAGCGAGAAAATCGTAGCCTTATGTTTACCAGTATTGGTGAAGAGGTTGTTGAACGCTCTCGTAAAATTATTAACGATACAATTAGTTTAAAAGAGCTAACCAAAAGCTTTTTAACACCACTCAGTGGTAAGTTAGTGGTAGGCGTTATACCCACTATCGCCAGCTTCATAGCAGCGCCTTTGTATCACTTTTGTAAGCAAACCTTTTGTGATCTAGAGTTGGTACTCGTTGAAGATACTAGCGACAAGTTATTAGATAAGCTTGAACATGGCCATATTGATTTAGCCTTATTAGCTTTACCGTACCAAACGGAGAAGTTTCATACTCAAGTATTGGCTAAAGATCACTTTAGTTTAGTGCACCATAAAGATTACAGCCCTGCTAAAGGGGTCGAAGACTTTAATTTGCTACCCGATGCGAGTGTATTTTTATTAGAGCGAGAGCATTGTATGACGGGGCATGCATTGAGTGCGTGTCACTTAAACCGCTCAAGCTGTATTAATCCGTTTGAAGCTGCAAGCTTACACACTTTATTAAGCATGGTAGAGCATCAATTAGGGGTTACATTTTTACCGCAAATGGCAATTAATGCGGGCATTCTTAAAGATAAAAATATGATAGCAACTCCATCGCAAGGGGATGCCTACAGAGATATAGGCATACTGTGGCGTAAAACCACAGGAAGAATTCGCGACTTTAAGTTATTCAGTCAACAGTTGGAAGTGTTTTTGGCTCACCAATGTAGCTTAGACTTTGAGAATTAAGCCTATTTACCTTAAGGTTAAAGTGCAGCAGTAATATGTTGTTTTAGGTAAACAGGGTTTGTGCAGTGTGGTTATTGGCCACTATTAAGCACTAGCGTAGCATAAACAAAACAGCAGCCTACAAGGGCTGCTGTTTGCTATGTGTTTGGCTTTCAAAGGGTTCTAGTTCGGGTAGAAAAAGCAGGTAAATCCATACGACTACATTAAAATATGGGAGCAGGCCTAAAGTAGCAAATACGCCTACAGGGTAACCCTTTAGCTGCGCGTACCGGTAGCACTGATACGCAATTACACAATGTATTACGAGAAGTAAAATTATCAACTGCGCCATACCTTTCTCCTTAAACCTGACAAGCTTAAACCTCTATTTAATTGCTAGCCATGTATGTTTATAGGTAATGTCATGTTTTTATTGTTAAATCATCAAAATAACAAGACATTTACTAAGTGGTACGTAAAGTATAGGCAATAAGTGCAATAATGATAGTAATAAAATGCTTAAAACTGTTTAAAAATGTTTAGCTAGCGCTAGGCGGTTGTTGGATAAAAGGTTTCTTCTGGTAAATAATTTTAAGTGTCGATTGCACTTTTTCTACAGGCACTGGGCGAGCAATAAAGTAGCCTTGTCCGTAGTCAACACCAATCTCTTTAAGTGCAAAAAATATCTCTTCGCTTTCTACGTATTCTGCCACAGAGCGCTTATCAAGGGAGCGGCTTATATCGTTTATGGCTTTGACCAGTGCTAGGTCAATAGGATCGTTAATCATGTCGCGTACAAATGAGCCATCTATTTTTACATGTTGTGCAGGCAACTGTTTTAAATAGTTAAATGTGCTAAAGCCTGTGCCAAAGTCATCAATAGAAAAGTGACAACCTAAGCTGTTTAGCTTTTCTATCATTTTGCGAGTGGCTTTTAAATTGTTAACAGAGGCCGATTCGGTAATCTCAAAAATAATACGCGAAGGCGGCACGTGGTATTTTTCAAGGCTCGACTCTATATGTGGCAGTAAACGCTCATCTAAAAACGATTGGGCAGAAAGGTTGATCGCCACTTGATTCAAATCTGGGTGCTCAGCCACGCTGGCAATAGCATTGCGAATAACGCATTGGTCCATCAAAAAGGTATCGTTTAGCAACTCCAAAGAGGGAATAAACTGGTTAGGAAAAATAAGTTTATTGTCTATTTTTAAACGTAACAAGGCTTCAAAATAAGCCACTTTATTGGCTTTAAAGTCCCATATTGGCTGGTAATGCAGCTCTACGTTATCTTGCTGAAGTGCTTGTCGAATCTCATGCCCCCACTCAAGTCCGGTTTGCAAAGTGTTATTTTGCGCATCTTCTTTTGAGTAGCAGTGCACTAGGTTACGCCCTAAACTTTTAGCAATATATAAGGCGATATCGGCTTGCTTGAGGCACTCACTCGGATCGCAATTTTTAGCCGTTATTTGGGTTAAACCAATAGAGCAGCTAATAGAATACACTTGGTCTTCAGATTTAAACTCGTGCTGTTCAATCGCACTACAAATACTCTCTGCAATTAGGTGAGCGTCAAGCAGTTGCGTGTTTTTTAAAATAACAGCAAATTCGTCACCGCCTATTCTGCATACTAAATGTTTTGCGCTAATGTTTGCTTCAAATAATTGGGCTACATCTTTTAGTACAATGTCGCCTTGTTGGTGGCCTTTGCTGTCGTTAATTATTTTAAAATGATCTAAATCGATATAAATAAGCGCGTGCTCTACATCACCATAGGTGTGATTGTTTTGGCATATTTTGTTGAGTTGTTGATCAAAGTAATAACGATTATGTAAGCCTGTTAGCGTATCGTGTAGGGCTAAGTGGCGTAGCTTTAACTCAGCCTGCTTACGCTCGTGTATGTTGTCGATTGTGGCAGTAATGGTGGCATTATTACGGCTGTTTTTTATCAGCTGTAATCGGCATTCAACCCAAATTTGATTGCCATTTTTATGATTAAGTTGAATCTCAACTTGCTGCTGGTGTGTGCCGCCATTAAGAATATCGTTAATGGTCGTATTTAGTTTTATTTGGCATTCATCAGAGCAATAATCGGTCAATGATTTTTGCAAAGACGATTTAACCCCAAAGCCACTGAGTGTTTCCCAAGCAGGATTGATAAAGCGAATTTTGCCTTGTTGGTCGAGCTCTAAAACCACCGTATTTAAATGCAGCAAAATACGCTGGTGCGCCGAAAATAGCTCTTTATAGCGTACTTCGCTAAGACTTAGCTGCTCAACCTTTTGAGCAAACTCTGCATAGCTCACCATAAAGTCTTCACGTCGCGCTGCATGGTCACATACTTTATTTAAAAACGATGGGTCGTACGGTGCTCTTATAAAATCGGTAACACCGGAGAGTAGCAGCTGCTCTGCATAGTCTGCATCGTTATTATCAATAATAGTTACGATGGCTTGTTTAGGGTTATGTTGCAGTATTTCTTCGACTAAAACGCTGGAAGTTTCAGCGTGCGACGCGGTTGCATCAAGCAGCACAATAGCAAACTTTTGTTGGTTATAGGCGCTGAGGGCATTTTGCTTTGTGGTGACATGGGTAATAGCAAAGTTGAGCTTTAGTTGCTCTGTTATTTCATCGGCTTTTTGCGCAATAGGCTCAAGCAAGAGTAAATTAAGGCGACTACTTTTTTCTAAATGCGTAGACAGAACATTGGCCAGCACCTGCGGCAACATGTCTTGGTGCTCAAAGGGCAATACAGCATCTATGCCATAACTGCGAGCGGTGGTTTCTGCTATACGCTCACAATAAATAGGCGGAATAAGTAAAATAGGGGTGTTTTTTGGGGTGTTAAGTAAACCTGAGCGGATCATCCGAGAAAAACGCCAGCCATCTATTTTCCCCACGCTTAGGCCTGTAATAATCATGTTTACTGGCTGCTTTTTCAAAAGGGTAAGTGCATCTAGGCTATCTGCGGCTTCAATAAATTCAAATACGTTTAAGTACTCTAACGTGGCGCGTATAGTGCGGCGTTCTTCGCTACTTGCGTTTAGAATGAGCAATTTCAGCTTATCTGCCACTTTTTATAACCCCAAAACAAAGCCATCAATATCAAAGGCAGTAAGAATAATGATATTTACCAATAAGAACAAGATTATTTAAAGTAGTTACTCAAATGTATCTAAAATAGGGTGAATCCTCTCAACTGTGGTAGATATCTTGAGCTTAGCCGAGGATAGATATACACTTGGCGCGATTTTAATGATGTGGAATACCGACTATGCGCGTGGCTGACTTTAGCTTTGACTTACCTGATGAATTAATTGCTCGTTTTCCTAAACAAGACAGAACCAGCAGCCGTTTACTAACCTTGGATGGCCCAACTGGCAACGTTGAACACAAAGTGTTTAGTGACTTACTTGATTTAGTTAACGAAGGTGACTTATTGGTATTTAATAACACCCGCGTTATTCCTGCACGTATGTTTGGCCAAAAAGCATCAGGCGGTAAAGTAGAAGTGCTTGTAGAGCGTGTAGTTGATGAGCACCGAGTACTTGCCCATGTAAGAGCAAGTAAGTCGTTAAAGCCTGGTAACGAAGTTATTTTAGAAGGCAAAGCAAAAGCGACAATGATTGCGCGACACGATACATTATTTGAGCTTGAATTTGATCGCAGCCAAAATGTACTCGATATTCTAAACGATATTGGCCACATGCCTTTACCTCCTTACATTGACCGCCCAGACACCGAAGCTGACCGCGAGCGTTATCAAACAGTATATGGCGAAAAGCCGGGCGCAGTAGCAGCGCCTACAGCAGGGCTGCATTTTGACGATAAGCTAATGGCGGCATTAAAACAAAAAGGCGTAAACATGGCCTTTGTTACGCTACATGTTGGCGCAGGTACGTTTCAGCCGGTGCGTGTAGAAAGCGTAGATGAGCATGTAATGCACTCTGAGTACATTGAAGTGCCTGACGACGTGGTACAAGCTGTTGCACAAACTAAAGCCAGTGGCGGGCGCATTATTGCGGTAGGTACTACTTCTGTGCGTTCACTTGAGTCGGCAGCAAAAGTACACGGCGGTAAATTAGAGAGCTATTTTGGCGATACCGATATTTTTATTTTTCCGGGTTATCAGTTTAATGTAGTTGATGCCATGGTGACGAATTTTCACTTGCCAGAATCAACCCTCATAATGCTAGTCAGTGCCTTTAGCGGGCAAGATAACATTATGGGCGCGTACAACACGGCTATAGAACAAAAGTACCGCTTTTTTAGCTACGGTGATGCGATGTTTTTAACACGCAAGTAACAAGTTATTGTTTAATAGTCAGTCGAATCTATCAAAAACCCCAGCTTAGTTGCTGGGGTTTTTGTTTGTGGCAATTGGCATAACTGAATTTACCGCAGCTAATAGTAATAGCGGGGCAAAAAGGGTAGAATCGGGCGGTTAAATTATAGCTTGTTGGACTGTTTTTCCGACATTGAGGATGATATGAAATTTGAATTAGACCGCACCGACGGAAAAGCGCGCCGCGGCCGCTTGATTTTTGACCGTGGTGTAATAGAAACGCCTGCATTTATGCCAGTTGGTACTTACGGTACTGTTAAGGGCATGACCCCAGATGAAGTTAAAGCCACAGGGGCGCAAATTTGTTTGGGTAACACCTTTCATTTAATGCTACGCCCAGGTACTGAAATCATTAAACAACATGGTGATTTACACGACTTTATGAATTGGGACTTTCCAATTTTAACCGACTCAGGTGGTTTCCAAGTATTTAGCCTTGGCGCTATGCGTAAAATTACCGAAGAAGGCGTGTTGTTCCAATCGCCTGTAAATGGTGACCAAATTATGATGTCGCCTGAAAAATCAATGGAAGTACAGCGTGATTTAGGCTCAGACATCGTAATGATTTTTGACGAATGTACGCCATATCCTGCTACCGAAAAAGAAGCTAAAGACTCAATGGAGCTATCGCTTCGTTGGGCTAAGCGCTCTAAAGAAGGCCACGGCGATAACCCATCAGCCTTATTTGGTATTATTCAAGGTGGTATGTACCCAGAGTTACGTGCACAATCACAAAAAGGCCTAGAAGAAATTGGCTTTGATGGTTACGCACTAGGCGGCCTATCGGTTGGTGAGCCTAAAAACGAAATGATGAATATTCTTGATCATTGTGCGTACAAAATGCCAGAAGACAAACCGCGCTACTTAATGGGTGTAGGTAAACCTGAAGACTTAGTTGAGTCTGTACGCCGTGGTATTGATATGTTTGACTGTGTAATGCCTACCCGTAATGCACGTAATGGTCATTTATTTATTACCACAGGTACAATTAAAATTCGCAACGCAGTACACAAAACAGATACTGGCCCACTCGATTCTGAGTGTGATTGCCATACCTGTAAAAACTACTCGCGCGCTTATTTGCATCACCTTGATAAATGTAACGAAATTTTAGGTGCACGACTAAACACAATTCATAACTTACGATACTATCAGCGTGTTATGGAAGGCCTACGCAATGCAATTAGCGAAGGTAAACTAGAAGAATTTGTTAGTGATTTTTATGCTCGCCGTGGCCAAGATGTGCCAGAGCTTGCAGATATAAATTAAAATTTAAAAATATAGAGGAAGTATTATGAGTTTATTTATTTCAAACGCACACGCCGCTGCTGGTCAACCTGCTGCAGGTGGTGGTTGGGAAATGCTAATTATGTTAGCTATTTTCGGTTTAGTTTTTTACTTTTTAATTTACCGCCCGCAAGCTAAGCGCGTTAAAGAGCACAAAAGCTTAATGAGTGCGATGGCTAAAGGTGATGAAGTACTTACTCAAGGTGGCTTAGTAGGTAAAATTGTTAAAATTACTGAAGATAAAGATTTCATCGTGATTTCTTTAAATGAGCAAGCTGAAGTAACAGTACAAAAATCGGCAGTATCTGCTGTATTGCCTAAAGGCACAATGAAGTCACTATAAAAATAAAAAGGACATGCCTGTGTTAAACAAGTTTCCAATTTGGAAGTATTTACTTGTTTTAGCTGTGGTAGCCATTGGCCTTTTATATGCTTCTCCAAACTTGTATGGCCGCGATCCGGCCATTCAGGTTTCGGGGGCTAAAGGCGCAGATGTCGATCTCAGTGTAGTAGACAAAGTAAACGCAACCCTCAAACAACATAATGTAACAGCTAAGTCTACCGTGCTTGAAGGCGGCCAAGTATTAGTACGTTTTAAAAATGTTGAAGAACAGCTAAAAGCGCAAGACTTACTGCGTAACTCTCTTAGCGACGATTATATCTCTGCTATTAATATGGCACCCGCGCAACCTGCATGGTTAAAATCATTGGGTGGTAACCCGATGAAGCTAGGTCTTGATTTAAGTGGTGGTGTTCACTTCACCATGGAAATCGACATGGCAACCGCGGTAGATAATCAGCTAGAGCAAATGGAGCAAGACTTTAGAAGCGATTTACGCGAAGAAAAACTTCGTTACCGTAGTGTTCGCCGTGTAGCGGGCTCTGAGCGTATGCGTGTCGAAATGCGTACCGAAGAAGACAAAGACGCCGCTGAGCGTTTTTTAGCATCGCGCTACCCACTAAACGTATACATAGATGATAGCAGCAACGACCGCGCATTTTTTGCCACTATGAGTGAGCAAAAGCTTAAAGAAATACGTGACTACGCTATAAAGCAAAACGAAACCATTATTCGTAACCGTATTAACCAAATTGGTGTTGCAGAGCCTAACGTACAGCGCCAAGGTGCTGAGCGCATTATTGTGCAACTACCTGGTGTACAAGATACAGCACGCGCCAAAGAAATTTTAGGTGCAACGGCCACGCTAGAATTTCGTGAAGTAGACGAAAATGCAGATCCAAGTGCGGCTGCTCAAGGGCGCATTCCTGCAGGCACAGAAATGATCATGAGCCGCGATGGCTACCCTGTGGTACTAAAAAAACGTGTCATTCTTGAAGGTAGCCATATCACTGGAGCGCAATCAGGAAACGATGAATACCAGCGCCCTCAGGTAAGCATTACTTTAGATAGCAAAGGTGGGGCAAAAATGAATGCCTTTACCAAACGCGCTATTGGTAAGCGTATGGCAACGGTATTTATTGAATATAAGCCATCGGGTAAAAAAGATGCAGACGGTAAAGCACTTCCACCTATTAAGGTAGAAGAGGTCATTAACGTTGCGACTATTCAAGCTCGTCTTGATCGCTCATTCCGTATTACAGGTATTGATAACCCAGCCGAAGCCCATAACTTAAGCTTGCTATTACGCGCCGGTGCATTAGTTGCGCCAATTCAAATTGTTGAAGAGCGCACAGTAGGCCCAAGCCTAGGTCAAGAAAACATTGAAGCCGGTATGACCGCTGTAGCCCTAGGCTTTGCGTTTGTACTTGCCTTTATGCTTATTTACTACAAAGGGTTTGGTTTAGTTGCCAACGTTGCACTAGCTGCTAACTTAGTGCTTATTGTAGGTGTAATGTCGTTAATACCAGGGGCAACTTTAACGCTGCCAGGTATTGCCGGTATTGTATTAACAGTAGGTATGGCGGTTGATGCTAACGTTCTTATTTTTGAGCGTATTCGTGAAGAACTGGCCGATGGCCGCAGCCCTCAACAAGCCGTTCATTTTGGTTACGATAGCGCATTTAGTACTATTTTTGATGCCAATATTACCACTTTAATTGCTGCGGTTATTTTATTTGCAGTGGGCACCGGCCCTATTGCAGGTTTTGCCGTAACGCTGGCAATTGGTATTTTAACTTCAATGTTTACAGCCATAGTTGGTACCCGTGCGGTAATTAACTTATTTATTGGTGGTAAGCGCATTGATAAACTTTCAATTTAAGGAGCGGACATGCAAATTTTAAGTTTGGGTGGTAAAACCCTACGTTTCATGTCACTTCGTAAAGTGGCAATGGGTTTTTCTACGCTATTAATTTTAGCGTCGTTTGCCTCAATTTTTATCAAAGGTTTAAACTTTGGTTTAGATTTTACTGGCGGTACCGCGGTAGAAGTTGGTTTTTCGCAACCTGCTGATTTAAAAAAAGTACGCTCAGTATTAGCTGAAAACGGTTTTGCTGATGCCTCAGTGCAGCTGTTTGGTTCTAGCCAAGATATTTTGGTTCGCTTAGCGCCGCGCGGCAGTGAAGTAAAAGCCGAGGTGATTGGTAACCAAGTGATTACTGCCTTAAAGCAAGCTGATGAGAGCGTAGTAATGCGCCGCATTGAGTTTGTAGGTCCAAGCGTAGGGGAAGACTTAAAAGAGCAGGGTGGCTTAGCCATGTTAACTGCGCTTATTTGTATTTTGATTTACGTGGCATTTCGCTTTGAGTGGCGTTTTGCTGTGGGCGCGGTAGGTGCACTACTACACGATGTAATTATTACAGTTGGCTTGTTTTCTGTATTAGGATTAGAGTTTGACTTAACTATTCTAGCGGCCATATTGGCGGTAATAGGTTACTCACTTAACGATACTATTGTTGTATCTGACCGTATTCGTGAAAACTTCCGAAAAGTACGCATCGACGACACGATTGAAATTATCGACATGTCGTTAACGCAAACACTCAACCGTACACTTGTAACGTCAATCACCACTATTTTGGTATTGATTGCGCTATTTGTGTGGGGCGGACAAACCATTCACGGCTTTGCTACTGCCCTGTTATTTGGTGTGTTCATTGGTACTTATTCTTCAGTTTACGTTGCAAGCTCGGTAGCTATTAGCATGGGCGTAAGTAAAGAAGATTTAATACCAGAAGTCATCGAAAAAGAAGGCGCAGACCTAGACGCATTGCCGTAATAGAGTTAACGCTAAATAAAACCGCTCAATTGAGCGGTTTTTTATTGCGCGCTGTTTTATAGAGCCGGGTTGCCTTTAAGGGTAAACGTACACGCTCTTTAGGCTGAACTTATACCAATCCGAAATAATACTTAATCATTTTCAGGGGCTAAATGTGTCGCTATCTGCGTTAAAAAATTCTCATTTAGAACAACTAAATAGCGAATTTTTTTGCCTTGTTATCAACACGTTTACCCATCCTCAAAATAGGTCACTTAATTATGCGGATTGGTATAAAGCCTTGAGCCGATTATATAATTAAGCCATTACAATAACGTCTGAATAGTTAGCAGTGTAGTAGGTATAAACTGAGGGCTGAGATGGTATTGCTCTAAATAGAGCAAATTTAATCCTGAATGGTTAATAGCATCTAATGCCATAAAATTGTCATACAGGCTTGCTACTTTAATGCCCCTATTAAACTACAATCAGGTTTTGCAGTGACGATGCAGCGCAAGTTACTAGACTATATTTTAAGTAACGGTGAAATAACCACGTTATTTCAACCTATTTTTGATATAGCTAATCAAACAATTATAGGTTACGAAGCGCTAAGTCGAGGGCCCAAAAACAGCCCTCTAGAAATGCCAACCCGATTGTTTGAAGCGGCAAGTGAGCACGCCTTAATTTCAGAACTTGAGCTATTATGCCGCTCAAAAGCAATTGAAAACTTTGTAAAGCTGAACCTAAACGGTAAATTGTTTTTAAATGTAAGCCCCAAAACTTTGCTTGACCCTTGCCACCCAAAAGGTGAAACCCTGCACTTAATAGAGCAGTTTGGCTTAGTGGCAAACCGCGTGGTGATTGAAGTAACAGAACAAGAAAAGGTCGATGATGGCTTTTTGTTATTAAAAACAATTGCGCATTATCGCGAATTGGGTTTTATTATTGCCATTGACGATTTTGGTGCTGGTTACTCGGGGTTAAAGCAGTGGTCTGAACTATGCCCTGACTTTGTAAAAATAGATCGCTATTTTATTGATCATTGCGATGAAAGCGAAGTTAAAAAAGAGTTTTTAAAATCGATTACGGTATTAGCAAAAGCAACAAACACCGCAGTAATAGCCGAGGGTATAGAAAGAGCACAAGAGCTCGCTTATGTTGAAAGCTTAGGAATAGCAAACGTACAAGGTTTTTTATTGGAAAAACCGAACTCAAATCCAAGTCTTGATTACAGCTCAGAACAATTACAAGGATTGAGTTTTAAACAGCCAAACAACACGTTTGATCAATCTATGGCCATTGGCTGGCTTGCTGTAACACAAGAGGCAATAGACAGCGAAACTCGCAGTAAAGATGCCCACAAACTATTTGAAAAAGACAAGGCCGTTATAAGCCTTGCGGTTTTAAATAAAGCAGGTCAGCCGGTTGGGCTACTGCATAAAGATCAGCTCACAGAAGTGTTTGCAGCGCCTTATGGCCATGCTCTTTACGACAAGTGCCCCGTAACCGATTTTATGGATAAACAACCTTTAGTGGTGGATGAAAACCAGCTTCTTGATACTGTGAGTCAGCAAATTACAGAGCAAGACTTTGATATTCGCCGTCATATTGTGATCACGCGTCATGGTCGTTACTTAGGGCTTGCCCCTTTACGTGATATTTTAAAACATATAACAGAAGAAAAAATACGTCACGCCAAGCATGCTAACCCACTCACTATGCTTCCTGGTAATGTAGCGATTAATGAGGCAATAGAGCAAAGGCTACGCTCAAAAAGTATGTTTTCGCTTGCTTATATAGATCTTAATCACTTTAAGCAGTTCAATGATTTATACGGTTATGCCAGTGGTGATAGTGTGATTAAATTGTTGGCCAATGTAACCGTGCAAGCGTGCGAAAACAGTGCTAACTTTGTAGGACATATAGGTGGCGATGACTTTATGGTTGTGTTTGACCAATCAAATGCTGTGCATATTTGTAATACCATAATTGAGCAGTTTGAACTGCAATCACGCATCTTTTTTACGCCTGAGCACATTAAGAGCAAAGGTTATTGGGCTACAAATCGTGAGGGAGAAAAGCAATTTGTACCTTTACTTACGTTATCAATTGGCCTTGTGACTCCCGATTTACAAGAATGTAAAAACAGCCATCAAGTTGCAGCACTGGCAACAGATGCTAAAAAAGAGGCTAAGCGGTATCGCCATAGTTATTTGTTTATTTGTAAGCGCAGAAAGCCAGCGCCTGCCGTAGTGCACTTGGCGACAGATAACAAACACGTGGTATAAAAATAGGTAATTATTATGTTGCCATTAAAAAAAGTTGTAGCTGGGTTTGCTTTACTTGCAATTAGTTTTTTTGTGCAAGGGGCCGAAATTGTTAATGTTGCTCAAAAGCAAAGTGTGCAAAATGCCCGCGAAGAATACCTAAGTGAACTATTAACACGAGCCCTAGAGCGGGCTAATTACCCTGTAGTTATAAAAATGCAGTCAGTGAGTTTACAACAACAACGTGATCTTATTGAGTTAGATAAAACAGAGCTGGACATTTATTGGAGCATGAGCAGCCCAGAACGAGAAACACGGGCAATAGCGGTTAAAGTACCTCTTTTTAAAGGCTTTATAGGCAAGCGTGTTTTACTAACCAGTAAAAAAAATGTCGGAAAATTTGAAGGCATTACCACTTTAGCGCAATTAAGTGAGCTTTCGGCGGTACAAGGGCATGATTGGCCAGATACAAAAATAATGGCCTATAACGGCTTACATGTAAGGCCACTGAGTAACTATCAAGCTATGTTTACACTTACTAGCCGGGGCAGAATCGATTACTTTCCACGTTCATTTATCGAAGTTAATTCTGAGCTTGTTGCCAATGCGCAGAGTAACTTAGTTATTGTGCCTAATTTATTTATTAGTTATCCCACCGGTATTTATTACTTTGTTGTGAGTAGTAAGCCAGCTCTAGCACAGGCCATAGAGCTGGGGCTAAAAAAAATGCAAAACAGCGGAGAGTTTGACACGTTATTTGATGAGTATTTTGCAAAAGACATAAATTCACTTCCTTTTACCAAGGGGCACACTACAGAGCTAAAGCTCGATAACCCTTACTTTTAAAAACAAAAAAGGAGCCATAGGCTCCTTTTTTATAATAGGGTTACATGCACTTTATTAGCGAAGTAACGCTTCAGGTAATACTGGGCGAATTTCACGAATAATTGCTTGAGTAAGCTTAGGCGCGCCACAAATAATGTTACCGCTATTGTTGTAATTAACGCCACCTGCAAAATCAACGACCATGCCGCCAGCTTCTTTTACAAGTAACTCGCCTGCTGCTGTGTCCCACGGCTTTAAGCCAATTTCAAAAAAGCCATCAACACGGCCCGCAGCTACATACGCCATATCTAGCGCTGCAGAACCTGCACGACGAATATCAGCAGTTTGTACAAATAAGGCTTTAAACGCGTCTGAGTATGCGTCTAAGTGGTGCTTTTGTTTAAAAGGGAAGCCAGTAGCTAAAATTGAACCTGCAAGCTCAACCGTTTTAGTTACACGTAAACGCTTGCTGTTTAGTTGTGCGCCTTGACCGCGAGAAGCAGTGAAAAGCTCGCCACGAATTGGATCGTAAATGACAGCTTGGTCTAAACGACCTTTTACTTTAAGTGCGATAGAAACCGCGAAATGAGGGATACCCTTGATGAAGTTAGTTGTGCCATCAAGCGGGTCAACAATCCATTGGTAATCTGCATCTTTGCCTTTGTGCTCACCTAGTTCTTCACCAACAATGCAGTGATCAGGGTAAGATTTTAAAATTGTATCACGAATTACGGCTTCGGCTTCTTTATCAATGTTGGTCACTAAGTCGTTAGTGCCTTTTTGTTGAATTTCAACTTTTGATAAATCTTCACTTGCGCGAAGTAAAATTTTGCCTGCGTTGCGCGCAGCGCGAACCGCAATGTTTAACATTGGATGCATGGTATTACCTTTGGGTTGTAAAAGAACGTTTATATATTTAAGCCGGCGTATTTTAGCGACTTTTGCCATAAAGTAAACAATAAACCCCAAATACTTTTGTGTGTTTTTTGTACTGCATTGAAACGCTTATATATTTGTTTCTTTGATAACTTATAAATAACCTGAAATCTGGATAATAAACCTATCTCTCGCAGTTATTGGCATTTAAATTCGCCTTGTTTTCATTGAAAATTTCTGGCTAGAGAAAGTAAATTTAAATATCACAATAATTCATTATGTTAGTAAGTCTCTTAACCAGAGTTCAGGTTAAATAAAAAAAATCCTTTACCTAAAGTTAGCTTGAGGTTTTATCTTGTTTTTAAGCAATCAACTAAGGTAATTAATAATGAAATTAGAACACGTACATTTGGTAGTAAACGACATAGATACCATGCTTACATTTTATCAAGCTGCCTTCCCTTACTGGTCAATTAGAAGTCAAGGAAACAATACTTGGTATGGCAAACCTAAGCGCTGGGTACATTTTGGCGACGATAACCACTATATTGCAATAAGTGATAATGGTGAGCATAAAAACAGAGATTTGACAGGGCACCAAGTAGGGCTTGCGCATTTTGCTTACGTAACAAATAACCTAGATGCGGTTGTAAAGCGCTTAAAGCACGCAGGGTTTAACGTTGATAAAGAGGGCGCAGAAAACCCGTTTAGAAAAAATGTATATTACTTAGACCCAGCAGGGTTCGAAGTTGAGTTTGTGCAGTATATGAGTGACATTCCTAGCGAGCGTAATAACGATTTATAAAGTAGCCGTTAAACATATGTGTAGAAAAGCAAACAATATAGTTTTTCTACACATTATGTTTTACGCATATTACTTATTATTTACCCCAAACTGGGCCTTTAAATCATTAGCAAAACTGACAAATTTTTCTTTAATGGTACGTTTAACTTTTACTTCCACCGAACCTAAAACAGTTTTACCCTCAAGGCTGATTGTAGGGCCTTGGCGCTTATTGAGCGACACTGTTTTATTTTCAAAGCTGCCCATTATGCAAAACATTTTAGACACTACATTAACGTGTTCTGGTACATAAATTTCTTCGCTACCTAAATAACAGCTAACGTGAATAGTGACATGTTGATGGGTAAATATAGCATCGGTAAAATCAAGCACAATTGATCCCATATAGTTTTGAATGTAAATATCTTTAGGGACCACCCATTGGCCGCTACGCTCGCTCGAGCCTAAAATACTTCGTAGTGTTAAGCTTTCTTCATCCGCTTGTTGGGCACTGTAATTTGGGGCAAACTGAGTTTGCTTTTGGGCAGTGTACTGGGTATCAGTAGTAAGGGTTAAATCCTCTATTAAATTAAGTAACGCGGTGTTATCGGTTGCTTCCATGGCACTGTCTAAGCGCCTTTCAAAGGCCTCGGCTGAGATAACGCCATGGCTGTAGTTATAAATAAGTTGATCTATCACTTGCTCGCGAACTTGCTCTATTGGGCGGTCTTCAATTTTTACAGGCATGGGAATAATCCTTTTAATATGAGTTACTGCTGTGTAAAGCAAGCGGTGTACCAAAAATTAAAATCTTATATATCAATGGCTTATTATTTTCATGATAATGTTTAGTTTATTATATTAACGATAGATTAACCAAAACAGCAATATAATCGTTATTTTCACCACTTAAGAAAGTTTTACCTAATAGCCGGTAAATGTTTACTCGAAGGTATTTTTATTTACACCTAACAAAATAGCTAACTTCATGAATTTAAAGTGTAAATAAAGTTGGCCTGAAGCTCGCATATATAAAAATGTCTTTAATCAAAAGGAGAAAGATTATGAAAACATTCAACAAATCTATGATTGCGGCTTTAGTTCTAGGTACTACAGCTATGGGTGCTCAAGCGGGCACGTGGGAAAATGAAAGTAAAGATGCTTGGATTGATGGTAAGGCAGAAACAGTGCTTCTTATGAACACTAATCTAAACAACTTTGACATTAACACTGATGTAAAAAATGGCAAGGTAGTACTTACAGGTAAAGTAAACAGCGACCTTGATAAAGAGCTAGCTGAAGAACTTGTAATTAGTCTAGATGGCGTATCTGATGTAGAAAACAACCTAACGGTTGTGAAAAACATGGATATGGACGACAAAGATCGTGACACTATGGGTGATGACGATAACGACTTAACTGACGCTAAAATCACCACGGTAATTACAACACGTTTCTTATTTGACTCAGAAGTTGACGGTACAGATATCGACGTTGATACCGACAACGGTATAGTAAAACTTAAAGGTTCTGTTGAAACAGAAGCCGAAAAGCAGTTAGCAGTAAAAATTGCTAAAAATGCTGAAGATGTTCGTGACGTGGTAGATGAACTAACTATCGTTGCCGAATAATACACTATACTAAAAAGCCCAGCCTAGCTGGGCTTTTTGCTTGTTATTTTAAAGGAGTTACATCATGGATATTATTCGTATTATATTGTCGATTTTACTGCCACCACTAGGCGTGTTTTTGCAAGTTGGTTTAGGTATGCACTTTTGGCTAAATATTTTACTAACTTTACTGGGTTACTTCCCCGGTTTAATTCATGCTATTTACATTATTGCTAAAAAATAATGTTTGGCGTGGCTAATTTGAGCCGGCCACTTTTTTGTAATTATTAAATTTAAAAAAGCGGCTTGCATACTTCTGCGTTTATTTTCCCGCTATTTCCTGCCTATTTGCATGCAAAAAGATTACTATTTAAGCAGTCAGCTTACTGATTGTTAAAATAAAGGTTTTTGCTAGTGACAAGCCTTAAAAAACTTTTTATACTGCAACCCGCTTTAGTCGCTCAGTGGCTAAACGCTTCAAAAATTAACTACTTCGTAGTTATACAAAGTTGGCCCCTTAGCTCAGTTGGTTAGAGCACACGACTCATAATCGTTAGGTCCCCAGTTCGAGTCTGGGAGGGGCCACCACTTTTACACTATCTTCTTCAAGTTCAAAAGTTTTTATTTTTTATACTTAAGTTAATTAAATTCTTTTATTCGTGCGAATTTTTAGCGTAATAAGTCTGCGTAGAATAATGATGTACTGAGCTTACTATACCAATCGTGTTAAGTTGTTATACCAACCTGCAATAATACTTAATCATTTTTAGGGGCTAAACGTGTCGCTATCTGCATTAAAAAATGCTCATTTACGACTGCATGGATGCAGAGGGTAGAGCAATGCAGGAGCAATTGCCGAGAGCAACTAAATAACGAATTTGTTGCCTAGCTATCAACACGCTTATCTATCCTCAAAATAGATTTACTTAACTAAGCGGATTGGTATTTGGCATTTATAGCGACAGATAAATAGCGGGATAACAAGGTGTTCATGCCAGCATGTTATTGTTTTACATAAGAAACTTGTAACGCTGTTAGCGCTTTATTTAGCACGATAGAGTGATTGAATATTTTAGTCGTTTGGTATTTACGCGGAATAAAATGTGGCTAGCTTTTAAATTTAGCCCCCAGCAATGGCTTGCTAGGGGCTTTAACTACCTAGTTTACTTGGTACTTACTATTAGTACGAATGTAAATAGTGGTTGCTTTGTCGCTTGTGTTCTCAATCGTGTGGGTAAAGTTACCGCTTGATTCTACATAGCTGCCTGCGCTTAGGTTTTGCGTTTTATCTTGCTCGCTTGAGTTGTACTCAACTGCGCCGGCTATAACAACAGCACGAAATTCGCTTGCTTTTGTTTTTATTTCACCTTTAAAGCCGGCAGGAAGTTTAATCATTGAGCCGTTCATATCGGCTGTGCTTCCCCAAAGGTAGGTTGTTTGCACGCCTTTGGCGTTTATGTCGTTTAAATCGCTGCTGTTTAACCATACCATGTTGTCTGCATGTAGGTTTAGCGGGCGCTCGCCATTATCAAACTGGGCATTAGTCGGTTTAACTAAGTATGGTCCTGAGTCGATTTCTAGATAAATTAAGTTAGTTTTACCATTTGCTGCTGTGGTGTGGTTTTCACCTGCAGGTTGTGTCCAAAACGAACCCGCTGGCATCCACATTTTTTCAGCTGTTGGGTCGTCATTGTGCATTTGGCCTTCAATAACGATACCGCGGTAGGTAATATTGTGAATGTGCGGCGGAGATTCAAAGCCTTTTTTAAAGCGTACGAGCATGCCTGTTGCAGTGTCGGTTGTGCGATCTCCCCACAAATCTGCAGCGCCAGGGCTTTTATCACCACGTAGCGGGTTTAAGTAGCCCCAGTCAATATTGCTGGCAGCAACAACTTTTGATGCGCTTTGCTCTGCAGAGGCTGGCGTTGATATGAGTGTGGCAACCAGTGCGAGTGTTGATGCCTTTAGTAATAATTTCATTTAAAGCTCCGTTAAGTTGGTATAACGCTTATAATACGGCTTAAAATTCGGCCAATAAATGGGCATAAGTTAAATACACTTTCGCAAAAACGTGGATAATAACGATATAGTTACGCATGCTGGTTTATGCAATAAGAGGGTTTGATGAAAATAGCTGATTTACAAGTATTGCTTAAAGTGGCTGAGCTGCAATCAATTACTGCTGCTGCAAATCAATTAGATATGAGCTCATCGGCTGCTAGTGTCTCGTTAAAGCGAATAGAGCAGGCGCTTGGTGCACAAATATTTGTGCGCACAACAAGGCAAATACGCCTCACGCCCGAAGGAGAACGCTATTTACCCCTATGTCAGCAGGCGCTCGATTTATTGCAACAAGGGCAGGTGCTTATTCATGAAGAGCAGCAATCTATTAGTGGTGAAGTGCGAATAGCCGTGTCATCCGAAATGGGGCGCAACCTTATGCGGGTGTTACTGAATAATATTATGGATAAACACAGCGAAGTGACGCTGCGCTTACAAGCAAGCGACAGTCGCGCTGATTTTTACCGTGATGGAATTGATGTTGCGCTGCGCGCCTTAACAAAAGAGGCCGCACAGGAGCTAAACTTATACGGCTTTAAAATTTGCAACATTGCACACGTGCTATGCGCCTCGCCTGAGTACATTAAAAAGCACGGTGAGCCGTTAACACCAGATGACTTACTTAATCATAATGCGCTTTTATATAAGCTTTACGAGGTAGTGCATGATGGGTGGGAGCTGTATAACGATAACCAAAAATACAAAGTTAAAATGAATAGCGACCGAGCTGTTAACGATGGTGATATAGTCAGGCGTTGGTGTATTGATGGTACCGGGGTTGCCAAAAAGTCGGCCATTGATGTAGCTGAAGATTTACTCGCGGGTAGATTAAAAAGGTTAATGCCCGATTACAAAATCCCCCTGACCGAAATGTGGTTAGTATTACCAAGTCGCCAGCTTATAACGCCTGCCATAAGGCTTATTCGTGATGAGCTAAAGCTCACTATTAACCAATTAAGGAAAAAACTTATTGAGCAAGAGATTATTAACGAGCAAGAGTGGCCTGAAACATTCTAACACCCCCTATATTGATTGTTTTATCAACGCGTATTTATGACGTTTAATTTTTACGGTAAATTTCGTGTTGAATATCGTAAATATTAACGCTTAAGCTGTCAGAATCTCGGCAATATGTTTTTAAGCATTCAAGCAAGCTCTCGCTTAACATTTGTTTTTGTTCAATAGAGCGCCCGGCCATAATATGCGCCGCAATGTGAATAAACCCTTCTTTTCCTTCACCTAGCTGGTATTGCTGATAAGCAATAGCACGGGTTTTAATGGTTTCTAAGTCAAACAAACCACTTTGAAAAGTCGCGTTATGGACTTTTTCAACAAGCACTTGCGGTAATACAGGAAGATCTTCAGAGTGTTCAATAATAATGTGCGGCATTTGCGCGTTTCCTATTATGAGTTACTACGTGGGCGTACGCATAATTGTACCAAAGCCTGAACTGCGCGCTAACCCCTGAATCGTCTAAATTTAGTTGTATTAATTTTTGATGTTAGTATAAAAACAATCACGTGAACCTTCGCTTATAAAGCCAAATTAAGGATTAAGATGAAATTACCACACCGCTTTAAACGTTTAGCTGTGCTATTAAGCGCAGTGGTTACATTAAGCGCTTGCTCAGATGATGTTGCATCAGTGAGTTTAGGGCTATTTACTACTAAAGATGTAGTGGTAAATTCGCAGCAAGACCCGCTAGTAAAAGGGGTTACGTGTCATATTAGCCATATTGAGGCCGACTTAGATTTTTCAGATCCCTCTGATATGTCTATTGCGTGCCGTCAAACTGGGCCAATTACAGCCGATATGCTACAAGCAATAGACCGTAGTAAGTCAGGCGAGGTGGTGTTTAAGTCATCAAAAAGTATTTTATTTAAATCGCTAAAAGTGCGTCGTATTTACGATGCACAAAACCGCACATTATTATACTTATCGTACTCGACTAAAGAGTCGAGCGGCAGCCACCACCATGCACTTTCAACCGTGCCTTTATATAATACACAAGCTTGGAACTGGGCACTTGAACAAGAGTAAGAGCACATTATGTTAGCGTTATTTAAATCAAAGCCGCTGCTAGAACAAGCCGAACAGCAGTGGCTAATTGATACCTTTATTTGGGCAGTAGAGCACTTTGATGCCGAATTTTTTACCAAGCACACGCAAATAATATTGCCAACGGTGGCACATTTTCCTGATTCGGTATCGAGTATTGAGGAAATGGCCACCAAGGTATTTGTACGAGTACGCGATTATGCAGGTATGAGTGCATGGCCAATACAATTAGTTGCGCCACAGCAGTTACAGCCGCAAGTATTTCCGCATTTTGAATTTGCTGAATATTTACGTGGAGAGCAAAGCCAGCTTATAGTACCGCCAAGCCATGCGATTAATGTCTCGTTTAATCCTAATCAAATTAATCAGCCGCAAGATTTAGTAGCAAGCTTTGCCGGCACGCTGGCTACTGTATTAATTCATCATGTTGGGGTGTTACCGCCAGGCGGTAAAGACTACTTGCCACAAGCGGCAGATGCGCTGGCCTGTTTTTTAGGGTTTGGGGTAATGATGAGCAACACTGTGTATCAATTTAAAGGCGGGTGTGGCTCGTGCTATAACCCTTATGCTAATCGTGAAGCTAAGTTAAGCGAAGCCCATACCGTATTCATGCACGCGCTGATTAGTTATTTTAAAAACGACAGTGTCTCTAAAAAGCATTTAAAGCCACATTTGCGCAGCCAGTTTAAAAAAGCCCAAAAAGAGATCAAAGCATTAGTTGATAGCTCTGCTAATCCGCTATTGCTTGCCTATGCACCAACTTAAAGTGGATACTTGTGAACTATTTAGACGAATTTTTACTGATCGCCATCGCCCACTTTTTTGCAGTAGCCAGCCCAGGCCCCGATTTTGCCGTGGTGCTCAAACAAAGTATACAGCAGGGCAGGCGTAACGCCCTATGGACAAGCGCTGGCGTGGGCGCTGCTATTTTATTACACGTAGGATACTGCGTATTAGGGGTTGCGCTAATTTTAACGCAATCGCCTAATTTATTTATGGCACTAAAGTATGTTGCGGGCGCTTATTTAGCCTATTTAGGCGTACAAGCATTAAGGGCTGCCAAACCACCGGTAAATAAAACAGACAACATAGAAAACAAAGCAACCCCACAAGAAAGCGCATGGCATGCATTTAGGCGTGGCTTTTTAACCAACGCGCTTAACCCTAAAGCAACTCTCTTTTTTATGTCGCTATTTACTTTAGTTATTAGTGTAACTACACCAACTAGCGTGCAAATTGTGTATGGGGTTTATATGGCTTTGGCAACATGGCTGTGGTTTTCTATGCTTTCTTTGGTGCTGTCAAAACCCAGTGTACGGGCGTTTTTTCAAAAAAGCGGCTATTGGTTTGACCGGGGTATAGGTGTTATTTTAATTGCTTTAGCCATTCGTGTTGTAATTTAACCCTAGGGAGAAGTGATGCCTATTTATAATTTTTCGTTTGGATCGAATATGTCCTCTAATCGCTTGCTTGCGCGTTTACCAAAAGCAAAGCGAGTTGGCACGGCTGTACTAAAAGGCTACGAGCTTACGTTTAATATGCTATTTAAAGATGGCTCGGGTAAGTGCAGTATTCAAAAGAGTGATGATAAAAACGCCTTGGTATATGGCGTGGTGTATGAACTTGATGAAGCCGAAAAAGCAATTTTAGACACCATAGAGGGTCCTGGGTACGATTGCGTGGCTATTAAGCCCACTTTGTTAGATGGTGAGCAAATAGAGGCTCATTGCTATATTGCAAACACCCACGATAACGATGTACTGCCATACGACTGGTATATTCAGCACGTTCATCGCGGCGCGCTTGAGGCGGGCGTTCCAAAAGAATACAGTGATGCAATACTTAATCGGCCGCATAAACCCGATACAAATAAAGCGCGTGCTGATATTGAATTTGCAGTGCACCAAAAATAATAAGGATAATCATGAAACTTACCAAATTAGCCAGTTTAGCTTTGCTTGCCAGTGCCACTTTTAATAGTTGGGCACAAATTAATACCACGCACTTAGAGGAGGTGATTAACACCTCAATGGCACGCTTTGACGTACCGGGTATGGCGGTAGCAGTTGTGCAAGACGATAAAGTTGTATTTGCTAAAGGGTTTGGGATAAGTAATCTCAATACAAATGCAAAAGTGAACAAAGACACACTTTTTGGTATTGCCTCAAACACAAAAGCGTTTACCAGTGCAGCGCTGGCTAAGTTGGTTGATGAAGGTAAGTTAAGTTGGGATGACAGAGTAATTGATCACTTACCTGAGTTTAGGTTGTACGACTCCTACGTTACTCGCGAAATGCGCATTCGTGATTTATTAAGCCACCGCAGTGGTTTAGGGCTTGGCCAAGGCGATTTAATGATTTGGCCAAGTACTGATAAATCTATAGCGGCTATTTTAGCCGGCCTACAATATTTAAAGCCAGCCAGCAGCTTTCGAAGCCAGTATGCCTATAACAACTTAATGTTTGTGACCGCAGGCGAAGTGGTGGCACGTGTATCAGGTATGAGCTGGAACGATTATATCGAAAAAAATATATTACAGCCTTTGCACATGGATAACTCGCGCGCGGGCTTTTCGCGTATTCCAAAAAGCAATAAAAATTGGGCAATTGGCCACATACCAATGGATGGCAAGCTCAATCCTTTTTTTGTTAACTACCTAGAAGACTTTAGAGGTGCAGGGGCTATTGCATCGAGCGTAAGTGATATGAGCCAATGGTTACTTACGCAGTTAGCTGCTGGAAAAATGCCAAGCGGTGAGCAGCTATTTAGTGAAAAACAGCAAGCGCAAATGTGGCACCCGCATATTACCTCTATGGCGTCTAAAAGTGCGTATGAGGCCTATCATCAGCAATTTAGAGGCTATGGGTTAGGTTGGAGCATTGAAGATTATCACGGCTTTAAAAAGCTAGGCCACGGTGGGGGCATTTTAGGTATGGTGTCGCAAGTTACATTGCTGCCAGAGAAAAAGCTTGGCATTGTTATTTTATCTAATCAGCAAGCATTTAGTGCGCTTTCGGCGGTTACTCATGAAGTACTTGAAGATGCTTTAAAACTTGAAGATAAAGACTGGGTTGAAGAGTTAGCTAAAAAACATTTTGCAGGTAAACAAACAGCCTACGCAAGTGCAAAACCCGACACTCCAGCAGATTATCAGCCACAGTTACCTAATATTAATTACACCGGCACGTTACATGATGATTGGTACGGGGATGTAATTATTGAGCAGCTAGATGGCAAACTACGTATTGATTTTACCCATACCAAACGCTTAAAAGGCACGCTTGAGCATTACACGGGTAATACGTTTATTGTTAAATGGGATGAAAAACTACTTGAGGCCGATGCATTTATTCGTTTTGATATGGGCGAAAGTAATCGTGTAAATAGCGCCAAAATGCGCGCGGTATCAACAGCGGTGACCGACTTTAGTTTTGATTTTAGAAACCTAAATTTAAAAGCTAAGTAGTGATGCTATACACCAAAGTCGCAAAGCCACCGTAAGGTGGCTTTGTTATATTAAGCACTCATATTAAAGGAGCGTTTATGCGTACTGCAGTTATTTCACATCCTCATTGCCGTAAACATAAAATGATTGACGATCATCCCGAGTGCCCAGAGCGCCTTGACGCCATTGCCGATAGACTTTTGGCAAGTGGGGTAGATATTGGCTTAACGCATCTACAAGCGCCTAAAGCAAAGCGTGAGGATTACTTATTAGCCCACGATGAGTCGTTAGTTAACCT
This sequence comes from Pseudoalteromonas sp. MM1, assembly GCF_030296835.1. Lineage (NCBI taxonomy): Bacteria > Pseudomonadati > Pseudomonadota > Gammaproteobacteria > Alteromonadales > Pseudoalteromonadaceae > Pseudoalteromonas > Pseudoalteromonas sp. MM1. The sequence goes on along the minus strand of NZ_AP027922.1, from coordinate 3,247,014 downwards.
TGTGGAGCGCTTAGTCCCTCAGCAAGGGCTACATAACCTTGATGGCGACACCTGGCTTTGTCCTGATTCATTTAAAGCAATTGAGCGCGCCGTAGGGGCAGGGCTGTTGGCTGTAGATGAAATACTCGCAGATAAACTCGATGCTGCTTTTTGCGCTGTACGCCCGCCAGGGCACCATGCCAATGCACATGCTTCATCTGGATTTTGTGTATTTAATAACTTAGCCATTGCTGTTAAGTATGCTCAAAGCAAAGGCGTTAAACGTATAGCAATTGCTGATTTTGATGTACACCATGGCAATGGCACCCAAGACATATTTATAAACGATGAAAACGTATTACTTTGCTCCTTATTTCAATACCCATTTTACCCAAACACAGCCGTAAAAAATAATAATCATATTGTTAATTCGCCTTTGCCCATAGCCAGTAATGGCGACGACTTAAAAGAAGTGTTTAATACTCAGTGGTTACCTAAATTAACAGCCTTTAAGCCAGAGCTGCTATTTATAAGTGCAGGGTTTGATGCCCACCTAGAAGATGACATGGCAAGTTTAAAGTTTGTAGAAGATGACTACAGCTGGCTTACAGAGCAGTTATGCAACGTTGCAAAAGAGAGTGGCTGTAAAGGTGTTATATCTTACCTTGAAGGGGGCTATGCGCTATCAGCATTAGGAAGAAGTGCTGTAGCGCATATAAAAGTGCTTAGTGAGTACTAATAGCAATTTGCAATAATTATTAATTAAGCGAATTGGTATAACAAAGACTGAGGGTTATAAACCTAGTAAATCAAACGCCTGCTTGGTATTAAGGGTTTTAATTTTGCCAAGACAGCATTGCCCTTCATTCAACAAATAAGTGGTTACCAGTTGCGCTAGCTGCTCCTGTGAAAGAGGGGGGTATACAGCGCCGTGTAGATCAACGTACTCTCCTTGTTTGTTCAACACGCGCACATTACTAAGCTCACTTTGCGCAACGCTGTGCAAACACGCTTGTTGTTCTTGTTTATCGTGCGCTATTTCAAGCTCATTATAAACAATTAATAACTGTGGAAAGCTGTTTAGCATAATTACCCTACTGTCACCTCGTAAGAGGTAAATTTACGTATATTAATTACGCCGGTATCAAAAATTAAGTACTGACCTTTTATACCTTGTAGCACGCCGCTTACTACTGGGTTTTTATCAAAATTAAACGAGCTAATTTTAGTAGGGTACTCTGTTACCGGAAAGTTTAAATCAACCACATCTTCATCTAGCTGCTCTATGGCCGTTGCACCAAATAGCTCACTTAGCTCGTTTAGTTTATCGCTAATTTGTGGGATGAGCTCTGCTGCGGCGGCTTTTAAGTCTATTGCGTCGTTTTGGCCTTTAAGCATGTTACGCCAATTAGTTTTATCGGCAATAAACTCGGCCAATGCCACCTCAACTAAACCTGATTGCAAACGTGTTTGTACTTTAAAAATAGGCAGCGCTTGGGTAGCGCCCTGGTCAACCCAACGTGTTGGTATTTGCGTATGGCGAGTAATACCTACTTTAAGCCCAGACGTATTGGCTAAATACACATAATGCGGGATCATACAGTTTTCTTCGCCCCATTGTGGCTCGCGACAGGTACCTTGATCGTAATGGCAGGTTTCTGGTTTCATAATGCACATATCGCAGCTAGCAAGCTTACGCATACATACAAAACAATGCCCTTGAGAGTAACTCTTTTTGGTTTTTTTACCACAGTTTGAGCATAAAATGGTACCGCTAAAAGTAAGCGTTAGTTCTTTACCTATATAGGCATTTAAATCTACTAGATTATCGCCAACAGGTAGGTGGTATTGAACGGGCTCTGTTAAGCTCGATTTTAATTTACGCAAAGTGCCTTGCATCTTTACTTGGCCCCTAAAGATGTTGATATTAAAACGTGGAGTTTAACATCTTTAAACTGTATTGGCTTTTTAAGAAGTGTAAATAGTCATCATAGGGGAGGGGTTTTGCATATAAGTAGCCCTGTGCTCGGTCGGCGCCCATTTCTTTTAATAAGTGGTGCACATCTTGGGTTTCTATGCCTTCTATGGTTATAGATAACCCTAGGTTATGTGCCATATCTATAGCGGTTTGCACAATCACTTTATTGGCGGTGTTATTGGTTAAATCAAATACAAACGATTTATCTACTTTAAGCTCAGTAAAGCGGTAATTAACCAAATAACTTAGCGATGAATAGCCAGTGCCAAAGTCATCAAGCACCACTCGCACCCCTAAATCAGAAAGCTCATTAACCAATGAAATAAGCGCTTCGTGGCTTTCAACTAATGCTGACTCAGTTAATTCAAACTTAAGAAGCTGTGCCGGAATTTGGTATTTTATAAGGATGTTTTCGACTTTTTCGGCGAGGTTTTTAATCGACAAGTTTTTAGCACTTAAATTAACGCTAATAGGGTGATCGTTATAGCCTTGCTCGGTTAGTTTGACGATATCTTTACAGGCTTGCTCAATAACCCACAAGGTAAGCTCGTTAATAATACCTGTGTGCTCAGCAAGTATTATCAGCTCTTCTATCGATACGCCGTTAAATGCTGGGTCTGGCCAGCGTAAGAGTGCCTCAGCGCTATTAACTTGGCTGAAGTTCAATCCTATTTGCGGTTGGTAATATAATGCTAATTGATCTGTTTTAATCGCGTTTTGTAATTTGGCAGCAAGCGTTACATCCATTAAAATATTACTGCCGTTGGTTGTACTAACCACCAAGTCATTATTCGTTTTAGCTTTTTTAAGCGCTAAATAACCGCGTTTTAGCCAATATTCAAAATCGTCGCGATGGCCCGCACTACTTATACCAATATTATAAGTAAGTTGTAGGTTTAGGCCCTGTATTTCATATTGTTTTGGTAGGCTATTAATAACTTTAACTAGTGCATCTTCTAAGGTGTGTTGATTTTGGTTTCTAGTAGAAATACAAGCAAATACTCCACTGCCTAAATCGGCCAAGCGCGGGCTATTATTAAAATCTATATCGAGATTAGTAAATTCCCGCTCATGGCTTAGCTCAAGCTCCACCTGCTTAGCTACGTGCTTTATTAAGGTATAACCCTGCGATGGGGTAATAATGGTATTGAGCGAGTTAAAATGGCGAATTTTAATCAAACACAAGGTGGTATTTCTTCCTTGTGCTTGTAAGTTCATAAACGCTTGTTTTAATTTAGCACTGTTAAGTAGCTTTGTTTGCTGAGTGTGCGTCGCATGATAGAGCGCACGCTCACGCTGGTAGCGCACTCTATCGGCAAGTGCCATAGCCATTAAAATAACTTCACACAAAATAGCCACTAAAAACGCATGACGAATCGCAAAGCTATAATCTAAAAAGCCAGTTAATTCTAATGGTTGTATTGCTGCGCCAACAATGAGTGGAACCCACGAAAAAACGTAAAACTTCGCCCATCTAAACCCTGTGCGCAGTTTATTGTAAATTAAAATAACACACATAATGTACAACAGGCTTAATACACAAAAAAAGATAGGCGCTGCGATGTATTCAGGTATGAAAAAAGTGGTGGTTGATAATAAAAATATTAAAGTAAGCAGCGCTTTACTCAGCTTATAGCGCCAGCACTTATCTTTATGGTAGCGCAAAAACATGGTGCAAAAGGCGAGCGTAAAAAAAGCCATTGCGTAGTTTGAAAAAATCACTTTTTCGTGCAAATACAATTGCCACTCTAGGGGCCATAAGTAAAAGCCAAAGCCCATTACTATGCCCATTAAACACAGCGCGCTAACTATATAGCCTATATAAACTAAATAAACGCGGTCTTTAATGCCAAAATAAAGCACTAAATTATACAGGGCAGCCATTAATAACACGCCGGCAAATATGCCCCAAATGCCGGTTTGCGAACGAACTAAATCAACAAATTCTTTATGGCGATACAAATTAACAGGGGTTTTGCTGATCCCCGTCGTATCTATTTTTATGGCTAAGCGCTCTGTAGATTTGCTTTCAAGTGCAAAACGCATATGCGGTACGCTATATTGAAAAAGCGTGAGAGACTTTACTTTATCGCCTAGTTTATAACTTTCTATGAGCTCATTTTTATTATTTAAGCGATATACGCTTAGGCGATCAACCATCGGGTTATCAAAATGGGCAACAATGTCTTGAGCATCTAAACTTTTATTTTCTAGGTCTATAAATAGCCAGTAGTTTTGCTGCTTAAAGCTCCACGGAATACTGTTTAACGGCTGGTGGGTGAGTAAATCAGGGTTTAAAATAATATCGTTGAGTGTGCGAGATTTACTTTCATCTATATAGTAGGCAAAGTCTAAATATACAGGCGTGGTTTTGTCGATGGTATAACGAGTCGGCACAACTAGGTTAGAAGCCAGTGTGCTAATAATATAAAATATGAAAATCAGTATGGCTACGGCCGCGGCATGATAACGTAAAGTTTTCGTTTCCAACGTTGTATACTTGTAATAACTCTTTTAATTAGTGTAGCACTAAAAAAGCGCATATAAACTGCGCTTTTTTAGTTAAATTTTTAGGGTCTGCTGACCTTTCAGGATTAAAATTTGTTTATCCTAGAGATAATTCAATCGCGGTGTGAGGTTTGTAACCTAGTGGATTAAGTCAAAACCCTTTGGGCAGCGCATGTTTGGCATTTATTCCTCGTTATCGTCTATTTATGGGGAATAACCATATTACATAGGCGCTGCCTTGCCTAAATACCAAACATACAGCTGTAAATTTAACCTAGAAGCTAAGTTAAACCAATAATTTAGTTTACAGGTTACTGCTCGCGAGCAATCGCTCTGTAAGCAATATCGGTGCGGTACTCCATACCTTCCCAGCTAATTTGTTTGACCAGCTCGTATGCACGTTGCTGTGCCTCGGTAACGGTATTACCAAGTGCAGTGGCACACAATACACGTCCACCTGCGGTGACAACGTTTTCGCCATCTTGCTTAGTACCGGCATGAAATACTTTTTCATCAGCAGGGTAGCTAACTTTAAGGCCTGATATTGCGTCACCTTTAGGGTAATCACCTGGGTAGCCTTTAGCGGCAAGTACAACACCTACGGCTGCGCGCGGGTCAAACTCAATGGTTGTTTTATCAAGTTCTTCGCGGTTAGCCGCTTCAACTAGTTCAACTAAGTCTGATTTAAGACGAAGCATCATAGGTTGCGTTTCAGGGTCACCAAAACGACAGTTGTACTCAATCACTTTAGGTGTGCCCTGAGCGTCAATCATTAAACCTGCGTATAAAAAGCCTGTGTAAGGATGACCTTCGCTTGCCATACCTTCAACGGTAGGAACGATTACTTCGTCCATAATACGCTGGTGGATTTCGTCAGTTACTACAGGTGCTGGTGAATACGCGCCCATGCCGCCAGTATTTGGACCTTCATCGCCATTGTATGCACGCTTATGATCTTGGCTTGTTGCAAATGGCAAAATGTTTTTACCATCAACCATAACAATAAAAGAGGCTTCTTCACCTTCTAAAAACTCTTCGATCACGACACGGCTGCCAGCGTCACCAAAAGCATTACCGGCAAGCATATCGCGAATAGCGTCTTCAGCTTCACGCTCGTTCATTGCTACAATCACGCCTTTACCAGCCGCTAGGCCATCTGCTTTTATTACAATTGGCGCGCCTTTTTCTTTTAAATAAGCAAGGGCAGGGTCAATTTGTTCAAACGTTTGGTAATCAGCGGTTGGGATTGCATGGCGAGCTAAAAAGTCTTTAGTAAACGACTTAGAGCCTTCTAGCTGTGCTGCGCCGGCTGTTGGGCCAAAAATAGCGAGACCGTGTTCACGGAACTTATCTACTACGCCTAATACAAGCGGCACTTCAGGGCCAACAATAGTAAGTTCTACATTGTTTTGTTGTGCAAAGCTTAGTAGGCCATCTAGGTCTTCAACGTTAATTGCAACGTTTTCTAGTTTTGGCTCTAGTGCAGTACCGGCATTACCCGGTGCTACAAATACAGTGTTTACTTTCGTGTTTTGAGCGGCCTTAAACGCAAGTGCGTGTTCGCGGCCGCCGCTGCCAATGACTAATACATTCATGGCGAAATATTCCTATTTAAAGCGGTTTTTTAAATTTCAGCGTCATACGGTCGCTTTCACCAATAGCTTTGTATTTGTCGGCGTCTTGTTCGCCAAGGCGTAAGCTTGGTGGTAGCGTCCATACACCTTTAGGGTGATCGGCTGTATCTTTTGGATTGGCGTTAATCTCACTTGTTGCAACTAATTCAAATCCAGCTTTTTTAGCTAAATCGACCACGTAGCTTTGCTTCATGTAGCCTGTTGATTTTTGATCCTCATCAGCACGGCTTTCATCTAGGCGATGTTCTACTACACCTAATACGCCACCTGGTTTTAACGCTTTATAAAAAGACTTAAATGCACTCAATGCACCTTCAGTGTCTTTACCCATGTACCAGTTATGTACATTACGAAAGGTTAAAACCATGTCGGCAGTACCGGCAGGGGCAATATCTGTGTGCGTTAAGGGAGCAAATTCAGAAATTTTTACTTTGCTAAAACGCTCATCTTCGGCCACTTTTTGTTTAAAGGCCGCTAAAGAGCGCTGGTAGTAACCTACCGATGAATCACTCGGAAAATGCGCTGCGTAATATAAGCCTTGCTCTTTAAGGGCTGGGGCTAAAATTTCGCTGTACCAACCTCCACCAGGGGCAATTTCAACCACAGTCATTGTTGGCTTAAAACCAAAAAATGCCAGTGTTTGCTCAGGGTGACGATACTCATCGCGGGCGCTATTTTTAGCGCTACGCTCGCTTGATTGAATAGCATGGCTAAGGCTTGACTCATGGTTATGGCTAAGCGCCATAGTTGATGTAAGCGCAAGCGAGGCTACAAGTAGTGACTTTAGTGCAAATTTCATCGTTTGTTCCTTAACATAAAAATTAGGTGTTAGATTAACCAGAATACGTGAATTGATTGCAAACAAAAAGGGCTAAACGCTGTGTTTAACCCTTTGTGTGATTAGTGGCGGAAATGGCGCATGCCAGTAAACACCATAGCCATGCCTGCTTCGTCAGCGGCGGCGATAACTTCTTCATCGCGCATTGAGCCACCAGGTTGAATAACCGCGGTAATACCAGCGGCAGCGGCAGCATCAATACCATCACGGAATGGGAAAAACGCATCCGATGCCATTACAGAACCAGGTACTTCTAGGTTTTCATCAGCGGCTTTAATACCGGCTATTTTAGCTGAGTAAACACGGCTCATTTGGCCTGCGCCTACACCAATAGTCATACCGTCACGGGCATAGACAATTGCGTTTGATTTAACAAACTTAGCGACTTTCCAGCAAAATAGTAAATCTTTAAGTTCTTGCTCAGAAGGCTGGCGCTTAGATACGACTTTTAAGTCGCCTTGGGTAACCATACCTAGGTCACGATCTTGTACTAAAACACCACCGTTTACGCGTTTAATATCGTGGCCAGTTGCTTTGCCGCTCCATTGTCCGCATGCCAATAAACGTACGTTCTTTTTAGCTTCTACAATTTTTGCCGCTTCACTTGAAACGCTAGGGGCAATGATCACTTCAACAAATTGGCGCTCAACAATGGCTTGTGCTGTTGCAGCGTCAAGCTCGCGGTTAAAGGCAATAATGCCACCAAACGCTGAGGTTGGATCTGTTTTAAAGGCGCGGTCGTAAGCGCTAAGAATATCTTCGCCAATTGACACACCACACGGATTAGCGTGTTTAACAATAACACATGCAGGTACATCAAATTCTTTAACACACTCAAGTGCGGCATCTGTATCTGCAATGTTATTAAACGACAGAGCTTTACCTTGTAGCTGAGTAGCTGTTGCAACAGAGGCTTCGCTTACGTTGTTTTCAACATAAAAAGCAGCATCTTGGTGTGAGTTTTCACCGTAACGCATATCTTGCTTTTTAGTGAACTGCATATTGATAGTACGTGGGAATTTAGTGTCTTCAACGGCTTCTTCAGTGTAGTCAGGTACCATTTTACCAAAGTAGTTAGCAATCATACCATCGTATTGAGCAGTATGCTCATACGCGGCAATAGCTAAATCAAAGCGTGTTTTGTACGTTGTTGAGCCATTGTTGTTTTGCATTTCGCTAATTACGCGGTCGTAATCGCTTGCGTTTACCACAATCGTTACATCTTTGTGGTTTTTAGCGGCTGCGCGAACCATGGTAGGGCCGCCAATATCAATATTTTCAATAGCATCTTCAAGGCTGCAGTTTTCTTGAGCGACAGTATTCGCAAAGGGGTATAAGTTAACTACAACTATGTCGATAGCAGAAATGTTGTTATTTGCCATTACGCCTTCATCTTGTCCGCGACGCGCTAAAATGCCGCCGTGAATTTTAGGGTGAAGGGTTTTTACGCGACCATCCATTATTTCAGGATGACCTGTGTGATCTGAAACTTCAGTCACTTTTATGCCGTTATCAGCAAGGAGTTTACATGTACCGCCAGTTGATAAAATATCTACACCTTGCGCTTCTAGTGCGCGGGCAAATTCAACAATACCGGTTTTATCAGACACACTTAAAAGTGCGCGACGAATGGGACGATGAGTATCCATTGTAGTTTGATTTCCTCAGTTAATGAGCTAGCTTAGAAGCGGGCATTTTAACTGATTACTACTCAAAAAACGACTTATAAAGCGCCAATAAGCGTGAGCATTTTGCAACATCTCTATTAAATTGTGCGCATAAAAAAAGCACCCTAAGGTGCTTTTTTTGCATTATACCAATTGTATTGGATTACTAAGCAGTTATAACGATAGAAAAACAAGTCTATAACAAGGCAAAAATTTTACAGTGTAGTTATTCTACATAAGAAATTTTTAACGCCGTTATGGGCTTGTTTAGCGCGTTAGAATGCTCACGCTTTCAATATATTTGGTATTAGTTCATGCCGTATTTTTTTAGCTTTTTACGTAAAGTACCACGGTTGATACCTAGTAAAATTGCCGCACGAGTTTGGTTACCACGTGTGTATGTCATTACTTCTTCAAGTAATGGCGCTTCTAGCTCTGAAAGAACAAGGTCGTAAACGTCTTGCACATCTTGACCGTTAAGCTGTTTTAAATAGTGGTGAACAGCTTTTTTTACTGCATCACGCAATGGCTGCGGTTTCTCGTGTGACTGAACATGAGGGTTTGTGATAAATGGAGAAGTCACGTTTTGTTCGAACATTATTTAATCTCTTTCTTTCTTAGTTAGCTGCTAGTGTTTTAAAGTATTGCGTTAATGCGTCAACCTGTGCTTGTGGGTTGTCGAGCGCATTAAATACTCGCCTAAACTGACCGTCACTGTCATGGGTTTGCAAATACCAAGATACATGTTTGCGAGCGATTCGCGCTCCCATTGGCTCACCGTAAAACGCATGGAGGTTATCTAAATGCTCCATTAAAATACTTCGCACCTCTGAAATAGCAGGTGGTGGTAAGTGTTCTCCAGTTCGCAAATAGTGGTCTATCTCCCTAAATATCCAAGGGCGACCTTGGGCGGCTCGGCCAATCATGATGGCATCTGCACCCGTATAGTCCAAAACCTGCTTTGCTTTTTCTGGTGATGTAATATCACCATTAGCAACCACAGGTATCGACACTGAGCGTTTTATATCCCTAATCGTGGCATATTCTGCTTCACCCTTGTACATACATGCGCGTGTACGCCCATGTACGGCAAGTGATGCAATGCCATAACGCTCAGCTATTCTCGCAATCTCTACACCATTACGGTTATCCTGATCCCATCCTGTACGGATTTTAAGTGTGACCGGGATATCAACAGCGTTAACCACTGCATCAACTATCTCTTCCACAAGTTCAGGAAACTGTAATAATGCAGAGCCTGCGAGTTTCTTGTTCACTTTTTTTGCTGGGCACCCCATATTGATATCTATGATCTGTGCACCATTTGCAACATTGAATTGTGCGGCCTGCGCCATAAGCTCAGGATCAGCTCCTGCAATTTGCACCGCGCGTATACCCGACTCACCGCTGTGATCCATACGGTTCATCGATTTTTCAGTTTTCCAAACCTTCGGGTTTGACGATAACATTTCAGACACAGCCAAGCCTGCGCCTAAGCGGCGGCAAAGTTGTCTAAATGGTCTGTCTGTAATACCTGCCATTGGCGCGACTATTACATTATTCTCAAGTTGGTATGAACCGATACGCACTGTATTCAATAGGCCTCTTTTCAAGGGGCGCTAAGTTTACGGTTTTTTTAGGAAAAATCAAAGGCTATAAATTGAACAAAAGTGACTTTTTTTTGCCCTTTTCGTATTGACTTTTGATAACCGCATGACAAGCGGGTCGATTTGTTTGAAATTTAAACAAAAAATATTTTTGTCAAATTATGTGTGCTAATCTTCTAACTGTAAAAAAATAGTAAAGCCTGTTAAATACAGGCTTTACATGCAAGTTTTGAGTTAAAACTCTAAATTTATAAATGTACGTGGCTAGCTATTTTTTGTACCGCTTACACGGGTCCAATCACCCTCTAGGGCAATATCGTCAAGTTCAATAAACGGTGCGTAAATATCGGCAACCGATTGGGCTTGCTCTTCTAATATGCCCGACATAGCAATTTTGCCACCAGGCTTAAGCAATCCCAAAATTACATTGTGAAGCTCACGTAGCGGTTGCGCTAAAATATTCGCCACTACAATATCAGCACTAAACTCAGGTTGGTTTTCAGGTAGGTATACCTCAAGCTTATCGGCTACGCCATTACGCTGTGCGTTATCTAAGCTTGCTTCAAGCGCTTGCGGGTCAATATCAATGCCAATCATGCGCTCTGCACCCAGTTTAATGGCTGCAATGCCTAAAATGCCCGATCCACAACCAAAATCCACTACGGTTTTACCCCGTAAATCTTGGCTTTCTAGCCATTTAAGGCACAGTGCTGTTGTTGCATGGGTCCCCGTACCAAATGCAAGGCCAGGGTCGAGCAATACATTAACTGCATCAGGGTCTGGAATGTCACGCCAGCTTGGGCATATCCACAGTTTTTCGCCGAACTGGATTGGGTGAAAGTTATCCATCCACTCTCGTTCCCAGTCTTTATCTTCGAGTTGCTCAATTTTATATACTAATGAGTCTTTAATTTCATCATGGCGCTTAAGCAATGCAATGACCGCATTCATATCGTGACTGGCTTCAAATAGACCAATTACGGTGGTATCGGCCCAAAACTCAACGGTGCCAATTTTAGGCTCATAAATAGGTGTATCTTTTGCGTCAATAAAAGTAACAGAGGCGCTGCCTGCTTCCATTAATAAGTCACTTACTGCATCTGCGGTAGCAGCATTAGCATTAATACGGATTTGGATCCAAGCCATGGTTGTTTCCTTTAAATAGAAAAAAGGCCGCTACAGCGGCCTTTTTAGTTTATATAAAGCGCTAAATTATTTAGCGTCTAAAAAGCTTTTTAGTAAGTCAGAGCGAGAAGGGTGGCGTAATTTACGCAGTGCTTTCGCTTCTATTTGACGAATACGCTCACGTGTTACGTCAAACTGTTTACCAACTTCTTCTAAGGTGTGGTCGGTATTCATATCAATACCAAAACGCATACGTAGTACTTTGGCTTCACGGGCTGTAAGGCCTGCGAGTACATCGTTTGTTGCGCCACGAAGCGATTCCATTGTTGCCGAGTCGATTGGCGAATCAATAGTGGTATCTTCGATAAAGTCACCTAAGTGCGAATCTTCATCATCACCGATTGGTGTTTCCATCGAAATTGGCTCTTTGGCAATTTTAAGTACCTTACGGATTTTATCCTCAGGCATCATCATGCGCTCAGCTAATTCTTCAGGATTTGGCTCACGACCCATTTCTTGTAACATTTGACGAGAAATACGGTTAAGTTTATTAATCGTTTCTATCATATGTACCGGAATACGGATTGTTCTTGCTTGGTCAGCAATTGAGCGGGTAATCGCTTGGCGAATCCACCACGTAGCATAAGTAGAAAACTTATAACCACGGCGGTATTCAAACTTATCTACCGCTTTCATCAAGCCAATGTTACCTTCTTGGATTAAATCTAAGAACTGTAAACCACGGTTTGTGTATTTTTTAGCAATTGAGATTACAAGACGTAAGTTAGCTTCAACCATTTCTTTTTTCGCACGGCGCGCTTTTGCTTCACCAATGCTCATACGACGGTTAATGTCTTTAATACGTTCAATGCTTAAGCCTGTGCTTTCTTCAATTACACATAGCTTTTGGATGCAACGAATAATTTCAGGCTTCACTTCTTCAAGTTTAGCTGAGTGCTTTTCGTTAGCATTAATTTCTAGGTCTAGCCACGCTGTGTCAGTTTCGTTATTAGCAAAATGCTTAATAAACGTTTTCTTAGGTAGCTTAGCAATTTGTACCGCTTGCTTCATGATGAGACGTTCTTGCACACGAACTCTGTCCATCATTTCACGCATGTTGTTAACCATGCGATCAAACTGTTTTGGTACTAATTTAAACGTTCTAAAAAGCTCGCCGATTTCAAAAATAGCGGCTTGAGAATCTGGATGCGAACGCCCTTTTTCGTCAAAGGTAGTGCGCGCTTTAATGTATAAATCACGCAAGTTTTCAAAGTGAATACGGGCTTCTTCAGGATCTGGGCCTGTATCTACTTCTTCTTCGTCTTCATCGTCATCGCTGTCTTTGTCATCGTCATCATCGTCTTCATCAAGTTGTTCTTCACTTAATTCAGAGCCAATGTGCGTTGCTGAGATTTGCGCTTCGTCTTCGTTAGGATCGAAAAAGCCTGAAATAATGTCGCTTAAGCGCATTTCTTCTGCTTCAAACTTATCCCACTGTTCAAGTAGGTAAGTAATCGCTTCAGGGTATTCGGCAACAGAAATTTGTACCTGGTTGATACCTTCTTCAATGCGCTTAGCGATTACAATTTCGCCTTCACGTGTAAGAAGTTCAACAGTACCCATCTCACGCATGTACATGCGGACAGGGTCAGTTGTACGGCCAATTTCTTTTTCTACAGTTGCAAGGGCTGCAGCAGCAGCTTCTGCTGCGTCTTCGTCTGTCGTGGTTTCTTGCATCATTAATTCATCAGCATCAGGCGCATTTTCGCTAACCTTGATACCCATGTCATTAATCATGCTAATGATATCTTCTACTTGATCTGAGTCGATGATGTCTTGTGGAAGGTGATCATTTACTTCAGCAAAAGTTAAATAGCCTTGCTCTTTACCTTTTTGAATCAGAAGTTTTAATTGTGACTGAGGAGTTGGATCCATAGAGATTGTTTCTTCCACTCTGATAAGTTGATACAACAGGCGTCATCATAGAGTTAGCCTTTTAACTAACTTTAATAATGTGACGCAGTGAATAGCACAGTATAACAGTTTAAATCAAGTCTGACTAGCTGTTACTCGCTTTTAGCGCCGTCATAAGTAAATGACATTCTAGTTTTTCATCACTTGATAAGCCCTGTGTCTTGTCCTTTATTAATAGGGTCTCTAGTCGATAATTTAAACACTGATCTTCAATAAATTTAAAAGTATTTTGAAAAACAGTCTCTAAACGCTCATCACTAATTTGGTGCTGCCATGTAGCAAGCTTTACTAGCGGTTCGTAATCTTCTGAATCCCTAAATGATTCGAGTAAAACCGCGGTGTTAGCATTGTCTTTTTGCAATGCACGCTCTTGTAAACGCAGTAGTAAACCAATACCTGCGATGTTCATTTGCGCTAATTCTGGCAAATAGGGCACGCTTTTAGCTAATTGCGGGTGCTGAATTAAAATACCAATGGCTTGGCGCATTGGGGTAATTTTAAATTTTCGCTCAACAGCGTGTTGTTGCTTTGGTGTTTTTAAGCGACTATTAAGTTGCTCACGAGTTCGACCAATCAAACGCCCTAGCTGCTCTAAAATATTTTCTTGATAAAATTCACTCGGAATTTTTTCAATTAACGGCAAAGCGGCACTTAACAGCTTAGCTTTGCCTGAGTCGAGTGTTAGGTCTACTTCTTGGCTAAGCTTATTAAATAACACTTTGGTAAAATCATCAGCTTGGTTTAAGCGCTGCTCAAATTGCGTTTTACCTTCTTGCTGAACCAGTGAATCAGGGTCTTCGCCGTCAGGTAAAAATACAAAGTGTAATGCTTTGCCATCGTTCAAGTAGGGCAGGGCATTTTCTAGTGCTCGCCATGCAGCGTCGCGGCCAGCTCTGTCGCCATCGTAACAGCAAATAACTTTGTCGGTGGTTCTAAATAGCGTATGCATATGCTCGCTTGTTGTAGCGGTGCCAAGCGCGGCTACGGCATATTCAATACCTTGCTCTGCAAGTGCAACCACGTCCATGTAACCTTCTACAATAAGTACATGTTCGAGCTTTTTATGCGCTTGTTTTGCTTCGTAAAGGCCATAGAGTTCAAAACCTTTATGAAAAATACGGGTCTCTGGTGAGTTTAGGTATTTTGGCCCTTGGTCGGCTTGCATTACACGCCCACCAAAGGCGATAACACGGCCACGTTTATCACGAATAGGGAACATTAACCGATCGCGGAAAAAATCAAACTGTCTGCCTGGTGTTTTTTCCGAGGCAAGCTTGAGCTCTACCAGTTGTTCTTTTTGCTCTTTTGTTCGGCCAAGCTGTTGGCACAGCGCTTCCCATTCGCTAGGTGCATAACCTATCATAAATTTTTTAACGGTTTCACCACTTAAACCACGCCCTTTTACATAATCAATTACCGCAGCAGAGTTACTATGGTGCTTTAATTGATGCTGGTAAAAGCGTGCTGTGTGTAGCATTAAGTCGTAATCTGAGCGCTTTTGTGCAGCCGTTCGTTCAGGTGCTGAGCTAGTGCCTTTCTCGCGAGGAACGTCTAAATTTAAAAGGCTTGCGAGCTCTTCTATGGCATCAACAAATTCAAGCTTGTCGTATTCCATAACAAACGAAATAGCATTGCCATTAGCACCACAGCCAAAGCAGTGGTAAAACTGTTTATCTTGAGAAACAGTAAACGAGGGGGATTTTTCGTTGTGAAAAGGGCAGCAAGCTTGGTAGTCTTTGCCTGCTTTTTTAAGACCAACTTTAGAGTCTATTAGCTCTACAATATCTGTTCTGGCGAGTAAATCGTCAATAAAATTTCGTGGGATCTTTCCAGCCATGTTTTGTAAGTAGTCCTAACAATTGGTGAGGTGTAATTTCAACACAATGCGCGCATTTATAAAAGGGGTAACGGTAAGCTAAAAAGCTACATTATTGCGAATTGCTATTACATGCATGAGCATTATTTAAAACGTTTTGTTTGTATACTTAAACGAAGAAACCGAGCACTAGGCTCGGTTTGCTTTAATCATACTTTGTGTATGTGGGAGTATTAGGCTGTTAATCGTTGCTTAATTAAACCAGAAAGCTTGCCCATATCGGCACGTCCTTCGGCTTTGCTTTTGATTATGCCCATTACTTTACCCATGTCTTGCATACCTGCTGCATTAGTATCAGCAATAGCCGCATCAATAAGGGCAACTATTTCTTCTTCACTCAATTGTTGAGGTAAAAAAGTTTCTAGTGCTGCGATCTCATTGGCTTCAATTTCGGCTAAATCTTCACGCCCAGCATCTTTGTACTGAGTGTAAGAATCACGACGTTGTTTAACAAGCTTTACTATAACGGAGGTAATACCTGCGTCGTCTAGTGTTATTTGCTCGTCAATCTCACGTTGCTTAATTGCGGCAAGCACCATGCGAATAGGGTTAAGACGTTGTTTGTCTTTTGCTCTCATCGCATCTTTTTGCGCATCTTTTAGCGTTATTAAAAGGCTCATTTATACAAGACCTAATACTATTAGTATAATTTAACGCGACGTGCGTTATCGCGAGAAAGCTTCTTCATGTGACGCTTAACCGCTGCAGCTTTTTTACGCTTACGCTCAGCTGTTGGCTTTTCATAGTGCTCGCGACGACGAACTTCTGAAAGGATACCTGCTTTTTCACATGAACGCTTGAAGCGACGAAGTGCTACGTCAAACGGTTCGTTCTCTCTTACTTTAATTACTGGCATTAAAAATTCACCTACCTAAATTATGAGCGTTGCTCAAGTTGATCAAACATTGATCAAGTGGTTCAAAAATGGTGCGGTATTGTAATCCGAAGCAACACCACATGTAAAGGATAATATTAACAGAAATGCAGCAGCTAAAATAGTGCTAATTTACTTGGCGTTGATACAATCTACAAAACACTTGGCCTGCCTTTTTTTCTTTAATTAACAGCCAGTTACTTGGTGGTGAAAACTCAGTTAACTCGGTTTCAACTTCAACATAAATGAGTGCATCTTCGCTAAGCCACTGGTTATTTTCTAATAAATTACAGCTACTTTGCGCTAAATTTTTACGAAAAGGGGGGTCAACAAAAACTAAATCAAAAGGTTCATTTACATTTTTTTGCTCTAAAAAAGTTAAAGAGTTTGTGTGTTTAACCTGTGCATTTTCTAGCTTTAAAGTGCTAATGTTTTGTTCGATTTGCTTCGCAGCTGATAAATCTAACTCGATAAATGTTGTACTTTTAGCAAACCGAGAAAGCGCTTCAAAGCCAAGCCCGCCAGAGCCTGCAAAGCAATCTAGTACGGTTGCATCGCGCGTGTCTTGCATTAACCAATTAAACACGGTTTCTTTAATGCGGTCTGTTGTTGGGCGTAGCCCTGCTACATTTTTTACTGGCAGTTTACGGCCACGAAATTGCCCACTTATTACTCTAATAAAGCCGTCTTTAGGTTTGCTAATTGCTTTATTTTTCGTTGTTTTTTTTCTCATTTAGGTCACTAAAAAATGGTATAAGGGATCTAGCTCAGATAATATTGTGCGTAGTTTACGTTTAGCTTCATTTTTCAACCGCATTAAAAGTGTTACTATTTAGCACTTACGTTTTGAACGGTTGTTTGGCCAGCACGCATTGCTGAGCCACACCAAGCTATTTCAATTTTTAGTTTATCAGATTTTTATAAGTGGTTATTAGCAAGTATGGCAAAAAAAAGTAAATTCATGTCTTGGCTCGGTTTTGGTAAGTCAGATAAAAAACAAGCAGAAGCTGATAAACAACAGGCATTAGCTCAGCAACAAGAATCTGAGCGCTTAGCGGCAGAAAAGGCCGAAGCAGAGCGTGAAGAACAAGCACGTATTGCTGCTGAAAAAGCACAAGAAGAGCGTTTAGCAATTGAAAAGGCTAATGCAGAGTTGCTTGCAAAAGAGCAAGCCGAAGCACAGGCGCAGCAACAAGCACAAGCTGCGCGTTTAGCTGAGCAAGAAGCGCAAATGCGTTTAGAGCAAGAGCGCATGGCTGCACAGCGAGCTGAGCAACAACGTTTAGACACAGAGCGCGAGCAAGCTGAGCAAGATGAAAAATTAGCAATTGAAAAAGCCAACGCTGAGTTACTTGCAAAAGACCAAGCTGAAGCACAGGCGCAACAACAAGCACAAGCCGCTCGTTTGGCAGAGCAAGAAGCGCAAATGCGTTTAGAGCAAGAACGTATTGCAGCAGAACAAGCTGAAGCTGAGCGTCTAGAGCAAGAAAGTATTGCAGCAGAGCAAGCAGAAGCTGAGCGTTTAGAGCAACAGCGTATTGCAGCAGAACAGGCAGAAGCTGAGCGTTTAGAGCAAGAACGTATTGCAGCAGAGCAAGCAGAAGCTGAGCGTTTAGAGCAACAGCGTATTGCAGCAGAACAAGCAGAAGCTGAGCGTTTAGAGCAACAGCGTATTGCAGCAGAGCAAGCAGAAGCTGAACGTTTAGAGCAGCAGCGCATTGCAGCAGAACAAGCAGAGGCTGAGCGATTAGAGCAAGAGCGCCTAACGGCCGAACTGGCAAAAGAAGAAGCTAAACTTACCGAAAAGCCTAAAAAAGAAGGCTTTTTCTCCCGTCTTAAAAAGGGCTTATTAAAAACCCGCGTAAACATAGGTTCGGGCTTTGCCTCTATTTTTAGCGGTAAAAAAATAGACGATGATCTTTTTGAAGATCTTGAAACTCAGCTTCTCACCGCCGATTTAGGTGTTGATACCACCATGAAGCTAATTGATAGCCTGACTGATGCCGCTGATCGTAAGCAGCTAAAAGATGGTGATGCACTTTATGAGTTAATGAAACAAGAAATGGCCGCTATGCTTAAAACGGCAGAGCAACCACTAGAGATAAACGCAGATAAAAAACCATTTGTTATTTTAATGGTAGGCGTAAACGGTGTTGGTAAAACAACCACCATAGGTAAGCTTGCTAAACAATTTCAGAATGAAGGTAAGTCGGTTATGTTAGCCGCAGGTGACACATTCCGTGCTGCTGCTGTTGAGCAACTTCAGGTTTGGGGTGAGCGTAATAGTATTCCGGTTATTGCTCAGCACACAGGTGCAGATAGCGCATCGGTTGTATTTGATGCGTTTCAAGCCGCTAAAGCGCGTAATGTAGATGTATTAATTGCCGATACAGCAGGGCGCTTGCAAAATAAAGACAACTTAATGCAAGAGCTTGAAAAAATAGCGCGTGTAATGAAGAAAATTGACCCCGATGCACCGCATGAAGTTATGCTAACCATTGATGCTGGTACAGGTCAAAATGCAATTAGCCAAGTAAACTTATTTAACCAGTGTGTTGGTTTAACTGGTATTACTCTTTCAAAACTTGATGGTACGGCTAAAGGTGGGGTTATATTTGCGGTTGCAGATAAATTTAATATTCCTATTCGTTACATTGGTGTAGGAGAAGGTATTGATGACTTGCGTGCGTTTAAGAGCGACGACTTTATTGATGCGTTATTTAGCCAAGACGAGGGTGATGTATAATTTATAAAAGGGAGCTTGCTCCCTTTTTAATTGCAAGGAATTCCAATTTACTATTTTGGGGCTGGCACAATAAATAATGATAAATTTTCAGCAAGTAAGTAAAACCTATCCGGGTGGGCATCGCGCTCTCGAAAAAGTTACATTTCATATTAAGCCTGGCGAGTTGGCTTTTTTAACCGGTCACAGTGGTGCAGGTAAAAGTACCTTATTAAAGCTCATTAGCTTAATGGAGCGCCCCTCTGCAGGAAACGTGTTAATTAATGGAGTTGATTTAAATAAAGTTAATTCTCGGCAAATTCCTTATGCGCGACGCGATATTGGTATTATTTTTCAAAATCATCGTTTGTTAGAGCGCTACACTGTGTTTGATAACGTGGCACTGCCGTTGATTATTGAAGGCACCCATCATAAGCAAATAGCTAAACGAGTTCATGGTGCGCTAGATAAAGTAGGGTTGCTAGATAAAGTTAAATGCCATCCTTCTACACTCTCTGGTGGTGAGCAGCAACGCGTAGGCATTGCCAGAGCAATTGTAAATTCTCCGCCTATTTTATTGGCCGATGAACCAACGGGTAACCTTGACCCTGAGCTCTCTATGGAAATATTAAGGCTATTTGAAGATTTTAATAAACACGGTACGACAGTACTTATAGCAACGCACGACCTTGGTTTAGTGTCGCGTTTAAAATACCGTAGCCTGACTTTAAAAGATGGCCGTATGCTTGAAGACCCACTTGCGGAGGGGACACTGTGAGTTTGTTATTTAAAGGGCGCCAAAACTCAAACGATAAACAAAAAAAATCAGCCATAGCGGGTGGTTATTTTTTTATTATTAATATTTTTCGCCAAGGGGTGCACAGCTTAGGTGAAATGTGGCGTACGCCACTTGCTTCATTAATGACAATTGCTGTACTTGGCCTAAGTTTAACATTACCTGCTACGCTGTATTTAGTCGTAAAAAATGTACAACAAGTTAGTAGCGGGTTTGAAGAAGCCAGTGAAATATCGCTTTTTGTAAAAGAAAGTATGAGCGAGCAAGAAACACAAACCTTAGTAAAGCGTTTAGCACTTTACGCCGAGGTAGACAGTGTTGAATTTATTTCTAAGCAGCAAGCACTAACTGAATTTAAAGATGTGTCGGGGTTTGGACAAGCTTTAGAATACCTAGATAGCAACCCGCTACCCGATGTTGTATTAGTGACACCTACTAAACGACATCGCCAGCCCAATGCAGCTAAAGCACTGCTTACTAAACTTGAAAGCGAGCGCGAAGTAGACTTTGGTAAGCTTGATATTGCCTGGCTTGAGCGCCTAAATGCATTATTAGATTTATTAAAAGAAAGCGTTATCACAATTGCTTTATTACTTCTTACATCCGTTACACTTATTATTGGTAATACAATTCGTTTATCGATTATGGATAAAAAAGAAGAAATACAAGTAATGAAGCTAGTGGGAGCTACTAATACGTTTATACACGCTCCATTTTTGTGGACCGGCATTTGGTATGGCGTTATAGGGGGCTTGTTTGCATTTATTTGTATTGCCTTAATGATGTGGTGGTTAACTAGTGCAGTAAGCAGCGTTGCGGGCGTGTATCAAACAAGCTTTTCGTTAATTGGTTTAACGCTTAATGAGTTTGGGGCATTAGTTTTACTTGCAACTAGCTTAGGCTTTATTGGTTCTTACTTATCGGTTAACCGATATATTAAAGAAATTGAGCCAGACAAAGTGTAAATATGCCTGCTAATGACTGACTCAAAAATGTCATGTTTGTATATTATTATCCTCAAATGAGATTAGTTGTAAATGCACTGTTACGCTTACGCTAATCTCTAGCAATCCCTTAGTTCATCACTTATTCAGCCGTATGTAGTAGACTTAACATACGCTAAAAAACCACTTGATTTACTCTTAAAAAAAGTTTTAAATTGGGGTTAGCACTCTTAGAGAAAGAGTGCTAAGATGGTTTCAAATGTTTATCACCGAGGTGAAAAATGAGTAAAGATTTATACGCAATGGCACTTACAGTTGGGCAACAAAGCGCAAGCATGGACGGCTACCTTCAAGCGGTTAGCACAATTCCTATGCTTAAAGCTGAACAAGAGAAAGAGCTAGCAACACGACTTCAAGAAGAAGGCGATCTTAGTGCTGCAAAGCAACTCATTATGTCGCATTTACGCTTTGTAGCACATATTGCTAAAAGCTACTCGGGGTATGGTTTGCCACAAGCCGATTTAATCCAAGAGGGCAATATAGGCCTGATGAAAGCCGTTAAGCGCTTTGACCCAAGTGTGGGTGTACGCTTAGTATCGTTTGCTGTTCATTGGATTAAAGCAGAAATTCATGAGTTTGTGCTTAAAAACTGGCGCATCGTAAAAGTTGCGACCACTAAAGCGCAACGTAAATTGTTTTTTAATCTTCGTAAAAACAAAAAACGTTTAGGTTGGTTTAACCAAGCAGAAGTGAGCACTGTAGCGAATGAGCTAGGTGTGAGTGAAAAAGAAGTTCGTGAAATGGAATCGCGCATGAGCGGCCAAGACATGGGCTTTGACTTAACGGGCGACGATAACGACGACGCGCCAACAAGTACGTATTCACCAGTACAATATTTAACAGATGGCTCTGCCGATTTAGCTGACGATATTGAGCAGCAACAATGGCAAGAGCAGTCACATACTCGTTTATTTAGCGCACTTAAAACGCTAGATGAACGCTCGCAAGACATTGTAAGTGCGCGCTGGTTGTCTGATGACAAAGCAACACTTCAAGAGCTTGCAGAAAAGTACAGTGTATCTGCTGAGCGTGTTCGCCAGCTAGAAAAAACAGCGATGAAAAAGCTGCAAAGTGCTATGAGCTAATAGCGCAAAAAATTTGAAACTTTAAAAGCCCTGCATAAATATGCGGGGCTTTTGCTTTGTGGCTGTAAGTATTTTGATCGACGTTTTTTCTTTTGCGAGCTTACTTGTATGACTTAAATGCGCTTAAAAGGCCACCCGTAGCTACCTAGCGTTGATCCCTTTTCCTTGCGCCTGTGCTAATTGTATATACTTTTTATGTACTAATTGCGATACCGGGACTAATTCAAAACCTTGCTCGGTGAGCTTAGGCAGTGCCTGGCGTAAAAAGTCGATGGTTTCTGGGTAGGGGTGGGCAATCGCAATGGCAAAGTGATGCTTAGTCGCTTTATATTTTAGCTCCTCCAGCCTTTGCTGCAGCTGCTCATGTGTGGTTATGTTGTCTAAAAACACATGGCGGCCAATATTTTCAACCCCGATAAAATTTGCCGCATTTTGCGCTTGGCTTAAGTCGGTAGTCCGGCTATCTAAAAAAAATAAGTTACGTTTTTTCAGTACTTCCATAGTCCACTTCATAGCTTGGCTTTGCTGGGTGAGTGCCGACCCCATGTGGTTATTAACCCCTTTTACTTGCGGTAAACTTGCCAGTGCAGTACCTAAAGTTTTTTGCAGTTGTTCTTTGTCCATATCAACAGTAAGCCCACCAGGCCCGAGTGCTTTGCCGTTTAAGGCCTGCATTGGCACATGCAATAAAAGCTCTTTATTTGCTTGGCTGGCAAGCGTGGCAAAAATTTGAGAGTAGGGTGTGTGGGGCAAAATTGAATACGACAATTGCCCTGGTAAAGTAAGAAATTCTAAATCTCGCTGATGATAGCCAATATCATCAATTACGATGGCTATTTGCTTTGCCCAAGCAGTGCTAGATACAAAGCAAATAACCAACAACAGCCATTTTGTTATTTTCACGTTTATAGTTTTTATTATCTTTTTATTTATTGAGATTTACTATTGCATGCTAAGTAATTGCTTAGCTTTTACTAACTGCAAGTCGCCTAGTATTTCATGTTCAAATTGTGGTGCATTTTTGTTCTGTTCATTTTTTATTATAACGGCTTTATTTGATTGTGGAAGGGTTGCTTGTGCAATTGCTACATCAGGGGTAACTCCTACGCCTTCAATCGATACGCCTGCTGGTGTAAAGTACTTAGCAGTTGTTAATTTTAGCGCTGTATTACCATCACCAAGTGGGATCAAAGATTGCACCGAGCCTTTACCATAAGACTGGTTACCAACCACAGTGGCGCGCTTATTGTCTTTTAAAGCGGCTGCGAGTATTTCAGCCGCAGAGGCTGAATTTTCATTAATAAGTACCACAATAGGTATGCCTTTGAGTATGTCGCCTCGTTTAGCGTAGTAGGCTTGATTAGCGTCGTAGTAGCGCCCTTTAGTGGTTACTATAGTGCCACTTTGTAAAAATAGATCCGCTACCGCCACTGCGCTTTGTAAAGTACCACCGGGGTTGTCACGTAAATCAATCACTAACCCTTTAAGTGGCATGCGATAATCATTTTTAAGTGCAGCTACCTGCAGCGCCACTTCATGTAGGGTGTGATTAGAAAAAGTATTAATGGCTAAATACCCCATGCCTGAGTCGAGTAATTGGCTTGTGGCGCTTTCTAAATTTATTTCTTTGCGATTTACCAAAAAGCTAAGTGGTTGCTGCTGCCCTATGCGCTTTATTGTTAGCTGTACTGTGTTAAAGCGGGTATCTTTTATCAACGCGGCTACTTGCTCTAAGCTATGTGTTTGCGTGTTTGTATTATTAACACTAACAATAATATCACCCGCTAAAATACCAGCCTTTTGTGCTGGGGAGTTTTTAACTACACCAATAATAGTTATCTCGCTCTCAATGTCTTTCACTTCAATACCCACACCAGTGTAATGACCATTAGTGTTATTAAATAGGGCGTCTAGTTCATCTTCGTTGAGGTATTTCGAGTAGGGGTCGAGCTGGTCGAGTAAAATTTCTACCTGCTGATTGTTAAAGGTACTTTGTGCATTTTTAGTAACTGATAAGTCATCAACATAATAGGCTTGAATATTAAAAAGTATTTCAGATATCTGCTGACTTTTAAGATCTTTAATTGAGCTGGCAAGTAACGAGTTACTAAAACTAAAAGCAGCAATACATACAAGTGCGCACAAAAAAAACGAATAGCGCGTACGAGAAGAGGGAAATGAGCGTGTTTGTGGTATTTTTTGAGTCATCAGCTGCTCCTAATGCGGTGCAGCTGTTTTATTCACTTAAATACGTCTGCACCATTTAACAGGATTTACTGCGCGTCCTTTGTGGCGTATTTCAAAGTATAGACCAGAACTCGACTGCCCGCCGCTTTGACCTACTAATGCCAACGTTTCGCCTTCTCGAACCATGTCACCCACATCTTTTAATAGCGTTTGTGCATGCCCATACAGGCTCATAAAGCCCTCACCATGATCAACTACAATAACCCAGCCAAAGCCTTTAAGCCAATCTGCAAATACAACTTGGCCATTATTAATACTGTTCACATTAGTGCCTTCTTTAGCACCAATTAACACGCCTTTCCAGTCTATGCCGCCATGTTTGCGTTGACCAAATGTGTGTTTTAGCTTGCCTTTGCTGGGCCAATTAAGCTTGCCTTTACTTTTATTAAGACCGAGTAATTCAATTTTTTGAGTTTTTTCTTGTTCAAGTTCTTCAATGGTGGTGATTAATGTTTGCTCGTTGTCTTTTAAGTAGTTAATCGAGCTTTTAGTACTATTAAGCTGCGCTTGTAAGTTTTTAAGATTAGTTTGGCGCTCACTTTGTGCATTTACTAGCGCGTTTTGGCGTCTTTTTTGTTCTTCGAATAAAGCGGCTAATTTTTGTTTGGTTTTGGCAAGTGCGACTTGGTTATCTGCAATTTGCTGCTGCAGTACTTTAAGTTCTTCAATTTGCTCTATGCGTGCTTTATTTAAATAGTTGTAATAGCTTAGTGTACGCTCAAATTTAGCCGTGTCTTGCTGGTTTAACAACATTTTGGGGTAGTCGTCGCCCCCAGCCATGTAAGCACTTTTTAGCTGGGCCGCTAAAACAGCTTGAAATTTTGCATGTTGCGCTTTTAATTGCTGTGCTTTTTGTTGTTGTGCTTGTTGTTTTTGCTCGGTTTCTGTTACTGATTGCTCAGCCATATTGAGGGCTTTGGCATTTTTAGCTATTTCTAGCTCGTGTTTTTTTAAGTTTTTTTGCAGTGCGGCAATTTTTTTTCGTTGTGCGTTGTACTCTGCTTGGCTTTGCTCTAATGCAGATTGCACTTCTGATAGGTCTTTTTTAGTGCGGTTTTCGTTAGCGGTTGCAGGTGCAACCACTAACGAAGCCAATACCAATGTATAAACACTAAACCAATTTACTGGTTTGCTCATGTGTTATTTCAACGTCATGATTGGCGTGCCGGTCATTTCGCTTGGTTGCTCCATGCCCATAAGGTGTAACATTGTAGGCGCTACATCACTTAGTGCTTTACCTTCGCTCGGAGTTGCATCGCGCCCTACATAAATAAATGGCACTGGCTCGCTGGTGTGAGCTGTATGTGCTTGACCTGTAGTGGCATTGGCCATTTGCTCTGCATTCCCGTGATCGGCTGTGATAAGCGCTTCACCGCCATACTCAGCTAGCGCTTCTACTACTCGACCTATACACGCATCAACAGCTTCACAAGCTTTAACTGCAGCTTCAAATACACCAGAGTGACCTACCATGTCACCATTTGGGTAATTACAAATAATGGCATCAAACTTACCGCTTTTAATAGCTTCAATAAGTTTATCGGTCAGCATTTCTGAATTCATTTCTGGTTGTAAGTCGTAAGTTGCAACCTGTGGCGAAGGAATTAACTCACGAGATTCACCTTCAAATTCATCTTCGCGTCCGCCACTAAAGAAAAACGTAACATGGGCGTATTTTTCTGTTTCAGAAATACGCAGTTGTGTTTTGCCGTTCTTTTCAAGCCATTCACCTAATACGTTCACCAGTGGGGTAGGGCCAAATGCGACTGGGGCATCAATATCAGCTGCATATTCTGTCATCATTACAAATGCGCTTAGCTGAGGTGATTTTTTCTTGGTGAAACCATCAAACTCTGGCTCTACAAAGGCGCGGGTTATTTCACGGGCACGGTCGGCTCTAAAGTTAGCAAAAATAACGGTGTCACCGTCATTAATTTGTGCAGCTTCAGTACCTTGTGGTGTGATTGTGGTTGGTGCTACAAACTCATCGTTTTCGTCGCGCTCATAAGCGGCTTCTAATGCCGATACGCCATCAGCATAGTTAAACTCGCCTTCACCTAGCGTCATTACATTGTAGGCTTTTTCTACACGGTTCCAACGATTGTCTCTGTCCATGGCGTAATAACGGCCTACAAGTGACGCTAAGCGACCACAATTTAGCTCAGCAAATAAGGCTTCTATACGCTCTATTGATGCTTTAGCACTGCGCGGTGGTGTATCGCGGCCATCTAAAAAGCCATGAAAATACACTTCTTTTGCACCGCGCTTAGCAGCCAATTGAATACTTGCAACAATATGATCTTCATGGCTGTGAACACCGCCTGGGCTTAATAAACCCATAATATGCACAGCCTTACCTGCTGCTACTGCTTTATCGATGTTTTCAACAAGTGCAGGGGTTGAGTCAAATTCGCCATCGTTAATTGCTTTAGTAATGCGAGTAAAGTCTTGATAAACAATTCGGCCGGCCCCTAAATTTACATGGCCTACTTCTGAGTTACCCATTTGCCCTTCAGGTAAGCCCACATCTAAACCTGAGCCTGAAATTAATGTGCGTGGGCGGGTTGCCCATAGGTTATCTAAAACGGGAGTGTTGGCAGCAAGAATTGCATTGCTTTGCTCATCTTCGCGGTATCCCCAACCGTCTAAAATCATTAATACCAGTGGTTTTTTATGCTCTGTCATAATAGCTCCTGAAAATTAGCACCTGTTGATGGGCACTGTGCACCGAAAAGGTTATCTGGTTAGTTTTAGCATACCGTGTTTTAACGCCAGGATCAGCATTGAAAACAAGATATTAAATTTTTCTCTTACTTTTATAATATGGGGCGCTTTATGTGTTTTTAAACCGCAGCAAACTCGCAATTTAACTTGGTTTGGGTATACTTGCGTGGCTAAAGTACAAAATACCTAGAATATTAGGTTTAGAACATAATTTCATAGTGGAAGTAGAATGGATCAATATATTGAATTTATTACAAATCATCCTATTTTAAGCCTTGCTTGGGTTGGTCTTGTATTTCTTATTGTAAGCGGCTGGATAAAGAGTAAGTTTTCAGCAGTGAGAGAAATAAACCCACAGCAATTAACACTTCTCATTAACCGTGAAGATGGCAAAGTAGTTGATATTCGTGCTCAAAAAGAATTTAACGCAGGGCGTATTGCCGGTGCTGAACACTTAAGCCCTGAAAAAGCAAAACAATCTGACTTTTCAAGCCTTGAAAAGCACAAGAGTAAACCCATTATACTAGTATGTGCCACAGGCATGACTGCACAAGGTACTGCTAATGCAATGCATAAAGCAGGCTTTGAATCGGTTTATGTATTATCAGGTGGTATGGGGTCGTGGCAATCTGCCAGCCTTCCAACTACAACAGGTCGCTAATCAGTTTAGTAGAACCGATAGAGGATTTATTATGAGTAATGTTGTTTTATACACCAAAGCGTATTGTCCATTTTGCCAACGTGCTCTTGCACTTTTAAACAGCAAAGGCGTTGAGTACACAAATATTGATATTGGTGTACAACCCGAGCTTCGCGACGAAATGATTACTAAAGCAGGTGGCGCAAGCACAGTACCGCAAATTTTTATTAATGATGAACATATCGGTGGCTGCGACGACATGATGGCTATTGAAGCGCAAGGTAAACTTGACGCTAAGCTAAATGCTTAATTTTAATTATAAAAACTAACACGTAGGAAGCACAATGAACGAAGAAAATCAAAACGCAGCAGCACAAGAAGGTGGCGCACAATTTGCCATTCAACGTATTTACACTAAAGATGTATCGTTTGAAACACCTAACTCGCCTGCGATTTTTCAAAAAGAATGGACGCCAGAAGTTAAACTAGACCTAGACACACGCTCTAATAAGCTCGACGAAGGTGTATTTGAAGTTGTTTTAGCATTAACTGTTACAGCCTCTATAGGTGAAGAAACTGCGTTTTTATGCGAAATTCAACAAGCCGGTATTTTTACTGTTGGCGAGCTTGAAGAAGTACAACTAGCACATATGCTAGGTGCATACTGCCCTAACGTGTTATTCCCATATGCGCGTGAAGCCGTATCTAATCTTGTTAACCGTGGTACTTTCCCACAGCTTAACCTTGCGCCAGTGAACTTTGATGCGTTATTTGCACAATACATGCAACAACGTACTGCGCAAGCTGAGCAGGTTTCAGCAGACGCATAACTTATGAGTACAGCAACTTCAGCTGTTACTGTATTAGGAGCGGGGTCTTATGGCACCGCTCTTGCTATTTGCTTAGCCCGAAATGGTCACCAAGTGACACTTTGGGGTCGCAATAGCGACGACGTTGCCACGCTTGCAGCTGAGCGGAAAAATCAACGTTACCTTCCTGATGTACCATTCCCTGACACTCTATTATTACAAGCCGATTTACAACAAGCCGTAGCCAGCAGTGCTATTGTACTTGTGGTTGTGCCAAGCCATGCCTTTGCCGATACATTGCAGCAAATTAAACCAGCGCTGGTTGAAGGTGCACAAGTGGCGTGGGCAACAAAAGGGCTTGAGCCAAATACGGGGCGCTTGCTGCAAGAGGTTGCACTGCAAGAACTGGGTGATGAGATACCGCTTGCGGTTTTATCAGGCCCAACCTTTGCAAAAGAAATGGCAATGGGTTTACCCACCGCTATATCCGTGTCTTCTACCTCAACGGAGTTTGCACAGCAACTTGCAGATTTACTCCATTGTGGGCGCTCGTTCCGCGTATACAACAACGATGACTTTATTGGTATTCAGTTAGGTGGTGCCGTTAAAAATGTAATAGCCATTGGTGCTGGTATGTCTGATGGGGTGGGGTTTGGTGCTAATGCCCGTACTGCACTTATTACTCGTGGTTTGGCCGAGCTAACACGCTTAGGCTGTGCTTTAGGGGCTAAGCAAGAAACCTTTATGGGGATGGCCGGACTTGGCGATTTAATATTAACCTGTACCGACAACCAATCTCGCAATCGCCGCTTTGGTTTGGCATTGGGTAAAGGGGAAGGGGTAGACGCTGCTATTGAGTCTATCGGGCAAGTTGTTGAAGGCTTTAGAAATACTAAAGAAGTATATTTATTAGCACAACGCGCCGGTGTTGAAATGCCCATTACTGAGCAAATATATCAAGTACTTTATGAAAATAAAGATATGAAAAAAGCTGCTATGGCTCTATTAGGTCGTGAACAAAAGGCTGAATAATCCGAGCCTTATTGCTAGGCTTTAATTTGTTGAGCCTAGCATTATAGCAATGTGCAATAATACTTATTTCATTTTGCGGGGCTAAACGTGTTGTTGCCGTTGTTAAAAATTTTCATTTATAACAACTTAATAGCCAGTTTTTGCCTGGCTATCAACACGTTTTTCCAACCTTAAAATAGAACAATTAATCAAAATGGTATTACTTGCCTCCAACAAACCCTAATTGTCGCCACGATTCGTAAATAAATACAGCAACCGAATTTGATAGGTTCATACTACGGCTATTGGCCTGCATAGGAATACGCACACGTTGTTCTTTAGGTAGCGCTTGAATCATATCGTCAGGAAGGCCGCGAGTTTCGGGTCCAAACACTAAGCAATCACCGGCTTCATAACTCGCTTCGTGATGAAGTTGGCTGCCTTTAGTGGTGCATGCATACACTTTTTTAGGTTGGCATTTTTCAAGGTATGCTTCAAACGAGGCGTGGCGCTGAACATTACTAAATTCGTGGTAATCAAGCCCGGCACGTTTTACTCGCTTATCGTCCCACTCAAAACCTAACGGTTCAATTAAATGTAATGAGTAACCTGTGTTTGCACACAAGCGTATGATATTTCCTGTATTGGGTGGGATTTCAGGTTGATATAAAACGATATCCAGCATATTGCGCCTTTCTAATAATCTATAATTTGTCGAGTGGCAGTATACACGAAACCGGTAAAAAAAATGATATACTCGCGCCATTGAATACCGTAAGTAGTGAATATTAACGTGCATCATCGCAGTTACGAATTTTGGGTTAAAACGTCAAGCATAGTGACCATGGTAATGGTGAGCTTAATGATAGCCGCTAAAACCTGGGCGTGGTTGGCGTCGGGTTCGGCCTCTATGCTTGGCTCTTTAACTGACTCATTAATGGATATTACCGCCACTGCCATGAGCTTTTTGGTGCTTGGCTATGCGTTGCGCCCAGCTGATGACGACCACCGTTTTGGTCACGGTAAGGCAGAAGCGCTTGCAGGACTTGGTCAAGCTGCGTTTATAGCAGGGTCCGGTTGTTTATTGGCGTTTCATGGTATTGAGCGCTTATTTAATCCAATCGTGCTTAGTCATTCATTGTTTGGTGTGTGGGTGAGCCTATTTGCTATTGCATGTACGTTAGTGATTGTGTTTTTTCAAATTAAAGTGGTAAAGCATACCGAATCTATTGCTATTAAAGCAGACTCGGTACATTACAAAGGCGATTTAATTTTAAATGCCGCGGTTTTACTTGCTATTTTGCTTTCGTATTATGGCGTTTTATATGCCGATCCGCTATTTGCTATTGGTGTAGCAGGCTATTTACTTTATAACAGCTGGGATATAGCACGCGACAGTGCTGATCATTTAATGGATAAAGAACTGCCGGACGAAGAAAAACAAAGTATTTTTGACATAGCAAAAAAACATGCTGATGTACACGGGGTGCATGGTATTCGCACGCGACAAGGTGGAAAAATTAAGTTTATACAAATGCACCTAGAATTAGATGACGATTTATCGCTAATTCGTGCCCACAATGTAGCCGATGAAGTGGAAAAAATGATAGCCGATTGCTTTGAGTCTGAGGTTGATATACTTATCCACCTCGACCCATTATCTGTCGTTGTTAAACATTAATAGATTCACAAAATGTGTACATGCTTTTTAGTGCTGGCTTACGAATTTCGTCACGTTCAAAAAAGAGCTCATGTTTTGCACCTTTAAAGCTTTCAATTGATGCATTTGCATGGCTATTAGCTAGCTTATCAAGGGCGGAGTTATTTACCACTTCATCGTTTTCGGCTTTAGCAATATACATGGGAATAGTGATATTTAACTTATCTACTGATGGCAAAAATTTAATGACCGCGTGTAACCATCCATAAGTTACTCCGCCGAGTTGTAAGGCTGGCGTAGCGTGATAGGTTTGCCTAAATTGTTTGTAACGTACTGTACTACTGGTTAGCACGTTTAGGTCGAAACTAGGGGGAGTATAGTTTTTTTGCCCAAATGCATAGCTGTATTGAAAACCCAGCATTTTAGCTATGTTGACAGCCAAAGTGGTAGAAAAGCGAGGCACCTTTTTAGTAAAAATATTTAACATGGGAGCTGACAAAAATACCCCCTTGTAATCATGCTTATAGGTTGCTAAATAATGCAGCGCAATGGCTCCTCCCATCGAATGCGCAATTAACGCTTTATTACCTTGCCAGTGAGTATTGACTACCTCTTCGGTAAACTGGTTTAGATCTGCGCTATAATCTTGAAAGTTTTGAACATAACCTTTGTGCTTGTTCTTCAAATGCCGATAAGAGCGACCTTGACCTTGATGGTCTATTATAAAAACGGCATACCCATTGTTATAAAACTCCCACAGCAGCTCTTTATATTTATCAGCCCCTTCGACTCTGCCAGAGCTAATAACTAACGCCATTTTTGCATTAATGGGTTTTGCATAGGTGTAAAATAATGTGCCATGCAATGTTTTTAAGTTAGATTTAACCAGTGTATTTTCAAAAAAATCTTCAATTGCAGATTGGTTACTTTCAAGCTCGCTTTCACTGCTATAAAACATGAATTACTCTTTAATTATTGGCAAGGTTATATTCGCACACAAGCCGCCATTTTCTTTATTTGATAACACTAAACTACCACCATGAGCAATAATAGCATTTTTAGCGATAGCTAAGCCAAGGCCCGTGCCTCCACTTACTCTGTCGCGGGCATCAGA
Organism: Pseudoalteromonas sp. MM1; assembly: GCF_030296835.1. NCBI lineage: Bacteria > Pseudomonadati > Pseudomonadota > Gammaproteobacteria > Alteromonadales > Pseudoalteromonadaceae > Pseudoalteromonas > Pseudoalteromonas sp. MM1. The sequence continues at coordinate 3,215,142 of NZ_AP027922.1, read as the reverse complement.
TTGTCTAAAAAAAGGCTCACACAGTTTACTTAGCTGCTCATTTGGAACGCCTGGGCCATCGTCGCAAATTTCTATAAAAATTTGGTTAACGTAGTGTACGTCAAAGCTAATGTTGCTGTGCGCGTATTTTATTGCGTTACGTAATAGGTTTTCGAGCGCGCTGGCAATTAAAGATTCATCGCAGCTTAGCATTACATCGGCATTGCCACTAAATGTAAGCGTTTTAGTGTTTTGCTTGGCTTCAAACTGTGCATCGTTTAATACGTGCTCTACTATATCTTTTAACGATTGCTTTTGCAGTGACAGTGTTTGGCTTTGCGCTTCTAAACGTGACACTTGCAGTACATCAGCAATCATTTTATCAAGTTGGTTAGCTTCTTTTTCTATGCGTAATAAATACGATTGACTTGCCTCGTTGGCTTGCATTTGTGCAAGCCCTGTTGCCATTTTTAAGCGCGTAAGCGGGGAGCGTAACTCGTGAGATATATCAGCAAGCAAACGCTTTTGGGCGCTAATAAGCTGCTCAAGCTGATTAGCCATGCTGTTAAAGTCGCGCCCCAGCACTCCTAGCTCATCTTTTCTGCTTGCTGGTATTGTTACACGCGCTGACAAGTCTCCCGATGAAAGCTTAATAGCTGCTTTTTTAAGGCTGTTAATAGGTGCGATTAAGTTACGGCTAAAAATAAAGCTTAGTATTAAAGAGGCAAAAATAGCCACCAGTACCTTCATCCAATTGGGCATTAACTTAAAGCGCATGAGCAAAGGCGGTTGGTGATTAATGTCTATTTCGTAAAGGTAAAACTGTCCCTCTGGCACGTTAATATTAACAGGACCGAATGCTTGGTATTTTTCGGTAAAAATAACCTGTGGCGCCAAATTTTGACTAAAGCTAAGTAAATTTAAATCTATTTCGGCGGGTATCTCTTTACTGCTTAATGCATCTTCGGGCTGTGCCGCACCCAAAAATAAAATTTTTCGTTTTGAAAGCCTAGGGTGCGATAAAACATCAGCAAGGGTGCGTTTATGTTTAGTGGCGCTTCGTTCAATGCTTTTAGCAGTATAAATTAGGTTTTTTTTCATTGGCCCATGCAAAGGCTCGTTGCTAACGGCATTAATTGCAGTAATGTTGCTTAAAAATATAAGCGCTGCCACAGTCCCTGTTATCGTTAGCCAAAACCAAATAAATATTTTAAAAAATAAATAATGCCGAGGGTGCTTTAGCCATGCAAAGTAATGTTTATTACTCACCTTGGATGAAGACATAACCTGTACCTCGCATAGTTTTTATTCGCTCACCTTGAATGTGCTCGGCTATTTTTTTACGAATATTGCTAACATGCATATCAATTGAGCGGTCAAACGAAGCTAAGCGCCTACCGAGCACTTCTTCACTTATTTGCTCTTTACTGACAACTTCGCCGGCATTTTTAATCAATAACACCAGTACTTCGTACTCTGTGCCTGTCAGTGTGAGGGTGTGCTCGTTAATAGCGGCCTCTCGGGCTGCCAAATTAACTGTAATGCCATTTATATTCATTTTGCTAGGCGTTGCAACGTTTAGACTATTTATGTGCTCTATGCGGCGGGTAATGGCTTTTACACGGGCAAGCAACTCGCGGTGATTAAAGGGTTTTGGTATGTAATCGTCTGCGCCAAGCTCTAGGCCAAAAATGCGGTCAAAGTCTTCGCCTTTTGCAGTGAGCATAATGACCGGAGTTAACTTTGTTTGCCTAAGTTGTTTAAGTACTTCAAAGCCATCAAGGGTTGGGAGCATTACATCAAGCAATATCAGCGCGTAGTCATTTGACAAAGCAAGCTTTAAGCCTTGCTCGCCATCGTGAACGCTTTGTACGTCAAAGCCTTGCGCGGCTAAATATTCAGTGAGTAGTTCGCACAAACCTGTGTCGTCATCAATCATTAATAGCTTCATTTCAAACCCTTAGGCAATTTCTATATGGTTATTTTACTTCTTAAATTGTGCAAAAGTGAATCTTTACACAACCTTTACACTGCTTTGCGTTACTTTGCGTTGCAAGCGGTATAGTTAACTCACTGGCTAAGCAGCCACAACCAAATTCAATCCATCCAATATTAAGGTGATGATTATGACTAAAGTAAATACACTTTCAAAATTAGTACTTATTTGTGGTCTAGCAACGGCTACACTTGGTGCCGGTAGCGTATTAGCAAAAGGCGGCATGCATGATAAGCAAGGGCATTCTCAAGCGCGTTTTTTATTATCTGAGCGCGGCGCCGACAAGCTTGATTTAACCGACGAGCAGCAAACTAAGCTTGAAGCTATTTTTGAAGCGCAAAAAACGCAAATGAAAGCGCTACGTGGCGGCGATAAAGAAGCACGTAAAGCTGAGCGCGAAGCGCATAAAGCAAAAATGGATGCACTACTTAGCGCTCCAACGTTTGACGAGAACGCGGCAAAAGAGCTATTAAATGCACGCCACGAAAAAGGCACTGAAATTGGTTTAATTAAACTTAAAACTCAACATCAAGTAATGCAGGTGCTTAACGCTGAGCAGCAAGAAAAATTTGCTAAAATGCAAAAGCGTATGGGTAAAAAGCACCGTAAGCAAAAAGACTAATATAGCCTTTATTCTATACATCAAAAAGCCAGCTTTATGCTGGCTTTTATCATTTTAGAGGGTGAAAAACGCTTATTTAAAAAAGTCATCATCGTTTTTAGCCATCATTTCTTCAATATCTTCAATCATATCTTGGCTAATTTCGTTCGCCGAGATAATAGGGGTTGATATTTTATTGTTCTCAAACGACCATTCACCTAAGTCAATAAGCTGACAGCGTTTAGAACAAAAAGGACGATGGGGGCTTTGCTCTGACCACTCAACTTTATTTTGACAGGTTGGGCAGTTAACAATTGTTGGCATACTTTACTCTCTACAATTACGCGTTAAGCACATGTACTTAACGCTACTAACTCTACATATTTGTAACGCGGTTTATTTCAGCCAAAGACGTTAAACCATCTGCGGCTTTGCGTAAACCCGATAATCGTAAGTTATTAAACCCAGCTTGCAGTGATACCTCTGCTATTTCGAGTGAATTACCACCGCGCATAATAATTTGTGCAATTTCAGGGGTAATTTGCATTACTTCGTAAATACCTACACGGCCTTTGTAACCATCGGTGCAATTTTCGCAGCCTTTGGGCGCGTATAGAGTCATGTCTTCAATTTGCGCGGTGCTAAAACCTTGGCGAGCTAATTCTTCTGCAGGCAGTGTTTCTGGGGTTTTACATTTAGGGCATAAACGCCTAGCTAAGCGCTGGGCAATAATCAAACTTATAGAGCTTGCTACGTTATACGCAGGCACGCCCATATTTAATAAACGCGTTATGGTTTCGGGGGCTGAGTTGGTATGTAGTGTTGATAACACTAAGTGACCTGTTTGCGCCGCTTTAATTGAAATTTCTGCGGTTTCTAGATCTCGTATTTCACCAACCATCACTACATCAGGATCTTGACGTAAAAAGGCACGCAGGGCGTTGGCAAAGGTCATCTCGGCTTTAGGGTTTATTTGTACTTGGTTAACCCCTTCAAGGTTTATTTCTACCGGATCCTCGGCGGTACTAATGTTTCGCTCTGGTTGGTTAAGTATATTTAAACCGGTATAAAGCGATACTGTTTTACCCGACCCGGTAGGGCCGGTTACAAGTATCATACCTTGTGGTTGCCCAAGCGCATCCATATAGAGCTTTTTCTGATCCTCTTCGTAACCTAATACGTCAATACCTAGCATAGCGCTTGATGAATCAAGAATACGCATTACTATTTTTTCGCCCCATAACGTAGGCATGGTACTTACACGAAAGTCGATGCTTTTACGCTCGGTCATTTTTAGTTTAATACGGCCATCTTGTGGTTTACGTTTTTCTGCAATATCAAGGCGTGACATTACTTTTATACGTGCCGATAGCTTGCTTGCTAAGGTGTTGGGTGGATTTGCAACTTCGTGCAAAATCCCATCAATACGAAAGCGAATACGGTATTTATGTTCGTAAGGTTCAAAGTGTAAATCAGAGGCGCCTTTTTTAATGGCATCCATTAAAATTTTATTGATATAAACAATGATGGGCGCATCGTCTTTATCGTCATCTTTAGGTGTGGTTTCTTTAGGGCCTTCAGTATCTAAGTCGGCAAACTCTTTAAATTCATCGGCGCTTAAATCTAAGCTGCCTGCAGCATCAAGTAGTTGCTCAATTTTATTATCCAGCTGAATGTAGTCAACCACGACTATTTCGCACGATAAACCGGTGCTAAATTCAAAGTTTTCAAAGGCACCGTAATCGGTTGGATCTGAGGCGGCTATGTATACTTTTCTGCCTTTTTGAACAAGCGGTAAAATGTGGTGTTTACGTATTAGTTTTTCTTTAACTAAGTCTTCGGGGATTTGTGCAGGGTCGAAGTCTTTTAAATCAAAATACGGTACGCGAAATAAGTCTATGCATTGCTCAGCTAGGTCGTTGCTGTCAATTTTTCCACATTTAGATATAAGCTCGGCGGTCGAGGCAAACTCTTGCTGTTTTGCTTTTACGGTATCGGCATCAATGCGGCCAAGCGTTATAAATTTTCTCAATAACGGTGAGTTAATATTCATTGCGCACCTATTTTAGTCCTTCAATAGTTAACAATTTATCAGAAAAAAGCAGGTAATTACATTCGTTGTGCTTATCAACACTTTTTTGTTAACCAAATTACGAGTTTATATTGTTATGACCGCATTAAGGGGCATTAGTTGTATTTTATACTGCATATTGTAGGTAATTTTTATGAAGAACAGCAAGTTCTGCATGAACGAGTGATAAATCGCGGTCATTATTTAGAATATCATCGGCTTTTTGTTGCTTTTCTTCACGTGACATTTGCGATGCTATGATGCTATTTACCTGCTCAAGGCTAATATTGTCGCGTTTTAGTGTACGTTCAATTTGCACAGGCTGTGGTACATCAATCAATAAAGTGCGGTTGCAGTATTCATTCAGCTTATTTTCAAACAATAATGGTGCAACCAATACAACATAAGCACTGCTTGCATTATTTAAATCGGTGAGTATTTTTTCCCGTATAAGCGGGTGCAATAGAGCGTTTAGCCACTCTTTTTCATCATTGTTGGTAAATATTTTAGTGCGCAGGGTTGCCCTATTTAATGTGCCATCGGGTAGTAAAATACCCTCGCCAAAGTGTTCAATAATTGCATTTAGCCCTGCGCTATTAGGCGCTACCACTTGGCGGGCAATAATATCGGCATCAACAACGCATATACCCAGCTTTTCAAACATATTACTAACAGCCGTTTTACCGCAGCCAATACCGCCTGTTAAGCCCAATACCCAGTTATTTATTTTAATTGTGTGTTCACTCATGCTAGTAACCAATTAAATTAAAATAGGTAGCTTGAATTTGAGCGCCCCACAAAAGTGTTATCCAACCTGCTATAGCTAAGTAGGGGCCAAATGGGATAGGGGTTGCTTTGTCTTTACCTTGAATGCTTAAAAGGGCAATACCAATAATGGCGCCAACCACACTTGAAAGCAAAATAATGGTTAATAGCGATTGCCACCCAAGTAGAGCACCAAACACAGCTAGTAACTTAAAATCGCCATAGCCCATGCCTTCCTTGCCGGTTAATAGCTTAAACAACCAAAACACACTCCACAGGCTTAAATAGCCGCAGGCGGCTCCGATTATCGCATCACTCGGGCTTATTGTTACGCCAATTACAGCGGCTATAAGCGCAAGCCATACTAGCGGTAAAGTAAGCTGATCAGGCAGTAACATGTGGTCAATATCAATAAAGGTGAGCGCGACTAAAATCCAAGTAACAAAAATATATAAAAGAGCCTGCTCTGTAGCACCAAAGCGGTAGGCAACAACTAAACTTAATAGTGCGGTAATGGCTTCAACTATTGGGTAGCGCGCTGATATTGGGTTACTGCAATTAGCGCATTTACCTTTAAGCACAATCCAACTAATAATTGGAATATTTTGCCAAGGCTTAATCGCCGTTTTGCATTTAGGGCAGGTAGAATTAGGCTTTCCTAAATTAAATGGCTCGTTAGAGCTAGCATTTGAAGGTTTAGCTGTGAGTTCATCTTCTAATAATAATCTGCATTCACTTTGCCATTCTCGCTGCATCATCAGTGGCAATCGGTAAATCACAACATTTAAAAAACTACCAATACACAGGCTTACTAAGCCCACAGTCAAAAAATATAACCACTGCTGACTTTGCATCGCAGTCGTTATATCAAGAAAAAAATTTTCCATTGAAATACCTAACTTCAGGCCATTTGTAGGCCAATTGTATGTCCCGTGTTGAAAAGCTCTTATAATTCCCTTTATCTTGCAAGCTATTAATTAGCGTTTAAAACTTTGCTTACAGCTTACAGCTTACAGCTTACAGCTTACAGCTTACAGCTTACAGCTTACAGCTATGTTTTAAATTACAGAGCCTAACTGGAAAATTGGCAAGTACATAGCCACAATTAAGCCACCGACGAGCACACCCAGCACTGCCATGATAAGCGGCTCTAACAAGCTAGATAAGCCATCAACGGCATCATCCACCTCTTGCTCGTAAATAGTCGCTACTTTGGCAAGCATGCCATCAAGCGAGCCAGACTCTTCACCAATGGCTACCATTTGAATAACCATATCGGGGAATATTTTAGAGTTACGCATCGCCCAGTTCATTTGATTACCCGAGCTCACTTCTGCTTTAATATCTAAAATAGCATAGCGATAAACGGCATTGCCGGATGCCCCTGCAGCTGAGTCGAGTGCATCAACCAGTGGTACACCTGCTGCAAAAGTGGTCGAAAGTGTACGGGCGTAACGGGCAACAGCCGCTTTATTTAAAATCATGCCAATTACAGGGAGTTTTAATATAGCGCGATCGGTTGTATCTCTAAGTTTTAAACTTCTAAGGAGTGCTTCTTTATAAACCCAGCCACTACCAACAATTATAATTAGCGCAACCCACCAGTATTCCTGCATAAACTCAGAGATGGCTATTACAAACAAGGTAAAGGCAGGTAGCTCTGCACCAAAGCCACTAAAAATATCCTGAAACTGAGGTACCACAAAAATTAATAATATGGAGGTAACTATTAATGCAACAATTAAAACCGCAATAGGATAAAACATCGCCTTTTTAATTTTTGACTTAAGCGCTTCAGATTTTTCTTTATATAAAGCTACCCGGTCAAATATTTTATCAAGCGCACCCGATTGCTCGCCCGATGCCACTAAATCACAATACAAATCATCAAAATAGCGAGGGTGTTTTCTAAGTGCCTGTGAGAGAGGTTGGCCTGCTTTAACTTCATCACCAATGGTCTCCATCAACTTACCAACACTTTTGTTAGTAGAACCTGTACCTATCATTTCAATGGCTTGAATTAAGGGGACGCCGGCCATTAACATGGTGGCTATTTGGCGTGTAACTAAAGCAATATCTTTAGGCGCAATTTTTTGAACGCTTTTTATACCAAATAACGGTTTAGGTTTGCGTTTAACTTTTGAAGGGGTGATACCTTGTTTTCTAAGCTGAGCTTTCACTAAGGCAATGGTCGAACCAGTAAGCTCACCTTCCATACGTTTACCACGAGCGCTCACACCTACCCAAATAAAAGTATCTAGACTTTTTCCATCGTTATTTTTAGCCATATAAATCTTAGATTGTAGGATTTTGTAGCCGAGATAAGGTTAACTCGGCTACTTGCTATGTGTAATTATCTGCAGCTCGAAGGAAGGTAATTTGTTGAAATAGTACCAGCGGCACAAGTCCAAGTTACCGAGCCTGTTGGAACTGTTCCAGATGCTAAAGCTGCACCACCAGAGGTAGGTGTTAAAGTTAATGTTCCATTACCTGCAGATGCTGTGTAAGTAACGGTTACTACCCCTGTAGTACCGTTAATTCCTACTGAGGTTACGTTGTCTGTGGCTGTTGGTGCCACCCATGCTTGGTCAAGAGCATTACCATTCATAGCATTTTCAGTAACAGTAGTTTTTGCTGCAGAAGCTAACGATAAACCTTCAGTTACCTTTGCTCTAATCGTGTAATCTTGGTAAGCAGGCAAAGCCACCGCAGCAAGAATACCGATGATTGCTACAACAATCATTAATTCGATTAGGGTGAAACCCTGTTGTTTTTGAGTCATTGTTTTCATGTTTCCTCTCCTAAAGGATAATGTGAGTTAATTAGCTTAGTGGCAAACATGCCAGCTTTAGTTTAACTGATTAACTTTACAGATTTACTTAAAAATAAATTTTCACGTACTTTTAGCCTTAGGTATGAAACACAAAAGCTAAATGTGAGTTCATTATGTTGCAACTTGCATTGGCTACCTATAACACAAAGTAGACTAAATATAGGAAACATACTGGCGGTTTGCTTTAATCTTTTAGGTATTTTTTTAAGATTAAAACAAAAAGTAGTCACTTATTACTATATTTTTCAAGAAAGTAATACAACAGGGTTAGTCTAACACTTTTTATATGCTTAAAGCACACAAAATTTTCTAAAAAGGATACTTTATTTAACAAATTGTTACAAAGTAAGTCTTTTGGATTATTAAAAGTCTTTTCATACGTTTTGTCAATTAATTAGCATCAGTAAAACTAAATAGTTGCCATACTTTTATACAAAACGCATCGATAAATCGATTGATTGTAAATTTTTTGTAAGTGCGCCGCTTGATATAAAATCTACACCCGCCTGCGAGTAAGTTTTAAGCGTTTCTAGTGTCATATTGCCAGAAACCTCTAATTTAGCGCGCTTATTAGTAATGACCACAGCTTGCTTTATTTGTTCAACGCTAAAATTATCGAGCATGATTATATCGGCGCCTGCATTAATGGCTTGCTCAAGTTCATTTAATGACTCAACCTCTACTTCAACAGGCTTTGTAGGGTGGTTTTGCTTGGCTTGTGCGACTGCTTTATCAATTCCGCCACACGCTGCTATGTGGTTTTCTTTAATTAAAAACGCATCATATAGGCCTATACGGTGGTTTGCACCGCCGCCGCATTTAACTGCATATTTTTGAAGTAGCCTGAGGCCGGGTATTGTTTTACGGGTATCGAGTAGTTGTGTACTAGTGCCGCTTAGCTCTTTTACATAATTAGCTGTTGTGGTTGCGGTACCTGAAAGCGTTTGTACAAAGTTAAGCGCGGTACGCTCGCCGGTTAAAATAGCGCGGGCAGAGCCTTTAGCGGTAAATAAGGCGCTATTTGCTGGCACAAAGTCACCATCATTGACTAATACGTTTACTTCAACGCTTGGATCTACTTGTTTAAACACTTCTATAATGATGTCTTTACCGCAAAAAACGCAATCTTCACGGGTAATCACTTTGGCATTTGCGGTCTCATTGTGTGGAATAAGCTGTGCGGTAATATCGCCGTCTTGTGCTGATTGATAATTTAGATCTTCATCTAAAGCGAGAGTGACAAGTTGAGTAATAAGCGTGTGCGAAATTGACATATGAAGGCTCATAAGTGTTAATAAATTAAGCAAATTTTACTATGTTTAAATAGTTAAGAGAAGTGCTTTTAAATGAGAGGGTAATTACACCGTATATATAAGCACTGCGGCTAAAAGTAATAGTACTAAGCGCTTTTATGTTAGCTAAGCGCAATGGCTATCATTCTTTAAATAAATCCTTTAGCATCAACTTTATGTATACCGTGGTATTAAAATAATGCAGATAGATTCAAAGGGGGTTGTTGCTAATATAGCACAGCGGCCCTGTACACATTTTGATGAGCGCCCAGAAAATACCGATATTTCGTTGTTGGTCATTCATAATATTTCTTTACCGGCAGGACAATTTGGCACCGAGCACGTTGATGCCCTGTTTATGGGGGAAATTAACTGTAATGCGCACCCTAGTTTTTGTGATTTAAAAGGGCTTAGAGTGTCGGCGCACTGCTTTATAAAACGCACTGGCGAGATTGTTCAATATGTGCCATTTAATAAACGCGCTTGGCATGCTGGGCAATCTGAATTTGCAGGGCAAAGCGCATGTAATAACTTTAGTATAGGGATTGAGCTAGAGGGTACAGATACCACACCTTATACTCAGGTACAGTACACAAGCTTACATAATCTTACAAAAGCAATTATGACCCGTTACCCGCTTATCACCACTAAGCGAGTAGTAGGGCATTGCGATATAGCACCTGGGCGAAAAACCGACCCTGGGAAAAGTTTTAATTGGCCTGCTTATATAAGCAGGCTAGAACAAACAAATTAAGTGAGTCGTTATCATGATTTTAGTTTCTATCATTATTGCACTAATACTTGAGCGTTTAGGTGCGCGCTCACAGTATTGGCAAATAAGTTATTACGCGAATGGTTATTTAAACCGCTCGGGTAAATTACTAAATGAAAACGGATTATTTAGCTCGGCAATTGGCTTTTTAATTTGGTTAGTTTTACCGGTAGTGGCTGTTGCGCTTATATATGTTCTTTCTGACTTTGTACTGTGGCAATTAGCTATAAATATTGCCGTTTTATTGGTGTGTTTTGGTTGTGCTAAGCACCGTGTTTTATATAAGTCTTATTTAAATGCACTAACGCGTGATGATAAAACCGCGGCCTCATTATACGCACTACAAATGGGGCAAAAACGCCTAGAGGATGAAGAAGGCGGAGAAACATTTGGGCAAACATTAGCATGGATTAACTTTAGATTTTATTGCGCCGTTATTTTTTGGTTTGTTGTGCTTGGCGCTCCCGGTGCCGTGCTGTATGCAATAGTGCGTACGCTTGCCGATTTAGTAAGAGAAAACCATAAAGTGGTGTTTGCAAACCGCTTTAAGCTGCTGCATAAATTATTATTTTGGCTAGATTGGCTACCAGCGCGTGTTGCAAGTTTTGGCTATTTAGTTATTGGTAACTTTAATAAAGGTACAAGCTGTTGGCTGCATTATGTACTGGATTTTAAAACGCCAAATCGTAAAGTGGTTACGTGTACCGCACTTGCGGCTGAGCAAGTCGAGCAGCGTTATTATGGTTGTACCGTTGAAGCTACCTGTATGATTAAGCTAGTTAAACGTAACGTACTCTTTTATTTAGTACTTATTGCGCTACTTACTTTATTTGGCGGTTTATCGTAGTCGCGATTTTACATCGCGCAATTTACTCCACATTTAGGTTTCGAATCAGAGCTACAGTAATTAGTCGCGGGGTAAACCCGCTGCTACGGTTCTGCGTAGTCGCGATTTTACATCGCGTAATTTACTCCATGCTTAGATTGCGCTCCAGAGCTGAAGTAATTAGTCGCGGGATAAACCCGCTGCTACGATTCTGCGTAGTCGCGATTTCACATCGCGCAATTTGATCCATGCTTAGATTGCGCTCCAGAGCTTAAGTAATTAGTCGCGGGATAAACCCGCTGCTACGGCCTTTTCTAATTCAAAATTAATTTCTTCAATAAATTCAACTAGAGCGAATATTCTAATTCACTCTGGTCAGACCATTTGTTTTCATCTTGTTAACGTTTGAACAAAACAACCTCAATTGTGTACTGTTTGAACTTCGTTCAAAATGCGTTACGCTACTCTAATTGCTCAAATAACCCGTAAATTGACAGTTATTTGCCTTTTTGATACCTTATTGAAAATTTTTGGTATGACCAATTTACCTTTTGGGTAAATCGTCAAGCTCTAGGCCTTAAAAATTAGGCTTTTTAGTATTTATGCAACGTGGACGTTGATTAATGTCTTTAAAGATTAAAGCAGCAAAATTATCTGATGTTATTTTACAGCAACTTGAGAACATGATTCTTGAGGGCTCATTAGCGCCAGGTGAAAAACTGCCGCCAGAGCGCGAATTAGCAAAACAGTTTGAGGTGTCTCGCCCCTCACTGCGTGAAGCTATCCAAAAGCTAGAAGCAAAAGGATTGGTTACTCGCAGGCAAGGCGGTGGCACGTTTGTAAAAAATCAGCTTGAAGAAGGACTCACTGATCCACTGTTTGATTTGATCAGTAAACACCCTGAATCACAGTTTGATTTACTTGAATTTCGTCATGCACTTGAAGGGATTGCTGCATATTATGCGGCGCTTCGTGGTACCAGCACCGATTTTACCAAGGTTAAACAAAGCTTTGATAAAATTGCTCAAGTTAATAACGATTTACAACTAAAAGCCAAAGCAATTAATGCGTTTCACTTTAGTGTAGCCGAAGCCTCACACAACGTGGTTTTACTTCACTTAGTGCGAGGCATGCAAGCGCTACTGGAGCAAAATGTATTGCAAAACTTAACGGTTTTATTAAAAAAACCAGATATTAGCAATCAATTAGCTCAGCACAGGCGCTTATTAATGGATGCCGTGATAGATGGCAATCCAGAACAAGCCCGTTTAGCAAGTAATGCCCATTTAGCCTTTATTGAAGAAGCATTACTTGAAGCGGGTAAAGAGCATTCGCGAATTGAACGTAGTTTAAGACGCACAAAACAAAATTAAGCTAATACGCTGTACTTAGAACACACTAAATTAGGTATACGTGGTATTAAATTAACAACATTCGTATTTTAAACATAAGGAAACCTCCATATGTCTGAAGTCAATAAAATTGACGTAGACGCGCTAGAAACACAAGAGTGGTTACAAGCTCTTGAATCAGTTGTGCGCGAAGAAGGTGTTGAACGAGCTCAGTATTTACTTGAGCAAGTGTTAGAGCAAGCCCGTTTAGACGGCGTTGATATGCCAACTGGCACAACAACTAACTACGTTAATACTATTCCAGTAGATCAAGAACCGGCTTACCCAGGGGATGTAAACCTTGAGCGTCGTATTCGTTCGATTATTCGTTGGAATGCAATCATGATTGTATTACGTGCATCGAAAAAAGATCTCGACTTAGGCGGCCATATGGCGTCTTACCAATCATCAGCTGCGTTTTATGAAGTGTGTTTTAACCACTTTTTCAAAGCGCCAAATGAGGTAGACGGCGGTGACTTAGTTTACTACCAAGGCCATATTTCTCCGGGTATTTATGCACGTGCATTTGTTGAAGGTCGTCTTACGGCTGAGCAACTAGATAACTTCCGTCAAGAAGTTGATGGTAAAGGCCTACCTTCTTACCCGCATCCTAAATTAATGCCTGAATTTTGGCAGTTCCCAACGGTATCTATGGGCTTAGGTCCAATTGCGTCTATTTACCAAGCACGCTTTTTAAAATACCTAGACGGCCGTGGCTTAAAAGACACTAAAAACCAACGTGTATACGCGTTTTTAGGCGATGGTGAAATGGATGAGCCTGAATCACGCGGCGCAATTTCTTTTGCTGCACGTGAAAAGCTAGACAACCTATGTTACTTAATTAACTGTAACTTACAGCGTTTAGATGGCCCAGTTATGGGTAACGGTAAAATTATTCAAGAACTAGAAGGTCTATTTAAAGGCGCTGGTTGGAACGTAATTAAAGTTGTATGGGGCAGCGGATGGGATATTCTGCTAGCTAAAGATACATCAGGTAAATTACTACAATTGATGAACGAAACAATTGATGGTGACTACCAAACATATAAAGCAAAAGATGGCGCGTACGTACGTGAGCATTTCTTTGGCCGTTACCCAGAAACAGCTGCACTTGTTGCAGATATGACTGATGACGAAATTTTTGCGCTTAAGCGTGGTGGTCATGAGCCATCAAAACTTTATGCTGCATTTAAAAAGGCTGAGCAAACAAACGACCGTCCTACTGTAATTCTTGCTAAAACTGTAAAAGGTTACGGCATGGGTGAAGCGGCTGAAGGTAAAAACATTGCGCACCAAGTGAAAAAAATGGACATGAGCCATGTTGAACACTTACGTGATCGTTTAGGCCTACAAGATTTAGTATCAGAAGAGCAAATTAAAGATCTTCCATACTTAACGCTTGAAGAAGGCTCAGAAGAATACAAGTACTTACACGCACGCCGTGATGCACTTAAAGGTTACACACCTACACGTATTCCTAACTTTAGCGAAGCGCTAAAACTGCCAGAAGTAGATGCATTTAAGCCGCTACTTGAAGAGCAAAAGCGTGATATTTCTACCACAATGGGCTTTGTTCGTGCACTTAACGTGTTACTAAAAGACAAAGGCATTGGCAAAAATATTGTACCAATTATTGCTGATGAAGCCCGTACATTTGGTATGGAAGGTTTATTCCGTCAAATCGGTATTTACAATCCACACGGCCAAAACTACACCCCACAAGACCGTGATATTGTTTCTTACTACAAAGAAGCAACATCAGGCCAAGTACTTCAAGAAGGTATTAATGAGCTAGGTGCAATGTCGTCATGGGTAGCTGCTGCAACATCTTACAGCACCAACGATTTACCTATGATCCCATTCTACATCTACTACTCTATGTTTGGTTTCCAACGTGTTGGCGACATGGCGTGGATGGCGGGTGACCAACAAGCACGTGGTTTCTTATTAGGTGCTACGGCTGGCCGTACAACGCTTAATGGTGAAGGTCTGCAGCACGAAGATGGTCACAGCCACATTCTTGCAAATACGGTTCCTAACTGTATTTCTTACGACCCAACGTATGCATTTGAAGTAGCGGTAATTATTCAAGATGGCATTCGTCGTATGTACGGTGAAAACCAAGAAAACATTTACTACTACCTAACGCTTATGAACGAAAACTACCATCAGCCGGCAATGCCAGAAGGCGCTGAAGAAGGTATTCGTAAAGGTATTTACAAGCTTGAAAGCTACGAAGGTAAAAAAGCCAACGTACAGCTATTAAGCTCAGGTACTATTATGACTGAAGTGCGTAAAGCGGCGGCCATTTTAAGCGAAGATTACGGTATTGCCTCGGATGTTTACTCAGTAACCTCATTCAATGAGCTTACCCGTGATGGTCAAGATGTTGAGCGTTTCAACATGCTTAACCCAGAAAGCGAGCAAAAAACAGCTTACATTACGAGCGTATTAAACGACTCAGTAACTGTTGCCGCAACTGATTACATGAAAAACTACGCAGAGCAAGCGCGCTCATTTATTCCAAGCAGCAACTATAAAGTGCTTGGTACAGATGGTTACGGACGCTCTGATAGCCGTGAAAACTTACGTCGTCACTTTGAGGTTAATGCAAGCTACGTGGTTGTTGCTACGTTATCTGAACTTGCTAAACGTGGTGATGTTGAAAAGTCAGTGGTTGTTGAAGCAATTAAAAAGTTCGACATTGACACAAACAAACTAAATCCACTGTACGCATAAGAGGTTTGCAATGAGTATTGAAATTAAAGTACCAGATATCGGTGGCGATGACGTAGAAGTAACCGAAATCCTAGTAAGCGTTGGCGACAAAGTAGATGTTGAACAATCGCTACTAACCGTTGAAGGCGACAAAGCATCAATGGAAGTACCTGCTGCGCAAGCAGGTACAGTAAAAGAAATTAAAGTAAGCGAAGGCGACACGGTAACAACCGGTTCATTAATCATGATTTTTGAAGGCGAAGAAACTGGTTCACAAAGTGAGCCTGAAGCGCCGGCTAAAACTGAAGCATCTGCACCTGCAGAAGCTTCAGGTTCTGATACTCAAGAAGTAACCGTACCAGATATTGGTGACGACGAAGTTGAAGTAACAGAAATCATGGTTGCCGTTGGTGACAGCGTAGATGAAGAGCAGTCAATTTTAAGTGTTGAAGGCGATAAAGCATCTATGGAAGTACCAGCACCTTTTGCCGGTACAGTAAAAGAAATTAAAGTGGCCGAAGGCGATAAAGTAAAAACAGGCTCTTTAGTGTTTGTTTTTGAAGTTGCCGGTTCAAGTGCACCTGCATCAGATGCACCAAAGCAAGAGTCTGCACCAGCAGAGCCTGCTCAAAGCGCCGAGCCAAGCACAAAAGAAGTAAACGTGCCTGATATTGGCGATGATGAAGTTGAAGTAACTGAAATCATGGTTGCTGTTGGCGATACGGTTGAAGAAGAGCAATCAATCTTAAACGTTGAAGGCGACAAAGCGGCAATGGAAGTACCAGCACCTTTTGCCGGTACAGTAAAAGAAATTAAAGTGGCCGCTGGCGATAAAGTAAAAACTGGCTCACTTGTGTTTGTTTTTGAAGTAGCAGGTAGTGCGCCAGCAAAAGCAGCAGCCCCGGCTGAGCAAAAGCCAGCAGCACCTGCGGCTAAAGCAAGCAACGAAAGCTTTGAAAACAACAGCGCATATGCACATGCATCGCCAGTTGTTCGCCGCTTAGCGCGTGAGTTTGGTATTAACCTAGCAAACGTTAAAGGCTCAGGTCGTAAAAACCGCGTAGTAAAAGAAGACGTGCAAAACTATGTTAAAAACTTAGTTAAGCAAGTTGAATCAGGCCAATTACCAGCTGGTAAAGGCAATGCGGGCGGTGGTGAGCTTGGTTTAATTCCGTGGCCTAAAGTAGATTTTGCTAAATTTGGCGAAATTGAAGAGAAAAAACTATCTCGCATTCAAAAGCTATCGGGTAAAAACTTACACCGTAACTGGGTGCAAATCCCACATGTTACACAGTTTGACGAAGCGGATATCACAAGCCTTGAAGTATTCCGTAAAGAACAAAACGTGTTAAGCGAGAAGAAAAAGCTAGGTGTTAAAATCACACCACTTGTGTTTGTGATGAAAGCGGTAGCAAAAGTGCTTGCTGAATTCCCAACATTTAACTCGTCACTGTCTGAGGATGGCGAAAGCTTAATTCTTAAGAAATACATCAATATTGGTGTTGCAGTAGATACACCAAATGGCTTAGTTGTTCCAGTATTTAAAGATGTGGACAAAAAAGGCATTATTGAATTATCTCGCGAACTTATGGATATTTCTAAAAAGGCGCGTGAAGGTAAGTTAACGTCATCTGACATGCAAGGCGGCTGTTTTACTATTTCAAGCCTAGGCGGCATTGGCGGTACGGCATTCACGCCGATTGTTAATGCACCAGAGGTGGCTATTTTAGGTGTATCTAAATCTGAAATGAAACCTAAGTGGAATGGTAAAGACTTTGAACCTAAACTAATGGTTCCGCTATCTATGTCTTACGATCACCGTGTGATTGACGGTGCACTAGCAGCACGCTTTACTGCAACGCTTGCTAGCTACATGAGCGACATACGTCAATTAGTGATGTAATCGCTGTAACATGAACAAAATCAAATCCCAGCCGGTTGTTTTTAGCTGGGATTTTTACTATATGCAATGATACAATCTTTGCACTATTTGTGAATTGCTCTGATTTTCTGCCCATGCAGAAACATGGCAGTTAAATTTTAGGGCAGTGTCCCGTTCAAACAATTAAGGTAATAGCATGAGCAACGAATTAAAAACTCAAGTTGTTGTACTAGGCGGTGGTCCTGGTGGTTACTCTGCGGCTTTCCGTGCTGCTGACTTGGGCTTAGAAGTTACATTGGTAGAATCGCGTGAAACATTAGGCGGCGTATGTCTTAATGTTGGTTGTATTCCTTCAAAAGCACTTTTACACGTAGCTAAAGTGATTGATGACGCAGCAGAAATGTCATCTCACGGTGTTACTTTTGGCGCTCCGCAAATTGATTTAGACAAAATCCGTTCTTGGAAAGATTCTGTAGTAAGCAAGCTTACTGGCGGTATCGACGGAATGGCTAAAATGCGTAAAGTAAAAGTAGTAAATGGCTACGGTAAATTTACAGGTAGCAACACTTTAGCTGTTGAAGGCGGCGAAGGTTCAACGACTATTACTTTTGAAAACGCAATTATTGCTGCAGGTTCTCAACCAGTTAACTTACCTTTCATCCCAGAAGATGGCCGTGTGATTGATTCAACTGGCGCACTAGAGCTGAAAGACGTACCAGAAAAACTACTTGTACTAGGTGGTGGTATTATCGGTCTTGAAATGGGCACAGTTTACCGCTCATTAGGTTCTACAGTAGATGTTGTAGAATTTGCAGACCAACTAGTACCTGCTGCTGATAAAGACGTAATTAAAATTTACTCTCGCTACGTTAAAGACAAATTTAACGTGATGCTTTCAACTAAAGTTGTTGGCGTTGAAGCGAAAGACGATGGCTTATACGTATCATTTGAAGGCAAAAACGCACCAGCTGATGCCGTACGTTATGACAAAGTACTTGTAGCTGTTGGCCGTACGCCAAATGGTAAGCTTTTAGATGCAGATAAAGCAGGCGTAAACGTTGATGAGCGTGGCTTTATTAATGTTGATAAGCAATTACGTACTAACGTAAACCACATCTTTGCAATTGGTGACTTAGTTGGTCAACCTATGCTTGCACATAAAGCGGTTCACGAAGGCCATGTTGCTGCAGAGGTTATCTCTGGTCAGAAGCACTTCTTCGACCCTAAATGTATCCCTTCAATTGCGTACACTGACCCAGAAATCGCATGGGTAGGTGTTACTGAGAAAGAAGCAAAAGAGCAAGGCTTAAGCATTGAAACTGCGGTATTCCCGTGGGCTGCTTCAGGTCGTGCAATTGCATCTGCTCGTACAGAAGGTCAAACTAAACTAATCTTTGATAAAGACAGTGGTCGTATCATTGGTGGTGCTATGGTTGGTATTAACGCAGGCGAAATGCTTGGCGAAATCGGCCTAGGTATTGAAATGGGTGCTGACGGCGAAGATATCGCATTAACAATTCATGCTCACCCAACATTGAACGAGTCAATCGGCCTTGCTGCTGAAGTATTTGAAGGTTCAATCACTGATTTACCAAACAAAAAAGCGGTTAAAAAGAAGAAGTAATTTAACTTTTTGATTTAGTTTTTAAAACCCAGCTTTTGCTGGGTTTTTGTTTTTATAGCAGCCATTAAAAGTAGATAAAATAAAACTAGCGTCAGTTAGTTTGGTTTTTTATTCTGAGCTGATAGCTGATAGCTGATAGCTGATAGCTGATAGCTGATAGCTGATAGCTGATAGCTGATAGCTGATAGCTGATAGCTGATAGCTGATAGCTGATAGCTGATAGCTGATAGCTGATAGCTGATAGCTGATAGCTGATAGCTGATAGCTGATAGCTGATAGCTGATAGCTGATAGCTGATAGCTGATATCTATTCCCTTTTATTTTAGCTACAATACGCGCCGAATAAATTTTAGGTAATAGCTCCTTTGAAAAATCCCCAACATAACTCAGTATTAGTTTTGCGAGCTCAGCAAATTAGTGAATCGCGCCGTGAATTTAATGCCCGCGGGGGCAAAATGGATCGCTGTGAGCAATGTTTAATTGCTAAGCATTACTGTATATGTGAGGGTGTAGAACAAGCGCAGTGTGATGCTGCTGTGTGTTTATTAATGTATCACAATGAAAGCTTTAAACCGTCAAACACAGGGCGTTTAATTGCTGAAATAGTTCCTGATAACTATGCATTTAGATGGGATAGAACAGAGCCAAGCGCTGAGCTATTAGCATTATTAAATAACGCTGATTATCAACCTATGGTGATATTTCCTGCTGAAGATGTAGAGCCTGGCAGGGCAACCACCGAAGTAAACATTGCGCCTGGCAAAAAGCCATTATTTATATTTTTAGATGGCACCTGGCGCGAAGCTAAAAAAATGATCCGCAAAAGCCCGTACCTAGATAATTTACCGGTGCTGTCGATCACGGCCGATAAATTGTCAGATTATCGTTTACGTGTTGCGCCTCACGCATATCAGTTAGGCACTGCTGAGGTAGGTATTATGGTCTTAGCGCTCGCAGGTGAGCAAGATGCTGCCTTAAAGCTTGAGCAACACTTTATAAAGTTTCGTGATGCGTATTTACTTGGTAAGCGAAACAAGGGCAGACCACAGTAATTTTATTTTAGACAAAGAAAAGCGCGCTCTATCTCTAGGCGCGCTTGCGGAATCTTCTAATTTTGCATCCTGCAATTGAACTTAATCAACTCCAATTTTTACTTATCCATGTGATTACGATATTACTTTTTAGTTCTATGTAATTTAGGCTATCCGGGCCTATCTCCTTTAAATCCCTGTACATCCTGTAGTGGTAAAAACTATTACCTATTCCTTTTGGCACATCCTAGTGCAGTCCATTAATTTACAATTCCATTGTGTTGCCTCAAGGGCCTGTCCATTTAATTCCTATCACATCCTGTTAAACAACTATCCGCTGTTGTTATCCTTATTGTATCGTCCTGATACGTTCCTTTGTGCAACAGTCCATTGCGATACTCATCCTGAGCCTGTCCTCATTTCCGTGTTGTCCGTAGTAACCTAATCATTGGTTGTTCGAGTAAGCAATCCATTTCCTTTTACTCGGTAAGCATCACTGCTTGGTTGATGTAGTAATTGTAGCGTGCTGGTGCAACTAAAATAGGTTAAAACGGCTATAGATTTACTTGTAAAAAATGAAGATTTTAATAAAATTCAATTAAAACAGTTGTTTACGCTTGTTTTGTGGTGTCGCTATAGAATTTTTTACTCATTAGCTGTCAGCTCTGTAAGAGATGTCTTACGCGGTATTTCTCTTTTGGTCATTAATTACTTATTTACATTTATGTAAAGAGTGTATATTTTCACTTATCGCGATAAAATTCCCTGTAAATAATGACTATTTAGGTAAATTGATATGAGAACTGCACTGGCTATACTCACCTGTATTTTTAGCGCTTCGCCTGCGTTTGCAAGCGACGTTGTTAATATTTACTCTTTTCGTCAACCGTTTTTAATTCAACCTATTTTAACTGACTTTACTAAGCAAACGGGCATTAAAACGAATGTGGTTTTTGCAAAAAAAGGGTTAATAGAGCGTGTTAAGCGTGAAGGAAAACACAGTAAAGCCGATTTAGTATTAACATCTAACTTTAGTGCACTTATTCAGCTAGAAGATCTAAATTTAACGCAAAGTATTAAAAGCGAGCGCATTAAAAACAATATTCCTGCGTCGTATAGAGATAGCGACGGGCAGTGGGTGGCATTAACTAAGCGGGTTCGTAATGTGTACTCATCAAAAGAGCGCCTAGGTGCATTACCTGAACTCACCTACGAAGATTTGGCTAACCCGCAGTACAAAGGGCAAATTTGTACTCGCTCTGGTAAGCACCCTTATAACCTTGGCTTAGTTGCTTCGATGATTGCCCATCACGGCGAGGCAAAAACTAAAACATGGTTAGAAGGTGTTAAAGCTAATTTAGCACGTAAGCCACAAGGTAATGATCGTGCGCAAGTAAAAGCAGTAAAAGAAGGCTTGTGTAATCTTGCTTTAGGTAATAGTTACTACCTTGGCAAAATGCTTCAAGACGATGAGCAAAAAGCGTGGGCTGAGTCTGTTTATATTAATTTTCCTAATCAGCAAAACCGCGGCTCACACATAAATGTATCGGGTGCTGTTATTACTAAGTATGCAAAAAATCCTGATAATGCACTTAAGCTTATTGAGTTTATGAGCGAAACCAAAGCACAAAATATGTATGCTTCTGTAAATATGGAGTATCCGGTTAAGCAAGGCGTTGAGCTATCAAGCTTAGTTGCTTCTTGGGGGAGCTTTAAAGAAGATGGCTTGGCGCTTGATGAGATCAGCAAATATCGTCCGTTAGCCCTTAAGCTAATAGATGAGGTGAAGTTCGACCTTTAATGAACTCTCAATTTAAGCTGTCTAAATGGCAGCTCTTTGCCTGGTCGACAGGGCTTTTATTGTCGGCCCCGCTGTTTTTTCTGATTTATGAATCTTTACAAGGCGACTCAGAGGTATTTTCTCATCTGTGGGATACCGTGCTGTGGGATTATATTACTAATACTGTACTGCTTATTTTTGGCGTATGCCTGCTTAGCTGTGCAATTGCCCTCCCACTTGGTTGGCTCAGTGCGTATTGCGCTTTCCCCGGGAAAAAGCAATTTGAATGGGCGCTTATGCTGCCCCTTGCAATGCCTACCTATTTAATAGCCTATGTGTATACCGATTTGCTAGATTACGCAGGCCCTGTGCAAATAGCCCTACGAGACTGGTTTGATTGGCACTCGCCAACGGATTATTGGTTTTTTGATATTCGCACTTTACCCGGTGCTATCGTGATGATTGCACTTGTGCTGTATCCGTATTTATTTTTAATATTTAAAACCGCACTGCGAGAGCAGTCATTTAAGTTAGTGCAAGCGAGTCAATTAATGGGCTTGTCGCCTTGGCAAAGCTTTTTTAAGGTAAGCATAGTGCTTTCTCGTGGCTCAATTGTGGCTGCCCTTGCGCTTATTAGCATGGAAACCATGGCCGACTATGCAACGGTCAGTTACTTTGCTGTGAGCACGTTAACTACCGCAGTGTACGATACATGGTTTGGTTATTACTCACTCACGGCTGCAGCAAAAATATCGGGCGTTATGTTGTTATTGCTGTTTTTAGCTTTAATGGCTGAGCGTTTTAGTCGGCGTAACCAGGCCGTATTTGAGCGCCAATCGGGCGTTAATAGTGAGTCGTTGTACAAACTTAAAGGCAAACATGCATGGCTGGCTACGTCATTTTGTAGTGTTATTTTGCTTATTGCTTTTATTATACCTATGTTGGTATTGCTAAATTATGCAATTACATACTTTGATAAAGCGTGGAATACCGCATTTTTTAGTTACGCGTGGCAAAGTTTAAAAGTGGCTATTATTGTAAGTGTGGCCAGCATAATACTCGCTACACTAATCGTTTTTTATCAGCGTGTGGCAAAGCAAAGCTATTCTTTACTACCTGGTCGCTTAGCGAGCACCGGCTATGCACTGCCAGGTACGGTACTGGCTATTGCTGTGTTATTACCGCTTAGCGTATTAGAGAACTCAATAAACACAGCCCTTGAGAGCTACAACCTAGATATTGGTTTATTACTCACTGGCAGCATTATTACTATTATACTGGCTTACATTGTACGTTTTTATGCCATTGCGCATGGTGCTATAGAATCGAGCTTTGTGCGTATTAGCCCATCACTAGATATGGCTAGCCAATCTATGGGTAAAAGCCAAGGGCAAACACTGCGTCTAGTTCATCTTCCTTTATTGCGACGAGGGCTTTTAACGGCAGCATTACTTGTATTTATTGAATGTATGAAAGAGCTGCCAGCCGCATTACTATTAAGGCCTTTTGATTTTGAAAGCTTAGCCACACATGTATTTCAATATGTGAGCGATGAGCAACTTGAGCTTGCTTCTATTTCCGCTTTATTTATTGTCGTGGTTGGGCTGATCCCCTTGTATTTTATTAATCGTTCTATGGAGCAGCGCAGTTAAATGAGTCGTTTAAATTTACAAGGTGTGGGTTATCACTACAGTGGCACGCGCGTGCTACAGAGCTTAGATTTAACGGTAGGACAAGACGAAATTGTGTGTTTGCTTGGGGCCAGTGGCTGCGGTAAAACAACCACCTTAAAAGCCATTGCCGGTCTTATTGAAATAAAGCAGGGTAGCGTATTAATAGATGGTAAATGTGTAAGCGACAAGCACACTTTTGTATCACCAGAGCATCGTAATATAGGGATGATGTTTCAAGATTATGCCCTGTTTCCGCACCTTACAGTGGCCGACAATATTGCATTTGGACTAAGTAAAATAAGTAAAGCTCAAAAACTACAGCGCGTAGACGAGATGCTTGAGTTAGTGCATTTAACTGGCTGTGCAAACCGCTATCCTCATCAGCTTTCGGGGGGGCAACAACAGCGTGTAGCTATTGCGCGGGCACTGGCTTATAAACCCAGCTTATTGCTCCTTGATGAGCCTTTTTCGAACATAGATACACAAGTGCGTTTTGAGTTAATTGCTGATATTAGGCGCATTATTAAAGCGCAGCAGGTTTCTGCGGTGTTTGTTAGCCACTCAAAAGAAGAAGCCTTTGCGTTTTCAGACACTTTAGCCATTATGCACCAAGGAAAAATAGCCCAACAAGGAACGCCAGAGCAGCTTTTTGCCATGCCAAAGACAAAGGAGGTTGCAGAGTTTCTGGGTCAGGGCATATACTTAGGCGTAGAAGTGTTAACGGCAACTGAATACGCAACCACTTATGGTGTTGTGCAATCGCAGCATGAACATACGCACAGTGCAATAAAAGGACAGGTGTATATTCGTCCGCACCATATTGAGCTTGTGCAAAATACGCAGGCCGATAACCCTCAGAGTGTGCGCATTTTAAGCCGTCGGTTTATAGGCTCAGCTTATGTTTATACTGTTGTAATTGCAGAGCAAGAGATTGAAGTTGCCGCACAATATGGCCAGTCATTTGAAATAAATGAGCAGGTTATAATAAAAATAAAACCTCACACGGTGAATTTTTTCGAATCATAATCAATGTGTTATTCGCTGTGTTATATAAAAAGCTAAGGAATAACAATGGCGCAAGCGCAATCTGGGATTTGTGCTGAAGCAAACTTACACGGTTTGCATTTATTTTTTAATGTATTTGATGGTCAAGACGAGTCATTGCGCGCAAAGCTTAAACGTGTAAGCGCAATTGAAGACGAGTTTAGTGATCAGTTTTCCGAGGCTATGCTTTCTTGCATGGTGGCCATTGGCGCGCAGTATTGGCCGCATATACTCCCCGAATATATCCCATGTGAGCTGCAAAGCTTTCCAAATATAAATCACAGTGATTTTGTTATGCGCGTACAGCCGTGTGATTTATTTATCCAAATTCGCTCAGACCGAGAAGATGTTAATCACCTTTTTGCATTGCAAATTTTAAAGTTGTTTTCGCCCGATGTAGAGCTGGTTGAACAAATTCGTAATTTTAGGTTTTTAGATGGGCGAGACTTTAACGGCTTTATTTACGCAGGCGACACCCCGCATGGCCGGCAAAAACGAATCACGGCACTGGTTAATAAGCCCGACAGCTTTGAACACCAAGGCAGCTATATTCATGTACAGCGCTATAAGCATGACCTGAGCGTATGGCAGCATTTATCATTAAGCGAGCAAGAGCATATTATGGGGCGCACGCGTTTAGATAACACTTTAATTGAGCCTAAAGCGGATACTAGCCACGCGACTAGAAGTGAGCTAAAAGATGAGAGCGGCCAAGCAATACTGCTTAACCAAAGCATGCCGTATGGCGATGTTTACGAGCAAGGCATGTTAAGCATTACATGTTCAGCATCGGGAAGTGCGTTTGAAAAGGTACTTAACAGCCGTATAGGAAAAGGGGAGTGTTACGACCACTGGCTTGATTTTACTCAAGCCGATATGGGCTCAGCGTTTTTTGCGCCGTCAGTTAGTTTTTTAAAACAGCTTTAAACCGTATCAAATAAAATACGTACGCGCTCTAGTGTAATGTCTATTTCAGATATTTTTGCTGGCGCAATAAAAATAGTGTCATCCCCGGCAATAGTACCCAATACACCATCAGCTTTGCCTAGTGAGTCTAATAAGCGGGCAATTAACTGCGCAGCACCTGGGCTGGTGGTAATAATAATCATCATTTCGTTATGCATAATATCAATAACAAGCTGGCGCAGTGGGCTTTTAGCCGTTGGTACGCCCATTTCTGCAGGTAAGCAATAAACCATTTCTTGTTTAGCATTACGAGTGCGCACAGCACCAAACTTACTAAGCATGCGCGACACTTTACTTTGGCTTATGTTGTCAAAGCCTTGTTCTTTTAGTGCTTCGACTATTTCGCCTTGCGAGCCAAAGTTTTCTTCTTTTAAAAGTGCTTTAAACGCTTTTACCAGTGCTTCTTGTTTGTCTTGTGGTTGCATAGTCTTTATTCGTTTTTGTTATTTATATAGCAAATTCTACACAATAATGAATAATTATGCAGCAGTTGTTTAGTTAACTTGCCAGTTTGCTGCGATAAACCAACAAAGTTTACAACTATGGTCGAAAATATACCTGAAATAAGCAGGATAAATTTGTTTTTAGTCGCTAATTTCATTATCTTAAGAGCCACAAATATTTCCTACCTCAAATTACGGAGAATTCCAATGAAAGTTGCTGTATTAGGTGCTGCAGGCGGTATCGGTCAAGCGTTGTCTTTATTATTAAAAACAGGCTTACCAGCTGGTTCTGAATTATCACTTTACGATGTTGCACCAGTTGTACCAGGTGTTGCGGTTGACCTATCTCACATCCCTACAGATGTTAAAGTAGCAGGCTTTGGCGCTGACGATTTAAACAAAGCGCTTGAAGGGTGTGATATCGTCCTTATCCCTGCGGGTATGCCACGTAAACCAGGTATGGACCGTGCGGATTTATTCAACGTAAATGCTGGTATTATCAAAACATTAGCAGAAGGCATTGTTGCTAGCTGTCCTAAAGCATTAGTGGGTGTTATCACTAACCCAGTAAATGGCACAGTGCCAATTGTTGCTGAAGTATTTAAAAAAGCAGGCACTTATGATGCAAGCCGCGTATTTGGTATTACTACACTTGACGTAATTCGTTCAGAAGCATTTGTTGCTGAGCTTAAAGGTGTAGATGTAGCAACAGTTAAAGTACCAGTAATCGGTGGCCACTCTGGCACAACAATTCTTCCTCTACTTTCTCAAGTTGAAGGCGTAAGCTTCACTGAAGAAGAAGTGGCTGCTCTTACTCCACGTATCCAAAATGCAGGTACTGAAGTAGTAAATGCTAAAGCGGGCGGTGGTTCAGCTACACTATCTATGGGTGCTGCTGCTGCACGTTTTTGTATGTCTTTAGTTAAAGGCCTACAAGGTGAAGACGTAGTTGATTACGCATACGTTGCTGTTGAAAATGGCGATGCGGAGTACTTTGCACATCCAGTACGTTTAGGTAAAAACGGCGTAGAAGAAATTCTTTCTTACGGCGAGCTAAGCGCATTTGAAGAAAAAGCTAAAAACGACATGCTTGAAACCCTGAAAAAAGACATCAAAGAAGGTGTTGATTTCATGGCGTAATAGCCAAGTTATGCACAAAAAAGCCTGCTTATGCAGGCTTTTTTATTGCTCGAAAATTATAAACCCTTACATACTAATTAAGGGTGGCTGCAAAACTAGTGATCTCGCTCTACAGCTATACGTGCTAAGCTAATTAACGCTTGTTTGTACTGCGACTCTGCTAAAAAGTCTAAACAGGCAATGGCTTTATCAGCCTCTTGCTGTGCCTTTTGCATTGTAAATTCAAGTGCGTTGGTTTGTTTAAGTGCCGTTAAAATAGCTTCAAGGTTATCCATACCATTGCAATGCTCAATGGCATCACGAATAAGGTTTTTTTGCTCATCACTACCGTGCTTCATAGCGTATATTAACGGTAAAGTTGGTTTACCTTCTGCTAAATCATCACCAATATTTTTACCTAATTGGTCAGCGTCTGCGTTGTAATCAAGCACGTCATCAACTAACTGAAAAGCAGTACCTAAATGCATACCGTATAAGTTAAGCGCATCTAACACACTGTTATCTTGCTCGGTTATGATTGCTGCAAGCCCCGTAGCGGCTTCAAATAACTTAGCCGTTTTAGAGTAAATAACTTGCATATAGCTTGCTTCGGTGGTGTTAGGGTCATTGCAATTCATAAGCTGCAATACTTCGCCCTCAGCAATAACGTTGGTAGCATCAGCAAGAATTTGCATAATTTGCATTTTACCAAGCCCCACCATAAGCTGAAACGAGCGTGTGTAAATAAAATCCCCAACCAGCACGCTGGCAGCATTACCAAACTCAGCATTTGCAGTTGGTGTACCGCGGCGCAGGTTAGATTCATCAACAACATCATCATGTAATAGCGTTGCAGTATGAATAAATTCAACAATCGTTGCCAAAGTAATATGATCTTTACCTTGGTAACCCAAAGCTCTTGCTGCCAATAGAGCAAGCATAGGGCGTACGCGTTTGCCGCCGCTGTTAACGATGTACAAACCAAGTTGATTAACTAACGCCACATCTGAGCGCATTTGCGCGTGTATAAGTTGATTGACGTCATTCATATCGCTTTCGATTAACGCCTGGATAGCTTTTATATCCATTGATCTCCGAGCCAATTTTTATGTGTGAACGGCGCCGATTGTACAACAAAAAATGCACTAGCTCGATATTTTGTGGTGATTCATTAAAAAAACCGAGTTAAAAAGCTTAATTGAGGCTTAATTAGCTAATTTAATTGTTTGTTTTACAGTCAGGTTGTGCGTATTTAATGTGCAGTAAATAACTTCGGGAGTGGGCGTAGCACCGTACAAATTTATTTTATCTTTGCGTTAAAAAGCGCTTGGCAACAGGGCAATTTAATATAAAATGGGGGAAATATTGAATTGCTCTCAATGCAGCTACTTTTTATTCATTTTAATTACAAAATAGGCTTGCTAGTTTTTATGCATTAGCGTAAACTTCGCGCCCTATCGAAGAATATTTTAGTTGCGTCGATTTGAGGGCGCACAGACGGAGTTAATTATGTACGCGGTTTTCCAAAGTGGTGGTAAACAGCATCGTGTGACTGAAGGTCAAACGATTCGTCTTGAAAAATTAGACGTTGAAACTGGTGCAGCAGTTGAATTTGATTCAGTACTTTTAGTTGCTGATGGTGAGAAAATCGAGATCGGTGTACCGTTCGTAAACGGTGGTAAAGTAACAGCTGAGGTTGTTTCACATGGTCGCGGTGAGAAGATTAAGGTTGTTAAATTTAGACGCCGTAAGCATTCTCGTAAGCAAATGGGCCATCGTCAATGGTTCACTGAAGTTAAAATCACTGGCATTAGCGCTTAATTAGAGGTACTTAGAAATGGCACATAAAAAAGCAGCTGGTAGTACTCGTAACGGTCGCGATTCAGAAAGCAAACGCCTAGGTGTTAAGCGTTTTGGTGGCGAATCAGTTCTAGCGGGTAGCATCATTGTTCGTCAACGTGGTACTCGTTTCCACGCTGGCGCAAACGTAGGTATCGGTAAAGACCACACTATCTTCGCAAAAGCAGATGGTAAAGTTCAATTTGAACAAAAAGGTCCTTTAAACCGCAAATACGTAACTATCGTAGCTGAGTAATCAGTAAGGTAGTAAAAAACCCCGCCTTTGCGGGGTTTTTTGTTTTCAGACACATCAAATATATACCCAAGCCTGCATTTACGTTGGCTTGGGTATATAATAGTTAAATTAAAGCCAATCCCTAAAGTGAGTAATCATGAAGTTTGTAGATGAAGTAGAAATTCGCGCAGAAGCTGGTGACGGCGGCAGCGGTGTCGTGTCTTTCCGTCGAGAAAAATATGTACCAGACGGTGGCCCGGACGGCGGTGACGGTGGAGACGGTGGTAGTGTTTATCTACAAGCTGATGAAAACTTAAATACCCTAATTGATTACCAGTTTGAGCGTTTTCACCGTGCAGAGCGTGGTACTAATGGTCAAAGCCGTAACTGTACAGGTAAAAAAGGTGAAGACTTGGTAGTAAAAGTACCGGTGGGTACACGTATTACCGATGTTGATACCCAAGAGGCGTTAGGTGACTTAACGCAGCATGGCCAAAAAATTGTGGTTGCAAAAGGTGGTTTCCATGGCTTGGGGAATGCACGTTTTAAATCAAGTACTAACCGTGCCCCACGTCAAAAAACGCTAGGTACGCCAGGTGAAGTTCGTAACCTTAAATTAGAGCTTATGCTCCTTGCCGATGTGGGCCTATTAGGCTTGCCAAATGCAGGTAAATCAACGTTTATTCGCAGTGTATCGGCAGCAAAGCCAAAAGTAGCTGATTACCCGTTTACTACGCTTATTCCTAATTTAGGAGTTGTGCGCCCAGAGGCTAACAAATCGTTTGTAATAGCCGATATTCCGGGCTTAATTGAAGGTGCCTCAGATGGTGCAGGCCTAGGTATTCGCTTTTTAAAGCATTTAGAGCGTTGTCGTGTTTTGTTGCACGTGATTGACGTTATGCCTGTTGATGGTTCAAACCCTGTTGATAATGCATTTGCCATTATTAACGAGTTACACCAATACAGCCCTAAGCTTGCAGAAAAGCCACGCTGGTTAGTGTTTAATAAAATAGACTTATTACCAGAAGATGAAGCGCAAGCCTTGTGTGAGCAAATTGCGCAAGAGTTAGGTGAAGAAGAAAACGTTTACCGTATTTCAGCAGTCAACAAGCTTAATACTCAACCACTAATTCACGATATTATGGCACTACTTGATAGCATGCCTAAAGAGAAGTTCGTTGAAATTGAAGACGAAGAAGTTGAGTTCAAGTGGGATACTTACCATCAAAAAGCAACTAAGAATGACGATGATGATTGGGACGACTGGGATGAAGACGACTACGATGTAGAAGTGGTCTACGAGCGTTAATAAAAAACATATTTTAAAAAGGAGCTTAAGCTCCTTTTTTATTTTTTTAAGAGTAAAGTATTAGGTATTTAGTGTGATAATTTCAATGATCGCCGCAATGGCAAATAACCGTGTAATTGGTCTTGATAATAAAATGCCATGGCATTTACCCGCTGATCTACAGCATTTTAAAAAGGTAACAACAGGCAAACCTGTCGTTATGGGGCGTAAAACATTTGAATCGATAGGCCGCCCTTTACCTGGTCGTCGTAATATAATTATTACCCGTAACAGTCAATATAGCGCTCAAGGTATTGAGACAGTCACTACGCCAGAGGCTGCGCTAGAGCTGGTTAAAGCCGAAGAAGAGGTGATGATAATTGGCGGTGGTAATATTTATCAGCAGTTTTTACCAAGTGCCGATCGTTTATATTTAACCTTTATAGATTTAGAGGTTGAAGGGGATACGCAGTTTCCAGATTACCAAGCGGTAGCAACATGGGAAAACGTCGACGAACAGTCAAATAAGCCCGACGAAAAGAACCAATATAGTTATAAATTCGTAACTTTCTATAAAAAAGATTAACATTATTGCGAAACTTACAGCAGGTTGGTACAATATTAAACAATCAACATAGGTAAAAAGTACCATAAAGGGTGTTTCATGTTTAAATTGTCAAAGCTAATTGTAATTACAGCCGTTGCTGCTGGTTCGTTAATGTATACCGTGCCTGCTAAAGCCAATGATCAATTAGCAGTATCTATTTGTGAATATATCGCAGCTGATGATAAAAACCGTTTACGCAGTAAACTAAAAAGCTCACGTGTAAAAATTCGCAATATTTATGATGCTATTCAATGTAATGGTAATAACTTACTTCGCCATGCTGTAGCTAGTAACGCTGTTGACTCGGGCGAGTATATAGTTAAAAACTTATCAAAAAGCTCATTATCAGACGGCGCAGACATTGCGTGGGCTGAAGGTAATGGCCACGGTGGTTCACCGTTAATTGCTGTAATTAAAGACCGTGCTGGCCTTTAATTAACACAATAAAATAAAAACCGCGCTGGTCGCGGTTTTTTTGTGCCTGGCGTTAGCTAATACACCGCGCTTTAATAATGGTGATAGCTGTATTAAGCCTATTTTAATTTACCCACCCAAGTGATAAAACTCTCATCTTGTAATTAACCCGCGTTTCTTATCTTTAATAGTATATAAAGTAAGTCGGTTGGTTTAATCAAGGGGCTGTAATTGCTAAGTCTTTACTCGTATATTTTCCGCAACTATACGTATTTCCCCTGAGTTACATAAAATTGTCATAAATAGTTAATACTCTACGCGCATAAACATAAGGGGTAGTTATTTATGCGTGTTTCTTCTTTTACTCGGTTATTAGCTATTTTGCTAACTCTAGCCAGTATTTTATTAGCCATCACACTATTTTGGGCAAGCCAAACGTTACTTAAACTTGAGCAACAAGACAGCGCATACAGTAAATTAAAAAACACGATTTTAGTGGATTTAGCCGGTGACTTAGGCAGTTATTTAGAACAAGGTGATAGCCAATATTTAAATCAATCCTCTGCTTTAATTGAGCAAGTAAAAACACAGCAACTCACTGTGCTCCCCTCGGTACTTGCTGAGCAGTTAAACGAGCAGCTAAGTACGTTAGATACCGATATTAAAGGTAAGTACAGAGCGCTGGGAAAATTGTCGGGCAACGAAACGGCGTTACTTGATAATGCAATTCGCCAAATGGCTGGCTCAGCGTCGTCACTGATTGGTTATGCAAAAAAATCCTCTAATCAAAATAGCGATGCGCAATCTTATTACACACTTGGCGCTGATTATTATAACGAGGTGACCAACCTTGCCTTATTTACTTACCAACTAGTCGTAAGCTACGACAGCAATACTGAACAAAGTTTGCAGCAAAGTATTGCTAATTTAAATGCGTTAGCAGCCAAAATAGAGAAACTCCCTAATTTAGGTGTTATGAGCGAAGTTGACGAAGATGCTTTATTTTTTGACGAAGAAGCTGAAGATTTGGCCGATGAAATAAAATCTGAAATTACCAGCTGGCCTAACCGCTACCCTCGCGATTTAGCCAATACATTAGCTCAAGCACAACAGCGTGAGGCGGGCACCAATCAATTACGTAAGCAAATTAACTTACTCTCTAAAACCGTTATTAATGCAGAGCAGCAACTAAAACACGCACAAGGGGTGCTTAAAGAAAACGTCTTTTGGGTATTTTGTTTTGCTATTGGCGCTTTGGTAATGCTAGCCGCGGGTGTTTATATTGTGCAGCGTAACCAAGTGCTCAACCCACTAAGGCAACTAAGAGACGGGTTTGCCTTTTTAATTGAAAGTAACGAGCTTAAAAATATTAAAAGTAATAACCCAAAAACAGAGGTTGGCGAAATAGCCAGTTACTTTAATTTATTAATTGAGCGACAGCGCAAAGAAGCACAAGAGCGTGCCCAAATGCTAAAAGTGGTAAATGATTTTATGCAGCAAATGAGTGAGCATTTGCAAACTATTAGTCATAAAGCATCCATAAGCCATGGGCAAGTGGATCAAAACCAACATTTACTTGCCGATATTCAACAAATAGGCGAACAGGTAAATAATATTAACGCCCAAGTGGCTGATAACGCCCAACACACATTTAGTGCAATGGAGCATAGCTTAGGCTTTGCACAAAGCATGCTAAGTGCCAGCTCCGATACGCAAACACGGGTTGAGCAAAGTATGCAAAACCTACAAGAGCTACTTGCAGGGGTTGAAGGTGTTGGGCAAATTATTGAAGTGATCCGCAATATTGCCGATCAAACAAACTTACTCGCGTTAAATGCAGCAATAGAATCGGCACGCGCTGGCGAGCATGGCCGAGGTTTTGCTGTTGTAGCTGATGAAGTACGTCAGCTGGCCCGACAAACTCAGGGATCATTGAGTGATATTAATGAACAGCTAACTTTGCTGAGTGAAAAATCAAGTACAGTATCTACACAAATAGCGGCCTTGGCAGATGGCGCTCAGTCGCAAACACAAAATGCACAAGAGCTAAAAGTAAATTCAGAAGGCGTTGCCGATAACGCCCAGCAAGCCAACAAAGTGGCCTTTGAGGCCATGGAGCTTGCTAAGCAGCAAAGTAACTTACTCGATAACTTTAGTCATTCAATGCAAAGTATGAAAGGTCAAGTAAGCGAATCAAGCCTGCTGGTTGACGATATTCGCAGCCAGCTACAACAGCAAATGCAAACTATAAAAGTAAACCTTGGCTTATAAATACCTGCTAAAACAGAGGTGATTAGCGTTATACTGTAGGCCCATTAATCAAATGCTTTAAGGATTTATCATGATTGAACAAGGTCAAACGTTACCCGCAGTTACATTAACGCAGCTAACAGACGAAGGTATGCAAACTCACACTAACGCTGAGCTTTTTAACGGTAAAAAGGTTGTGCTTTTTGCTGTACCCGGTGCATTTACGCCTACCTGTTCAAATGCGCATTTACCTGAATTTATAACCCTTAGTGATAAAATTAAAGCAAAAGGTATTGCGGCAATTTACTGTGTATCGGTTAACGATGCGTTTGTAATGAAAGCATGGGGGGAATCTCAAAATGCACAAGAAATCGACATGCTTGCAGATGGCGATGGCAGTTTTACTAAAGCGTTAGGGCTTGATAAAGACACCGGCAGTTTTGGTGGAACACGCTCTACGCGCTATGCAATGGTAGTCGATGATAATGTAGTAACAGGCCTGTTTGTTGAAAAAGACAAAGAGTTTTTAGTGAGCCGTGCTGAGTCTGTGTTAGAAAAACTATAATCACTTTATAAAGGCCCTAAGTGCATGCACTTAGGGCCATTTTAATTATGGCTGGTATTGGCCACTTAAAGTTAAACCTGAAAAGGTTCTGTAAGCGTTAACGCTTAAATGCCATGTACCCGCCTGCGGATTACTAAACGTACATGTTTCTGCGTTGCCGTTTTTATAAGGACGACAATCGTAGCTAGATGCGGTAGGTTGGCTGCCAAACTTAACAAATAAATCAGCATCACCTGTACCACCTGAAGTGGTAACTGTAAATGTACTCATTCCTGCTGGCACATCTAAAGTGTAGTGCTTCCAATTACCTGTTGTAGCCGTTACATCGCTCACTGTGCCGCCACCGGCTTCTGGTGTAGTTGAACCGCCACCCGTAGAACCACCTGTAATATTACCCACTAAACTAACACCAGAGTATGCAGAGTAGCCACGCAGCATTACATGGTATGTACCAGCGGTTGGGTTATCAATAGAGCATTCTTCGCTATTACCGCCTTTGTACGGACGACAATCGTAGCTTGATGTCGTTGGTTGGCTGCCAGCGCGCACGTATAAATCTGCATCGCCGCTACCGCCACTCATAGTAAATGTCACATTCGTTGCGCCACTTGGTACGGTCATTGTGTAATACGCTTGTGAACTTGCAGCGCCGCTTAAGCCTGTTTTAGCTTCGCCATCTGTCAGTTCGCTATCGCCACCTGTAGGCGGTGTTGTACCACCACTTGCAGCAGCTACTGCGGCGGCTGCATCAACAATACCCGTACCACAACTTGTACACGTTGCAGGGAATGAGCGGGTGGTTGATTTTAAAATGCTTTCTATTTCATCTGGGGTCGCATTTGGTTTAGCTTGTTTTATCAGGGCTGCAACACCGGCAACATGAGGCGCCGCCATTGATGTACCTTGAGAGAACGCATAGCTATCGCTTGATGGTGTAGATGATCCTGAGTTATAGGTTGATAAAACCCCTTCAGAATCGTTTGCAAAGCTTTGGGCACCACCTGGAGCTGCAACATCAATATTGCTACCGTAGTTTGAATAATACGCTCGTCCGCCGTTACGTCCTACAGAGGCAACGTTTACAACGCCGCTACAGTTACCCGGGTTATAGTTTGCTGAGTTATCGTTATCATTACCGGCAGCAATAACCACAACTGCACCATTGCTACGTGCCGTGTTAATGGCATTTTGTGTGGTAGAGCTACACGAACCGCTGCCACCTAAGCTCATGTTAATTACATCAGCAGGGTTTGAGTTGGCAGGAATGCCCGATACACTTCCGCCTGATGCCCAAATAATGCCATCAGCAATGTCTGACGTTAAACCACCACATTTACCAAGTACACGTACAGGCACAACTTTAGCGCCATAGGCTACACCGGCAACACCTTCACCGTTATTAGTAACAGCCGCAACTGTACCTGCTACATGCGTACCGTGCCAGCTTGAGCCTTGTGCGCCGTTATTTCCACATTCGCCAGCAGCTACAGCATCACCCGGATCGCGTGCATCACTGTCGCGACCGCCGCCATCGTTTGCTACCGATAGGTTAGAGATCATATCGTAACCCGGTAAAATATTAGCATTTAAATCAACATGTGGGCGGTAGCCAGTATCAAGTACCGCAACCACTACGCCACTGCCTGTTGCAGTATCCCATGCGGTTGGTAAGTTTAGGCCGCCAGCTTGCTCGTAGTAGTGCCATTGATCGCCGTAACGAGGATCGTTAGGGGTTGCAAATGGTTTTAACATTTGATCCACTTCAATGTATTCAACATTGCCAGAATCAACCATTTCTTGCATAAACTCTTGTGCTTCTGCAGCGCTCAGTTTTTTATCTGCGCGCATAACGTGGTGGTTATTAAGTGCCATTGCACGAATATATTTCGCTTTCACTTTACCTTTTTTAGAAGCGAAATTTTTTACAAAGCGTTGAGCACGCTTTTTCATATTTGCGGGGCTCGCGTCAGCAGACGAAATGCTTAACATATCGTTCGCGCTATTTTTGTATTTAATAATAAACTGTGTTTCAAATCCCGACTGGGTTTGTAGTTTAGCTGAGGTTTCCGCCATTGAGGTTGAAACATCTTGAGCAACACTTGCAGATGCTGCAAATACCGTACTAATAGTAAGCGCGATAGCGCAACGCTTAAATGATTTACTTGTTGTCATAATTATCCCTAGTTGTTATTAGTTAGTTCGTAATATTAAATTACGAAACAGAAACAAAGGTAAATGATCTGTTAATTTCTTTAAAAGAATAATTGCTTATGTACCTATTTCTTTTAGTTATAACCTAGGTGTATGGTGACTTTGTCGTTGTTTAGTATTTATCATATAAAATAAAAATAAGTATAAAGTATTGTTATTTTTAAGTTGTTTAGAAAAGCCGAAAAATACTCTCAGTTACATTTGTTGCTATAAATCTAATAATAAATTCTATTCAGAGTGTTGAGGTAAACTTTGCTATAATCGGGCAAATTTTTGAGTAGGGCGAAGTAATGAATCAAGTAGATGTAATTGTGATTGGCGCAGGTGCAGCCGGATTAATGAGTGCTGCACAAGCAGGTTATCGCGGGCGTAGCGTTACAGTGCTTGATATGGGTAAAAAACCAGGCCGAAAAATCTTAATCAGTGGCGGTGGGCGTTGTAATTTTACCAATGAAAATGCCAGCCCAGAAAACTACTTATGCAGTAACCCCCATTTTGTTAAATCGTGCTTAAGCCGTTACACGCAACACGATTTTATTGAGCTGGTGGACCGCCATGGCTTGGCATACCATCATAAAACCTTAGGTCAGCTGTTTTGCGATAACAGCGCGCAAGATATAGTCGATATACTACTTACTGAGTGCGAGTGGGCAGGTGTTACTATTAAATTGCGCAGCGAAGTACTAAATGTGGCTAAAACCGACATTGGTTACCGTGTTACCACTGAGCAAGAAACACTTACTTGTGAATCGCTCGTTATCGCATCGGGCGGTTTAACAATGCCCAAACTAGGCGCCACTCCTGTAGGCTATAAAATTGCAGAGCAGTTTGGTTTAAACGTACTACCTACCATGGCGGCGCTTGTGCCATTTACTTTGCATCAACACGATAAAGAGCGCTTTGAGGGGCTTTCAGGTATTAGTATACCGTGCGAAGTGTCTAGCGAAGACGGTACAATATTTAAAGAAAATATTTTGTTTACTCACCGAGGATTATCAGGGCCTGCCATATTACAAATTAGCTCATTTTGGCGAGCGGGGCAGGCAGTAACGATAAACTTACTCCCTGAGCTCGATTTAAAACAGCAACTAGCAGATTGGCGAGAAACACAATCTCAAAAGTCATTAAAAAATAGCCTTGCAACTATTTTACCCAAACGCTTTATAGAAATACTACACGACAGTAAAGCCATTCCTGATTGTAATATTAATCAGCTTACTCATGCTCAAATAGATGATTTAGCAAACTATATTCATGCGTGGCAAATAAAACCTAATGGTACAGAGGGCTATCGTACCGCTGAGGTAACGTTAGGCGGCGTCGATACCGATGAGTTAAGTTCTAAAACCTTTGAAGCTAAAAAAGCCAAAGGCTTGTATTTTATAGGCGAAGTAACCGATGTAACAGGCTGGCTTGGGGGCTATAACTTCCAGTATGCGTGGAGTTGTGGGTTTGCATGTGGGCAATATGCATAAGTATTTCAGCGTATTGTGATAGGCGAGATAAAAATATTACACTCTTAATTAAAGGTAACTTTAAAGAGTGTAATATTAGTGCGTATATTTTTGCTGTTAAGTATTGCTGCTACAAGTTTTAATGCATTAGCATCAGAAAACTACAGCGATCATGAAGTGTTTTGCTTGCAACAGCCCCAAACACAATGCTTAGCTTATATTGAAACGCGCCTTAATGAAGCCAAAGGTAACCCTGCACAGTGGTATAAAATAAAAACCTACCAATTTGATTACTACTACGACTACCAACAGTTCGAAAACTTACTCAACGCTATTACTCCTTTTTTACAGCAAGATAAGCTGCCCGATGTATTTAAGCTACAAATGTATTTTTATTACGCGAAAGCACTTAATTATATTGGTAAAAAAGCAGAGGCTAAAGCGTATGCCGCTAAAGCGTTTACCCAGTTAGACGGGATTTATAATGCGTTTGGCGACCCGCTGCGGCTGGTGGAGTTGGCTAATCTACACTATGTATTTGGAAGTAAAAAAGTCGCCATGCGTTTGCTAATAGATGCAGAGCAACGTTTTGCAAAAAACAACGATCCTATTTTTCACTTAGAACTGCATGTAAACAAAGCACATATTTACTTAAAGTGGCAGCAATACAAGCAAGCTATACGTAGTAATTTAATGGCCTATAACGCCATAAAAAGCACTAATCATGTAGCTAAAATAGTGCTTGCGAGTGGTAATTTGGCTTACAGTTATCACCAAAATAAAAATTATAAAGAGGCTATTAGCTATTATAAAAATGCGTTCGACTACACCGAGCCACAAAGCATTTACCACGCTATTTATAGCTTGCGCTTAGCGCAGGTATATTTACAAATAGGTAAAAAAGCACAAGCGAAAGAATGGCTTAGTAAAATTGATAGAAACGCCACTATGTTTGGTAAAGGGCATGCTGCATTGTATAGCAAGCTGCAACAAGCCCTTACTAAAAATTAGCTTACAACAGCTGCTTTATAAGGGGCGCTTATGCCAGCGTATTGCGGGCCAAATATACTTAGCCCTTTAGCGCTGGTGAACTCTTTTGGCGCTGGTAAAATTACAACCGCTACATACATGCCTACCTCGTAATTAGGATTAGTAATGGGTGTGCCTGTTTGGCTGTTAATACAGCATATTAAATCGGGTATGGTTACGTGTACTTCGTCATTTAAAAACGCGGCCATGTTTTCGTTTTTAACCGTTATTTTGTAGCTGTTATTTACAAACTCACCTAACCCTTTAAGTGTTACTTCCCCAAGCGTAAAACCTTCTACGGTGTTAAATTTAAATGCGCTTACTTGGCCTTCAAAGGCAACAAAACCGCCTCCGTGCTTGGCAATTATGTGTGCGGTGTTAGCGTGCTGTGCGTTGGCTTCACGCATTGCTTTACCGAGTTTTAGCGCTTTACTAATTGTGCCGTGAATAACCGCGTTTTTCATTTGCTCAATAGGTAAAATATGGTCAATAGCAGCTATGTCATTACGGCTAATTTTAGCCAGTGCTCGCACGACTGTTTCGGCGCGTAAGTCGTCCATTACATTTTCACAAATAAAGCACTCACCAAATTCATTAGCGGTAATAATAGGTGCTGCGGGTAAGTTATTTAGATAATAGGTTGAGTGGGTGATCTCTGGTACTGCGCGCCCAGCGGGGTCGGCATCAATAATATAGCCGTCAAACATTGCTGCTAAGTAAAACGATACTGCGGTATTAGAGCCGCCAAGCTCACAGCAAATAGTGCCATAAATAGCATCATTACCTGTGTATTGTAGTGCGCGCTCATAAGCGGCTAAAATAGCGTGCTTGGTGCTGCGGGGCAGGTTTGCATAAGCGCGTTCTTCTTGTTCACTTAAAGCAGAAATTGCCCCTAACATGTAAGGCGTACAAACAAGCTCGCCCGCGGGGACTTCATCGGCACTAATTAGTTTAAAGGTTTTACCCTGTGCGAGTGCTTCGTCAATATAGGCAATGCCTTCACTTAATTCACCGCCGCCGCCAGTGCCTAAAATGGCGCAGCCGTATAAAATATCAATAAGTTGGTCACGATTAAGAATTTGCATGTGTGTATCGCTATTAGTTAACTAATACCCATCCTCAAAATAGATCATCTAATTAAGCAGATTGGTATAAAAACAGCAGGCCTAAAAAACACCTGCTGTAAAGGTGAAAAATTAAAACTGGTAACTGAGCTCTATACCGTAGCTACGAGGCTTATTAGGTTGGCGTACTAGATCTGTAACCCCATCTGCCAGTAGAAAAATATCTTCAATAGCACGTTCATCCGTAAGGTTGTCTACGTAAACTTGAACGCTCCATTGATCAGACTTAAGGCCTACGCCGGCATTTAGGTAGGTATAACGCGACGACTCAACCTCAGGAATATCAATACTGAATGTTTTAGGGCCTTCAATTAAAAGCTCTGCGCGCGAGAACAATGCCCATTCGGCGTTAAGTGCTAAGTTATGATTTGCCGAAAGCCCGTAGTTATATTCAGGCACCCAAAATTGTGACCTGCCAGCAAGTTCGGGGCGCAGTGCAAAGCGTTTAATTTCAGAATCAACAATACCTGCACTGAGGTTAATACTTAAATTGCTGGTGGCAGCA
The DNA here is from genome assembly GCF_030296835.1 of Pseudoalteromonas sp. MM1. Taxonomy (NCBI): domain Bacteria; kingdom Pseudomonadati; phylum Pseudomonadota; class Gammaproteobacteria; order Alteromonadales; family Pseudoalteromonadaceae; genus Pseudoalteromonas; species Pseudoalteromonas sp. MM1. The sequence continues at coordinate 3,174,815 of NZ_AP027922.1, read as the reverse complement.
AAGGCGGCTTCAAGCTCTAAGCCTTTGGTTTGTACTTCGTCAATAGAGAGGTTTTCAAGGGTGAAGGTATCTATATTAAATTGGGTAAATTGCGCATCATCTTGCTCAATAATAAACGCGGCACCATTAAGGGTAACTTTGTTATTAAACAAAGCAGTTTTAAAACCTACTTCGTAGCTGTCAGAAATCTCTTTATCAAAGGTGCGGCTAATGCCGTCGGCCGGCTCGTTAAAGCCACCGCTTCTAAAACCACGGGAGTAGCCGGTGTAAAGCAGTAGGTCGTCATTCATTTGGTACGCTAAGGTAACTTTAGGCTGTAATTGGCTAAACGATTTTTTAGCGTAAGTGGCGTCTTTATTGGTTGGGTCGAACGACTCGCGAGTATCGTGATCGTAGCGCATTGCACCGGTTAGCTCTAACTGCTCGTTTATATCGTAGTTAAATTGCCCAGCAAGTGCCCATGCATCGCTGCTGTTGTTATCGATAATGGAAAGATAGGGCTCGTCGTTGGCAAAATCTGCACGCGTTAAAATTTCGGCATCGGTAAAATCATCATAAAATAATACGGCAGTATCGCGGTCGCGCTGTTGATAAAACGCCGACACTGACCATCTAAATGCCTGATCAGACTGGGATGTAAACCGCGACTCTACCGTTAACGATTCAATATCGTATAACCCTTCAGTGCCAAATGGGGCTCTAAAAAAGCCATCTTCGTCAATAAAGGTGGCATCGGCAGAGTAGTCGCCATCGTAAAAGTGCTCGTTTTGAGAATTGCTGTACGCGGTTACAAACTCAAACTTACCTAAATCATAATGTTGGGTTAGTTTGGCGCTTAGCTCATACACATCACGCTCATCTTGGTTAATAATATTTTGTGAGGTATTAATTGAAAAGTCTTCAATGGTGTCATCGCTCACCCCTTGGTAGTAAGCAAATCCGGCTTTGCTCGAGGTGTATTTACCTTTAAGATTTATTGAGGTGTCTTCGCTTAGCTCAAACTCTAACTGAGAGAAAACCGATTGCTCTTTTAATGGGTCGGCGTAATCGTCTGTGTAGGTATTTTTAATTAGCCCGTCACTATCTTTAATGTAACCACCAGCTCTAAAATATGCGGTGTTTTCGTCGTTAAGCGAACCCGATACAACAGCATTCAAATTATACGTGTTGCCATTACCTATTGAGCCTTTAATTTTACCTTCAAAGTCCTCAATGGGTTTTTTAGTTGTCACAATAACCGCACCACCAATGGCGCCGCGGCCATACAGTGCGCCTTGTGCACCACGCATAACTTCAATACGTTCAATATCAACTAGGTCTTGGTTTATAAACTCTAAATCGGGGGCGGTAACACCATCAACTACAAACGCTAATGGCGGATCGCCCACCTGCGGTGTAATTAAGCCACGAATAGTAATACGGGCTAGGCCAGGCCTAAAATTATCGAGCTGTGATAGGTTGGGAGTTAAATTAGCAACATCACGAAAGTTAGTAATACGTGATTTTTCGATTGTCTCGGCGCTAAATGCGGTAACAGAGTCGGGCACATTTTGTATCGACTCAACACGCCCGCGCGATATCACCGAAATTTTTTCTATGGTGTCAGTTACTGTTTGTTGTTGTTCTTGCGCATGCACATAGTTTATGCACGACAGAGTAACTGCCGATGCTAATAGTGTTTTACGAAAGCGTATTTTGTTGTATCTGCTCATGTTCTATGTCCTAATGTGACTATCATGGTGATGTTACTTAGTGATAAACATTGTCGCTTTTTCAGACAAAATAATATTTTGTAAACCCTTAATACAGCACACACAAATTGCTGAAAATAACGCTTAAGCGCGTAATTTTATGTATTTGTTGACCTTAAATTTACAAAATTAATTATTATTAAATGTGAAACCGGTTATGAAAAAAACGATAAAAATAGACAGGTACAATCAAAAAATACTGGCAATTTTGCACCTTACTGCAGACCTAACAAATGTTGAATTAGCTGAGCAAGTTAACTTATCGCCCAGTGCATGTTTTCAGCGAGTAAAAGCGCTAAAAGAGGCAGGGTACTTTAGAACCTTTCATGCGGATATTAATTTAGAGCAAATTTGTGAGCACGTGTTTGCCTACATGGAATTTACGCTAGAGGACAATAACCTAGCAGCACGTCGTAAGTTTTTAGCTGACATACACAACATCCCCGAAATAATGGATTGCATGCAACTAAGTGGCGATATTGATTATATTTCTTTTTGTTGCTTTGCAGATATTCAAGCACTTAATGCAATGTGCGACAGGCTAACCGGCAGCTCACAGTATACAATTAAAAAGCTGACTACACGCATAGTGCTTGAGCGCGCTAAGTTCTTTTTAGGCTACCCGCTTGAAAAACTAAAATGGCGAGACGAAATGAAAGTAGGCGATGAAGAGTAGCTCCCTAATTTAGATAAATAAAAAGGCGCATCACGCGCCTTTTATTGTTTAAAACTATTGCTGAATAACCGGTTTGGGCGCAATGGCTTTTGCAAACAGGGTATAAATAATGGCCGTTAATATAATGGCATCAATCACGGTAATGCCACTCATTGATACGTTAAATAAAGCGCCATTACACACCGCATAGGCTGCGCCTACAAACCATGCGCTAAACGCGGGGAGTGAAAAGTTAGCGTTATTTGCTAAAGCAGCTGCGCTATAAGCTTGGGGTTTAATAAACAGTGCATCAACAATAATTACGCCCGCTACTGGTATAAAAATATCAGACAAAAACGCTAAAAAGCTTATAAACATATCTAAAATATTAATAAAGGCGGCGCCAATTCCCACCAAACCTAATAACACAATAACCCACTTTTTATGCCAATGCGGGAAGGTAGCCTCCACGCTAAGTGCGGTACTATAAAGATTTAACGAATTTAAAATCCAGCTGCCTGCTATCACAATAAAAAACGCCGAAAATCCCAAATTGAGCGCAAGCATTAAGCTTAATATTTCGGTTTCTTGCATGGCGGCAGCGGCAAACACAGCAACAAAAATAACCAACAGCTCAATAACCATATATGCAATAAATGAGGTATACACGCCGCCACGCTTTTGCTTAGAAAAGCGAGTTATATCGGGCAATATTATTGCGCCAATAATAACGCCGCCAACAATGGCAGCTACACCATCTTCAAGCGAAAGCGCTGCTGATTTTTCTAAATTAATAAAATTAACCAATGGCATAGTATCGAGTGCGCCAAAAAGCATCATAGCGGTGACTGCAGCCAAAATAGGGATCATGATAGAGGCCAGTACGTTAATTGCTTTAAACCCATACAATGTGGTTATAAGCATGGCGCAACCTGCGACTATATCGATAGGCCATTCGGGCATAATAATATTAAATTCTGCACTGAGTAAGCGCACCACGGCATTAGAAAACAAATCAATATTTACGCCAAACCAGCCAATTAACGATAAAGCAAAGGCAATATTAACGATGCCCGCACCAGCATTACCAAACGCTATTTTTACCAATAGATAAGAGCTTAAGCGGCTTTTTACACCTATGGTGCCCATGGCGCCACCAATAATGGTTAAAATAAGTGAGCCAATAACTAATGCCCAAAGCGTGTTACTCACACTTGAACTTTGATATATTTCTAGGCCGGTGATAAAAGTGGGTAGTGAAAAGCTGAGCATTGCGGCTATGGCTGCAATGCGCGGCCAAGCAACAAGTTCGCTGGTATTAATACTGTGGGGGTCGTTCCCGTTTGGCATTGCCTGTTTCTCTTTTTTATTATCTTTTATATTACTATACGCCGCTGGCGTGCAAAATTTTTTACTATTAGGTGTTTATTCAAAATATGCGGTTTTAAAAGCAGGGCGTGTACAAAATTATATTTTGTGGTGATTATTATGTATTTGAAAAGCGCTATAAACTAGGCAAAAAAAAACCGCCAAAATGGCGGTTAAAAGGTCTACACAACAAAATATAACTATTTTTTGTTATTTTAATAACGCCAACACATCAAAGCAGGCACCCATAGTATGGTAATCAGTTTTACCAATAGGGCTTTTTTCGGTATCTATTTTTTTGTTATCTACGGTTAAAATTCTAAACCACGCACCGTATTGATGATCAACTAAGTGCTGCCATGAGTACTGCCAAATTTTGTCATACCACTGCTGGTATTTTTCATCCTCTGTGGTTTCATAAAGGTAGGCTGCACAACAGAGTGTTTCGGCTTGCACCCAAAAGTACTTGTCGTCATCGCATATGCTTTTATCTGGCGCAAATCCGTAACAAATACCGCCGTGTTGTTTATCCCAGGCAACGTTTATTGACTCATCAAATAACGCTTGAGCACGTTCTACAAGCCAAGCTTGTGGCTTATGCTTATTTAAAAACATTAATAGTTTTGACCACTCAGTTTGATGACCTGGCTGGAAACCCCACGGGCGAAACAAATTTTTTGGATCGTCTTTGTTGTATTCTAAATCAACCTGCCAATTTATATCGTAGTGCTCCCAAATAAGCCCACCCATTAAATTAGCTTGGCGATTAACCATGTTATCGGCAAGTGTAAGCGCACGATTTAAAAATAGCTCATCTTGAGTTGCTTCATACGCGGCAATAAGTGCTTCGCAGGTGTGCATGTTGGCGTTTTGGCCGCGATACGGATCGCACTTAGTAAAGTCACTGTTGTGCTGATCTTTATATAAACCTGCTCTTGTGTCCCAAAAATGTGTTTCCATTGTTTGAAATGTATCGTTTAGGTATTCGCGCGCCTGTGTAACACCTACACGGTATGCCCAGCTGTAGGCTAAAATCACGAACGCAAAGCCATAACAGTGGTTGGTATCATCAAGTACAGTGGCGTTACCTTTATCAACACTCAATAGCCAATTGTAGCCACCGGTTTGCTCAACAAAATGGTGTTTACGAATAAACTCAATACCCGATTTAACACGGTTTAGGTACTTTTCGTCATTAAAGGTTTGGTACGCACGTGCATAGTTAAATACAAACCGAGTAGAGCTTACTAGGTGGCGAGTTTGCTTATCAAATACCTCACCATTATCTGAAAAGTTTTGGTAAAAACCGCCATGCTCATCGTCAATGTTAGGCTCATAAAATGCCAGTGTATCGGCAATGTGCTGCGTTAAAAATTCGCGGCTTTTAAAGTTATCAGGTGTGTGGCTCATAGTGTGCTCCTAAAATCATTTAGTGATTTTTCGTTAGGCAAAGACGTAAATGCCCCTTTGTAAGATGCGGCATGGGCACCACATAACGAAGCAAATTCAAAAATAGTTGTGAGTGTTTCGGGGCTGTCGCAAAGCTTACTAAAAGAGCTAGGTGTCAGATTTTGTAAGCCTAGCTGATACAGCAACCCACCTACAAATGCATCACCTGCGGCGGTGGCATCAACCATAGTCACTTTTTTTGGGATAAGCGTTTGCTTGGCATTTTTTGTGTACCAATGCATTGGGTTGCCTGCATCGGTAACCACAAATAACTCACAGCCATTATTAAGCGTATGAGCAATAAATTCTTCACCCGTTTGTTCACCCGCTAAGTATTCAAGCTCTTCTTTTGAGGCTTTAATAATAGAGCAGTGTTTTAGTAAGGGTAAAATATGCTCACGCGGATTGGCATTACTTGGCCATAAGTTAAGGCGTAAGTTAATGTCAAAACTGACAATCGCATTATTTTGTTTAGCAAATTCAACACCGTAAGCAGTTGTTTTACGTATGCGCTCGTCGGTTAAGGTGTTTGAGCAAATATGAAATATGTCGCATTGCTCAAACCATTCACTCCTAAAGTCATCATTATTAAAGCGTAAGTCGGCGGTGTTATCGCGATAAAACTCAAACGTACGGTCGCCGTCGTCATCAAGCGATACAAACGCAAGGGCAGTTTTAGCTTGGCTTGTAAAGCGCATAAAGTCGGTTTTTACACCTTGCTCTTTTAAGGCGTTATGTAAAAAACTGCCAAAACTGTCGGTGCTCAGCATGCCCGCAAAGTAAGCGTTACCACCTAGCTTTGCAATGGCTACGCTTACGTTTGCAGGTGCACCACCTGCAAACTTAGTAAATGCTTCGTGCTCGCTGTTGTTTTGACTTAATTTATCTGAGAGTAAATCAACCAGTACTTCACCAAAACATATTGTGTGTTTCATGATGCTGCCTTAGTTATTAATCAAGTAGCCAATGCAGTGCAATTGCTGCTGTCCATGAGAAATCTTTACCTCCACAGCCTGCGCCAGTCTCTGGGTTAAAGTATTCGTAGTAACCCGATTTAAGCACTAAGCCGCGGGTGTCATCCTGAATTTTTTCAGCAGTTGTCACAAAGCCTGCTTCTTTTAGGCCTGTGGCTATCATCCAGTTAATGTGTAACCAAATAGGGCCGCGCCAGTAACGCTGTGGTTCGTACTTTTCTTCTTTAGGGTGGGTAGATGCCACACTAAATTGGCTCGACTCAATAAAGTCTTCAGTTGCGGTATTAATTATCTGGGCTTGCTCGTTAGATGTTAAACCAGCATAAACAGTTAATAGTGCTGCTGAGGTTTTAACTTTAGCTAGGCTATTTGTTAGCACGTCTTTACAGTAAAAGTATTTGCTTTTATCACACCACAGGGTGTTAATAGATTGTTGTGTAAGCTCAGCACGTTGGGCTAAATAATCGGTACGTGCATCGTTTAAACCAAGTTGTTCACCCATTTCGAGTAAATCTTTTGTGGCACGATGCAAAATAGCAATAATACCTAGGTCGTTCATTTTGTACGGGCAGGTTTCGTAAATTACTTTGCTATCAAAATTGTTACGTTTAAAAAAGTCTACTAGGTATAAAAAGCGGTCGTACTCACTTTTATGTGGGCGCTGCGACGAATCTACATGGCTTGTATCGCGACGAGTGTACTCCCAGTCAACACATGGCACAGCTTGGAGTGCGTCATCCCATGATGGGCTGTTATCCATGCCCGACTCCCACGGATGGTAAGTCACTACTAAACCTGTATTTTCAGGATCGCGGTCGTTGTACCACCATAAATGGTAATCAACAACCTTTGAAAATAGCGCCTTAACCTTTTGCTCTGCAAGGGTTTTATCTTGTGCGCTTGCAAGCATTTCTTTCATTACTGTGGCCACAACGGGTGGCTGCGAAATAGACGTACTTTTAATTTTTTTGTCTGATCCCCACACATCCGGACCTGGGAAATACGTGTCGGCATCTTTATGAAATAAGATATGTGGCACCATGCCGTCATCCCACTGACCTGAAAATAACACATCAATTTCTTGCCACGCACGCCCCTCATCAGACTTCATCCAACCTAGCGCAGTTATAGCTGAATCCCAGTTCCATTGAAACGGGTAAAGGCCATGGGTTGGTACTGTATAGCCACCTAAATCGTTTGCTATAAGTGTTTTAGTAGCAAGCTCTGCAAGTGATGAAGCAGTGACTGCATCAATTTTACTGCTGTTTATAGTAGTCATATTGGGTGCTCTTTGTGTGTTTTTTTCGATTTGGATAATATTAAAGCACTCATTATGGGTTGTAAATGTTTTTTTTCTGTGCTTAAATCCTGTTCGAAGTAACAAAAAACTAACATGTATATCTTGATTATTTCTACTTTACTTAGCCACACTCTAAGTAAATACACACAGACAACTAGCACAATTGGAGAATACCCGTGAATAAAACAACGATCGCCTCTATTGTATCTTTATGCCTCACACAGGGCGCGTTTGCCGCAGAAGAGTCTGCGCCAGATACAGCAAAAAAAGCTAATAACGTTGAGCGTATTATCGTCTCTGGTACCAGTAAAGGACGTGTAATTTCAGATACTCCACAATCTGTAACCTCAATTAGCGAAGACGAATTAGTAAAGCTTTCATCAAGCAGCCAAGCAGATGTACTCCGTTACATCCCTGGTATTAAAGTAGAAGGGGGCGGTGGTGAGGTTGCAACAAACCTACAAGTAAGGGGCTTGCCTTCGTCGGGACAGTTTCAGTTTACGCCTTTATCGTATGATGGTTCACCTAGTTTGAGTGTTTTTGGCTTAAACTCGTCGGCATTTGATGTTTATTACCGTAATGACTTAGGTATTGAGCGTGTAGAGTTTGTACGTGGCGGTGTATCTAACTTATTTGGCCAAGGTTCTGTAGCGGGTATTATTAACTACATTTCTAAAACAGGCAGTGATGATCCGCAAAGTACCGTGCAAATGGAGCTATCTGATCAGGGTCGTACTCGCTTAGATTTTGCTACAAGCGGGCCGCTTAACGAAGAGGGCCTTTACTATGCGCTATCGGGTTTTTACCGTTACGACGAGGGCCCGTTAGATACAGGACTTGAGACGAAAGGTACCCAGCTTCGCGGTAATATTCGTAAAGAATTTGATGACGGCTCAGGCTCATTTACGGTTTATGGCCAATACATTGACGATCAAGCGCAGTTTTACCTTCCTATTCCGCTTGATGGCGGCAGCCGTGAGCGTTTAATTGGTAACGATGGCAGCGAAGTGGAGTCACTACAAACTGCTAATGTATCTAACCTTACCTATGATACTGCAAATGGTCGTTATGAATCGCCAATTAGCGATGGTGTGGTTACTAAAGGCGGCTCTATTTCAGTGGTGTTTGAAAAAGAGCTAGCCAACGACTTTGCTATTAACATGCGCAGCAAATACGCAAAGTACCAGCACGAATTTAACCTATTTTTAGACGGCGACGGTATTATTAACGTCCCTGAGAGCCAAGAAGACTTTTTGGCTAACCGTGGTTTAGGTGATGCAAGTGGTGCAGCGTTTACTTACACCGCATCGGGGCAGGCACTTGCAAGTGATGACTTGCTATTTGCTAACCGTATTTTAGACCGCGATCGCCCAGCTGAAGATTTTTCTGCCGAGTTTAATGTTATTAAAAGTATTTTTGTTGGCGATTTTAGCCACGATATTACGCTAGGTACGTTTTTTTCACACAGTGAAGCTGATGACGATAATGTTATTACGACTTACTTAGGTGAGTTTAACAATAACCCTGAGCTGGTGGATTTAACGTACACCAATGCCGATGGCGATGTTGTTCAGTACACACAAAATGGCATTAGTGGGCCTGGTATTTCATACACTAACCAAACAATTAGCGCCACGCGCCGTGCACTTTACATAGCGGATCAAATGGAAAGCGATGATTGGATTATCGACTTTGGTGTACGCTATGAAGAAATAGACGGCAAAATTAGCCGTGAAGGCAGCCAAGTCGTTCAGATTTCTGATGACCCAACGCTTGCCCCTAATTTACAAGTTAACACTACGGGCAGTGGTGTAATGACTTACGGTGAAGTCGACACCTCTGAATTTGCGGTATCAGGTGCGGCGTTATATCGCTTAACTGATAATTTAAATGTATATGCCAATGCATCACGCGGGTTTTTCTTCCCAGAAATTAGAGGTATTCAGTTTAACGATTTAGGCGAGCCTGCCAGCTACGAAGCCGAAATTGTTGAGCAAGGCGAACTAGGTGTTAAATTTTTTGATAACGACTTTAGCGGTAGCATCGCGTTATTTAGAACTGACTTAAAAGACAGGCGCAGCGTAGACTTTGTAAACGATGGTAACGGGGGCGTATTAGAGCTGCCAGTTATGCAATCGACCAAAGCAACAGGCGTGGAGCTTACTGGTCGTTACGATATTACCGACGAGTGGGCTGTTGATGCCAACATGACTTACACCGACCACGAATTTACTGAGTTTGACTCAGACCCTTCTATTATTGGTAATGAGTTACGCCGTAAACCAAAAATATTATTTAACTCATCCATTAGTTACACCGCAGATAGCTGGGATGCTGCTTTGTATCATAACTTTACCGGTAAAAACTATGCCAACGATGCAAACTCGGTAGAGCTTGATTCATTTCACTTATTTAGATTTGATGCAGGTTATAACTGGCAAATTGCACCGGAGCAAACAGTACGTCTAAGCGTAGGGGTATTTAACTTGTTTGACTCTGATGGTGTAACCGAAGGCTCGCCGCGTTTAGGTAATAGCCAAACGTCAGACAACCCTTACTTTGTAGGTCGCCCAATTCTCCCACGACGCGTCACATTAAGAGTTAAATACGACTTTTAAATAAATGCTTTATGCCTATTAACCTACTTTGGGGTTAATAGGCTTTTTGCATTGTGATGCATTTTTCAGCTAAGTTAGTGATAGGTTTATTTTTAGGTACTGTTTAGAAGTAAGCAAATAACAAACTTGGTTTTTATTTTTGAGAAGGCGCTGTGTTTTCTTATTTTGAATACGCGAAATAATTATGAATATATTAGATTTTTCAATAGTTGCTCTCTACCTTGGTGCCTTATTGGTGATGGGGTTTATGCTACGCGAACAAACCAATAAAAGTGATTACTTTTTAGGGGGTAAAAGCTTAGGGTGGAAACCGCTGGCTTTGTCGGTAATGGCCACTCAGCTTTCGGCTATTAGTTTTATTTCGGCTCCTGCATTTGTTGGTTTGCGTGAAGGCGGTGGTATGCAATGGCTCTCGTATGAGTTAGGTGTACCGCTGGCGATGATTTTAATTTTAGCGACTATTTTACCTAAGCTTTATAAAAGCGGCGTTGTTAGTATTTACGATTACTTAGAAATGCGTTTTGGCCGCTCAACCCGTGTGCTTATTAGTGTGGTATTTCAGTTTAGCCGCGCATTTGCCACCGGTATTATGATTTATGCCGTATCGCTTATTTTACAAGGCACCATGGGCATAGAAGCGTGGCAGGCTATTGTACTAACCGGCGTTATCACTGTGCTATATTCACTGCAAGGCGGCATGAAAGCCGTGGTATATGGTGATGCCATTCAAATGATCATCATTGTACTGGGTACCATTGCCTGTATTGGCTTTGGGCTTTATCACTTAGGTGGTGTTGATACCTTTATTGCTAATGTTGATTCGAGCCGATTAGAAGCTATAAAGCTTGATTCGTTTGGCTTTAGTGGTGACGGCTTTGGCTTTTTACCTATGATTTTTGGTGGTGTGGTGCTTTACGCTTCGTACTACGGGTGTGACCAAACGCAAGCACAGCGTGCGCTTAGTGCAAAAGATCCTAAAAACTTGCGCTACATGATTTTAGCCAACGGGGTCGTGCGTTTTCCTATTACTATTTTATATTGTGTGTCGGGTTTAATTGTAGGCACACTGGCTATGACTAATTCTGATTTTTTAGCAAAAATTCCTACCGATAATCCAGATTGGATGATGCCAATATTTATTTTAGATTACTTGCCGCATGGCCTAATTGGTTTATTAGTTGTGGCTATTTTATCTGCGGCTATGTCGTCACTTAGCTCAGCTATTAACTCGCTTTCGGCGGTCAGCATTGAAGATTACAGCCGTATTTCTAATAAAGAGCTAGACCAACCAACGTATTTAAAACTGGCTAAGTACTTAGGCTTAGCATGGGGCGCAATTACGCTTGTGTTATCACTTTTTGCGGGTGACATAGCGCCCACTATTATTGAAGCCATTAACAAAGTAGGCTCACTATTTTATGGCCCAATACTCGCAGTATTTTTAATCGCAGTGTTAAGTAAACGAAGTGCAGCCCTACATGCAAATATAGGTTTAATTAGTGGTGTACTAATTAACTTACTGGTGTCGATATTTGCGCCCGATGTATTTTGGTTTTGGTGGAACTTTATTGGATTTGTATGCACTGCAATTATTATTTATGTAACCAGCCGCGTTATTCCTCGTGACGTAAACGAAGTCGCTAAAGCGCAAAACGCTGAGACAACCTCAAACTCTATTTTAACCGGTAAAGATATCGTTATGCTGCTGAGCATGTTTGTTGTGATGGTATTAATTTGCCTTGCTATTCCTTCAATTTTTTCGTGAGCTTTGACTAATGGATGCTAACAAGTCGTTTTTAATCGATTTATTTACCACTGCGGTAAATGCCTGTAAACCAAGTGCTTGCATGAGCAAGTATTTAAAAAATATAGATGCCAGCAATGGCTTATGTGTGGTAGGTGCCGGTAAAGCAGCCGCAGAAATGGCCGCTGAGATTAATCGCTTTTATGGTGATAAATGCTTTGGCGCTGTAGTGACGCGTTATGGCTACGAAAGTGCTGGCGATATTGGGCGCATAAAAGTACTGAGCGCTAACCACCCAACGCCAGATGATAACAGCTTAGCTGCAGGTAAAGCACTGTTAGAGCTTGTAATAAATAACCCTGCCGATATTCCTATTTTGTTTATTATATCAGGTGGTGGCTCGTCATTGATGTGCCTGCCTGTTGATGATGTACCGTTTGCGCAAAAGCAGGCACTTAATCAGTTTTTACTTAAAAGTGGTGCAAGTGTTGATGAAATTAATGTTGTGCGCAAACAACTCTCGCTTGTTAAAGGGGGCAAGTTAGCGCAAGCGGCTAAATCGGATTATGTAACGCTGATTATTTCTGATGTAGTAGGCGATAAGCCAAGCGATATTGCATCTGGCCCCACTATTAGCGATGGCAGTACTAAAGCTGATGCGCTGGCTATTTTACAAAAGTATAATTGGCCAGTTATAAGTGAGATTGAAGCCCATTTACTAAAACCTGAGCAAGCGCGTGCAGCCGATACAGTGGGAGAGCACTTTATTGTAGCTAATGCGCAGCATGCGATTGATAGTGCTATTGATGTAGCACAGCATCAAGGTTGGGATACGCAAGTACTTGGATACGATATTCAAGGTGAGGCAAAAGAGGTTGCCCGCGTACACGCTAAAATTGCCCTTGAGGAAAAAGCAAAAGGCAAGCGCGTTATGTTGTTCTCAGGTGGCGAGCTTACAGTAACCGTTGCCGATGTATACGGCGATGGCGGTCCTAATCAAGAGTATTTAATGGCACTGGCTGATGCGCTAAACGGCGAAGCGGGTATTTACGCAATAGCGTGCGATACTGACGGCGTTGACGGTAGTAAAGATGTTGCTGGCGCGTATATAGATAGCAGTACGATTGCTCGTGCAGAGGCCGCCGGCGAGAACTTACAAGCGCAGTTACAAGGTCATAATAGCCATCAGTTTTTTAAAGCCATTGATGATTTAATTATTACGGGGCCAACAAACACTAACGTTAACGATTTTAGAGTCATTGTGATTGAATAGGCACTGCGCCGTACTTGTTCTTTATAATGGTTTAACGTAATCTTGTGCTCCAATTTTATTAGGGTTAATAGCTATGTTTTCGCTAAATAACAGTAACTTATTACGCTCAGGTTTTGAGCTTGGAAAAGGCGATAAGCTTTTTCAAGACATTGAGCGTGATATTATTAAAGTGGTGTTTTGGGAGCAATGCGTAACACAAAGCCATATTGTGAGCGCCACCCGAATTCCGCAACAAACTGTCTCGCGTTTACTTAAGTCGTTAACCCAGCACGGCGTAATAGTGCAAACCGATACACTCATTCCTAATAAAAAAGGCAAACCTGGTTTTGGCATTGCGCTAAACCCTGATTACGGGTTTACCTTTGGTTTGGCTATTTTACTTGATGCCATTTCACTTGCGGTTATGGATTTTACTGGCAAAGTGGTTTACACCCACATGCAGTTAATGTCAGATATGAGCATTAATAACGTGCTTAAATGCGCGCAAAAACTGGTGGATGATATAAGCGCAGAACGCGATATTCCAAGCGATAAAATACTGGGCATGGGTGTGGGTATTTCAGGCTTTTTTAGTTCTATGGACGGTAAAATGAATACCCACCATATGCTAGAAGAGTGGTCGCAAGTTGATATTATCGATATTGTATCGCAGCACTTTCAGTTACCTACTTGGGTGGTGAACGACGCCACAGGCGCAGCCGCTGGCGAGGGCGTTGCAGGTATTGGCCGTGAATACAAAAACTTTGTATATATGTTTGTATCGGCCGCATTTGGTGGCGGTATAGTTAATAATAGCGACGTACTGCGTGGTACTTACGGTAACGCTGGCGAGCTTGGCGATATGCTACCGCCTAAGCTATATGCTCATCCTAATTTAGAGTTACTAAAACGTATTTTGAAAAAAAATGGCGTTGCGGTTAATTCAATTTACGATTTACACGATAACTTTGACCCAGAATGGCCAGGCGTTGAAGAGTGGCTATTTAAAGTTCAAGACTCGTTTGATTTAGTGGCAACTTGTTGCTCAGCGCTATTAGATGCTGAAGCCATTATTATTGGCGGCCATATACCTAAAGAGCTGGCTGAAAAAGTAATCGCCCGCACAGAGGTGTACGCGCAATTTAGACGCGGGGCCAAACGCCCAATGCCTAAGCTGGTGGTGTCTAATATTGATAACTTCCCGGTGTCGATAGGCGCAGCCACCTTGCCATTTAGAGAGCTGTGTTTGTAGTTTAAGAGAAACCTAAAAACAAAAAAGCCGATATTGTTTATGCAATATCGGCTTTTTTATGTGGGTTATTTACTCTTCAACGAATGCCTCACCTTCTGTCATCCACTTTGCAGCTGGTTTGCCTTTTAAGTAATGATCAAAGTACTGCATCATACGTACTGAAAAATCGACCTGATTAGGAAACTTTTTCAAATGATGCGGTTCGCCTTCGTATTGTAAAAAGGTCGCATCTTTACCTGCTCTGCGCAGTGCAAGGTAGTACTGCACGCCTTCGTGCCACGGCACTGCGTCGTCTTTATCGCCAAACATAATTAAAATAGGGGTATTTACTTTATCTGCAAAAAACACCGGTGAGTTTTCTATATAGAGCTCGGGTGCTTCAAATAAGTTTTTACCTATACGGCTTTGCCCTGTTTCGTATTGAAATTGACGCGCAAGGCCCGACTTTAAACGTATGCCACTGTATGCACTGGTCATGTTTGATACTGGCGCGCCGGATACAACCGCTTTAAACATATCTGTTTGGGTGATCATAAATGCACTTTGATAACCCGCCCATGAGTGCCCTTGTAGGCCTATTTTATCTGGGTCAGCTATACCTAAATCTATTAATTTTTGAGTGGCGTTTATCATAGTTTGCGTTGATGATTTACCCGGGTGGCCTATTTCAAAGCGAATATCAGGTAAAAATACAGCGTAACCGTTTGAGGTAAACATAGGGAAGTTAGGGCGATGATTTAGCTCCATTTTAGGAAAATCATACATACGCTGGCTCATGTAGCGGTAAAAGTACACAACAACCGGTACTTTATCGCCTTTTTTGTAGCCTGCAGGTTTGATTAATATCCCTTGTAAATCTTCGCCATCAAAGCCTTTGTAGCTTATTAGCTCTGGCTTTTCGCCCCAGGCAAAATCAGCAATTTGTGGGTTTATATGAGTCACTTTTTTAGGCGCTGAAAAGCTAAAATCAGTTTGATAGTAATCAGGAAATTGTTGGTAAGTTTGCTCGGTAAACAGGTATTTATCGGCATTTTTTGCTTTTTTAACTACATCAAAGCGCTTATTACCGCTAAGTACTTTAGTGACTGTGTTTGAGGCTAAGTTGAGCTTTGCAACTTCACGCTGTTTTGATTGTAAGTTCACAGCCGATAGTAGCAAAGTGTCGTCTTTATTAAAGCCAACTAGGTTTTTATCTAGCTGAATTACGCGGTATTGGGTGCGTGTATTTTTACCGTTTGTAAGTTGGGTTGCTTGTTGGGAATTTACATCAAACGCCCAAATATCGTATTTGCTATACACTAATACTTGGCTGCTGTTATTTAACCAACCGGCAAACCCATAGCCAGGCTGCTCTGATGGGTAGTCGTGCTTATCATCTGCAAAAGTGGCATTTATAGCTTTGCTAAGCGCAGTTACTTTATTATTTTTTAAATCTTTAAGCTGAACTTGGCTATTAGCAAAATAAGCGGCGTACTGACCATTTGGCGCAAGGCTTGGTGTAAACGGAGAGTTTTTAACAATTGTTGTTTGCTCACCGGTATTTACATTTATGCTGTAGTAGTCGGCAAAAAAGCCGCCGTACATTATTTTTTCAAGATGAGCTTGGTTTGAGTAGCCTAATACGCTTTGGTTTCGCTCAGTGTTAAGCGCTAAATCGCTCACTTTTTCATTGCTTAGCTGTACTGTTTTTTGACTTTCTAAATGAAAAACAGCGCTGTAATGACGGTTTTTATTTACCTTATTCCACTGTTGTTCTTCGCGTGGTTTTATTTGAGCGTCGTTATTGTGCCAAACGTTCAGCCCTTTATGCTCACGAATCGTGTCAAAGTCATACAGTGACGCTTCGTCGGTGTACTCTTTTGCTTTTACTTTTGCGGCAAGCTTAGGGTGGTTTTCAAAATATAAACGCTCGCCATCTTCGGAGAATGTAATTTTTGCTGTTTTACCTATGACCCACTCTTTATTAGGGGAGTCGATGGTACTAAGGGTATTATTTTGCCAAAGATTTAGTTTATATTGCCTGCGGCGCTCATCATTGTTTACGTAGTTACCAAGGCTAAATGCTGCAATATCTCTACTTGGATGCCACACAATTGTTTGCGCAATAACACCTGGCTCGTCAATTAGTACACTTTGCGTAAAGTTGTTATTTAGTTCAAGCAGTACAATTTGATTATTATTGCCATCGCTAAAGCTTTGGCTGGCAAGTAGCTGAGCGCCATTGTGGCTTATGGCGTAACTAAATACATTATTTACACTATGTGTTGTATTGTTTTTTAAATCGACAATTATCAGCTCAAAGCTTTTGTCTTTTTTGTCTGGTGTGATTTCGCTTTTTTCTTCGGTTTTATCGTCGCTGGTTTCGTCTTTTTCAGCTTTTTGATCAACTCTGTAAGCAAGCCACTGTCCATTATCAGCTAATACATAATCTTTAACGTCGGCAAATTGGTGTTTTTCGCCGGTTTGAGTGTTGACTAAAATGAGGTTGTTTTTAAGCTCAGCTTTCTTTTTAGTAGTTTCTTGCTCTAAAAGCGTAGGAACTTGTGTAAAGGCCACCCAATTAGCTGCTTTGTTAATAACGGGCTTAGTGCCGCGATCTACAGTACTTAATAGGGTGTTTGTTGTTAAGTCATAAACTTGGCCACTGGCGTTACCGCGATATGGTTTGGCGCTAAAGCTGAGGATTTTACCATCATCTGAAAGTTGTGTGCTCTTTGCGTACTTAAAACCGAATACGTCTTTAAATTCTAACGGCTTTTGAGCCCAAGCAGCCGGGCTTGCTAAGCTTGCAATCAGTGCTGAGCTTAAAAAGGTGAGCGTTGTTTTCATTATTGATTCTCGTTTTTTACAGTGCCTTTAGGGTAATAAGTATTGTAACGAGTTTGGTTTATATTTCGAGCGGATCAGATAAGCGGTATAAGAAAAGGGATGAAAGGGGAAAGCTAAGCGCGATTAGGTACCGCGCTTAAATGAAATGAGTCAATTTGTGTTATAGCCAAATTTTTTGTAGTTCAGGCCATTGTTTTTCAAACTGCGAGCTTGGCTTTACTTTAAAGTCGCTGCGCACAAACTGGTTCATTTTGCCTTCTACGTAAGCAAGTAAAAAGTTAGCTAGGGTGAGCTCATCGCTTTGAAAAGTTTTACCTTCACGGAGCTTTCGCTCGCGAAGTACTTGTTTGAATTGTGTTTCTAGTTTTTCAAATAGCCCTTGTACACGCTCGCGTAATCGCTCTTGTTCACCTTGCAGGGCGTCGCCGGTAAGTATGCGTGTAATACCAGGGTTTTTTTCTGCAAAGGTGAGTAGCAATAATAAAATATTGTAAACGCGTGTTTGGCTTTCTTTTTCGTTTTCTAAAATAAGGTTAATACGCGACAAAAGCGTGTCTTCAATAAACTCAATTAGGCCTTCAAACATACGTGCTTTGCTAGGAAAATGACGGTAAAGCGCAGCTTCAGAAACACCCACTTCAGCAGCAAGCTTCGCTGTGGTAATTCGTTGTCCTGGGCTGGTTTCTAACATTTGTGCGAGTGCTTGCAGTATCTGCTCTTTGCGATTACTTCTTTTTGTCGCAGGCATGAACCTTCCTTTTTTTATTTGTTATTTTTAGCTGGGGCTAGTCATTTTCTGTTCAAATGAGTGGCTTATGTTAATGTTTTATTCAGTTTGTTTCCAGCATTTTTATAGATGTTTAGCGAGCTGTTCGATCACTTGATGCGCAATTTCTGTTTTACTTGTTGCTGGTAATTCTACGCTTTGATTATGCCAATAAAGTGTTAAAGCATTATGATCAGAGTTAAAGCCTAAGCCACTTTTTGATACATCATTTGCACAAATCATATCTAAGTTTTTATTTTTAAGTTTACCCTTTGCATAGCTCTCTACATTTTGTGTTTCGGCTGCAAAACCTACTGTGTAAGGGCGGCCTTGCTCTAAGCTTGCAACGGCGGCTATTACATCGGGGTTTTTAACAAGTGTAAGGGTAAGCTCATCGCCTTGTTTTTTCATTTTTTGAGTAGCGACATTCGCTGCTCTGTAATCAGCTACGGCGGCGCAACCAATAAAAGCGTCAGAATGTACGGCATAGGTTAATGACTCATTTAAAAGCTGTTCAGCACTTTCTATGTTAATCAAATTAGCACCAGTAGGGGCTTTAATAGTCACCGGGCCTGAAATTAAATTAACCTTAGCACCAAGCTCTAATGCGGCTTGTGCAAGAGCATAGCCCATTTTTCCTGAACTGTGGTTTGATATAAAACGCACAGGGTCAAGTGGTTCGCGGGTCGGGCCTGCGGTAATGGTAATCGTTTTACCTGCTAATAATTGCGGCTGCTCTGTAGCAGTGCACAAAGCCACAAGCTCATGCGGCTCTAGCATGCGCCCAGCGCCTACATCGCCACAGGCTTGCTCGCCTTTACCTGGGCCCCAAATTAGTACATTGCGAGATTTAAGTGTTGCTAAATTAGCTTGTGTAGCAGGGTGTGCATACATTTGCTGGTTCATTGCTGGGGCTATTGCCACTTTTGCTGGAGTTGCCAATAGCAGTGTGGTGAGTAAATCATCGGCTATGCCTGCAGCCATTTTAGCAATCGTATTACTGGTTGCAGGTGCAACTAAAATTAAATCAGCCCATTTTGCAAATTCTATATGGCCCATTGCCGCCTCAGCTGAGGGGTCAAGTAATGAGTCAGATACCATTTCGCCACTAACCGCTTGCATGGTTAAGGGGGTTATAAAGTGTTTAGCTGACTCGCTCATAACTACTTTTACTTCGCAACCTGCATCTTTTAAACGCCTAACGAGCTCTGCACATTTATAGGCTGCAATACCGCCAGTTATGCCAAGTACAATTTTTTTGTTTGTTAAGTTAGTCATGAGTTTTTTTTGCTTGAGTGTATATGCAGGCTAAAATAACAAATCTTTGTGCTTTGAGCTAAGTTTTTAAGATTAAATAATCAGGCTAATTTTGAAATTTGCATTACAGTTATATGACTGTTTTTTAATCATCAAGGATGAATAATGCAATTATCTTCGTTACCTAATTCACTTCGCCCCCGTGAAAAGCTCATTGCTAAAGGCCCTAAAGCACTGAGTGATGCTGAGTTATTAGCAATTTTTTTGCGTACTGGGTTACCAGGAATGAATGTGATAGAGCTGGCCCAACACCTGCTTAACGAAAATAAAACACTGCATAATTTATTTAACGCCAGCCAAGATGAGTTTTGCGCACAAAAAGGCTTAGGGATGGCAAAATATGTGCAATTGCAAGCGGTGCTTGAGCTGAGTCAACGTTACATGCAGGAGCGCTGCCAGCGCGATGCGGTGTTTAATTCGCCAAATGCGGTGTATGAATATTTAACACTGCAAATGCGCGGGTTGCAGCAAGAAGTGTTTATGGTGCTCTATCTTGATAGTCAAAACCGTTTAGTAAAAGACGAAATTTTGTTTTATGGCACAATAAACTCCGCCAGCGTTTACCCCAGAGAAGTATTAAAAGCGGCCTTAAAAAATAATGCTGCGGCCATTATTTTGGCACACAACCACCCAAGCGGTATTGCCGAACCAAGCCAAGCAGACAAACTTATCACCAATAAGTTACAACAAGCGCTGCAATTGGTAGATATAAATGTGCTTGATCACATCATTGTTGGAGGAGAAACATGTGTTTCTTTTGCACAGCGGGGCTTGATTTAACTTTGCTTGGTGAATAAGTGTGTTAAAAATGAGCGGTTTGAGGCGTTTTGGCAAATTAGTTTAATTTAAATGCAGTTTTTACTTTCCCTAAGGGCATTCGATCTTTATAATTAGCCGCTATCAAATTTACATATGAGCTGGTTGGATAGATCAGTATTTGATCTTTGCCTGTAAAAGCTGTATAAAGAGCGCCCTTCGATTTATCTAGGGCACAAATACATGGCCTTAGGTTAAATTAAGCTCGAGCGAAGTTATTGGAGATATATAGACATGTCTAAAGTATGTCAAGTTACAGGTAAGCGTCCAACGGTTGGTAACCACCGTTCACACGCGAGAAACGCGACTAGACGTCGTTTCCTACCTAACCTACAAACACACCGTTTTTGGGTTGAAAGTGAAAAACGTTTTGTAACACTACGCACTACTACTAAAGGTATGCGTATTATCGATAAAAAAGGCATCGACGCGGTACTTACAGATATCCGTGCTCGCGGCGAAAAAGTTTAAGGAACTGAATCATGCGCGATAAAATCCGTTTAGTTTCAACTGCTGGTACTGGTTTTTTCTACACTACCGACAAAAACAAGCGTAACATGCCTGAAAAGATGGAAATCAAAAAGTTCGATCCTAAGGCTCGTAAACACGTGATTTTCAAAGAAGCTAAAATTAAGTAATTTAGTTTTCTTTCAGAATTGTAAAAACCCAGCTTATGCTGGGTTTTTTGTTTTTTAAAATCACATATTCGTAATGTATACGCCAACTTGCTCAAAATTTAGGCATAAAAAAACCTTGCAGATCAAAACCCACAAGGTCATTATTCTACAGCTTACAGCTTACAGCTTACAGCTTACAGCTTACAGCTTACAGCTTACAGCTTACAGCTTGGCAAACACGTCTTGTAGTGGCGGCACTACTTGCTTTTTACGGCTTAATACACCGTCTAGCCATACTTTACCTGCGCTTGGTTTTTCACCATAAGCTTGCTCTACAAGTGTTGCATCATCTGATGCGATTAACATTTGTGAACCTTCTTTCATAATATCGGTAAGTAGTAAAAATACTGAATGGCGGTTGCCTTCCGCTTTTAGTTTTGCGATGTCTGCTTCAAGGTCAGCTTTGATTTCGTCAAACACTGCAAGGTCAATAACCTCTAGCTGGCCTATGCCCACTAGGTTGCCGTTCATGTTGAAATCTTTAAAGTCACGCATTACTAGGTCACGTACAGGCGTGTCTTCTACTGCTGATTTAACTCGGAACATGTCCATGCCTAGCTCTTTAAAGTCTTCAATACCGGCAATTTCTGCTAGCGCTTCTACGCATTTTATATCGGCTGTTGTGCAAGTAGGCGATTTAAAAATAACGGTGTCGCTTAAAATTGCACATAGCATGATACCAGCAATATCTTTTGGGATTTCTACGTTGTAGAAGTCATACATCATTTTAATAATGGTGTTTGAACAGCCAACTGGGCGAATCCAACACTCAAGCGGTGTAGATGACGTTAAGTCGCCTAGTTTATGGTGATCGACTACACCAACAACACGTGCTTGGTCGATATCATCTGGCGCTTGTGTTTTTTCGGTATGATCAACAATATATACATCTTCGCCCGCGTAGCTTAATTTAAGCTCAGGTGCTTCGAAGCCAAATTTATCTAGGATAAATTGTGTTTCTGGTGATACTTCACCAAGGCGTGTTGGAATTGCTGGCTCATCGATTTGGTTTTTTAAATAAGCCAGTGCAATTGCACCACAAATAGAATCTGAATCTGGGATTTTATGGCCCACTACATACATAGACATTGACGGAACTCCTTTAAATTTGCCGATATTCTACCAAAGTCTGTGCTCTTTAACATATAGACAGTGCAATTAAGTTTTAGTTACACTTTAAAATCTTGAATTTACTGGGTGTATAAATATGCGACTGGGCCGTAAAGGTTGGAACAACGTTATTATTTTTTCGATGTTGATTATGATCTTCTTTTTAAATGGCTGGCATAAGCAGCTTTTAGGGGGCGAAGACGAGCCTACGTTGCAACCGGTACTGCCATTACAAAGTTTTGTGCTAACACTGAGCTTTGTTGATCAGAAAATTGAACGTATTGGTACAAGTTGGCGTACAACCGCATTACAAGAAAATGCGCCAGTGAGGTGGGACGCATCACAGCAGCAATTAGCTGAGCTAATTAACCATTGGCAAACGGCTGCGTTGATGCAGGTAAATGAGTCGGTGGTATTTAATCCTAATTCACCACTCTATGTTGCAACCTTTGAATTAGCAGGTGAGAGCCTACCTTGGGTTTATTTACTGTACAAAGGTAACGGTAAGTACTATTTGTTGGAAAAAAATAGCCAGCGTGTGATGGGGCTTGATTTAGCGACTGCAAAGCAGTTATTTCCAAGTGTTGATTTTTCAAAAAGTGAGTTGCATTAATGCCTGAATTACCAGAGGTAGAAGTAAGTAGACTGGGGATCACCCCGCATGTAGAAAACCAAGTGGTGACGAAGGTAAATATTTATAATGCCAGCATGCGATGGCCTGTGCCAGATGATGTTTATCAGTTAGAAGGGTTGAGGGTAGAGCGAATTGAGCGCCGTGCAAAGTATTTATTGCTGCACTGCGAATTAGGGAGTGCTATTTTACATTTGGGAATGTCGGGTAATTTGCGCGTTGTGGATAAACGCGAGCCACTTAAAAAGCATGATCATGTTGAGTTTATACTTAGTAATGACAAAGCACTGCGATTAAACGACCCTCGCCGGTTTGGTTGCTGTTTATGGCAAGCACCGGGGGATGTTCATAAGTTGCTTTCAAAGCTTGGCCCTGAGCCGCTTACGGATGATTTTTTTGCAAAGCGTGTATACGAGCAGTCGCGAAATAAAAAAGTCCCCGTGAAGCAATTTATTATGGATAACGCGGTGGTCGTGGGCGTAGGTAATATTTATGCCAATGAGTCGTTATTTAAAGCGGGGATACACCCCAAACGCGAAGCAGGCAAAGTATCGCTAAAGCGTTATCAAACCCTGATCCCTATTATTAAAGACACCCTAGCAGCGGCAATAACACAAGGTGGTACAACCTTAAAAGACTTTGCCCAAAGTGATGGCAAACCAGGTTATTTTGCGCAGCAGTTGTTAGTATATGGGCGAAAAGGAGAGGAGTGCGTAACGTGTAAAACGCCACTTGAAGAAATTAGGCTAGGGCAGCGCAGTACGGTGTTTTGTAAGCACTGCCAAAAATAGCCATTTTATAGCTCAAATGGTGCGACACCGACGGCTTTCATTTTATAGCCCACTTGGGCTATTTCACCAGACCAGGTTTCGGTACTGATAACACCGGTAACAACAATCGCATCATAAAGGCTCTCTATGGGGACACCGCCTTTTACCGTCACATGAACGATTTGATTTGGTGGCGGGGGCGGTACGTGAATACACGCGCCAAAGTATGGCACAAGTAAAAACTCAGTAATGACTTCACTGTCACCCTCAAGTGGGACAACAAACCCCGGTAAGCTCACTGATTGGCCATTTAATGCTTCAACCACGGGAGCATCTAGCTCTGGTTGCACCCAATTTTGTTCACTACCTTCGTGGTTAGCCTGCGCTTGAGTATCTATTTGCACATGCCCTTGTGGGATTAAATCTTCCCAAAAAATTTCTTTTGGCGGGTTTGCACTGCTAAAAAAGCTAATAAGCAGGCAACTTATTAGTGCGCTGTTATAAAGTGCTGATTTTAAAAATATCATGAAATTCCTAAAGTTAAGTTTTTATACTCATGCCATCGCTGAGCGAATAAAAATAAGCGCGGGTGGCAGGTATTAAGCCAATTATAAACCCAGCAGCCATAATAACGCCTATTAAAGTGAGTTCATAGTAAGAGAGCATGGCAATATTAACGCTTATGCCTGCGTGGCTTTGTAAATAGCTGCTACCAATAAGCATAACGCTATAATACAAACCACAGCCAACTAGGCAGCCTAATAATGTTGTAAATAACGACTCCATGCTTATTAGTGTAAATAGTTGCCACGGCCTTGCGCCCACTGAGCGTAAAATAGCAAGTTCACGGCGGCGCTGGTTTAAATTAGCAAGTAGTGTTGTCAGCATGCCTAGCAGGCTCACCAGTACTACAACGGCTGAAAACAGTAACAAAACTTTTTCAACAATGGCGAGCATTTGCCACAGCTCTTTTAGGGTCACTGTGGGCATAATAGCCAGAAGTGGCTCTTTTTTGTATTGATTGATATTGCGCCTAATTTGCAATGTATATAAAGGCGAGTCGAAGCCCATTAAAAATGCAGTAATTTGACTTGGCTCACCGATTAGGTTGTGATGCTCATCGTGCTCATCGTGCTCATCGTGCTCATCGTGCTCATCGTGCTCATCGTGCTCATCATTCGCAGAGTGTGAACCACCATGTATTAAATCAATAGCAGCTAGAGGTATGTGTAAGGTTTTATCTACTGGCGTGCCGGTGGCGTTTAAAATACCGATAACAGTAAACGGGTTGTCTTTATGATGGTGAAAACTCGTATTACCCATGCCGTGTGAGATTACTATGTTATCACCTAGTGTATACCCTAAACGGCTCGCTACATCGCTGCCAAGTACCACCTGGTTTAAATGCTCAAAAGCGTGGCCTTGTTGAAAACTCAACGTTTGCTTTTTACCAAAACGATAGTGGGTAAAGTAATCGCGGCTTGTACCTAGTACAGCTTGGCCTTTGTGGCTGTCGCCTAAACTAATAGGAATGCTCCATTTAACACCACGTTGAGCTATGATGTACTGATAACTTTGCCAACTCACCCCATTATTGGCATGGCCTATTCTGAATACGGATGAAAGCAACAGCTGTATGTCGCCGGTGCGGGCGCCTACAATTAGGTCTGTACCGGAGATGGTATTACTAAAACTGGTTTTCGCATCCACGCGAATTCGCTCAATACTGAGTAAAAGCATCACGCTAATGGCAATGGTAAACAATGTGAGCAGTACACTTGCTCGGCGATTTAGCAAACTTTTATAAGCTAACTTAGTCAGGATCATAACGGCTCCTGTAAGTTAACTAGGCTAATTGCACGATTAAATAGCGGTTTTAATGTTTCGTCATGGCTTACAAAAACGAGCGTACTGTTGGCACGCTTAGCCTGTTCGAATAACAGCTTTATAAAGCTTTCTCTATTTGCGGTATCGAGTGCCGAGGTAGGCTCATCAGCAATTATTAGCTCTGGGCTGCCAATAAATGCGCGAGCAGCGGCAACCCGTTGTTGCTGGCCAATGCTGAGCGAAGCAACATCTTTACTATGATAAGACTCACTTAAGCCTAATGCTGTTAATAAACGTATCGCTTCTTTTTGTAAGCTGGGCTTAGGCTCTGTTGTTTGCTGTAAGGCTTTTTGTTTTCTGCTTTTTGAAAATTCACAGCCAAGTGTGACATTCTCAATGGGTGTTAAATACGGTAATAAATTAAAGTTTTGAAAAATATAGCCAATATTCTCCGCTCTAAATACATCTCTTTGCGTATTGCTAAGTGTATTTAAATCGCGATTTAAAATACGTATGTTGCCACTACTTGGTGTGTTTATACCTGCTAATAACGCAAGTAAGGTTGACTTACCGGCGCCACTAGGGCCGTGTAAAAAAATATGCTCGCCTTTATTAATACTAAGGGTTGGGATATTAAGCGTGGGCTTGGCATCTTTTTTATGCCATTTAAAGGTAACGTTTTTTAGGCTTATCATTTTTACCAACCCCAAAAGTTGAATTCTTTACGCATTTTAAGATTTCGAAATAGGTTGAGAGGTTTAGGTTTTAGCTTTTCGTTTTTATGCAAAAATTCATTTGCAGCATTAAGCACACGTTGGCTAGATTTTCCATCCGTATATGGGTGTAGCTCTTGGCAATAGTCTTCAATATATTGCATTAAGTCATTAGGCTTCGTTAATGCACGCTCAATTGCTGGCTCAACTTCATTTGCGTTGGTAACGTCAAGTAAATGGGGCATAGGCTTTTGATTACAAAAGGTAACTACAGGTTTGCGAAGTAACAAAAACATCAGTAACACCGATGAGGTATCACAGAGCATTACATCAGCTGCTTTGAGTAGAGGTAACACGTTATCGGTTTCAATAAAGGTTAAATTATTATTGCTTAGTGCTTTGTACTTGTTTACCCACTCGGTTGGCATTTTAGGATGAAACTGCATTAGGATTCGCCATTTGCCTTGTTCACTAAAACGCTTTATTTGTTCATATAATTTGGGGGCTAGTGACAACTTACGAGAGAAGGTTGAACAAATAAGTAAAGTAGGGCGTGGGTCGTTACTTTGGTATGGATTGCTTTGTGATTCGTTAAACAAAGGGTCAAGAGTAGGCCAACCTGTTTCTGTTACTTTAAAAAAACCATGTTGTTGTGCAAGCTCTTTAAAGCGCTCAGTAGTATTAGGGCCTTGAGTGCAATATAAATCGTAACAGCCCCTAATGGCAAAATGGCCTCTGTTCCCTTCAGAACTTCGCTTTTCAGAATTAAACCCATGAAAAACAGCTACTTTTTTACCAGGAATAAAACTTGGAACAATATTGCCCGGAATATATGTAATATCGGGCTTCCAGTTCCTTACATCAGTGATTGTATGTAATCGCTGCTCGTCATCATTTAAAAAATTAGGGTTAACTTCACTGCCAGCTAAAAACCAACGTACCTCACCACCATGCGCTAAAATTTGTGCTTGTAGTGGCCTTAAAATAGCGTATGAATAATTTTGCGAAATATACATTAGGTATTTTTTATTTGCGGTGGCAGTTAGGTAGTTCAAGCGGTACTCCTCTAGTTAGCACGCTAAGTTTACCGCATTATTACAGCCATATAAATATTGCGTGGTTATTTAGTTTTCAGTGCTGATTGAGCTTTAGGGTAGGCTGATTTATTATATAGCGCTTATAACCCCATACCATACTTTGCTCTATGAGCATCCCTAACCCCGGAGATAGCATGACTAGCTATAAAGTTTTAGACGTAAACGATGACTTACCCATTCGCACTAAAGGTGCCGTACACAGCGGTAAAGTTCGTTCGGTTTATTGGCTAACAGATGAAGACAGCGCACGCCTCATTAAAGAAAAAAACTATAAAGTTCCGCAAGGAACTGAGCTGGCAATTATGGTTATTTCAGACCGTATTTCTGCATTTGACTGTATTTGGCAAGGCGAAAATGGCTTAAACGGCGTGCCAGGAAAAGGTATTGCGCTCAACTCTGTTGCATCTCATTGGTTTAAGTTATTTGATAAAGCGGGCCTTGCGGGTAATCACATTGTTGATATTCCACATCCTTATGTATGGATTGTGCGCAAAGCAAGTACCGTAAAAGTAGAAGCCATTGCGCGCCAATATATAACTGGCAGCATGTGGCGCGATTACAGTAAAGGGGTTCGCAACTTTTGTGGCATAGATTTACCTGAGGGCTTAACGGCAAACCAAAAGCTTGAAAACGTACTAATAACCCCTTCTACAAAAGGTATTATCGAAGGCGTGGCTGATATTCCACCTGTTGATGATGTGAATATTACGCGCGCTAACATCACTGATAATTTAGATGTATTTAATTTTAAATCGGCAGAGGATGTGACTAAATACGAAAAGCTATTGGTTGAGGGCTTTAAGTTAATTAGTGAAGAGCTAGCAAAGCTTGAACAAATATTTGTAGATACAAAGTTTGAGTTTGGTTATGTAGAGGATTTAGACGGTAACCAACAGCTTATTTATATTGATGAAGTAGGCACCCCAGATTCTTCGCGCATATGGGATGGCGCGGCTTACCGCGATGGTAAAATAATCGAAAACTCTAAAGAAGGGTTTCGTCAGTTGTTAATTTCTAATGTGCCAGAAAGTGATGTACTGTTAAATAAAGACCGAATGGATGAGCGTGAGCAGCTTGCTAAAGATTTTATTTTACCAGAATCTGTGATGCTTGAAGTGTCTAACACTTATGTAGGCATTGCCAGTAAAATTATTGGCAAAGAGATTGTAATTCCAGAAGATCCTCGCCAAGAAGTCATTAATATTTTAGATACTGATTACGGCCTTATTGTAAAATAATACAACTAAAGTATGTAAAAAAAACCAAGCCCAGTCTTTATTTTTAGTTACTGGGCTATATTCCTTGCAATTAGTGTCAGTCTCTAATTAACTTAACCTAAGATTAATTTTTAGGTGTTGATATGTTTAGGCAAGTGCAGCAAGTTTTTAATAAAAGAAGTTATTTACTCGCCGCTACTTTATTTTTTAGCCAAGGCGTACTGGGTGAAACTATTAATTTAGTAATTCAAGATCAGCATGGTCAGCCACTAAAAGACGCAGTCGTTGAGCTTTATAAGGCGGCAAAGCTAGAGCGCACCACGTTACCCGTTGCGGTAATGGACCAAGTACATAAAGCGTTTTTGCCTGATTTGCTGGTAGTGCAAAAAGGTCAGCAGGTTAACTTTCCTAACAGCGATAATATTCGCCATCATGTTTACTCTTTTTCTCAGACCAAGCCATTTCAGCTAAAACTCTATTCAGGTCAACCTAAAGAGCCTGTGACTTTTGATCAACAAGGCGTTGTTGTACTAGGCTGTAATATTCATGACTCTATGGTGGGCTATATTTATGTAGCCAATAGTGAACACGTTTATAAAACCAACAATACGGGTATGTTAACCTTAGACATAACCTCTTTACCGACTACGCTGAGTGTGTGGCATGCGCTACAAACTGCACCGTTGGAAAATAAAAAAATGATAACAATAAATAATAACAATGAGTTACTAGTTAAAATTAATACCTCCACCCCAGCACCGCGAAATACTTTTGGTAGTAAGTTTAAGGGCGGTAATGGCTAACAGTTTAAAAAACCGCATTATTGTTTTATGTGTAGGCTTAGTGTTGCTGACTACCTTGGTGAGTGTCGTTAGCTTTTGGTGGTCTACAAGTAAATTTCAAGAAGAAAAAGTAAATCAAGATATTAGCGTAGCGCAAAATGTTTATAAGCAGTATTTGAGCGCGAAAGAAAACCTACTGCTTACTGCTGCTAAAGTACTCACTGCCGACTTTGGCTTTAAGCAAGCGGTTGCCACTCGCGATGCAGCCACCATAAGTAGTGTGCTGTTTAATCACAGTCAGCGTATTGATGCAGAGCTTATGCTACTGATTGATTTATCAGGTAAATTAATTTCAGCCAATACTAATGCAGATTTATACCCGCAAAATTTAAAGCCGCTACTGGAGGAATTATTAACTTCGCCAGAGCAATCGAGCTTTGTAGTGCTTAACAAGCAGCTATATCAAGTTATCTTATTACCCGTTAGAGCGCCTAGAACTGTTGCATACAGCTTAGTGGGCTTTAAAATTGATGACGAAGTCGCCCTAGAGCTTAAAAACCTAACAGGAATGGATGTCAGCTTTATTGCTGAGCAAGACAACTTTGTAAGGAGTTCTTTGCTTAAGCGACCAGATGTTTTTGCACCTAAAAACTACTTTAATACCACCTCTACAACGCGTTTGTTTGGTGATTATCCTGTATATAAAAACCGAGACATTACGCTGCCCTCCTTACAAGGAGATGCGGTAACCATTTTACTCAGTGCTGATTTAACACAAAGCTATAACGATTTTGAAAACTTATTATTTACGCTAATTATTATGGCTATTTTAACGATGCTGGTGGGGGTTATTACCAGTAGCTTACTGGCAAATAACTTAACAACGCCATTATCGCAGCTTGCAGTTATTGCAAGGCAGTTTGCCCAAGGTAATTACACGTTTGAATTTAATGCATCTAAACAAAGTACTGAAATAGCAACCCTTGCTAACGCCTTTGATAATATGGGTAACGATATTAACGAGCGTGAACAAAAAATTAGTTTTCAGGCACGCCATGATTCGCTAACAGGGTTTTATAACCGCTCGGCGATGCTTGAGGTGCTTGATGATGAGCTTACCCCCTCTACACAATACACCTTAGTAGCAATTGATATAAAAGGTTTACGGCATATAAACGATAAACTCGGCCCGCGTGTAGGCGATGAATGTTTAAAAGCGGTCGCCAATCGAATTAGTGGCTTTTCGGACGAGCTTGGCGGCTTTCATGCGCGTATTGGTGGCGATGAGTTTTTAACTGTGTTTCCAAGCGCCGCTGCCAGAGAGAAAAAAAGCGGTATAGTTGGCTTAATGGCACAGCTTTTAGCGTGCTATACCATTAAAACGTTAAAAATTAACTTACGCTTCAGCGCAGGGGTTGTCGAGTACCCTATGCAAGGCCTTGCCAGCGATGATTTAATGCGCCGCGTGCTTATAGCCGTAGACAATGCAACAGATAGCCCCGAAAGTATTCATTATTACCAAAATGGTGAAGACGAAGCGCATTTAGAGCGTCTAAAAATGTTGGATGAACTTAAACAAGCTATTAGCGATGATGATGGGCAATTATTTATGACCTATCAGCCCAAGTTGCATTTACATACACAAAAAATAAATAAAGTAGAATCTCTAATACGCTGGCAGCGTAAGGATGGCAGCTGGGTAAATCCAGAGCTATTTATTGATTTAGCCGAGCAGTCTGGGCTTATTGTGGAGCTTACCTCATGGGTTGTTAACACTGTAGTTTCACAGGTGGCTGATTGGCAGGCTAAAGGTATTGAAATGCAGGCTGCAATTAATGTATCAGCACAAGATATTGCCTCACCGAGTTTTCATTCTGCGCTTGTGCGTACACTAAAAAAACACAAGGTTGATCCAACCCTCATCACTGTTGAATTAACTGAGCGCGACATGATTGAAAACGAAGAAAAAGGTATAAAAGCGTTACAAAACTTAAAAGCCATTGGTGTAAAAATTTCATTGGATGATTATGGCGTAGGGCAAACATCACTGGGGAGATTAAAAATGTTGCCTATTGATGAGCTAAAGTTAGATAAGTGCTTTATTTTAAAGTTAGATGAGTCGCGCAAGGATCAATACATAGTGCAGTCGTCCATTACCTTGGGGCATCAACTAGGCTTTAGCGTTGTTGCAGAAGGTGTTGAAAACAGAGATTCGTTAGACTTACTTAAACTTATGCATTGTGACCATGCTCAGGGTTATTACCTAAGTAGGCCTTTAAAAGCAGACTTATTAGAACAGTGGCTAAAGGAATATTATGAAAAAAGTTAAGTGTTTATTGCTAGGGTTATTACTTAGTTCTAGTTTTTCTAGTTTAGCAAGCGATGGTAAATTATTAGCAACCCCTGGGGTCTCGCAAATAGAAGGCAGTGGAGGCGGCGGTATTGTGCCATGGGCACAACTTGCAGGCTATGCCAGTGAAGACGAGTTCTCTGTAAATGGCTTTTGTAGCCGTGCAGATGTCACAGACTACACTTTAGATGTGTGTGGCGCACAAGTTAATCTATTTAATCGAGTAGAACTTAGCTATGCACAACAGCGCTTTGACGTGCCTGCCCTAGATACCGAAATAGAGCAATCTATCACGGGCGCTAAAATTCGTTTATACGGCGATATAGTTTATAGCAAATGGCCGCAATTGAGCTTAGGGGTTCAGCATAAATCTCTTGATGATGGCGCTGTTGCGACATTTGTAGGGGCAAAGGATACTAGCGGGACAGATTATTTTCTCGCAGCTAGTAAACTCCACTTAGGGGCTGTAGGGGGGCTTAACTGGTTTTGGAACGTCACAACTCGCTACAGTGAGGCTAATCAACTCGGGTTGCTTGGTTATGGTGGGGCAGGTAACGATGCCGAAATTTTATTTGAAGGCAGCACTGCTTTGTTTTTAAGTCGTAGTGTTGCTGTTGGTATTGAATATAGGCAAAAATCTAATAACTTAAATTTAGGCGAGCAAGACTGGAAAGATTTATTTGTTGCTTGGATGCCAAACAAGCACGTGAGTGTAACCGCCGCATATTTAGATTTAGGTAGCATTGCAGGTGCGAGCGATCAAACAGGGTGGTACTTATCAGTAACAGGGTATTGGTAATGAAAAACGTCGTTATATTATGGCTGTGTTTAGCTGCGCTGACAGGGTGCGCAAGCTCAGCTAATTTATCTCTTTATCAACAGCTTGATGGCCGTGCGGGGCTTGCGCGTATTGTTGATAGTTTTATTTACCAAATAGGTAATGACGATCAAGTATTGCATTATTTTGAACACAGCAATATTGACCACTTCAGAGAAGGTTTTATCGTGCACATGTGTGCACTCGTTGATGGCCCATGCAAGTACAAAGGTGATTCTATGGTAGATATTCATACTGGGATGCATATAACTGAGAAAGACTTTAACCATGTGGTGGATCTGCTCGTAAATGCGATGGAAGAGCAAAATATTAGCCATAGTGTACAAAACGAGATTTTATCTAGGATGGCACCGCTGCGTAGTAAAATAATAAAAATTTAGGTAACATCTGTAAATTATTTACCCGTAGCAGTGAACCTTACTTTTGTAATAGTGTCCACTTAGTATTATTTCCCTATAAACAATAATTGGCGCGCACAGCTTGTATGTCTTACCTCTTTATATCCCGCAAAAATGTACACGCAAAGTACTATAAAAAAATAATTAAAAAGCTGAGTATGGATTGCCAACTGCATGTTATGGGGGCGCCAAAGCTTTCAGCTATACACTATTTAAGCAACGCGTTTAAAGTTGATTTTAACGATGTTATTAATGCACAACTAAAACGTAAGCGCGCCCGTAATAACCTTTGGAACAATGCTTTAATATCGGCGGTTTACAAAGTGGGGCTGCGCTTTTTTGAGCGTTTACGTTACGCAAAATATTTAGCTTTATTAACTGAAGTTAACCCTGAAGTACTGGTAATATGGAATGGTAATAAACTACCGAATACTACTGTTGCTATGGCTGCCAAGGCACTGGGTATTAAGCAATTTTATTATGAAAATGGTTTGCTTCCGGGAACCACCAGTTTAGACCCTCAAGGGATTAACTTTAATGCATCGCTGAGCCGTGACCCTGATTTTTATTTAAATTTTAATGCAAGTAATGTCTTAAACTTTGATGCCCCGGCGCTTGTGCCACGGGAAAACCATAAAAAGCGCTGTGATTTTGCAGCTGAGAATATACCTGAACGCTACATATTTGTGCCTTTTCAGGTGCCTCACGATACGCAATTAGCGAGCTTTTCGCCATGGATTGACTCAATGGAAATGCTATACGATGAAGTTGTTAGCGCAGTAAAAGCGTTGAACGACTCTAGTTTAAAGGTCGTTTTTAAAGAGCATCCGTCGTGGCACAAGCATTACACCCATTTATACGATAAAGACCCGATTGCACTATTTGCAAATGGCAATAAAACCTGCGAACTGATTGAATGCGCAGAAGCTGTGGTCACTATCAATTCTACGGTTGGTTTAGAAGCGCTGTTACTAAATAAGCGTGTCATTACTGTAGGGCAGGCTTGTTATAATATAGAAGGCTTAGTTAAGCATGCTGAAACTCGTGAGGGCTTAGCTGCTCAAGTAGCAGATGTAGCTCAAGGATGGCAGTTTGATCCGCAGCTACGCGATAAGTTTTTTTGCTATTTAAAGCATGTTTATAGTGTGCCGGGCGTTTGGAAATACGCAGAAGAAGAGCATATCAAAGCAATTGAGTTACGTTTTAAAGGGGCGGATAAATTTGCACAATACAGTAACCATGTGCCAAATGAACTTATTTAACAGCGTACAGTTTAGCAACATGCTTTAATTTAACTGTAAGGGCAATTTTTACAGCCATTTTTACAGCATGTTCCTCGCTTTAAAAAAAACCACTTACTAAACACCATGTAGCCATTTTGCATGGTGTAGTCTAGGCCTTCTGTTAAATGGTCATTCCCTCTAAATTTTTTAGCAAACTCAATTTGTACTTTTATTGGCTGCGTATAAATATGCGCTAAGTAAGCGTTTATTTTATTAAGTGTACATTGCGGGCATAAACAGCTTGTTGCTGATTCTTCAAGCGGTAAAATAGCAGGTAATTGGTTACACCAACATGCGTTTATATCATTTACATTACAACTAAACGCAGTGTGGCATTGTGAGCAGTTTAATCTCGTCATTTTAATTCTTATCAGCAGTAGAGCAGCAAGAATAACAAATATTATGAATATACAAAAAGCATTGGCCGAATTTATTACCTTTGGTGAGCATAGAGATGATGCTATTAGCATGATTATTTCTACCCCGGCAGAGGAAAGTGCTCCCGTTTATACACTTACAAAGCCAGTATTGATTGACGTGCTAACACGTTGTATAAACCACGAAATAGAGATAGATGATTTAGAGTTATGGGCAAATGTGATTGATTCTCGCTCTGATATAGGCTGCGCCGAATGCGAGGGGGTTATTTTTGCGCTCAGTAATGGCGAGCAAATGGGAGAGCTTAGTCATAAAAAGCTCGAACAATTACTGGCATTATTAAAGGAATAGATAGTTAGGCTGACTCTTATTTAAGATGCCAACTTATTGCGGTTATATGTAACGAATAAATAAAAAAGCCGCATTTAAATTAAATGCGGCTTAGTATTTTTTGACAACTTGTTTATTTGTGGTATCCCAAGCACGTTTCTACTTCGTTCTTAGAGCCTAATATTACCGCCACACGCTGGTGGATTGCATCGGGCTGAATATCCATAATGCGTTCAGTGCCCGTTGAGGCTACACCACCTGCTTGCTCAACTAGCATAGCCATGGGGTTGGCTTCATAAAGTAAGCGCAATTTATTGGGTTTGTTTGCATCTTTAGTATCTGTAGGGTAAGTAAATATCCCTCCGCGGCTAAGTACACGGTGCACATCGCCAACCATAGCGGCAATCCAACGCATGTTGAAGTTTTTAGCGCGAGGACCAGTATCGCCAGCGAGTAAGTCATTAATATAGTTTTGCATTGCGCCCTGCCAATGACGCTGGTTTGACGCATTAATAGCAAATTCGTTGGTATCAGCAGGAATGGTGGCAAAGTCTTGTGTTAGTAAAAAGCTACCTTGGGTTTTATCTAGCGTAAACATGCGCGTGCCTTTACCTGTAGTAAGTGCAAGCATAGTTGATGGGCCGTAAAGCACGTAACCTGCTGCTACTTGTTTGTGGCCTGGCTGCATAAATATACTTTGATCGGCGGCATCTGAGCCTTCTGGGGCTTCCATAATTGAAAATATAGTACCCACTAGTGAGTTAATATCGGTATTTGATGAGCCATCGAGGGGGTCAAACGCCACAATGTATTTAGCGTCTTGGTTACCAGCAACGGTGTAATCTTCTTCCTCAGAGGCGATGGCTTTAACCGTCCCAGACTCCAGTAAAATATCTTTTAAAAGCTGGTTAGATAATACATCGAGCTTTTTTTGGGTTTCGCCTTGAATGTTTTCATCAAGCGTTGAGCCTAATACGCCAGAAAGCGCCCCTTGGCCAACACGAAACGAAATTTCTTTACATGCTGCTAAAATGGTTCTAATTAACGATAAAAGTTCTCTAGGGCAACCGTCTTCTAGTAATACTGGTGGGAGTCTACGCATTCTATTTTCCTGATAACGTGTACTAGCTAATCTAAATGTGAGAGAGATTAACTTAGTGCGCTGAATTTCGTCTTAAATACCTGTATTGTTTAAATAGCACTGTAATAATGGTGCCACCTAATCGTACTTAAAACGCCAATAACAAAGATAAGATTATGAAAAAAATACCACTAATAAGTTACATATTCTTTACTGTGCTGTGCTCTATGATAACTCAAGCGCACGCAGCAATTAAGCCTATAGATGAATTTACTGCGCAAATGAATCACTTTCCTGGGTACTTTTCGTTTTATTACGATACGCAAAACGGCAAAGTGTTTTTAAAAGTAGATAAATTAGAGCAGCAATTTTTGCTTCAGCAAAGTTTACCTTATGGTGTTGGATCTAACGATATAGGGCTTGATAGAGGTCAACTTGGTAATACGCATTTAGTTCAGTTCGAGCGTTTTGGCGATAAAGTAATGTTGCGCGCGCTAAATACATATTATCGCGCTAATACTACTAACAAAGCAGAGCAGCAAAGTATTAAAGAGGCCTTTGCATCGAGTATTTTAGCGGGCTTTAAAGTGGTAGCGCAAAACGGGAAAACAGTACTTATTGATTACACACCTTATTTATTAAGCGATGTACACGGTGTTAGCCGTAAATTAGCGGCTCGAGAACAAGGTAGCTTCAGCCTTGATGAATCACGCAGCGCTGTTTTTATGAGTCGCTCGAAGGCATTTGTAAAAAATACCGAGCTTGAAGCCGTGCTAACGTTTAAAGGTACTAACCCAGGTAAATTTGTACGCCAAGTAAGTGCCGATGCATATGCACTTACTGTACATATGCATCACTCTCTTATTAAATTACCCGATGATAACTACACGCCACGCAAATTTGACCCGCAATCAGGGTATTGGAGTATTGAGCATAAAGACTACGCAGCCTCACTGGGTGAATCTATGTATGTACGCTACATACCGCGCCATCGTCTTGCTAAAAAAGATCCTAACTTGCCAATTAGTGAGCCTATTAAACCGATAGTTTATTACCTTGACCCAGGTGTACCTGAGCCGGTTAAAAGCGCTTTATTAGAAGGTGGTAAATGGTGGAATGATGCATTTAGCGCAGCAGGCTATAAAAACGCATTTATAGTCAAAGTATTGCCAAGTAATGCTGATCCTATGGATATTCGCTATAACGTTATTCAGTGGGTACATCGTGCTACACGCGGATGGTCTTACGGAAGCTCTGTTATAGACCCCCGTACAGGTGAAATACTCAAAGGGCATGTAACACTAGGCTCATTGCGTGTACGCCAAGATATTTTAATTGCAGAAGCCCTTGGTGCGCCTTATTTAAAAGGTAACGAGCTGGCTAAAAACTTACAAGCAATGGCACTTGATAGGATTCGCCAGTTAAGTGCTCACGAAATTGGTCATACGCTGGGTATTGCACATAACTTTGCAGCTTCGGTGGGTGATAGAGCGTCGGTTATGGATTACCCACACCCGCTACTTAGCTTTAACGAGCAAGGCGAGCTTGATGTAACCCGTGGCTATGCAAGCGGTATGGGCGTATGGGATACCCAAGTTATTAAGTATGGTTACAGTGACTTTACCAACCAAGACGAAAGCGCTGAGCTTGCAGCAATATTAAAAGAGAACAAAACGAAGGGCCTTGAGTTTATATCTGACAGCGACGCACGCGCAAAGGGCGGTGCACACCCTACAGCACATTTATGGGATAACGGTACTAACCCAGCGCAAGAGCTACTTAGAGTACTTGATGTGCGTAAAAAGGCGCTTTCTCAATTTGGCATTCACAACATTAAAACAGGTGATGCACTTTCGCAGTTAGAAGAAAAACTTGTGCCGCTTTATTTATTTCATCGCTATCAAGTAGAGGCTGCAGTTAAACTCATTGCGGGGGTTAACTACGAATACGAAACACGCAACAACTCACCTGCTAAGGGCGCGCAAGTGGTTGCAAAAGCGCAACAGCAAGAGGCACTCAGTGCTATTTTAACGACATTAAAACCTGCTAATTTAATGTTGCCAGAGTCGGTGTTAGCGCTTATTCCGCCAAAAGCGTATGGTGAGTCTAAATCGCGTGAAAGCATAACAGGGCGTACAGGTTTGACACTTGACGCAATGGCTTTACCAGAAGTAGCTGTACAGCATAGCTTATCGTTATTGTTAAACCCGCAGCGTTTAAATCGTTTAGCTCAACAACAAGTACGTAATTATAATTTTTATAGCTTAGATGAGTTGCTTGAGCAGCTTTACCGTCACGTTTTTAAAGTGTCATCACCTAATACGATGAAAGGAAAAATCACCCAACGGGTGCAGTTTATAACTGCAAAAAATATGGCTGATTTGGTCTCTAGCGACAAAGTAAGCCCAGAGGTACAGGCGCAGTTACGCTACTACTTGGTAAAACTAAGTAATGATTACAATCAAAACTCAATGTTAAGCAATACCAGCGTAGGAGAGAGTGCGTTTAAACAGTATTTAGCAGAGCAGATTAAACAGTTTTTAAAAGTAGGCAAGTGGCCTGAAAACTTTACTAATTTACCAATGCCACCGGGCTCACCAATATAGTTGTATGTTTTAGTGTGTAGTGGCTACTTAACCTGAGTTCAGGTTGTTAAATAAGTAGCCACGTTGCGGTGCCTAAAAAGGCAAAAATACCGACAATATCAGTCACTGTTGTTAGTACAACGCTGCCGGCAAGTGCAGGGTCTATATTCATTTTTTTCAATAAAATAGGAATACATGCGCCAGCGACACCCGCCACTACAAGGTTCATAAACATTGCAAATGCGAGCACGCCACCAAGCATAAAATCCCACTGCCAAAGTGCAATTACACCTGCAATGAGTAATGACCAAATAATCCCGTTTAATGCACCTATAGCCAGCTCTTTAGCCATTAAAAAGCGTTGGTTGGTTTGATTTATATGGCCCACGGCAATACCGCGAATAACCAGTGTTAATGACTGACTACCTGCTACACCACCCATTGAGGGCACAATGCCATTAAGTACGGCTAAAATAGGTAAAATATCTAGGGTGCTTTCAAAAAAGCTGGCCACAAAGGCAGCAGCCAAAGCGGTAAGTAAATTAACACCTAGCCATACTGAGCGTTTCTTTGAGCTTTTTAAAACCGGTGCAAAGGTGTCTTCCTCATCATCAAGACCAGCAAGACTCAATAAGCTGTGCTCTGCATCTTCACGAATAACATCAACAATATCGTCAATGGTGACACGTCCAAGCAAGTGTGCGTTATCATCGACTACTGGTGCCGATATCCAGTTATGGCGTTCGAATAATTGAGCGACTTCACTTTCATCCATCGAGATAGGGATAGACTCACAGTCTTCATCCATTAAATCCCGTACTATCTTTTCAGGCGGATTAGTTAAAAGCGTACTAAGTGATAACGCACCTAAAAAACAGTTATGCTTATCAACAACGTATAAATCATCAGTGCCTTCTGGTAGTTCACCTCGTAGCCTAATATAACGCAGTACAACATCCAGCGTAACGTCTGGGCGAATGGTCACCGTATCGGTGTTCATTAACGCGCCAGCTGAGCGCTCTTGGTAAGATAAAGCCTGTGTAGCTCGTTCACGGTCTTGCGTATCCATCGCACTAACCACATCTTTGTACACAGTGTCAGGTAAGCTTCTAAGTACTTCACCTAAATCATCGTGGCCCATATCCTCAGTGGCGGCGGCAATATGCTCAGGTTCCATTTGTGCAATGATACCTAAACGTACATCTTCAGAGAGCTCTTCTAGTACATCTCCTTGTACATCTGGGTCAACCAGCTGCCAAAGCATGCGTCTAATTTTATGCGGAGAGGATTCAAGTAAAAGGGCAGTATCACATGGAGCCGTTTTTGCTAGCATGCGTCTTACTTGAACAAATTGCCCACTATTAAGTGATTTAGTCACCTGTTTTAGTTGTCGCAGTGGGTAGTCTTGTTCAAACGCTTCTGGCATTGGCATCCTAATTTTTTATATACAAGGGGGAGACGATTAACCGCATTGCGGTTAATCTAATTAAACACTATTCGCTTAGCAAGCTACACAAACTAATCAAGGCGTAAAGCAAAATGTATGAGTAAGCTTAGTAATTAAACGTTTATTCTTGTTCGTTAAATCGCTGTGCGATTAGTTGCCCAACAGCGTGGAGAGCTTGTTCTGAGTCTGGGCCTTCACATACAACTTTAACTTCTTTACCTTTACTACTTTCGAGTAGCATTAAGGCTAATACGCTATCACCCGCGGCTTCTTTATCATCTTGATGTAAGGTAATTTTAGCATCAAACTGCACAGCTAATTGCGCAAGTACCGTTGCCGCTCTGGCGTGTAAGCCTAATTTATTTTTTATTAAAAACGTGTCTTCACAGCGCATAAATTACTATACCTAAACTGAACAGGTTATTATTTTAAGGTTACTTTTCTTGCTCACGATGGCGAATTTTGACATTCGGGTGTGTCATGGCAAAGCTCTCACCTATAGTTTGGGCTAAATAAACCGAGCGGTGTTGCCCACCAGTACAACCTATAGCAATAGTGAGGTAGCTGCGGTTATTACGTTCTAAATGTGGTAACCAAGTTTGCACAAAGGTTTGAATTTGCCAAGTGAATTTTTGCACTATGCTGTGATTTGCCAAAAAATCTTTTACTGGTTGATCAAGACCTGTAAGCGGTTTTAATTCAGGCTCCCAGTGCGGGTTTGGTAAAAAGCGAGCATCAAACACATAATCAGCCTCTTTAGGTATGCCGTGTTTAAAGCCAAACGATTCAAACGTTACAATAAGTTGTTTATCTTTTTTACCGAGTATTTTTTCGCGAATTGACTCAGCTAATTGGTGGACACTTAAATCAGTCGTATCAAGCATAAAATCTGCGCGAGTTACGAGTACATCAAGCAGTTCTTTTTCTTTTTTTATTGCTAAATCAAGCGGTAATGAATCGATAGATAAAGGGTGTAATCTGCGTGTTTCTGAAAAGCGTTTGATCAGTGTTTGATCATCACTATCTAAATAAAATAATGTAGGTTTAGCAAAGTCAGGAAGATACTCAAGAATATCGTTAAATTCGTCTTGTTCTTTTGGGATATTACGAACATCTATACTAACGGCTATTTTGTCATAGTTATCTGAAACACTACGTACTAAGGAAGGCAGTAAGTTGACCGGAATATTATCGACGCAATAATAACCTAAATCTTCAACCACGCGTAAAGCAACCGATTTACCCGAACCAGAGCGGCCGCTTATGATAATTAACTCCATTTATAGCCCTTAGTATTTACTATGATTGATCAACAATAACTTGATACAGCTCTGCATCGGTTTTAGCACTACGCAGCTGTTTACAAAATTCTTTATTGTTCAGTTTATCAGCTATGGTTGCCAGAGTCTTTAGATGCTGTTGGTTATCACCATCTGGTACGATGAGTGCAACAAAAATATCAACAGGGCAGTTATCAATAGCATCAAAGTTAACAGGTGTGTCGCTAACAAGTACTAAAGCCAGCGGCTCTTCAACCCCAGCCATTCTACCGTGCGGAATGGCGATACCTCGGCCTATGCCCGTACTGCCTAGTTTTTCTCTGCTTGCCAGTGCATTAAGAATATCTTGTTGTGGTAAATAAGGAAGCTTTTCATGAGCCAGCTCACTGATAAACTCTAAAATTCTTTTTTTACTACTAAAAAGGACCGCAGCTTTGCTGCAGTCCTGGCATACTAATGTACTTAATTTCATAATATTAGTGTCTAGCAAGCTTCTCTTTATGTTTTATGACTTGACGATCGAGCTTGTCAATCAACGAGTCTATAGCGGCATACATATCTTGGTGCTCTGTTGAGGCAAATAAATCTGCGCCACTTACATGAATAGTCGCTTCTGCTTTTTGGTTGAGTTTTTCTACATCGAGAATGACATGCACATTACTAATATGATCTGAGTGCCTTTCTAGCTTTGCAAATTTATTATTTACATAGTCTCTAAGTGAATCAGTTACTTCTACGTGACGACCAGTTAGGTTTAGTTGCATAAGCATTTCCTCTTTGTTTTTTACGTCTTATATCAAACTCTTTCTCTGATTTGACGGTGGAATAGCTAGCGATTCACGGTATTTTGCTATTGTGCGTCTAGCTACTTTAATTCCTTGCTCTGCTAATATATCCGCAATTTTACTATCACTCAATGGTTTAGCAGAGTTTTCCGCGGCAATTAGCTTTTTAATTAGGGCACGTATTGCGGTTGACGAACACTCGCCGCCATTTTCAGTGCTTACGTGGCTTGAGAAAAAATACTTAAGCTCAAAAATACCACGTGGCGTATGCATATATTTTTGCGTAGTTACACGCGAAATTGTCGATTCATGCATTTCTACCATTTCAGCAACATCGTTTAAAACCATCGGCTTCATGGCTTCAGGGCCATGTTCAAAAAATGCTTGTTGCTGTTTTACAATACAATTAGTTACTTTTAGCAGCGTGTCGTTTCTGCTTTCAAGGCTTTTAATAAACCATTTAGCTTCTTGTAAGTGAGAGCGAATAAATTGGCTATCACCGCTTGATTTTACGGTACGTGACATAGCCGCGTACTGACTATTCACGCGTATTTTTGGCATGCTATCTGGGTTTAGTTCTACCACCCAGCGGCCTTTTATTTTTTTTACCGACACATCCGGTATTACATACTCAGACTCTTCCCTTACTATTGTGTCTGCAGGTTTTGGGTTGAGGGTATGTATGAGGGTCATAACCTCTTTAAGCTCGTCTTCTTTAAGCTTAGTCTTTTTCATTAATGTACGATAGTCGCGTGCCGCTAATAGATCAATGTGATCGGTTAAGATCATTTTAGTTTGTTCTATAAAAGGGGTGTCTTTATCAAACTGGTTTAGCTGAATACACAAGCACTCTTGCAAACTGCGCGCGGCTATACCGACAGGGTCAAATAACTGAATACGCTTTAAAACGGCTTCTATTTCATCAAGTTCAACTTCAACTTCGTCATCGTTTTCTTGGTTGAAGCTTTCTAAAATTTCTTCGCAACTTAGCGTTAAAATACCCGAGTCATCGACAGCTTCTACAATGGCTATAGCAATTGCTTCGTCAGTTGGGCTAAAAGGAGTAAGCTGAAGCTGCCACATTAAATACTCATGTAGTGTTTCAGTAGAGGCGCCCTGATAAATAGACTCATCTTCTGGCATTGGGCCTGAGGATGCAGCTGGGGCTGCGCTCATGTACTCATCCCAAGTTACATCCATTGCCATATCATCGCTAACGGTGTCTTTATTTAAAGCTTCGCCACTGTCTTGCTCGTACTCGCTGGTTGTATCGTCAGAAGATGCGCTTACGGTTATATCATCCGCATCAGCTTTTTGCTCATTTTTTCCAGCCGACTCTTCCGTGTAATCCTGTTCTTCTACTTCCAATAGCGGGTTGCTATCAAGTGCTTCTTGTATTTCTTGCTGGAGATCCAATGTACTGAGCTGCAGCAAGCGAATCGCTTGTTGCAATTGTGGAGTCATTGTAAGTTGCTGGCCCATGCGCAGCTGTAATGATTGCCTCATGTATCTCTAACAATCCTTTTATGTTGTTATAATTAATATTAGCAGATGCTTGTAGGTGTGGCTTAAATGTTACAGCCTAAATTGCTCGCCTAAATAAACATCGCGTACAGTTTTGTCATTTAATACGTGT
This sequence comes from Pseudoalteromonas sp. MM1, assembly GCF_030296835.1. Lineage (NCBI taxonomy): Bacteria > Pseudomonadati > Pseudomonadota > Gammaproteobacteria > Alteromonadales > Pseudoalteromonadaceae > Pseudoalteromonas > Pseudoalteromonas sp. MM1. The sequence continues at coordinate 3,131,509 of NZ_AP027922.1, read as the reverse complement.
TCTGGAGTGCCAGATGCAATTAGCTCCCCATGAGAAACAATGTAGGCTTTTTCACAAACATCAAGGGTTTCTCTTACATTGTGATCGGTAATTAATACGCCAATGCCACGGTTTTTAAGATGTTCAATTATTTTCTTTATATCTAACACTGAAATCGGATCAACACCAGCAAAAGGCTCATCCAATAAAATAAATTTTGGGTTTGCAGCCAGTGCTCTGGCAATCTCTACACGGCGGCGTTCGCCGCCAGAAAGCGCCATACCTTGGCTATCACGAATGTGCTGAATACTAAATTCATCAAGTAAGTTATTGAGCGTTTCTTCTCGCGCGGCTTTATTTAGCTCTTTACGCGTTTCTAAAATAGCCATTAGGTTTTGATAAACTGTTAGCTTTCTAAATATTGATGACTCTTGTGGTAAATAGCCTATGCCTAAGCGAGCACGGCTATGCATAGGCAATAACGTAATATCGTTATCATCAATAGATATTTTACCTTTGTCGCTTGGTACTAACCCTACAATCATGTAAAAGGTAGTGGTTTTACCTGCGCCATTAGGCCCCAATAAGCCAACAATGCTACCGGCTTCTACCTCAAGGCCTACATTTTTTACAACTTGGCGGCCTTTATAGCTTTTTGCTAATAGTTCTGCTTTTAAGGTGCTCATGGTTGACCTTCGTTACCTGTTTTTTCTTTAATTTTTGCTTCTACTGGCACTAATATTGTGTGGACACGATCCGTTGAGTTTTCGTCTTTTTCTGCGCTAATAAGCTGCTGCTGCATATCGTAGGTAATACTTTTAGCATTAATTTTTTGACCGGCCTGCGCAACTTCGGCATCCCCAACAAGTGTTAAAAAACGCTTTGCTACGTCGTAACGTACTTCGTTTGCACTGGCACTCATTACTGTACCATCATCTTGTTTTTCTTCGAAGTAGGCAGGGCTGCCAGTGGCGATAAGGAGTTGTTTGTTATCTCCTAAGTTTTCACGTTTGTGTACTTCGAGTCGGTCGGCTGTAATTTTGCGATTACCATGCACAATTTCGACGTTTTTTTCAAAAATACCTACGTTTTCTTTAAGTTGACCTTCTTGACGGTCTGCACTAATAGAAATTTGGTTTGCTGGCGGTTGAGCAGCCGGCTCAGCAGCAGAAGCGCTAAATGCAAGCATCAGCGATGGGATAATAAGTATTTTAGTGAGTTTATTGGTCATAATATATTGTTCGCGTATGGTTAATTAGTTTTATTACTTCGGTTTTTAAATCGGCTTCAAGGCCTTTACCGACAATTTTTAAATTTGGCCCAGTGACAACCACTGGCTGTTCAGAGCGCATTGTTAGCGCTTTAATGTCGACTTCGATGTTGTCGGCACTGATGTTATCTATCATGGCGTTATCAACTAAATTTTTGGCAACCACGTTGCCTTCTAAAATAAGTTGTTTATCTTCGTAAAGCGTTGCTTCGTCAGCATTTATTCGCCAAGTTTGTTTTTCGTTATATAAAGTAAAAATAGGCTTTTCAAAAAATGTAAAACCAAGTTGTTGGTACAGCTCCATTTTAGCCGCTGTAACTTTATGGCTTATTTTACCTTGCTCGTCATAGGCTGTTTGCTTAAGCTCTATCGCGGTGTAATCAGGCTTTGCAATGACTTCTGGTTCTTGATCTGGCGCTACATTGCTTTGCGTAAAATAAGGGTACCAAAGCCAGACCATACAGCCGATGAATAACGCACTGAGTATAACGCGTGCTGCATTCATGAACTTGTGCCTTGTGTAGTAAGCGCTATACCGTTTTCGAGCATTAATAAGTCAGTAAGCTCTCTCACTGCCCCAAAGCCGCCAGGCATTTGCGTGGTGTAATGTGATAAGCGCTTAATAAGTGGGTGCGCATCGTTTACTGCAACGGCAAAGCCAACGCGCTCCATTACTGGCATGTCAGGGCCATCGTCGCCAATATACGCTATTTGTTCATCAGTTAACTTTAAAGTGTTTTTGAGTTCTTGATAAGCAATAAGTTTGTCTTCTTGGCCTTGATAAATGTGTTGCACGGTTAAGCTGCTCATGCGAGTTTGCACTATTTTTGAGTGACGCCCCGTAATAACCGCAACTTCAAAACCGCTATTGATCAGTGCTTTAATGCCAAAACCATCTTTTGTATTAAATGCTTTTAATTCTTCGCCTTGGTTACCGAGGTAAATTCGGCCATCAGAAAATACACCATCAATATCGCATATGAGTAGTTTTACTTTTTTGGCGCGTGCTCTGGCATCATCGCTTAGCGGTTGATAGAGATCTTCAAATTGCATTTATAATACTCCTGCTTTTAAGAGGTCTTGCATATTTAAGGCGCCAACAGGCTGGTTTTGCTCATTAACTATGATTAAACCATTAATCCGCTTATTTTCCATTATATTTAGTGCTTCTGCTGCGAGCATATCGGCCGTGGCGGTGGTGCATGACTTAGTCATAACTTGGCTAATAGCGGTGTTATGTATATCGACTTTTTGCTCTAAAATTCGGCGTAAGTCTCCGTCGGTAAAAAGGCCAGCAAGTTGTTGATTGTTATCTACAATAGCGGTCATGCCTAGCCCTTTGGCTGACATTTCAATTAACGCGTCTTTGATTGTTTGCGTTACCCTTATAATAGGGGTGTTTGTGCCGCTGTGCATTACGTCTTTTAAAGTGAGCAATAATCGCTTACCTAAACTGCCGCCAGGGTGAGAGAGTGCAAAGTCATCGGCGGTAAAGCCGCGTGCTTCTAAAAGCGCAACCGCCATAGCATCTCCCATTGCTAACGTAGCGGTGGTGCTTGCTGTAGGTGCTAAACCTAATAAACACGCTTCTTGTTCTACTTTTATGCATACGTGCGTATCTGCCAGTGTTGCCATAGTAGAAAGCGGGTTGCCCGTCATCGATATTATTTTTGCGCCAAGGCGTTTAAGTACAGGAATAATATTCAATACTTCACTGGTTTCGCCCGAGTTTGATATAAGCATAACCACGTCATTTTTGGTTATCATGCCTAAATCGCCATGGCTTGCTTCGCCTGGATGAACAAAAAAAGCAGGGCTGCCTGTACTTGCAAGAGTAGCAGCAATTTTATTACCAATATGGCCTGATTTACCCATGCCAATAACAATAATGCGGCCTTGGCAATCAAACATGAGCTGACACGCATTATTAAAGTTTTCATCAACGTATTGTGTAATATCAGAAAGCGCTTGGCGTTCAATGTTTAATACACGTAAACCTTGCTCTATAAAATTTAGTTGTGCCATTGTTACCCTACTTGACTAAAAATATAACCTTGGTACGCCAAAAATGCGATGAGTAATAGGCCACCTTCTACTCTATTGATACGCTGAGAACCTCTAAAGTTCAATGACATAATAATAAGCGCAAGTGTAGCACCTAACATAATAAGTATGTCGCGGTTTGCAAGTGACGGGTCTACCATTGATGGATTAATAATACCCGCAAGTGGCAATACTGCTAAAATATTAAATATATTTGAGCCCACAATATTCCCTAGGGCTAAATCATCTTCGTTTTTAAGAACGCCTGCTACAGAAGCTGCAAGTTCAGGCAGACTTGTACCAATGGCAATAATAGTTAAGCCAATAACTAAGTCACTTAAGCCAAAGTATTTTGCTATATCAACAGCCGAACCAACTAGAAAATGAGAGCTTACAGGTAATAAAACCATGCCCACAATGAGCCAAAATACGGCATTTTTAGTGGGTACATTGTTAGGAACCTCATCACATGCTTCTGAAACAAATGGGTCATCTTGGTTTTTTGCTCGAAGAGAGACAATGATTAAACCAGCAATAAACACAATAAAGGCGACTAATAAGGCGATACCTTCGGTCTGTGAGAAGTAGTTATCTGAAAATACATACCACGTAGCCAATGATACCAACAGTACGAGCGGCATTTCGCGTTTTAAAGTACTAGATGAAACACTCAGCGGGCGCAGCAGCGCAGTAATACCTAACACAAGTAATATATTTGTTATATTTGAACCGACCGCATTACCTACCGCTGTGTCGGTTTTATTGGCCAAAGCTGCCGAGGCCGACACCATCATTTCAGGCGCTGATGAGCCCATAGCAACAACCGTTAAGCCAACTATTAAAGTAGGTACTCCAAAGTTTTTAGCAAGCGCTGCCGCACCGTATACAAATCGGTCGGCGCTCCACACAAGTGCAGCAAAACCAAGAATTAAAATAACAAACGAGGTAACCATTATGTTAAGCCAGATGTTCAAAATACAGATGGCGCGAATAGTAACAAAAGCCAACATGAAAGTATAAGCAAAAGAGTTGGGTCCACTATAGCAATGTGTGAATTTTATGCGCTTAAGCAAAGGTTAAGGCAATTTACTTCAGCCTTAGGGCGCTTTTTGTAGGCGTATTACAAAATCTTACGAATTGTTTTTTCCATCTTGGCTAAAAAACCCTTAAAATAGGAGCACGAGTGAACATTGTTACGGAGAGCGACTTGTCGCAATCAATAGTAGAAGTCAAGGATGTTAGCTTTTCGCGAGGCGATAGAACCATATATAAAAATATGAGTTTTAGTGTTCCTAAAGGTAAGATAACAGCGATTATGGGGCCAAGCGGAATTGGCAAAACCACAATGCTACGCTTAATTGGTGGGCAGCTTAAGCCTGACGCCGGCGATATTTTATTCGAAGGTGGCAGTATTCCTAAAATGTCGCGCAAAGAGTTATATGCGGCACGAACCAAAATGAGCATGCTGTTTCAAAGCGGTGCGTTATTTACTGATATGTCAGTATTTGACAACATTGCATTTCCTCTGCGAGAGCACACCAAGTTAAGTGAAGCGTTAATAAAACTAGTCGTATTAATGAAACTGCAAGCAGTGGGTTTACGCGGTGCTAAAGATTTAATGCCTTCTGAGCTTTCTGGCGGTATGGCCAGACGAGCAGCACTTGCACGTGCTATTGCACTGGATCCAGAACTCATTATGTATGATGAGCCTTTTGCCGGCCAAGACCCAATATCTATGGGCGTATTGGTAAAGCTTATTAAGTCGTTAAATGAAGTGCTAGGTTTATCATCCCTTATTGTAACCCACGATGTGACGGAGGTAATGAGTATTGCCGATCACGTTATTATTATTGCCGACCAAGGCGTAATAGGGGCAGGGACACCGGATGAAATGCGAAATCATGAATCTCCATTAGTACAGCAGTTTTTAAAAGGGTTATCGGATGGGCCTGTGCCATTTCATTACCCAGCACAAACGTATGCTGATGAGCTGTTAGGAGAAAACACTTAATGTTGGATTTATTTCAAAAGTTAGGTCATAAAACGCTAGGACGTTTTGCAGCATTAGGGCGCTCTGCCACCATGCTTTTTAATGCACTGTGGAATGTACCTAACTTTAAAAAAGGCACACCGCTGTTAGTGCGCCAACTTTATATGGTTGGTTCGCAGTCATTATTAATTATTATGGTGTCGGGTTTGTTTATTGGTATGGTGCTTGCGCTGCAAGGTTATACCGTATTAGTAGGCTATGGCGCCGAAGACAGCCTAGGTCCATTAGTTGCACTTAGTTTGTTACGTGAATTAGGTCCTGTGGTAACTGCGCTATTATTCGCAGGGCGGGCCGGCAGTGCACTCACTGCAGAAATTGGCTTAATGAAAGCCACCGAACAACTCTCTTCACTAGAAATGATGGCAATTGACCCTCTCAAGCGCATTATTGCTCCGCGTTTTTGGGCTGGTTTTATTAGTATGCCATTGCTTGCACTTATTTTTTCTGCGGTTGCGATTATCGGTGCTCATTTAGTTGGGGTTGATTGGTTAGGCGTAGATACTGGCAGCTTTTGGTCGATAATGCAATCGCAAGTATCGTTTCAAGAAGATGTATTAAACGGCATGATTAAAAGTTTTGTATTTGCCATGGTAGTGACCTGGATTGCGCTTTATAAGGGCTACGACTGTATCCCAACCTCAGAAGGGATCAGTAAAGCAACAACAGAAACAGTTGTTCACTCATCACTGGCAGTATTAGGGTTTGACTTTATTTTGACAGCGGTAATGTTTACCAGCTAATAGGGTATAGATAATGAATTCACGGAAATTAGAGATTTTAGTTGGCTTTTTTGTCGCATTAGGCATTTTAGCGTTTGCAATGTTAGCACTTAAAGTGGCTAATTCGGGTATTAGCGGGTCGGGCGAAACCTACACGCTAAATGCAAAGTTTGAAAATATTGGCTCACTTAAAGCGCGCGCACCGGTAAAAGTAGGTGGCGTAGTAATAGGGCGTGTTGAATCTATTTATGTGCATCCGCAGGAGTTTTTGCCTGTGGTCAATATGACTATCGATGCACAGTATTTATGTCGTTTTTCAGACACGAGCTCAATCTCAATTTTAACATCGGGAATTTTAGGGGAGCAGTACTTAGGTATTCACCCTGTTATTTCACCTAATGCAGCCGAGCAGCGCTGTTTAGGTGAAACTGTGACCGAAAACGCGCAAGATCAAGAAATCGATGAGTTATTTGGCGTAGAAAGCAAAGCGCTAGGTGATGGTGATTCAATCACAGATACTAAGTCTGCACTTGTTTTAGAAGAGTTAATTGGGCAGTTTTTATTCAACCAAGGTAGTGAGTAATTATTATGTTGAAACAGTTTTTAGCCGTTATTGCACTTGGTGCAACCCTTGCTGTGCAAAGTGTTAGTGCAGCCGAAATTAAACTTACAGATCCTAATAAAATGGTGCGTCAGGTATCAGAGCACACATTTGAGCGTATAAAAAAGGATCAACCGCTTATCACTAAAGATAAAGAGCACCTTCGTGTTATTGTAGAAGAAGAGTTAATGCCTTACATAGACTACAAATATGCCGCACTTCGTGTGTTGGGTAGTGAAGTATCTAAAGTACGTGCAATTACCGATGAGGCTGAAAAAGCTAAAGCAATTGAAGAAATTCAAGAGTTTATTGGCGCATTTAGAAGTTATTTAGTCGCTACTTACGCGGGTGTATTTACTCAATATACCGACCAACATGTCGAATTTGGTGCAGAGCAGCCTTTTAAAGGAAAAGACGTAGTTGTAGTAAAAACTAAAATTACCGAAGATGGCAAGCCTGACATAAAAATTGATTTTAAAGTGCGCGAAGATCGCAGTGGCGAGTGGCGCGCATACGATATGATTGCAGAAGGAATTAGCTTACTTGATGCAAAACAAAGTGAGCTTCAAGGTATTTTACGCCAGCAAGGTATTGCACATGTAAGCAAATTACTAGAGCAAAAGAGCCAGCTACCTGTACAGTTTAGAGGCAGCAACAGCAATGACTAAATTGGCAATTAGCCAAGTTGATGAGCAGCGCTACAGGGTAAGTGGTGAACTTACCCGAAGCTCCATTGGCAATGAACAGCTTCTGAACATCAAGTCATTAAGTCAGCATAAAACCATCTATTTTGACCTTTGTGAGGTCATGAGGGTTGACACAGCGGGCTTAGCTTGGTTAATTCACTCTTTTGCTGAATTTAAGCAACAAGGCACACGCCTTGAATTGCAAAATCCACCTGAGCAATTGCAAAATTTAATGCAGTTAGGTCAGGTAACAACTTTATTTGAGTGAGAGTTATGGAAACTAGCCAAGTCGAAACATTATTACGCGACGAACTTCAATTAGCTGAAGTAAAAGTAAAAGCCAATGGTAGCCATTATGAAGTAATTGCAGTAGGTGAGTGCTTTGACGGTTTAAGCCGCGTTAAAAAGCAACAGCTAGTTTATGGCCCATTAATGAATACTATTTCAGACGGTACAATTCACGCTGTATCAATTCGTGCATTTACGCCAACAGAGTGGAAGCGTGAACAAAAATTTATTTTACCTCAATAGTTAAGGCCTCTTAATGGATCAGTTTGTAATTCAAGGTGGCACTTCGCTTGCTGGTGAAGTAACTATTTCAGGCGCTAAAAATGCCGCGTTACCAATTTTGTTCGCTGCATTACTTGCCGATGGTAAAAGTACATTTACAAATGTACCTCGTCTTCGCGATATTGTTACCACTGAGGCGCTTTTAAGCACCTTAGGCGCAACGGTAAATTGGCAAGGCGACACACTGTATATCGATGGCGCAACCGTTAATAAAACACTTGCACCTTACGATTTAGTTAAGCAAATGCGAGCCTCTGTTTTAGCGCTTGGGCCTTTGGTAGCACGTTTTGGAGAGGCGCAGGTATCGCTACCTGGCGGCTGTGCTATAGGTGCCCGTCCGGTTGATATACATATTCAAGGTTTAGAGCGTATGGGCGCACAAATAAACGTTGAAAACGGTTATATCAATGCAAAAGTAGATGGTCGTCTTAAAGGCGCTGAAATTTTCATGGAGATGGTGAGTGTTGGCGCAACCGAAAACTTACTTATGGCGGCAGCACTTGCCGATGGTAAAACGGTACTTGAAAACGCAGCACGTGAGCCTGAAATTATCGACCTAGCTAATTGCTTAATTGCGATGGGTGCAAACATTACGGGTGCAGGTACAAGCCGTATAGAAATTGAAGGCGTAGAGCGTTTAGGCGGCTGTGAGCACAGCATTTTACCTGACCGCATTGAAACGGGCACTTTTTTAGTTGCAGCTGCGATGGCTGCAGGCGAAGTATTGTGTAAAAAAACAGACTTTCATTCGCTTGAGCCTGTAATTGAAAAATTACGTGCTGCGAATGCATTTGTTGAAGTAAACGATGACAGCATTTATTTAGATATGCGTAATCGTGAGCTTAAAGCCGTAAATATTAAAACCATGCCTCACCCTGGTTTTCCAACCGACATGCAAGCGCAGTTTACCGCGTTAAATGTAGTGGCCAATGGCAGTGCAACAATTACCGAAACCATTTTTGAAAACCGTTTTATGCACGTACCAGAGTTACAGCGCATGGGTGCTAATATTCGTTTAGAAGGGCACACTGCTATTTGTGGAGAAACGCAAAGTCTAAGTGGTGCACAAGTAATGGCAACCGATTTACGCGCCTCAGCAAGCTTAATTTTAACGGGGATTGTTGCCCAAGGTGAAACGGTAGTTGATCGTATTTATCACGTTGATAGAGGCTATCAACGCATAGAAGATAAGCTAAGCGGGTTAGGTGCCAATATTAAGCGCAGAAGTAGTTAATGCAGTAATATTTAATCGCTTTGAGGTGGGTGGAAAATCACTCGCTTAATTAAGCACGCTGGATTAAACACCGTTTACTTTAGACATAAAAAAGGTCGGATATGCGTATTGCTATCCGACCTTTTTATTGTGGTTTAGAGTTTAGTTTCGAGCTCTGCAACTCTAACCATTATTTTTTCTACTTTACCGTTTCGGTACAGCTCAAATTCTATTTCTTTACCGGGCTGTGTATTGCCTATTTTTTCGAGTACTTTTTGCGGGTTGGCGACACTTAACCCTGCAATTTTAATAACGATGTCTTGCTCTTCAATGCCAGCTTGCCATGCAGGGCCTAGTGGGTCTAAATTGGTAATACGCATGCCTGCTACAGGAGTTAGACTGTCGTTTACCTCTTTACCTGTGCTATCTACTGCGGTGCCTTCAAAGCCTAAATAACCACGTACTACACGGCCATGGCGTATTAGCTTTGCCATCACTTCTTTAGCAAGCGAATAAGGTACAGCAAAAAATATCCCTTGAATATTTAAGTTTTCACGGGTCTTAAACTGCGCTGATGTAATACCCACTAAATCACCATTTGAGTTAACCAAAGCACCGCCAGAGTTACCTACATTTATAGCGGCATCCATTTGCAATAAGTTGTTATAAGGGCTATCGGTAATTTTTTGTTTACCGGTAGCACTAATTATACCTTGGGTGATGGTTTGCCCTAAATTGAGTGGATTACCAATCGCTAAAACTACATCACCCACGCTTGTGGTGTAATTGTCGTTCACGGGGATCACAGGCAGGTGATCGGCATTAATTTTTAATAAGGCTAAGTCGGTAATAGTGTCAAAGCCAATTAACTGCACATCAAAAAAGCGTCGGCCATCGGTTAATATAACCAAGATTTGATCTGCATTATTTATTACATGATAGTTAGTTAATATGTAGCCATCTTGCGCCATAATTACGCCAGAGCCAAGCTCTTGAACGGTGTTTTGCTGTTTGTAACGCGGCTCTTTAGAAATGCTTTCAGAAAAAATAGTGACCACCGAAGGGGCTGCACGTTTAACCGCGTCAGCAAAACTAAGATGATTTGAACTCATAGCACTGGGCAGGGGAACATTAGGAAGTAAAGAGGCGCGCATATTAGGGCTGAAAAAAACCACTAAAAAAGCGATACCTAAACCGACAAATAAAGGGGGAAGTACAAATTTTAGTAATTTCAGCACGAGATTCTTATTGTTAGTGAGCAATTCTTTATGATGGCACAAAAAAAATAACAGCGGCAAGTGCTGCTGTTATTTTTATTGCTTATTTATAACGTGTTACTTATTGAATTAGTACAAAGATAGACTCTCTGCCACGTTTAACGCCTAACACAATATTACCTTGGGTATCTTCAATGATTTTATTCATTTGTCGAATATTTTCTACACGTTGGCGGTTCACTTGAACAATAACATCACCTTCTTCAAGGCCAACGCGTGCAGAAGGAGAGCGTGGGTCAACGGTGGTTACTTCAATCCCTTTGTTGCCATTTTTTTGCACATTTTCAAGTTCTGCACCTTGGAAAGCAGGATGTAGCTCGTCGCCTGCAGCTGTTACACCAGATGCGCCATCAAGAGTCACGTTTACAGTTTTAACCTTACCATCGCGATAAATGCCTAACTTAACTTCGCGGCCTTCACCTAATGTTGCTATTTTACTACGCAGCTCATGGAAGCCACTTATATCGCTACCATTTATACTAATAATAACATCGCCAGCTTTAATACCTGCTTTGCTTGCGGCGGTATCATCCATTACTTGCATCACATAAGCACCTTGTTTAACGTCAAGTTGCTGTGCTTTTGCAAGGCCTGCATCAAGTGGGCGCCCTGAAATTCCTAATGAACCGCGGCGTACTTCACCATGTTCGATAATTTGGTCGACTAAGTTTTTCATCATATTTGATGGAATAGCAAAACCAATACCGACGTTTCCACCCGAGGCACCTAAAATAGCAGTGTTAATGCCAATGAGCTCACCATTTAAGTTAACTAATGCGCCGCCCGAGTTACCTTGGTTAATAGCTGCATCGGTTTGAATAAAGTCTTCATAGCCTTCTATATTTAAACCGCTACGCCCTAATGCACTTACAATGCCTGAGGTTACTGTATGGCTTAATCCAAATGGGTTACCAATTGCGACAGCAAAGTCGCCGACACGCAATTTATCTGAATTAGCGAGTTTAACCGCGGTTAAATCATCTGCATCTATTTGTAATAATGCAATATCAGACTCTTTATCGGTACCAATTTTAGTGGCTTCAAACTCACGGCCATCTTCTAGCGTTACCACCATTTTTTCGGCATCTTGAATTACGTGGTTATTCGTTACTACATAGCCTTCATCGGCATCAATAATAACCCCTGAGCCTAAACCGCTAAATTGGCGCTTTTGGCTACGTGGTTGAGGGTTACCAAAAAAGTATTCAAGCGGGTCTGCACGACGACGCACTTCTTTTGACCCAGAAACCTGAATGCTCACAACGCCAGGAGTAATTTGCTCAAGCATAGGCGCCAGTGTAGGTAATTGTTGGCCGTTAACTGCAATAGGCAGTTTTGCATAAGAGGCCATAGGGCTTAGTAATAAGCTTGTAGATAAGATTGCAGCACTAATAAGTGATAATTTCATTTTCATAGTCAGGGTGTACTCCACATCACAGGAAAAGCAAAAAGGCTGCATAAGCAGCCTTTTCGAATTTAAATATAAAGCTGTTACATTTAAAGACTATGGGGTCAAAAAAAAGTTCCTCAAGATAACGCTCATATTTTAGCGTGCATCGTATATTAAGAGGCTTTAGCTGTTTTTGTATCGCCATTTTGCCCTGCAAATAATCCCGACTCGCCTGATACGTAATCGGCAGGTTGTGCTTGCGCAGATGAGCGGTCAATTTCACGCTCTTTTAAAGACGCTTGTAATTGCTCTGTTGTTTCTTTAGAGAAAAACGGCTCACTAGGCGTTTTGCTTTTATCATCAAGTAATAGTTGATTAGTTTGTTCAACATGGTTGAGAAGTTGGTCGTAGTTTTCTTTCATTTTATTCACAAGCTTACCAGTGCTTGCTAAATGATCGGCCACATCTTGGCGATATTGCTCAAGCGCGTTTTGTGCTTGCTCGGCTTGTTCTTTTAATTCATCTTGCTTAAATTGCTTTTTAGTAACGAATGCACCAACAAAAAATGCCACTACAGCAGTAATAACAATTAAACCTACCCACGTAACTGTGCCCATAACTTTACCCCTTTGGGAAAAAATATCTAATAATGCCTGATTCAAATATAAATCATCCTGTGGGTAATATACCCCGAGTTAAGATGCGTGTTAATATGTTGTGCAAATTAAACTGTGTTTAAAATGTAATTAGATATGACTCCTTGGCAAACTTACCAGCAAGATCTTAAGCGCGATGACTTTGTACATGACCAAGCACAAGAAAATGCAGTGCGCCATTTACAACGTTTATACGATGACCTGACAAATAAAAAACCGCAGCAACAAGGTTTTTTTGCAAAGTTGTTTAATAAAAATGAGCCTGAACCAATTAAAGGGCTTTATTTTTGGGGTGGTGTAGGGCGTGGTAAAACCTATTTAGTAGATACCTTTTACGAGGCACTGCCAGGTGAGCGTAAAATGCGCGTGCATTTTCATCGCTTTATGCACCGAGTTCACGACGAACTAAAAAAGCTAAATAATAAAAGTAACCCGCTAGAAATTATTGCCGACATATTTAAAGCCGAAACCGATATCATTTGTTTTGATGAATTTTTTGTTCAAGATATTACCGATGCCATGTTACTCGGCGGCTTAATGCAGGCATTGTTTGCGCGCAACATAGTATTAGTTGCTACTTCGAATATAGTGCCTGATGATTTATATAAAAATGGCCTGCAACGTGCGCGTTTTATTCCAGCTATTGAATTGGTAAAAGCAAACACAGAAATAGTCAATGTAGACTCAGGCATTGATTATCGCCTGCGTACCCTTGAGCAAGCCGAAATATTTCATAGCCCGTTAGATGAGCAAGCCGATAAAAACTTATTTGAATATTTTGATAAGCTCTCGCCAGAGGCAGGAGAGCTTGATCAACCGATAGAAATAGAAGGGCGATTAATCAACACACGCAAAGTAGCTAAATGCGTAGTAATGTTTGAATTTAGCGAATTGTGCGAAACCGCACGAAGCCAAGTTGATTACATGGAAATTAGCCGTTTATACAACACCGTTATACTTTCTAATGTAAAACAGCTTGGGCAAAATAATGATGACGCAGCTAGACGCTTTATCGCCTTAGTGGATGAATTTTACGAGCGGCATGTGACATTAATCATTTCAGCTGAAAAACCGATCACTGAGCTTTATACACAAGGTAACCTTAACTTTGAATTTAAACGCTGCATTAGCCGCTTGCAAGAAATGCAGTCTTTAGAGTATTTAGCAAAAGAGCATTTAGCCTAGCAGTAATAAGAGCGTATCGACTGTTTAAAGTAGCCTAATTGCTGTTTTTATATAAATGCATAAATTTTTGTAATTTTCTTGTGGAAAAAACAACCGCTCGGTAGCAATGTGTTTTAAGTGCTGGTATACTCCCGCGTCTGCCACGTTGCGTTCTATGTCCTCATATAGTTTAGCCACTTGTGAGCGGCGCTAAAGTCTAAAACTCGAAGGGGTTGTAGCATACTTAGAGCGGTAGTTAATAATAACTGCCTGTGGTTTTAATTGAAAAACATTGGATTTTTATAAATGAAAACGTTTGTTGCTAAACCAGAAACAGTAAAACGTGACTGGTACGTAGTTGACGCTGAAGGTAAAACTTTAGGTCGCATCGCTACTGAAATCGCTCATCGCCTACGCGGTAAGCATAAAGCTGAATACACTCCACACGTAGATACTGGTGATTACATCATCGTTATCAACGCTGAGAAAGTTACTGTAACTGGTAACAAATTCAAAGATAAAGTGTACTACGCTCATACTGGTTTCCCAGGTGGTCTTAAGTCTACTACTTTTGATAAACTTCAAGCTGCAAAGCCTGAAATGATCATCGAAAAAGCTGTTAAAGGCATGTTGCCACGTGGTCCTTTAGGCCGCGCTATGTACCGTAAACTTAAAGTTTACGCAGGTACTGAGCACAACCATGCTGCACAACAGCCTCAGGTTCTAGACATTTAAGGAGCACTATCATGGCAAATCAATACTACGGTACAGGTCGTCGTAAAAGTTCAAGTGCTCGCGTATTCTTACGCCCAGGCACTGGTAACATCGTAATCAACAAGCGCTCTTTAGAAGAGTACTTTGGTCGCGAAACAGCACGCATGGTTGTTCGTCAAGCTCTTGAGCTTGTTGACATGACTGAAAAATTTGACCTTCACATCACCGTTGCCGGTGGTGGTACAACTGGTCAAGCTGGTGCTATCCGTCACGGTATCACTCGTGCACTTATGGAGTTTGACGAGTCATTACGTCCACAACTTCGTAAAGCAGGTTTTGTTACACGTGATGCACGTAAAGTTGAACGTAAGAAAGTGGGTCTTAAGAAAGCGCGTAAGCGTCCACAGTTCTCAAAACGTTAATTTTTACGTTATCAAGAATTCAAAAACCCAGCTTATGCTGGGTTTTTTGTTTTTGGCATTTAAATTTAAGTACTTACCTACCTCAAGCCCGCTTTTTTAAGGCTAGGCGCTGATCATATTTTATAAATACTGCGTATTTACTGTACGAAAGTTAAAAAATACCCAGATAGCTGCAAAAAAGTTAAATAATTATCGCAATTAGTGTAAATCCATCAGTTAATTGGTGGAATTTTTTGCTACAATTGGCTGGCAAGTAGTATGAGCAAGTTCAACATCACCATGTACAGTTTATCTGTTTCCTCGTTGTGGGGTTGATCTTGGTCAGTATATTGTTTTTACAGAAGCGCTATTATAGTCATTCGGCTTTATTCTCGAGCTTACTTTATCAAACTGTTGATCAAGTCGGGTTATTCGAGCGTGAGGCTGTGAATAACCTTGTTTTAATCAAGGGTTTTAATTATGATCGCTTCTATTTTAAAAATTTCGAAAAATTAACCTGCTGTAACTGATGTTCTCAATATAGCAAGTGTTGAGAATCATAGTGGAGATAAGTGGATGAGCAATGCGCCTGTAGACAATGGCCGACGTCGCTTTTTAACCATAGCTACCTCTGTTGTAGGTGGTGTTGGTGCGGCTGGGGCTGCTGTTCCTTTTATTGCGTCTTGGAATCCAAGTGAGCGAGCTAAATCTGCGGGTGCGCCTGTAGAAGTAGATATCAGCAAACTTGAGCCAGGACAATTAATACGTGTCGAGTGGCGTGGTAAACCTGTATGGGTTGTATCACGTACCCCTAAAATGCTTGAGCAGATGAAAGAACATGAAGGTCAACTTCGTGATCCGCAATCGCAAGAGCCACAACAACTAGAATCATCAACAAATGATTACCGTTCATTACGCCCAGAGATTTTTGTCGCTGTTGGTATTTGTACGCATTTAGGGTGTTCTCCAGGCTTTTTCCAAGGTAACTTTGGTGAAAAAGTTGAAGGAACTGATGATGGTTTTTACTGTCCATGTCACGGTTCTAAATTTGATATGGCTGGGCGAGTATTTCAATCTGTTCCTGCGCCATTGAACTTAGAAGTACCACCTTATACTTTTCTTGATGACACCACTATTTTAGTGGGCGAAGAAAAAGGGGTAGCCTAATGTTTGGTAAAATTGTTAGTTGGATAGACGAACGTATCCCAATGACACGTGTTTGGAACATGCACATTGCACAGTATCCAGCACCTAAAAACTTTAACTTCTGGTACTTTTTTGGCTCGTTAGCCATGTTAGTACTGGTAAACCAAATTCTTACTGGTATTTGGTTAACGATGAACTTTGTTCCCTCTTCTGAAGGCGCTTTCGCATCAGTAGAGTACATCATGCGTGATGTAGAATACGGTTGGTTATTACGTTATTTACACTCAACGGGTGCATCTGCGTTTTTCATCGTTGTTTATATGCATATGTTCCGTGGCATGATCTACGGTTCTTACCAAAAACCACGTGAATTGTTGTGGTTATTCGGTATGTTTATTTTCTTAGCATTAATGGCTGAAGCCTTCATGGGTTACTTACTACCATGGGGTCAAATGTCGTTTTGGGGTGCGCAGGTAATCATTTCATTATTCGGGGCTATTCCGGTTATTGGTGATGACTTAACACTTTGGATCCGTGGTGACTATGTAATATCGGGTGCAACGCTTAACCGCTTCTTCGCATTACACGTTATTGCACTACCATTGGTTATTGTTATTTTAGTGTTCTTGCACATTGTTGCCCTTCACGAAGTGGGTTCTAACAACCCTGACGGTGTTGAAATAAAACGTAAAAAAGGCACTGTGGCGGAAGAAGATAAGCCTAAATTTAAATTCCATGAGTATTACACCAACAAAAAAGATATTGTTGATGCAATACCTTTCCACCCGTACTACACAGTAAAAGATATTGTGGGTGTGGTTGGTTTCTTAATTTTGTTCTGTTGGGTTGTATTCTTTATGCCTGCGATGAATGGTTTCTTCCTTGAAGCGCCAAACTTTGAAGCAGCAAACCCACTTAAAACGCCAGAACATATATTCCCAGTTTGGTACTTTACGCCATTCTATGCAATCTTGCGTGCAATCCCTGATAAGCTTATTGGTGTTGCAGCAATGGGTGCATCAATTGTCGTTCTAGCATTGTTACCATGGATTGACCGTGGTCGTGTTAAATCGGTTCGTTACCGTTGTGGTTTCCACAAATGGAACATTGCAGGTTTTGTTGTAACTTTCGTTCTTTTAGGTTGGGTGGGTGCGACTCCACAAACTGATATGAAAACGATAATTTCTCAAATCTGTACTGTGACTTACTTTATGTTCTTCGTACTGTTGTTTATATACAGTAAGAATGAAAAAACTAAGCCATTGCCTGAGAGGTTAACGAAATGATGAAAAAGCTACTTATTGGTGTATTTGCTTTATCAGTAAACTTGCTGCCTAATATGGTTATGGCTGCTGGACCTTCGGTTCCTCTTATGGAAGCAGGTAACGATATATCTGATCAGCCTTCTTTACAGCGTGGCGCAAAGTTGTTCATGAACTACTGCCTTGGTTGTCACCAAATGCAGTACCAACGTTACGAACGTACGTTCCGTGATATTGGTATTCCAACAGAGCTAGGTAAAGAGCAACTGATTTTTGATGGTTCAAAAGTGGGTGGCCATATGCTTAACGCTATCGCAAAAGACGATGCTGCAAAATGGTTTGGTGCGGCTCCGCCGGACTTAACAAATGTTGCACGTGTGCGTGGTAGTGATTGGATTTACACTTATTTAAAATCGTTTTATAAAGACGAGTCACGTCCTTTTGGCGTAAACAATACGTTATTCCCATCGGTGGGTATGCCACATGTTCTTCAAGAACTACAAGGTTTACCAACACCTATCATTGAAGAAGTTGAACAACATGGTCAAACAGTGGCTAAGGTTGTTGGTACTGAAACAGATGGTAAGGGCGAATTAAGCGTAGACGAATACGATCATGCGGTTCGTGATTTAACGAATTTCTTAGAGTATGTAGGTGAACCTACACGCCTTGAGTCAGAAGCGTTAGGTATTAAGGTAATTGGATTTTTAGTTATCCTATTTATCTTGGCATTTATGCTTAAGAAAGAATACTGGAGAGATGTTCATTAATTTGAGCGTTTTACAAGGTAATTTTGCAATAGGGGCTTAAGCCCCTATTGCTGTTTTAGTTATTTAATGGAGGTATAGGCATGGCCGTAGCTGCCAATAAGCGCCCTGTAATGACCCTTTTTTCTGGTGCTAACTGTATGTATAGCCACCAAGTACGTATTGTACTTGCAGAAAAAGGTGTAAGTGTAGATATTCATTTGGCTGAAAAGGATAACTTGCCAGAGGCACTTCACGAAATTAACCCTTATGGTACAGTACCGACACTGATTGACCGTGAGCTTGGCTTATATCAGGCAAACATCATCATGGAATACCTTGATGAGCGTTTCCCTCATCCTCCACTAATGCCTGTTTATCCGGTAATGCGTGGTCGTAGCCGTTTAATGATGCACCGTATTGATACAGATTGGTACAGCCTAGCTGAAAAAATCAATAACAATACTGCAGATGCTGCACAAGCTCGTAAAGAGCTGACAGAAGCATTACTTGCAATTGCACCAATCTTTAACGAAGCGCCTTACTTTATGAGTGAAGAGTTTAGCTTAGTAGATTGTTACTTAGCACCGCTATTATGGCGTTTACCAGAGCTTGGTATTGAGCTTAATGGCTCTGGCGCTAAAGAGCTTAAAGAGTACATGATCCGTTTATTCGAGCGTGAATCATTCCAAGCTTCTTTAACTGAAGCAGAGCGTGAGATCCGTTTATAATGACGCCTAATCGTCCTTATTTACTACGTGCTTTTTTTGATTGGATTGTAGATAACGACTGCACACCACATTTAGTGGTGGATGCAGATTACCCAGCAGTGCAAGTGCCTACGCAGTTTGTACAAGATGGCCAAATAGTACTTAATATTGGTCCTTCAGCCGTAACTGGGTTTTCGTTAGATATGGAACAGCTAAGCTTTAATGCGCGCTTTGGCGGACAGCCAATGCAGGTATATGTGCCTTTAGGTGCAGTACTTGCTATTTATGCGCGTGAAAATGGCGAAGGAACAGTCTTTACCGCAGAAGAGTTTTTAGAGGACGAAGACGATTTTGCACCTGAGCTTGAAAGTGTAGAGACATCAGATGAGTTTATTGATGAGACCCCGCCAGAAAAGCCAGAAAAGAAAAAAGGCTCACATTTACGTGTTATCAAGTAACGCTTAAATACAAAAAAAACCGCTAATTTAGCGGTTTTTTTATGTGCTTTATAAGCGGTTTTTTATGTGTTTTTATAAATATTCGAACACTTTAATAACACGTTCTACACCCGATACATTGCGTGCAATGTTAACCGCTTGGTTAGACTCAGACTCAGATACTAAGCCCATTAAAAATACTTCAGCGTTTTCAGTTACCACTTTAATATTATTACTCGGTATATCTTTAGCAGTTAAAAGCTGTGCTTTTACTTTAGAAGTTAGCCATGAGTCGTGCGTTTGTGTGGTTATACCAATATTAGAACCGATCCTAATTTGATTGTGTATTTTACGTATACCTGAAAGCCCCTCAATGCTTTGCTGAGCTTGGTTCTTCATTTCTTGATTGGCAACTTGCCCTACTAGTAAAACAATGCCATTTACGCTTATAGCGTCTACATTGGCAAACTTTTCTAGTCGCTCAACTTCACTTAGCGCAATACTGGCTTTAATTTCTATATTATTATCATCTATTTGAGAGCCGATTGTGCGGCGGTCATTTGCTGCTGTTACTGCACCAGCTGTTCCTGCAACCACTGCGGCTGCACAGCCTTGCAGTAAAACAACAGTACCTAAAACAATAAGAGAGCGTTTAAACATAATTTTCATCCTGCGGGAAAAGAGTTAAATCAACCAGTTCACTTAAGCAATGTAAGTTAACTAGGTGAGATTCAATAATACGGCTAGGGCGCTTAGAGGGGGTACGAATCTCTACATCATTAGGGCCTAATAAGCCAACGAGTTCTCCACCGTCATCACCTACCATCACTATGACCTTCATATCTTTAGTAAGTGCAGCCTCTACAGCAGAAATAATATGTTTTTCGTTACCATTAATCGCTAACGCAAGCAGTAGGTCGCCTTGTTGTGCAAAGGCGCGCACTTGGCGAGCAAAGGTATCATGCTCATCTACTTGGCTATTTTGCCCTAAATTAATGTTTTCTTGAGATAGCGCAATAGCAGGTAAACAGGGGCGCTCAGTTTCGTAGTGATTAACTAATACGCCGGCCATGTGCTGCGCTAGCATATGACAGTTTGCCGTACCGCAGCAAAGAAGTTTATTACCATTAATTAAACTTTGTGCAATGGTAAATGCTGCAGACTCTAGTGCACTTGGCAGTACTTCGCCTGCCGCTATTTGTACTTGAATGCTCTCTGTGAAAATTTCTTTAATTGTATCTTGCATAGACTACCAATAATTTACTCGTCATTTTTGTTTGTTGCTGGACGTTTTTAATTTGTTTGTGAATGATTCTAAAGTACGTTTTTTATCCAGTTTATATTGCCAGCCCCTTCACCTGTAATGGCTACATAGTCGACTCTGATAGGCTGATTAGTTAAGCTTTTTGCTGCCAAGTAGTGATAAATAGTACGTTTTAATCGTGCTTGTTTTTGTGCACCAAGGGCATAATTTGCGCCGCCTCTGGCATTGTTTTTACGAAACTTAACTTCCACAAATACCAGTGTGTCACCCTGTTTCATAATCACGTCAAGCTCACCAAAGGGGCAATAATAATTACGCTCAACAGGCGTAAGCCCCTCACGGGTTAAGTATTTTTCTGCTTGGCGTTCATAGTACTGGCCTTTTTCTCGGCTATTTTGCCACAGCGCTTTAAACCACGACATAGCCGCTCCAGATTAATCAAACGTCAGCGAAGTGCTTTCGTTGGCTGATTGCATAAATAAAGGCACGGGTTGCTTTGTTTCTAGCTGTACAGCTTTAATGCGTCTATTTGTGTATTGTGCCCAATCAAGTGTGCGCTCAATGTGCCCGCTGGTGTTTACCGAAAGCTTTCCACTTAAACCTGTAAACTTATTGCCGGGCATTATACTCAGCTGCCTAATATCGCTTAGCACCGACACAGCATCGTAAGCCATAGCAAATAAACGCTGGCTTATGTCGGCATTTTCAGGCCACAGCGTGTTGTATTGGTTGCGTAAATTATGTTGTTTAACTGTTGAATTAAGCATCCATGGCAGCTCTGTAAAGTAAAGCCCTTCTAAATCACCTTTGTCGGTGCGATCTATTTGTTTACTGTGGCTTTTTGAGCTGGCGTACAATGGAATACGCTCTGCAAAAGTACTTACATTTACATCTAAATAAGGTTTGATCAGGCGTGTTTCTGTGGCATCACCTAAAATGTAAATAGCATCGATATCGCTACGTGAGCGGGTTTCACTTTCTACTTCTTGTTTAAATAAAGACTTCACCGTTTTAATGCGCTGCTTAGATTTATCAACTTCTAACAAGTTGGAGATTGTGTTTGGCATGTCTTTGTTATCGTTATAAAAACCAATTTGTGGTTTGGTTTCGCTATAGCGCTGCCACTGAATGTTAAAGTAATCAACTAAGCGTTGGCCGTTGGTATTGTTAGGTGCTAATAACATAGGCTTTTGATAACCTTTAGCTAAAAAGTGCTCCAGCGCTTGCTGTACTTCATGCTCAGGATTTAAAGCAAAAAAGTAGTGTTGCAGCGAGAGTCGCTCACCCTCAAACGTATTTAAGTGTAATGTTGGCGTATCAATAAGTGTTTTAGCTTGCGCAAGTTTATCAATATTCGCTTTTAATAATGGCCCAATTACAAAGTCTGGATTAAGTTGACTTAGTTGCTCGCTTAAGGCTTGAGTTGAAAGGTTTTCATCAATAAAAACGGTATCGTTAATAGTTTGCTTATCAAGCCCAGCCAAAATGCCCGCTTTAAGGGCGTCACCTAAACGCTCATTAGCGCCTGATTGCGGTAAAAGTACAGCTAAGCGCTCAATATTTACTGGGGCTAAGTCGGCTAGGGCTTCATCTTGCTCAGGTAAAATAGCAACGCCAGGGTGCCCAGGGTAACGACGGCGCCAATTATTAATGGCTTGATCAAGCTCGACACCGCTATTTGCATATACCTGGTGGTACAAAGCTAAATTAGTCCAACCTTGTTGAATAACAGAGCCACGATTAAAGCGTTCCAGCGCATAAGAAGACAGCTTGGTTAAATTATCCCAAAGGGCTTGTTGCAGAGCAGGGATCTCAATATTATTTTTATTCGCTGTTTCTGAGGCTCTAAAAAAGTAAGGTGCAGCACGCTTAGGAAAGTTTTGTGATGCATAAATGCTGGCAGTTAAATATTGATGCCATGCAAAGTGTTCAGGCTGTTTAAGTTGGCCATCGAGCGATTGCAAAATAACAAGTGCTTGGTCGTTTTTATTTTGCTGCTTTTGCGCATAAGCAATGTATAAGCGATTTTGAATTTTATCAACACTTGGGGTTTGCTCAAGCTCATTACAAATATTTTCAAGTAACGGCCAGCTTTGCTCCGAAATAGCCGCATCACGAGCACTGTAAAGTAATTGAATTTTATCGGCACCGGTGCGGTTTAACGCTAATTTATAAATAGCATTAGCACTGGTTGCTTGATTTTGCAGCGCATTCGCACTGGCATTAGTACTATCGCTATTTTTAGTTGGTTTTTCGGTTGTGCTACAGGCCGATAACCCTGACAATATAATTAATAGACTAACAAGTTTAAGTCGCACAATGATTTCCCAATACGTTAACGCGATTTGCTTATATTACTGACTGACGCAGGAGACCTCAATGTTAAATGAGGAGAATTCACAGAAAATTGGCACTCTTTACATTGTTGCCACCCCAATTGGCAATTATGACGACTTAAGTCAGCGTGCCATCGCGACATTATCGCAGGTTGACTTAATCGCTGCTGAAGACACGCGCCACACTGGCAAGCTACTAAGCCACTTTGGTATAAAGGCTAAAACCTTTGCATTACATGACCATAACGAAAAGCAAAAAGCGCAGCAGATTATTGATTGGCTAAACGAAGGCAAAAATATCGCGTTGGTATCAGATGCTGGCACACCGCTAATAAGCGACCCAGGTTACGCGGTGGTTAATTTATGTCGCGAGCAAGGCGCGCATGTAACGCCAGTGCCTGGTGCGTGTGCTGCAATTACTGCGGTATGTTGCTCGGGCCTGCCAACAGATCGTTTTCAGTTTATTGGCTTTACACCGGCTAAAAGTAAAGCAAGGCAAGACTTTTTTATTGAGGCTGTTAATTCAGGCATTACCAGCATTATGTACGAAAGTACGCACCGTATTATGGCAAGCCTAGATGATTTAGAAGCGGCACTTGGAAATGAGCAGCAAGTGGTATTTGCAAAAGAGCTAACCAAAACCTTTGAAACCTTTTTTAATGGCACAGTGAGTGAGCTCAAGCAGTTTTTAACTGATGATCCAACGAAGCAACGTGGCGAAATTGTTTTAATGTTGCCAGGTAAACCAAAACTTGTGGACGATATTCCACCCGAGGCGCGTAAAATGCTGGCGTTACTTGAAAGCGAAATGCCGATGAAAAAAGCCTGTGGAATTGTTGCAGAATACTTTGGAATGAAGAAAAACGCCCTGTATAAAACAATTATTGACGAAAAAGCGTAAATCTTTACTGCGTACAAGGCACAGCTCATGTATACTGCGCGCCGAGTTAGCCAAGATAATCGCTGCCTGTGACGAAAATGATCAGGGGGAGGAAAGTCCGGGCTCCACAGGGCAGAGTGCCAGCTAACGGCTGGGGGGCGTGAGTCCACGACAAGTGCAGCAGAGAGGAGACCGCCAACTTTCGGGTTGGTAAGGGTGAAAGGGTGCGGTAAGAGCGCACCGGGCCGCTAGTAATAGTCGGTTGCAAGGTAAACTCCACTCGGAGCAAGACCAAATAGGGTTCTATCATTTTAAATAATGAACGCGTGGCCCACGTGAGAACCGGGTAGGTTGCTTGAGCCATAGAGCGATTTATGGCCTAGACGAATGATTATCACTTTCTTCGGAAAGGACAGAACCCGGCTTACATGGCTAACTCACTCATTCAACAAAAAAGCCCGCAGTTAATGCTGCGGGCTTTTTTGTGCCTAAAATTAAGATAAGTTACTAATTTTCTTCTATTTGTTAGCTGCACTCATTAGTATTTCAGCTTCACCATGTACTATAAAATGAGACTTTGAGCAGCGTATACGTGGTGCTTTTAATAGTGAAGAACCTAAAAAGTTTGAAGCCTTCGCAATGAAAACAAAACATGCGTGGCAAAAGTGGTCACTATTATTAGCCAAGTATACAGGCTCAAGGAGTACAGAAATTTATCAGTTGAGAAAGCCTAATATTCGTATTGAAGATGATATTAACTATATATTGGTTACTGATGAATACGAATCACAATGCCTCAAAGCGAATAACGCTAAACGTAAAATTCCTATCCATAAACGCTTAATCAAACTTGGTTTTTTAGAGTATGTAGAGCGGGCGCAAGAGCGTATTCTCTATGAAATAACTTCAGCTGAGAGTATCACTAGTTGGTTTGGTCGTTTAGTTGTGGAGCTGGAAATACCGAGTGTGAATGAATTAGATGAACTACGCAGTTATCACAGCTTCAGACATACTTTCATAAGTAATATACGTAATAATCATTCGTTTGTTCTTTCATTGATACAACAGGTTGTTGGGCATGAACTTTCTAAAGGTGGTATAACTTATAAATACACGCATGGTGGTGCTAGTATATATCGACTTAACGAAGTAGTTAATTCTTATCACATTACCAAATAGACATTGTATAATTTTTACTTGAGTAGTCTGCCTGAGTGACCCAAATTAGTTTTCGATGACTTTTGTTTTTAAAATGTTAATATCAAAATTGGGTTGTTTCCGATTATTACAAGGACTTTTATGGCAAAGCCTATTCAACTTCAAAGTGGAATTAGTTTTCAAACTCAATCTCAAGCAATTGAGTACTTTAAAAAAATACTGAACACCGAAACAGTTATTTCTAGGTCTCACCCTGAATTTGCTAATGTACTTGCACTTTACCTCCGCCATCACGAATTTACATGGAAGTCGGGCTCTGAAGATAACATAAACATGTTTTGTATAAAGAATACTGGACAGTTTAATACTAAATGCTTTCACGCAATTCACTTTGATGATTCAACAGATGCTGATTGGAGCTATAAATCAGCTATAACGGCTAAAGAAAAAACTAACTTTCAATGTTTTACTGATGCGGCTAGAAGCCTATTAGAATCTAGTGAGTATAAATTTAGAGATAAAGATTTCACTTACAAATGTGAAAAGTTCATTGAAGGCTTTGATTATAAGGTCGATAACTTTCCTTCTAGCTGGATATCTAAACCCGATAAACTTCAATATCGATCAAGTCTTACTAAAACAATTTCTGGTAAATTCATTGATTGGTATAAAAAATATGAAAATTAATCATTACGCATCAGTTGATAAAAAGACCTTTGATTCATGTATAGGTTCTATTGAGCACGAATATGATATTAATGAACTCAATACCAAAGTTAGACTTCATTACCTAAAATTAAATGGGAATGGCGAACCAATGGTTAAGGCTCTAGCCAATCTGTTATACGAATACATTATTGACTATTGCATATCTTCTGCGAACCGCCCTGACGTTTTAACAGCCAGAGATTCAACTAGATTAACTAAAGAAGCACGAAAACTCTTTAGGCACCCTGAAATTGGAGAGAACAATCCTGATAGAACGGGAGAGGCTGGCGAATTACTACTTTTTTTCCTTGTTGAAGCTGTATTAGGTGCCCCTCAAATTGTGTCAAAAATGGAATTAAAAACAAATCATCGAGATGAGGTGAAAGGATCCGATGGGATACATGCAAGATATAGTGAACAAGACGATATGGTCGACTTTTTCTTCGGAGAAGCAAAGCTCTATATAGACCCTATCTCTGCCATCACAGCAGCTTTGAAAAGCATCGATGACTTTCACAGCGTCGATATGCTAGAGCATGAATTTACGATGGTTACAAAGCATTTTAAGTACTCAAATGATGAAACTAAAAAATCCATTTCATCTTTGATCATAAGTGGAGAGGCTGGTCCGAATGTGAGGCTTAACCATGCATGCCTTATTGGTTATAACTTTAAAGACTTTACTTCTTTAGATGGGTCAACGCCAAAGGAAATGACAGCAGATTTTATAAGCAAATTTTTAAGTGATTCTGAACGATTGACAAAATCATTATTTTCTAAAGTTGATAATATGAAGTGTAAACAGCTTTCATTCGAAGTGTTTTTTTTACCTTTTCCTTCAGTAGATGAATTTAGGAATGCCTTTAATAAAGCCTTGGACTAATAGGGATCTTATGAATAGCAAAAAGGATATGCCTCGGTTGTTAAGGGAGTTAACCAAGGCAAGTGTTATAAAACAATTACCCAAGAGTTTTGTACAAACAGATTCTGTAGAAATAACCGACAAGCAAGTATCTGCACTAGTAAGTTACTCTTCAATTTTATCCCTTGGGGTAGGTGAAGACATTAATAAGTCTTATGAGATTATAACGCGTTTGTTAGAGCATAATAGTGAAAACACGTTGGTTAAATCTGCTGCAGAAGTAATTTTGTCTAGAATTGGTAACTTCCCTGGTAAAAAGTTGCTCGAAGAAAGGCATGGTTTGGGTAACAGTATATCAGCGCCACTTCGCTTAGAAATAATAGCAAGGGAAAGTGAAAATACAATTTATTGTGATGACCAAGAAATCCAGTTAACAGACTTTCAGTTACAGCTGTTTAACTCTTTAAAAGTGGAGCGAAACCTAAGTATTTCAGCTCCAACATCAGCTGGTAAGTCTTTTGTTTTGAACTTGTCATTGTCAGAGCAAATTAGGGACGGTAATGGGGAGAGCATTGTTTATGTAGTTCCTACTCGAGCACTAATTTCAGAGGTTTCAGGAAGGGTTCGAAGCGCAATAAAAAATATTGGTTCAGATAAAGCTATAATTCGTACTGCTCCTTTTCCTATTAATCGTGAAAAAGTAAAATCTAATGTTGTTTATATTTTTACTCAAGAGAGATTATTTAGTTTCTTGAGCTCTAAAGATATATTGCCACATATTGATACTCTTATCATAGATGAGGCCCATGAAATTCAAAAAGGTAAGCGCGGGATTATATTACAGGCTGCTGTAGACCTTGCACTAAATAAATTTAAAAATGTGAAGTTACTTTTCGCTAGTCCGCTAATAAATAATCCAGAGTACTTTTTATCTCTATTTAATCGTACAGATAATGGGAAGTTTTTTACTGAGGTAGTTTCACCCGTTGCTCAAAATATACTTCTAGTTAATCAAGTTCCAAAAAAAACAAAGCGCTTATCTGTAACGCTTGTCGGTGAGCGAGAAAATATTCAGATTGGAGAGTTTGATATCCCTTTTGTATTAAGGAAAAGTATTGCGGATCAGATTGCTAATTTTGCTCTGTCACTATCTGGCGGAGATAGTGCTGTTATTTCGTTTTCAAACACTCCTATAAGCGCAGAAAATAGAGCTATTGCGGCGTCTAAAATAGCACCAAAAATTGATATCTCACCTGAGTTAGAAGTGTTTGTTAATTTTGTTTCTAGTGAAATACATCCTGAGTATTCTTTACTTTATTGTTTAAAGAAAGGGATAGCTTTTCATTACGGAAATATGCCATCACTTTTAAGAAGTGGTGTAGAGGAATTATATAAGCAAGGAAGTATCACCACTATTTTTTGTACTAGTACGCTTCTTCAAGGTGTTAATTTACCAGCTAAACATATTGTGATAGAAAACCCGAAGTCAGGGGAAAATCCTATGTCTCGTTCTGATTTTTTAAATTTAGCAGGACGATCTGGTAGGTTATTACATGAATTTCATGGAAATGTTTGGTGTATCCGTCCTCAAGATTGGGATAGTGAATGTTACAAAGGTGATAAGTTACAAACTATTTCATCAGCGATAAATAACTTGATGATTGATGGTGGAACTGAGATTCAAAGGGTACTATCGGGTAATTATACTGATCATCTCGATGATAAAAGTTCTGACGAAGCGAATATTGCCGTAGGGAAGCTTTATAATGATTATTTAGATGCCAAAGATTCTTTATTTCTTGAACAATACCGATCAGAGAATAATTCAGATTCAATAGATTTAACTAAACACTTAATTGAGTCTATTCAAGTTACGCTTCCACCTGAAATAGTCAAAAATCATCAAAGTATTCGACCTGATTATCTCGAAAGGCTTTATTTATACCTATCTTCACAAAATATTTTAGAAAATTTCTACCCAATTTATCCTTATACACAAGGCGCGAAAGCTAGAGTTGAAGAGATTATAAAAGTGTTAATGCATTGCTTTGACTGGGATATTCATGAGAGTTATGTACCTTGGCTTAGCTTTCTTTCATATCAATGGGTTTGGGGTAAGCCTATTGGTCAAATATTAAGTGGGCGAATTACTTATTTAGAAGAGAAAAAAGGGAAGAGAGATGTAAACCCCTCGACAGAGATTCGTAATTGTTTAAAGTCATTAGAAACTGATGTCAGGTTTAAGATGGTAAAGTACTTTTCTGCTTACATTGAAATTATTAGGTATGTAGCTGAAGAAAGAAAGTTATCGACAAATGAAGAAATTGAGGCTTACCATATATATTTAGAATTTGGTTCATGTAAAAAAAGCATTTTGAATCTTATGTCTGTAGGTTTATCACGTTTTACAGCTTTGCACTTAGATCGTGTTTTCAAATTTAATGAGCATGATGAGCCTGAAAACTATATTAACCAGATAAAAAAAGTAGATATATCTTCTTTAAATATCCCAAAGCTATGTGCAAATGAGCTTATCAAATTTATTTAAGAAACTTAGTTGTTGTATATTAGCTGAACTTGTTCTTAATGAGCGTGAGAAGAAGATTTTGAATACGGCAATGGAAATGATAAGTTTGTGTATTTTAAGGGATTTTTCTACTCTACATAACTAGTCAAAACAAAATAGAGGTATTCATCATTTGATTTGACTCCCCTCGCTCAAAGATATAAGAAAGCTTTAACAACACCGGTCAGTCGAGTACATAAACTCGTCGCGGCTGGTTCCATTTTTAGTAAAAGGATGTACGGTGAAAGACGATAGCCAGATAAAAATAGAGAAAGATTTACCTGCAAATATTGAGCAGCTGAATGTGAGAATGAAACATATTGAACAGATAGCTCAAACAGTAGAAATGATTGCTGAAAAGGGTTTTACGGCCGCAGAAAAATACATCGATAATAAAGCCGAACAAGAGCAGTTGGATGCAGAGTTAAGTGATAAACAACATAGAAGATCAGTCTTTGTTTTATTTGGTGTTGTATTACTGGTTTTTGTTTTAGTGATGACCGCAATGCTATTGAAACAATTTGATTTAGTTAAAATTATTTTAGCTTCAACCCTTGCTGTTGGTGGTGGTGCAGGTATTACCAACCTTTTTAAAAAGAAAACTTAGAATAGTATAAGTTAATTATCACAAGTATTATAAGTCACCGTAACCAACTAACGTTAATACATATTAACGTTAGTTAGTAATGGTAAATCAAAGCTTTCTATGGAGCACACACCTAAGTTTAATCTATAAACGTGCATAAATACTGTGCCAAAGTCTGTATATTTTCCCTTACTAAAAACTATAACATATTGATTTTTAGTTTTTTATATTATTTTCCCTGTTGACTTACATGGCTAACTCACTCATTCAACAAAAAAGCCCGCAGTTAATGCTGCGGGCTTTTTTGTGCCTAAAATTTGATTAAATCTTTGTTGTTTTTAAGGTTCTAGCTGGCCTTTTTTAAGTCGCTTACTTAATGCTGGTTGCGATATACCAAGTAACTGTGCAGCTAATGATTGATTTGAATTGGCACGCTTCATTGCCTCGGCGACTAATAACTCTGCCGCTTGTTTTAGTGTAGGCAAAGTGGATGACGACTCAAACAGTGGTTTTGAAAGCTGGGCATGCATATCTATTGTGGGCACGGCGCTGCGTACGCTTTCAAACGCTTTCATAGATAGTGCGCCGCTTTGGTGGGTGCTCATTGCATCAAAGGCCATGGCGCGCAGCTCTCTGATATTGCCAGGGAATGTATAGTTTTCGAGTAAAATTAATAGCTCTTTTGGAATACTTGCCATCGGTTTATTAAATTCTTGTGCGGCAAGCGTTAAAAAGTGCTCTAGCAGTAAAGGGATGTCTTGTTTGCGCTCCCTAAGTGGTGGAATATTCACATGATGAATTTTTAAACGGTAGTATAAGTCATTTCTAAATTCGCCATTTTCTTTTTTAGTGAGTAAGTTTTGGTGAGTGGCTGCAATAATGCGCGCATTGATGCGTTTTGGGGTGTCGCTGCCTACTGGGTAATACTCGCCTTCTTGCAAAAGCCTTAATAACTTTACTTGTGAGGCGAGGTTTAAATCGCCAATTTCATCAAGAAATAATATTCCGCCTGATGCACGCTCTATCATACCTTTACGGGCTTGCTCTGCGCCCGTAAACGCGCCTTTTTTATGGCCAAACAAGGTATCCGAAAATAAGTTATCATCAAGGCCGGCTACGTTTACACACACAAGCTCACCACTGCAACCGCTGGTTTCGTGAATGGCTCTGGCTATAAGTTCTTTGCCTACGCCACTTTCCCCGGTAATTAAAATAGGTTGCTGGCTGTTTGATATAGATTCGATGTAATTAAACACCGAATGCATTTGATGATCCACACTAATAATTTTAGAAAACGCAGAATGCAGGCTTGTTTGATTTTCTAGTAGGTAGCCGCGCATGGCTTGGTTTTCTAAGTTTAGCTCTTGAAAACGCACCACCTGCATTATGCTGTTACTTAGGCGTTCGGGATCTTCTGTTTTTACATGATAACCATAAGCACCTAATTTTATACATTTTACAGCGGCTTCAACTTGGTTAATGCCGCTGATGATCACCACCGAAATGTGCGGAAAAAGCTCGGTAATTTGCGCAATAAGTTCATCACCACTGATATGTGGCATGTTTAAATCAAGCAATACAACACGAATATTTCCTTGGTTTAGTTTAGCTATTACATCGCGGCTATCGTTACATTGTACAATGTTGTTAATGCCGCAGTAGCGCTCTATTGCAAACGATATGCTTCGTAAAAAGCTGTTGTCGTCATCACAAATGAGGACCTCAAAACTAGGGTATAAATTAGTATTCATAGTTCACTCTCGTGTTGTAATAAGGGTAGTGAAAGCTTTACTTTTGTGCCTTTACCGAGTGTTGATTTGAAGGTGAGTTGGCCTTGGTGATCTGCCACGATCCCTGCTGATACAGAAAGCCCTAAACCGGTGCCACCCGATTGCCGTTTGGTGGTATAAAACGGGTCGGTAAGCTTAATTAAGTGCTGTTGATCAATGCCTACGCCTTGATCTTCAATGCTCAGCACAACCTGATTGTGTTTAGTATGGAAATAGCTGGTGATAATGATTTTTTGCGATTTGTCTTCAAGCGCTTGGCAAGCATTTAAAATTAGATTAACGATTACCTGCTCGATGCGGCTGCCGCTGCCTTTAAACAAAGGTAGCGAATTGGCTAAGTTAACCTCTAAGTGGTCTGTAGCGTTTTTAATTTGGTTTGTGACTAAGCGAATAGAGCGGTTTGTTAGTAAGTTTAAATCTAATTGCTCTGTTTTTTCGTGCGATGTTTCACCTTTTACCGCAAAGTTTTTTAAATCTTCTACTATGCCTTTTACTTTGTTACTGGCGATGTGCATATCGTCTAAAATTTCTGGCAACATTTGTTTGAAGCGTTGGTAGCTTACACCCGCAATAAGAAAGTCGCCATGGCGTGCTTGGTGCTCATCGAGTATGTCTGTTGCATCTTCAAAGGCTTCTTTTATAAACGGAAAATTCAAAGTTAAAATGCTACATGGGTTATTAATTTCGTGGGCCACTCCCGAAACCAACACCCCCAAAGAGGCCATTTTATCAGCATGAAGTAGCTGTAACTGCTGCGCTTGTAGCGCTTTGGTGCGGCTTTCTACTTTTTTACGCAGGGCTTTGTTCCATATTATCACTACGGTACTAATTAGTAGCAGCACCACTACACATATACCCGCGATTACCCCAGCTTTTGACCATGGCGATACGTTTAACGGGCCAAACCATTTGTCGTAAATTTCTTGCTGGCGACCAGTGTTTTTTAAAATAGCTAAACCTTGA
Organism: Pseudoalteromonas sp. MM1; assembly: GCF_030296835.1. Taxonomy (NCBI): domain Bacteria; kingdom Pseudomonadati; phylum Pseudomonadota; class Gammaproteobacteria; order Alteromonadales; family Pseudoalteromonadaceae; genus Pseudoalteromonas; species Pseudoalteromonas sp. MM1. The sequence goes on along the minus strand of NZ_AP027922.1, from coordinate 3,099,362 downwards.
GTAAATTGCGATAACAGTGCTTCATCTGCGGTTTTAGTGGCATAACCATAAAGCCTGTTTCTTTCTAGGCTAGAAATAGCAGTAATGTTTGATAGCCCTAGTTTTTTACTTAAATACAAGCCAGGTAAGTTTGAAACTACAGCAAAGTCATAGCGCCCAGAGGCGAGCAGGCGCAGAGCATCGGCGTGCGTTTCAACGGGTATGAGTGTTATTTTTAAGCCAGAGTCTTTTAACATATCAAAGGCTGAGCCGTTATTTTGAACAATCACACGAAAACCCTCAAGCTCTGTGTAGTTGGTAATTTTAGGGCTATTGTCACGCGCAAAAATAGAGTGGTTTACAAACGTATGCGGGCTAAATTTATATAGGTCGGTGCGCTCGGGTGTGGCGGCCATACCTTGTAAAATATCTACATTTCCGCGGTCAAACTCGGCTCTTATTTCGGCCCAAGGCATCAGCTTTATTTTTATATTAAGCCCCATTACCGCCGCTATTTCTTGGCTAAGCTCTACGTTATAGCCTGTAAGCTCGCCATCTTCGTTAATAAACTCATAGGGTGGATAGTTAAAATCGCCGCCCACTATTATTTGTTTAGGCTCAGTTAAATTAGCCTGCGCTAAGCTGTTTAGGCTATTGATCGCCATTAGGCATAGTAGCGCTATTTTTAGTACATAAAACCAAGCGTTTTGTTTATTGAACAAGTGTGTAAACCTCTGCATTTTTAGTTTGAGTTAGTCCGTTAGTTAATTGTGTAAGCAATACAAATAAAATGGCGTTTATATTCCTTTTACAGCTGCAAAATGGTTATTTTTAGTTGGCGGAAGGGGACTATAGTCTGTATTTTAATTTTATATAAATTAGGTACTAACGAATTTGGCATGATTTTAGGTCTTATTTATTTGCATTATAAGGTAACTAAAAATAAGTTATCCATGAGTTTTGATACTAACTAGGTAGGTTATGTCTTTTTACTGCTAAAAATAAAAGCGATTTAATAACAGCTATTAAATCGCTTTTATTTGGTTGGGGGAGTGCGCTTAAAACTTCATGTTTAGATTTACTTGAATGCGATCGCGGCCATTGTTGTTAGTGGGTATATCATTATTAATATTATCCACGCTGTACCACCTTAAATCGGCATTTAAGTTATCTGCAATTTTATAATCTAGTTGTACACGCGTACCTTTAATATTGGTGTATGAACCCGGTGTATTAGTTTGCGTAAACGCGCCGTTCATAGGTAGTGCATAAGCTTCGGTACGCAGCACGTAAAAACGCAGGCCAAACTCTTTATTAATTTGATAGCGTGCATGTACGGTATAGGCGGTGTTTTCAGTGTCGGCTTCACTGGTGTAGTAATCGGCTGCAAAGCGCACTGGACCATAGCGTACATCAAGGTTGTAGGTCATTACGTTACCCGCTTGGTCATCATCAAGCCCTGACTCAGCACTGGCGTACGCCGTATCGGAGGCACTTACAAAAATGCCGCCAATACCTGCTTTGACTTTTACGTTATTAAATTCAGTAGCGTATACACCTTGCAGCTGTTGCCAGCTGGCATCGCGTTTGCCTTCGCCATTATCAACATTTTCTTCAAGGATGATGTGCCCTGCATTAACACTAAACGCGTTGTTACTCCAATTTGCTTGTACACCTTCGAGCGCTATATCGTCACGAAAAAGCAGCTCTGATGAATGCATATAAACGGGGGCCGCTTTACCAATATATACTTGGGTGTTACTAAGCCCTGTGTATTTCATAAAGGCGCGATCTAACCCAAAGTCATCGTTATCGCTGGTATCGGTGATGCCAAAGGTTTGGTGGGTTGAATCGTGCTGGCTTGAGGTTGTTCTAAAGCGCATTTGTGCTGACCAGTTTTCGGTCGCCGCGTATTTAATGCCAAAACGAGCACGCAAACGAGCGCGGCTTGTTGAGTCAATTGTATCGCCTTCGGTGCGCTCAAAACGCATACGCATATCGCCAAATAGCTTAACGGCTTCAAGGCCATTTAAACCTTCAATTGTAATATCTGCGTGGGCAGGTTTAGCTAAGGCAATAACACCTAATGCAACGGGTAAATATATCAGTTTACTAGTCATGGTTTGTTCTCTATCAAATTACTAAAACGCAGGCTATTGCTTAGCGGGTTGAGCCGCTGTGTTGTTTTGGTTGTAAAGGGTTTCGTCAAGCTCGCCTTCGCTTTTGCCAATTAATAAAGTAACCATTAAATCGCCAGTTACATTTATGGTAGTGCGCGCCATATCTAGAATTCGGTCAATACCGGCAACTATTGCAATGCCTTCTAGTGGTAAGCCAACGGTGGTCAGTACTAGCGAAAGCATAATAAGGCCAGCTCCAGGTACACCTGCGGTGCCTACAGAGGCTAAAGTAGCTGTAGCAATAATGGTTAAGTAATCTGTTGTGGTGAGGTCAATACCAAAGGCTTGGGCAATAAACAGCGCTAATACGCCTTGGTATAAAGCAGTGCCATCCATGTTAATAGTGGCACCTACTGGCAGTACAAAGCTTGATACCGTACGCGATACCCCTAAGTTTTGGGTCGCGCATTTTATGCTGGCAGGTAAGGTGCCAGAGCTACTTGTGGTGGTAAAAGCAATAATTTGCGCTTCAATAATACCTTTATAAAAACGTTGTGGGTTAAGCTTGCCTAGTAGGCCTACAAAGCCGCCACCCAGCACTAAAACGTGAATAATACAGCCTAGGTACACTAAGCCAATTACCTTTATAAGTGGTAGTAATACATCCAGTCCGTACTTGCCTGACACCCACGCCATTAATGCAAATACACCGTATGGTGCAAGCTTCATTACAAGCTCAGTTAATTTGTACATTGCATCGGCTAGGCTTTCAAACATTTTGCTAGCGGGTTCGCCTTTTTCACCAATTAGGTTTAAAGCAATGCCTAAGCTCAACGCAAACACAATAATTTGTAAAATATTACCTGAGGCTAGTGAGCCTACAGGGTTTTTGGGTACTAAACCTACAATGGTGTCTACTAGAGTAGGGCTAGGTTTTGCATCCGCCACTGTGGTTGCAACCATATTTAAGCCTGCACCAGGTTCAAACAACAGTCCAAGGCCTAAACCAATGGAAATAGCTACTGCGGTGGTGGCTAAATAAAATACGATTGACTTAACACCAATACGGCCCATTTTGGTGGTGTCTTTCATTGAGGTAACGCCAACAATTAATGAGCAAAATATAAGCGGTACAATTAACATTTTAATGGCGCTAATAAAGAGCTGGCCAAGGGGTTTTATATATTCAGCATTATTGCCAAGCAGCATGCCGGCAAAAATACCCGCTATCATACCTATGAGTATTTTTAGCCAGAGCGCCATTTTTTTAGGCTCGTTGTTATTAATACTTGTTGTACTGGTCATAATGTTATTCCAATTATTTATAATTTTAGTGGGAGCTATTTAACTTTTGCTTAGGACGTTAACGCGTATATCGCACTGGCACGTGCACAGGCCGTAAAAGGGGCTTGCAAGGATATGGGCAAGCTCTTGTTAGCCTTTTTAGATAGGGGTTGTTTGTACACGTGCATAATTAAGCTCTAAAGTTGTTAGATTATTGTTATTGCATTAATAATGCCAAGCGAGATTTTGTTAATAACATATTGAATATTATTGGTTTTATTGTTTTTGATTGGTGGTTTGTTAATATAACTTTTTGAATAATTATTAATAATGAAAGGTGCGCAAAAGGCAGTTTAATCGATGGGCGTTTAATAACTCATATAAAATCAATAGGTTGCCATATGTATAACTTTTATTATTGATATAACAAAAGTTATATTTAATGCATTAATTAATCATATTTTTTGATTTTTTAAGGTTTAAAACATTATTAAGTTGTAAATTGGCTGTATATGGTTTTATTTTCTCTTATAACTTGAACTTAAATAATATTTTTACCCTGCTCAGGATCGCGTGATTTTTCTGCTTGATCACGAATTTCGTCGGTATCACTGCTTACATCGTCAACGGTTTCATTTTGTTGCTGCAGCTGCTTATTGGTTTGCTGAGCAGTTAAAGGCTGCTCAGTGTTGCTGGTGGGCTTTTGTGTATTATTCTCATCAGGTGTGCTGATTAAAATACGCTCGCGCGCATCGTCTGGCATACTGATGTTTTGAGTAGTAAATTCGGTTACTAGCTCTCTCATTAACTGCGAGGCCACTTTTAACGGACTGTGTTGTTCGCTATTGACCCAAAAAAACAGATTAAAGTTAATTGTTGAGCTGCCTAAGTTATTAATCAGCACTTGTGCAGGTGGCTCAGTAATAACGCCAGTTTGCTTATTAGCAATTTTAAGGGCGAGCGTTTGGCAGTAACGAATATCGTTATCGTATCCTATGCCAATCACCACCTTGGCACGCATTTTTGGGTTTGCGGTTAGATTTTTAATGGTATTTTTGTAAACCGTGGCGTTGGGTATTTGTATATGGTTGCCATCGTAATCAACTAAGGTGGTTGCGCGAGCAGTGACCTTTTTAACCACACCTAAGCGGCCATCTACCTCTATTACATCGTCTATTCTAAATGGTCGTTGCACACTCAATAGCAAACTAGCAATAAAGTTCTCTGCTATGTCTCTAAAAGCAAAACCTAATATTAAACCTATTAATCCGGTACCGCTCATAATGGCAATAGCAAATTCGGTAAGTCCTGCTAAACGTAAAAATAAATACACGCCCAACAATAAAATTAAAATGCTAATCCCGCGCTTGGCCACTAAGTGCACAAGTTTACTGTCGGTCATATAAATGAGCGGTTTTACTAACAGCTTAGACAAAGGACTGGCGACAAAGTAGCTAATAGTTAAAAGGATTAAACCTAATAAAAGAGTGGGTAATATTTGCGCTGTGGCGTGAAGTAATTGCACACTTTGGGCGTATAAATACTGCCAACTGAGCACGCTTTGTGGGGTGTTTAAGGCATTCACAGCCGTGGTGTTCACTGCAATTAGCATAGTTATAAGGCTGTTCATGGCGTATTACCTTGGTATTTTAAATAATCTAGTAAACAGCAAGTTTAATACCAATGCTATAAATGCAGCTTGGCAAACTTTTTGCTCAATATAAGATAAAAAGGAGCAAACAATGAGCAATCCTAAACGAGGGCAGCATGCCGAGCAGCCAGTACATATTCCGGTTATTGGTTGGTGGGATATAGCCAAACGTATTTTTAAGCAAATGAGCCAAGATAATTTATCCTTGGTTGCAGCGGGCGTTGCGTTTTATGCTTTACTTGCTATTTTTCCTGCTATTGCTGCCATGGTTTCTGTGTATGCGTATTTTTCATCGCCCACCGATATTAGTGAGCATCTGAGTAAAATAGTTACCTTATTACCGCAAAGTACCAGTGATTTAATCTTATCTCAGGTTTCGAGCTTGGCTCAAACCTCTAACGCCAGTTTAAGCTTAAGCGCAATTGGCACACTTATTCTTACTATTTGGAGTAGCTCTAAAGGCAGCCAGGCACTTATTACAGCTTGTAATATTAGTTACCACGAATACGAAAAACGCTCATTTTTTCATGCTCAGTTGGTGCGTTTTTTATTTTCGGTAGGGGCTATTTTAGTGGCCATTTTTGCTTTGCTAATTATAGGTATTTTACCCATAGTACTTAATTTAGTGGGCTTAAAAGAAAGTATAGACTTACTAATAAAGTTAATATCGTGGCCATTACTCGCCTTTATGTTTAATTTTGCATTGGTGCTTTTGTATCGCTATGCACCACACAGAAAACCCGCTAAATGGCGTTGGATCACACTTGGCTCTTGTATTGCGACTGTATTATGGATTTTAGCCTCAATTGGTTTTTCGTTTTATGTTTCTCACTTTGCAAGCTACAACGAAACCTATGGTTCGTTGGGTGGGGTAGTGATTATGCTAATGTGGCTTTATATAAGTGCCTATATTATTACGCTTGGGGCGGTAATAAATGCGGCGACCGAACAACAAACAGCGAAAGATAGTACCAAAGGCCCCGCTAAAGAGCGCGGTAAACGCGGAGCCTATGTAGCTGATCACCTTGATGTAGATGAACCAACAAACTCTTAGTTGTGTTTGTTATTACACAAGTTTATTAAATGCTGAGTAAATGTTTGACCAACAGGGCCTAATCGATCATTGTCGGTGCACATTAAATAGAGCTTTAGGGAGCGGGTTGTTCCTTGCTCTAAATTAAGGGGCTTAAGTGTATTGTTTTTAAGGTGGGGTTGAATCTGCGCGCTAGGCAACCACGCATAACCAAAGTTTTGGCTAACCATATCAATAGAGTTACGTAAGTGGCTTACTGTCCAGCGCATATCAGCGCCAAGCCAGCCATCGTCATGGCTAGTGTGCGTTGCTGAGTCACGGACAACTATTTGCCTATGTAATTTAAGCTCTCTGTAGGTTAGTGGTTCAGTGCGCTGATGTAAGGGGTGATCAGGGTGCGCAACGGCAATAAATTCTATATCGCACAAGCTATGGCAGTTAATGCCATAAAGCGCAATAGAGGTAATGGCTAAATCAACCACTGCATTGGTAAGTAATTCGTTTGCGCCGTTAAGTACGCTTTCTATCAGTTCTATTTTTACCAGCGGGTATTGCTCATTAATATGGCTTAGCGCTTGGTACAATAAATGTTGTGGAAACACTTCATCTACCGCTATTTTTAATGTGCTTTCTATACCTTCGCTTAAGGTTGCGGCAACCGATTCTATTTTGCTGGCTTCATCTATTAAAAATTCGGCGCGGCGTAATATAAGCTTACCGTTATCGGTTAAATACGCTTTACGGCCTTTTACTTCAAGCAATTTTACTTGCAGTGCCGACTCTAACTTTTGCACTGCATGGTGCACGGTTGATTGGCTTTTAAATACCGCGCTACTCGCACCGGCAAATCCACCATGCTCTACAACAGCTTTAAACATTCTCCATTGCTCGAGTGTTGCCTTTGCCATTTTAAACCTTGTTACTACTTACTATTGATTACATTACCTGACCGTGTAGACACTTTATTTATTGCGTAACAACTTATTTATTATTGGCAATCACCATTTTTTTGCTGCTTAGCAACGTCATAAACTCTTTTTTAGGCACCGGCTTTGAAAACAAATAACCTTGCCCGTAGTCGCATCCCGCTTTTAGTAGTAGCTGCATTTGTTGCTGCGTTTCAATTCCTTCGGCAATAACTTTGAGCCCAAGCTGGTGGGCCATTACAATAATGGCTTCGCATAAGGCAAGCTCTTGGCTCCCAGCTTTAATGTTATCAATAAAGCGCTTATCTATTTTTAAGTAATCGGTGTCCATTTCTTGCAAGTAAGCGAGCGATGAATAGCCGGTGCCAAAATCATCCAGTGCTAATTGCATTCCCGATTGCACTAATGTTTTTAAGCGGCTTTGTGTGAGTGGCTCTGGGTTGACCATCAGGCCTTCTGTGATCTCGGCAACAATTGAGGTGGCAGGGAGTTTGGCTGCTTTTAAAATCTCACACCAGTCATCAATTCCACTGTCGGTTGTAGATAGCTGAACGGGCGAGACATTGATACTAATTTGAAATTGCTCTCCCATGGTGGTGTTTATTTCTTTTAGGGTGTGTACGGCTTGAGTAAATACAAATTGACCCAGCGCATTTATTTGCCTAGTTTCCTCAGCAAGCGGTATAAACGTCGTCGGCGAGACTAACCCTTTTTTAGGATGATGCCAGCGAATAAGCCCTTCGGCTTTGTGAATGTGTAAATCGTTTAAGGCCACAATAGGCTGATAAAATAACTCAAATTGTTCAAGCTCTATAGCGGTGCGTAAATCTTTTAGTAACTGCATGCGCGCCTGTGCATGAATACGCATATCTTTTGAAAAAAACTCAAACCCATTACGGCCGTTATTTTTAGCTTTATACATGGCTTGGTCGGCAGCTTTTAATAGCAGCTCTGTGCTTTGGCCATCGTTAGGTGCACATGCAATGCCCATACTGGCGCTAATAAACAGCTCTTCGTCTTCAAGCTGTATACTTGATGAAAGACTTTGCAATACATTACTGGCAATTTGGTTTATATGGCGAGCACTTTTAACATGGTTGTATACAATCACAAATTCATCTCCGCCAATACGCGCGACAAAACTGGCGTTTACCGCTGCTTGAATTATTCGCTGAGAAACTAATTTAAGTAGGTTATCACCATAATGATGGCCTAATGTGTCGTTGATATCTTTAAAGTGATCAATATCGAGCAACATCACAACAAGTTCGCACTTTTCATCAGTTACATCTTCAAAGCGTTTATTTAAACGCTCTTTAAGCTCTAACCTATTTGGTAGGTCGGTTAAGTGATCAAAGTGAGTTTTTCGCCATATGGTTTCATCGGCTTGTTTTTTTTCTGTTAGGTCGGTAAATATAGCCACCCGGCGAGTAGGCATGTTTTTATCGTCGTAAACGGTATCTATGATCAGGAATTCGGTATAGGTGTCGCCATTCTTTTTACGATTAATTATCTCACCCTGCCAACGGCCTGTTTCCCTGAGCTCACCCCACATTTTTTCATAAAATGCTTTTGAATGTTTACCAGACGCTAAAATACGACTGGTTTTACCTATCGCTTCTTCTTTGCTGTATTGAGTTGTTTCGCAAAACGCAGGGTTTACGTCATAAATAACGCCATCAGGGTCTGTAATCATCATCCCTTCACTGCTATTACTGTATACAAGCGACGCTAAATGAAGCGCTTTTTCGTTGACCTTTTTTTGGCTTATATCTCTTAGAACAATAATGTATTCATTATGACTAAGCGTATTTATTCTTGCTTCAAAATAGTGCTCTTTAGATTTTTTAAGCAATGTAAACTCAACGGTTTGTGAGCCCTCTAAAGCACCTAAATGAGAAAGTAATAACTCGGCGTTGGCCTTAGGGAGTACATCGGTTAATTTTAAAGCTTTGTCAGTTTCAATGCTTAGCAAAGGGCTAATATGCCCGCCAACATACAGTACTTTACCTTGGGCATTTATACGTATGTAGGTATCGGGTAAAGCATTTAATAAGCTCATTAATTCGTTGTGCTTATTTTTTAATTTTGCCTCTGCAGATAGCCGGGTTTGCGCCATAACAGCAAAACGGTCATAAAGGGCACGCAGCTCTGGGCTGTTGGGCTTTTTAATATGTTTAGGCATAGCGCCATCTGCTAGTTCATCTGTGGCTTTGGTTAAATTAGCGATAGGCTTAAATATACTTTGTTTTATTAGGCGCCTAGCTAGCAATACCAACAGAGCAATAGCCGATAAAAACGCAAAAATAGTTTTAGCAAAGTTTTTATTAACTGTATTAATAAAGTCTTCAACCGAAACGGCTATATAAATATCTAAATTATTATCATGGTCGTCTTCGTATATAACTGAGCGATGAAAAACCTGGTTTTCGCCTTCAGCATTCTTAAATACGGTTAACGAGCTTTTTTCATGCAGTAAATCTATGTCGGTAATTTTTTGGCCTAAATCACGTGGTTGATTAGGGTAATTGGCAAGTATTAAGCCATTAGAGTCGGCAATAACAGCTTTAGCATTATTAGGTAATTTAGCTTCACTTAGGGCTATATTCCACCAATTCAGCGCAATAACGGTAACTAGTGCGCCTTTAAGTTGGTTATTACTATCTATAATTGGGTAGGCAAAATTGACACTTTGCGCTTGAATACTTCGGTCGTATTGAAAATACCCCACCGAGAAACTTTTATTACTAATGGCATTTTGAAAATAAGTACGATCGCTAATATTAATATTTTTACTACGGCCATTGGTTACACACTGTAAGTCGCCGTTTTTATCAACAATACCTATATTTGCAATATTCTGATGAAGGGCTTTTATTTCATAAAAATAGTTAGGGCAAGTTGTGGGGAGCGTTTGATTATTTGCAGTTTTATCGGCTAAATAAATAGTAATGCGTTTAACATCATCAACCATGATTTTTTGATGTTGTGTCAGGTGCTTAGCTATGTTTACTATTCTTTCTTCACTTTTTTCTATAGCAGCATCACGCTCATACCATAGCGTAAATACCGCTACTGCGGCACCTGGAATGCTAAGTAGGATGAGTAACCTATACAGCTGACTTTTAAGTGATGAAGTAAAAATAAGTATTCCTTAAGCTCTGCGTCCCTAAAAAGTGATTGTAGACATAAAAGCTGAAAATAACCATACAAAATATAGGGTTGTATTAAAAAGTTATTATAAATCAGTTTAAATCTGTGCTTTTAATCATGAAGCTTATTATGCCAAATAAGCGAATTATCGATGTAGACACTCTTTTTTCTAAAAAATAGAACGTTTTGCTCGATTTAAAGACATAGTTGTATTGCTTTATGAATGCTTTAATAAGCTTATTAATTAATCTACTACAGTATTTTAAATATGAATATAGCAAAATTGTTAACAGCTTATCGAACACAAGATGGTGATGGTGTAAACATTAGCCGAATACCTGGTTTTGATGGCAAATATCTCGACCCCTTTTTAATGATTGATGAGCTAAAGTCTAACAATGAAAGTGACTATATTGGTGGCTTTCCACCGCACCCTCATCGTGGCATAGAAACTTTTACCTACATTATTAAAGGTGGCTTTGAGCACCAAGATCAAATGGGCAACAAAAAAGCGATCCGCTCTGGTGATGTACAATGGATGAGCACAGGTAGAGGCGTTATGCACAGTGAAATGCCATTGGCAGATACAAAAGAAGGGCTGCATGGCTTTCAAATTTGGATCAATATGCCCAGCGGCGAAAAAATGCGTGCGCCACGCTATCAAGACACGACACTAAATCCAGCACCTGAAGTAACTAACAAGCAAGGCGTTATCTTTACTGCACTTGCGGGGAATTGGCAGTTTGACAATTACACGCTAACGTCGAGTTTGCAGAGCTTAGCGGCCAATGCTGCACTGGCCAATGTTACTCTCCCTGTTAATACACGCATGCAGTTAGCAGGGCTTAAACAGCGTAAAGTAATGATTTATGTTCATACAGGTGAGCTTATTTCGGGTGATGGGCAAACCTTTAATGCTGGCAAGTTACTTATACTAAGTGAAAACAGTGACATTGACGTATCTTCAGAAAAGGGTGCGGGAATACTTATTTTAGCTGGTAACCCGCTTAATCAGCCTATTGCACATATGGGCCCGTTTGTAATGACCACGCAAGAGGAAATTAAACAAGCGGTGCGTGATTATCAAAACGGTGAATTTGGCAACATTTAATCGTTAATTGAGGAGGTTATTATGGGTTTATTAGTTGATGGCCAATGGCAAGATAAATGGTACGACACTGACTCGAATAATGGTAAATTTAAACGCGAGGCAGCAAAGCTTCGGAATTGGATCACAAAAGATGGTAGCCCAGGGCCTACAGGAAGCGGCGGTTTTAAAGCGCAAGCAAATCGCTACCATTTATATGTTGCCTTAGCGTGCCCGTGGGCGCATCGCACACTTATATTTAGACAGCTAAAAGGTCTAAGCGATATTATTAGCGTATCGGTAGTTAGCCCAGATATGCTAGATAATGGCTGGAGCTTTGATATAGGTAACCTAAGTAGCGGCGATGATTTACTTAATAGTGAATACTTGCATCAAATTTATACTAAGCACGATGCAAATTACAGTGGGCGAGTAACTGTACCTGTGCTTTGGGATAAGCAGCAAAATAAAATTGTTAGCAATGAATCTGCAGATATTATTCGTATGTTTAATACCGCATTTAACGAAATTACTAATAATACGGATGACTATTACCCACAGTCATTACAAGCAGATATTAACGAAATTAACGACCTTGTTTATACCAATATTAATAACGGGGTATATAAAGCGGGTTTTGCAACCACACAAACAGCATACGATGATGCATTTACTGCGTTATTTAAAGCACTTGATAAAGTAGAGGACATACTAAGTAAAAATCGTTACCTGATGGGGGGCACATTAACCGAGGCAGATTGGCGTTTATTTACAACACTTATCCGGTTCGATAGCGTGTATGTAGGGCATTTTAAGTGTAATTTACGCACTATTGAAAGCTACCCAGCGCTTAGTAACTATGTACGTGAATTATACCAAATAGAGGGAGTAGCCAGTACGGTTAACTTTGATCATATTAAGCGACATTACTATTTTAGCCACACAATGATCAACCCAACGCAAATAATTCCAAAAGGGCCGGCATTAAACTTTAGCCAAAACCATAATAGATTCGAGTTGGGCTAAGAGGTATTAGAAGGCATTATAGTAAGTAGCAATTGCACTTTTAAAAACTTTTATAAATGCAATTGCTGCTATGCAAATAATTTTACCAGCCAGCCGTATTTACGCACAAAGCTGGTTTCGCTTTTGCCAGCTTGAACTGTTGCTCCGGCTAAAAAGGCTGATGCCAATCCTACCTTGGTGGCTGCAAAGCGCTTAAAGCGATACTTTATTGCCGCATGGTGCTGGCGCTTTAATGCTTGCTGTAAATCCATTTGCGTATTTAACGTGTCAACGTTCTCATTGGGTTCTTTAATTAGAAAATTAACGAGCATGATTATTTCCTTATAAATTTAAAAGTTGCTTCACACTTTTAATCGTTTTACTAAAACCAATTTTATTACTTAGGTATACGGTATTTCGCCAAAGCCAAATTAAACAAAGTATTTGCGCGAGTGCAGCAATAGCGAAGCTAAGCCAAACCGAGCCAAATAAATCATATACACCGTAGCCAATTGCACCTAGTAAGCCGGCCCACAACAAAATCAAACCACTGGCAAAACATCCTAAAAATATAGTGATCAACGCCATTGATCGTAACGACAGCTTCCACTCAGCCTTTGCAAGTTGGTGCGTAAGCTTTCCTTGCGTTTTATAATCCTCCTTGAGCTGGTCAGAATATTCAATGATCTTTGCTATATGATCCTGCCAATCATCCTTTTGGGTAGGGTCATCGGTTGTTTGATTTTGAGCATTACCATCCGTGGTTGCTGTTGTTTGTGAGCTACTCATTATCTATTACTTACGACGAAATAATGACGTTACAAGCATACCCGCTGCAAAAGCAATCCCCGCTGTTGCTAGCGGATTTTCTGAGGCAAAAGCACGCGTTTTTGCGCTGCACTCAGATAGTTTTTCACGAGCAATAAGTTGTTTTTCGCTTAATGCTTCTGCAGAGCTTGAAGCGCCTTTACGTACGCTTGACTCAGCAACCGATGCCTTGCTTGAAAGTGCATCTACTGCATCGTGTGCTACAGACGTTGCTTTTTCAGTCAACGGTGCCTCACTCTCTTTTTGTTTAAGATCAGATTTCATGTTTGTTTCAGTATTCGGTTTTGTATTTGTTGCAGTAGCCATAATCAATCCTTAATAAATAAAATAAAAAAATTTAACTGGTGCTATAGCAGATGCAACGATTAAACCAATTATTAAGAAGTGGGTTAATAGGCTGATTTAGTTGATTTTATTTGTTTTTTGTAGGATGCGGTAGGTTAAATAAAAAGCAGCATGAAGTAAGTATTGCTGCTGCGCTAAGTAAATTTTACATGGCTATAAATTACATACTTTTTTTTGTAATTATTCATTGATTATTCAGTAAGCAAATTATGTAAACCAAACGTTATTAGTAACGCTTTAAAAAAATTTTATCTGCTACCTCCACTTTTTCCCACGTAATTCAATCGCTTTGCGTAAAGCCTTATTTTTTCTAGCTTAGCGAGACGTTAAAGCTGGTCAGCTTACTTGACAAAAAGGCTTGTCAAGCCCTAAACTGGAGCACTGTGGTAAAAAGTGGTTTTTAGTGGATCTAACTGGATCAAATTAATCGAAACTCGATTACACAATTTAAAAGTAGGCTTTTTATGTTTCGTGGCGCTAGTTCACTGAGCTTGGATGATAAAGGACGTTTTGCGGTACCGACTAAGTACCGAGACGAACTGCTGTCTGAAGATCAAGGAACGGTTATATGTACCATTGCGCTAAACGAACCGTGTTTATGGTTGTATCCTCTTGCACAGTGGCAAGAAATAGAAAGCCGCTTGTCTAAAATCTCTAATATGAATCCACGCGCTCGCCGAATGCAACGTATGTTGTTAGGTAATGCCACAGAGTATCAACTTGATAAAAATGGTCGAATTTTGCTGGCGCCTTCATTGCGTAGCCACGCAGAACTTGGCAAAAAGATCATGCTAGTTGGTTTAATGAATAAATTTGAAATTTGGGATGAAGCGCGTTGGCACGAACAAATGCGCCAAGACACTGAGCTGGAAAGGCTCGGCGATTTTGAAGCAAACCAAGATTTAGATAATTTCACACTCTAACGGCACTAAAAAAGGCAAACACAAGCTAATGACTGCGCAATTTGAACACGTATCCGTATTAATGGACGAAACCATCGATGCTCTTGCAATTAAGCCAGACGGCATATACATGGATGGGACTTTTGGACGTGGCGGACACTCAGGTCAAATACTTGCTCGACTTGGTGAGCAAGGACGTTTACAGGCCATTGATCAAGACCCACAAGCAATAAAATCGGCTGAAAAATTTGCCGATGATGCTCGCTTTGCTATAGCTCACACTCGCTTTTCTAACTTATACGATGTTGCAGAGCAAAACGATCTGTTAGGTAAAGTTGATGGCATTTTATTAGATATTGGCGTGTCCTCCCCCCAGCTTGATGACGCAGAGCGTGGCTTTAGCTTTATGAAAGATGGCCCGCTTGATATGCGCATGGACCCAACAAGTGGGCGCAGCGCAGCGCAGTGGCTAGCCGAAGCTGAGCTTGAAGACATTACCCATGTAATTAAAACCTACGGTGAAGAAAAGTTTGGTAAGCGTATTGCCCACAAAGTACTTGAGGTAAGAGAGCACACGCCTATTACCACAACTAAGCAACTTGCCGATTTAGTCGATGAAGCGGTGCCCGTTAAAGATAAATTTAAACACCCAGCCACACGTACATTTCAGGCAATCAGAATTTACATAAACAGTGAGTTAGAAGAAATCCAAACCGCACTGCAAGCTGCTGTAAAAGTATTAAAGCCAGGTGGACGTTTAGTGGTTATTTCGTTTCATTCACTTGAAGACAGAATTGTGAAGCAATTTATTAGAAAACAGAGTAAGGGAGAAGCGATACCCAGAGGTCTGCCTTTAACCGACGCACAAATAAATAAAAACCTGACGTTAAAAGCAGTGGGTAAAGCTATTAAACCAAGTGCTGAAGAAATTGAGCGTAATCCACGCTCTCGCAGCTCAGTACTTAGGATTGCACAGAGGCTTGGATGAACACTAAAGCGAATAATCGCCAACCCAATTTATTTTTAGAAATATTAAAAGGCCTAGGAGCTAATAAGCTAACCTCGGCCTTGTTGGTTGTGATATTCGCTTCAAGCCTAGCGGTAGTACAGGTTACACACTCTGCCCGTGCGCAGCTAATTAAACAAGACACGCTGTTACAAGAGCGTGATGAACTTGATTTAGAGTGGCGCTATTTACTTGTAGAAGAAGAGTTCTATTCGCAGCATGCGCGCATTGAAGAAGTGGCTACTACACAGCTTGAAATGAAGCGCCCTACCAGTCAGGACGAACAGGTAATAATAATACAATGAGAAATCGCGGCAAAAAACAGGTCAATAACTTAATCACATGGCGCTTTATGTTGGTGTGCACTGTGGTGTTTTTAGTGTTTGTAACACTGGTGTCGCGTGCTGCCTATTTACAAGTTATTGAGCCAGATAAAGCCCGTTCAGAAAGCGATAAACGCACCGTACGAGTTGAAAAACTACATGTGCAACGCGGTATGATCTTCGATCGTCAAGGTAAAGAGCTTGCTGTAAGTGTGCCTGTAGTCAGTGTGTATGCCGATCCTAAAGCATTGCATAAGTCACTTGTTGCTAAAGTTATAAAACAGGCGCGTAAAAACGGTGAAGATCATAAAACGCTTGCTGAAAATGCCGCTGAGCTTGATAAGCGTACCTCTGTTTATTATGCAAATGACCTGCGTTGGCGTGAGCTGGCAGATGTATTGCGTATCGATCCTAAAAAAGTAAATTCGCGTTTATTAAACGATCCCACCCGTCGTTTTGTGTATTTAAAGCGCCAAGTAACCCCTGCTGTTGCCAACTACATTAGCCAATTACGCTTACCGGGTATTCACTTGTTAGATGAGTCTAAACGTTATTACCCAGCGGGTGAGGTAACCGCGCACATCATAGGTTTTACAAACATTGATGGAAAAGGCATAGAAGGTATTGAAAAACTTTACGAAAATGCCCTTACAGGCGAAGAAGGTCGCCGCACTATTCGTAAAGATGCCCAAGGTCGCGAAGTTGAAGTATTAGATGAGCGTGAGCGTGTAGAGCCTGAAAACATTCAGCTAAGTATTGACCAACGTATTCAAGCGATTGCTTATAAAGCAGTAAAATCTGCCGTACTAACGTATAAAGCGACCTCGGGGTCAGCCATGGTGGTGGATGTTAAAACCGGTGAAGTATTAGCCATGGTAAATAGCCCATCATTTAATCCAAATAATTTGAACGATGCACAACCACATAAACGCCGCAATCGCGCAATTACCGATTTGTTTGAACCAGGCTCAACCGTTAAGCCACTAGCCATTTTAGCTGGGCTAGACTACGGCGCAATTAAAGCCGACGACACCATTGATACCTACCCAGGTTGGATGCGTTTAGGCGGCAGTTTAGTAAAAGATACCCGTAACCACGGTGAAATGACGCTTCGCGAAATTTTAAAGTACTCATCAAACATGGGCGTGGCTAAAGTAACGCAACAAGTACCTAAAGATTACTTAGTTGGTTTATATCAAAAAGTGGGGTTTGGTAGCGATACGGGCACAGGTATGGTTGGCGAAAGCAGCGGCTTATTTTACCCAAACCGCCGCTGGTCTGATTTTGAAATTGCTACGTTATCGTTTGGCTATGCTATTTCGGTAAGTACGGCGCAAATGGCCCGTTTTTACACCAT
This sequence comes from Pseudoalteromonas sp. MM1, assembly GCF_030296835.1. NCBI lineage: Bacteria > Pseudomonadati > Pseudomonadota > Gammaproteobacteria > Alteromonadales > Pseudoalteromonadaceae > Pseudoalteromonas > Pseudoalteromonas sp. MM1. The sequence goes on along the minus strand of NZ_AP027922.1, from coordinate 3,082,363 downwards.
GTTAGGTGCCGGTGGAATTAACCGTCCACTTACAATTTTAAAGCAAGACGGTGTGCCAGAAGGCGAACGTATTTTTAAACAAAAAGACGTAGAAGCCGTTGTTCACATGATGGAAAGCGTGTTTGAAAAAGACGGTACAGCCCGAAACGTTAAAGTTGATGGCTACCGCGCAGCTGGTAAAACTGGTACATCTAAAAAAGCAGTTGCTGGTGGTTACGGTGATGAATACGTAGGTTATTTTGCAGGTGTAGCGCCGGCAAGTAACCCACGCTTGGCTGTGGTAGTGATGATAAATGAGCCCGGTGGCGATGTGTACTATGGAGGTGCCACCGCAGGCCCTGCATTTGCAGAAATCGTCTCTAACGCATTAAGAATATTAAACGTAGCCCCTGATAAGGAAGAAGTGGCCTACGTAAAAGGTAAAGATAACGATGCGTGATTTAAAGGCTATTTTAAAATATATCGACATAGATGCACCTTCGCAGCTAGTTAAAGATTTGCGCCTTGATAGCCGTGAGGTAACGCCCGGTGATGTTTTTGTGGCGATAAAAGGCCATGCACTTGATGGCGGACAGTTTATTGCCAAAGCAATTGAAAATGGCGCTACAGCCATTATTGCCGATAGACTGTGCGAATTTGACGTTGAATTTGAGCCTCTTTATCTAGTAACTGAGCTTGATAAAAAACTCCCAGAGCTGGCAAGCCAATTTTATGAAAACCCAAGCCAATCTCTCGATTTAATTGGTGTAACGGGCACTAATGGTAAATCAACAACAACAGCCATGATGGCGCATTTAGCGCAGTTTTGTAGTACTCCTTCGGCCATTATAGGCACATTAGGCTATGGCCACCCAGATACACTAACGCCACTTATTAATACCACGCCTTCGGCTGTTGACTTGCAGCACATATTGCATGACTTAAAGCAGCAGCAAAAAAAGCTTGTAGCGATGGAGGTCTCATCGCACGGATTAGTGCAGCAGCGTGTGGCTCAATGCCAATTTAAAGCAGCGGTGTTTACTAATTTATCGCGTGATCACCTTGATTACCATGGTGATATGGCAAGTTATGGCGACGCTAAGCTAATGCTGTTTCGCGATTTTGAGCCAGAACTTGTGGTATTAAATCAAGACGATGGCCAAGCAGAGCAATGGCTAGAAAAATACAATTTTAATAACCTAATTTGCTATGGCCGGAAAAATTTAGCGCCGCAAGATGCGCGTTATGTGTATTTTTCTGATGTGGAATATTCTAAAAGTGGTATTTCGGCGCAATTGAACACAAGTTGGGGTGATATTAGCGTAACATCGCCTCTATTTGGTGAGTTTAACTTATATAATTTAACCGCAGCACTGGCAACATTGCTAGGGCTTGGTTACCCGCTTGAGCAATTAGCTGCTGGATGCGCACATTTACACCCCGTTGCGGGGCGTATGCAAGCGTTTAGCGAAGCGAATTTACCAACGTGCGTTGTTGATTACGCCCATACTCCAGATGCACTTGCTCTGGCTTTACAAGCATTACAAAAGCATGTGCCTGGTGGGGTTAGCTGTGTTTTTGGCTGTGGCGGCGACAGAGATAAAGGCAAGCGTGCTTTAATGGCGCAAGCGGCAGAACAAAATGCAGATAAGGTGATTGTTACCAGCGACAATCCGCGTTCAGAAAATCCAGATGCTATTTTAGCAGATGTGGCAGCGGGTTTATCGCAGCCTGAAAAAGCTCATTTAGAGGCAGACAGAGCAAAAGCCATTCGCTATGCAATAGAGAATGCAAATGCGGATGACGTTATTTTAATTGCCGGCAAAGGCCACGAGGATTACCAAATTATTGGCGATCAACGTATCGACTTTTGCGATCGCAGTTATGTAAAAGAACAACTAAAAAAAGCAGTAAGAGGGATAACTCAATGATCCCAATGGACTTTGATTGGCTGGCTAATGTGCTAGCAACCGATTATCTAGGTGATAATCTTAATGTAGTAAATATTAATACCGATACCCGCAGTATTTGCAAAGGTGAGGTGTTTTTAGCGTTAAAAGGGCCTAATTTTGATGGCCATAAATTTATTGCTGACGCAAAACAAAAAGGCGCTATAGGCGTTATTGTTCAGCACAAAGTTGATGTAGATATACCGCAGTTTGTTGTTAACGACACCCGTATTGCATTAGGCAATATAGGTGCAGCAGTTATGGCGCAGGTTAACCCTAAAACTATTGCCATTACAGGCAGTGTGGGTAAAACAACGGTAAAAGAAATGTGCGCCGCTATTTTATCGGTGCACGGAGATGTGCTCGCCACAAAAGGTAATTTTAATAACGATATTGGCGTGCCGCTTACGCTATTACGTTTAGAGCCGCAGCACCGTTTTGCTGTTATAGAGCTTGGCGCCAACCATTTAGGCGAAATTGCTTATACAACCGCCATGGCTAAACCCGATGTGGCTGTGGTGTGCAATGTTGCCGCTGCTCATTTAGAAGGCTTTGGTAGCTTAATGGGCGTTGCTAAAGCAAAAGGTGAGATTTTTGATGGCCTAAAAGACGAGGGTGTCGCCATTGTTAACTGTGATAGCGAATTTAGCCAATACTGGCTTGATAAGTTAAAAGGGCGCACTGTTAAGTGTTTTTCAAGTACTGAAAAGCTTGATATTTGGGCTGAAAACATCAACCTAGACGAAAACGCTCGTGCGAGCTTTTTATTGTGTACACAAGATCAAAAAGTACCCGTTAAACTTGCACTTCCAGGTAAGCACAACGTGAGCAACGCGCTTATTGCCGCGGCTTTAACCAGTGAGTTTGATGTATCGCTTGAAGAAATAGCCACTGCACTTGCCACCATGGGCGATGTTAAAGGGCGAGTAAATTTAATTAAAGTGAGCGACTCGCTAACTGTTATTGATGATACCTACAACGCTAATGTTAAGTCGGTAAAAGCTGCCATTGATTTATTAAGTGATATTCAAGGCCACCGTATTTTAGCACTGGGGGATATGGGAGAGCTTGGCGAAGATGCCAGAAGTTACCATCAAGAAGTAGGTGAATACGCAAAACAGCAAGGTATAGATGAGCTATTTACACTCGGCGTGTTAAGTAAATACGCAAGCGATGTTTTTGATAAGCCAAACCGTCATTTTTCTAACCGTGAAGAGATGCTCAAGCAAATTCAAACCAGTCTTAATAATACAAATAGTAAAACCACACTTGTGGTAAAAGGATCGCGCAGTTCTCGCATGGAATTATTAGTAACCGATTTAGTAAATGGCCAGCAACAAGCCATCAATGGAGTATCATAATGTTAGTTTGGCTGGCAGAGTATTTAACCCAATATTACAGTGGCTTTAATGTATTTTCGTATTTAACCTTACGTGCCATTTTAGGCATATTAACAGCGCTAATGATGTCGCTTTATTTTGGCCCTAAGCTCATTCGATCGTTACAAAAAATGCAAATTGGCCAAGTAGTGCGCGATGATGGCCCAGAATCTCACTTATCTAAAAAAGGTACTCCTACTATGGGAGGCTTACTTATTTTAGGCGCTATATTTACCAGCACTTTATTATGGGCTGATTTATCAAATAAATACGTATGGGCAACCTTATTTGTAATTGGCTCGCTAGGTTTAGTGGGCTTTATAGATGACTACCGCAAAGTAATACGCAAAGACCCTAAAGGGTTAATCGCTAAATGGAAGTATTTTTGGCAATCGGTTATTGCTCTAGTGGTTGCAACTGCACTGTATGCTACGAGTACGCAAGCGTCAGAAACCTCACTCGTGGTGCCATTTTTTAAAGATGTATTGCCACAATTGGGCTTGTTTTACATTGTAATTACTTACTTTGCATTAGTGGGAACTTCAAACGCGGTAAATCTGACTGATGGTTTAGATGGCTTGGCGATTGTGCCGACTATTTTAGTGGCTGCTGCACTGGCCATAATTGCTTATTTAACCGGTAATATTAACTTTTCAGCTTACTTACATATCCCGCATTTACCGCTGGCTAGTGAGTTAGTGGTTGTGTGTACCGCTATTGTTGGCGCAGGGTTAGGTTTTTTATGGTTTAACACTTACCCAGCCCAAGTATTTATGGGCGATGTAGGCTCGCTAGCACTTGGCGGTGCGCTGGGCATTATTGCTATTTTAGTACGCCAAGAGCTACTGCTTATTATTATGGGTGGTGTGTTTGTAATGGAAGCTTTATCGGTAATTTTACAGGTTGGCTCATACAAGCTACGCGGACAGCGCATTTTTAGAATGGCGCCGATTCATCATCATTACGAGCTAAAAGGTTGGCCAGAGCCACGTGTTATTGTGCGCTTTTGGATAATTTCAATTGTGCTAGTACTTGCTGGCCTTGCGACATTAAAGATTCGATAAATGCAGTATTTAAACGAGATAAAAAACAAACATATAACAGTGCTCGGACTCGGTGTAACCGGTCTGGGCATTGTGCGTTTTTTATTATCTCATGGTTTTGTACCAAAGGTCGTTGATAGCCGTGTTGCGCCACCAGGTATGGATTGGCTAAAAGAGCATGCTCCTGATCTTAATACGCATTTTGGTGACTTAGGTAGCGCCGCACTTTGTAAAACCGACATGATCATCATAAGCCCCGGGCTTAGTTTAAAAATTCCTGCAATTGCTCAAGCAATAGAGTCAGGCGTTGAAGTAATTGGTGATGTTGAGCTGTTTGCTCGTATAAATACAAAACCGGTTGTTGCTGTCACTGGATCTAACGGTAAATCAACGGTTGTTACCTTAGCTTACGAGGTACTAAAAGCTGCAGGTTACAAAGTGGCATTAGGTGGCAATATTGGCACTGCGGTACTTGATCTATTAAGCGATGATTTTGATGTGTTTGTGCTGGAACTTTCAAGCTTTCAACTCGATACCAGCTCAAGCTTAAAACCAATTAGCGCCACTGTATTAAATATATCTGAAGATCATTTAGATCGTTACGACAGCTACCAAGCCTATATCGACTCAAAATTAAGCATATATAACAATGCTGAGCTTTTAGTAACCAACGCAGATGACATTCAAACTAAACCTATTAGTCGCTCTTTAGCGCCGCAAATGAGCTTTGGCACCGACCAAGGTGATTACCACTTAGCTGAGCGCAATAATGAGCTGCATTTTATAGTAAAAGGCGAGGCATATTTACCTGTTAGCACGCTTGCGGTAGTTGGCAAGCACAATCACTTAAATACACTGGCGGTTATGGCGTTATTAAGCCCGTTTGATATTAGTAAAGAACAGTACACAGCGGCGCTTAGCCAATTTAATGGTTTAGCCCACCGTTGTCAGTTTGTAGATGAGCAAAATGGTGTTCAATACTTTAACGACTCTAAAGCCACTAATGTGGGCGCGACTATAGCGGCAATAGATAGTTTGGCCTCAGATCAAGAAAACCTGATTGTAATAGCCGGTGGTGATGCTAAAGGCGCTGATATAAGTGCGTTAAAGCCATATATAAAAAGCCATGTAAAAGCATTTGTATGCTTTGGTAAAGATGCAGATAAACTTGCTGCACTTACCAGTAAATCGCACTTAGTAAATAATATGCAAGAGGCCGTGGCACTTGCAAAAGTACTTAGTAAACGCGGTGACATTGTATTACTTGCGCCTGCCTGTGCCAGCATTGATATGTACAACAACTACATGCAACGCGGTGATGATTTTGTGCAATGTGTAATGGAAGGGCAGCTATGATTGCCTTTGCCGATTTAAAAGAAACACTCACCCCAAAACCCTCCGCACAGCTTTACGATGTGCCACTGCTTTATTGCATGTTAATGCTTATAGGTGTGGGTTTTGTAATGGTGACTAGTGCCTCAATGCCTACAGCCGAAAGGCTGTTTGATAACTCATACCATATTACCATTCGCCACAGCATGTTTTTAGCAATGGCATTTATTTTGTTTTGGATTGCCGCCAGTGTCCCTATGGATTGGTGGAAACGCTCAAACCCTTATTTGTTACTGCTTGGTATGGTGCTGCTTATTGCGGTGTTAATAATAGGTCGCGAAGTCAACGGTGCTAAGCGTTGGATTCCCATTGGACCTGTTGGTTTTCAGGTGGCCGAAGCCGCTAAATTATACTTTTTCAGTTATATAGCAGGCTACTTGGTAAGAAAGCGCGAAGAAGTACAAGAAAATATTAAAGGCTTTGCTAAGCCCATTGCTGTATTTGCAGTGTATGCCTTGCTTATTTTGCTACAGCCAGATTTAGGAACCGTGGTGGTTATGTTTGTAACAACTGTGGGGCTGTTATTTTTGGCTGGCGCAAAACTGTGGCAGTTTTTTGTACTTATTTTAACGGGCGTAGGGCTTGTTGTATTACTGATTATTGTAGAGCCATACAGAATGGCGCGAGTGGTGGGCTTTTTAGACCCTTGGGAAGACCCATTTGGTAAAGGGTATCAGTTAGTACAGTCGCTTATGGCCTACAGCCAAGGCGGCTGGTTTGGCCAAGGGTTAGGTAACAGTGTGCAAAAGTTACAGTATTTACCCGAGGCACATAACGATTTTATTTTTGCCGTTATAGGTGAAGAGCTTGGCCTTGTAGGTGTAGCAAGTATTTTATGTGTATTGGCTGTGTTTGTATTTAGGGCGCTTTTAATAGGCCAGCAAGCTTTAAAATGTGGCAAAGAATACGAAGGCTATTTTGCGTTTGCTATTGGCATTTGGTTTGCGTTTCAAACCATGGTTAATGTAGGCGCCAGTGCGGGGTTATTACCAACTAAAGGGTTAACCTTGCCGTTTATTTCGTATGGTGGCTCAAGTTTGTTAATAATGACGATTGCCACCGGTATTTTATTGCGTGTTGATTTTGAAACTAAAATGGCAACCAAACAAGCCACCTCACGCGGAGGTAAGCGATGAGTAAAAAATTAGTAGTTGTGGCCGGTGGTACAGGCGGGCATATATTCCCAGGTATTGCTGTAGCCGATTATTTAAAAGAGCAAGGCTGGCAAGTAAGCTGGATAGGCACGCCAGACAGAATGGAAGCGGATGTTGTACCAAAGCATAATATTGAGATTGATTTTATTAATGTAAAGGGCGTACGCGGTAATGGCTTTAAGCGTCTTATTAAAGCCCCATTCATGGTAATTAATGCAATATTGCAGGCGCGTAAGGTATTGAAATCTCAGCAACCTGATGTAGTGCTTGCTATGGGCGGCTATGTAACCGGACCAACCGGCATTGCCGCTAAAAGTTTAGGCATTCCACTGGTGATTCATGAGCAAAATGCAGTGGCAGGAATGAGCAACAAGTGGTTGGCAAAATTTGCTAATAGAGTACTTGCTGCATTTCCAAGCGCGTTTGCACCAGGGCAAGCCGAATTAGTCGGAAACCCAGTACGTGCAAGCGTTGCTAATGTAGCTAAACGTGATGTTTCAAGCCCTATTAATATTTTAGTGGTGGGTGGCTCATTAGGCGCACAAGTGCTTAACCAAACACTGCCAGAGGCGTTTAATTTACTTGCTAAAACAGCGCCAATTAAAGTGTGGCACCAAACAGGCAAAGGCCATATTGAGGGTGTACAAAGCGCGTATGCGCAAAACAACATTGCAGATGAAGACCTAAAAGTTGCTGAATTTATAGATGATATGGACGCCGCCTACGCGTGGGCCGATATTGTTATTTGCCGTGCAGGTGCACTGACTGTTAGTGAAATCGCCGCCGCGGGTAAAATGGCTGTGTTTGTGCCGTTTCCACATGCGGTAGACGATCATCAAACCGCCAACGCAAAGTATTTAGTAACCGCAAATGGCGCGCTTTTAATGCCTCAGCCGCAGTTTAATAAAGATTCAATAGTTGAGCTATTAAACCCGTATTTGGCAAAGCCTATATTAATCAAACAAATGGCCAGTAATGCTAAGCAGCAAGCCATTCTAGATGCCACAGCAAGCGTTGCCTCGCACTGTGAGCAAGTAACAAATAAGAGAAAATAAGTGAAAGATAAGTCAATACAAGAACAACAAACTCGACCTGCTATGCGTCGAATAGAAACCATCCACTTTATTGGTATTGGTGGTGCGGGTATGGGCGGCATTGCCGAGGTACTGGCTTTTGAAGGCTACCGTATTACAGGCTCTGATATAGCGCACAGCGCAATGACCGAACGCTTAATTAAAGCCGGTGCAGAAGTATTTATAGGCCATCACGAAAACAATGTAAAAGATGCCAACGTAGTTGTTGTTTCAAGTGCTATTGACGAAACAAATCCTGAAATTATTGCAGCTAAAGCGGCGCGTATACCAGTAGTTCGCCGTGCAGAAATGCTTGCCGAATTAATGCGTTTTCGCCATGGCATTGCCATTGCGGGCACACATGGTAAAACCACAACAACCAGTTTAATTGCCAGTATTTATGCTCAGGCAGGGCTTGATCCTACTTTTATTATTGGCGGCTTATTAAATAGCGCGGGCAGTAACGCAAAAGTGGGCAAGAGCGACTTTTTAATTGCTGAGGCAGATGAAAGCGATGCATCGTTTTTACATTTACAGCCTATGGTGTCGGTGATCACCAATATTGAAGAAGATCACATGGAAACCTATGGCGGCAGCCTTGAGAAAATGAAAGACACTTATGTGGATTTTATTCATAACCTGCCATTTTATGGCTTAGCCGTAGTGTGTATAGACTCGCAGGTAGCAAGTGAGCTGATCCCGCGTTTTGGTCGCCCTGTGATCACGTATGGCGAGTCAAAAGATGCCGACTACCGCATGAGCGATTTTAGCCAATCAGCAAGTACTTGTACTTTTACAGTGACACATAAAAGCGGTGAAAGCTTAAGTGCCACGCTTAATATGCCAGGTAAGCACAACGCACTTAATGCCACGGCGGCAATTGCAGTGGCTAAAGATCAAAACATTGCTAACCACGCAATTTTAGAGGCGCTGCAAAAATTTGAAGGCATAGGACGACGCTTCCAGCATTATGGCAATTTTGAAAACGAGCGCGGCAATGTCATGCTGGTGGATGATTACGGACATCACCCATCAGAAGTGGCAGCCACAATTGCTGCTGTACGCGAAGGCTGGCCAGAAAAACGTTTAGTTATGGTTTATCAACCGCACAGGTTTACCCGTACACGCGATTTATACGAAGACTTTGTAAAAGTATTGGCAGATGTCGATCAACTTTTATTACTTGATGTGTACAGTGCCGGCGAAGAGCCTATTGTTGGCGCAGACAGTAAAAGCCTGTGCCGCAGCTTACGCCAGCGCGGAAAAGAGCCTCTACATGTAGCAACGAGCGCAGAGCTTGCTGGTGTATTGGCAGATAACTTACAAAATAACGACTTAGTTTTAACGCAAGGCGCTGGTAATATAGGGCAATTGGTTAAAACATTAGCGGCAACAGGTATGTCGGTGGAAAAATTAAAGCAAGGTGAAGTATGACGCAACAAAACGCGCAATTTGGTAAAGTAGCAGTACTGCTAGGGGGTAACTCAGCAGAGCGCGAAGTGTCACTACGTTCAGGGCAAGCGGTGCTTAATGCACTACAAAATGCCGGTGTTGATGCCATTGCTTTTGACCCGCAAAATCGCTCTTTGTGGGAGCTAAAAGAATTAAAGGTTGATCGTGTTTTTATTGCTTTGCATGGCCGTGGTGGCGAAGATGGTACAGTACAAGGCGCGCTTGAATTTATGAATTTGCCGTACACGGGTAGTAATGTATTGGGTTCAGCCTTGGCAATGGATAAAGTACGTTGTAAGCATTTATTTAAATCTGCAGGGCTAAGCACAGCGCCTTATGCCGTTGTGGATGCTAAAAAAGGCTTTGATGCAAAAGCCATTATGGATGAGTTTAAAAAAGTAATGGTTAAGCCATCACACGAAGGCTCAAGCATAGGCATGGCGCAAGCAAGTAACGCTCAAGAGCTTGAAGATGCCCTTACACACGCTTTTAAGTTTGATAGCCAAGTGTTAGTAGAGCAGTGGATAACCGGACGCGAATTTACCGTTACTGTATTAGGCGATGAAGTACAGCCAGTTATTGAAATGACAACGCCAAATGGCTTTTACGATTACCAAGCTAAGTATCAATCAAACACAACGCAGTATCATTGCCCTGCCGATTTATCGGCGCAAGATACTCAGCACTTACAGACAATGTCGTTAGAGGCGTTTGATTTAGTGGGTGCAAGTGGCTGGGGACGTGTAGATGCCATGCAAGATGAGCAAGGAAATTTTTACTTATTAGAGGTAAATACAGTCCCTGGCATGACCGAAAAATCGCTGGTGCCCATGGCGGCAAAAGCAAACGGGGCAACATTTGAGCAATTAGTTGTTCGCATTTTGGGGCAAACGCTTTAATATGCACCCCCTTTTAGAAAAAGCTCAACAGTTAAAACAGCAACTTAACTTTAATTGGTCGCTGATTTTTGGAGTGAGCTTTTTTCTGGTGGTAGTGATTGGCCTTGTGCAAATAACGACCGGTGTATCTGATTGGCTAGTAGAGAACAAAGATGCACAAATAAAGCACTTAACAGTGCTAGGTAAGCCCAAATACACTGACGAAAAGGCCATAATTAAAGCAATAAAAAAGGCCGATTTAAGCAGTTTTTTTGAGCTAGATGTAAAACGCGTACAGCAACTAGTAAAAGATTTACCCTGGGTTGCAACCGTATCGGTACGCAAGCAATGGCCCGATACAGTACAAGTGTACGTAGTTGAACACGAAGCCGTAGCCCATTGGAATAGCGATTTATTGCTAAACCAAAGTGGCGATGCCTTTGAAGCAAGCAGCGATAAACTCGCCAATGATTTACCGCAACTTTACGGCCCCGAAGGCAGTGAAAAAGAAGCGTGGATTGCGTTTAAGCAGTTTGACGAAATGCTAAAGGTAAATGCATTAACGTTAAAAAGCTTAGCCCTTTCGGAGCGTTTTTCGTGGCAGTTATGGTTAGATAATGGCGTGCGCTTAAATTTAGGGCGCAAAGACAAAGCAAAGCGAGTACAGCGGTTTATAGATGTGTACCCGCGCATGGAAAAGCGTGCAGATGCACAAATAGATGCAATAGATTTACGCTATGATACCGGCCTTGCAGTTAGCTATAAGCCTGTGCAAGAACAGCAATTACAAAATAAGAGTAAGGCATGACTAAGTCAGCAGAAAGAAACCTAGTGATTGGATTAGACGTTGGCACCTCAAAAGTGGTGGCCACGGTAGGTGAAATCACCGCAGATAACAAGCTCAGTATTGTTGGTGTGGGCAGCCAAGTATCTCATGGTATGGATAAAGGCGGCGTTAACGATTTAAACTTAGTGTCTGAGTCGATTCGCCGAGCAATAGATGAAGCAGAGTTAATGGCTGATTGTCGTATTAGCTCAGTGTACTTAGGGATTTCTGGTAAGCACATACAATGTCAAAACGAAAGCGGCGTGGTTGCTATCAATAATACCGAAGTAACCGATGAAGACATTGAAAATGTAATTCATATAGCGCGCTCTGTGCCTATTTCGGCCGAGCGTAAAATGCTGCATGCATTACCGCAAGAATACAGCATTGATATGCAAGAGGGCATTAAAAACCCCCTTGGTATGAGCGGTGTGCGTATGGAAGCACGAGCACACATTATAACCTGCTCAAACGACATGGCTAAAAACATTGAAAAATGTGTTGAGCGCTGTGGTTTAGAGGTCGATCAGCTTATATTTACCGCGCTTGCATCGTGTTACTCAGTATTAACTGATGACGAAAAAGAGCTTGGCGTAGCGGTGCTTGATATTGGTGGTGGTACAATGGATATCACTATTTATATTAACGGTGCATTGCGTCATTCTTCGGTGATTCCGGTGGCGGGTAATCAAGTAACCGGTGATATTGCAAAAATATTTCGTACACCTATATCACATGCTGAGTCACTCAAAGTACAATATGCATGTGCAAGTAGCCAAATGGCAAGCAACGAAGACACCATAGAAGTACCCAGTGTAGGCGGGCGACCAGCACGTTTAATGTCGCGCCATACTTTATCTGAAGTGGTAGAGCCTCGTTTTAGAGAATTATTTGAACTAGCGATGGAAGAAATTCGTCGCTCAGGTTTAGAAGACCAAATTGCGGCAGGCCTCGTTATTACAGGCGGGACTGCTAAAATGACTGGCGCAATGGAAGTGGCTGAAGACATTTTCCAAATGCCAGTGAGAATAGGCAAACCAATCGGGATAGTTGGTTTGACAGACTACGTAGACGATCCTTCGTACGCAACCGCTGTAGGTTTGTTACAATACGGGCGCACTATGCAATCGATGAATGCACAAAAGTCGAAAGCAGAGGATAATAATAATTGGTGGAACCGCATTACTAAATGGTTCCAAGGCGAGTTTTAAAGTACTCAAGTCGGAGAGTAAACATGTTTGATATGATGGAACAACACAGCGAAGAAGCTGTAATTAAGGTAATAGGCGTGGGCGGTGGCGGCGGTAACGCTGTTGAGCACATGGTAAAACAACAAATAGAAGGCGTGCGCTTTATAGCTGCAAATACGGATGCGCAAGCATTACGTAATTCCGCTGCCGATATTACCGTACAACTAGGCACGCAAATAACCTCAGGGTTAGGTGCAGGTGCAAACCCTGAAGTAGGCCGTGAGTCGGCTGAAGAAGATGCAGAAACCATTCGTGCCAGCCTTGAAGGCGCAGATATGGTATTTATTGCTGCCGGCATGGGTGGTGGTACAGGTACCGGTGCTGCACCTGTGGTTGCTAAAATTGCTAAAGAATTAGGTATTTTAACGGTTGCTGTAGTAACGCGTCCTTTTGACTTTGAAGGTAAAAAGCGCGCCGCAGCGGCTGAACAAGGCATTAACGAATTGTCAGAAATTGTAGACTCACTTATTACAATTCCGAACAATAAATTGCTTAAAGTTTTAGGCAAAGGGACTACACTATTAGATGCCTTCGCTAAAGCAAACGACGTACTTTTTGGTGCGGTTCAAGGTATTGCGGAGCTAATTACACGCTCTGGTTTAATTAACGTGGATTTCGCCGACGTACGTACCGTAATGTCAGCAATGGGTACTGCGATGATGGGTACAGCCTCTGCATCAGGCCCAGATCGTGCTCAAGAAGCTGCAGAAGCCGCTATCTCAAGCCCATTACTAGAAGACGTTGATTTAACCGGTGCCAAAGGTATTTTGGTTAACATTACCGCGGGTATGGACATTGCGATTGAAGAATTTGAAATTGTGGGGAACCACGTTAAAGCGCTAGCGTCTGAAAATGCAACGGTTGTTGTAGGTGCGGTTATTGACCCAGAAATGAGCGACGAGTTACGTGTAACTGTTGTTGCTACGGGTTTAGGCGGCGATCGTCGTCCGCAGTTTGGTATTGTTGATAACGGCTTTAAAAAGGCATCAGGCTCTGATGTAGCTAGTTCATCAAACCAATCGAGCAGCATGTACGTACCAAGCTTTGCAAGCCAAGGCACAAGCACTGAAGAAACTGCGCCAAGCACGCAAGTAGAAAGCAAAGAACAAGCGCCATCTACAAGCTCAAGCAATACGGCAAGTTCGTCAGCGCAAAATAGTAAAAAAGCGGATAAATCAGAAGGCGGAGATTATTTTGATATTCCGGCTTTTTTACGTAAGCAGGCTGATTAACATTTACTAATGCTTTTGTTTGAAATATGTACAAATATTGAAAGGCAAAAGGATTTATGTTAAACTCCGCCGTCTAACTGTAACTGATTTAAAAGTGAGCGAACCTATGATTAAACAGCGTACGATTGCACAAGTAGTCAAAGCCATAGGAATTGGACTTCATAAAGGTGAGAAGGTCACAATAACTCTCCGACCTGCGAGCGCAAATACCGGGATTGTATTTCGTCGTGTCGACCTTGATCCGGTTGTTGATTTTGAAACAACACCTGAAGCCGTTGGTGATACGCAGCTGTGTACCTGTTTGATTAACAAAGATGGCGTTCGCTTATCTACGACTGAGCACCTAATTGCAGCAGTTGCTGCAATGGGTATTGATAATCTAATTGTTGAACTAGATAGCTCAGAAGTGCCAATAATGGATGGTAGTGCATTACCATTTATTTACTTGTTACAAAAAGGCGGCATTGAAGAGCAAAATGTTGCTAAACGCTTTATTCGTATAAAAGAAAAAGTACGTATTGAAGAAGGCGATAAATGGGCCGAAGTAGAACCGTATGATGGTTTTCATATCGACTTTGAAATTGCTTTTGATCACCCGGCCATTAACGAAAGCCGCCAGCGCATTGGTTTAGATATTACGGCGCAAAGCTTTACTGAAGAAATTAGCCGTGCACGTACATTTGGTTTTATGAAAGACATTGAATACATGCATGCAAATAACCTAGCACTAGGTGGCAGCATGGACAGTGCAGTAGTACTTGATGACTTTAAAGTACTAAACCCAAATGGTTTGCGCTACAGCGATGAATTTGTAAAACACAAAATATTAGACTGTGTGGGCGACATGTTTATGACAGGTCATAACCTACTAGGTAAAGTAACAGCTTATAAATCGGGTCACGATTTAAATAACAAGTTACTTCGCAAAATTATGGCAACTGAGTCAGCATGGGAGTGGGCAACATTTGAAACGCCTGTTACGATGCCTGCACCCGGCCTTGAATTAGCGACTGCCTAATTTAGTATTTTTAAAAAATACACGCTCACAAACAGTTATAAAAAATGACGCTAACAGCGTCATTTTTTTTGCTTTTAATTTAGGGCGTGTTGAGCTTTGATGGTTGAATTTTAATCCGCAATAATCAACACGCCTTAGCTAAATCTTAAGAATGGACTGCAATTGATCTAAGGTAGCTATTGTGTAAGTCGGAGTTATGCCTTCAGGTAACTGCTCCCCTGGGTGTTGTAACCAACAGGTATCAATACCGGCATTATTGCCTCCTAAAATATCGCTAGTTGCAGTGTCGCCCACCATAAGTATTTGGCTTTTCTCTGGATTGCCCATTAGCTCAAATGTGTGCTCAAAAATAGCTTTATTAGGTTTTGCTATGCCTACCAGCTCTGATATTACCAGCCAATCAAACATATCTTTTAGACCTGTGTGTTCTAAGCGCACCGTTTGTAAGCGGGCAAATCCGTTAGTTATGATACCTAATTTAGCATGTGGCTTTAGTTTATTTAACAGCTCTACGGCGCCGGGTAAAGGCTCGCAAATTTGCGCCATAGCATCTAAAAATGCATCGTTTAATTCTTTTGCTGGTACATTTAATTTTGCAGCCCATTCATTAAAGCGAGTTACTTGTAAGTAATCGGCGCTAATTTTTCCATCTTGATAATCTAACCACAGCTGCTTATTGGTTTTTTGATAATGGAGGTAATCGGCTTGGGTAAATTGTACATCGTACGTTTTAAACATGCGGGTCATACCCGCTAAAATATCAAATCTGAATAGTGTTTCGTCTGCATCAAACAGTACATAACTGTATTTCATTAAACTTCCTGATGATAAAGGCTAGGGTGTATAAAAGGCGCCATAGCTAAAGTAAGTGCTTGGGTGTATGTGCTTTCACGGGTTGCGTGATTATTTGTAAGTAGGCCAATTGCTCCACCTTTTTGCTTAATGTTGTGGGTATTAAAGGCTTTATCCATTACATTGCCAAGTTCTTCACCGTTTAATAGCGCGTTATATAACACTTGTGGTAACGGCAGGTTACTACTGCGTCCTATCGCTTGCTCAGAGCCATTATTAATAACAACATAGGCAAAGGTTGCAGCACCATAGCTAAATTGCTCTGCACCACCTTCCATTGCACAGTAGTAATCGGCTTGGTACATGTTTTTGCAGTGGGTAACTCGGTTTTGTGCACCTACGCGGGTTTGTTCCTCGCCAATAGGTTGATCGGGCACATTAGACGGAGCATTAACGCCTTGGCAATCAATTTCACAATCAGGAAAGTACATTGCAAAAATATGTTTTGCAGCGTTAATTTTTACTGGGTTTTTAGAGCCCACAATAATTTTTAATGAGTGCGACACGTTTTCCCTCACTGTTAGCAAAAGCAGCAGTGTACGTTAGAAGTGTAAATCATAAAAGAGGGGCTAAATAGGTATATCTAAAGGGGCTAGGTTTTCAAGAGCACGCTTTTTAACAATAATGTCTTTAATAAGCGGGGTAAGTACCAGCTCCATTGCTAAACCCATTTTACCGCCTGGCACCACAAGGGTATTTATACGCGACATAAAGCTGCCTTCAATCATTTGTAAATAATACGGAAAATCAACGTCATCAATTCCTCTAAAGCGAATAACAACAAAGCTTTCATCGAGAGATGGAATATCTTTTGCGCTAAAAGGGTTTGATGTATCAACGGTTGGTACGCGCTGAAAGTTAATATGGGTGCGCGAGAATTGCGGCGTAATATGGTTAATGTAGTCGTCCATACTGCGTACGATTGAATCCATTACTTTTTCGCGAGAGTGGCCGCGGTCTTGCGTATCGCGGATCAATTTTTGGATCCATTCAAGGTTAATAATAGGCACCATGCCTATTAGCAAGTCTACGTGCTTAGCTACATCATGATCCTGATCTACCACGCCACCGTGCAAGCCTTCGTAAAACATTAAATCAGTGTTTGTTTCAAGATCTTGCCAAGGGGTAAAAGTGCCGGGCAATTGATTATATGGCACTGCTTCATCAAAGGTGTGTAAGTATCGGCGTAACTTGCCTTGGCCTGTTTCCCCGTAGGTACCAAATAAGGTTTCTAATGCGCCAAAGTCATTGGCTTCACGGCCAAAGTAACTTATGTGTTTACCTTCTTGTTGTGCTTCGCGTATTTTTTTATCCATTTCTGGGCGCGTGTAACGATGAAAGCTATCTCCTTCGATAAAAGCCGCATCAATGTTGAGGCTACGAAAAATATGTTTAATTGCATTGGTGGTCGTGGTAGTTCCCGCACCCGACGAACCTGTAATAGCAATGATAGGATGTTTAGCTGACATGTATTTTCTCTTTTTTAGGACCAAGACAGTTATAAAGAGTTGACTGACTTAGGTCAAGTGACGCCATCGGCAAATAACGTTATCATGAGGTGCTTAAAATTAAAACGAGAGAAAGCATGAAACTTATTAAACCATTGCTTGGGCTAGTCTCTTTAGCGGCGCTAAGCCTTGCTACAGCGCAGGCTAGCATGCCTAAGAGCCAAATATTACTTGCTGATTTAAATACCCCTTACGGTATGCAAGTAAGTATAGTGAGCGACAAAAACAGCTATAACAACCAACCTTATTTAACAAACCAAGGTATTTATTTCACGCATGAAGTTATTTCAAGCGAGCAAAGTCAAACCGATATTGCCTATTATGATTTTGCAACCAAGCAAGTAAGCAATATAACAAATACGCCGGTGAGCGAATATTCGCCCACTATTATGCCCTCAAAACAAAGTTTATCGGCCATTGTGGTAGAGCAAGATACTAAACAAAAGTTGTGGCAATACCCACTCGATACAGAGCAAGCACCGAGCCGTATTTTTGATTGGATTGAACCTGTTGGCTACCACGCATGGGGCGCTCAAAACGATTTAGTTATGTTTATTTTAGGTGAGCCACATACATTGCAATATACTTCGGTTGCTGCGGCAAAAGGCGAAGTGGTAGCAAGTAACATAGGGCGTACGCTTATTTATAACAGTAAAACCGCAACATTTTTATTTAGCTACACAAAAAATGAACAGCATGTTTTAGCACGCTTTAACCCACAATCTAAACAGGTAGAAGATTTACTAAGGTTGCCAGAGCAAGTACAAGACTTTATTCTAAAAGATGCTAATACAGTGGCTTATGCGGTTAAAAACCGTGTATATATGCGTAATTTAAGCGGCACCGATGAGATTTCTCAATGGCTTAACTTAAGCCCATATTGTGAGACAAACATAACGCGAATGAGTTATAAAAACGACAAACTTGCCTTTGTATGCGATGTAAAATAATTCGGACTTTGCAGCGCGTATAGGCTAATGTAATGCACAATTAAACAGTAAAGGGATCACCACGTGGCTTATAGTGCAGATGAGTTAACAGAGCAGCTCATTCAGTTAAAGTGCAGAAGCAACTTTAAAATTAAAAACATTGCTGAATACATGTTAGCAAATTCTAAAGAGGCAATTTATACCCACAGCGAAGCGGGTAAAGGTAAAATAATTATTCGTCCTGCCTTTGAGGTGTTTAGTGATGATTTTGCAACAATTGATGAGGTAACACGAGTACAAGGATATTTTCATAGTAGCGAGATGACGCGGTTTCCTACTCGTATTCATAAAAGTGCGCAGCCGATTCACTATGGGGTGGCCTTTAAAATTAACTCAGAGCAAGCAGCAAAAGACTTTATTGCCAAGCTAACGCAGATTATTAACGGGTAATTAAAAGCCGCTGAGTAGCTAACTCAGCGGCTTTTAATTATGCTTATTTCACTTTTTAATTAAGCTTATTTGCTTTTTAAAAAGTCATTAACTGATGCCAGTTCACGCTCTTTAAGCGCAATACAGTCATGGGTACTTTCTTCAAGTTTGCTTAAGGTACGCGCATAGCCTGGTGTTTCTTCAATTTTATCTTTAAAGAAAGTTTGCGTGGTTGCTAAACTTTGTTCATCACAACGCGCGGTCGTAAAGTACGGTAAGTTAGGCACAAAAAACGGCGGTAAGCTTTGTGTTACCTTGTCGTAATTGTTGTATATCCATTCAATAAATAGTGCTTGGCGCGACTCGCTATAACTTTGACCCGCTAAAATAGTGCGCATATCAGAGGCGGTTACTTCGTCGGTTAAGGTATAGGCTAACACTTGCTTTTGTAACTGCGCTTTACCCATAAAGCCCATTGCTGCCAGCATGTTTGTGCGTACTTGTGGATCTTTAGTGGTTTTAAAGGTTGCCATAAATTGATCAAGTAAGGCTTTATCTCCATTATAGGCGGCAAGTTTTAGGTAGGTAGCTGCTAAATACGGATCCACTTTTTGCGGATCGTTTAAGTACACTTGCGTTTGCTCTTTTGCTTTGCTGATCACACGTTGATCTTCGCCATCAAAACCTAGCAAGGACACAACACCTGCACGTAGCTGCGAAACTGCACCGTCTTCGCCAGCTTGTGCTTCAAGTGAGTATTTTTTAGCTGCAGGCATTACTGCACTGCGAATAAACTCAGGCCATAACGCTTCGTTACTTTCATCTTTAAAGGTATTTTTTTGCGATACTAAATAGCCCAACGCTGTATTTGCAACGCGAGGGTGATCATCGCTTACAAATACTTCTAAGGTTTGCATTAACTTAGCGGCCGATATCACACCTGCATCAAGTAGTGCATCAGTTGCAGAAAGCAGCGCTAAACGCTCACGATCATTAAGTGCTTGCGGCGCATGTTTTATCAGTGAGTCAAACTGCGCATCGTCCATTACCCAGCGGTAATAACCGAGTGCGCCTTCATCGGGGTAAATCCACTCTGGCTCAAAATCAAGCGTTAAAGTTTGGCTTTGTTTATTAAGTAAAATACTGGCTGTTTTTACTTTATCGCCAGCGCCATATTTTATCCCAACAGGGACATTCCAAAGCTGTGCAGGTGCATCTACACCGGCATTAGCAAAGCGACTTTGCGATATAGTAATTTTTTTACCATCTTGTTTTACATCTACAAGCGGAAAAGAAGACTGTTCAATAAATGATTTTAAAACACTGGCAACATCTTTATTAGAAGCTTTACCTAGTGCTTCCCATAAATCGGCTGCTTCGGCGTTTTTATATGAGAATTTTTTTAAGTAACTCTGTATCCCTTTTTGGAATGCCTGTTCACCAATCCAGTTTTCAACCATAGCAAGCACAGCGCTGCCTTTACTGTAGGCTAGCCCTAAACCATCCATTATATCGGCTTCGGTTTTAATTGGCTTACGAATAGGTTTAGTGCTTAAGCGCGCATCCAGTGCCATTACGTTGTTTTGTGGTAAATCAAGGTGAGATTCAAATTCTGGATTAAGCTGCTTAGTAATTTTTGCCGCCATCCAGCTGGCAAATGCTTCGTTTAACCATAAGTCGTTCCACCACTTCATGGTAACTAAGTTACCGTACCATTGATGGGCAAGCTCGTGAGCAATAATCGACACATTACGCTGTTTTTTACTACGTGTAGCAGCGGCTAAATCAACCAGTAATATATCTTCGCGGTAGGTTACTAGGCCTGAATTTTCCATTGCACCAAATGGAAATTCTGGCACAGCAACAGAGTCTAATTTTTTATAAACGTATGGAATACCAAAGTATTCTTCAAGTGCAGCAAGCACTTTAGGCATGTTTTCTTTTGCGTAATCAGCTAAATGAATTTTACCCTGCGGGGTAATAACACGCCCTGGGATTGGCATATCTTTTATTTCAAGTTCCTCAAACGGACCCACAGCCATTGCAACTAAATAAGAAGGAATTGGCGGTGTTTTATCAAAAAAGTGAGTGGTCATATCGCCATTAACAGCTGTTTTTAGCTCTGGCGTATTGGCATAGACTTTTTGCGATGTGGGTGCGGTAATGGTTAACTGAAATGGAATTTTATAACTTGGTTCATCAAATACCGGAAATGCACGACGCGCATCGCTCATTTCAAATTGAGTAAATAAGTATGGCGTGCCTTGGTCTAACGTTTTATATAAGCCTACACTTTGGCGATTATAAGGCGCTGAAAAATCGATTTTTAAGGTGTATTTTCCTGGTTGAATTTTCTCATCACAGCTAAATTTCACTTTTTCTGTTTTTAGCATTTCGTTATTTAAGTCGCAGTTTTTATCGCCTAATAGCTGCGCCATTTTAACTGCGTAAGCCACGCCGTTAAGTTCAATGTAGTGAGTGGGTTTTAACACTTCTAGGGCTATTTCTGTCATCCCTGTAAAGGTGTCTTGGCTTGGGTCGAGTGTTAACGACACCTTTTGTGAACTTGGTTTAGCAAGCTTTTCGATAACGAACTCGTTAGCGTTGGCAGTAGTCATTGCTAAAGCAACACTTACTGTTAATAGGCTTTTTAAAAACATAGTGATCCCTAGATTGTTGTTGTTAGAAACTGACTCAAACAGGCATTTCTATGCCCTTAAAAATTGAGATTTAGATATCCTAGCAGTTTTTTTTATGAGAGTAATTTAATAAAGTGGCTACTTGGATTTAAAATAGTAACAAATAGTGTCAGTGGCTTTGGCGCAAGGTAAAGCGCTGCCAATGCAGCTGTGGGTTAATGATCCTAATTTGCTGTATTACGTTGTTTAGTATGGCGGTATCGTCAAATTTATCATTGGGGTATTCGTTAAACCCCATTAAATAATTAAAGGCATCTTTTGAGCCCGCCTGTAGTGCGTAAATACGTATTTGTTGCTCAAAATTAAGTCGTAGGCTACTTATGGCGGTTTTCATACCGAGCTGATCAACAGTAGGAATGGCACATTTTTGTAAATAACCCGCACGCTCACCTTCACCGGTAAACCAAATGCGTACTTTTTCGCTGTAACGGCCAGACTTAGCCGGTAAATCAAACATTAAACGTGTGTGATTATGTGCTTTAACAAAGGCAATAAAGTCGTTAAGTCCAGCATCAACTAAGGCTTGATGCACCGGAACCAAGCGCGCTTTTATTTTTCCATTAGTATGAAAATTAAAACATAAAATGCCATTTTTAAGCTTAAGATCGTCAAGCGTTAAGCAGCCTATTTCATCGCTATATGCGCCACTGTAATAGGCAATTAATGGCAACCAAAAATGCCAATGCTTTGCTTGCTCTCTTGCTACTTTAAAGTCGCCATAAATATAGCCGTTATAAAGCGTATGCAGCTCCATTGCTGAAAAAGGGCGGCGGCCAAGATGGGTTTTCAACGTAATCCCTTGAAATTAATGACATGTTATATTTTATACTTAAAACAGATAAACATGCGAGTATCGATTTTAGTATTTATGTTTTTAGCTACAAAACAAAAACACCCACTTAAAAAGCAGGTGTTGTATTCACTATTTAATTTATAGTGATAGTTATTCGCTAAGTGCGCGTGCTAAGCCAACAGGCTCTATTTCTACACACACTTGGTCGTCATTCCAATTTAAACCAACTAATGCGCTGTCTTCGTTTAAGTCTTCTACCCACTCATCTAAAAATTCATCTAGATTAATTTCTACAGGCGTAAATTCTTGCCACTCTTCTTTACATTGGGCTTTTGCTGCGTCTTCGCTTTCCCATAAAAGCAGTACATCCGTTTCGGCAAACTGGTTAGATTCGCACACTACAAAGCCGCCGTCGTCGCCTCCTAACGCCCACACTTGCTCGCTTAAACGTACTTTTTCTACAAAGCTAACTAGTTGTGATTCAATTTCAATATCGCTCATGTGTTTACCTTATTTGTTTAGAGTCTAGGATCGGTGCTTACTGCAGCTTGACGCGTGCCATAGTCGTTATAAAAACTGACTAAAGCAGCGTGTTGACTAAAGTCTGTTAAATCACGAAAGCAAATCCAATCTAGTAGGCAGTATAAACTGATGTTAAGGCATTCACAGCCTTTAAATTCATCATCGTTTAAATGACTATTTAAATAGCTTAATGTTTGTGCAATTCGCTCGTTTTGCAGATTAAAAAATAATTTATCGTCGCTAGTATCAAATCCTGAGCGTCTGCAAAGTGCTAATTCTACTAACGAGTCGTTACAGGCGTTGATAATATTAAGTAGGTGCTCTTGCGACCAGCTTAGTGGTGTTTTACCAGCCTTGGCGATAAGGTAGCGTAAAATAGTGGTTGAATCGCTTAGCGTTAAATCGCCATCAATTAAAACCGGTATTTTTCTTACCGGGTTGTTACTGGCTAAGGTAGGGCGGTCTTGCTCAGAAAAAATATCTAGGTTTACTAGCGCTAAGTCAACATTGTTTTGTGCTGCCCACATTCTTACTCTGCGCGCAAATGGAGAAGGGTTAGATCCTATAAGTTTCATAATTGCTCCTAAAAAAAGCCGCATAAGCGGCTTTTTGTGTTGCGATAAATCAACGTTATTCTGAGCGGCTTGTCACTTCAAGTAAGTGATAGCCAAACTGTGTTTGTACAGGGCCTTGTACTTGGTTAATTGGCGCTGAAAATACAACTTTATCAAACTCAGGTACCATCATACCCGGACCAAACTCACCAAGTGCACCGCCGTCTTGACCAGAAGGACAGTTTGAATATGTTTTTGCAAGCTCTGCAAAGTCTTCGCCTTGTTCAATCTTAGCTTTTAAATCTAAGCACTCTGCTTCGCTGTCTACTAAAATGTGCCTTGCACTTGCCACTGCCATAAAATCTCCTGTTTAAAGTTGGTGTATTTAACCATTAAAGCCAGTCTAGTTAGTTTTAACTCGCAGTACCAGTATAAACTTAATTGATGAGTAGCGTATTTTCAATTGCATCAATTAATTCTTTTGAATTAGGGGCTACTTTACTGTTAAAGCGTTTAATTGTTTTACGATCAGCTGAAACTAAATATTTATAAAAGTTCCAGTTAGGGGAACTGGTTTGCGCGTTTAAGTGTTTAAATATTGGATTTGCATCACTGCCGCGAACTTCGCTGGTAGTAAACATAGTAAAAGTAACGCCGTAATTAATAAAACACACTTTTGCTATGTCTTTTTCATCGTTTTCTTCTTGAAAAAAATCATCTGATGGAAAACCTAATACCACTAAACCTTTGTCTTTATATTGTTGGTGTACTTTTTCAAGGCCTTCAAATTGAGATGTAAAACCACAATTGCTTGCTGTATTTACAATGAGCAAAGGGCGGTTTTTAAATTGGCATAAGTTTAAGAATTCTTTTGAGCGCAGCTTACGTATTTCTACATTTGTAAAGTCTTCACATTGTTGCTGCTGTTGTTTGCTAGGTAACGTGTCATTTGCTTGGGCTGCTAAGCTCGTAATAAAAATACTGAGCCCTAGTATCGTTTTTTTTAACATACTCAACGCCTAAAATTATAATTGTTTGACGAGTCTATCTTACGCTAATATGCACAAAAGTGATCAACAAAATTAAGCGCTTATGACTACACGTATAGCCACTATAGAAGATTTACCTGCCATTGTCGCAATATACAATGAAACGATCGCCTCGCGTATGGTGACCGCCGATACCGAAGAAGTATCGGTACAAAGCAAACATGAGTGGTTTAATAGCCACACCGATAAGCGGCCCATTTATGTTTATTGCGAAAATGAGCAAGTACTTGCTTGGCTAAGTTATAAATCATTTTATGGGCGCCCTGCATACGATGGCACCGTAGAGATGAGCATTTATATTACTAAAGCGGCGCAAGGCAAAGGGCTTGGCAAAAAGCTGATGGAATTTGCCCAAATAAAAGCTAAACAGCTAAAAATTGATGTATTACTTGGTTTTATATTTAGCCATAACTTACCAAGTATTAAGTTATTCAAGCACTTTGGTTTTAGCGTATGGGGTGAGCTGCCTAATATCGCGGTAATGGACAATAAACGCTTCAGTTTAACAATTTTTGGTAAACATCTACCAAAATAGTTGTGGAGCTTATCGGTAAAAAAATCAAAATTAAGTCTAACAACCTATACCAACTAAGAAATTATAGGCTACGCTATTAACATATAAAGTGTTTACGATAGTGTGGCTTAATGAGTCGAAAAATTTTAATTGTAGATAGCAGCAGTGTTATCGCAATGAGAGTGAAAGTTTTACTAGAATTAATAGGCTGTGAGGCTGAGCTCGTTCATTACTCTATGATTGATTTATACTCTAACACCAGCCAGTATGACTTGGTAATTGGTGCTTACGGAGTACCGTGTGAAGTAGTAAAGTCGTTAGCTCAAAAAATCTCACAAGACCGCTGTGTACTACTTGCTCCTAAAGCCGAAAGCGGTGAGCAACTCACTGCCTTTAGCGAGCTTAATAAACTCGTTCCAGATGCAACGGTTATTTATCCGTTTTTTTCAAATAAAGAAATTACCACACTACTCGAAAATCTCTTAGAGCTTGGCTCTAGCCACGTTTTAAAACTACCTACTATTTTACTTGTTGATCATATGCCTGAGCGCCTTGAAAAAATGAAAAGTAATTTAGTCGGGGCACATATAAAAACGCTAACCGCAACCAGTGCTACCCAAGCGGTGGCAGTGGCTAATGAAAATAGTATAGATATTTTGATTAGCGATTTTAGTTTTGAAGATGGTACTGGTTTAAATATTTTTTCTGCTATTAAAATGTCTCAACCAGATTGCCGATGCCTACTGTTTACTTCGCGCCCTGAGCAAGTCTCAATGATAGAGGCAATTCGTAAAGGGGTTGAAGATGTTTTAATAAAGCCCCTCACCGATAGCGTACTGCTGCAATCGGTACATAAATTGTGGCAAACTGAGCTTTTAAAACGCCGTAATGCTGAACTAGTTGAGCGTTTACAAGACACCGTTGATGCATTAATCGAAAAAGACAGCCTACTACAAGTTATTTATAAAAATACGCCTGACGCCATTATGCTATTTGAGCGCAACGGCAAAGTAATTGAAGCAAACGATGCCTGCTTAAGGCTGTTTAGGCTGCCCTTTGACAAACTCGCGGGTTTTTCTGTATTTGAATTTTTAGATGAGGAATCAAGTGCTGAAATAAAAAATAAGATCACAACATTAAACAGTAATCGCCAGTTTAGCAGCGACCTACGTTTGCAAAAAACAGATGGCGGGTATATTCCACTGGTTGGCTCATTTAACGAAATAGACCACCATGGTGAAATTGCGTTGGCGGTAATATTTAAAAATGTAACTCACTTAAAACAAAAAGAAGAATTGCTCCTTGAAGCCAAAGACCTTCTAGAAGAGCAAGTGCGAGCGCGTACCTCGCAGTTAGAGCACGCCAAAAATGTAGCCGAAGCCGCGAATTTAAGTAAATCAGAATTTTTGGCTAACATGTCGCACGAGTTACGCACCCCCATGCACTCTATATTGAGTTTTTCACGATTTGGTTTGAGTAAGTTAGAAGCCGGCGATTTTGCTCAAGATAAATTATTAAAATACTTATCACGCATTGAAAGCAGTGGCGAGCGCTTACTGTCGTTACTAAACAACTTACTTGATCTATCTAAATTGGATGTGGGGAAATTTCCTTTTAATCCACGTCCATACAACATAGAAAATATTATTAAAACCAGTATTGATGATGTATCGGGCACGGCGATGGAAAAAGAAATTGAAATTATTTTTTCAAAACCAGGGCCAGTGGTTGTGCAGTGTGATGAAGAACAGATTAATCAATTATTGCGTAATGTTTTAGGTAACGCACTTAAATTTAGTGAGCCTAAAAGTCGTATTCAAGTGAATTTAATGGCTGATCAAAACAGCGCCATTATTGATGTGATAGACAATGGAATAGGTATACCTGAGGACGAATTAGAGCACGTATTTACTAAATTTGTACAAAGTAGCAAAACGAATAGTGGCGCTGGCGGTACTGGTTTAGGGCTTGCGCTTTGTAGAGAGTTTGTATCGCTTCATCAAGGCGAAATTACGGCAAGTAATAACAGCTGTGGTGGTGCAACAATTAGGATTCAGGTACCCCTAGAAATAGATTTAGATGAGCATTTAGCCGATGACAAGCTAGCAGTACAAGATAGCTAAGTTTATGTGTAATTAATGTTAAATAATATTTAATTGGATGATGAAAATATGGCCTTAACTAAAATTCTTGCTGTAGATGATGAACCTTTCAACCTTGAAATTATTGAAGAAATTTTAGAAGATCTTGATTTCGAATTACAAGTTGCCACAAGCGGCCCCGAGTGTTTAGCCATGGTTGAGGGCTACATGCCCCAAGTTATTTTACTTGATGTAAGTATGCCGCAAATGAATGGCTACGAAGTGTGTAAAGCATTAAAGGCGAATCCGAATACCGCGCATATAATTGTTATGTTTGTTTCAGCTAGGGGAACGGTTGAAGAGCGCATGGAGGGCTACTCAGTTGGTGCTGAGGATTACATTGTAAAACCGTTTGGGCATGATGAACTTAAATCAAAACTTAAAAACTTAAATCAAGTATTAATAGAAAAGCAAAGCCTTGAAAAACAAGTAGAAGCTGCAACATCTACGGCATTTAACGCTATGGCAAACAGTAGCGAAATGGGGCAAATAGTTAACTACATCGAAAACATTGGTTTTATTAATAACCCGCAAGATTTAGGTAAAGCCTTAATAGACTGCTTACAAACGTTTGACCTACAAAGTAATGTTGAATTTAGACATGGCGATACAATAGAGCACTTTGCCCTAAATGGAGTGTGCTCGCCTATTGTAATTGAGCTGTTTGATATGCTTAAAAACAAAGGTCGCTTACATGAGTTTTCTCATCGTATATTAGTTAATTACGAGATGATAAGCTTGTTAATTCTTAATATGCCAGATCACGATCCAGACAAACACGGGCGTATTCGTGACCACGTTTGCTTTATTGTGAGTGTGACTGAGCAGCAGTTACGTGCAATTATGACCAAGCAAATGCTTGAGTCACAGCAGCAAAAACTCAATGATGTAGCCAGCACAGTGCATAGCAAGTTTCATGGCCTGATTGGGCTGCTAAACGAAAACCGAGAAAGTAACGAAAAAGTGTTCAAGCAATTACAAGAAGAGCTTGAAATACGCATACCCACAATGGGGTTAGATGAAGACCAAGAGATATTTATTTACAAAAAAGTAGACGAAACTATTCAAAATTCAATTGCCAGAGAAGAGTCGGTGAAGCAAGTTAAAACCGCCTTTGCTGAAATTGAACAAGATTTATCTTTGTTACTTAAAAAATAAACCTCTCAGACAATAAGGCTCACATGAGTGATTTACGCATCACGAGGTAAGCCTTTTTCGACAATTCTTATTAGGCGCTGTGTTTTACGAAGCTGCTCTCGTTGTTTATTATTTTGTTGCTTAAGCGCCCACTCTATATGCTCTTTTACTAGCTGCGAGCTAGACTCATGTTTGCTTTCTAAAGCGTTAATAATGCTAGGGCTAAAATCGGCATTGCCTAAACCCACCGCTAAATTACGCAACCAACGTTCGTGGCCAATACGGCGAATAGGGCTGCCTTCGGTATTTTTTAAAAATGTAGCTTCATCCCACGCAAATAGCTCAAGTAAGTCTTTATTTTTTAGTTGCGTACGGGGATGAAAGTCTTGCTCATCGGTAATTTGACCATAACGGTTCCATGGGCAAACTAATTGGCAGTCGTCACAGCCATAAATTCGATTTCCCAATAATGCACGGTATTGCTCAGGTATAGGCCCTTGGTGCTCAATGGTTAAGTACGAAATACATTTACGCGCATCTACCACATACGGCTCTACTATTGCGCCTGTTGGGCACAGCGTAATGCAAGCAACGCATTTACCGCAGCCTTCAAACGTGTTTTCATTATCAATTGGCAGTGGTAAATCAACAAAAAGCTCACCTAAAAAAAACCACGACCCAGCTTCTTGGTTTATTAATAAAGAGTGTTTACCTCGCCAACCCAATCCCGCTTTTTCGGCCAGTTGGCGCTCAAGCACCGGCGCAGAGTCTACAAATGGCCTAAAACCGTAATCGCCAATTTCTTGTTCTATTTTTTGGCCGAGCTTTTTTAGTCGGTTGCGCATTAATTTGTGATAGTCACGCCCTAATGCATAGCGGCTAATGTAGGCCTTTTCGGTGTTTTTTAGTGTTTTGGCAAAACTAGCATCAGGGGGCAGGTAGTTCATTTTTAGCGAAATAACCCGCTGGGTGCCGGGCACTAGTTCAGCAGGGCGAGCGCGCTTCATGCCGTGAGCTGCCATATATTCCATAGAGCCATGGTAGCCCGCATCTAGCCAGCGCTGTAATTGTGCTTCGTGTTTAGATAGGTCAATATCGGTAATACCGACCTCACTAAAGCCGAGTTCTTGGCCCCAGGCTTTAATATTTTTGGCTAACTGTTGGTAGTTTGGGGTTGAGTTACTCACACATATTACACACTTAAATAATTAGCTGCGTAATTTACCATATTTATAAAGCGCTGTTGAATGTTGCCTTTAAAATAGTAGTTAATTCACAGCTCAGCATTGTTTTGTAGTCGCTATTGCACAAAGCGCTTTAATTGCTGTTGCGTTTGTTGGCTAAGTGCATGTGATTGCTGGCTATTACTTAGCGCATGATCAATGGCGCTTTTAGCTTGCTCGCCCAAGGAAACAATTTGCTCTACTGATTGGTGAGTGTGTTGCTGCGCTTGCTCTAGCGTGTGCACCGCATCGGCTATTTGCTGTAGCTGCTGTTGGTTTTGTTCAAACTCACTTAGCATTGTTTTAAACCCTTCAGAGGTGTTACTAATCGCGCTTTGTGCGGTACTTGAGTGGCTAATTAACTGCTCACTTTCTTGATTGGTTTCGTTAACCAGCTCATTCATTTGGTTAATAAAGTCGCTTATTTGTCGGGTTGCGCCACTTACTTTTACCGATAATGTACGTACTTCATCAGCAACAACAGCAAATCCTCTGCCAGCTTCGCCAGCGCGTGCCGCTTCAATGGCAGCGTTTAGTGCCAGTAAATTAGTTTGATCCGAAAACTCCTCAACCATTTTTAAAATGCTGCGAATGTTTTCGCTGTTTTCTTTAAGGCCCGACACCGTTTTAGAAAACCTGTGCAGTGAGGTACCAATAAGCGATACCTTATCGACTAAGCTTGCAAGCTCTTGCGACGAGAGCTTAACAAAACCTAAGTGCTCACTGTTCACGCTATGCACGCTGTCGGTATTACTCACTATACCTTCTAAGCTTTGCACTATTTGGTTACTCGCATTGATAATAGTGTGGCTTAGCTGAGTTTGCTGCTCACTTAACTGCTGCGTATTTTGCATAGCAGTATTTACATCAACATTGCTTTGCTCGCTAGCTTTAGCGCTGGCGTGAGTTGTACTTAGTAAATCACTTAAGTGGTTGGTAAATAGATTATATTGTGTACTTAGCTCTTTAAATTCATCGAACGAAAATTGCGGTAAGTTGGCGGCTAAATTAGCTTCTTGTTGGTTAATGTTTACTAAAGTGTCGCACATAGCTTTTACAGGGCGAACTATTAAATAGCGCATATAAAAAATAGTAAAGGCAAAGCCCGCTACAATAACCAAAGTTAACAACCAAAATGCGCTAGTGCTATGCTGCTCACTTAAGCTTTGATATAACCAAAATAACGTAATGGCCTGAAACAAAAATACAAAGCTTAGGTTGCCCACAATTTTACGCGTAAGCGTATAAAAAAATGTTTGCTCAATATAATTATAAATTTGCATTACACCACTCATTTATTGCTTACCCAATTTCATAGCTAGATTATCGGCTAAGTTATCGTTAACTCAAGTAATAATGTTTGCTAAATATGTTTTAGAACGAGCAGGGTAGTTAGTAAAAATTCCATGCACCCCAATCTCTAGCATCAAGTCTATGTCTTCTGGCCTATCTACGGTGTAGGCGTAAACTTGCAGGCCTCGTGCTATGGCATCATCTACAAAGGCTTTATTTACAAAGCTTTTGTCTACATGAACACTATACGCATTTAGCTCTTGAGCAAACTGTGCATAATTTAATGGAATTGATGAGGTTAACGCGCCAATGTGTAACCACGGTAACCTATTTTTAAGCCAATGAATTTGATGGTGATCAAACGACGATACTAAAATTTTACCTTTAGTAATAACGCCTTTAGCAATATTGTTGTTTAAAATAGTGGCAAATTTTTCAAGCTCAAAGGTATGTTTAAGCTCTATATTGAGTAATGTTTTATTGTTATTCCAATCAAGTAATTGCTGTAGAGTGGGGATTTGCTCGCCGTTACCGGCATCCAACAGACTAAGTTGTTGCGCGGTAAAGTCGCTTACTTTACCGTGCCCGCTGGTGGTTCTATCTAGCCACGAGTCGTGTATGAGCATATAGTCATCAAGCGCACTTTGAATATCAACTTCAATGCCATCTACCCCTACATTTAACGCTTCTAAAATAGCACTTTTAGTGTTCTCAGGGTAATTGCCGCTTGCCCCTCGGTGCGCAAATATTTTCATTTTCTAGCCTTTTGAGTAATAGACCACGTTTCAAAACAAGCTGCACTGACTATAAGTGCACCGCCAATAAGTGTTAGTAGTGTTGGTCGCTCATGAATAATAACAATAGCCAGCAAAGTGCCGTAAAGCGGTTGTAAACACGCAATTAACCCCGCAGTAGCTGCCGACAAATGCTTTAAACTCGCTGCAAATAGCGAGTGCGGTGTAGCGGTAAAAATAATACCCGCCACAGCAATTAAAATAAGGTCGTGGTTACTTACCTCATATACAGGGACCTTAATAAATGCGCAAAGCATAACACTTGCCACTAAGGTTTGATAAAACATGGTTTGTGGGCCGCCATACTGGCTAAAAAAGCGCTTATGGGTAATATTTCTAATCGAAAAAAACAACGCCGAAACCACACCCATAATAACCCCTAAGGTGACATCGTCGCCTAAATTTGCGCTGGGTACGAGTAAATATATACCTAATACAACCACAGCTGCGCTTATAATATCTTTTGCTTGGGGCCTGCTTTTATTAAACAAGGGCTCTAAAAATACCGTTATTACTGGGTAGCTAAAAAAAGCCAGCATACCCACAGTGACGCCCGCCATTTGCATGCCTGCAAAGTAAGTAACCCAATGCATGCCTACTGCCACACCTAAAAATAACGCAATAAGGTAGTCTTTTGGTTTGTTTAACTTAATTTGTTTTTTTTGAAAATACAGCATAGCCAAAATTGCCATGCCAGCAATAGCGGTACGATACACCGTAATATCAATTGCATTTAACCCTATTAACTTTGCAAAAAGGGCGGTGCCCCCAAAAAGTAACACGGCAATATGTAAGTAAATCAGGCTTTGCTGTTGTGGCTGCATTTAAATGAGAACTCCTTTTTTTATTATCTTATCACTGGGGGCGAACTCACAGGATGAAATTTTTAAAACATGACAAATGTCAGCAAAGTTAATGACATTTCACACTCTTATTATTTTTTGGCTTTGGCATAGTTAACTTATCTTAATGGGAGGTGGCTATGAATACGTTAATTTTAATAAGTCTCGCTATTAGCGAGTTTTTAGAATCACTTAGCTTTAGTGTTTCAATAAATGATTACTTTATACTCATTAGTATTTTTGTGTTATTTATATTTATTAATAAAAATAATGTTATAAGCAATAACAAGGAACTAGGGGCACTGGCATGAGTACAACAAATACGCTTTTAAAGCCCAGTAATAAAAAGTTTTGGGAATACGCACCTTTAATTTTTACTGGGTTTTATTTGCTTCCCACGCTTTTTAACTTATCTAACTTGCCAGTCAATACCATTGTAATGAGCGTGGCGTTTTATATTGTATTTATTTTGCTTTACATAAAAGCCATGCACTGTGAAACAAAGCGTATAACAACGCTGTTTGTTGTTATGTTAGTGGTATGTTTTAGCGCCACATTTTATACCACAGGTACCTCTACATTATTTGGTTTTATCGCGTTTATAGCGGGTGAATCGTATGTTAAAAAAAGCAGATTATATGCTGTTTTTAGCCTTGTTTTTACAGTGGCATTGAGCGCTTATTTAGCTGATATAGAAAACATAAAATACTTTTTAGCCGGCACTTTATTAATTTCAGGAGCGCTGTTGGCCTTTGGGATTGCAACCCAAAAAGAGCGCCTGCATAAAATGCGTGAGCAAGAAAGTGCTAACCAACTTGAGCAGCTAGCCGCCATAGCGGAGCGCGAGAGAATAGCGCGCGATCTGCACGATATTTTAGGCCACTCGCTTTCATCTATTGCTTTAAAAGCTGAGCTTGCTAATAAGCTAAACCAAGGCGAGCGTTACGAACAAGCTAACAACGAAATAGCGCAGGTAGCAGAGCTGGCCAGGCAGCTGTTAAGCGATGTAAGAAACGCAGTAAGCGATTTAAAACAACTGAATTTAATAAGCCAAATAGCACAACTAAAACAAAGACTAATAGAGCAAGACTTTAACGTTAACTTTAATGTTGTATTAGATACTTTACCTCCCAAAGTAGAAGGGATTGCAGGGCTTATAATTAAAGAAGCGGTCACTAATTTATTACGCCATAGCAGTAATAAAAACTGTGAGATACGCATAGAGCAAACACAGCATCAGCTACATATAAGTGTGGTTGATAACGCACCTTGCAGCACATTAAATGCAGGTAACGGTTTAAATGGTATTAAAGAGCGCGCAGAGCAACTTAATGGCCATGCCACGTTTACCTGTGGAGATAAGTTTACTTTAAACGTAATGCTGCCAATTTCAGCTAAGGATTAACAATGATCAAAGTATATTTAGTGGAAGATCAAGCACTAGTGCGCGACGCAGTAGGGGCATTGTTAAGCCTTGATTTTAATATTGAAGTGATAGGCCAAGCCAGTAACGGCCAAGATGCCCTAAATGCAATAAAAGCAATGTCTGAGGAGGCATTACCAGACATAATTTTAACCGATATTGAAATGCCACACATGAGCGGTATAGAGCTAAGTGAGCAAATAGCGGCCACGTTCCCGTCCATTAAAATGGTTATTATGACCACGTTTTCGCGAGCTGGTTATATTAGGCGCTCGCTTGCCCTAGGCGTTAAAGGTTTCATTTTAAAAGAAGCGCCAAGTGATGAGCTTATCAATGCGCTTAAAAAAGTAATGCAAGGGCAAAAGGTGATAGACCCAGAACTTGCCATTAACGCCCTAGATGATGCCGACCCGCTCACTGATAAAGAGCGCAAAGCACTTAAGCTTGCAAGCGATGGCTTAAAAACAAGCGACATAGCTAAACAGCTGTTTATAAGCGAAGGAACAACTCGTAATTATTTATCCGATGCTATCGCAAAACTCAATGCCACTAACCGCGTAGATGCAGCGCGTATAGCAAAGCAAAAAGGCTGGTTATAATCTCGCTTATATTAAGTGATTATTAAGGCCATTAAGCGTATGTTTTAACAATTAATACGGTTTATTAAAAGTTTCATACGCTTTTACCTGTCTCATTTTATGTATATGGGTTAAAATACCTACATAACCAATTAACAAGATAGTGAATGTCAAACCAAGATCCAAATCTCAGCCGAGAACAAGAAAAGTACGAAAACCCAGTCCCTAGTCGTGAGTTTATACTTACTCACCTTCAAGAGCGTTCAAAACCAGCTAATTTTACGCAACTTTGTGATGAATTAGCTGTTAACGATACTGAACGCCAAATTGCATTTAAGCGCCGCCTTCGTGCCATGGAGCGCGATGGTCAATTGTATTTTAATAAGTTTAAATGTTACGCCCTAATTGACGAAGCCGGTTTAACCAAAGGCAAAGTAATTGGCCACAGAGACGGTTTTGGCTTTTTAGAAGTTGAAGGCGAGAGCAAAGATTGGTTTATAGCCAAGCATCAAATGAACATGGTGCTGCACGGCGACATAGTACTTGCTAAAGGCACAAAACGTGGTTCAGGCTCAAAATGTGATGCCCGCATAATTAAAGTACTTACCAACGAGCGCGCCCCTATTGTAGGGCGTTACTTTGTTGAGCATGGTATTGCAGTTGTTGTAGCCGAAGACCCACGTATTACCCAAGATATTATTATTCTGCCAGGCAGTGAAAATGGCGCGCGCCATAACCAAATGGTGCAAGTGCAAATCACGCAAAATCCTAGCCGTAACATGAACGCGGTAGGCAAAATTATTGACGTACTGGGCGAGCATTTAGCGCCAGGTATGGAAATAGAAGTGGCACTGCGCAATCATGATATTCCTCATGTGTGGCCAGAAGAAGTAGAAGAGCAAGTTGCACATTTAGGTGAGTTTGTTGAAGAAGCCGACAAACAAGGCCGTGTAGATTTACGCGACCTGCCACTGGTTACAATAGATGGAGAAGACGCTCGCGACTTTGATGATGCCGTATATTGTGAGCGTAAAAAGTCTGGCGGCTGGCGCTTATGGGTAGCCATTGCCGATGTATCGCATTATGTAGGTATGAACACGCCGCTTAATAAAGAAGCGATTGCTCGCGGTAACTCAGTGTATTTTCCTGAGCAAGTAATCCCAATGCTGCCAAAAGTGTTGTCGAACGGTTTATGTTCGCTTAACCCTAAAGTAGATCGCCTTTGTATGGTGGCCGAAATGACGGTATCAGAGGCTGGCAAGCTTTCGGGTTATAAGTTTTACGAAGCGGTGATGAACTCGCATGCGCGTTTAACCTACACCAAAGTAAATGCCATTTTACAAGGCGATGAAAAACTACGCGAAGAATACGCACCCGTTGTGCCACATTTAACTGATTTACAGCAAATGTATATGGCGCTTAAATCGGCGCGCCAAACCCGTGGTGCTATTGAATTTGAAACGCTCGAAACGCGTTTTGTATTTAACGCACACCGAAAAATAGAATCAATTGTGCCCGTTGTTCGTAACGACGCGCATAAGCTAATTGAAGAATGTATGATTTTAGCCAACGTATCGGCGGCTAAATTATTAGAAAAACACGAAGCCAGCGCCTTGTACCGTGTGCACGATGAGCCAGATCAAGAAAAACTAGGTAACTTTACGCAGTTTTTAGGTGAGCTTGGTATTCAAAGCACATTAAGTGATGAGCCAACACCGAAAGAAATTACCCAGGTGTTAGCCCGTTTAGGCGATCGTCCAGAGGCCGAGCTTATTCAAACCATGCTACTTCGCTCAATGAAGCAAGCGGTTTATCAACCAGACAACATAGGCCACTTTGGTTTAGCGCTGCCTGCGTACGCACACTTTACTTCACCCATTCGCCGTTACCCTGATTTAGTGGTGCACCGTGCAATTAAAGCGGTAATAAAAGCACAAGGTCAGCAAACATCGGGCGCATACGCGTATACCGACGACGAAGTAGACCAACTAGGCGAGCAGTGTTCAACTACCGAGCGCCGCGCAGACGACGCAACGCGTGAAGTTGCCGACTGGCTTAAATGTGAGTTTATGCAAGACCACGTGGGTGATGAGTTTAACGGGGTAATTTCATCGGTTACTAACTTTGGTTTATTTATACGCCTAGACGATTTACAAATTGATGGGCTGATTCATGTTACTAATTTAGGTGATGAATACTTCCAACATGATGGTGCAAAACACACCCTAATTGGCGAGCATACTCATACCGTTTACCGCCTTGGTGACAAAGTAACGGTACAAGTTGCTTCGGTGAGTTTAGATGAGCGCCGTATTAATTTAACGCTCAGTGGTGATGTAGCTCAAGATAGATATGCGCGTCGCCGTGGTACAGCTAAAGGAGCAGGGCGCGGTAAATCAAGCCATGCACCAGCAAGTGTAAGAGCGCAGCTTAAAGCGGGTAAAATCCCTGGCAAATCTCCATCAAGTGATGAAAAATCAAAGGGTGGTAAAAAGCCAGCGCGTAAGGGTAAGTCTGGTGCAAAGCCTGCCGGTAAAAAAGCCGCTGAAGCCACCACCAAGAAAAAATCGAAAAAAAAGGCAGTTAAAAAGCCTAAAAGACCTGGCAAAAATGCCCGCAAACGTAATAGCTCAGGAGCAAACAATACGTGAGTAATGAATTAATTTTTGGCTTTCACTCTGTTGAAGCAATTTTAGCAAAAGAGCCAGAGCGTTTTTTAGAAATTTATGCCCTTAAAGGCCGTGATGATAAGCGTTTAACCCCGATTATTAATGAAGCACGTAAATTTGGTATTTCTGTACAATTTATGCAGCGAAAAGCGCTAGATAACAAAGCAAACGATGAGCAGCATCAAGGCATTATTGCTAATGTAAAAGCAGCGCGTGTTTACAACGAAAAAGATTTAGATGAGATCATTGCCCGCGAAGACACGCCGTTTTTATTGGTGCTAGATGGCATAACTGATCCGCATAATTTAGGAGCTTGCCTGCGTAGCGCAGATGCGGCAGGCGTACACGCGATTATTGTACCTAAAGATAAGTCGGCCAAGCTTAACGGCACAGCACGTAAAGTAGCCTGTGGCGCAGCCGAAACCGTACCGCTTATTCAGGTAACAAACCTTGCACGTACCTTGCGTGAAATTAAAGATGCAGGCGTATGGGTTGTGGGCACTGCGGGCGAAACAGATACCCACGTGTTTGATGCAAACCTGACTGGGCCAATGGCCATTGTAATGGGCGCAGAAGGTGAGGGCATGCGCCGTTTAACGCGTGAGCATTGCGATGTGTTAGTTAAAATTCCGATGGCTGGCACTGTGTCTAGCTTAAACGTATCGGTAGCAACGGGTATTTGTTTATTTGAAGTATTACGCCAACGTAACGCAAATAACTAAGTTGCTGTATTATATTGCGTATTGGTAAAAACCTAACGCAAAATGAGAAAAACGCCGAGGTTTATTTAATCTCGGTGTTTTTATTTTTAGGCTGTTAAATTGGTATTAAACGTAGATTAATAGCCTAAGCGTAGGGCAATAAACTCAGCAAGTTTATCTACGGCGTGCTCCGACTCCCCCCCGCTTTTTATTAAGCTAATACCTATACTACCAAGAGCAGGTAAATGTTTACTTTGCGCCTGAAAATTAAGATCGCTTGGTACCGTACTTTTAGCCAGCATAGTAATACCTAACCCCTCTTTTATGGCGGCTATTAACCCGGTTAAGTCGGCATTACTGTATACAATACGGTATTTTATACCTGCACTTTTAAGTGCATCGGTAGCGCGGCGCCTATAAATACAGCCCTCAGGCGCGGTTACTAAAGTGACTACCTCATTTTTTGCTTGTGCTAGGTCGCCCACCCAAACCAGCTCATCTTGCATAAAAATAGGAAACTTGTCTGAATTAAGGCGCTCGTTAAGCGCTAAAACAAGATCAAATTGATCTTGCCTTGAAGCCGACAGCAAATGTTTACTCAAGCGTGATTTAACTTCCAGCGACACCTCAGGATAAAGCGAAACAAAGTCGCCAATAATAGAGGGCAAAATGCGCGCAGCAAATTCGCTAGGAATCCCCAAGCGCACTTTACCGGTTATGCTCTCTGAGGTGAATTGCTGCAAAATAGCATCGTTATACTGCATCATTTGTTTTGCCATAGGCAAAAGTAACTCACCGTACTGATTAAGCACCTGGCGCTGGCCTTGTTTTTTAAATAATTTATAACCGAGTAAATCTTCAAGGCGTTTAATTTGCAAGCTTACCGCAGGCTGCGATAACCCTAGTAGGTCGCCCGCTTTTGCAAATCCTCCTACCTCAACAACCATTACAAAGGTACGCAAACTGTCGGTTGATATGTTTTTCATATTTAAAATTACAATTTATATAGCCATATATATAAGTATTATTTATCAATTGATTAATAATTACAATTTGTTGTTGTCACAGTGGCGCAATATACTTTTGATATCAAAAATACACAGGTGTTTGTTATGACTTTTAACCCAATAATGTTTGCCCGCCACAGCAATGCTGCAAGTGCAGTTACTAATGCCGTGCAAGCTAATAACAACCTGGTTGTAATGGATTTTAGCGGCAGTGAAACCAGTGTATTTTTAAGCACTATTTTAGGGTTGGATCTTACTAAGCTTACAGCCAGCGGCTTAGGCCTAAAAGGCACACTTGATGGCGATTTAAATTCTGACTACAGCTTTGCTGTTTATTACTTTAGCGAAACCGCATTTAGATTTGTATTACCGCACAGCGCAAGCTTGCAATTACAAGCACTTATAAATGAGCAGCAACTTCGTTTTGATATTGACTATGTACTACGTAGTGACCTTGCCACTCTAGCGCTGTGTGGAGAAAACGCCTTTGATACCTTAATTAGCGCGTTTAAATTAACGCCAGGGCTGCGTTTATCAAACCCACAACTTTGTTATGGTGCGCAAAGCGGCGAAGTATTTATTACCGCCATAGATAAAAACGACGAACAGCACTTTGTGTTAGTAGCCAAACAACAAGAACTACTAAAATGGCAACAGCACTTACAAGCACAAGGTTTTGCACTAATGCAAAACCAAGCTGCCTAATAAATAATACAACGGGTGAATGTAATAACGTTTACCCGTTTTTAATCTATTTAAGCCACGCCCGCACAGGGTTAATTTAAAAGTGAAGGAATGTTATGACTTCTAAAACTGTACTACATGCTAAGCACCTTGAAGCAGGCGCAAAAATGGTTGATTTTCATGGCTGGGAAATGCCAATCAACTACGGCTCACAAATAGAAGAACACAATGCCGTGCGTACCGATGCAGGTATGTTTGACGTATCACACATGACTATTGTTGATATTGAAGGCGAACAAGCAAAAGCATTTTTACGTAAGTTAGTAGCAAACGACGTAGCAAAATTAACAGTCCCTGGTAAAGCGCTTTACACTGGCATGCTTAACGAGCAAGGCGGCGTAATCGACGACTTAATTATTTACTACTTTAGCGAAACGTTTTACCGCTTAGTGGTAAATTCTGCCACCCGCGAAAAAGATTTAGCACACTTAGCTAAGGTATCAGCCGACTTTACAGTAACCGTTACTGAGCGCCCTGAGTTTGCAATGATTGCTGTGCAAGGCCCTAACGCAAAAGCAAAAACAGCCACACTTTTAAATGCCGAGCAACAAGCAGCCGTTGAAGGTATGAAGCCATTTTTTGGCGTTCAAGTGGGTGATTTATTTATTGCCACAACGGGTTATACTGGCGAAGACGGTTACGAAATTGTAGTACCGAACGAGCAAGCAGCCGATTTATGGCAACAACTGCTAGATGCAGGTGTAGCGCCTGCAGGTTTAGGTGCACGCGACACGCTACGTTTAGAAGCAGGTATGAACCTTTACGGCCTAGATATGGACGAGAGCGTATCGCCACTTGCAGCTAACATGGCATGGACCATTGCATGGGAACCTGAAGATCGTGACTTTATTGGTCGTGACGTACTTGTTAAGCAACGCGCCGAAAAAAGCACACACAAACTTGTTGGTTTAGTGCTTGAAGAAAAAGGCGTATTGCGTAGCGGCTCAAAAGTAATTGTTGAAGGTGGAGAAGGGGTTATTACCTCAGGTACTTTCTCACCAACGCTTGGTTTTAGTGTAGCCCTTGCACGTGTACCGCGTTCAACAGGGGATACAGCCCAAGTAGAAATGCGCAAAAAATTAGTTAGCGTTAAAGTAGTAAAGCCTAGCTTTGTACGTAACGGCAAATCAATCATTTAAAAATTTGGTGTTATCACCCAATAATACCAATCATGTAGATTTATTAACCACTTACAGCGACGGATAAATACAGTGATAACAAGGCATTAATTTTGAGATGTAGTTGTTCTACCTGAGAAATTAATAACGATGTTAGCGCTTTATTTAGACCGCTAAGTGGTTAAATATTTAACTTGATTGGTATCATAACCAAAGGAACAAAATAATGAGCAATATCCCTAGCGATTTAAAATACGCCTCTTCTCACGAGTGGGTTCGCAACGAAGGTGACGGTACATTTACTGTGGGTATTTCTGAGCATGCACAAGAGCTGCTTGGCGACATGGTATTTGTAGAGCTACCTGAAGTAGGCGACGAAGTAGATGCAGGCGAAGACTGTGCAGTAGCAGAGTCGGTTAAAGCTGCATCAGACATTTATGCCCCAATTGGCGGCGAAATTGTAGCGATTAACGAAGAGCTAGAAGACGCACCAGAAACGGTTAACAACGACCCATACGGTGACGGCTGGTTATTCCGCATTAAAGCAACTGACGAGTCAGAGCTTGAAAACCTACTTAGCGCAGAAGACTACGCTAACACAATCGACGAAGAGTAATACTCTAAGTAGATGACAAAAGCCCCATTCACTGTTTTTGGGGCTTTTATGATTTAACGGCCTACTCCCCATACACAGTACGTAATTAAATCATCACATATTTTAATCAATACTAATTACCCGTTAGTATTTAGGATCATAGGAATCTAGACTCATGTCAAACGCCAAATCTCTTGAACAATTAGAGCAAAAGCAAGATTTTATTCGCCGCCATATTGGGCCTAGCCCAGCACAAGTAAGCGATATGCTAAGTGCTTTAGAAGTATCAAGTGTGCAAGAGCTGATCGACCAAACTGTACCTGCAAGCATTCGCTTAGAGCAGCCATTAACAGTTGGCGAAAGCCGTACTGAAGTTGAAACACTAAGCTACTTAAAATCGGTAGCAAGCAAAAATAAAGTTTTCAAATCGTACATTGGCCAAGGCTACCACCCAACGCACGTACCGCACGTAATTTTACGTAACGTACTAGAAAACCCAGGTTGGTATACAGCGTACACACCGTACCAGCCGGAAATTGCGCAAGGGCGTTTAGAGTCGTTATTAAATTTTCAAACTATGACCCTAGATTTAACAGGCCTTGATTTAGCAAGTGCCTCGTTACTTGACGAATCAACCGCTGCTGCAGAGGCAATGGGCCTTGCAAAACGCGTATCTAAAGCTAAAAAAGCCAATGCCTTTTTTATCGCCGACGACGTACACACACAAACTATTGACGTAGTAAGCACCCGTGCTGAGCAGTTTGGTTTTGAAATAATTGTTGGTAAAGCAGCAGATGCCGTTAACCACGACATTTTTGGTGCGCTTTTCCAATACCCATCTACATCGGGTGAAGTAGTTGATGTAACCGACCTAATTGCTGGCGTACAAAGCAAAAAGGCCATTGCCTGTGTTGCTGCCGACATTATGAGTTTATTACTATTAAAAGCACCGGGTAAATTAGGTGCCGACGTAGTACTTGGTTCGGCTCAGCGTTTTGGTGTACCTATGGGTTACGGCGGCCCACATGCTGCATTTTTTGCAACACGTGACGCTTACAAACGTTCATTACCAGGGCGTATTATTGGTGTATCTAAAGACCGCTTAGGTAACGACGCACTACGTATGGCAATGCAAACACGCGAACAACACATTCGCCGCGACAAAGCCAACTCAAACATTTGTACAGCGCAGGTACTACTTGCCAACATGGCCGCGTTTTACGCGGTTTACCACGGCCCACAAGGCTTAAAAACTATCGCGCAGCGTATACATCGCTTTGCTGATATTTTAGCAACAGGCCTAAAAGCTAAAGGTATCGCACTTAAGCACAGCACATGGTTTGATACGCTAACAATCGTTGGCGACAGTAAAGCCGACGTAATAGCACGTGCCATTGCACAAGGCGTTAACTTTGCTACAAACCACGATGGCGAATACTCAATTTCAGTTTCAGAAACCACAACACGTGAAGACGTAGCGCAGTTATTTGATATTGTACTAGGCGAAGGCCACGGCCTTAGCGTAGACAGCCTTGCAGCCGATATTGAAGCAAACGGCAGCGACTCTATTCCTGCGAGTTTAGTACGCGATGA
Organism: Pseudoalteromonas sp. MM1; assembly: GCF_030296835.1. NCBI lineage: Bacteria > Pseudomonadati > Pseudomonadota > Gammaproteobacteria > Alteromonadales > Pseudoalteromonadaceae > Pseudoalteromonas > Pseudoalteromonas sp. MM1. Next base: position 3,040,031 of record NZ_AP027922.1, on the reverse strand, counting down.
CGAAGTATTAACGCATCCAAACTTTAACAGCTACCACAGCGAAACAGACATGCTTCGCTACATTAAGCGCCTTGAAAACAAAGATTTAGCGCTTAACCACTCAATGATCTCGTTAGGTTCATGTACTATGAAACTAAATGCGACCGCTGAGATGATCCCAATTACATGGCCTGAATTCGCAAACCTTCACCCATTCTGCCCGCTGGACCAAGCAGAAGGTTACCAAATAATGATTAACGAGCTACACGACTGGCTAGTTAACATTACCGGTTACGATGCGGTTTCACTACAGCCAAACTCTGGCGCACAAGGTGAATACGCAGGCTTAATCGCGATTCGTAAATACCACGAGTCACGTGGCGATGCGCACCGTAACGTATGTTTAATTCCAAGCTCAGCGCATGGTACTAACCCTGCATCTGCGCAAATGGCCAGCATGAAAATTGTGGTAGTTAACTGCGACAAAAACGGTAACGTAGACATGGCCGATCTTAAAGCGAAAGCTGAAGAAGTGTCTGAAAACTTATCGTGTATTATGATTACATACCCATCTACACACGGTGTTTACGAAGAAACCATTCGCGAAATTTGTGACATTATTCATGAGCACGGCGGCCAAGTTTACATGGACGGCGCAAACATGAACGCACAAGTGGGCGTAACAAGCCCAGGCTTTATTGGCTCAGACGTATCGCACTTAAACTTGCATAAAACGTTTTGTATTCCACACGGCGGCGGCGGCCCTGGTGTAGGCCCAATTGGTGTTAAATCGCACCTTGCGCCATTTATGCCAAACCACAGCGTAATTAACGTACCAGGTACAAACATTAACAACGGTGCAGTATCGGCAGCGCCTTACGGCTCAGCGGCTATTTTACCTATTTCATGGGCTTACATTACCATGATGGGCTCAGAGGGCTTAAAACAAGCCACCGAAATGGCCATTGTGAACGCTAACTACTTAACACACGAGTTAAGCCAGCACTTCCCAATTTTATACCGTGGCCGCAACAACCGCGTTGCGCACGAATGTATTGTTGACTTACGCCCATTAAAAGAAGCGTCAGGCATTACTGAAATGGACGTAGCTAAGCGCCTACAAGATTACGGCTTCCATTCACCCACTATGTCGTTCCCAGTAGCGGGCACATTGATGATTGAGCCAACTGAGTCTGAGTCAAAAGGCGAGATAGACCGCTTTATCGAAGCAATGGTGTCAATCAAAGGCGAAATCGACAAAGTAATCTCAGGCGAATGGTCAATCGAAAACAACCCACTTGTTTTTGCACCGCATACACAAGCTGATGTATTAGGTAACGAATGGGATCGCGCATACGACCGTTTTTACGCAGCCTTCCCAGTGCCTTCGGTAGCTAAAGACAAGTTCTGGCCAACCGTTACACGTATAGACGATGTATACGGCGACCGTAACTTAGTATGTTCATGCCCAGCGGTAGAGACTTACCGCGACTAAGAGCAGAGACTAATATTTGAACTTTAATGGGTAGTAAATCCCATTAAAGTTTGGGAATTTATCAAAATTTAAAAAGCCGTTGCAGCAATGCAACGGCTTTTTTGTGTTTTGAAGAAAGTTAGCTAGTTGCAAAGGGAAGAGTAAAGGTGCCATCAGCTTTCAGCTGTCAGAATAAAAATGAGCTTTAAGCTATAAGTTTTAAGTTAGAGTCCCGTACATTACTACTGCTAACCCCGATACCCTAGGCGTAAAATTTTTTTCGCGCAAGTTTGTTAGAGTAAAGTTAAAAAGTAAGACATGTCTAAAACTATTGGATCAGATCAAGAGTGTTGATAGACTGGAAAAAATTAGATTTAACGTAAAGTTAACAGGGAAAGAATGTGTTCGTTTTAGAAAGAAATGAAAAAACAGGGAAAAGGGATCGTGCACAAATTCAGAGAGAGGTGTTTGATAGAGATTGGAGAGATGGAGCTTATCAACTTTCTAGCATATTTGAACAGTTTAAAGAGTTAGGGTATGGGAGTATAAGCTTTGTAGGGGTAGAGTACATTGATCCTTTACCAATTCTTTCTTTAAATCATTTGCTTTTTAAACTTATTGATAACAAATGTTCAATTGAACTGAGTTTGCCTGATTTATCAAAGAGTCAATCTTATGGTATCAACTCTTTTGGTAATTACCTTGTGAGTGAGGGAATTTTAGAGTTTTTTATTGAAACTTGTGAAAAAGCGACTGATGGTGAGCTTTTTTTGACTGTAAAGAATAGAAAAGTAAGCATAGAAGAATATATTCAAAATATAAAAAAAGTGCTTTATACAACTTCATATAAATTCAAACCTTATACACATTTAATTAAACCAATAAAATATGAATCATTAGGTACTGAAGTTCATGAAAACGTCTTGGAAAATATCGACGCAATAATTGATAGATTCGTATCAAACATTCTATCGAGAGCCATACATTCAGAAGTTCCTTCTGAATTCCAACCAATGGTCACTTATAAGTTGAGGACAGCATTAAGAGAGAGTTTACACAACTCTATTGAGCACGGGTTTTCTCTGCCCAATTCCGAAAATGATAGTAGTATTCCTAATAATGGTTTAGTTTCCTTTTATATTAGATACAGAAATGGTCTAGTTGGTAGCGATACTGAAAGTAGAGAAAGAATTGAAAGAGAGGCTGAAAGGGAAGATCTTGAGGGAAACGCTCCTCTTCCAAAACTTTGTAAGAAAATCATATTAGACAACCCAGGGTTTTTTGAGCTGTTTGTTTTGGATAATGGACAGGGAGTTGTAAACTCTTTGTGTTATGGAAAAGAAAGAAAGACTTTAAATAGTGTGATGTATGATACATTCCATGATGGTGCAAGTAGGAAAGTTATAAGGAAGAACAAAAACGGTGGGATGAATTTAATAGCCCAATTAGCTTCAAACAATCGTGATTTTGTTAGGGTTATTGATCGTGGGGAATGGTGGGGTTCTTATCTACCTCTAAATAGCCCAGCTTGGAAAACTAAAACAGCTGAGCAAAATGTTTTTATAAACGAAAACGATGCAAGAGCCCTTGGGTATGCGGTTCATTATAGATATACATGGACTGACAAAAATCAATTCATCAACGAGCTTAATAAAAATTGGAGTGCTCTAGCCGCAAATGTAAATATAAACTCTGTTTATCAAGATGAACATTCTAAAATTACTAAAGATATTTATAGTTACTTAGATTACAGAACCACTTTTAAAAGAGAGAGTATTTTAGAAAACGCAGTTAAATCTTACCTGCTTCTATCTAGTAGTTTAGATAGAAGTTCGATTATAAAGTTAGTAAAGTCAGCAATATCTATTCTTCCAAAAAGCACAAAGGAAATTGTAATTTCAGATATTGCTACACACGAACATATATTTTATCAAGAAGCTGTTAATCAACTTAAAATTAAGTCCTCTGTTACACAAATAACACTTGTAACCAACTCCTTACATACTATTTCTTTTAGTGCTGATACCGACGGAATTTTCACAAACGCAAAAAAAGATATTGAAATAAATGATTACCTTAGAAGGTTGAGAATAATAGATTCCATATTTTTAAATGAATATGTTAACTCTCATCCTAATGATTGTTTAATGATTAACGATAAGATTAAATGGTCAGAATTCAAAACTATTGTTGGCTTTCTTAATTTCTCAGATGTTTTTAGTAAGAAAGAATGTGATTTAGTTTTGCGAGCGTCATTAATGAGATTCGCTTATGGGTTTAAAAAAAATATTACATTCATCCCCATGGATAGCCTTGTCGAGTCACTTGATTTAAATGTAAGTAATGAAGATTCATTTAATAGCCAAGATAAATCAATAAAGATAAATCTAGGTAGTGTGTTAGTCTCTGGTAAAACAGCGAAGATAAAAAGCAAATCAAAAGGTGATGAAGCTATTTATTTCTTTATTCATCCCTCTAGTGGACAAAATAAACCTCATTTGTTCACATGGGAGTGGAGTGTAACATCACAAGACGAAAACGTTTCTTTCTATAGAATAGGAAATACGCCGCATATCGCAAGACATGGTTGGAAATCTTTTATAGTCCCAAGATATACGGAAGATGGTGAGAATGTATATGTTCAGAATTCAGCTAAGCAATATTTGGAACTGCAGAATTATGCAAGACCGATTGCTAAACTGGGGCACTGGAAATATGGAAGCAACCATGACTTTATTGGATTAAATTTAATAAAGTCATTCGACTTTGGTTCAGATCACATAGGTTTTAATCATGACAGCAATCTCGCTACATACTTCTGTTATACGATATTTAAGCTTTTTAAATTAACTTTACGAGATCTCAATGAGGATGGGAAATCTGTTTTTAGAAAAGGCAAGGAGAGTGAAGGTTTTAACGATCATTTAATTAAAATACCGGTTGGTAATTCCCCAATCTTGGTATATCCGCAACATTCTAATACTCAATATATGATTAATTACGTGCTTAATTTAATTGATTCGTTAGAGCTTGTTGCGCATTTGCAAAAATTCATTTTCCCTGTAGTGAAAACAAAAAAGAACATAAATAATTCAGCATTTCAACTTTCTGGAATTACTCATGAGAGGTTCATTAGTTTACATGATACCTTAGATAGCTCAAAGATAACCGCTGTTATATTTGATGATGCAATCATAACCTCAAGGACATATAACAATATTAAATATGCACTGCGAGGTGTTGGAATCAATAGGATTCTCCCATTTTGGCTAGTAAACAGAAGTAGACTTTCACAATCAAGAAATTTGAAAAAATCAACGACCTTTACTCGACTTGACATACCAATACTAGGTCAAAAAGATTCATGCTCTTTCTGCAAAGTACTTGCGGTTGCTGAGAGGATTAAAAATTATATTTCTGTACCTGAGTTTGTTGCAAGAGTTGAGGATTGGCTTTCTAGCTGGTCTGTTAAGGATATACAAAAGGAGTGGGGAGATGCAGAAATTGAGCCTCTTTTCGTTGAGTTAACAGAAAATATACAAAGGTTTTCCATAGACCCTGTAACAGGTGAACAGTTGGGAAAGTGTCCAGAAAACAACTCTATAAAAATTACTAATACCTTAGGCTTAATTAGTTGGATAACAGAGCTTCATTCTATAACAGGAAGAGAAGATCTAGCCCTGAAAGTCATTTCTGAGGAAACACTAACAGATAAGGTAAAGATTCAGCTTTTAACCAGTCAATTATTTTATTTTTATGGTGAATTCGAGAGTTACACTTCAATAAAATATGCTGTAGCTCTTTTGGAAAGTTGCCACAGTCTAAATCGAGAGGATGAATACACATCACTATCTGTCTTATGCCTATTACTTCTTTCAAAAGATGAGTTGTTTGAAGTTTTATCACAGTGGCTCAAAACTATTAATAACGGACAGATATTTAGCTGGGCAACAAGAGACTTAAAAATTTTACTCGCTTATGCTAACAGGCTCGGCTTTAACCCAAGTGAGTGGAGTTATGCTAATGAGTTGAATCGTGCTGTAAGTTCTCTCTATCGCCCTGAAAACCTTATGAGTTGGCTTTGGAGATTTCATAATGAATCAATGGACGAAAGAGGCAAGCACCATACATCAATTATAGCTCAAATAGTAAATCAACCTGTCACTTACAAAAATTTAATCGACGAGTTAGATATATCTTTGAGTTTTTTAGATTGCTTCCTGAGGGAAAGAATAATTGAGTCGCTGGTTATTGATAGAGAAAAGTATATTGAGATAAGTAAAGAAGCTGAAAAACTACTTATTAAGTGTACACAATTACACCATCTTCAAAGTAAAGTATTGAAGTCACGCTCATTTGGTCAAAGGCCGAAAATTGGTGAGCTAGTGTGTTTTTTAGGTGAGTTACAAACTAAATTATTTGAACTCCACAAAGTTTGCTTCGTGAAAATACCACTTGATTCTAAAATGCTTTTTGAAAAAGGACTATTAAATACTACTCGAGATTATTTCAAACAAACTTTTTCTGATATGAAAGGTAGCTTTGGGCAAGAGATAAAGTTTCAACAGGCGATTAATAAATCCAACTTAACGCAAGTTGATAAGTGGTGCATATCTAATGAATATCAAGAGCTTTATTGTTATTACGATGTAAACGTTCTATTTATTCTTAAAGCCATTTTTGGAAATATCACTAAGCATGCGCGAGGTAAGCTTCTTTGCGTAAATGAATATCTCAATAAAGATGACTTTGAGTTATCTGATCCCAAATTGGATGAAGTTCATTTTCTTTGTGAGCATAAAATCATACCAGAAGACGGCACATACCAGATTAGTGTTGTAAATGCGGTGAGTGATGTAGAATCTGCGACGTCGGATAAGTCAAAGTTTCAGCGAACATTAAGCACAATAAGGGATATAGGCGGTGAAGCATTTATAGAATGTGATAGCAAATGTTTTAATGTAATTATCAAATTAAGATTAGTACACGGATTAGAAGGAATATAAGTATGTCACCTCAAATAAAAGTGCTTGTTGTCGATGATCACCTTAAAGCGCACAAGGAGCTGTTTGATTCGTTTTTGAACGCACCTGATTTCTCAGTAAAATATTGTTTCACGGCAGATGACTTTGTAAACGCGGCTATAGAGTCTTATGACGTAGTTTTATTAGATATAAACTTAGATCTATGGAAGCTTACCTACGAGAAAGCTCTACAAATAATTGGTGAGAGCGCGCCAATTGCTCTAACTTCTACTGCTTTCAAAGAATCCTTTACAACTAAAAAGCTGCAAGAAGGACGCTGGTCGCATCCAGAAAGTAAAATTATTCAAGTTTTTGATATGCGATTACTTACAATTGGTGTAGATAAAGGGGAGATAAATAAATCTTCAGCCAATACTTTTTCAGAAATATTGCGAGCTTTAATTCAACCAAAAGAGTTATTAGATAAGGCAAATAACAAAGAAATAACCTTGCTACATATTTCAGACCCACAGTACGGAGATCCAGGAACTGATGATTGGTCAATTTTATTAGAGCAGCAAATTGGAGACTACCTAAAGGAAAATCTATATGACCCTGATATAATGGTCATCAGTGGAGACATAGCATTTAGCGGGAAGAAAGAAGAGTATGAAATAGCCAAAGTTGAGTTAAGAAAACTTTTAGAGGCTACATCACTTCAAAACAACTTAAACTCTTTAGTGTTGGTTCCTGGGAATCACGATGTTGATTTTAGAATGTCATCCGTTCCAAGTCTAGATAGTTCATTTGATAAAACAAACAATTCTGTCCAAGTAACTCAAAATAGCTATATTCATGGTGGAAATAGTGTATTTGGTATGGCACTTTTTAGGAAGTTTGCCTACGAATTAACAACGGATCCTAAGTGGATTCTCTCAGAGAATCTATCTTGGGTGAATGACAAGCTTAGCCATATTGGTCTTCGTTTTATTCATCTAAATACAGCTGATCAAATATCAACCAGTAATATCAACGTGCCTTCACTTGATACTATAACTACTAATCAGATATCAGATGAGTTGAGAAAAGATAATAACTTTTTCACAATAGCTGTTTCTCATCATGGCCCTGCCGAAAAAGACTATGCTAATGGAGATCATCTTAGTGAAGACTGGTCAAGGGTTAGTCAGTTATTCAAAGCTGGACGAGTTCAAATGTGGTTGCATGGACATGGACATGCTCGACTAACATTAGTACAGTCCTTGCTAGGGAAGCCAAGTGAAAGTAAAGACCTATCCGAAGAAAATAACCGCCCTCATAGGCTTCAAACGAATGAAGTAGTACGTGTCATGGCGCCATCTAGTCACCTTAACTCGACAAAAAGAGCAGTGGGAGAAAGGCGAGGTTTTAATATAGTAAAACTCAAAAGGTTGGACGATGGGACTATCAATAAAATTGAAATTATACACTTTGAAGTTACTGATGAAGGAATTAAAGAAGTGCCTGATAAAACAGCACAAGTAGTGACTAGAAGAAATGGTTCAAGATACAACTGATGTGTACTAGCTCAGACTTGATCTGACAGTTACCCGTTTTTTAATCGGTGACTGTCAGTTTAGATTTGAGCTAAATTTTTCTCAGCCCAGATCAATTTTCCATCTATTAAAGTTTCTAATGGCGTTCTGCCACAGCATATTTTTCCTTGATGAGTTCGGTCATTATTATAATAAATCATCCATTCGTCCAGATCCTCTTGCAATTCCTCTAATGGGGACCATTGGGGTCAAATCTTGACTTCAGACTTCAAAGGTCTAGATTTATAGATTACTACTCATTGAGTGAATTACTATGTCTAGGCCGCTGCGAATAGAGTATGAGAATGCGTTTTATCATGTAATGAATCGGGGAAGAGGGCGTGAAAATACCTTTTTGAGCGATGACGACTTTAAGTACTTTTTATATTGTATTGAGCAAGCAAGCCTTCGCTTTAATATTGAAGTGCATTCTTATTGTTTAATGACCAATCATTACCACCTGCTAATCAAAACCCCTGATGCAAATTTAGGCCGAGCCATGAAGCATATTAATGGCCTTTATACTCAATACTTTAACCGAACCCATAATACAGATGGTGCACTGTTTAGAGGTCGCTACAAAGCGGTGTTGGTGGATGCTGATAATTACTTACTCCATGTTAGCCGTTATATACATCGTAACCCTATAGAAGCAAGTACACCGCTAGTCGATGAACTCATTGACTATAAATGGTCTAGCTACTCAGCCTTCATCAAAAAAGCGGCGACACCGAAATGGTTAGTTCGAGACTTTATATTTTCGCTTCAAGGAAAAAAGCGTAAATATGCTGCGTACAAACAGTTTGTTGAATATGAAAATAATAAAGAAATAAGCGCTTTTTATAGTGCTAAAAAGTTATTGTCGGTTTTAGGTTGTGAGGACTTTATTGAAAATATAAAAGACTACATTGCCAAGCCTGATAGCGAAAGAAAGCTTGTTAGTAAAAATCGCTCAGCAGATGAAGTTATAGCTTACTTAGCTCAATACTTTAATGTTGAGGTTAATGAGATTATAACGGTTAAAAAAGGGCGAAAAGAGAAAAATTTACCACGCTGGTTTGCTATTAAATTATGCCAAGATTTAACGGGGTTAAATTTGCAGGCATTAGCAGCTGTTTTTAATGTTGAGCATTATTCGGCGATATCGAAAGCTGTAGGTAGGTTGAATAAATTAATGGTTGAAGATGAAAAGGTTAAATTACAATTGGAAAAACTTCGAGATTGTTTGATGTCTGAAGTCAAGATTTGACCCCATTTATGTTCTTGACCCCATTTATGTTCTTTAAGTACGTTAGCTAACTATCGCTGGGTACCAACTTGCAAACACTACACCAAATAAGCCGACTAAAAATACAATGGATATCAACATCATTAAAGCAGCGGTGAGGATTATTATTACTCTATTAGACGTTTTACCTGCATACCTGACTAACTCAGCTATAAGTAGCGGCACAATATAAGAACATACGCTAATAGTTAGCACGGTTGGACCTGTAAACGTTGCAGTATCAATTCCTAGTGAGCCGAATATTAAAAACCAGGCAAAAATCATCAGCCTAAAAAATAAAACGCCGTTTGCTGCAAGGTATAAACGTATCGCCCAAATTTTATGTTTAGTGATATTCCGCTTTCTGGCTGTTTGTATGGTTAATATACTCGCTAAAATAACCACGCAACCACCAAGCATAGTCAACGCATGCATCGAGGTGTTGCCAACGGTTCCTCTGGCTATCATAAGGTACATACCTGCTAAAGAGATGGTACAGGCTAACATTACGAACACGCGACCATTGTAGCGGTGAAACTTAGTATACTTTGCTCTTATTGCAGGTATTAGCTGTAAGCTACCACCAATTATCATCACGATGGCGAGTAACACATGCAGCGCGTACATTGAATTACCAGTGGGATCGCTGGCAACATAGGCGGTGCTATTTAGACGACCCCAGCCAGATATTCCCGTAGTGACCCCCGTCAGCCCGTATCCCAAGGCGAGGTAAATAACAAAGCAGATTTGTGCCATCAACAGGCACGTGAACCACATTTTTTTGCTCATCTCAAGTAGCTCATTGGGCGTTTTTTTTATTGTTTGCATTAACATGTGCTTTTCCAAAAAGTATTTTCAATAGCCCAAATATAAAGACTTTCATGGTGATTGCTTCTCAAATTCGGAATTTGAGCAACGATATATTGATAATTTTTTTTAATTAGCTAGGGCGGTATAGACACATTCACTAACAAAGTTTTTTTGCCAACATGCATGTTAATTTGTACCATGTAATTCAGGCCACGTTGTTGGTTAAAACGTCATTTTTAGAGCACGCTATTATGCAAAATTATTCCCCTTATTATCTTCTTCTTTTTGTTTGTATGGGGTTAATGTTTTTAAATACGCTGAAAAAAGATAAGCAGCAGGTTCATTATTTATTTGTGATATTTTGTGGCTCCCTTTGTATGGTGGCAGCACAAAAGCTCAGTGCGCAAAGTATTGGCGCGTATCAATATCTAATTGGGTTGTTCACTTGCGCAACATGTAATGTTTCATGGCTGATTGCAAGAACGTTATTTCGTGAGCATGCGCCAATTTCCCGCAGGCATGTGACTTTTGCTGCAACCATTGCCGGCTTGATCATGTTTAATCAAACATGGCACTACTTAGTGAGCCTTGATCCTCAGCCTTTACCTACCAGTGATATAATGTGGCGCTTAAAGCAAGGGGTGAATGAGGTCACCATATTGCTCTCATCAAGTATCCTTGCGCTTTCTTTTTGGGAGGCGTTTAGAGGTTATAGTAAAAAAACACAGTCACAAAAAATGCAATCAGTCATCTTTGGGAGCGCTTGGGTTTTAGCTGTGTTTAATGCAAGTATTTTTCCTAAATTTATTTTTAGTGCGGCTGAAATAGAGCTGTATAACCCCATAATCATAACTTCATCTGCACTTTTAATTACATTAGCGATGCAAGTAGTCATAGCCCTTCAAGCAAGAGTGATAAATAACCAAGCGCTTAAGCAAGAAGATGATATGGGCACTATTAACAATGACACGAGTAATCTAAATGAAAACAGCAATCAAGATGTAGAGCCTGAATTGATAGTTGGTATTACAAAGCTTATCAATGAGCAGCAGCTTTACTTACAAGCTAACCTCAAAATTTCAGATTTTGCACAAGCGTTAATGGTGCCTGAGTACAAAGTTAGTCGAGCAATCCGCTATCACTATAAAGCGGCTAACTTTAATTTATTTATTAACCAATACCGCGTTGAATATGCAAAAAAGTTATTAATAAACGATCAGGCCAAAGAGTGGAGTATTTTAAGCATAGCACTTGAGAGTGGCTTTTCTTCTCTTGCCACTTTTAACCGCGTGTTTAAAAGTATTGTGGGCGACATTCCTAATGAGTATCGAAAACAAAACATTGACTACTATAATGAAGGTATACGGGAGCTTGTTGATTAGCCAGCTACGTTTAACTGTGTAATGAAACGTTGAGAAGGGCGTGAAAACACCTTTTTGAATGATGAGGGTTTGAAGTGTTTTTTATACTGCATTGAAGCAAGCCTTCGTTTTAATATTGAAGTACATTCGTATTGCTCAATGATCAATTACTTGCTGATAAAAAAAGACGAATTTGACCTCTATGGGTTCTACTTTAAGTTTTAATAAAAAGCAGTTGCAGTAATGCAACTGCTTTCCATTATGGTTTTATGCGCTTCGGTAATACGAGCGTAATGCTTTATACCCTTTAAAAAACCTCTTATTAATCATCAGGCCCTTTTAAGGTAAACACTAAGTGTTTACGCATATCTTTTAAAATTACGCCTTTTTTAAGCATTGCGCCGCTTAAACGCTTTTGCCATTTTAATAAATCAGGTTCTGCGGCTGCTAATGTTTGCTCGTTTTCAAACTGAAAACAAAGCAGTAGTGAACTTGGAAATAAGTGATATTCCACATCAAACCAGCACTGCAACATACCAGGGATTTCTTCGCGGCCTTGTGCTTCGAGTTTATCGGCCACATTAAGCACAAGTGCTTGTTGTTTTACTTGCACTGCAGAGAGTTTTTTCATTATTAAAATCCAAATTAGCGGCTAATACATACAGCCAGAATGCGGGCATTATACGCAAGCTTGTAGGCAGGCAACAACCGTAGGTTTGAGTGAAGCGAAATCCAACGCAAAGCCAATGTAATAACCATAATAAATATAGATGCAATTACCTGTAGGCGCTTAGCTTGCTGGCGTGTTGGGTAATAGCTAAAAGTTTTACAAAAATGCTCTACATACGCCTCTACCACCAATAAACCCCAAAGCTGCTTTAAGAATTAAGCTTAATGGGGGACTTTGATTCTTATTACACTTACCTAATTATTTCTAAGTCTAATAGTCGTTTAGTTAAAGTTGTTAGTTTACTTTTCAATCCAAATTGTTTAAATTGGGTACTAAATTAATAGAGCTTAAAAAGGAATTAACTATTATGAATTTACCTAATTGGAATACCCTCAAAAACAATTATCCAGCCCTCCCTGCGCCAGCTGTTTTTAAAAAAATAGGTGGTAAAGTTGAACTCAATCACGACATCGGGGTTTTTAATAATGCATGCGCTACACGTATTTCTTTAGCGTTAAACAGTGCTGGCTCTACACATAAAATCCCTTACTACAAGTCTATTGGCCCAAATGGTAAATTTGAAGGGCAAGTATCTTCTGGTAAGAATAAAAATTGGTATATTTTTCGAGTTAAGGTGCTAATTAAATATTTAACTGAGAAGTATGGAAAGCCAGAGGTATTCACGCCCGCGATATATGAACATGAAATGAGTGGCCGTAAAGGGATTATTATCTATGAAGTAAATGGCTGGTCTGATGCTACTGGTCACGCGGACTTATGGGATGGGAGTCAATGTGTCTATCAAGGTTATGGTAGTCAATCGAATAAAGTTTTATTTTGGGAAGCAACATAATGCTAAAATTTAGAGTTTTTGGCCTCGCTCTTTTATCATTCGCTAATTTCTCATGTACAGCTTCGGCTGAAGAAAATAATCAGCCGCTTATGGAATTTGCTAGTGCGAATTGTTTTTTTTGGTATTTTAAAGAAAATGATATTCCTACAAGTGATATAAGTAAAATAACTGGTGGTATTGTTGAAATGAGCAGTTATTCAGCAGATAAATTTCAACGAGTTGCACTCTTAGTAAAGAGTTACTCTCCACAAATAAAAACTAAGCAAAAGGTAGATTTACAGTTAGCAAAATGTTTTTTTCTTGAGAAAGATCCCAGCTTTATAAAGCAAATTCAAAAAATTATTGAATCGTAAAAAATAACATAATTTCTATTTGTATAATCATACTTTGACTTTAATAGTTTCTGAAATTAGCTGACTTTGTACTTAGCTTCAGGCTATATAATTAGCCTGAACAAATCCTAGCTTTTAAGCCTGCCTCATTACTTTATATACATAGAGCTAATTTCAATTTCTCTGTACGCTCTCACTTTACTAAATAACAATTTATTTATGTACTACATAGAGAATAACTCAAACACTCAGTCTGAGTTAAGAAACTCCCTAATCGCTCACATAGTAAACACTTTCGCCCTATGCTTTAATATTAAAAAAGGGAGGAGGTTATGCGTAAAAATCGATTTTTATTTAATAAACACGTTGCTGTAATGGCTACGCTAGGGGCTTTAGCTGCCCCGCTGCCTGTATTGAGTAATGAGCCAGGGGTATTAGTTGAGCAGCTTTGTGCCAGTTGCCATAGTTTAAATAACCTAGAGCGCAGTGCGGGTTATAGCCAAGCGGATTGGCAAACACTCATAGGCTATATGGTTGATACAGGGGAAGGCACGGCCCTTAGTAAAGATATAAGCACGTATTTGGCAAAGCATTACCCTGTTAACACTAAGCGCGAGTCAACGGTGGTTAAAGGCGATTTAAAACTTAGCTTTAAATACTGGCAAGTGCCTACGCTTGGGCAGCGCGCTCGCGATCCTGTGCAAGGTAAAAACGGGCTTATTTGGTGGGTTGGCCAGTGGGGCAATATTTTAGGCAGGTTAAACCCTAAAACCGGTGAGATGAAAGAGTACACGTTGCCAAGTGGTACGTATGCACACAGTGTATCGCTTGATAAAAACCAAACCCCTTGGTTTTTAGGTAATAAAAATGGCACGGTTGGGTATTTAGATTTAACAACCGAAAAATTTAAAGTGTATAAAATGCCTGATAAAAACGCCCGAGACCCGCATACTGGCGTGTTTGATAACGCAGGTATTTTTTGGTTTACCCTGCAGCACAGCAACATGGTTGGCAAGTTAGACCCAAAAAGTGGTGATATTAAACTGGCTACTTTACCCACTAAAGGCTCACGGCCCTATGGTATAAAGCTTGATTCAAACGGGACGCCGTGGGTGTCGTGTAATGGTAGCAATTGTTTGGTTAAAGTTGATAAAAACACCATGGCGCTTAGCGAAATAAAACTCCCAGGTGCTAAAACCCACACTAGGCGCCTTGCTATTACACCTGATGATATGGTGTTTTATGTAAACTCTGGCATGGGTAAACTTGGCCGCTATAACCCCAAAAACGGTAAAATAACACAGTGGGATAACCCAAGTGGTAAAAACAGCCACCCGTATGCCATTGAATATGCCGATAACGCTATTTGGTTTAATGAGTCGGCCAAGCGCCCTGAAACGCTTGTAAGGTTTGATCTTAATACCGAAACCATGCAGAGCTGGCAAATCCCCAGTAAAGAAGGCGTTTACTCTGGCCTAATTAGGCACATGCGTATGGGTAATAACGGCCTCATTATTCATCAAACAGCGACCAATCAATTAGCCGAAATTACTTGGTATAAGTAACTGTTTTTGCAAGTTATATTGAGTTGCCGTGCCTAGTGTGTTTAAATGCACTAGGCTAAATGTTGACTCACTTTGACTTGCGCTTGTCTAGTACGTAACGTACGGCCATTCTTGCAGCGCCCGCTCCAATACCTAGTGTCGTTACTAGCTGTTTATTACTCATTATGTTCTCCTTTTATTTAATAGCGGCATAGCTATGAGGTATTCTCTATTAAAATAAGAATATTAATAACAGCAATTTACGTACCGATAGACGTTTGAGGATAATAAGCACAGCTATTAACTAAAAAGTTATTTTACTTATGCTTTGCAATAATATTAAGTTTGCGTGTCAGTACTTAGTAATGCATTAATATAAGTGAGTTCTTCACTAAAAACGCCGTTAAAAAATGCACTTTGTTCAACTATTACAGCGTCGTTTGTTTGGGCTTTGTATTCTTGCTGGCATCTTGCTAGTTCGGTGGTTAACCATTGGCAGGTATTGGTGGCTAAATTTATTGCTGTTTTTAAAAATGACGACCATTTTATTTTTTGTAAATTAAAGCGATAAAGCATAACTGCGATAACCCCATAAGCTTGTTGCTCAAGCGAAGGCACATCTTCACTCTTTACTGAAAGACAGCTTAAAAGCTTGCTATTAACTAGTGCTTGTTGCAGTGCAGTTTGTTGTGATTGATTTAAAAAGGTGTTTTCGTAATCCATGTAAGGCCTATAACTGCAAATAGCAGGGGAATATAAAAAGGAAATCAGCAAAGTGTTTTACAATTTATGTGCACCAAAAATAAGCAATAGTGATAACAAAATAAGGCTGACCCTTTACTGAATTAATAAAATACAATTGTAATTGGCCAAGTATTGTTAGAGCTTGCTGTTTTTATTGCTTTAATTTAAGAGCTGACATCTGAATTTTATGTAGATTTAAGTTACTATCAAAATGTATAAACTACTGAAGCCGAGGACTTGTGAATTACTTAGCTCATCTTTACTTTGCAAAGCCTACAGCCGACTCACACTTTGGAAACTTGCTGGGTGACTTTGGTGGCAAAAGGCATGTAGAGCAATTGCCAAACACAGTTAAAAACGCGCTAAACAACCATTACTTAGTCGATAAATTTACCGACTCTCACTCGTTAGTAAAAGAAGCCAAACAGTACTTTTCATCCGAGCGAAAACGCTTTGCAGGCGTAGCGATTGATGTGGTGTTTGATCACTTTTTAATTAGGCACTGGCAGCAATTTAGCAAACACCCTTTACATGATTTTAAACGCAGCAGCTACGCACTTTTAAATGAGCGCATAGCGGTTATGCCGCCGCGCATGCAACAGGTTGTAACCAGTATGACCAAAAACGATTGGTTTAAAGAGTACGAAACAATTAATGGAGTAGGGCTTGCGCTTGATAACATAGCCAAACGTATTCGTTTTACTAATAACTTTGCAGGATCTGCTGAGGATATAGCACGTAACTACCATGAATTGGAGGCTATTTTTTTTGCATTTTTTCCTGAACTGATTGAGCATGTAAATGAACATAGCCTTGAAACACTCCAAAAAATGGCATAAAGCGAATTATTTAACACTTTACTAAGGTATTGATTTTTTGGTTTTGTTGTTTGTCTACAAGCCAAGTTTGGGCTTTCTGCAATTTAAAACTTATGGCCTTACTTCGCGCTTGGGTACAAACAGGCTGACATATAAATACTTTTTGATGACTTGTCTGTAATGGCATTTTTCAGTATTTATCTCCGTGATAACCAATTTAACAGAAATACTATGAGTAAGATTAGCCATGTACCTCAAGCTTATGAGAAGCAAGAGGAAGGTTATAGAATAAAGGCCTTAAGATTGTACCCTTGGATATGTGGGCGTTGTGCCCGTGAATTTGAGCACTCAAATTTACGTGAGTTAACGGTGCACCATATAGATCATAACCACAATAATAATCCAGAAGATGGCAGTAATTGGGAGTTATTGTGTATTTATTGCCATGACAATGAGCATAATAAATACCACGAATATATTATGTATGGCGAATCGACTACAGAGCCAAAAATAGAGGCTGCAACACATTCTCCGTTTGCAGACTTAAAGTCGTTGTTAAATAAATCAAAGTAATATTAGTTAAATTAAGAGCTTAAACCTAAAACGCTATTAATTTAAATGGCATTTTGAGGGTGAACGGTTATAAACCGAAGCAACCTCAAAAATTAACTTGAAATTGGTTTTATTAAAGTTCTTTTGCTGTTTTGTCTTTTATGTCAAGCCAGTTTGAATTGGCTGAACTAATAAAGCCTGGTACGTCTTTTAGCCATTGTTTTTGAACCGATTTATCAAGATTTAAATAAAGTTTATTTTCAACAATTTTGAACGCTTCAGGATCTACGTCAAATTTTTTCTCCATTGATACACCAAAGGCACAAAAGCCACCAAATTGCGGTGCATACTTTTCTGGGTTAGCTCTAAATAAATCGCGATGCTTAGCTGAACTAAACTTATAAATGGCATTTTTATGTGTTGCGGTATATTCAAAACTACCTACGACCGCTTTGTGCTGGGTAAAGTAAGCAACGGTATCATAACCACTAATTGCAATGTCGTTTACATCGGCATTTGCGTCTATATCTGCTGCAAAGCTTAGTGAGCTTATAAGTACCGATGCTGCAAAAAAAGTTGATTTAGTAAGTGTCGAAAATTTCATGAGTATCTCCAAAGGGTAATTTAATTAGTGTGTTTATTTTAAACTCAACTGTACTTTATCGTTATTGTTTGGTTAATATGCGTCTATTAGTCTATTCTTTCATACCAATAATCCAAAGAGGTGTATGTGGACGTACTTTCGAGCGTACTGAGTCATTTTTCACTCAATGCCAACGTGTTTTTCACTGGGAATATGTGCGGTACTAGTGACTTTAGTGACAATCAAGGTGTTGGGCATTTACATTTATTACGCTCAGGTACCTTAAGAGTGCGTAGTAATAGTGGTTTTGAAGTGGTTTTATCTACACCTTCGGTTATCTTTTTTCCTCACTCTACAGGACATTGTTTGCTTTCGGATAATGGCGATGGTGCCGATCTAGTGTGTGCACAAATTAGTTATCAAAGCGGTGGGCATAGCCCTTTATTACAAGCGATGCCTTTTTGCTTAAATTACGAATTAGCCGGTGATGGCCTATTAGCGCAGAGCGCTTTTTGGATTTTTGAAGAAGCATTTAAAGACATCAACGGTAAGGATTTAATTATAGAGCGTTTATGCGATGTATTTTTAATTAGTGTTTTGCGTAAAGTATTAAAAGAGGGCGCAATTAAAAGCGGTATGATGGCAGGGCTTAGTCATCCCCAGTTGGCTAAAGTTTTAATAAAAATACATCAAGCACCAGATCAAAGTTGGTCACTTAATACTATGGCTGAGGCGTGTGGTATGTCACGTTCAAAATTTGCAGATACGTTTAAGCGAGTAATAGATCAAACACCAGCTGATTATTTGACTGATTGGCGCTTATCTGTTGCTAAAAAGCTTATTTTAAAAAATCAAAATATGGACTTAGTAGCTAATCAGGTTGGATACGAAAACGGCTCAGCACTTGCCCGTGTATTTAGAAAAAAAACAGGACAAGCGCCAAAGGAGTGGCTATTGAGCCAGCAGTAAACTTTTAGTCGCCTCAGTGGGAGATATTGATAACCCACTAAAATATTTCATCATTATTGCCCTTGGTTGTTTTCTTATAACAGGCTGCGCTATGTGCAACGTTTTTTACCTAGCTATCAGCATGTTTTCCATCCTAAAAATAGCTCACTCAATTAAGTGAGTTGGTATAAGTTATTGTTTTATTGTATTTTTATTCCATAATGTACTTGGCAAAACACGCAAGCGTATTGTCAACGCTGGTGGGTACTTGTATTTTGTTATCACATAAGTCGACATCATTTGATGATAGTTTACCTTGCGCTAGTAGTATTATAATTGCCGCGGCAGTAACTTATTTTTGAAATAGGCCCAAACGAAAAACGCTTTGCTTGTTAAGTGCAATGTTTGCAAGCCTGCGCGAACCTTGTGGTTAATAGTGAGTTGATATTGCACGGTAAAAAAGTAAGCGCAGTTAAAGAATTTATTAAGGCCTAATACTGATTAGTAAGCGCAATAGTTAAAATTTATTTTTATAAAATGTTTACAAGGAAGTTATTTATATGCCCGATATAACGGCACTGTTTTATATAGCTATTATGGCTTTTTATTTATTACACAAAAACGAAGAAGCCAAAATATTAGTCCCCGTAATTGGCTTTGCTGCAATCCCTCTTTTTAGTAACGATTACTGGCAATGGTTTCAGCTTAGTGTGGCACTGAGTGTTGTAGTTATAGTGATAGAAAAAGAGAAAGCAGGATATAGAGGCGGTGGTGCAGTCTCGGCATTTGCTGCATTTTTTATTGGTGCTTTATTAGTTAGTATTTTTATACACGCTACGTCGTCTGCTGTTACCAGTGTTAGTACTGCTAATTTTAGTTTTAAAGCCCCACTCAGTTATGAATGGCCTAGGCACATTGTAATTTTATATGCGTCTGCGTTTACAGCTGCATTGCTTGGGATATTGTTTAATGTTCGTATGCCTGTAGCTCATAACGGCGTAGTAATTATTGCGGGCTTACTTGCTGCTTTACCTCATTTTTGTGGCTCTTTTTTATATGGCTTGGCATTAAGTGTAATTATTATTGTAGTTACTTTTTTGGTAGCGCTTATTAAAAAGGAGCAAGAAGAGGCGCGCGTTACATTTATTTATATTGGCGCTGGATTAATGCAGGTGAGTTGTTTAGTTAAGTACTTTAGCTAACTACTTTTTTGTTATTTTAACGACCGCTCAAGTTGTGGTTTAATTGTAGCTACTACTTTTAGGAGCGTTTTATGATCAAATTTTATTTTCACCATACACCTAACCCAATGAAGGTTGCTTTGTTTTTAGAAGAAACAGGCTTACCGTTCGAACTTGTGCCACTTGATACCTTAAAAGGTGAGCAACATACACCTGAGTTTAAAGCCATTAATCCTAATGCTAAAGCACCTGCCATTGTTGATGGTGAAACCCGTGTGTTTGATTCGAATGCTATATTAATGTACCTAAGTGAAAAACACGGCAAGTTAGCAGGTAAGGTAGAGAATCGCGCCGAAATGCTCTCGTGGTTAATGTTTATTGCATCGGGCCTTGGGCCGTATTCAGGGCAAAGTGTACACTTTAGACACATGGCACCAGAAGGGCTTGATTACGCAGTTAACCGCTATCTGCGTGAGGCACAGCGCCACTACGAAGTGCTTGATACACATCTTGAAGGTCGCGACTACATTGTGGGTGATGAATATACCATTGCTGATGTATCTGCTTGGGGCTGGATTGATAAAGCACCAGTAGTGCTTGGTGAAGAGGGCTTAGCGCCATATCCTAATTTAAAACGTTGGTTTGAAAGTATTGATAGCCGCCCAGCGGTTGCTCGTGCACGTAAAATTGGCAGCGATATTGCCTTTAAAAAAGAGTTTGATGAAGAAGCAAAACGCGCGTTTTTCCCATCTAACTACCCTAAAATCTAACGCTTAAAAAGTAAAAAAGGGCAATTAATTTTGCCCTTATTTTATGTATCTTACTTAGCTTTGCTACAGCGCAACTAGGCTATGCTCTAGCATTGATTGAATTTGTTTTACTATTTTAGCTTCTGTTTCTGGTTCAAACTGTTGTATACGCGGGGTATGTATATGACCCGTAGGTATACTTGAGTTAAGCTCATCGCGTAGGCGTATGCTGCGATACGATATTTCGTTAGATAAATAACCACCCCCGCCGCCATTTACTGCAACACTATTTCTTAGCGCGCCGTACGAAGGCGCTTTAAAGGTTTGATCTAGCGTGGTGACTTCTCGGTTGTCGATCACTTTATATGGGCCTTTGGCGTTTTGCATGGCGCTTACTGGTAGGCTAAATTTTACAAATTCATTACCAGGCAGTGGGCGGCCATTTAACTTGGGTATAACAGGGCTTGTTTGCGTACCGCCGTAGACAATATTGGCGTTATCTGGCGCGGTTACGCTGCGGCGTTTACCTGGAAAGTGCTCTAAATCAAACTCGGTTCTGCCCATGCTTACGGTTACCACCATGTCCACGTTATTCAGTGCATAGTAGGGAGCAAGGAGGGATTCTATTATGCCTTGATCAAAGTCTTCGTAGCGTACTGGTACCATAACCGTGTTAATTTCGGCGCTAACGCCATTGTAATTAATAACTTGGCCGTCGAGTAATAATGCGGCAACACCAGATGGATTACTTTGGTTGATATTTTTGTCGAGTAAAAATGGGTCAAACCCGGTTAGAATAATTTTTTTATCACTGCCTGATGAAAAAGCTAAATCGGTGCGGCCTCGGCTGCCTTCTTCAAGCATGCTTAGCAGCGTATTTATTTGTGCGTCAGATAGCTTAACGTTAGCTGTGGTTGTACGTATTACTTTGCTTGAAAGCAAGCGCGCCCAATAAAGTGCTCGGTCGTCGTAGTTTTTAGTTTTTGCAATACGCTGTTTAGCACTTTCCCACAGCTCAAAACTATAGGTTTGCACTAAGTTTTTAGCCTCTTTAAAACTTGAAAGTGTTTTAAACTGTTGCTCAAAGGTGGTTACTTCTTTATTAAAGGCGTTTAACACTGTGGGCATAGCTGTTTGTGCTTTGCTGATGCGTTGTTCTTCAACGGTGAGTGGATTACTTAAAGCTGCGAATGAAGAGGCAATTAAGCTGGTTGCTAGTAATATTTTGATCATGATACTCCTAATTAAGCCGTTGTTGTTTGAGTAACTTACTATCCTACGATTAAACAGTGAGGGCAATTATTTAAAGTTGAATTAATTGATATTTGGTACGGATGGAATGTTACATTATTACACTTTGATGAATTTAGCAAAGCGCCGTACTTCTAGCGGGCTATTTCCATTACTATAGATTTAATAAAAAACACGGGAATAAAATAATGGTTTCTAGAAGAGAGTTTTTACTCAGTGCGGGTACGTTGGCATTTTTAGGTTTATCGCGAAGTGCAATGGGTAAAGTAGCACTGCCAAACGTAACAGCCAAACTACCTGCTTACGGCCCATTACTTGCCGATACTGATGCATTACTTGATTTACCAGAAGGGTTTACATATCAGGTGATATCTAAGCTTGGCGATAAAATGGATGATGGCCTAGATGTACCCGACAGAGCCGATGGCATGGGCTGTATTGCATTAGATAACGAACGCGTAGCCCTTATACGTAACCATGAGTTACAACCTAAACACATTGATACCGCGTCTGATTTAATTAGTAACCACAAAACCTCTTTAGCCTATGATTCGCTTGAAAATGGTGTAGCTTTGCCTGGAGGCACTAGCCATATAATTTATAACTTAAAAGAGCAAAAACGCGAGCAAGAGTATTTATCGCTGTGTGGCACAATAAGAAACTGCTCAGGTGGTGTAACGCCGTGGGGCAGTTGGCTAACCTGCGAAGAAACCGTTATGGATAAAAGCGATGGGTTGTCGCAATCTCACGGTTACATTTTTGAAGTACCTGCCAGCGCCAAAGGCTTAATTAAGCCAGAGCCATTATATGAGATGGGCCGTTTTAACCATGAAGCTGCAGCAATAGACCCAAGAACGGGTATTGTTTATTTAACTGAGGATAGAGGCGATAGTTTATTTTATCGATTTATTCCTAATCAGCGTGGTAAATTAAACCAGGGCGGCAAGCTTCAGGCTATGGTAATTAAAAACCAACCACAGTTTGATAGCCGCAATTGGGACTCATCGTCCATGCCACTACACAGCGACCTTTTAGTTGAATGGATAACGCTCACAGACCCTAAAAGCCCAAATGATGACCTACGTAAGCAAGGTTATAAAAAAGGTGCAGCCTTATTTGCACGAGGAGAGGGAATACATTGGGGTAAAAATGAGCTTTATTTTTGCTGTACTAATGGGGGCAAAAAGCAGCTAGGTCAGGTAATGAAGTACACACCTTCAAAAAACGAAGGCACTGAGTTAGAACAAAATGAGCCTGGAAAAATACAACTATTTGTAGAAAGTACAAACGAGTCGTTATACAACTTTGGTGATAATTTAACGGTAGCGCCTAACGGGCATTTAATTGTATGTGAGGATCAATACACAGACACGGTGAATAACCATTTACGCGGGGTAACACCTAAAGGAGAGGTGTATAACTTTGCTAAACTAAACGCACAAACCGAGCTCGCTGGGGCGTGTTTTTCACCTGATGGGCAAACTTTGTTTGTAAACGTATATATGCCAACTAAAACGCTTGCCATAACTGGCCCTTGGGATAGTTTTAAGCTTTAAAATGGTAAAAAACACAAACGCTTAGCATGGCTATGCTAGGCGTTTGTATTTTAACAATCCTTGTAGATTTACCAAATCCGTAGCAAGCTTTAATCATCCTTGGTGCATTTACTACATCCTTAATGTAATAAGTAACGGGTCCTTGTAGTTTGCACTTCATCCTGTACCTACTTATTTAACGTATCCTTGTAAGATTATTAGTCCTTTAACGCTTATTAACATTCCTTGTATGGCAAGGTAGGTAATAAATTAATGATTTAGTTTACCTGCAGATGATTCAATGTGTGCACGTACAAACCACTGAAATTGCTCTAAGTCGCCAAGCTGGCTGGTGATCATATCCTCAGATACTGGGTCTAATTCAGACAGCGTTCCGATGGCTTTGCGGTGGTCGGCGTTTACGCCACTGTATACTTTGTCTAATGCACCTAAATGCTCTACTACAAAGGCTTTACCTAATGAGTATTCTTCCCATGTGCGGCGATCTACAATTGACTTAGGTGTACCTTGTGGCGTACCGCCTAATGTGGCAATACGCTCTGCGATGGTGTCGGTCATTTCGCGAATAGCATCGACTTGTGGGTCTAACATTTCATGCACACCAATAAAGCTTGGGCCTACTACATTCCAGTGAATATGCTTTAAAGTAAGTTGTAAGTCTAAAAGCGCTACGAGTCGGTTATCGAGTGTTTCAATTGTTTTTTTTGCTGATTCGTTATCCATACCTGGGGCTGTAAATTCAATTGGGTGTTGTGAGTTACTCATAATGTCTCCCGTTGTGTAATTTGTTGTATGTAGCTATTGCTACCATTTAACTTGTAATACATGAAGCAAAGCCTATGCCTACCAAGCTTATTTATTTAAGTGTTTGATATTTAATGTTTTATTTTTGTTTGGGTACGTAGAGTAAAAAAAGAGAGATGTAGAATATGAATTTTATGCACTTATTTTTGTAAATTGTGCACAGTAGTAAAAAGCTGTGGCTGTTTATCGGCAAAACTCAAATTTGTTTATGTTTTAGTAAGGCATAGCTTGTGTAATACAGCTACCTAATGTGCTTAGCCATACAATTAACGCCGTTATTATATTACTTTTAAAAGCTCAGCTTAAGCCTGCATGCGCTACAACCTCTAAATAAAACACAGTAAATAAGCTAAGCAAGGGCATTTAAAATATAAAGGTGCTTATTTATTACCTACGTAATAATCAATTTAGGTGTTTTATAAAGGCCTCATGCCGCTCTTTTAATACGGTGCTACTGGGCTTTACTACTTAGATTTCAAAAAATCAGTATTTGTACTTATTTAACCTCTTTAGTTGGTGAATGCTCACTGATATACTCCCGCCGCATTTTAATTGGGGTTATGTAAATAAATCATGAATTTTTTAAAAACACTGTTTACAACATCTATACTGCTTTTGTCTCACTCAGCACTAGCAGAAAATTGGAGCGTCACACAGCTTCACACAAATTTTGGCGATGCCTTAAATCCCTTTACTGGGGAGTCGTCATTTACACGCACCTACACCATAGAGCATGCATCAGAGCACGATTTAGGTGATAACTACTTTTTTATCGATTTTTTAAACGACAGCCTTAGTGATGGTTTTCAAGATACGGGAATTTATGGCGAGTGGTACACAACACTTAGCTTATCAAAGGCTTTTGACATTCCTGTGCGTTATGGTGCAATAAAAGATACGGGTTTAGTGTTTGGTATAAACGCCGGTGAAGAGGGGTTAATGAAATACACCCCCGGTGTAAAATTGAGTTGGGATGCGCCTGGGTTTGATTTTTTAACTACCACTTTTGCAGGTTACATTGATGCTAACGGTGGGATTAAAAAAGATCAGCTAGCGAAGCAAGATGACAGTATTTTTATAGACCTTGCATGGGGTGCACCTTTTAAATTAGCGAGCCAAGCATTTTATTTTACCGGCCACGTCGAATATATTTCAGGGCGTGACGACGAACAAGGCAATAAAGTTAATGAGTGGCTACTTGCACAGCCCGCAGTGCATTGGGATGTTGGTCAAAACTTTAATTTAGAGGCCAAGCAATTAATGGTTGGGGTTGAGTGGCGTTATTGGTACAACAAACTAGGTACTAATAAAATTGAAAACCAGCCCTTTTTACATGCAATTTGGGTTTTTTAAGTTAAAAAAATAGCGCCATTTGGCGCTATTTTTAGTCAGTGTGGTTGGAACTATAAATTCTCAGTTATTACTCGTAGCCACGAGGTTTTTTGGTTTTAATAACGGCTATATAAGCATGCCAACTGGCATAGCTAAGTAATGGCATGATTACAATAAAGCCTGTAGCGCCAGTAGCAAAACCAACAGCTACCAGTATAAATATACAAATTGACCATACCACCATAGCGGCAAAGTTAGTTTTTACAGCATTCATAGAGCTTATTACAGCGGTCATAATATCTACTCGGCGCTCCATCATTATTTGTGGAGCAAAAGCAGAAAGTGCAAATACAGTCACCAGTAGTACACCTCCAATCAAGCTGCCTAACGTTAAAAACGCCGATAACTCTTCAAAGGTGGGATTGGCATGGCTAGGATATAAAGCATGCACAAGCGCAGCTAAACGCATCCAAGCAATCATGATAACCATTAGCATAATTGCAAAGCCCCATTCGCCTACCGGGTTTCTAAACATCGACTTTATAGAGTGACTAAGTGTGGGTTTATGACCTTTTTCGAGCTCCCATGCTACATCGTATAGCCCTGCCGCAAAGGCTGGACCTATTAATGCAAACGCTACGGTTGCAGGTAGTATCACTAAATATGTACCCGTAAACATTGCCCAATAGACAATAGCAACAGGAATAAGGGTAAAAATTACCCCGTAAATTAGGCTTAGTATGGGCGCACGGGTCATGTCTTTAAGTGCCAATGCTAGCCAGTGAAAAGCCGCAAATGTGTTTACCTTATTGCATTCAATGCAGCGGGCAAATTCAGAGTGTTTATTAATCGTATTTGTTGTTGGCATAACAACGCTCCTTAACAAGGTGTCACTTAAAGGTTTAGAACACATTGGCTTTATTTACAAATATTAGGGGTGAGTAAACTTGGGAATTGAATAAGTTGAGATGAATTATTTTTTATCAATATTTTAAGTGTTTTGCTTGTAGGCCCCATAATAGGTATGAGTTTGAATTGCTTGTATGTAGTCAATTTGCTTTAGCTATGTGTACATACAATAATTTTGTAGCCCAAATAGATAGGCTACAACAGTGACAGTGATAATTTAGATCATCTCTGCATCGATGTGACGTATTAAATTTGTAACCCAATTTACATACTGGCGGTGAATTTTTTTACCATTGTATTTAAGGTTTTTAGAGTTAACGTAATTAACACTATAAGCCGTTTCGTCGAATTTAATTGCAACTGTTAGTTGGTGGGTTCGAATGTTTAGAACACCTTTAATTATACCTGCTGATTGAGCCGTACACTCCCATCCAAGTTTTATACAGGCTTTAACAATTCCTTTTTCAATTTTTTGTAGATCGTTATTAGCTGAAGAAAGTTGCGGTATTGGGTGGCCCTCAAAATCTTTAATTGGGACAGTCGTCGTACAGCCAACAAAGAAGGTAAGTGCTGAAGCGACAAGCAAAAGAGAATGTTTTTTCATAATAGTCCTTTTTAAAATTTAGCGAGCAGTAATCTAACTGCTCACATGACGTTATCAGGTGCAATTATCGGTAATTTTACTTTTTAAAACCAGAGGTATTTGTATTAAAGGACTACTTTAAATCGAACGCGCTATAAGGCTTCTTTATATAATAAACACAATCTAAAACTCCCACTTAGGTTAATGTAATGTTAATATTGTTTTGTATTTACCAGTCTAACAGGAACAATAAAATGGACGAGATAATTAATAATATTGATGTAAATCAGTATTTGCCGGCAGCAATCATGTGGGCAACAAATATTCTAATGGCAATTGTTATATTACTAATTGGTTTATGGCTTGCGGGAAAAGTGCGTAATATGATTATTAGTTTATGCCATAAATACACTCACTTTGATGACACACTGTTTCGCTTTTTAGGCAGTATGGCGCGCTATGTTATTCTAGCGTTTGTATTTATTGCCGTGTTAAACCGCTTTGGTGTTCAAACGGCTTCAATTATTGCGCTATTAGGTGCAGCGGGTTTAGCAATTGGTTTAGCGCTGCAAGGTGCTATGTCTAACTTAGCTGCAGGTGTAATGTTACTGATATTTAGACCTTATAAAGTAAACGACTTTATTGAAGCCGCTGGGCGCTTTGGTAAAGTTACCGAGGTTGATATGTTTACTACAATTTTGCAAACGTTCGATAATCAGCAAGTTATTATCCCAAATAGCCAAATTTGGGGAGCACAGATTATTAATCATTCGCATCATCCTATTCGCGGCGTAGATATGCACTTTGGTGTGGCATACGATGAAAACACCGACGCTGTTCGTAAAGTTATTGATAGCGTGCTTGAGGCTCACCCACATATTTTGAAAGACCCAGCCCCCTTTGTAGAAGTAGAAACATTAAACAATAGCTCGGTAGATTTTTTAGTGAGGCCATTTTGTAAAGGCGAGCACTACTTCGAAATTTTATACACGGTGCCAGAGCTTATCAAAAAAGCCCTTGATGAAAACAATATCGAAATTCCATTTCCACATCGTAAAGTAATTTTAGTTAACGAGAATAACGCTTAAATTTACGTTAAAGCGGGGCATTGCAATGATGCCCCCATTTATATTGCAAACTTACATGGGTTTGTAAAATTTTCATTGTGTAAACCCTGTTATGTAGCTTCTTTTGCGCTAACCCCCCTTATTACGTGGCTGGTCTTTATTTTGCATTTGCATAGTCGCTTTTAGTTTTAAAGTTCATAAAAACTATCGACCCATTAATCAAATTGTATGAAGGACTAAACATGGCTGAATCATTTAAATACTCAGGTAATAAAGGGCATGGTGGCGAATTGCATCAAAAGGCATCAGATGAACATCCTACCATGACCACCGCACAGGGCTGCCCTGTAAGCGACGATCAAAACTCATTACGTGCGGGCAAGCGCGGTCCAGGTTTATTAGAAGATCATGTAATGCGTGAAAAGATCTTTCACTTTGATCACGAGCGTATTCCTGAGCGTGTGGTACATGCCAGAGGCTATGGCGCACACGGATATTTTGAAACTTACGATACGCTTGAAGACTTAACCTGTGCAGATATTTTTCAGCGCAAAGGTGAAAAAACGCCTGTATTTACTCGCTTTTCTACGGTTGCAGGGAATAAAGGATCGCCAGATTTAGCACGTGATGTACGCGGTTTTGCGGTTAAGTTTTACACCCAAGAAGGAAACTGGGATTTAGTGGGTAACAACATACCTGTATTTTTTATTCAGGATGCAATGAAGTTTCCTGATTTAATTCATAGCGCTAAAGCCGAGCCTGATCGTGGTTTTCCGCAGGCACAAACAGCGCATGATAACTTTTGGGATTTTGTGAGCTTGTCACCTGAGTCAATGCACATGGTGATGTGGGCAATGTCTGATAGAGCTATTCCGCGCTCTTTACGCTTTATGGAAGGCTTTGGCGTTCATACCTTTAAATTTATTAATGCTAAGGGCGATGAAAAATTTGTTAAATTTCACTGGAAACCAAAAGCAGGTATGCAATCGGTAGTATGGAACGAAGCACTTAAGCTTAATGGCGCCGATCCTGATTTTCATCGCAGAGATATGTGGGAATCTATTAGCAACGGCGACTTCCCAGAGTGGGAGTTAGGTGTGCAAGTGTTTGATCAGCAATTTGCTGATGAATTTGAATTTGATGTTTTTGATGCCACTAAACTTATTCCTGAAGAGCAAGTGCCAGTACAAATTGTTGGCCGTATGGTGCTTGAGAGCGTTGTAGAAAACTTTTTTGCAGAAACAGAACAAGTTGCCTTTTGTACTCAAAATATTGTACCAGGGCTCGACTTTACACCCGACCCGCTACTGCAAGGTCGTAACTTTTCGTACTTAGATACGCAAACTAAGCGTTTAGGTGGGCCTAACTTTACGCACATTCCGGTTAATGCGCCTAAATGCCCAATGCGTCATTTTCAGCAAGATGGCCATATGGCAATGCACAATCCAAAAGGACGTGTAAATTACGAACCAAACTCGTGGAGCAGTGGTGAAAATAACCCTCGTGAATGCCCTGTGCATGGCTTTAAAAGCTCAAGCGAGCCTGAAGTAAGTGGCGGTGATAAATTACGTTATCGCTCTGAAACATTCAGCGATCATTACAGCCAAGCACGCCAATTTTATTTAAGCCAAACAGACGTTGAGCAAGCGCATATTCAATACGCACTGGTATTTGAGCTTTCTAAAGTTGAGCATTTACCAATACGTGAGCGTGTGGTTTCGCACTTACTTAATATAGACAACACGTTAGCGCAAGAGGTTGCCAAAGGCTTGCGCTTGCAAGAAATGCCAGAGCCGGCAGAAGCTGCAATACCAACGCGTGACGATTTACCTACTTCAGATGCGCTTAGTATTTTAAAAAATGCGCCTAATACCTTTAAAGGCCGAAAGTTAGGTATTTTAGTAAGCGATGGCTTTGACGCTGAAATTTTCAATTCGGTTACAAATGCTTTAGAAGCTGAAGGCGCTAACTACGAAATTGTGGCCGCTCAAGTGGGTGGTGCATGTTGTAGTAAAGGCAAACATATTGCCGCGGACCAAGTAATTAATGGTGGCCCTTCGGTATTGTACGATGCGGTAATCATACTGGCGACTCAAGAGGGCGCTGAAAAACTTGCCGGCATTCCTGAGGCTAAAGACTTTGTAAACGATGCGTTTGCTCATATGAAATACATTGGCTACACGCAAGAGGCAATGCCTTTATTTGAAGCCGCAGGGCTTGATGGTAAAGCCGACGATGGTTGGGTAGATTTAGAAGCACATTCAGCCGGTGAGTTTATTGAAGTGCTACGCAATTTAAGGTTTTGGCAACGTTAATAAACGACCCATTTAGTTCATAAAAGCCACACCTGTAAAGGGTGTGGTTTTTTTATGGCTTAATGGTTATGGTATTAACTCACAAAATAAACAATTGGATTTATTATGAGGCTCAATGGCTCATGCCACTGTGGCAAAGTGAAATTTACGGTTAACTCAAAGCACCCTTATCCTTATAACTTATGTTACTGCTCTATTTGTCGTAAAACCGCTGGCAGTGGTGGGTTTGTTATTAATTTAAGCGCAGAGTATAAAACGCTTGAAGTGCAAGGGCGTGAACACATAACTGTTTATCATGCCAAAATTGGTGATAAAACCAGCCCCGCTGAACGCCATTTTTGTAAACATTGTAGCGCTAACTTGTGGTTATACGATGCACGTTGGCCTGAGCAAGTTCACCCCTTTGCCGGTTCAATAGACAGCGAACTACCCATACCGCCAGAGCGCACTCATTTAATGCTTGGTAGTAAAGCAAATTGGGTAAATGCACCCATAAATAAAGGTGATAAGCAATTTGAAGAGTATCCGGATGAAAGTATTGCAGCGTGGCATCAACGTTTAAATTTAGAGCAATAATACGCTTACTATAATGCATTGTATTGTACTTAAAAGGCATCCCCTCAATTGGGTAAAATTTTAATGATTTACAGTGCAATGTGAGGCGTTACTTTTTGTACAGTAGTGAAAGTCGGTGTAATAGTGAGATTGAGCAGGCTTTTTATTATGTAAAATGTAGTCATGCATTAGCTTGGTGCTCAAGCGGCCCATTTCAAATGGATTTTGCCCTATGTTAGCCGAAGACAACCCCTTACTTAACACATTTAGCTGTATTTCTTCTGTATCGGCAGAAACAATAATAATGCCTTTATCAGCAATGCGTTGTTTAAAAGGCGCTAAGGCGGTTACATAATTAGGGTTAAACTGTGCAAACCCCGCTACAGCTAAAAAAATGGGGGGATTCTCCATTTTTAATAAATGCATTAACTGCTTTAGTGACTCTTCGCGCTTACCTAAACTAAATAATGGGCAACGGCTGTGTTCGCGCCAACCATTTTGACCAGATAAATGCTCAGTTGATTGCTTAGAAAGTGCATACCTCACACCTGCAATACGTTTATTTAAGTTTGGGGTTGTATGGTGCCCCGACTGCATGCAAAGCGTATTATTTGCTTTGTTGGTCAGTTTTTTTACTTGCTCGCCTAGGGCAACACCAAAGTCGAAGTTGTTACTGCCTACGTATGCGAGTCGATGATGCTGATGTTTTTCTAGTAGGTCTGAGTCAAAGGTAATGACCGGAATGTTTTTACTTTTTAGCGCCATAAGTGAGCGGGTCACTAAATGCTGAGAATCGGTGGTGGCAACAATAAGTCCATCAATTCCTTGTTGTACTAAATTATTAATAACCATAGATTGGCTGCGGATATCCTGAAAGTCTTTTGGGCCATCGTATTTACATATTATTTCTGGATGTTCACTTGCAAACTTTAAACACCCTTTAAAAGCTTGCTGATAAAAAGAGTCATTTTTTGTTTTACCTACAATTGCTATAACCACATTGGCTGCACTTTGGTGAGTAAATAAAAGCAATGTACTCAAGGTTAAAAATTTAAGACTTTTAAACTTTTGAAGAGCTAATTTTAAATTTGCTAACATTATAAAAGTCCTAATTAATTTTTTATTCGTAAGATATATATTATGGTCAGTATAGTTATTAACCTTAAATCGGCTAGTTGAATTATGCTAATTTGCATGCCATAACACATTGAAAGAAGTGTTTTTAACCTATACGCTAAATTTACACCCACAATAAAATTATGGAGATAGGCATGGCCGTTTCAGCAATTCCTAAGGGGTTTAGTTCAGTAACACCGTACCTAATTATAGAAGGTGCTCAGCAAGCTATTTGCTTTTATCGTGATGCATTTAATGCGCAGTTAGTCATGCAAATGCCGCTACCAGAGGGCGGTATAGCCCATGCTGAAATTATAATTGGTGACTCCCATATTATGATTTCGGACTCATGCCCAGATGAGTCATTTAAAAGCCCCAATGCACTTGGTGGCACACCGGTAAGTTTAATGCTTTATGTAGAAGATGTAGACAGCGTATTCAAAAAGGCAATTGAACTTGGCGCCACAGAAGTGCGCCCAGTACACGACCAATTTTATGGTGATAGAGCCGGCACCCTAGAAGACCCATTCGGGCATATTTGGACCATAGGCACCCATAAAGAAGATTTAAGCGAGCAAGAAATTAACAAGAGAATGGCCGACTTAATGTCAAAAGAGCAAGATGCATAAAGTAACTTGCTCTTTG
Organism: Pseudoalteromonas sp. MM1; assembly: GCF_030296835.1. Taxonomy (NCBI): domain Bacteria; kingdom Pseudomonadati; phylum Pseudomonadota; class Gammaproteobacteria; order Alteromonadales; family Pseudoalteromonadaceae; genus Pseudoalteromonas; species Pseudoalteromonas sp. MM1. The sequence continues at coordinate 3,007,495 of NZ_AP027922.1, read as the reverse complement.
GAGGTTAGAATAGAATATTTTAACAATTAAATTTGTGTATCTATTAAAGCTCTAATTTCACTTAGTGTAGTTTCTTTAACTATTTTACCATCTTCAAAAACAACCTCTAGTAGGCCTTTCGCTTCTTCTTGCTCGGTTACGTCATCAAATAAAGTGAGTTCGCCATTTACTCTGTCTATTTTTAAGAGCCCTTTAGCCGATTTTTTCTTTGAGTCAGTTTTTGGGTCTTTAAAAATAGCTAAACGTTCACCTGCTTTAACTACACTCGTTGCTTTTACCGCAGAGCCATGTGTATCACGTGTTACGTATTGGTAGCTGTATGAGCCAATACCAAGTACGACCTTTGAAGCAAACCCTTTATCCATTAGGCGTTGTAGTATGTGGCGCTGACGTGCAAGAGTAATAGCATCGCCGTAAATAGCGCCAATGTGGTCATCGAGCAATTTATAGCCTTTTGAAGTTGTTGTACCGCCAAATATATCCCATAGACACTCTATAAGCCCTTTAACTTCACATTCCATCAGCTCAATAGTATTGCTACCTTCAAATCCATAATATTGACCATTAAAGCGATACGCTTCATAGCCTTTATTAATAACGTTAGCTTCAGCTTCTTTTTGTGTTTCAAATAACTCTTTGTAATCAGATACTGGTGAAACTTTGTAACCTGTTAATACTTTAACAGGATCGCCTGAGTCGGGGCGTATGACTAAGGTGCCATCGCGCGCCATTATTTCGCTTTTCAGCTGAGGCAAGTAGTCAGTAACAAGTGTCCAAAAGTCCCATGTGTCAGATACAACACTTAAAATCCCTTTTGGTGATTGCTCTTTCATTAAGTACTTAAAAAACTCTATTTCACCTTCCATAATCCATGAACAGGTAACCGAATGTTCAGTTGCATCTACAGAGCAGCCCACGAGTTCTTTATCAACATTTGCACCATAGTATTTTTCTGCAAATAAGACCGCCGGAATAGTGTCAGTCCCTACAAGCCCAGATGCTAAGTGACCAAACCCACTCATTGCTGCTGCGTGTTTTCCAAACATTCCTCTAAAGCTAAAGTCATGCCCTTGAAACGGCACAAACTCCATAGGCATTCCTGTTTTTTGTGCAAACTCTTTAAACACTTTTAAGTAGGCAACAGAGGTTGTTGTACTGGTTTGTATAGGCCAGTTCTCACAGCTTAATACGGTTTCAATCATATTTGTTAACCATTGAAAACCCGCTTTGGTGTTTACAATAGTTATGGGTGGTACTAAGTAAGGTACCAATGTTCCCTCTGGTAAGGCTTTAATTTTTAATGGTAAGTAACCTAAGTCATGTAAGTCTTCTAAGTATTTTACATCAACTGTATAGCCAAGCATTGAGCTCATTATACGTTTATGGTTAGCAACGGCAGTTGCTTTATCTAGTTTAAAAAACTCATTCCATTCTTCTAAAAGATAACTTTTAATAAAGTATTGAAGACCAACAAACGCAACTTTATCGTTATTTTCTATGTTGCTAAGCTTTCCGCTTCTTGATGTAAAGTTTGCATATACTTCACTTACATCTGGGTGATAAGCACGGCTATGAAATTCTTTATAAACATCTTTTTGCATACTTGCAGCTGTAATAGTCATGGTGTTTTCCTTACATCTCAATTATTTGTAAACTAATGGTGTTACTATTTTTAAACTCATTAGCCGGTTTAAACGAATCAGTTGTATAAATGCGCTCTATTAGGCCTTCAAAAACATCAAGCCCCTTTGAAAAAATACCGTGAGTTATAAAAAGAGAAACTTCAGCAGCACCATTGCTTTTTAGTACCTTTGCAAGTTCAATAAACGTTCTGCCGCCATCACAAATGTCATCAGCAATAAGTACGTTTTTACCTTTAACATCACCAATAATTTCTGTTTTTATTATTTCGCCTGTTTTTAAGTTTCTTACTTTTTGAGCTTGAATAACCTCGGGTACGCCATTGAATTTTTCTGAAATTTTAATCGTTTTTTTACTTGCTCCAGCGTCAGGAGAAATAAGCGTTAGTTCGCCTTTTGCTAAACGTTGGCTAAGCTCTTCACAGCGTCCAAGTAACGAAATTTGCTCAACATTAGTTACTCTATTAATTAAAGCAGGGGATACATCGCTATGCGCATCCCAAATAGTAACCTTTGAAAAATTTAAGCTATTAATAAAATTTGCCATAACAGCAGCGCCTAGCGCTTCTCCTTCAACGCATACTCGGTCTTGGCGTGCATAAGGAAAATAAGGAATAACAAGTTCGATAGGCGTGCTTTCATTTGTTAATCTTTTTAACGCATCAACAGCAATCATTAATCTAACCATTTTTGAAGAGTTGGTTAGTCGTTCAAAAATCTCTATTTTTATAGAGTCTGAAAAATTAGCAGTGTTGAATCTGACATGCTCTTCACCACCTGAAAAAGTAAAGTGATCATAATCAACTAACGATTTACTTCCTGTTGAGTTATAGCTAAATATTTTCATTTTTTGTCCTTTTAATGTTTGTGTCCTAGCGACACAATTAAATTATCAAATGTACCTATAGTAATCAAGCTGTTTTTTAAACTAAATCACTGAATCAATAATATGTCTGTAGTTTAACGGTAGGTTGAAATTGAGGTGTGTTTAATTTATTGTGTCACTAAGACATTAACTTTGCATGGGCATGCAATGACTAATCATTACGATATTACTGAATACAAAAATCCATTATTTACAGTCGACAGTGTGTTATTTACTGTTAAAAACGGTGCCCTAAAAGTACTGATGGTTAAGCGTGCGAGCGAGCCATTTGCAGGTCGGTGGGGGCTGCCAGGTGGGTTTGTTGACGTAGATATTGACGATAGCGTAAGTATGACGGCGCTTAGAAAGCTCAAAGAAAAAACCAGTGTGGCGCCTCAATATTTAGAGCAGTTGCAAACATACTCAGGTATTAATCGAGATCCTAGAGGGTTTAGTGTCACTTTAGTTTATTTTGCTTTAATTGCAGAGGCGCAAGTATCAACCCATATAGAAACGGTTGATGATGCAAAGTGGATAGATATAGATGAAGTAAATAATTTGCCAGTGGCTTTTGATCACAAGTATATTATTGAGCAAGCTAAAGCGCGTTTAAAACAAAAAGCATTGTACTCAATGGCGCCGGTTTATTGTTTGCCAGAGCATTTTACCGTAGGGCAGTTTAAGTCAGTCATTGAAACCATTATAGGTAAACCTGTTCAGCGTAAAAGTATAATAAGGCGCATTGAAGCTGCTGGTATGTTTGAAACACTAGATGAAAAAGTTAAATCTGGCGGTCGCTTAGCACAGTTATACAAAGTAAAAGTCGGCGTTGATATTGTAAATTTCGAACGTAATTTAAGTGTCTAATAAATTAAGTAAACGCACTTAAAGTAACTATAAGAGCGTTTATTTAAGCGGGAGGTGCTATATGGTAAATACTTTAATTATTAGAGCTATTTAGCTATTTGAATTATTCAGAGCTATCTGCAGTAATAAAGCTCTTTAGGAACTCACTTAACCTATTAGCCTCGTAAATGGCACTTTGTTCATCTGCGCCAAATGATATTACTTGACCAGGTGTGCCTTTGGTATTTGGCGCAAAATCCAATGCTATAAAATTCCCACCTCCTAGATTAAAAAATGGCACCCAATAAGGAGTAACATACATAGGTAAGGTTTTTACATTGCTTTCATTATCGGTGTCGAATAGCTCTTCTTGAGTCCATTCATTATAAATAGATTGCCAATCTCGCCATTCTTTTAAAATGCGTTGGGCATCCATAAATGCTGTATTTTCGACACCATTATGTAGTGTTAAAAACGATTTTAGTATAGCAGGAAATGCAAAGCCAGCTTCGTTTTTAAACTCAGCATAAATAGCATCGTTGTCTTTGGGCTCAATAACATTGAGGCTATTTTGTTTTACCAACGCTTTAAAATGTTGTTCTATCAATTTAAAGTCATCGCATGCATTAAGCTCAATAAATGGCGTTAAAAAGTCCGCTTTTTCTTTGCTTAACTTTTCAGCAACAAAGCTGTTTGGAACTTGGCTGCAAATAAATTTACCAGTTTCTTTAAATATATAGTCGTTTTCATTACCAAATAAGGGTCGTTCTGAACTACTGTTACTCGTGAATGAGTATATTTTTGGGGTTGAGGAATCGTCATTAACTAAGTTAAACCACTGGTTAAATAGAGGCGTTGCTTCTACTTCCATTGTTAAAATTTCTTTGTCCTGTAAAAAAGCAATACCATACACTTTTTCAGACGTTGTATCTGGGGTAATAATGAGCAACTTTAACGTACTCTTAGCTGTTAAATTTTGTATTTCTTTAAAAATAGACTCGCTAAAAATATCCATAGCATCAAAGCTATCTAAATTTTCAAACACTGGCAGTGTATTTATTTTGATTAAATCAAAGTGAAAATCATCCCACTTATTTTCTTTTAAATCTTCATTGTAAGTTATTATGCTTTTCATTTTTCCTCTTTTTATGTAATCCATTACGCTCATTTTTTGTAGCTTATCATTTTATTATACTTTATGAGAATAAATATGTAACACACTGTTTAATTTAAATTTATTTAAAGGTGTAATAGTTTGATAGTAATTATTTGCCTTATTTTTTATTTTAGAAAAGTATAATATGCTTATTAGCGTGAGCTTGTTATTTTAATTACAGGGGCGCTTAAAGGTCATAATAAGTAAATACACTATGTTAATAAGGCGTTTTAATTTTGAGCAGTAAAAATGTACTTTCTTATTATCGAGATTGCTATAGAGAAGATAGCGCAGATTTAAATTTATGGAATTTAAATAAACTAAAAAAAGAGGATCGCTTTGTTCTTCAAGGCCGAGATGATTTAGGTTCTGGGTTTTTACCGCGTCTTCCAATTCCTGCAGATTTTGCTAAGCAAATGATGAAGCGTGTAGAGATCTATCAGCGAGAGCGGGTACTACTTTATACACGCTTTATATTAGTTGGTAATCTTGAGGTTAGGGGGGAGTTGAAACAGGTTGTTTCGCCTATCTTATTTAATGAAGCTGTTATAGAAAAAGAACAGGATGACTATTACTTTTCTCTTACTGATGCTCAACCGGACATAAATGAATCATTAACTCAACTATTAATACCACAGGGTAACAAGCTTACAAGTATTGATGAAACAGCTGATATTGAGTCAGCTTATTTTTGGACCTCATTATTAAAAAAAAGCCCGATAGCGCTGAACCTATTTGAGCTTTTAAACTACCCTGAACTTGCTGATTCTGAAGAAATAAAAAAAGCCTTAAAAAGTAAAACCCCAACACTTTTACCTGCTTCTATGCTGGTTTTTGCTGAGCGCTCAAATAGTAGCCGAGGTGTTCTACATGAGCTAGAAGAAATCATTGAATCAGATGAACTATCACCGCCTATTAACGGTTTAATTGACACTTTGAAGCCTTCAATTAAAAATAAAAACCTGAAGTACGATTATTTGCCTGGGCTATTATCAGCTTCGCAAAAGAAAGTTATCTCAATTGCCGCAAATATTAATTTAGGCTGTGTTTCTGGACCGCCAGGCACGGGGAAAAGCTACACCATTGCAGCGATTGCAGCTGAGCATATGGCGCGAGGAGAATCGGTGCTTATTGTAGCAAACAATAATCCCGCACTGGATGTAATAGCCGATAAACTTGATGAAAACTTTGGGCTAAGCGATGTATCCATACGCGCCGGACAAAAAGAATTTTTAAAAAAATTAAAAGATTATATTGCCGATTTATTAGCAGGGTACTTAGCGGATGAACAAGATAACCCCGCGCTTATTGAGTCTGAACTAAACAAGCTAAATACCTCATTAAATGAATTAGAACTGCGCTTTAGTCAGTTTTGCCACCGAGCCATAATTAGAGGTAAAAGACTCAAAAATCTTGAAGATAAGAATATCGAATGGCTTAGCAATTTATACATTAAATTTGCTCGTCGTGGTATTAAGCAATTAGCAAAGCAGTGGTCTTCGTTAGAGCAAATAAATACCCAACAACTTAAAAGAGAAAAACTGGCGAGTAATTATTTAAGCGCGTTAAAAAATAAAAACCTTAAAGCGCTAATTGATACTCAGCGTAAATCGTTAAACGCATTTAACCAAGCTATTCGTAGTCGCACATCTAAAAGGCAGTTTGAGCTTTTTGATAATATAGAATACGAGGCTTTATTATCGGCTTTTCCGGTGTGGCTCGTAAGTTTAAATACCTTGTATAGAGTTCTACCGTTAAAAACCGAAATGTTCGACTTAGTTATTATTGACGAAGCGACACAATGTAACATCAGTAGTTGTTTACCTGCACTTTATCGCGCAAAGAGAGCGATTATTGTCGGTGATACTAAACAGTTAAAACATTACTCTTTTTTGGCAAAAAACAAAGAAGCCCAGCTTATGTCTAAGAATAATGTGAGCTTTAGCGATAAAGGCGTTATGAGCTATCGTGATAACTCTATTCTAGATCTGACCTTAAATGCATTAAACGATAATAAACAACTGGCATTTTTAGATGAACATTTTAGAAGCAAGCCTGAGTTAATTAATTTTAGTAACGAACATTTTTATCAATCAAAGTTAAAAATAATGCAGCACAGACCTTGTACAAGTACGGGTAACTTATTGGTACAACGCGTTAATGGAACTCGAGATAGTTCAGGTATTAATCATCTTGAGGCGGATAGTATTATAAACACGATTAAGCAACAAATTGATGATGATAAAAGCGCAGGGATCAGCCATAGCATTGGGGTTGTTTCGCCTTTTAGAAACCAAGCTGATTATATTACCAAAGAGATAGAAACTCACTTTAATGAAGCTGAGATAATAAAGTATAAACTGAGATCTGCCACTCCATTCGGTTTTCAAGGCGAGGAGCGAGACATTATGCTTATCTCTTTTGCGCTAGATAATAATGCTAAAAGAGCTGCGGCTTATATTAATAAAGCAGATGTATTTAATGTGTGTATTACACGAGCGAGGCAAAAACAATGTGTATTTTTATCAATAGATGAAACGCAATTGCCAGAGCATTATTTACTAAGATGTTATATAAGTTCAATAACGCAGTTTGAAGCAACTCACAATGTAACCTCTGATATTGATAAATTTCAGCAAAGTGTTATCTGTGAATTAACTAGTTTAAAAATAGAAACGTGGGCTGGTTACACGATAGCCGGAACGGATGTTGATATTCTTTGTCGGTATAATGGTCGATATCTTGCGATTAATTTAATTGGCTTTCCTGGGCCATGGGCTGATTTTTTTGAGCTCGATACCTATAAATTATTTAGCCGCGCTAACATTGATATACTGCCAATAAGTTATGGATTATGGGTTGTAGATAAAAGTACGTGTGTACAACACATTATTAGTAAGCTTAGGGTGTGTGAAACGTACTCGATAATGTAAAAGGAATTAAAATGTTTATGTCTTTGTTTAAGCCTGAGTATGGTTATTACGCATTGTTTGCAATGATCTTGTTAACTTTATTTAGCTTTTTAATTGGTTCACACAAAGCTAAAAAGCATAAAGCGCGGTCGAAAGAATTTTCTGATGAAGCTAAAAGTATGAATATGTCTTCAAAAGAGTTTGCAGGGATTATGGCCGATAAATATCAGGAAGAAATAGCTAAACGAAGTATTATAAAAAAGTTTCAGGTTTCTGTGTATGAGCATTTTACATTTATCTTTAGTGTCTTTTTAGTTGTTTCCCCTTTTTTATTAGCTGGGTATTGCCCCGTCATTTTAATTTTTGCTGATCATTATATCTATCATTGTATAGCCTACCTTGCTATTTGGAGTCTTTATATTTCTCTGTTAACAACTTTTATAAAAGGGGATGGGGGGATGATGTTACTTCCGCTGGTGATACCATTAATAATTTCTTTGTTAGCAAGTATAGTAGTTGTCTCGGTCAGGTTGCTAATCGATAATGTATAATTAAAAACCTTTAAAAAAAGACTCAGTAATCCTACAGAGTCTTTTTAATATTATTACCCTAAATTTATAGCTAAATATTTTATTTCGTCACCATTTATTTGCGGTAGAAAATAAATATCTTGGTACTTAAAATATTGTTGATCATTAATCGTGACAGCTTCTGCCGAAATAGGGAGGGTGTCGTAGGTTTGGCCTAAATCATAATTTTTAGCACTGCCTACCTTTATAGCCTGATTAACCACTATTTTAGGCTCATCAACTACTCTGTAGCCATTATTGTCTGCCACGTAATATACATTTTGGTAAGTATAGTAAGTGGTATTATGACGCTTAAAATGCGAGTAGTGCCTAGGTAATGAGCGTATTCTTAGACCTCTTGGTGGCTTAACAACATGGTAGCCTCTTTTCGCTTTTCTGTAGTAAATACCATCACTAAATGTAAACGTAATGCCATTAAATCTGATAGATGCACTATTGCGCGGTAAATGGTTAAAGTAGCGCCCAGGTCTGTAGGTAACTACCTTGTGGCGATTGTGTTTAAAATAATTACGTGTGCGTTGCTGTTGTTTGTAATGGGCAACTTTGCGCTTTTGCTCTTTGCGGTGCTCGCGTTTGGCTTGTTTGCGATCTTCTCTTTTGTTTTTTTTATATTCTATCCGCTGTTTTTTATCATCGCGGCGCTCATCTCGTTTGTATTCGATGCGTTTTGCGCGCTCATTATTAAAACTTTTTGTGTTTTCTCGCTCATTGGGCGCTGCATATGCAGCGTTAGATACTGCACTTATGGCAAGTAGAGCAGGGAGTAATTGAGTCAGTTTCATACTATTGCCTCGTGTATGTTGTTACATAACTAGGTTCAATACTAGCGCTTTAAACTGAATGGTAACTGACATGTAACCGATAACACGGCTGTGTTTACAGCTTTTTACTAACGTTTACTGTTCTTGACACAAGCCAACGTTTTCTCACATTTTTGACGATTTTAGGAACTTTTATAGGCTTTAAGTAGCGTAACTAATTGTTACGGCAAGTGCTTTTAACACTTGCCGTAATTTGTATTTAACCTGAACTTTAGATAATAAATTTATCTCGAGCAGCTATTTTCAGCGCTAATTGCGTTGAATTTACAAAAAGTCTCTGGCTAGAAAATAAACTTAAATATCACCATGGTTCAATATGTTAGTAAATCTCTTAGCCAGAGTTTAGATTAATTAGCGTTTTGGTTTTTCGGGTAAGGCGGCTTTTAATTGCTCCGGTGTCACGTTAAGTGCTTTTGCTACCACTGCTAAATCGGCATTAGGGCCGCCGGCATTTTGCATTGCTTGCATAAGTGCGTTTTCGCTAACGCCTAGTTTGTTAGCTGCCTCAGCAAACCCAGGTGGTGACATGCCACCACCATTAGGGCCACCTGCTTTTGGGCCACCGCCACCAGGTGGTTCATGGCGAGTTATTTTTGTACCTTCGGGCGGTTTAGCACCTACACCCGCTTGTGCTGTGGTCGTAAAGTTGTTTTGTGCAACCACGCCTTTTAAGCACTTTGGTAAATTAGGGAACGTATTACTGGCATGATAGTGGTAAGTAACTGTGCCGTTTTCACCCGTAGGGCCTGTGTGGCCATTACAGCTATCAAGCTCGGCGGGGGTTGTACCATCAACTTCTTGGCTTCCGTAAATTGGGTAGCCATCAAAGGCATAACCAAATAGGGCGCTTGGCTTTTGCGTCAAGTTATTACAGTTAGCGTTTACATGTTCGTGTTTATATACGCTGTCTATATCACTGGCGGTACCGTGGTAATGGTACCAACCACCTGGATCAATATGGCCTGCGCACGTATCTAGCGCTGGTAAATGCCCTGTATGCTGCACGCTTGGCGCATCCGAAAAAATAGGCACACCCGCAAGCGCTATACCTACTTTAGATACTGTGCCCAACGCTGTTGATTGCTCAGACATAACAGGGTGCAGTGGTAAAAGGGCGGTAATTTCTACGCTTTTATCTACCGATACATTAATACATGCATGATCAACGGTAGGGCGAATGGTCGCGTTATCCACAATATGTACGTTGCCGTCTTCATCGTAAAAGGTATAACCTTGCTCGTTAAGCATGGTTAAAAACGCTTTATCTAATCTATATAGGCCTGCATCGGTGCCATCCCAATCCCAAATTCCACCAACGTCGTCGAGCGTTTCTGGGCAAAAAGGACCTACTTCAATGTTGTCGGGCTGATATTTTAAAACCACTTGAGCACACTGGGTTTGTATGCCGTTTTCAAGTGTGCACTCTACAGTTTGTGGCAGCTTTACCATGGCTTTAATATTAAATGCATCGGTATTAATAAGCGTGTTTTTGGCCGTTTTTTCTTGAGAGGTTGCTGGTGTATTGTCGTTTTTGGCATGTTCACCACATGCAGATAAAAGTAGCGTGGCACTAAGCAGACAAAATGCGAGCTTGCCCTTTTTAGTATTACCACTAGGCGCTTTTAAGCGACCTCGCTTAATTGATTTCATATTTACCCCAAAACGATTTATATACGCAGGTTTTAGTATGGCAATAAATTGTGCAAATAAAATGAAAGTTTTATACCAATCCGCATAATTAAGTATTAATACGGATTGGTATTATTTAATGGTTTAAATCAGTTCGTAAAAAAGTAATGGTTTAAAAATCATACAGGGCTAATTACTAATGAGATGGTAGTAATACCAATTATTATCAAAAATAACAGTAAACTAATTCGTTTAATATCAATATTATCAAATTTATCTTTAGTTACTAGAATGTAAATCGTTCAGTTGATTGTTGCTAACAACATTTAACGTTTATTGATTTATTTAAAATAACAAAGGATAACGCTATGAAATACGAAGGGTTTACTACATTCAATACCATTGCAGATAGTGGAATTTTAACGGTTGCTTTTGACTACGCGCCGGTAAATGTTCAAGGTTTACCAATGCTTGCAGATTTAACAATGTTGGCACAAAAGTTAGAAGCCGATAAACAAATTAAAGTGGTGGTATTTCAATCGGCTCACCCAGAAATATTTGTTTCGCATGCCGATACCGATTTTTTAAAGGATATGTCTGATAAGGCTGTTCCACGAAATGAAGTAAAACTGCTCGACCTTCAAGTTGTGCTAGAGCGCATTAGTAGATTACCGCAAGCAACCATTGCAAAAATAGAAGGCTTTGCCCGAGGCGGCGGCCATGAGTTTGCGCTCGCATGCGATATGCGCTTTGCTGCACGCGGTAAAGCTAAGTTTATGCAAATGGAAGTGGGCATGGGTATTTTACCTTGTGGCGGTGGTGCATCGCGCATGGCGCGTCAAACAGGCTTAGGCCGAGCGCTTGAAATAGTACTGAGCGCCGATGATTTTGACGCAGACCAAGCCGAATTTTACGGCACCGTTAACCGCGCACTAAACCCAGACGAAATAGGCCCATACGTTGATAAGCTTGCAAAACGCATTGCGCTTTGGCCAAGCGAATCGATTAATGCGACCAAACAAGCAGTGTATGAGTCAATCGACTTACCTATTCAAGAAGCGCTACGCGCTGAAGCTTATTGGTTATATCAAGCGACAAGCCAAACACCTGCGTTAAGACGTTTTAAATACGCCGATGAGCAAGGTGCAGAGTACAGCATGGAAAACCAACGTAATTGGCCCGACATGGTGGTTTCAATTCAAGACGTTAAATAACGGTTTTAACTAAGGCGCAGTGCATAGCAGCGCGCCTTATTTTATTTAACTTCAGCTGTAGGCTTTGCTTTTACAGCGCAATAGGCGATAAACCATGAAAAAAATACTCATTATTTTTGCTCACCCAGCAGCTGCACGCTCAAATATAAATAAAGGGTTACGCAGCGCAGTAGAAGACCTTGAAGGCGTTACTGTTAATGACTTATACGCACATTACCCCGATCTGATGATTGATGTGCAGCGCGAGCAAGCGTTGTGCGAAGCACACGACATTATTGTTTTTCAGCATCCTTTTTACTGGTACTCAAGCCCAGCCATTATTAAACAGTGGTTTGACCTAGTACTTGAGCACGATTGGGCGTACGGCTCAAAAGGTGATGCATTAAAAAATAAATTGGCGCTACAGGCCATTACAACTGGCGGCGATGCCGATACCTATACGCCTACGGGCATAAATAAATTCACCATAGATCAACTCACTTCACCTTTTAAAGCCACTGTTAATTTATGCAAAATGCAGTGCTTACCACCATTTGTAATTAGTGGTGTGCACCGTGGTTTAGCACCAGAGCAGGTACATAATTATGCTCAGCAATATCGCCGGGCTATTTTAGCACTGCGAGATAGCAAGCTAGATGCAGCGCAGTTGGCGCACAGTGAATTTTTAAACTCTGATTTAAATAAACTTATTAGGAGGGACTAGCTATGGAAGGTTTTTTACTTCAAGTATTTATATTTTTAGCCGCTGCGGCCATTGCGGTACCCATAGCAAAAAAATTAGGCTTAGGCTCAGTGCTGGGTTATTTAATTGCCGGTATTATTATTGGGCCTTTTGGCGCCTCGTTAATTGGTGATGTAGAAGCCATTATGCACTTTACTGAATTTGGCGTAGTGATGATGCTATTTTTAGTTGGGCTTGAACTTAAACCGTCTTTACTGTGGCAGTTAAAGCTGCCTATTCTAGGTATTGGTGGTTCGCAGGTAATTGCTACAAGCATTATTATTACTGCTATTGCACTAATATTTTTACCGTGGCAGCAAGCATTGGCGGTTGGTTTAATCGTGTCGTTATCGTCTACGGCTATTGTGCTACAAACCCTTCAAGAAAAAGGCCAAATGAACACAGAGGCAGGGCGCAGTGTGTTTGCTGTATTGTTATTTCAAGATTTAGCGGTTATTCCTATGCTTGCAGCACTGCCGTTACTGGCAACACTTGCTATAGCGGGCCGCTCGCACCACAGCTCTGTGCTTTTTGATATAACAACACTGCCTAATTACTTGCGAGTGATACTGACTCTCGCGGCTATTTTTGCGGTATTTTTAATTGGTAAATTTGCCAGCCAGCCTATATTTAGAGCCGTAGCAAAAACCGGTATTCGCGAAGTGTTTGTTGCTGCTGCGCTTGCTTTGGTTATTGGTACCTCTTTGTTAATGCTTGCGGTAGGGCTATCGCCGGCGCTTGGGGCATTTTTAGCTGGTGTGGTACTTGCCGACAGCGAATTTAGACACGAGCTTGAAAGCGACATAGAGCCCTTTAAAGGCTTGCTGCTGGGGATATTTTTTATCTCCATTGGGGCGAGTTTAAACTTTACGTTAATTGGCGATAACCTATTACTAATTCTTGGCTTAACAACAGGCTTGATTGCCATAAAGTGGTTGGTATTAGTAATTGTTGGCAAGTTATTTAAAATTAGCTCGGGAGCGCGCTCGTTATTTGCCATTGCCTTAGCGCAAGGTGGAGAGTTTGCGTTTGTGTTATTTCAGTTTGCAAAAAATAACGGTGTATTAGCCAATAACGTGATTGATCCGCTTATATCGGCGGTGGCTATTTCAATGTTTTTAGCGCCGTTGTTATTTATTTTTCATGATAAGTTTTTAGCACAAAACCAAGCAATACCGGCACAAAGCTCAGAGCCCGATACCATAGCACAGCAAAATCATCGTGTTATTTTGGCAGGATTTGGCCGCTTAGGCACAGACCTTGGCCGCTTTTTAATATCTTCAGGTATTAAACCCGTTATTTTAGATAACGATGCTAACAACGTTAACCTACTGAGAAAACTCGGCTTTGAAGTGTATTATGGCGATGCCACGCGTTTAGATTTACTTCATGCAGCAGGAGCAGCATCGGCAGAACTACTGGTCATTACCATGAGCAATACCGAACGAGCCAAACATTTGGCTGAGCTGGCTAAAAAGCATTTTCCGTGGCTTAAAATAGTAATTAGTGCATACAACCGCGAAGCCGAGTTTAACCTCATGGATAGCGGCCTTAATAGCATTCATCGAGAAACATTTGGTAGTGCACTAGAAATGGGGCAAGCCGCTTTAGAAGCGTTAGGAGTAGAGCCCTATGAGGCTTACCGGTTACAACGTTTATTTAAACAAAAAGATGCTCATGTAATGCCTGAGCTTTATAAAAATCGCAACGAGCAAGAAAATTATATATCGGCGTATAAGCAGCATCATCAGCATCTTGAGCAAGTAATGAGTATAGATAGCGAAAACCTAAGAGCGACCGATAACGCCTGGAAAGCTAAAAACCCAACGTAGCGTTAGTTTATATCAAGCTATTATCAAATTATTCAATAAAGTGACTCTGCTAAAATGGGCATTATAAAAATAAAGGTTGGTTGCTACTATTTTTATATGCCCAAGGGGCTACCTATTAAAACAACGGAGAACAATTATGTTAGGCGAAAACCACTCAGTAGCGAACGAATTTCCACAGCACACAGACACACTCACATCGCTTATTAAAAGTGATGCAGAATTTGCACAGCAAGTTGAAAAATACAACGCACTGGATACACAAATTCGCGAGTTAGAACTTGAAAATGCGCCAATTGATGACGAAGCAATGCATCAGTTAAAGCATGATCGCGCAGTACTAAAAGACATCATCTATAAGCGTTTAACCAATAAATAATCGTTTTGTTTAAAACTTGAAGATTAAAACTAAAAACGCAAAAAGCACAAACCTAGGTTTGTGCTTTTGTATGTTACGGTTAAATAATTATATTTTTTCCCAGTAGGGTTCGTCACCAAAGTAGCCGCTAAAGTAGTCTATGAAGGCCCTTACTTTTGGTGCTAATAAACGCGAACTTGGGTAAACACTCCAAATAGCGGTGTCGGATGCCAGTGGGTAGTCTTGTAAAATTTGCACCAGCTCGCCGCTTTGTAGTTTTTTATAGGCACACCAGCTCGACATTAAGGTAATACCTAGGCCTTGCACGCACGCATCGCGCACCGCTTCACCGTTGTCGGCTTGTAATACGTTGTTGGTTTTAATGTTTTGTGTGCCCTCGGGTGTAATAAACGACCACGTAGTTAAACCATGTAAATTAACGCAAGTATGATTTTTTAAATCTTGCGGTGTTGTTGGGGTGCCGTGTTTTGCAAGGTAATTAGGCGATGCGCAAATTAAGCGTTTATCGCGGGCAATTTTTCGAGCAATTAGGGTTGAGTCGTTTAGGGCTGCATCGCGTATTGCTATATCAAAACCACCGCCTACCATATCAATAATGCTATCGCTCAAGCGTAAATCAATCGTCAGGTCGGGGTATTGCTCAATAAATCCAGCCAATGCAGGGATAATATGCATACGCCCGAACGAAGCAGGGGCGGTAATGCGTAATTTACCTTGTGGCGTTACGCTGCCAATACCTACCGAAGCGCGTGCCATTTCAACATTAGCAAGAACTTCCTCAGCGTGGGGTAAAAAAGCTTGGCCCTCTTCGGTTAGCGATACTTTTCGGGTTGTACGATGAATAAGTTTAACGCCGAGCGTTTCTTCAAGCTTATTCATTTGGGCACTAGAAACCGCAGCCGACAAACCTAACTCCTTGCCAGCTAAGCTAATATTGTGTGTTGTTGCGATTCTGACAAACAGATTTAAATGGGCAATGTTCATTATCAAATTTTTCAATAAACTGATTATTTAAACAACTATATTATCAATACTTAGTTGTGTAAATATACTAACAGCTTATTCATTGTGACTTTTCCTGTCGCGCTTACTATAAGCGCCTTTTTTTTTGGTATTTTTCTCGTTTAAATTTTTAAGTTTAGAGTGATCCTGCCTTATGAGCCGTAATACATCATTACTTCTAAAGTATTTATTCAAGCAAACTTGGCCTATGTTGGTTGGCTTGTTTTCTATTATGGGAAGCCAGCTGGTTGATAGTATTTTTATTGCTAAGTTAGGCGCTGATCCGCTCGCTGTAGTTGCCTTTAGTATTGCTATTTTTCAGGTAATTGTGGGAGTACAAGTAGGCTTAGGTATTGCTGCAACCGCGACCATTTCTACTGCACTTGGGGAAAACAAAGTTAACTACGCACGCTACTTAGGTAGCTTAATCGTACTTATTGGCACCGCAATAGTAACGCTGTTGTGCTTGGCGTTGTGGTTTTTTCAGCAACCTATCATTTTAGCGCTGGGTGCAACGCCTTCGTTATTTAATTTAACCGAGCTTTACTGGTTGCCTTGGCTAATAAGCGGCTGGCTTGGAGCGCTTCTTTATTTTGGTTACAGCATTTGCCGTGCCCATAACGAAACCTTATTGCCTGGGCGAATTATGGTGCTAACCAGCGTGTTAAATATAGCGCTCGATCCATTGTTTATGTTTACCTTTAATATGGGGTTAGCGGGGGCTGCATGGGCAAGCTGTGTTGCTTTTGCAATAGGCTTAGTCGTGGTGTTTTACACGCTTATTAAACGAGAACTTGTAACCTTTGATGTTTTAAAAAACCGCACCGAGCAGGCAATAAAAGCCATTGCAAAAATGATGGCACCGGCTTTACTTTCACAGTTTATTCCGCCTATTTCAGCCATGATAGTAACGGCACTGATTGCCGCGTATGGTGGGTTTGCTGTAGCAGCTTGGGGGCTTGCAAACCGTATTGAATATATAGCAATTATTTTAATTTTAGCGCTTACCATGGCGCTGCCCCCCATTATTGGAAATTTAAAAGGACGGGGCGAGTTTAGGCAAATATTAAACGTAGTAAAACTTGCGTGTGGTTTTGTTATTGGCATACAAATTTTATTAGCGGTTATTATGCTAGGTGTGGCTAACCCGCTCGCGAATGCGCTTAGCAATAATAGTGAAATTGTTGCTAATCTGGCAGATTACTTTGTACTTGTGCCCTTGAGTTACGCGGCTTTGGGTGTTTGTATGATCACGGTATCGGTATGTAACGCGCTGGGCTTTGCGACCACGGCCTTATTTATCTCTATATTGCGGCTATTTTTATGTTACTTACCACTACTTTGGTTAGGCTCGTATTTTTACGGTTTAACAGGGCTGTTTATTGGTATGGCATGCGGTAATACCTTATCGGGTATTGTGGGTTGGCAGCTTTTTAAGCAGCAATATAAGCGGTTAACAACACACGTTAGCGTGGGCTCCATCACTGTTTAATTATCAATATATTGAAGAAAGTTATTCTACTATAATTGCAATTATCAAAATAGTTGCATGCAATTATTATACACCTCATTGAATCATTGCTTAATCTATAGCAGCTAAATTTGCTGTGTTTAGGTCAAGCAATTGCAATAAAAATTGAGCTGCTTGAGGTGAATAACATGAAACTTTATAAACTATTTTTAATAGCAATAACGTTATACGCAGGCGCTGCAACGGCTGCGCAAGATTACTTTTCGATGAGCTACATCCAAGGTGAAGGAGACGTGCGAGGGGTTAAGGTGGCTTATCAATATGCCTTAGATTACCAAATAGAGGGCTTTGAAGAGCTAGAGATTTACCTAGAAGCCAATGCCAACTTTTTTGAATACGATGACCCAAAACGCTACGACGCTAATTTAGGTTTATCGCTCTCGCCAGTTATTTTTTATCCTATTGGCAGTATTGCTGGGAACCGCATTTTTGCCGAGTTTGGTATTGGTTTAAGCCTATTAGACGACACCAAATTTGCAGGTAAAAACATAAGCACCCATTACCAGTTTGAAGATCGCCTAGGCATTGCCATGAAATTTGGTGAGGCTGAGCAACACAGTGTGTCGCTCAAGTATTTTAATTATTCAAACGCAGGTATCAAAAAGCCTAACCCAGGCCTTGATTTTATATCGCTAAGCTACTCACGCGCACTTTAAGTGAGTAACTCAGCGCTTATAATATACGTAAAAATGCCACTAGGTCTGCTTGCTCTTGCTTGGTTAAATTAAGCTTTATAAGCAGGTCGGTGGTTTTAGGGAAATGTGGGTCGTTTAGTTGGTTTTTTCGTGGTCTTGGTCTTACTCCACCATGGTTGTATAAGGCGACAATACCGGCTAAATCATCAAATAAGCCGTTATGCATCCACGGAAATGTTTGCATTAAACCTAAAAGCGATGGCGTTCTAAATTGGCCAATATGTTCTGGGTCTTGGGTTGCGTCAAAGCGGCCTTTATCTTCAAAACGGCGGCCATAATAATGTAGCCCAGTGCCATGAAATTGATTGTCACTGAG
Organism: Pseudoalteromonas sp. MM1; assembly: GCF_030296835.1. NCBI lineage: Bacteria > Pseudomonadati > Pseudomonadota > Gammaproteobacteria > Alteromonadales > Pseudoalteromonadaceae > Pseudoalteromonas > Pseudoalteromonas sp. MM1. The sequence goes on along the minus strand of NZ_AP027922.1, from coordinate 2,989,349 downwards.
CAGTGCACCATTATGACAGGTCATGCATTTGGCTTTAGTTCTGAATAGGTGCAGGCCATTTAACTCACTATCACTTAGACTACTCACTGCTTGTTGTGGGTTTTTATTAAGCTGCGTTAAAAACGTTTTATAGCGGCTATTTGGCGCGGCTAATGTGCGCTCAAACGCAACTAAGGCTTTTGCCATTTGCTCTGAAGTGAGGGTATTACTATTAAAAGCGCTTTGATTAAATACACGGTAGCTTTTATCTTTATTTACCCGCGCTAAGGCTATCTCAGGGTCTAAGTCCATTTCAATTGGGTTTGCTATGGGCATTAGCGCTTGTTGCTCTGGGGTGCTTGCGCGGCCGTCCCAAAAAAAACTTTGCCACTGATCAATACCAAAAATAGCAGGGGTGTTACGCGTGCCTATTTGCCCATCAATTCCCACTGCGGTTGTGCGGCCATCATGAAAGCCTTTGTCGCGCTCATGGCAGGTTGCGCAGCTAACGGTATTATTACGCGAGAGCTGCACATCATGAAAGAGCTTGTCACCTAAAGCAACATGCTCAGGTTTTGGCGAGGCTACAGGCAAAAGCGACATGGGCTCAACGCTTCTGCCATCACTGGTTTGAATAGCAGGCCAGTTTGCTTGGCCTTTGCTATACAGTGAGCGTAAATCGTGGCTACTTGTTGGTGTGGCGTTTAAGCTAAATGAGCACAGAAAAAAAATGCTTAATAACCTAATCATAGTTATAGCTAACTCCTAGCCAAAACATACGCCCAGGCTCAATACCCGATGCGCCTTCGTTTACTGTGTAAGTACGTGCATTCAACAAGTTAGAAATATCTGCTCTTATTTCAACTGACTGGGTTTTTGTTAGGTTGTGGCTATAGCGCAGGCTAAGGCCTAGCATGGTTCTGGCACGAATTTCTTGTTCTTCGTATACATCAACAAGTGTTGATTCTGCAGGACAATTTGCACAGCTCTGTTCAAGGCCTATGCTTTCGCTTGCGCCGGTACTAACAGCACTGGTGTAGCTATCACTAAAGGTTACGTTAAGCCCTGTGCTTAATGAATTGCTCCAATCAACATTCCAACCTAGCGCACCGGTTATCGGAGTGCCAAAGTTTGTACGAATTTGATCAAGTTGTCCAAGCGTTACAAGCTCGCCGCTGCCACTTGCATTTACGTAGTAAACGAGTTCGTCAAGGGGGGTATTTTCAGCAGTGGCATTGTAGTCATCGTTAGAGACTTTGTTTTCAGCGTAGGAGGCGTTAGCCCATAATGAATGGCTACCAAACTGCGCGCTCCAGGAAATAGAATAGCGCTCTGAGCTACCATCACCTTCGTTGGTCATACGAATATATTTATAGCCATCGCTACCTGCTTCTTCATCGGTAACCTGAGAAAATTGCTGATGCTTTTTACGTTTTACATATTTAATCGATACGTTACCTGCTTTTTCAAATGAATGTGCAATACCTAATGCGAGTTCATCATCGTACGGGGTGTTTACATCATCAAAGCGGTACTTAAATGCGCCAGTATAGTTAGAAGGTAGCCACCCTTGCAGGTAACCGTTTTCAATAGGGCGGTACTCTCGATATGAAAAACGCTGCTGCTCTTTGACTTTATAACCAATAATGGCAGAGTCGTAATAGCGGTTAACGCCTGCGCTAATAATAGTGCGGTTGTCGTTAAATACGTCGTAACCGAGCGATATACGTGGTGCGATATTATGATTGGCTAAAAAGTCATCATATTCGTAGCGCATACCTAAGTTTAGGTTTAGCTGCCCTAATGTGATGCTATCGGTTACATAAAACGAGGCACGATTAAGTGTTACGTTAATGTATTCGGCTGGGGTGACTAAACGGCCATTAAAATACTGCGCTGTAGCGGTTACATTATTTGTATAGGCAGTAATGTGCGCTTGATTATTAAAATCAATTTCGCCACCAAGTTGCGCTGCTAACTCATCAATAGAAATAGTGGTTTGAAGTGCTTGGCAATCAAGTGTGTAACCGCTGCAGTTAAGTGGCGTACTCGCGCTAGACCATATAATAGGGGAGTCGTAGCTGTAGCTATTTTGTATACGTTCGCGTTCTACTTCTTGGCGAATAAGTTCAATACCGGCCTTAATGCGGTGCTCAGTGTCTGCAAACTCCAGCGTTTTAAAATCAAGGGTGTTTTTCCAGCTGGTGGTGTATTGGGTATTATCTAGGGCGCCATACCCCCCTTGGCGAGAGTAACGTGTTTGCGCATCGCCTTGGTCGGCGTATTGCCCCCAATCTTTCCCTTTGGCTTGTAGCCAGCTATAAAAGTGAGCTGGGCCTTCTCGGCTGCTGTCACTCATACTAAAATTAAGATTACTGTGCCACGATGCAAAGTCAAAATGCTCGGTTAATGCCGCAACGGCGCCAATAGCACCGCCTTCTAAATGAAAGTCACTGTCTTTGGCATCCGTTATAAAATTATCAACTTCGTATGGAGAGTACATTAGTGTTAAATCTAGTGCATCTACCCAGCCATTTCGGTAGCCATACTTCACAATCGCATTTATGTTTGTTCTGCTTTGGGTTTTTACTTCCCCTAGCGATAAATCGCTGATGTCGCTGGTTAAGTAATTAACGCTCATCATTAAGCCATGGCGCTCATTAATTTGTTTATTAGCACGCAGGTTATAGCTAATTTTTTCGTATTTAGGCTCTTCAAGCGTGCTTTGGTCAACATTTTGCTGTGAACTGTCTTGATCAGCCTCTATAAAATGATAACTCCCCCAGCTACTTTGATTTCCCCGCACGCCAAAACTAAAGCTGTCGTTTGCAAATACGCTTTTGGTTTTACTATCAACAATACCACCCGAAAAACCACCAAATTCAGCCGGTATGTTATGATCATAAACAGTAATAGATTCAACTACATCGGAGTTTACGTTCATACTTTGTACGCCACCCGACACATCGTCTGATGAAGAGCTTAATCGGCTGCTGCTTGCTGGATCTATGCGGTTATTGTAATTTAACCCATCTAACGAAAACCCTGTTTGCCAAGGCTGCGCCCCTGAGATTGATATTTCTGGCGCGCTGATCTCAGCTAAGCTACCAATAGAGTACGCTTCGTTACTTAGCTGCACGCCAGGGAGCAATGCAATTAGCTCATTTATATCGCCATTGCCTTTAGGTGTGGCGTTTATAAAATCACGGTTTAAATAAGAACGCCCAATAACTTCGGGTACTTCTATGCCTATGTACTGGCCTTTTACTTCAATGTGCTCAAGTGCTTCACAGCGCTCTTTTTGCTCATCTTTAAGTTCGTTACATGGCTGTGGCTTTGGTTCGGTCTGCTGTTGCTGCTCTGCGGCGTATACACCCTGAGAAAGCAAAAGCAGACACGCGAGGGTAGTCGGTGTCTGCATTTATTACGGCTCTTATTTAAATACCTAGTGGGGTAGTGTCTTCGCTATCAATGACGCCATCGTTATCGGCATCTTGGTCGGCAATTAATCCTGCTAAGGCTATGTCTTCATCGCTGGTGTTAGGTAAAAAGAAGTTAGGTAGGCCGTCGTGGTCGGTATCTACGCTTGCTATCGCTATGCCTCTAAAGTCATCGCGAGAGGCGACTAAGTTGGTCATACCTATGTAAAGCTCAAGCTGATCAGCCTCGCCATTAACCCCGTTACTAATTAAGCTTTGTGCTTTGCTAATATCGTTAATTAACGTAAAACTGTTAACTAAGTCTTCCATGTTGTCGGCAATAATTGTATCGGCAAAGCCCAAAATAAGTGGCTCAAGCGTATTTAAAAGCGTGCTAGCTTGCGTTTTTGCATTACTATAATTTGCTGAGAAGTCGCTAATGTTCGCTGCGTTTGACCCCATACTTGAAAGCATAGAATAACGTAAAAATTCACCTGTTTGAGCTTCTTCTAAACCAATTACTTCGGCTTTAACAGCGGCTAAAATAGTTTCTAACTGATCGCTTGTTAACTCATTTAACACCGGTGTTATTTCTGTAATCGCATTATTTAAAGTGGTGCTTGCAAGCGATGCTTGGTTTGCATTAACTAAGTAACCTAAGGTTTCTAGGCGCGCTTCAAATCTGTCTTCGGTATCTTCATCTAGTGCAATATAGCTAAGTAGTTGATTGTGTACACCGGCTACTTGCTCCGCTAAGCCGCCTTCAATAAGCGATACTATTACTTGATTATGCGCCGTAATTGATGAGCTATTACTTAGCGTGCGTATGTCGCCATCATTAAGCGTATTCAGTATGGTTAAACATTTATTTGCTGCATTTGCTGTATCGCCACCAACTCGCGCTGTTAAGCTTACTAATGACTTACAGCCTTTAAAACCCGTTAAAAACGTGGTTGATGACTCTTTGCTAATGTATTCATCAGAGGCTAAAAAGTCGCCCGCATAGGTAAATACTTGCTGTGCTAAGTCGTTTCTGCCGGCTTCACTTAAAATTAGACCTGTGCCTGGGACGTTATCAAGTTCGGTAAGTGCTCTAAAAAATTCGTTGTAATCGCCATTTTCAGTAAAAAAGCTGCGAGCTTGTGCAGCGGCACTTGTTATATCTTCACCGGCAAGTAGGCGGTTAGCTATATTAAATCCATATACTTGCTCTTGCGCGTTGTTTATATCGGTTTCGCTGTCTGACAGCGTTATTGCTGGGTTTTCGTCGCTTTGGTATAAGCCTTCAATTAAGCCTGCTAAAAATTGAATAGGGTAAGTGTAGTTATCTAATGTAGCGGCGCTGTATGGCGACGCTGAGTAGGCGTAGTTACTATCGAAGCCGGTAGAGCCATACATAGCAAGGACTTGGTTAGTGTAATCTTTTGATGCTTCAAATTCGCCAGCTCTATAAAGGTATTGCGCAGCCCAAGCCCCGTGCAACGTTTTGTATTGCTCGTATGGTTGGCCTTCGTATTCGCCGCTACGTACTAGTCTGTAACCCGTTTTTAGTGCAAGTTGCGCATAGTTATTGGCAAGTAATTTGGCTTGAGTTAAATCGCTTTCATCTAAGCTTTGTGCATAGCTTTGTAGGGCATCATCTATTGATAAGCGTACGCTATTTAAAAAGTAGCCATAGCTTGATGTGTATTCGTCTTCGCGTACTTGCTCAGCGTATAACGAAATTGTATTCAACAAATTACTTGCTTGCGAGACTTGATCGGCGTCTAGGTAGCTTTTTACTAAAGAGTAAAGTGCTGATGCGTCTGATGAGGCAATGTTATCGAAACCTTTATCAGCTAAGTATTGGTTGTAGGCCGCTACCGCTTGGACGCGGTAATCGTTTGCTTGCTCTGTTTGGCCTATTTCATCAAGTGCTTGTGCCACATCTTTTAGTGCTGAAGAACGCGCCGTTTGCTCGTTTATAAGCGCTAAATAGTCGTTAGCAGTATCTAAAAATCCTGCACGCGCATAGGCCGCAGCTTGGGTTGCGTATATATCGTAACGAGACAGTTCGTCAGCAATATTTGCGCTTAGCTCATCTGCTTGTTTTAGATGAGATAGGCTAGAACTGTAGTAATAATTAAGTTTGTCTTCGTTAGTTACATAAGAAGGGCTTAACGAAATAATTGCAGTTAATGGCTCGCTAATTAGACCATCTGTGTAACTAATTTCAAATTGCTCATCAATGCTGCTTAAAGTTTGCGCTTCATAGGTAAATTCACCCGTGGTGCTATTTATGCTCATTACGCCATTACTCGGTGGTGTAATTAAGCTAATAGTTACGGTGTCACCATCTAAATCTTGCGTAGTAATAATCCCTTGCGTGGTGGTTGAAGAGGTAACAAACACGTTAGTGGTTAGTAACTGCGGGGCATCATTAACATTTTCTACGCTAAAGCGTACCACAACATTTGCTGTTAAGTTGCCATCGCTTGCGCTAATGGTCGCGGTATCTTCGCCATAGTAATTACTAAAAGGCGTATACGTAAACGCTCCATTTGCTTCTACTGCTATAGTGCCGTTACTGGGTGCATTAGCTAATGTGTAGCTAAGTACATCGTCGTCGGTGGCTGTTACTTGAGCAGTAAATGAAGTGTCTTCGTTTACAGTAAAGCTTAAATTAGGTTGTGCAAACTGCGGAGCTGTGTTGCCAGAGCCTCCACCACAGCCAGCTAAAGCAAGGGCGCATAATATTGGGGTAAACTTAATTAGCTTGTTCATTATTGTTAATATAGAAAGTTAATGATGTTGCGAATGATAACTTATATCAATTAGATTTGAAAGTTTAATCTGTATTTGTATTATAAATAGTGAGTATTCAATTGAGGTTGAAAATGTCCCTAAAAAGCAAAACCCTGCGCTTAACAGGGTTTATCTTGCAAATAAGACTGTGTTGTTAAAATAAGGGAGATGTAACCCTAGTTAAGATCGCTAATAATAAGAAGGGGGAAGTTTTTAGCTGAGCGAGGTTGCCAATTATTATAGCTAATATTGGCAATTCCAAAATAGTTAAGCATTTTAGGTGAATACGTCCAGCCACGGGCACGTTGCTTTATAGCTGCGCTGCGTAAACTTGCGCCAAGCCCTACCGTTAGTAGGTCGTGATTTACATTTAGCTTTTTATAAAAGGCTTTTTCGCGCAGGCTTGCTTTATTAATTACCTCATCGTAATGAGCACGTAATTCTTTCCACTTTTGGCTTTTTTGCGGCTCCTTTAAATGCTTTACCATGGCATCAATATCCCTGTCTAACCATTTTGCTGAGGCTGCATCGCCATGCCAGCCGATAATTGCATTAGGTTCTATTGTAGTAGGGTGCCCAGCAAGCAACACATAATTAGCACACGATGAAAAACAAAACTGCTTTATATTTACGGTTAATTTATGCGCCAAAATTAGCTCGGCTAAATCCATTCCTAAATCTATGTTTCCGCCGCCGCTGGTAATAGTAAAGTTATTAATTGTGGGATTGTTTTTTAACAGCTCAGCTGCCGTATTGTTATTTTGTTTGTTGATTTGACCACTATAAATAATCGTTTTATCACTTAAAGTGACTTTAGCCTGTAATAAAGCTGGGAATAATAAAAAAAGAGTAAAAATTAATTTTTGCATGTGGATTTTGAATGAGTATTTTTGCCAAAGGCTACGTAATTTGGCTAAGCGAGGCAAATACTAATTTATCTAAAGTAAGTTAACCCCTTTTAACCCACTCTTAACCCTTGCCCTAATAAACTATGTGTAATGATGTAAATTAGGCACAGTTAAATGGTTTATTTTAAAAAGCGCTCAACGGTTTTATTGCTTGCACTTAGCTGTACGCTTGCTGCGTGTAGTAGCCAGCCAAGCTATACAGGTAATAGCACCGAGCAATCGCTAAAGCAGCATGCAAATTGGCAATACACACAAGATGATGCAACCGAGGTAAGTTATATCACTGATTTAGTGAATATAGCGGGACTTGATTCGCTTATTGAGCAAGCCGTTGCAAATAACCCTTCATTTAACCAAGTGCATGTAGCGCTAAAACTTGCTTATGCGCAGCGCGATGTTACCGCAGCAAGCCAGTGGTTTAGTGTAGATGCCGATTTTGACGCTCAGCGTAACGAAACAACCGGCACACAGTACAGCTCATCACTAGGGGTTAGCTGGGAAGCCGACGTATGGCAAAAAATTGCTGATAACGTTGCCGCGCAAGACATGATCATAGCTAGTAATCAAGCCACTTACCAAAGCGCTAAAGACACCTTAGTAGCCAGCGTGATACGCACGTATTTAAACATTATTTTACAGCAAGATTTGCTTAACATAGAGCAGCAGCGTTTAACGGTTTTAGAAAATAACGAGCAAAGTATTGTTGAGCGTTACCAATACGGCTTAGGCGATTTAGAAGCCCTTGATACCGCCCGCACCGATACGTTATCGACCCGTGCCACTATTGCCGATTACCAAGAGCAAATAGCACAAGCTAAACGTGCTTTAGTATTATTAGTGGGCGTTGATAAGCTTGAAAACTTACCTACTACCTCTGTTTTCCCCGAGGTTGTTGAGCCATTAAGCGCATTACCAGAGCAAGATTTAGCGCGTCGCCCAGACCTACAAAGTGCCTATTACAATATTCAATCTAAACGTTATTTAGTTGATGTAGCTTACAAAGATTTACTGCCAAGCATTACGCTTTCGGCATCGCTTAGTGATTTAGCAACGACACCAAGCCAAGCGTTATTAACCAGCCCAGTTTGGAACTTATTAGGAAGCTTAAGTGCGCCATTGTTTCAAGGTGGAGCATTGCGTGCACAAGTTGATATTGCAAAATTAAATGCCGAACAAGCGTTTTGGGAATATCAAGACACCTTATTAAGCGCCGTAAACGAAGTAGAGAATGCGCTAGGCCAAGAGCAATCATTAACCCAGCAGCAGCTACAAATTAGCAAAGCGCTTGCCAGTGCTAAGCGCAGTTTTAGCAACTATCAAAGCAAATACCAGCAAGGGTTGGTTGATATTTTAGACCTACTAACCGTGCAGCAACAGGTATACGACCTACAAGCTCAGCTTAGCCAAATAAATTACACCCTTTTAACTAACCGTATAGATTTAGGCCTTGCCTTGGGCCTTGGAGTATCGTCATGAAAATTTCGCCAGCACCTGTTGTTGTAACCCTAGTTGCCATTGTTTGCATAGGGCTTGCTATTTCATATAACGGCCAAAAAATGGCGCAGCAAGCAAATGGTCCAAAGCCAGCGCCAACTGAATCTATAGCGCCAAATGTAACGGTAATTAATGCTGTACCAAGTACATATCAAGCATATGTTAGCGGCCACGGTGAAGCCAAAGCACATTGGGCACTTACCTTAAAAGCGCAAGTTAAGGGCGAAATAACGAAGATGAGTGAGCAATTTGCCACAGGTAATTTAGTTAAAAAAGACCAAGTACTTGCACAAATAGATAACACCGAATACCTACAAGCAGTCGCAAGTGCTAAAGCCACCCTTGCCGATGCCAAGCTTGCATTACAAGAAGAGCAAGACTTAGGAGGCCAAGCTAAACGCGAATGGCAGCGCTCGGGCGTTACCCAAGCGCCAAGCTCACCATTAGTATTTAGAACGCTACAGTTAGAAGCCGCACAAGCGACGGCCGATAATGCTCAATACGCATTGCAAACAGCGCAACGTGATGAAAAAAATACGCGCCTTAGTGCGCCGTTTGATGCGGTTATTTTATCGCGCGATATAGACCTAGGTACGTACGTAAGTATTGGCGACACGCTCGCTACATTAAACAGCACCGACAAAGTAGAAATTACTGTACCGCTTTCATTAAATCAGTGGCAAAACTTAGCAAGCGATAAGTCGGGTGAAGTTATTTTAAGTGATGTAACAACCCAAAATCAGTGGCAAGGTTACATTGCTCGTTTTGAGCAACACCTTGACGACAGCTCGCGTCAGCGCAGTGTAGTGGTTGCGCTAGACAAACCCTTTGAGCAAGCTACACCGTTATTACCAGGTGCTTTTTTAGCGGTACAAATTGCCGGTAAAGCGCTTAATAACGTAATTAAATTACCAGCTTCTGCGGTATCGCAAGAGGGACTAATTTGGTACGTGAACGAGCAAAACACGTTAATGAGCGTTAAAGCGCAAAAGTTATTTGAGCGTGGTGATTACGTTTATATCTCACCTATTGAAGGGCAAGCTAATTTACGCGTTGTTGCACGCCCGCTAGTGAGCTACCTAAACGAAATGCTAGTAAACCCAATTGTTGAGGAGATGCCATAATGAGTCCGCATCAAGCACCGCAATTACCTAATAATACTAACCCTTTGCACGGTATTATTAGCTGGTTTGCTAATAACTCTGTAGCCGCTAATTTGTTACTAATTAGCGTAATAGTAATGGGTATAATGTCGCTTTCTACCTTGCGTAAAGAGGCATTTCCGAGCCTTGAGCCTGATACTATTTCAGTATCGGTGGTTTACGACAGTGGCGATGCCCTGCAAGCTGAGGAAGGCATTGCCCTAAAAATAGAAGAAGCTCTTGAAACCGTTCCCGGAATTAAGCGTATTACCTCTACATCAGATGCCAGCGGCAGCCATGTAAGCATTGAGAAAAAAACCGATTACTCGCTTGATGAGCTACTGACCGATGTAAAAAACCAAGTAGATGCCATAAACAACTTTCCGGCGGATGCCGAAGAGCCAGTGATCGACAAAGCCCGCAGGCAAGACCATGCATTAACCTTGCAACTATTTGGTGATGCCGATCGTCATACGTTGCAAAATTTAGGGGAAAGATTAAAAGCCGATTTACTCGCACAGTCAGGTATTAGTGATGTTGAGCAGTCAGGCGTATTAGATCCTATGATGTCGATAGAAATCGATGAAGGGAAATTACAAGCTTACGGCTTAACATTAAGTGATGTAAGTGAGGTGATTAACAACGAATCATCAAGCCCACTTTCATCAAGCTTACGCGATAGCAATAAGGTTATTCGTTTAAAAGCAGCCGACCAAGCTTATTGGCAGCGTGACTTTGCAAATATTGTGCTTTTAACCACGAACACCGGTACGCAAATTAAACTAGGTGATGTAGCAAACGTTACCGACACGTTCGCTGAAGATACCAATTCATTAAGCCGTTATAACCAACAAAGCGCGGTAGGCATTGAAATTTTAATGGATGAAAACAGCGATATAACCACGGTGGTTAAACAAGCAAAAGCTGTAATCGATAATTGGCATGAGCGTGGTTTACTCCCTCAAAATGTAGAGCTTGAGAGCTGGTACGATAAAAGTACATTAATTACCGAGCGCCTGTCGCTTCTTACTACAAACGCGGTTACTGGTATTATTATGGTGTTTGTTATTTTAGCCATATTTTTAAATGTACGCGTAGCACTATGGGTTGCTGGTGGCCTTCCATTTGTATTTTTTGGCACGCTGTATTTTATGACCGACAGTTACACCGCGCTGACCATAAACGAAATGACCACCTTTGGTTTTATTATGGCACTAGGCATAGTAGTCGACGATGCCGTAGTAGTGGGGGAGAGTATATATACTACCCGCAAAAAACATGGCGATACCCTTAATAACACTATTTTAGGCACTATGAAGGTGGCTGTACCCACTATATTTGGCGTGTTAACTACTGTTGCTGCGTTTATGGCGCTTTCGAATGTATCAGGTAACCTAGGTAAAATTTACGCCCAGTTCGCAACGGTTGTTACTATTTGTTTATTGCTTTCTGTTGTTGAATCAAAACTTATTTTACCATCTCATTTGGCACACATAAGCACTAAACGCCAGTTGAAATCGGGCATTAGCGGCTTGTGGTCAAAAGTGCAGCACGGTGCCGACAGCGGCCTAAATTGGTTTAGCTTAAATATTTATAGCCGTGTAATAGAGTACTCATTACGTTTTAGATACGCCGTTGTTGCCGCATTTGTAGCCTTTTTTATATTGGTTATTGGTATGCCTATGACAGGTGCGGTAAAAGTAGGTTTTTTCCCAAGTATTACCGGTGATACCGTGAGCGCTGAGCTTGTTATGCAAAACGATGCAGCGTATGGGCAAACAAATAAAAACTTGTTAGCGCTTGAACAAAGTGCACTGCAAGCACAGCAAAACTTAATGGATAAGTACGACTCGCAAGAGAGCGAAATAACCAGCTTACAACTTGTTAGCAGCAGTGATACGAGTGGTACGGTTACGATTGAGTTGCTTAACGAAGGTGCTTTTACAGCAAGCGAGTTTGCACAAGAATGGCAACGTTTAGCTGGCACGCCAGAGGGCAGTAAAAAGCTACAAGTATTGGCTACACGTAAAATGGTGGATAATTTTAAAGTAGAGCTAAAAGCCTGGGATGATGAAACCGTTATGGCCGCAGGCGCACTGTTTAAAGAGCGCTTACAAAATACTGCTGGTGTTAATGGCATAGACGACAACTTAAATCCTGGTTTACCCCAGCTTAAATTTACCTTAAACGCACAAGGTCGCGCATTAGGTATGGATACCGCAACGTTATCTAATCAGGTTTTGCAAGCGTTTGGTGGTGCAATTGTACAGCGTTACCAACGTGACAAAGACGAAGTAAAAGTGCGCGTACGCTACCCAGAAAACGCCCGTAAAACACCAGCCGATATCATGCAATCGCGTATTAGATTACCCGATGGCACTGTTGTACCTTTAGTTAACGTAGCCAATATAAGCAGCGAATACCAGCAAGATGAAATAACGCGTATTGATGGCCTACGTGCAATTTACTTAAGTGCGCAAGTTGATAAAAACGTAGTGGCCTCTAATGAGTTGGTTGATAATTTAAGCCGCGATTTAGTACCTGAGCTTACTAAGCAGTTCCCTAACTTAAGTATTCACTTTGCTGGTGAAGCTGAAGAGCAAGACGAAACCACCGGCTCAATGGGCACTATGTTTATAGCGGCGTTATTAGTTATTTACGTATTGCTGGCCATTCCGCTTAAATCTTACATTCAACCTATGTTGATTATGGTGGCGATTCCGTTTGGTATAGTGGGGGCTATTTTAGGCCACTGGTGGAACGACTTAACTATAAGCATACTCTCGTTAAATGGTATTTTGGCGCTAAGCGGGGTAGTGGTAAACGACAGTTTATTACTTGTTTCACGCTTTAACGAACTGGTAAAAGATGAGGGCATGAATACGCACGATGCTATTGTAGAGTCGTGTACTAGCCGTTTGCGTGCAGTAATGCTTACCTCTATTACAACGTATGCGGGCTTAGTGCCGTTATTAAGTGAAACATCATTGCAAGCACAGTTTTTAATCCCCGCTGCGGCATCGCTTGGTTACGGTATTTTATTTGCAACCGTAATTACATTAATACTAATACCGGCATTATTAATGATTCAAATAGACATTAAGCGCTTAATTGCTAATGTGGTAGACTTTTTAAGTGGTAAACGCACTCAAGGAGCTGCCTCTTAATGATAAGCGTACTACTGGTTGAGGACGATATCGACCTTGCAACAACAATTGTAGATTACCTCGATATAGAAGACATTGAGTGTGACCATGCAAGCAACGGGATTATGGGTCTAAATTTAATTCAAAGTAATCAGTACCAAATGATTATTTTAGATGTAAACATGCCCAAAATGGACGGCTTAACAATGTGCAAAACATTGCGTGAACAAGGTAAAGATATTCCGGTATTAATGTTGACCGCACGCGATAGCCTCGATAACAAACTCGAGGGTTTTGCTGCCGGTAGCGACGACTATTTAGTAAAACCTTTTGCCATGAAAGAGCTAGTAGCGCGGGTACAAGTGCTGGCAAAGCGCAAAAGCGGCGAGGCAAAACGCCTCACTTTAGCTAACTTAAATTTAGATTTAGCAAAACGCAGTGCCGATGTAGAGGGGCAAATATTAAAGCTCTCTCCGATTGCATTTAAACTGCTCGAAACCCTAGTACGCAATGCGCCGCAGCCTGTTACGCGCAGTGCCATTATGCAAGCTATATGGGGTGAAGAGCAACCCGACAGCAACAGTTTAAAAGTGCATGTGCATCATTTACGTAAGCAATTAGAAGCAACTACACACCAAGTTACACTTGAAACCATTCCTAGTGTGGGCTTTGCAATAACAGCAAATGAAGGGCAACCAAAATGAAAATAAGGCCTAGTTTAAGGCTCTACTTTTTTGCCAGTATGGTGGTGCTTAGCTCTGCTATGGCCATTGGCTTTTCGTTTTTAAGTGTCAATTACTTTGTTGATGGCCTTGATAAAGGCTTAAACGGGATAATGCTAAAGCTTACGCAAACAACGCAGGTAAAAGCAGGGGAGCCAAAAGACATAATAGGTTTTACTATCGCAAGCCGCTGGGAAGATATGCCAAGCATAATTAAACAGCGGTTTTCAAAGCCTACAGAAATAGGCTTACTGCACAAAAGAAAAGATCAGTCGTCGATGTTTACAATGCCCGAGAATCTTTTTTTTGTTGTGTATTATCCAAATGAATTGGGCGAACCACGTTATATATCGCGTATTATGCTCGAAAAAGACCGCCCCACGGTCATTGCCCATATAGAGCCCGAACAACGCATGCTATGGATTGCCATTACAGGCATTGCTGCCATTGTGTTATTTGCGTTTTTTTTGTTTATGGTAATGAAAAAAATAGCCAAGCCAGTGGAGTCGTTAAGGGGCTGGGCCAAATCGTTAAACCAAACTAACCTGCAGCAAACACCGCCCGATTTTACCTATAACGAGCTAAACACTTTAGCCACATTAATACGCAGCAGCTTACTTTCGGCGAATGAAAGCGTAGAGCGCGAGCAGCGCTTTTTAAGCTATGCCAGCCACGAGCTGCGAACGCCAATATCGGTTATTCGCAGTAACGTTGAGCTACTTAACCGCTTAAGCGAAAAAGCCCCGTTAAGTGATAAACAACAGCTCACACTTGAGCGTATAGAGCGCGCTGGTTTAACCATGAGCGATTTAACCGATACGCTATTATGGCTAAGCCGCAACGAAGATCAGCAAAGTAATCCAGAACCTGTAAACCTGAGTGATAAAATAACGACCCTAAGTAATGAGCTTAATTACCTGCTTAATGCTAAGCACGTTGAGGTGGTTTTAAACACCCAGCAAGAGAGCGTGATTACAACCGACGCTACTGCGTGTCACATTGTACTGACTAACTTAATTCGTAATGCCTACCAACATACCCAACTTGGCCAAGTACACATTACGCAGCAAGGCAGTAAAGTCACTATTGTTAATTGTAGTAAGCAAGACGATGCCCCTAAAGCGAGCGAGCCTTCAGCAAAACCCGCCAGCATAGGGTACGGACTAGGCCTGCAATTAAGTGAAAAAATAATTAAACGCCACGGCTGGGTATACGAAGTAAATGACATGCCAGGGCGCTACGAAGTGGTGGTCGATTTTAGTTAGTTACTTGGTTAATTAGGTTTCAAGTATTGATAACCGCGCTAAAGCTTTTTTATAAAGGGTTAGCGCGGTTTTTTATGTGAAATTAAACATTTGATTAAATAGTATGCGATAGTAGAGTGTAAAACTCGGTATGGGAAATTGCTCTATAGCAATCAGGGCAATCCAGTACAAACTAGTTGCGATTATTGAATGTTTTATTTTAGGAAATGTATGCAGATATTTTTAGTTTTTGTATTACTTTGCCCATTTTGGGTATGTAGTGCTGAAAACACATCGCTTATTATTTCTGAAAATGTACTGAGCTCAGATGAAGCAAACAAATTACACATTCATCGACTAGTTGATGGAAATAGTGAAAATTTGGACGATAGCTGGATAATACTAATGTATCCAGAAGTTGATCAGCAAGGTCAACTAATATCAGAGTTATGCATAAGTATTAATAGTGGTCCAAAGAATTTAGCTTCGTTGTGTGCTGCTATAAACAAGTCTGAAATTAGCGGGTTTAATCGTTCTGATTTTGAAATAGGGGAAAGTGTTTCTGTTTCAGCTAATTTTATATACGGTGCAGCTAGTTATACTTTACAAAATGTTTTATTACTTGAAAGCGAAGACTATGAGTCATTCAAAGAGCGATATAATAAACGCGGCGACCCAGAGAATGATTAATAGTCATATATTTAGCAAACAATACAAAAAACGATACCAACATATTTAGTGTTGGCTAACAGGGAGTGTTTATTTTATGTTCAAAATTATAATTATTTTAATATCAATTATTTCTTTTAATGCCTTGGCAGCAGAAGAAGTGAAGCTTGGAGTTGTAGGGAACGTTGGGGCGGATGGCTTTTTTAGCCCAAAAGTAATGTCATTTATTATTGAAGAAGTAAAGCCTAGTTCTCCCGCTGAAAAAGCAGGGATTATTGCAGGGCAAAAAATTATTTCTATAGAAGGCTGTAAAATTCCGGGCTGCCCTGCCAGTAAAGCAAAAAAATTAATGCGCAAGGAGTCAGGAGATATCTTACAGTTAGTTTTAGAAAATGAGGATGGTAGCCAAGTTCCTTTAGAAGTTCCTATGAATGCTTGGTAAGCCTATTGAACTTTAAAGTATTAAACCATAATTAGTTATAAAACGCCGTTAGTTGTCGGATGGCGCTGCGCTTATCCGACCTACGTTTTAAACGGTTTAAAAGTGTTTTAAAAAAGCGGCTTAACGCAATGAACGTTAAGCCGCTTTTTTGTGATTACTGATAGGATAATACCTGTAAATGATTACTCGGCTGAAGCTTGTTTGGTTTTTCTAAACATAAACTCAAGGGGAATATGTAGGCGTTTTGCCCATGCATTTTCGGTGTGATCTTCACCCGGGAAGTACTGGCTTTGCCAAAGTTTTGCTGGGTACTTATGCTCCATAAATAGTGCATCAATTTGTGCTTGTAACTTAGGGTACATGGCATCTAAGGTGCTGTCGCCGTAATCAAAATACACTTTTTGGTTACTTAGCTTTGCGATGTTGTTGGCAATGTAATTTTTAAACTCGGCAAATACCTCGTCGTCGTGGCTAAAAATACCTGGCCAGTGGGTCGACATACAAATAGCGCCGGCAAATTCGTGAGGGTAATTAAGTAGTGTATACCACGATATAAGCCCGCCCATGCTAGAGCCACCAATATAACGGTGCTGCGCGCCTTTGTTTACGTTGTAGTTAGATTCAATGTAAGGAATAACTTCTTTAACTAAAAAGCGTGAGTAGTTATCTGAGTAAACCTTAGAGGCAAATAATTTATGGCCTGGGTATTTTTCTAACTGGTAAAGGGCGTTTTGCTTTTGCTTGCTTAGGGCCTCAAACGGTTTTTGTGGGTAGTATTCGCTGTGGCGGTTTTCTACGGCGTTAGGAATGCCGACCACAATAAATGGGCGTACTTTACCTTGCTCTATTAGTGTGCCGGCTACTTCATCTACGCGCCATTCTTGCTTGTTCCATGTGCTGTTGGCATCAAATAGCATGCGGCCATCGTGCATGTAGAGCACGTCGTAGGTGGTGTTTTTGTTGTAACCTGGCGGTAGCCAAACATTTAAAAAGCGGTTTTTTACAAACTGTGATTCTATATTGTCGATTATCTCAATTTGGCCTTTGCTTACTTGCACGGTGGCCGTGTTTGCATAGCTGGTATGCACTACAAGTATTGATAAGCTAAACAGTAAAGCAACTAATTTCATGATGGCGCCTTAGCATACAAAAAGTGCACTATCACAAGCTTGCGTTGTTAATTCAATGTGAATACGTATGCACTTGTATTTAAGCAACAAATGCACACGCATACAATTTATAAATCGCTGCGCCAGCCCATGCCTGACTCTTCCATAAGGCGCTCGTATACCCCTTCAATATTAAGTGGCAGCCAGGCTTGGTATTGTTTTAAATCTGAAAATTCATCGAGCTTAACGTTTTGTTTTATTTGCTCTAGGCTTTGCCCTGCAAGCGCAGCCTTGGTTACTTGGCCATAAAGCTGCTCTATATAGCTTAAGTAACGTGCTACATCGGCTTTATTACCCATATCGGCATGGCCGCCCACAAAGGTATTAAAGTCGTAATTTAAAACCGCTTGGGTTGAATTAATCATGCCTTGAATATCGTAGCTCCACAGTTTTTGCCATGGCATTCTGCCAATAACGATCCAGTCGACCACAAATAATGTTTTTTGCTTTTCGAACAGCATACTTACCGAGCCTCGGCCATCGTTAGGGCCATGGTAGTTAAGTTTTAAGGTTGAACCGCCAAGGGAAAGTATTAGCTCGTCATCAAAAGTAAGGTTAGGCATAACCGTTTTTATTTGTGTGTTTTTAATATCTTGCGCGGTAAGTTTGTGTGCTACAAAGGTGGTGTGCGGGCTTTTAAATACCTCTGCACCGTAAATATGGTCGCTGTGATTATGGCTGTATACAACATATTTTATCGGTACGTTATAGCGAGTTTTAATTTGCTCCTTTAACCAAGTGGCGGCTTTTTTATTAAGTGGGTCGGTAACTATTGCGCCTTGTGAAGTGATTAAAAATACCGAGCGGTGTCTGTCGTCAATAAAGCGGTGGAGGCCATCGCCTAAATCTTCAATTTCGTAACTTTGTGCCATAAAACCTGTAAGTAGTAGGCTGGTGGCAAGTAGTATTTGTAATAAGCGAGGCATACACATTCCTGTTTAATGTTCTTAGTATTAAGTAAGAAAGTACAAGTAAGGAATAAATTTCAGCAAAAGTAAAAGCCATTTGATATATAAATATAAAATGGCTTTATTAGGTTGGATTTAACGCTGGGTGAGTTGTTGATTTATTTCGTCAAAAATACCGGCATCGTCTATGGTTGATGGTATTTGTAGTTCGTCGCCATCAACTAATTGGCGCAAATTTTTTCGTAGTATTTTACCTGAACGTGTTTTTGGTAATCGCTCTACGCTTACTATTGTTTTAAGGCAGGCTATAGCGCCTATTTGGTTGCGCACTGTTTGCACAAGCGCTTGCTCTACATCGGTAGGGGAGCCGGTAAAGTCGTTTTTAAGTACGATCATGGCCATCGGTAATTGGCCCTTTAGTGTATCGGTAATTCCAAACACGGCACACTCAGCAACGGCTGGGTGCGCTGCTACTATTTCTTCCATTTCGCCGGTTGAAAGCCTATGGCCAGCTACATTTATAACATCGTCTGTGCGGCCCATTATAAATAAGTAGCCATCGTCATCCATGTAGCCACCATCGCCCGAAAGGTAATAACCCGGGTACTCCGCTAGGTAACCTGTTTTAAAGCGCGGTGTATTTTGCCAAATGGTTGGTAAGCAGCCCGGTGGCAGCGGCAATTTTATAGCCACCACGCCTTGCTCGTTAGGGGTACATTGCTTGCCTTGCATATTCAAAATTTGCACATCAAATCCCGGGGTTGGCACGGTTGAGCTGCCAGGTTTTGTTACTAATTCTTCTATGCCTACTGGGTTACAGGCTATGGCCCAGCCGGTTTCGGTTTGCCACCAATGATCGAGTATTGGCAGATTAGTTTTGTCTTTTAGCCAGTTGTACGTGGGTGGGTCGAGTCGCTCGCCAGCTAAAAATATGCGTTTTAAACTACGGGTGTTGTATTGCTTAAAGCCCTCTGCATTTGGGTCTTCTTTTTTGATGGCTCTAAATGCGGTGGGCGCGCTAAATAATGCATTTACTTGGTACTGCTCTACTACACGCCAAAATGCACTGGCGTCAGGTGTGCGAACTGGTTTGCCTTCAAATAAAATGGTGGTACAACGATAAATTAGCGGGGCATACACTATGTATGAATGCCCAACTACCCAGCCTATGTCTGAGGCTGCCCAAAATACATCGCCCGGCTGCATGCCGTAAACGGTTTCCATACTGTAGTGCATAGCAACGCCATGGCCGCCGTTTTCGCGCACTACGCCTTTAGGTGTGCCTGTGGTGCCAGAGGTATACAAAATATAAAGTGGATCACTGCCATTCACCGGTACTGGCTCTACTGCAGTGGCTGTTTGCATTGCTTCATCCCAGTTAATATCTCTTGAGGGAGTAAGCGTGGCGGCTATATGTTCGCGCTGGTAAATAACACAGTGGTCTATTTTATGATTGGCAAGATCTATGGCGTGATCAACCAGCGGTTTATATTCTATTACGCTATCTACCTCTACACCGCACGAAGCGCTCAGTATGAGTTTAGGCTTTGCATCGTCAATGCGTATGGCAAGTTCATGTGCTGCAAAGCCACCAAATACCACTGAGTGTATAGCGCCTAACCGGGCGCAGGCCAGCATGCCAATTACAGCTTGGGGGATCATGGGCATATAAATAACAACGCGGTCGCCTTTACTAACGCCTAACGATTGCATTACGCCGGCAAATTTAGCTACCTCTTGCTGTAGCTGGTAGTAGCTATACGTTTGCTGTGTGTTGGTAACGGGGGAGTCGTAAATAAGCGCGGTTTGCTCGCCAAAGCCGGCAATTACATGCTGGTCGAGCGCTAAAAAACAGGTATTTAGTTGGCCGTCATCAAACCAATGGTAAAGGCCGTCAGTGTCTTGTGTGTAGGCGTGTTCAGGCTTTTTATACCAAGGTAAGCGCTTTGCTTGTTCAAGCCAAAATTGTGCAGGATTTTGTTTAAAGCTGTCGTATTGTTGTTTATATGGGCCTAACATTATGGGCTCCTAATACTAAATGTGTGTGAGAGACCATACAAAAGGTAGGCTTTTTTTTAACCGATAGGTATTCGACTATGGTCGGCTAAAAGTTAATCAACATTTTGAGTTTTAAAATACAAAATTGACAATACAAAGCGTGTGGCTCAGCATGGCGAGCAATTAAAATGAGTGAAAACAATTTATGAGTAACACAGTACGAGTAGGCGTGGCGGTTATTATAATGCGCCAAAATACTATTTTATTAGGTGAGCGAATAGGTGCGCATGGTGCAAATACATGGGCAACGCCTGGCGGGCATTTAGAGTTTGGCGAAAGCGTTGAGCAGTGTGCAATACGCGAGGTATGTGAGGAAACAGGGCTAAATGTGAGTAAAATTACTAAGCTTGATTTTACTAACGATATTTTTAGTGCTGAGAATAAACACTACATTACTTTATACGTAAAAGCCGATTACGAAGGCGGCGAGCCTGTGCTAAACGAGCCAAATAAATGTATACAGTGGCGTTGGTGCGATATTAATAATTTACCATCGCCACTGTTTACATCACTTAAAAACTACTTAACTACAACAACGCTTACGGCTTAGTTGACGGGCTTAATACTAATTTTTTAAAGCTCACTTGGGCGTAATCACCATTTTGTTTGTCGGTTGCCCAATCGCCAGTGCCTAAACAACCAGGGTACCAAATACCTTTAGCGCTCTTAGTGCTACATTGGTTATAAGCACCCGCTTTAAAGTAATGCCAATCGGCAGCATAGCCATTAGGGTGATCTTTTTCATCTACTTTGCCATAGGCATCTACGTTATTGCCTAAGTTAATTGCGTAGTTAACGTCTTTTTTGCCTTGTGCGCTAAAGGTTAAGTACATCATGTTTTTATACACGTTTACTGTGTAGCTAAAGTCTTCGCCAAGCGCTATGCCCGCCACACCGGGATCATTCGGATTTTCCCAGGTGTTACCCCAAACAGGATATGTAATGTCGGTACGGTTAGGATCTTTTTTTGGTAAGTTACGCTCGTAGTTCCAAAAAACAGATCCGGTTTTATGGCCAGGCCATTTTTTATAATAAATTTTAAGCGGTTCGTTACCCCAGCCAAAACCTAGTTTTGTGTCGATTAAGGCTTGATCTTTACCTGCGTGAATTTGCCCTACCACCACAGAGTACGCGGCTTTTTTATTAGGATCGTTAGCGCGCAGTGCAACATGATCTACTTTTAGGGTGGCTTCCATTTTTCCGCCTACCGAGCCAAAACGCTCCGATAGCGGGTGCACAGCTAAGGAAAAATTATTTTTTGAATTTTTAGTTTTTATTTTGGTATTTGTGCCGCGGATCATTTGTCTTAACTCACTGCGGGTATTGGTTGAGTTGGCGCTAGTAAGTGCTTTATTTGGCGAGGTAAATACCATATAGCCTTGATCATCAAGGTAGAAAAAATCAGGGTGTGCGTAGGTTTGAATTTCTTCAACGTCAATTGTATCTATTTTTCCATCGTTATTGAGATCTACAGGTACGTTTATTTTCCATTGCGATAAATCAAATTTTGACGCAGGTACTGCGACATTACTATCAACAGGTGTGTTTGTACTCGCACAGCCCATAAATAACAAGGGGGTAACAGCAGCCAGTGCTGTGAGTTTAAAAGTAGATGTTAGATTTTTCATTATTGTCTCTGTGTGATGATTTTAAAATAAACGATATTAACGTCGCTTAACTTTAATCTAACATACCAATTTAAAATATCAACATTACCAATTTTTTGTTTATGTTATTTTTATAGTGCTTTTTTGGTTATACCAATGTGGTTTTTTGTTGCTGTTGTTTTTTTACGTTTTTTATTTAGGTGTTTGCGCTGCGCTTTTTTTACATGCTTAACTATCCACTTTGTCATAAGGGGCATAAGCTCTGGCGCAAAGTTATGGCCCATCCCCGGGACTACTCTTAACTTGGCTTTTTTTATAAGGCTTGCCGTTTTTTTGCCTGCACTTACGGGTATTACCACATCATCGCTGCCATGAATTACTAAAGTGGGCGTTTTAATTTTACGAATTAAATGTTGCCTGTCTTTACTTGCGGCCATAGCAATAAGTTGGCGTTTGTAGCCATTAGGATTATATGAGCGCTCTACAATTTGTGTTGCATGATGGCGAAGTGCGTCTTCTGATTGCGGGTAAGCGGGGCTGCCAATAAGTTGATTAAGTTTAATGTTGTAGTTTATTGCCTCATCACGGCTGGATGTTTTGGGCTTTAATTTGGCAAGCTTTATAAATACGCCAATGCTTTTTGCGCTAAGGCGGGGCAAGCTTGAGCTTGACATAATAGTGGTTAAGCTTAGCACCTTTTTTTTATGCTGAGCTGCAATTAGCTGAGCAATCATACCGCCCATAGAAGCACCAACAAAATGTGCTTTTTTTATTTTTAGGGCCGCCATAAGCGCCAATACATCGTTTGCCATATCATCAAGTAAATAGGGCGTTTGCGTACGAATGGGCAGGCGTTTACTTAGCCACGATTTAAATAAACTCGGGCTAGGGTGATGCTCTAAATGGGTAGATAGGCCCGTGTCGCGGTTATCAAAGCGTATAACCCTAAAGCCTTTTTTTACTAAGGTGTAGTAAAGCGAGTCGGGCCACACGGTCATTTGTGCGCCTAAACCCATAATAAGTATGATTGCAGGAGCTTTTTTATCGCCTTCGTCTTGGTAACTGAGTTTTATACCCTGAGGTGTTTTAATTGTTCGCATAGCCAACTAGCAGTGTTTGCGTTGCTAAAATTATAGACCCTGTTTATTACAACTTGTTGGCAGTAGCAGGAAGCGGTAGCTGCCACTTGGTTAAAATAGCTTGGTATTCGCCGTTTTCTTTTAGCGTGTTAAGTGCATGGCTAATAGCGCTTGCGGTGTGTTTATCTAGGGTTTTGTTGGCACTAAAATATAATTTTGAAGGGTAGTCGGTTAAATGAATTCGCTTAATTATTAAGTTTGGATTTAGGCCTGAGCGCTTTAATTCGTTTTCTAAAGTAAGGGTGTTAGTAAGTACAAAGTCTATGCGTTTTTTATAGAGCATTTGCCATAATTGTTGATAGTAACTTACAAGAACTAGGTTTTCGCCTTCTACAAAACCGGCATTTTTTAAATATGTGGCACTTGAGTAGCCGCGTATTGTAGCTACTTGGTAAAATTTTGCGTGGTTGAGGTGGCTTACCTCGTCAGTGTGGCTTTTTAAACTGACTAGGTAGGCATCAGCAAAGTAAGATTCGCCTAACCAGGTAAGTTGCTTTTCTCTTATTGGGGTTTTTAACAACGAAAGGGTTACTGCATTCGGGTTATGCTCGAGGGCGTAAAAAATTCGCGCCATAGGCATTATTTCAAATTTGGCGGTTAGCTTTGTGTGCTTAATGGTGGCTTTGGCTAAATCAATTAATGCGCCATCGGGTTCATTGTTTTGATTTATAAAATGATAAGGCGGTAGATCTTCAGCTACAAAGGTAATGGTTTGTGCTTTGCATATGGCGCTATAAAGCATAAACACACAGATACTTAATATTACACGCACAAATATAACCCGTATTTTTAATTATTATACGCTCTAGTTTAAAGAGTGTTGATTAAAAGGTATACCATAAATGTTTATTTAATGTGAATAATACTGCTGATTATTTTCGTTTTAAAAATTGTGTGGGTGTGCAATTGTGCCATCGTAAAAAAGCGCGATTAAACGAGCTCTGATCTTTAAAGCCTAACAGGTTAGCTAGTTCGCTAAGCGGGAGTATGCCAATTAACGTGTGGGAGCGGTTTTTTCTTTCTTGTTCGAGTAATTGCGCAAAAGTTACATGTTGCTTTTTTAAATGTCGCTGTAGCGTGCGCGGTGTTACGTTTAATGCACTTGCAACTGCAATAAGCTGGCAATTTTGTAATGTTGTTTTTGCAATAAGCAGCTGTTTAACTTTTTCTGTTAAGCACTGCTGGCTTTTAAAATGCGATAGCTGTTGTTGTGAAAGCTGCTTAAATGTAGCATTTACAATGGCGTTGTCAGTTTTAAAGGCAAGCTTTAAATAATTGCTCGGAAAATTTATTTGATTGTGCGCTTCACCGCTTATAACGGGGCATTTAAACCATTCTTCTAACTGTTGTGTGTGCCTTTTAGGCCAATTATGTATAAAGCTGATACTGCTTGGACAAAGCGATGCGTTTATTAACTGGCGAATAACGCTTACCCAAGCACTCATGTTTCGTAATACAACTTGTTCATTACAATGAGGATGAGCATGCCAGCGCACCGCAGCTTCGTCTGCAGTTTGCAAAAACTGCGCTTTACCAATATCTGCCACTAAGCTGTCGTAATTTAACAGTGCCTTTATAGCGCTACTTAGGGTATCGCTCGATTCAATTAAATAGCCCAATATACCGTAATCTGCGGGGCGAATGTGCATACCTAAAGTAAAACCAAACAGCGGATCGTTTAGCGCTTTTTGGCCATACACAAGCAGCGCATTGTAACTTTGTAAACTAATACGAGGTGCTAATTGCTGATTATGTCGGCGACTAAACTCAGTAAACCCGATAGCCTGAAGAGCTGTTTTAGAATCAATACCTTGGGTTTGCAAGTAATCTAAAATGCTCGAAAAGTAATGATCAGCCAGTGTATGCATTTGTCGTCTAAAGCTAAAAAATGGTCGTGTATGAGCAAGCTTGCCATGTTCAATTTTTATATGCTAGTTACATGAACAATTATCTTAGCTGTAAACAATGATCTTTATATCAATAAAACAAACGCTTAATGCAGATCCTTTGCAAATAATAACCACCTTGTTAGATCATCAGCAGTTAGATCGTTTTTTTAATGCCAAGTTTGAGCTAATAAAAACAGCAAATAGCGGTGAGCTAAAAGGTGGTAAAGGCGCAATAAGGCAAGTAAAAATGGCAAATGCCACGTTTAATGAGCGTATAATAATGGCTAACCTTGGCCACATTTGCTACCAAATAGTAGGTAATAAGCCTGTGGCAAATCATCAAGGTGATATTTATTTAGTTGCTAATACAGGCGCTAAAAGTATTACTACCGAGCTTAATTATTGTATACGCTGCAAAGCGCCGTGGTGGCTGCCAAATGCTTTGCTAAAGCACCTAATTAGTAAAGATATAACCCAGGCATTAAATAAACTGCAGCATTACTTTATGGCGGGCAAAGTATGAACTCAGAAATTATTTTACTTTCCCTAAGCCCTGTGTTTTTAGCGTTTGTATGCTTTGAATTTATAAAATTTAAGCGCTATTACAATATAAAAGATAGCCTAGCAAACACCGTTTTAGCCTTGCTGCATCAAGGCGCAGATGCAATTGCACTGCTGCTACTTATGCCATTTTTTTACATGCTTTACGAGTACCGCTTATTTGATATAAAGCTAAGTGTAGTTAGCGTTGCTTTTGCATTTTTGCTGCAAGATTTTTTGTACTATTGGTTTCATCGCGCGTCGCATCATATTCATTGGTTGTGGGCTGCGCATGTGGTGCACCACAGCTCCACTAAAATGAATTTTACCACTGCGTTTAGGCAAAGCATAATGTACCCAGTAGCCGGCATGTGGGTATTTTGGCTGCCAATGGTACTGCTAGGCTTTGACCCCTTAACCGTATTTAGCGTAGTGGCACTTAATTTGGCGTATCAATTTTTTGTACATACGCAAATAGTAGGCAAGTTAGGCTGGTTTGAAAGCGTATTTAATACGCCGTCGCACCATAGGGTGCATCATGCAATTAATAAAAGCTACCTTGATAAAAACTTTGGTGGCGTACTTATTATTTGGGATAAGCTGTTTGGTACCTTTGTAGAGGAAGACAAAAATCAGCCATGCAAATACGGCATAGTAGGGCAGCTAAATAGTAATAACCCACTGCTGATAACGTTTCATCAGTGGGCTCATTTATTTAAAAGTGCTTATAAGGCAAAAGGTTTAAAAGCTAAATGTAAGGTACTTTTTGGCTATCCAACCAGTAGCGTTAAAGATTAGCCTATCGGCTTTTTACTCCTAGGCGCTCCAAGTAAAATACACATGTGGCAAATACACACCGACAAAAATGCACTTATGCCTAATGCACCGCCATAGCCATCAAGTTTTGGTACTAGGTACTCAAATAAAAACGAAAACAAAATAGATGAACTAGCAACCGTGTAAATACCAAACCTATGTGGGGCGCTCATGCCTATAAACGTACCGCCAAAAAATACGACTGAGTATAAGTCGGGGTTTAGGTTTAAGGCGCTTAAAATTAAATAGGCAATAATAGAAAGCGAAGCAGAGGCGCGTATGCCATCAAACCGATTATGTTTAGCTAAATAAAACGTTAAAAAAGCGCCGAGTAAAGCAATAACTGGATATTCTAAATTCATAAAACCATTCCTTTGGCCAACATAAATAAAGCCACGCTTGCAAAGGCTACGCTGCCAAGTTTGCCACCAAATCCGGTAAACATATTGATGGTAAGCACGTATAAACTGGCCCCAATAACTGAAATTATGGCTATTTCCCAATAACTTGTAATTAATTGCGTGGAGCACATACCAGCAAAGCTGCCAGCGTAAATTGCTGCATAGGGGTGGTTTTTATAACGCGCAGGAAAAGGAATAAACGAGCCAATAAGGCCTGTTAGTGCGGCAGAAATAACTAAAGGCAATGCAAACGTAGTGTGCATGGCAAAGCAGGCCACAAAGCCTAAAAAGAAGGTGATGAACTTTAAAAATAAGAATTTAATCATAGCGCGGGTATTTTAAAGTAACCCTTTTAGCTTTGATAGATCCCCACTCAAATATAAATTATTAAATGAAGGTGTATTAACTATGCTTAAATTTGGTTGTTAATGTTTCATAAATTATATTTTATGTATAATAGAGGTTATTAATATACAAAAATATAAGATTAAAGGTAATTTATGTCTAACTGTTTGCATTTGGCTATTCCGGCTGGCGATTTAAAAGTAGCTAAAACGTTTTATTGCGACGTATTGGGCTGTAAAACAGGTAACAGCGAAGAAGGCCGCTGGGTAGACATAGACTTTTGGGGTAACGAGTTAACCCTGCATCAAAGTGTAGAGCGCTTACCAACCGTGCGCCATGATGTAGATATGGGCGCTGTGGCTGTGCCTCATTTTGGTATTCATTTATCTGAAGATGAATTTAACGGTTTAAAAAAACGTATTGAAGCAGCAGGGCTTGAGTACCTTGATAAACCGTATCGCCGCTTTGTAGGTGATGAGTTTGAACAGGAAACTTTTTTTATTGAAGATCCAAACGGTAACGTGCTTGAAATGAAAACCATGGTAAACCCAGGGGTTTTATTTAAAAAAGCGTAAGCAATATTTATTAAGGATTAGGTCACTTTTATAGTGGCCTTTTTTGTACCTATAGGTGAAAAAAATTACACCATATGAGTGATATTTATTCACTCTACAGTACAGAATTTTAAACGTAGACTAACGCGCAACTCTCATACTTTATAGTTGCTTATGTTGCTGTTAAAACTCACCATTGCGCCATTACTTTTATTATTTATTCACTATGCTCAAAAACGCTTTGGCAGTTTTGTGAGCGGTATTATCCCAGGCTTGCCTATTACATCGGGCCCTATTTCGTATTTTATTGCGCTTGAGCAAGGTAAGTTATTTGCCAGTAATTCAGCGGTTGCATCTTTGTATGGCATGAGCGGTATAGGCTTATTTTGTTTTTGTTATGCTGCCATGCTTGCAAAA
Source organism: Pseudoalteromonas sp. MM1 (assembly GCF_030296835.1). Lineage (NCBI taxonomy): Bacteria > Pseudomonadati > Pseudomonadota > Gammaproteobacteria > Alteromonadales > Pseudoalteromonadaceae > Pseudoalteromonas > Pseudoalteromonas sp. MM1. Next base: position 2,961,557 of record NZ_AP027922.1, on the reverse strand, counting down.
TATGGGGTGGTTAAAGCGCTGTTTTCTGCATTAACATTATGGTGCGCTTTTAGTGTATTTACCTTGTTGTTACCTATAAATATTGCACTAGCATGTGTTATTTCGCTTAGCGTTTTAGCTGTTTTGGCGCTGGCATCAAGTAAGTTAAAATTTAAACCTGATGCCAAACCTTTTACCGCTGCGTGGGAGCTGCCGCTAAAAATGTTGCTGGTCAGCTGCTTTATTATGTTAGTTACGTTTATATCGGCAAATATTGGCGCTATGTGGAGCGGGTTACTATCTACCTTTCCGGTAATATTGGCAGTAATGGGCAGTATTGCGCATGCAAGTGATAAAAAATACTCGGCGTATAAAGTACTTAACGGTGGCATTATTGGCTCGTTAGGTGGTTGCGTATTTTTTGCTGTAATTGCACTGGCGCTTAAGTTTAATTTTGATATTTGGCAGGTATATGCAGTTGCGGCAATATGTTCAACTTTATTTACCATTATTACAAGTCACTATGTAAACCGTAAACAGTTTGCTCAACCGGTTACGGTTTAATAGCAATAAGCAGCATCACTTAAATTTAGCCATCTACTAACGTGAGTGGTTTTACTTTACGTTGTAACTTTTCATGGTACATGGCAGTGTCGCCAGCTTTTAAAATTTCATCAATCGAGTGGGGCGGTTCACTAAATACGGTAGTACCCATACTTGCTTTAATGGCTATAGGGTTGTTGTTGTGATTTATTGTGAGCCTATTTAAGGCGGTTTTTAAATGGTGAGTTTTAGGATTTACCTGCGCATCCGTATAAAAGTGCGCTAGCACTACAAATTCATCACCGCCCAAACGCCCTACAGCATCGTTGCTGCGTAAACTGCTTTTTAAGCAACTGGCAACATGGTATAAAGCGTCATCGCCTACAGCATGGCCAAAGGTGTCGTTTATTTGCTTAAAGTCATCTAAATCTATATACATCAAACACAATACACCGCCTTTTTTGGCGTGGGTATCTATAAGTTCAGATGATTTTTTAGCCCATCCTCTGCGGTTTAAAATACCACACAAGTGGTCAAAGTCGGCTTCAGTTTCGGCTCGTTTTTGTGCTATTCGCATTCGGCTTATGCGCCTTGATACGGCAACAGCTAATAAAAATGATTCAACTGCAAACGCCAATATAAAACCATAGCGCTGCATAAACGGGCTTTGGTTAATAAGCAGCACCCTAAAAATCATACTTACTAATACAAAGCTAAGCGCTACAAATACGAGTGTTGCCTCGCGTACACCTTTACGAGCTTGCATTGCAGCTAAAGTAAAAATAACAGCCACAATAAACAACGTTGAGTAAGCCATTACATGGCCTACTACTGTCCAAAATAATAGGTCAGTAACTAGCATTTTAAGCACGGCACAAAGCATTACAATGCATGCGAGTGCTTTGAGTAATTTAGTTAATATAGGCCAACGTTTATTTGTCTCTAATAACGTGAGCATAAACCACGTGGCACTTAGTACGGTTAAACCGATACTAAGTAGATATAAGTTAAAAATAACGCTAGACACATGCTGCGTTACAAATAAATACACTTGCCCTTCTTGAAGTAAAATAAAGCTGCCAATACAAAAAATGTAAATGCTGTAGAGCTTAAATATACTTTCGTTAAGCCTGTGCCCCATTATTAATACATAAAAAATAAGCGTAATGCACAAGCCATAAAATGAGCCCATAATCAGCGAATGTTGCTGCGCTTTTTTAAAATAAGTGTGGGTTGGCTGCCATTTAAACCGGGGTGTGTAATTAAGCTTTGATTTTAATGTTATTGTGGCTGTAAAAGTACCTGAGTCCATTAAATAGGCTACTTGTCCCGCTTTTAATGGGGTTTTTACCGTATTGTTTTGTAGCCAAGTAAAGCTATCTAGCCCCGGGCGTAAAAAGCTGAGTACGCCACCATTTTTAACAGAGCAACTTATTTGATATTGATTAATACCGCGTTGAGCTGTGAGTTCAGAAGGAGTATTTACCTTTAGCAAAGCGGCAGGCGTGGGTGAATTTAAGTGCTTTATTTTACATGTATCGGCAGCATAAGAATCAAAAGTAATAAATAATGCGAGCAAAGAAATTACAACAAAAAAGAACGCCCCTTTATTTTTAGGTGGGAAAAAAGTCAATCTATTACTTTTATAGCTCATAAGCGCATCCAATTTTCACTACTTTTTTTATACTAGCAGAGCCGAATTAATTAGCTATTAGTTTACTGTTTAATAAGGTTTAAAACTGCACGATTAAAATCACTTCTGTATATTTAAGTGCTCTATCTTCAAAATTACATTCACTGTGCAACTCAATTAAAAACATAGTATTTATAATTAACCAATAATATCGGTATTAATGTTTTAAAATGATGATAGTAAACTGTGTTCATCGGTTAGTAAAACTAACACCTTATAAATTTACACAGGATAAAAACTCATGACACTACTACAAAAAATATTAAACTCTAAAGCTGGCGCAGCAGCACTTATTTTACGTGTACCAGTTGGTTTAATTTTAGCAGCGCATGGCGCGCAAAAATTATTTGCTTGGTTTGGTGGTTACGGCCTTGAAGGCACAGGGCAGTGGATGACAACTATTGGCTTAGAGCCAGGTTATTGGTTGGCTTTAATGGCAGGCAGCGCTGAATTTTTTGGTGGTATTGCATTAGCACTTGGTTTATTAACACGCCCAGCAGCCGTAGTTACGGCGTTTACAATGTTGATTGCAATTTTTAGTGTCCATATTAACAATGGTTTATTTATGGCTAACAACGGTTACGAATACGCACTTACTTTATTAGTTGCAACTGCAGCGCTTGCTATTCAAGGTGCTGGTAGCTTTTCGGTTGATAGTGTTATTGCTAAAAAGCTAGCTGATAAATAACTCTAGGAATTTATAGTTAAAAAATAGCGGCTAATTTAGCCGCTATTTTTGTTTGAGTTGAGGGCTATATTATTTAGTCAAAAAAGTTAAAGAGTAGTTGTACTGCGTTTGCTCAAGTAAATATTCTTTATGGGTACTTGGGCTCCACGAATCATCACCGCCAACACCCATATGTTGATGGTCAATATGTACATGTAAGCAATCATCAGCTACTAGCTCATTAGTATGCTTTGCTTGCGTAAGCATGCTTTGAGAGTATTCATTGGCGGCAAATAAAAACGCACCGCTTACAGTTAAGTTATTAATACTCAGTAATTGGCAATCACTACGCACGCCGTTATCGGTTGGGAATATATACGGTGTATGTAGCTCATTTAAGCTCAAGCTGTAATAACCTAAACGCGCAGCCGCTTTGCGATCTGGGTAGTTTTCAAATGGGCCTAAACCTAGCCAATTTACTTGCGTATCGCTTTGTTTATTAAGCGTTGTGCTTAACCCTATGCGTGGCATGGGTGGCAAAGCCTCGTTTAGTTGCACATCAACATTTAAGTTAATTGCACCTGTATTATTAAGCGTATAAAGCCATGTTGTTTTTGCTTGTACTGCGCCATTAAATTCATAACTAAATACACAGGTAATACGTATATCTACTTTTGATTGCACTACTTCAAACGAGCGGCATGTACGCTGCCACTTGCCAATACCCGCTCTTAGCCAGCGCGCTTCCCATGCGTTAGGATCTAAGTTGTCTACTTCGCTTACGCCTATGTCGTTATCAAGCGGGGCGCGGTAAAAATTATCAACTAATGGGCTTTTAATAACATGGGTTTGATTGTGTAGCCATTGCTCAATAAGGCCAGATTGGCTATTAAACACAAGTTTAAAGGTATCGCCTTCAATACTTAGCAGCGTGTCGGTTTCACTAATGTTTAGTGTGCCATGTGCTGAGGCGTTTAGAGTGGAGGTAAATGTATCAGCGTTTAAACTTTGGCTATTTATAAGCTTAAATTGCTCGGTGTTTAATACATGCTCGGCATTTGCAAAGGTGCAGTCGTTAATCAGTGCTACATCTAAATTAAGATGATATTGCGCACCGGCTTTAAACACCGTTTTTGTATTAACAGTTAGCGTTTGAGTGCTTTGCGGGGCAATATTAATAACTTGCTCGCCTTGCTCTACACATTGGCCATTTTCTATTAACTGCCAAACGAGCTTTTCGTTATCGGTTGCCCTAAATACATAATCGCTAAATACATCAACGGTATAGTGGTTTTGAGTTTGCTCGCGCAGCGTAAATTGTAAATGCTGTTGGCTGTATTTAGCTTCAAACAGGCTAGGGTGCGGCGTGCGGTCAGGGAATAATAAGCCGTTAATACAAAATTGGCGGTCGTTTAATTCATCACCAAAATCGCCACCATAAGCCCAATAATGCTTACCGTTTTCATCAGTTTTAGATAAACCTTGGTCTACCCAATCCCATATAAAGCCACCTTGTAAGCGCGGGTACTCTCTAAATGCTTGCCAGTAATCGTCAAAGCTACCTAGGCTGTTACCCATTGCATGGGCGTACTCACATAAAATGAGTGGGCGAGTTTCACCCGGTAGGCTTAGCCATTTTTTAATAGAGTATTTAGGTACTGCGTCATCGGCAACATGGGTATCTACACGGGCATACATAGGGCAAATAATGTCGGTTGCGGTGGTATTTGCGCCGCCACCTTCGTATTGTACTGGGCGAGAAGGGTCAAAGCTTTTTGACCACCCGTACATTGCATCGTGGTTGGCACCGTGTCCGCATTCGTTACCCAGTGACCAAATAATAATAGAGGCGTGGTTTTTATCGCGCTCAACCATTTGTGTATAGCGCGACATAAATGCACCAGCCCACTGCGGATCGCTTGCAAGCCTACCCATAGGAAACATTCCATGGGTTTCTATATTCGCTTCGTCCACCACGTATAAACCTAGCTCGTCACACAGCTCGTAAAAACGCGGGTGGTTTGGGTAGTGAGCAGTACGTACAGCATTAAAGTTATTTTGCTTCATCAGCTTAATATCTTCAATCATGTCGGCGGTGCTCACTGCGTGGCCGTTTTCAGGGTGATGTTCGTGGCGGTTAACACCGCGAATTAGTAGCGGCTTGCCGTTTAAGCAAAGCTGCCCATTAAGTATTTCTACTTTTCTAAAGCCAATGTTGTAGGCTTCTGCGTCTACGGTGTTGCCTTGCTCATCTAATAAGCTTACAACACAGCGGTATAAGTATGGGGTTTCAGCGGTCCACTTTTTAGGGCTTTGTATATCAATTGTTTGAAATACGACATCGCTCCAGCCGCCTTTTTCATCAACGCGTTTATTGTTAGTGCTTTGTATTTGTGGCTCACACAGTGCTTGTTCACCATCAAAAACCTGTACTGCTACTTGGTAGTTATTTGGCGCATCTATTGCGGTTTTTATATGCAAAGTCGCATCGCGGTAGCAGGCGTCTAAATCTGGGGTTATAAATACATCGCGTATTTGGTGCTGTGGTTTAGTAAGTAAATTAACATCGCGGAATATACCGCTTAGCCACCACATGTCTTGATCTTCTAGGTAACTGCCATCGCTCCAGCGAATAACCATAACCGCAATGCGGTTGGTGCCAGTCACTAACAGCTCGCTTAAATCAAATTCGCTTGGTAAGCGGCTATCTTGCGAGTAGCCCACCCATTGACCGTTACACCAAAGGTGAAACGCCGAGTTTACGCCTTCAAAAATAATATGGTTTCGCTGCGCTAATTGCTCCGCCGTAATAGTAAACTCAGTGCGGTAGCAACCTGTTGGGTTATCGCTTGGTACAAATGGCGGGTTTACGGCAAAGGGGTATTTAACATTACAATAAATAGGTTTATCAAAGCCGTGTAATTGCCAGTTAGAAGGCACTGGAATACTTTGCCAATCGCTGGCGAGTGCTTCACTTAGTAATGACTCATCAACCGCTTCGGGTTTATCAAATAATTTAAAATCCCACTGGCCGTTTAAACTTTGTTTTTGTGATTGCGTGTTTGTACGGGCATGGTCAACGCTTTTAAAACCATTAAGTGGGCTGTGCGCTTTTACTTGATTAATTTGCACCGAAATTGGGTTTTCCCAATCGCGGCGGGTAATTATGTGCTGTAGTGAGTTCATTTGTGTCCTATTGCATGTGTGGCAATTATAGTGGCTTAAATATAGCTAAAATAATGCGTTGGGGTTATGCTTAAAGCTCTCTTTTATTTATCCAAAACTATCATTTTAAATTATGCGTAACACCATTAAAGATGTACTCGATATTGGCCCAGAGTGTACAGAGCGGTTTATTGATTTAAACACGCTTTCGCAAATGCCAAGCCTTGAAATAGAGCTAGCAGGTTGCTCAAATTTACTGGGTGATTATTGTGTTGCGCGTACGAACCCACTTGAACACACGCTTTTTTATACTTTGGGAGGTCAGGGCACGCTTAAAACCATTAATAACCAATATCCACTAGTCGAAAATAGCTTAGCTATATTGCCAGCACGGCAAAGCTTTGAGGTTGAAATAGCAAGCGAAAAGTGGGATGTGATTTGGCTAAACCTTGCAAATACCAAGCGTTGGCAACATTTAAATTTAGCGCACGCTAAGGTATTAACTAATCAGCAGCTAGCGCCATTACATTTAGCGATGGAACTTTTATACAGCGAAAGTAACGCTACTTTGCGCGAAGGCGTTATGCCTATTTTAAGCCACTACTTAAATACTACGCTGCAAAGTGAGCCGCAAATAGGTGGGCAAAATAGATTAACCAGCTTATTTTTAGAGGTAGAAGAGCGCCTGCAATTTGATTGGACAATAGAGGCTATGTGCGAACAAGTACATTACTCAGCACCGCATTTACACAGATTATGCCAGGCACAATTTGGTAAAAGCCCTATGCAGCAGCTTATTTATTTACGTATTAAACGGGCTAAAAATTTGCTTTTAAATACCCGCTGGCCAGTTGCCCATATTGCCGCTTACGTGGGGTACCCTAATATATTTAATTTTTCAAAACGGTTTAAAAAATCAGTGGGCGTGTCACCCACTGAGTTTAGAAAATAACGTGAGTGGCTCTCTACATTTGTATAAATTTAAGGTATTGTGCGGTTTCTTTAATTGCATTTTACAGTTTTAGGTAGGTAATGCGCTCAAACTACTTTTTAGTCGTGATACTTTTGGTGCTTGTACACAGCTTTATTAGCTGTGATGCTGCTGCGTATCATTTACAAGAAGAAGTTGATCATGCCTCACACATTCATTCTTTAGCCGATACAAACGATGAAGATGCGCAATCACCTACCGAAATTCATGCCCATCAGCATTGCCACTGTGGTTATTACAGTTCGCTAAATCATCCTATAAGCCCAGAGCAAAGCCAAGCAACGCAGCCCGCTTGCTATAGTGGTTTAAATTATCCGCCAGATGTTCCGCCACCCAATTTTTATAGCTAGTTTTTAATTTTAAACACTTTGTATATAACTGCCTGCGCTTATGCGCTATTAGGCTAGTTATGTACATATTTAGGTAGCTTAATCGCGCTTGTTTTAAAACAGGCATAGTGATTAAGCCAACTCTGTTTGTTAAAACGGACATGCTATATGAACAAAAAACCACTTATGCTGGTGGCGCTACTGTGTGCATTACCCACACTGAGCGCTTTGGCAAAAAGCGAGCCTCAAAACGTATTAACGCTAAAGCAGGCGCTTAAAAATACCGAGCAGCAAAACTTACAGCTTAAGCGCTACCCGTATCATCAAAAAATATTAACGGCGCTTAAAAGCCAAGCCATGCTTTCACCTAACCCTGAGCTGAGTTTTGAAGCTGAAAACTTTTTAGGAACTCATGGCTCTCATGCGTTTTCGGGGGCGCAGTACACGCTGGCTTTAAGCCAATTAATAGAGCTGGGCGATAAACGTCAAAACCGTATTAATTACGCTACTGCCAATATAAAAGCGCAAACAATTGAGTATAAAAATACCCGCTTAGCACTTTTAGCAACCACCGCTGAGCGTTACTACCAAGTACTAAAGTTTCAGGCGTTAATTGCGTTAAATAGTGAGCGTAAAAACACTGTTAAGCAGGCACTTAACGCAATTGAAAAACGCGCTGAAGCGGGTGCGGTCTCAAGTGCCGATGTAACCCGCATGCGCTATGCATTAAGCCAAGTAGATTTAAATACGGCCATGCTACAAAGTGAATTTGAGCGCTCTCGCTTAGCGCTTAATGAGCTTTGGCAAGAGGTGCAAGTAAGTGATTACTATGCGGGCGATTTATCACAAATAGCTGCTATTAAAAGTGAAAATGAGTTACTTGATGCGGTAAATACAGCGCCTGAGTTTGCACTTTTACAGCAGCAATATATCCAACAAACGGCTAATTTAGCGCTGCAACGCTCAAACGGTCAAAGCGATTTAACCTTGGGTGGTGGCGTGCGATATAACCAGCAAACTGATGCCAGCTCATTTGTGTTTTCGTTTTCAATGCCGCTGCAATTAAGTAATGCTAATGGTGGTAATATTGAGGCGGCGCAGCATCAACTTACCCTACTTAATGAGCAACAAGGGCAATTGCGTATTCAGTTACGTAAACAAATACGCACGCTGTATGCGTATTACCAAGGTAAAACCACGCAGGCACAGCTTTTAACACAGCGCGTTATTCCACAAGCGCAAACGCTTATAAAACAAAGTTTAAAAAGCTACCAACAAGGGCAAATATCGGTATTGCAATTACTCGATGCACAGCAAGCTTTATTTGATTCTAAACGCGCACTTATCAACACCCATAGCGAGCTATACCAAGTGCTGCTTACCCTTGAACGTTTAACCGGCCAACCTTTAATTGAGACTCATCAATCATGAATAAAACTCTTATCGCATTATTAATTACGCAATTATTTACACTCCCATTATTAAGTAGCACGGCTATGGCATCGGCTAATCATCACGCAGAAGGTCACGAAGAAGGCCATGAAGATGAACACACTCAAAAAGGCCCACACGGCGGATTTTTACTAACCAATAACGCCCTTGATTTAGAGCTTAAATTAACCCAGTTTGCCGGTAATACTGAGCTGCGAATATATGGGTTTAATAACAATAAAGCTGTTGATATAAATCAGTTAGACGTAACCGTAGACGTGCAGCGTTTAAGCGAAGCGCCACAGCTAATTCGCTTTAAAGCTGAAGGTGACTATTTAGTAAGTACCGTGAGCGTAAACGAGCCGCATTCTTTTAAGCTTGATGTAATGGCACGCTATAAAGGCACTGAAATAAATTATCATTATGAGCAAGAAGAAGGGCGCACAACGCTAAGCGAGAAAGCAATTGAGCGCGCAGGGATTAAAACCGAGATTGCAAAAGCAGGCAGCGTTGAGCTAACCGATACTTTATTTGGTGTTATAGCGCCCACCGCGCACGGCACCGTTGAAGTAATGGCGCCTTATACCGGCTTAGTTAACGATATTTTTGTAAGCATTGGTCAAAACGTTAAAAAAGGCGACAAACTTGCCAGTATAACCAACCGCGAAACCTTACAAAATTACACCATAAAAAGCCCAATTACAGGCGTTATTAGTGAGCAATATTTAAAGCGCGGCGAGCTTGCCAGTAGCGCTTTAATGCAAATAGTAAACCTTGAAACCGTATGGGTTGAGCTGTCGGCCTTTCCAGATAACATTGAAAAGCTTGCCATAGGGCAAAGCGCTACAGTGTACGACTTACATCATCATTTAAATGCGCAAGGTGAGGTGTTTTACATAGCCCCAATGATGAGTGGCGGGCACATTGCACGTGCGCGAATCGAGCTTAAAAACTCTGATGGGCATTGGCGACCAGGCATGCATGTTAATAGCGATATTAGTACTGCAAAAGTAGATGCGGCTGTACGCGTCAAAGCGATTGCTATTCAGGAATTTAACGGCAAACCTAGCGTGTTTATTAAAAGCGGCAATGTGTTTGAAGTGCGCCCTGTAAAACTCGGTGCTAAAAACAGCGAGTGGGTAGAAGTACTTCAGGGGCTTTCGCCAAACAGTGAGTACGTAACGCAAAACAGTTATGTAATTAAAGCCGATATTTTAAAAAGCGGCGCAAGTCACTCTCACTAGGAGGCAGCATGATTAACTGGATAGTTTCGTTTGCGGTTAAACGCCGCATGATGGTGCTTGCACTCACGCTTTTATTTGCAGGCTTTGGTGTATACAACACGCAAAATTTAGCCGTTGATGCCGTACCCGATATAACTAATGTACAAGTGCAAATAAATACCAAAGCGCCGGGTTTTACCCCGCTTGAAGCCGAGCAGCGCATTACGTATTTAATTGAAACCGCAATGGCGGGTATTCCTAAGCTTGATTACACTCGCTCAATTTCGCGTTATGGACTTTCGCAAGTTACCGTTATTTTTAACGAAGGCACCGATATTTACTGGGCGCGCCAGCAAATATCAGAGCGCATTCAAAGTATTCGATCAGATTTACCAGCCAATATTGAACCAAACTTAGGGCCAATTGCCAGCGGGCTAGGGGAGATTTTTACTTATTCTGTGCATGCAAATAACGGTGCATTAAAAGATGATGGCACGCCATATAACGCAGAAGATTTACGTACCCTGCAAGATTGGGTTATTCGCCCGCAGCTATTAAAAGTAAAAGGGGTTACCGAAATAAACAGCCAAGGGGGTTTTGAGCGCCAATATCAAGTAGCGCCCATGCCTGAAAAACTATTGGCTTATAAGCTCACACTAAGTGATGTTATTACCGCGCTTAAATTAAATAACAGTAACCAAGGCGCAGGATTTATAGAGCGTTTTGACGGGCAATATTTAGTGCGATCACCAGGGCAATTAAAAACCATTGATGATATAGCCAATACCGTAGTTGCTAAGCGCGATGATGCACCAGTACGCATTAAAGATGTAGCAAATGTGCGCTTAGGTAAAGAGCTCAGAACTGGCGCTGCTACTTATAACGGTAAAGAAACCGTGCTCGGCACCGCCATGATGCTAATTGGCGAAAACAGCCGCGTAGTGGCAAAAACCATGGCTGAAAAACTTAAAGATGTACAACTTAGCCTACCAGTAGGTGTAGTAGTTGAGCCTGTATATGACCGTACAACCCTTGTTGATAAAACCATAGACACTGTAAAAACCAACCTGTTTGAAGGGGCAGTGCTAGTTATTGTTATTTTACTGCTGTTATTAGGTAATGTAACCGGTGCGCTTATTACGGCCATGGTTATTCCGCTTAGTATGTTATTTGCCATTACCGGTATGGTAGGTAATAGAGTGTCGGGTAACTTAATGAGCCTAGGCGCAATCGATTTTGGTTTAATTGTTGATGGCGCAGTAATTGTTGTTGAAAACTGTTTAAGGCAACTTGGCCTTGCGCAACATAAGCATGGCAGGTTGCTTACTTTAAACGAGCGTTTACGTGTTGTAACCGCCGCCACTAAAGAAGTGTTCAGCCCTGCGGTATTTGGCATTTTAATTATTATGCTGGTGTATTTACCGCTGTTTGCATTAAGCGGCGTGGAAGGCAAAATGTTTCAGCCAATGGCATTTACCGTTGTTGCTGCATTAGTGGGTGCACTTATTTTTGCAGTAACCTTTGTACCTGCTGCTATTGCGGTATTTGTACGCGGTAAGGTGAGCGAGAGCGAAAATGCGGTTATGCGCGGCATTAAAAAAGGTTATAAACCGCTACTTGGTTTATCGCTAAAACTACCGTGGGTTATGGTTAGTATTGCGGTTGTGCTTGTAATTGCGCTTGGCTTTAAAGTTAAAAATATGGGGGCTGAGTTTTTACCGCAGCTTGATGAAGGCGATATAGCCATGCACGCACTGCGTATTACCGGCACCGGTATCGAGCAATCGGTAAAAATGCAAAAAGAGCTAGAGCAAGCCATTTTAGCTAAGCCTGAGGTGGCTAATGTATTTTCAAAAATTGGCACGCCCGATGTAGCAAACGATCCTATGCCACCTAACGTTGCCGACACCTTTTTAATGTTAAAACCGCGCGAGCAATGGCCTAACCCCGCTTTAAGCAAAGAAGAACTGGTTAAGCAAATTCGCCATTTAGTAAATGAAGTACCTGGTAATAACTATGAGTTTACGCAACCAATAGAAATGCGCTTTAACGAGCTAATAGCAGGCGTGCGGGCCGATGTAGCAGTACGTATTTATGGTGATGACTTATCAACATTAAAACAGTACGGCGAAAAAGCTACGGCGCTTTTGCGAAGCATTACGGGTGCAACTGATGTACGCCTTGAGCAAATGGAAGGCCTGCCTACGCTTTCGGTTACGCCGCTTCGCGACCACATGGCGCTGTTAGGTTTAACAGTAACCGATATACAGCAAAGTGTAAGCGCTGCGGTAGGCGGTGTGCAAACCGGGCTTATTTATGAAGGCGATAAGCGCTTTTCGTTATTAGTGCGTTTAGATGAGCGTTGGTCTAGCGATATAACACAGCTTGCGCGTTTGCCAGTAGCGGTGCCAAAAAGTGCTAACCCCGACCTTGCGTTTGTACCGCTTGGCGAAGTGGCAAATATTAGTATTGATAAAGGGCCTAATCAAATAAACCGCGAAAGCGGTAAGCGTAATGTTGTAGTAACTGCAAACGTAGAAGGGCGCGATTTAGCAAGCTTTGTAAGCGATGCGCAAATTGCTTTAAATTCAGACCTTAATTTACCAAGTGGTTATTGGATTGAATATGGCGGCACGTTTGAACAGCTAGAATCAGCAAGTAAGCGGCTATCGCTGGTGGTGCCGGTTACTTTATTACTTATATTTGGACTGCTTTATAGCGCGTTTAATTCTCTGCGTGATTCGTTAATTATATTTAGCGGCGTGCCACTTGCGCTTAGTGGTGGCGTGCTTGCGTTACTGCTACGCGATATGCCGTTATCAATATCGGCAGGTGTGGGGTTTATCGCGCTAAGTGGTGTAGCGGTATTAAATGGTGTGGTTATGCTGTCGTTTATTAAACAGTTAAGAGCTGATGGGCTTAGTTTAATAGATGCAATACAAACCGGTGCGCTTTCGCGCCTGCGCCCAGTACTAATGACGGCTTTAGTGGCGAGTTTAGGGTTTATTCCTATGGCGCTAAATACAGGCACTGGCGCTGAGCTACAAAGGCCGCTGGCAACGGTTGTGGTTGGTGGGATTATTTCATCAACTCTGCTTACGCTATTAATATTACCTGCACTTTATAAATTAGTGCATGCAAAATTTACTAGGCATCAAGCAGCTTAGCTAATTGTACTTTGTTAAGTAACGTAAAAAGCAGCTGTAATTACAGCTGCTTTTTTGTTGTTAAGTAAACTTTGCACATTAATAATATTGAAACAGGTTATCCCAGCGCTCATCCAAAATAGTTTTTGCCTGATCTAAGTCTATTGCGCTATACACATCGTTAGTGCAGGTTACTAAATTCATCCGAGAGAGTTTTTCAAGTGCATCGCTAATTTCAAAGTCGAGTTCGCATTTATACTTTGTTTTAAACCACGCCTCTATTTGTTCATCAAGCATTTGTGCGCTTAGGCCATTTTTAGATTTTAGTAAAAACGTATAGGCAAGCAGGGCTTCTTTTATGTCTTCTTCTTCGGCGGCATCTATAAGGGTATGAAAAACACCCGCATTGTTATCAAGGTTTTTAAAGTAAAGGTTATCGCTTAGCGCTTTCATAAATTTAATTTTACGGTTTTTAAATTTACTCCACTCTTTAAAAATAAAGCTGCCAAATACTCCCATGCCAATAGCAAAGGTAATAAAGTGTTGCTGGGTCATTTCTACGGCTTCACTTCTAAAGCCACCCCAAAAGGCAAACAAAGCAAATAATAATAAAATTGATGCGCCAAGCTTTGTAATTAAAACCACGGCGCCGCCAATTAAAGCGGATGAGCCAATAATCACTTTATCAATAGGGCGCATACGTACTTCGCTATTAGGAAATAGCATTTCAAGGTCGGCTTTGGGTACATTTTGAAACAGCTTAACTATGGTCGAGCTTGGCTCAAACCCTAAAGGTGTTTTATTTTTAGCGTCAAAGTGGGCTTTGTCTTTAAAACGAATAAACACCGCAACGCGGTCGTAATTTGTAAAGTGCAGTGGCTTTTTACGAAGCCCCCAAAAGCTGGTTATGGTTTCAGTGAGCTGCGACTCGCCACGGCGATAAAAAACCACTTCTTCAAAGTCATCAAACTCTACCTCAAGGCGTACTTTAAAAAGTGACTCTTCGTTTAGTGCATCTTGTAAGTCTTGATTGGTTATTACTTCAAAGTTAGCGGCGTTTAAAACCTTAGCAAAATCTTTTGCAAAATCACGTTGGCACTGCGCTTTTTGAACATTTGAAACCGGCGCTAAAGAGCGCGTATCGCTATTAGGATCAAAGGGGGCGTAGTTATTTTTAAGCGATTCAAGTGTTGCGTGGTAATCGTAATGGATAAGGCTTGCTAATAAATCACAAAATTGTATAAACGATGTTTGCTCTGAGCTATTAGTGAGCTCAGCGCTGCACATATTAATAATATCTTGTTTTCTAAAGGGAATAAAACGTGCACTTTGCATTTTCTTGACTAATTTTGATATGAAACTACCTTTATGGATGTTAATTTATTCCCAAGAAAATTGCGAACATATAAATTTACAATTAAAAAAATTTATTGAATTGAATCCAATCCCTCACGTATTACGTAATATATATTAGTTACATTTACCTAGTTGTTTTGTATTGAAAGATTGCTATTATATTATAAATAAGAACTACATTATGAAATTAAATATGACAAAATCCAATAAAAAGGTACTGATAGATGTTATTTTTTTGTATCATTGACTGGGTTTTGTAACAATTAGAACTACCTTTTGGCTAAGCCGCTATTTACTCTCATTAACTATTTAGGAAATTCACTTTGGAAAATATAAGTAAAGCTGTTGTTATTGTCGAACTACTAAGTGATGTATGGGTTGTTATGGATAATGGAGATTGGGTCAAGGTAGACTCTATACCAGAGCAATTCACTGATCTACCTGTATTAAACAGTAGTGATATTTCCCTAGAGGGAGATGAGTTGGTTTTTGCTGATTCAAGTAAAGAGCTTGTTGTTCCGCAAGATATTATTTCACAACTTGTATCCGATTTAAGCCAAAATAGTACATTTGATGCTCGCAGTAATACGAGTAGCATTGCTTCTTTATCATCAAACGATGGCAATGATGCACAAATGGCTTATCAACTTATTGCTCGCCAAGGGCAAGAGCTTGTTCCTGAATCTGGATACGAAACCACTCCTGTTGCAGATGCCGCGGAAGAAGACCCTGATTTCCTTGAGTTTACGCCTGATCCTATTTTCACCGTAGGCCAGCTTGGTGGTGACGGTATCTTTATCAATAAATATGACGCCGTGGCTTTGGAGTTTTCTGGAACCGTTGAAAATGTCCCTAATGGTTCAATAGTACAAATAATTTTAAGTGACTCTGATGGCAATGAAATTATAGTAACAACTGAAGTTCAAGATGGTGTTTGGTCGGTAATAAATATCGATATTACGGCATTAAATGATGGTGAAGTTACTGCAACAGTATCGCTTGTTGGTGGTAACGAAGATGACGCAGCCAGTGAAACTAAAGTAAAAGATACTCAAGCAGATATTTTTATTGATTTTGAAGATGGCTTAAATACAAATCAACCTATTGATTTTGAGGGTGAAGTGGTAGATGTGCAAGATGGGCAGCTGGTAACAGTAACCATTTTTGATGCGCAAGGTAACCCCATTGCAACGTATGAGGCTACGGTTACTAATGGTCAGTGGAGTATTGGCCCTGAACCTTTTGCTGACTTACCCGATGGAAATTACACTATACAAGTTAGCACTATTGATATTGCGGGTAATGATACTCAAACGCAAAAGTCTTTCTCTAAAGATACAACTGCAATAATAACAATTGAAGTAAATGAAACCGAAGACGGTGTAATTAATAGTTCAGAAAACATAGTGCAGGTAAGCGGAACAGTTGAAGGTATTGAAGACGGTCAGACAGTTTCAGTTACCCTAACAGATGTTGATGGCAATGAAGTGACAGTTGAGGCTGTTGTTGAAAATGGCCAGTACCAACTAGAAGTTGATATTTCTTCGTTAAGTGATGGGGAGATCACAGCAACAGCACAAGCACAAGACTTATTAGGTAATGAGAATACGGCTTCCCAAGTAATTTCACATGATAAAACCGCACAGCTCACCGTCGAGATAGACTCAACACAAGATGGTGTTATAAACAGTGAAGAACAAAGTAACGTGACGGTTCGAGGTGCAGTAACCGGTATTGAAGATGGCCAAACAGTTACTGTTGTATTAAGCGACGGTATTAACCCTCCAATTACATTAACGGCAATTGTTGTTAATGGAAGTTACGAAATAACCGGCGTTGATATTTCATCTTTAAATGATGGCACTATTAGCGCAAATGCAACTGCTCAAGATATTTCAGGAAACCCAGCAAGCGCTAGTGATGAAGCACAATATGACAGCTCAGTTGCTGCAAGCTTAGTAACACAAGATATTGACGGGGTTATTAATAGCGCCGAGCAAAGTAATGTACAACTTAGTGGTTCGGTTACAGATATTGAGCCAGGCCAATTAGTTACTGTTACTTTTACGGATAGTAATAATCAGCAAGTAGTTGTAACAACAGAGGTTGATGCTGATGGCAACTGGCAAATTAGCGGCGATATTGAATCGTTAGCAGATGGCGAAATTTCAGCGCAAATAAGCATTTTTGATGCCGCTGGCAATGAGGCCACTCAAGAGGTTACTTTTTCAAAAGACACACAAAGCACGTTAACCCTTAGTATCGACAAAACCGAAGATGGCATTATAAATGGCAGCTCTGAAAATACCGACATTTCGCTCAGCGGCTTAGTAAATGGTGTAGAGGATGGCCAAGAAGTTACCATCGTATTTACAGACTCATTAGGCAATGAAGTGGTTGTTACCGCAATTGTTGAAAATGGGAACTATGAGCTATCAGGTGTCGATATTTCAACATTAGCAGATGGTGAAATTACTGCCGCAGCAAGTGTTATTGATGATGCAGGCAATTTAGCCCAAGTTACTGACTCTTTGGTTCAAGATAAAACTGCACAATTAACAGTTGATATAGAGAAAACCGATGATGGCGTTATTAATGGTGACGGCGAAAGCGCTGCTATCGTTGTACGCGGCACAGTAACCGACGTTGAAGATGGTCAAACCATTACTGTAACTATTAGTGATGGCGTAAACCCACCCGTTGAAGTAGAAGCCATTGTACAAAATGGTGAGTATGTTACAGCACCAATTGATGCAAGCGCATTAAACGACGGCACGTTAACCGCTACAGCAAGCGTATCAGATTTAGCGGGTAACCCTGTAAGCGCGCAAGATAGCGTAGAACTTGATAACACCGCAGCGATTACAACTAGCATTGATAAAACAGCCGATGACGTTATAAATGGTAGCGGCGAAAGTGCAGCAATCGTGGTACGTGGAACAGTCGCCGATGTTGAAGACGGCCAAACTGTTACTGTTATTATTAGCGATGGCACAAACCAAGTTGAAACAACGGCGCTTGTACAAAATGGCGAATATGTTACAGGCCCAATTGATGCAAGCGCATTAAACGACGGCACATTAACTGCTACAGCAAGCGTATCTGATTTAGCAGGCAACCCAGTTACGGTGCAAGATTCCGTTGAGCTCGATAACACCGCAGCGATCACAACCAGCATTGATAAAACAGCCGATTCAGTTATTAACGGTAATGGCGAAAGTGCAGCCATCGTGGTACGCGGAACAGTCACCGATGTTGAAGACGGCCAAACCGTGACGGTTATTATCAGCGATGGCGTAAACACACCAATTGAGGTGCAAGCCTTGGTAAGTAATGGCGAGTACGTCACAGATCCCATTGATGCAAGCGCATTAAATGACGGCACGTTAACCGCTACAGCAAGCGTATCAGATTTAGCAGGCAACCCTGTAAGCGCGCAAGATAGCGTAGAACTTGATAACACCGCAGCAATTACAACCAGCATTGATAAAACAGCCGACGGCGTTATAAATGGCAACGGCGAAAGTGCTGCAATCGTGGTACGCGGTACTGTTACCGATGTTGAAGACGGCCAAACTGTAACTGTTATTATCAGCGATGGCACAAACCAAGTTGAAACCACGGCGCTTGTACAAAATGGCGAATACGTTACAGATCCGATTGATGCAAGCGCATTAAACGACGGCACGCTCACCGCCACCGCCAGCGTATCCGATGTGGCGGGTAACCCTGTTACAGCTGAGGATACAGTTGAGCTTGATAACAACGCAGCGATTACTACCAGCATTGATAAAACTGCAGATGGCGCTATAAATGGCAACGGCGAAAGTGCTGCAATCGTGGTACGCGGTACTGTTACCGATGTTGAAGACGGCCAAACTGTAACTGTTATTATCAGCGATGGTACAAACCAAGTTGAAACAACGGCGCTTGTGCAAAACGGTGAGTATGTTACCGATCCGATTGATGCAAGCGCACTAAGTGACGGCACGTTAACCGCTACAGCAAGCGCATCAGATTTAGCGGGTAACCCTGTAAGCGCGCAAGATAGCGTAGAACTTGATAACACCGCAGCAATTACAACCAGCATTGATAAAACAGCAGATGGCGTTATCAATGGCAACGGCGAAAGTGCAGCCATCGTGGTACGCGGTACAGTAACCGATGTTGAAGACGGCCAAACTGTTACTGTTGTTATCAGCGATGGCACAAACCAAGTTGAAACAACGGCGCTTGTACAAAATGGCGAATACGTTACAGATCCGATTGATGCAAGCGCATTAAACGACGGCACATTAACTGCTACAGCAAGCGTATCTGATTTAGCAGGCAACCCAGTTACGGCGCAAGATTCAGTTGAGCTCGATAACACAGCAGCAATTACAACCAGCATTGATAAAACAGCCGACGGCGTTATAAATGGCAACGGCGAAAGTGCAGCAATCGTTGTGCGCGGTACAGTAACCGATGTTGAAGACGGCCAAACTGTAACTGTTATTATCAGCGATGGCACAAACCAAGTTGAAACAACGGCGCTTGTTCAAAATGGCGAATACGTTACAGCCCCAATTGATGCAAGCGCATTAAACGACGGCACACTCACCGCAACAGCAAGCGCATCAGATTTAGCGGGTAACCCTGTAAGTGCGCAAGATATCGTAGAACTTGATAACACCGCAGCAATTACAACCAGCATTGATAAAACAGCAGACGGCGTTATAAATGGCAACGGCGAAAGTGCAGCCATCGTGGTACGCGGTACAGTAATCGATGTTGAAGACGGCCAAACAGTAACTGTTGTTATCAGCGATGGCGTAAACCAAGTTGAAACAACGGCGCTTGTACAAAATGGTGAATACGTCACAGATCCGGTTGATGCAAGCGCATTAAACGACGGCACATTAACTGCTACAGCAAGCGTATCAGATTTAGCAGGTAACCCTGTAAGCGCACAAGATTCAGTTGAGCTCGATAATACAACTTCACTTTCTATTAATATTGATAAAACCGAAGATGGTGTTATTAATGGAAATGGTGAAAGTGCCGCAATAGTGGTGAGTGGTTTAGTTGACGATGTTGAAGATGGGCAAGTTGTTACCATAACAATTAGTGATGGTGTTAACGAACCTGTAGAAGTTTTTGCAACTGTTACAAATGGCGAATATGTTACAGCACCTATTGATGCAAGTGCACTAAACGATGGCATATTAACAGCAACAGCTAATGTGTCAGATAAAGCCGGTAACCCGCTAAGTGCACAAGATACTGTAGAGCTCGATAACACCGCAGCAATTACAACCAGCATTGATAAAACTGCCGATTCAGTTATTAACGGCAACGGTGAAAGCGAAGCCTTAGTTGTACGCGGTACAGTAACCGATGTTGAAGACGGTCAAACTGTTACTGTTATTATCAGCGATGGTACAAACCAAGTTGAAACAACGGCGCTTGTACAAAATGGCGAATACGTTACAGCCCCAATTGATGCAAGCGCATTAAACGACGGCACATTAACTGCTACAGCAAGCGTATCAGATTTAGCGGGTAACCCTGTTAACGCGCAAGATAGCGTAGAACTTGATAACACCGCAGCAATTACAACCAGTATTGATAAAACAGCCGACGGCGTTATAAATGGCAACGGTGAAAGTGCTGCAATCCTTGTGCGCGGTACAGTAACCGATGTAGAAGACGGCCAAACAGTGGTGGTCATTATCAGCGATGGCACAAACCAAGTTGAAACAACGGCCCTTGTACAAAATGGCGAGTACGTCACAGGCCCAATTGATGCAAGCGCTTTAAATGATGGCACACTTACTGCCACAGCTAGCGTGTCAGATATAGCAGGTAACCCCGTAACAACTTCAGATACAGTTGATTTAGATAACATAGCCTCTATCGACGTGTCATTAATTGATTCAGATCAAGTAATAAATAATTTAGAGCAAAATAGCGTTGTAATAGCAGGTAGCACAACTGATGTAGAACAGGGGCAGGACGTTACACTAACGCTTACCGACAGCAATAATGTGTCTAAAGTGATAACAGTAGCCGTTGGCGATGATGGTGCATGGGAAGTCACTACCGACCAAATTGCTGATTTAGCCGAAGGTCAAATTAACGCTGTTGTAGCCGTTACTGATTCAGCTGGGAACCCTGCAAATTCAGAGCTTACTTTTACAAAAGATACACTAAGCAGCGTAACTTTAAATATTGCACAAACAGACGATGGCGTAATTAATGGCAGTACCGAAAACTCGCAAATAACCATTACAGGTGATGTAGAGAATATTGAAAACGGTCAAGCTATTAGCGTACTCGTGTCGGATGGGGTTAACCCGGATATTGAGCTCAATGGCACAGTAGTTGATGGTCAGTATAGTTTTGAAAATGTAGATATATCGAGCTTGAATAACGGCACAATTACAGCTACGGCCACTGTTTTAGACTTAGCGGGCAATACTGCGACAGCAAACGATAGTGTTATTCTAGATCAGCTCGCAAGTGTAACTGTAAATATCGACGACACTGATGATGGCGTTATTAATGGCAATTCAGAAAATACAGTCGTTAGCATCACAGGTGATGTATCTAACATTGAAAATGGTCAAATTGTTTCAGTAGTTGTGAGCGATGGCACAAATACTGAAACATTTACTGCTGAAGTAATTAACGGCGCTTACACTATCACAAATGCTGATGTGTCATCGCTAAATGATGGAACATTAACAGCAACAGCTACAGTAACCGATGTTGCGGGTAATACAGCTACAAGTAGCGATGTTGCTGAGCACGATAAGTTAGCCAGCACCACAATAGTGGTCGCTGAAAACGATGATGTAGTGAATGCAGCTGAGCAAAGCAATGTAATTATAAGCGGCACAGTAACCGACATAGAAGCCACACGAGAAGTAACCGTTACATTCTCCGACGGTAGTAATTTAGTTACAGCTACGGTTGATGTAGACAGCAGCGGTAACTGGGAAATAACCCCAAGTGATATAAGCACACTTACCGATGGCGAAATTACTGTAAGTGTTAGTGTTTTTGATAACGCAGGCAATGAAGCTGTAAATAGCACCACCTTTAATAAAGACACGCAAGCAAGTACGACATTAGAACTTGCCGATAACGTAATTAATGCTGCAGAAGACGAAGCTGTAGCACTTAACGGAAAAGTGGATGACGTAGAATCTACAAATAATGTAACGGTAACCTTTACCGATCAAAACGGTAAAACTACAGCAATTGAAAATATCACCCTAGATATTGATGGTAACTGGTCTGTAGCGGCTGCTGATATTAGTGAACTTGCCGATGGTGAAATCATCGCAAGCGTTAGTGTATTTGATAATGCAGGCAACGAAGCTGTTAATAGTGCGTCATTTACAAAAGACACTCAAGCAACAACTACATTAGAGCTTGCTGATACGCTCATTAACGCTGGCGAAGATGAAGCCGTTGCACTAAGTGGTAAAGTTGATGACGTAGAGTCTACAAATCAGCTGACTGTAACCTTTACTGATATTAATGGTACTTCGGCAACAATAAATAATATAACCCTAGATAGCGAAGGTAATTGGCAAGTTCCTGCTGGTGATATTAGCGAGCTTGCCGATGGTGAAATTACTGCAAGCGTTAGTGTATTTGATAACGCAGGTAATGAAGCTGTAAACAGCGTAACCTTTGAAAAAGATACCCAAGCAACAATCAACGTTAATGTTGGCAACGATGCTTTTATTAATGCACAAGAACAAGCGAGCGCTAAAATAGCGGGAACTATTAGTGATGTTGAGCCTGGGCAAGACGTTGATGTTGTATTAAAAGACAGCAATGGTGAAGAGTTACTTTCAGCTACAGCCACTGTAGATGAGCAAGGTAATTGGGAGCTTAATAGCTCTATTCTACGTTTTTTATCAGATGGCGACTACACAGTAGATGTAAGCACACAAGATATAGCGGGTAACGTAGCAACAAGCACGCTAGATTTCACAAAAGACACCCAAGCAAGCACCACTTTAGTGCTAGATGATACTGTAATAAACGCAGCCGAGGACGAGGCTGTTAGCGTAAGCGGTGTGGTTGATGATGTAGAGTCAACGAATAGCATAACTGTTACCTTTACAGACAAAGACGGCACAAAAGTAATCGTTGATAATGTAACCATAAATGACGATGGCAGCTGGGAAGTAAATAACGAAGATATAAGCTCGCTTGCCGATGGCGACATAACCGTAAGTGTTAGCGTATTTGATAACGCAGGTAATGAAGCGGTTAATACCGCTAACCTAACAAAAGATACGGTTGCTAATGTCACAGTTGATATTGTTGATACAGACGATAGCGTAATAAATGGTAATGGTGAAAATACAAATGTAACCATAAACGGTACAGCTGTAGGTGTTGAAGATGGCCAAACGGTTACCGTAACAGTAACTGATGGCACAAATACTAAAACGTTCACCGCACTCGTTACTGATGAAGCGTATACAATCACAGGTGCAGACGTATCAGAGCTTAACGATGGTACATTAACCGCCACAGCCACAGTCAGTGATGTAGCAGGTAATACAGCAACTGATACAGACACCGCCATTCACGATAAAACAGCCCTAACCAGCATTGATGTTGCAACAGGCGATGACGCCGTTATTAATACTGCAGAGCAAAATAATGTAGTTGTAAGTGGCGTAATAGAAGAGGCTGATGCTAACCAAAGAGCCACTGTGGTATTTACCGATGTGAACGGAGATAAAGTCACGGTTGAAAACGTCTCGATTAATAGCGAAGGTGAGTGGGCAATTAATGCCACGAATATTTCAGGCCTTGCTGATGGTGAAATTACAGCAAGTGTTAGCGCATTAGACGTTGAGGGTAATTTAGCCACAAACGAAACCACCTTTACTAAAGACACCGCAGCTACTGTAACCGTTGATATTAACGATACAAACGATGGCGTAATTAACGGTAATGGTGAAAACGTAAGTGTTGAAATTACAGGGACCACAACAGGTGTTGAAGACAATCAAACGGTAACAGTGGTAGTAACAGATGAAGCCGGTAATGAGCGCAGCTTTGAAGCCACAGTTACTAATAATACCTACACGATTACAGGTGCAGATTTATCAGGCTTAAACGATGGCACATTAACCGCCACAGCCACAGTCAGTGATGTAGCAGGTAATACAGCAACTGATACAGACACCGCCATTCACGATAAAACAGCCCTAACCAGCATTGATGTTGCAACAGGCGATGACGCCGTTATTAATACTGCAGAGCAAAATAATGTAGTTGTAAGTGGCGTAATAGAAGAGGCTGATGCTAACCAAAGAGCCACTGTGGTATTTACCGATGTGAACGGAGATAAAGTCACGGTTGAAAACGTCTCGATTAATAGCGAAGGTGAGTGGGCAATTAATGCCACGAATATTTCAGGCCTTGCTGATGGTGAAATTACAGCAAGTGTTAGCGCATTAGACGTTGAGGGTAATTTAGCCACAAACGAAACCACCTTTACTAAAGACACCGCAGCTACTGTAACCGTTGATATTAACGATACAAACGATGGCGTAATTAACGGTAATGGTGAAAACGAAAGTGTTGAAATTACAGGGACCACAACAGGTGTTGAAGACAATCAAACGGTAACAGTGGTAGTAACAGATGAAGCCGGTAATGAGCGCAGCTTTGAAGCCACAGTTACTAATAATACCTACACGATTACAGGTGCAGATTTATCAGGCTTAAACGATGGCACATTAACCGCCACAGCCACAGTCAGTGATGTAGCAGGTAATACAGCAACTGATACAGACACCGCCATTCACGATAAAACAGCCCTAACCAGCATTGATGTTGCAACAGGCGATGACGCCGTTATTAATACTGCAGAGCAAAATAATGTAGTTGTAAGTGGCGTAATAGAAGAGGCTGATGCTAACCAAAGAGCCACTGTGGTATTTACCGATGTGAACGGAGATAAAGTCACGGTTGAAAACGTCTCGATTAATAGCGAAGGTGAGTGGGCAATTAATGCCACGAATATTTCAGGCCTTGCTGATGGTGAAATTACAGCAAGTGTTAGCGCATTAGACGTTGAGGGTAATTTAGCCACAAACGAAACCACCTTTACTAAAGACACCGCAGCTACTGTAACCGTTGATATTAACGATACAAACGATGGCGTAATTAACGGTAATGGTGAAAACGAAAGTGTTGAAATTACAGGGACCACAACAGGTGTTGAAGACAATCAAACGGTAACAGTGGTAGTAACAGATGAAGCCGGTAATGAGCGCAGCTTTGAAGCCACAGTTACTAATAATACCTACACGATTACAGGTGCAGATTTATCAGGCTTAAACGATGGCACATTAACCGCCACAGCCACCGTAAGTGATGTAGCCGGTAACATAGCCACTAATACAGATACAGCCATACACGACAAAACAGCAGCTACTACCATTGCAATGGCAGCGGGTGATGACGTAGTAAATGCAAGCGAGCAAACAAATGTTGTTGTGAGTGGTCAGGTTACTGATATAGAGCCGACGAATACAGCAACAGTTACTTTTACTGATGAAAGTGGCGAACTCGTGACTATAAACAATGTTACGATTAATAATGACGGCAGTTGGGAGGTTAATAGTGCAGATATTAATACCCTTGCCGATGGCACTATTACTGCGACTGTTAGTGTACTTGATAATGCGGGTAACCAAGCCACAAATAGCACAACCTTTGAAAAAGATACCCAAGCTTCCATTTCTATACCAAGTGAAAATAACGATTTATTGATCAATAATGCAGAAAAATCGGCTGTAGTTATTAATGGTCAAAGTGCCAATATTGAAGAAGGTAAAATCGTCAATATTACTGTTTCTGATGGTAGTGCTTCGGTAACAGGGCAAGCGACTATTTTAGCTGATGGAACGTGGCAAAGTAACTCACTCGATTTGACATCCCTTAATGAAGGGGCATTGACTGTTACAGCAACAACCGCTGATACCGCAGGCAACACTGCCAATGCAGATCTTAACATTGTTAAAGATACACAAAGCGCTGTTACGGTAAATGTGGGCGACGATGCTGTTATTAACAATGCTGAGCAAAGCACTGCTAAAGTAGCAGGCACAGTAACTGATGTAGAAGCTAACCAAAGCGTAGCAATTATCATTAAAGACAGTGACGGCAGTACTGTATTTAATGGCACTGCAAGTGTAGATAACGCTGGCAACTGGGAATTAGATAGCAGTATTTTAAATGCCCTATCAGATGGCGACTACACAGTAGATGTAAGCACACAAGATATAGCGGGTAACGTAGCAACAAGCACGCTAGATTTCACAAAAGACACCCAAGCAAGCACCACTTTAGTGCTAGATGATACTGTAATAAACGCAGCCGAGGACGAGGCTGTTAGCGTAAGCGGTGTGGTTGATGATGTAGAGTCAACGAATAGCATAACTGTTACCTTTACAGACAAAGACGGCACAAAAGTAATCGTTGATAATGTAACCATAAATGACGATGGCAGCTGGGAAGTAAATAACGAAGATATAAGCTCGCTTGCCGATGGCGACATAACCGTAAGTGTTAGCGTATTTGATAACGCAGGTAATGAAGCGGTTAATACCGCTAACCTAACAAAAGATACGGTTGCTAATGTCACAGTTGATATTGTTGATACAGACGATAGCGTAATAAATGGTAATGGTGAAAATACAAATGTAACCATAAACGGTACAGCTGTAGGTGTTGAAGATGGCCAAACGGTTACCGTAACAGTAACTGATGGCACAAATACTAAAACGTTCACCGCACTCGTTACTGATGAAGCGTATACAATCACAGGTGCAGACGTATCAGAGCTTAACGATGGTACATTAACCGCCACAGCCACAGTCAGTGATGTAGCAGGTAATACAGCAACTGATACAGACACCGCCATTCACGATAAAACAGCCCTAACCAGCATTGATGTTGCAACAGGCGATGACGCCGTTATTAATACTGCAGAGCAAAATAATGTAGTTGTAAGTGGCGTAATAGAAGAGGCTGATGCTAACCAAAGAGCCACTGTGGTATTTACCGATGTGAACGGAGATAAAGTCACGGTTGAAAACGTCTCGATTAATAGCGAAGGTGAGTGGGCAATTAATGCCACGAATATTTCAGGCCTTGCTGATGGTGAAATTACAGCAAGTGTTAGCGCATTAGACGTTGAGGGTAATTTAGCCACAAACGAAACCACCTTTACTAAAGACACCGCAGCTACTGTAACCGTTGATATTAACGATACAAACGATGGCGTAATTAACGGTAATGGTGAAAACGTAAGTGTTGAAATTACAGGGACCACAACAGGTGTTGAAGACAATCAAACGGTAACAGTGGTAGTAACAGATGAAGCCGGTAATGAGCGCAGCTTTGAAGCCACAGTTACTAATAATACCTACACGATTACAGGTGCAGATTTATCAGGCTTAAACGATGGCACATTAACCGCCACAGCCACAGTCAGTGATGTAGCAGGTAATACAGCAACTGATACAGACACCGCCATTCACGATAAAACAGCCCTAACCAGCATTGATGTTGCAACAGGCGATGACGCCGTTATTAATACTGCAGAGCAAAATAATGTAGTTGTAAGTGGCGTAATAGAAGAGGCTGATGCTAACCAAAGAGCCACTGTGGTATTTACCGATGTGAACGGAGATAAAGTCACGGTTGAAAACGTCTCGATTAATAGCGAAGGTGAGTGGGCAATTAATGCCACGAATATTTCAGGCCTTGCTGATGGTGAAATTACAGCAAGTGTTAGCGCATTAGACGTTGAGGGTAATTTAGCCACAAACGAAACCACCTTTACTAAAGACACCACCATTAATATTGATATTGATACTGGTGAAAACGGCATTAACAGTAGAGCCTTTAAAGCGGGTGAAGTAACCACGCTAAACGGTACAACCGATGCTGAACCAGGTTCTACCGTTACACTTACAATTTTTGATGGCACTACTAGTGAAGTAGTGACTGCAGCAGTCGCAAATGGTGGAACTTGGAACGTTAACGGTATAGATATATCTGAGCTTGATGATACACAGCAGTGGACTATTACGGCAACTGTTACTGATTCTGCAGGAAACGCAGCGCAAGATGTCGCACCAACACTCGATGCGCTTGATAGCCAAACATTAAATGAAAGTAATACAGCAAATGGCGGCACAAGCTCAGCGACTAGTTCAATAGAAATAGATAACGCTGACCTTACATTAAGTACAAACCAATCTGGTCTTGAAGGCTTAACGGTAGACGGCAGCCCTGTTTCGGTTACCTTAGCAAATGATGGTTTATCTTTAGAGGTAAAAGACTCGCAAGGTAACTTAGTGCTAAGTGTGTCGCTTGTAGGTGGAGAACTTACTACTACGCTACATGCACCTATTGATCACGAAAGTGAAAGCTTACTTACTGATATTTTTGTTGATGCACTACAAACAGATGCCGATGGCACAACCGAATTAGTCGTTGTACCAACAGCCGTTACTATTACCGACTCTGCCCCACAAAGTAGTGACGACAGCTTTACAGTTACAGAAGCCGACACCGATGCGGGTAGAGTATCAACAGGTAGCTTAGTCACAAACGACAGTGTAGTAGAGGGCGCACCAACCGTTACAAGTGTAACATTTAATGGCACTGATTATGATGTAACAACAAGTACACCAGCCACGATAGTAACCGATGAAGGTACATTAACGGTTAACAGCGATGGCACATGGAGCTTTAACGCGCTTGATAATCGAGACTCAACTCCTTCACCACAGTTTACGATTGAATACACAATAGAAGATCGCGACGGTGTTGGTAGTTCATCAAGTACAGCCACATTTACAGTACAAGATGGCAGTGCGGGCAGCTTTACAGAGCAAGCTGCTACTTATACAGAAAGTGATTATGGCGTTACAACAACAAATAATAAATCCTTTGCTGTTGTGGCAGGCTCTGATGCACTAGTTGCTGATTCAATCACCTTTGATGACACTATCGCAAACTTAAATGCGTTAAACTTAACAAGTGCTGGTGTAGCTATTACCTTTGCATTAAGCGAAGACGGAAAAACAATTACGGGTTCTGCAAATGGTAACGAAGTTATCCGCTTTAGCGTAAGTGCAACGCAAGATGCCAATGGTAAAGATTTAGATGCTAGGGTTCAAACAACAGTAAGCTTACCGCTTGATAACCCTGATGGAGAAAATATAGACTTTGCGCTTTCTGTTAATGGTGAGGATAGTGATGGTACAGCAATCAGCGGTGCGGGTAATGTAACCATAACCGTTAAAGATGGCACAGGACCACAGCTTGCCAATATAGACTCTGCAAACCTTGATGAGTCAGGTTTAGCGTCCGGCTCAGATACATTTAACGGTACATTAGATACTGTTATTGGCAGTGATAGCTTTTCGTCGTTAACCTTTGCTGTAACTGGCTCGCAACCTGCACTAACCTCTGGTGGTGAGGATATTCAATATACTTTAAGTGAAGATGGCTTAACGCTTACAGCACATACAGGTGATATAAATAACCCTGTATTTATTGCAACTTTACCTGAGATCACAAACAGCACAAGCAGCCAAGAAAACTTACAATATACCATTGAGCTTATTCGCCCTATTGATAATAACGGCAATAGTAGCTTTAACCTGGCAATTGAATTGCAAGATCAAGATGGCGATATTGATGAGGAAAATATTACTGTAAACGTTACAGATAGTGCTAATGCAACGCAAACCTCACCTACGTTCAATGTCGCAGAAAGCCCAGAAACAGGCAGTACTGGTCAATCAGATACACAGAGCATTACTATTACGGCTGGCGGTGAGGCTGTTAAATCACTTAGTATGAATGTAGCTTCAGGTGACGCCGTGCTTGATAGCAATGGCAATGCTCTTACCCAAAACGGTGAGCCGATTACATGGCGAGTTAATGAGGATGGTACCGCAAACGGTGTAGTTAATGGCGTTACTGTATTTACGGTAACTCTTCCAACTGATGTGGATGTAGCAGCAGGCACCTCTGAAAGTTACAACATTGCCTTTGAAATCGCAGGGGCTATTGATCATTTAGATTCACAAGAAGCAACGCTTGCTATTAACGTACCTCTTGTTTCAACCGATGCCGATGGCACTAGAGAACAAAGTGTATTAGCAGTAAACGTAGAAGATGGTCAGTCACCTAGTGTCACAACTTCAGGCGATAGCGCTCCAGCGGTTGACGAAGAAGGCTTACGTAATAACGACTCAATTAAAACCGAGGGCAATATTAGCGTTACATCAGGCTCAGATGAAGTTGTTGAAGTGAAACTAGCTGACGGCTTTAGCTTTTCTGGTTACACCTCTTCAGGTGAAGACGTTACGCTGTCAAATACAGCTGACGATGATGGCTGGTATTTAGCAACAGCACCAACAGGCGAAAACGGGGCAGCTGAAACAATTTTCCGCGTTAAGTTTAATGCTGATGGAACCTTTGAATACGAGCAGTTCAAAGCCTTAGACCACGAAGCGGGTAATGGAGAAAACACACTTGATGTAACAATCGATTTAGTTGCGGTAGATGCAGATGGGGATATATCAAATTCACAAAGTGTTGTTATTGCCACAGTAACCGATGATATCCCTAGCTTGCCTGGTGCAAGTAAAGCATTGATTGAAGGTGAAACCGTTACAATCGATTTATTAGCTAACCTTGAAGGGGGAGCTGACGGAGCGACGGTAACAAGCATCACTTATAACAATGTGGTTAGAAATGTGGGCGATACATTCGCTTTAAATGATGGTGATGAAGATTACGGTACAGCCACAATTAATTCAGATGGTAGCGTAACAATTACTACCACTACATTTGGTTCATCAGCAAATGATTTTGTCGACACAATTACTTATGTTGTAACAGATGCTGACGGTGATACAGCGACAGCAGATTTATCATTGACTACAAGTGATGACATTGGTGAGATGACTACGACTGCAACAGATGCCAATGAAGACGGCTCTTCTACAATTACTG
Source organism: Pseudoalteromonas sp. MM1 (assembly GCF_030296835.1). Lineage (NCBI taxonomy): Bacteria > Pseudomonadati > Pseudomonadota > Gammaproteobacteria > Alteromonadales > Pseudoalteromonadaceae > Pseudoalteromonas > Pseudoalteromonas sp. MM1. The sequence goes on along the minus strand of NZ_AP027922.1, from coordinate 2,930,963 downwards.
TTACCGTAAACCCAGGCGATATTGACCAAAATGAAACGGTTACTCAAATACGTATTGAAGAAAGCTCTTTACAAGGTGGAAAGTTATTGTTAAATGGCAGTGAGCTAACAGCTACTGATGGTTATTATGTACTAAGTGGCAGCCAGTTAAGTATTGATGCTAATGGCGTAGCAACTATAAACGGCGCTTTAACATTTGAACCGCTTGGCGATAGCTCAAACCAAACTCAAACGGTAAACCTGACTATTGATGCAACAGTAACGACTGATAATGGCAATCGTGAATACAACGCCACTCAAGCAGTAAGTGTTATATCAGAGGCCGACACCCCTGATTGGGATAACACAAACGATTACAGTTACACAACTGCAGAAGATACCGAAGCTGCTATTAATATTGGCGCTACACTGCAAGATACAGATGGCTCAGAAACACTCACTTATATAATCAATAATATACAAGAGGGCTTAATCGTTACAGCCAATGGCCGTACGCTATCAAACGGTGATGAAATAACCGCAGCAGAGGCACAAAGCTTAACTGTAGTTGGCGAAGAGCATGTAGCGGGCACGTTTACTTTTGATATTACTGCTATAGCAACAGAAGCTGAAAACAACGATAGTGCATCATCAAGTACGCAAACGGTAACGGTTGAAATAACCCCTGTTGCTGATGAGCCTCGCTTATTTGTGCGTAACCAAACCGTAGATGAAGATGCGCTCACCCCTGCGATAGACTTATTCAGTGGTTTACTGGTTGACCAAGACGGCTCCGAAACGCTTAGTTTTGAAGTTATATTGCCAGAAGGTTTTGAGCTGGTAGACGAAAATGGAGATGTGTTAACTCAAGATGCAGATGGCAATTGGCTTGTAAGTGATGTAGAGCTGCAAGCAGGGAACATATTCTTAAAACAAAAAGAAGATGCCAGCCGTGCAACCGACGCTACATTTGACATTACGGTTACAGCCATAGCAACAGAAACCAGCACCGGTGAAGAAGCACGTACAGAGCCAGATACTTTACAACTTACTGTTATAGGTAAAATAGATCCACCAGAGCTTGATGAAGAAAACAGCAATGATAACTGGACATTTACGACAGTAGATGAAAACAACTTTACGCTTAAAAATACCCAAGGTACGGAAGATACTAACCTACGTTTAGACTTTTTAATTGTGACCTCTGATGTGGATCAGTCAGAAGCAATTAGTTTAGTTATTTCTGACTTACCAGACTCGGTAATGCTAGTAGATGTAAACGGCGACCCTGCTAATTTATCAATTGTTGGTACTGATGCTAATGGCAAGCCAATGTACAGCTTAACGGCCGCAGAGATGGAAAATTACTATTTAGCGCCTGTTGATGACTTTAGTGGTGAAGTTAACTTTAATATTAAAGTAGTCCCGACAGAGGCTGATGGTGATACTGCTGATTACAACATTGCTGTAACTACAAACTTTAACCCAACAATTGACAATAATACGCAAAGCCTATCAACAACGTCTGAGGGCAATGAAGATACACGTATAGCACTTAATTTTAACCCAGATTTAATCGACAGTGATGGGTCAGAAACAATAACAGGTGCTGTAATTACAGCCATACCAGCAAACACTACTCTGTATGTTGATGGTGAGGTAGTGAACGTAGGTAGTGGGTTTGATTTAGCAGATTTAATTAATGCCGAGTACCCCACGCTTGAGGATGTTTTAGCCAGTGATAGAGTGCGCTTGCTGCCTGATGAGGATTTCTCTGGCACGCTTACTGTTGATGTACTTTATACCGTAACCGATACGTCAAATGTGGGCAGTGTGAGCGAGGATATTAGTAGTCAAGTTACAGTCACTGTTAATGGACAGGTTGATACGCAAAGTAGTGCCGAGCGCGATAATAGTGGTGCTGTTACCCGTCTTGAAGCAACGGATGAAACAATCACGAGCTCAAGCAGAACACTGAGCCTATCGGGGGCTGTTAGCTTTACAGAAGAGGATGTTGATGGCTCTGAGGTTATTACTCATATAGAAATAATACTCCCTGATGACGTAAATATAGAGGTACTCCATCCAAATGGTGCATACCCAGATGGCTCCGGTCGTTGGATTATACCTATTGATGCAGGCACAAGTGACTCAGTAACAGACGTAATTAATGACTTACTCGCTGATGTAACCTTAGAAGCACAAAATTCTACAGGTGATATAGATGTTACTGTTAAAGCCCGTGTAGCTGATGGCAGCCATGCGGTATTACTAAGTGACAATTTTACCGTTAACTTTACTGTTGAAGGAGACGGAAGTACGTCAGAGGCTTCTGAAGTAGGGCAGTTACAAATTTCGGTGGTAGATGCAGTAGAAGATGAAGCAGTTGATTTTACAGGGCATATTAATACCAGTTTAACTGACGATGAGAACGATACCGTTACTGTTTACATAAACGCTGATAGCCTACCTGAAGGCCTTATTATTGAAGGTGATGGGGTTATCGCAATTCCAGGTGATGACGGCGAAGTTGCTGAATATATTATTCCTGAAGAATCACTTGGTAATTTAAGCTTTACCAGTGCAGGTGATGACTATTCAGGGCAATTAATTATTCCGGTAACGATCATTGCGGTAGATAATGATAGTGGCGATGAATATATTGATGACACGCAATCTTTAGAAATAGATATAACTCCAGTCGCTGACGGTGGTGAGTTTAGCGCAGCTATTAACAAAATTAAGGAAGACAACCGCACCACAGCACTAGGCTTAACATTAGCTTTAACCGATTTAAACCAAGTAGATGATGAGGCAAACCCTGAGCAAAATGGCGGGGTTGAAGAAGTTGATTTTTCTCAGCCAATTATTATTACCTTACCGGATGGCGTTGGATTGTATGACCCTAATAATATGTTTACCGACAACGGTGATAACACATATACATATAACGGTACAGAGGCAGAGTTTGCTACTGCACTAGCAAGTATTGGGGTTGAGCCAATTGAAGACCAATCAGGTACTGACATAGATATTCAGATAACAGCAACCATTGTTGATACCGCACAATTAAGTACAGGTACTGCCACTGATACAACACAAGTTACTAATACAATTAGTATTGCTGTAGAGGCGGTAACTGACGAAGCAGTATTAACAGTAGCAGATGCACAAGGTAGCGAAGATGCCGATATAGCATTAACAGGCTTAAGTGCGCTGCTAAAAGATGATGACGGCTCTGAAACTATTTCAATTACTATCTCGGGCGTGCCAAAAGATGCCGTACTAAAAGATGCTGATGGTAATTTGCTTGTTAATAATGGTAAAGATGGTGGCACCTTTAATGGTGAAGACACCACAAGCTGGACTGTTACTGCAGAGCAATTAGCTGGTTTGATTATTGTACCGCCGCTTGATTTTAGTGGTGAGTTTGAATTAACCCTAAATGCGCTAACTCAGGATGAATCACCAGGTGAAATAGTACAGACCTCAGCCTCGTTTATGGTTGTTGTAAACCCAGAAGCCGATGCACTGGATTTTTCTAAAAAGCCATTTGAAAGCTACGATGGGCAAGAAGATGACACCTTGACTATTGACTTAGAGGCCTTTAGTGAAGAGGCGGATGGCACGGAGACAATTCAATTAACGGTTAATATAGCCGCCGACTCGGACAGTAGTGCACTTGAGTATATTGACGGCAAAGCGTCTATTACTGTCGGTACTGAAACTGTATTCTTTACTAGCGATGGTAATGGCGGCTTTAGTGCGACAATTACCAGTGACAGTAACTCAATTGAAAACTTTGACTTTAATGCCGGTGGCCTTGCGTTTGGCACATTAAACATGAGTGTTGATGTTGCAACTGTTGATAGCGCACAAATTAATGGTGAAACGGTAACAAGTGTGGGTGAGACACAATCATCAGAATTTATTATTGAGTTAGAACCTCAAGCTGATGCGCCTGTGTGGACTGCTGCAAATGATGTTACAAGTAATTCAACTAACAATATCGCCCTAAACCTTGATGTTGATTTACAAAATCCAGCAGCAGATGAAACGGGCTATATTGAAATTACAGGCTTACCAGATGGATACAACTTTAACGTTGGTGAAAAGGTCGGTGATACATGGACTGTTGATATTACTGATATTGAAGCCTTAGAAATTGTTGATGCCGACGCAGGTGATAGTTTCACGCTAACACTAAATGCGTTTTCTACACTTAACGGTGAGACTCAACAAGCACCTACCGAAGAGGTAGATGTGACTATTTCAGCTTCAGCAAGTAACACTTCAAGCTCAAGCGGCGCACAAGCTCAATCATTTAGTGAGGACTCAAGTGGTGGTGACACTGCTTTCGCTCAAAGTATGAATGAAAGCTTAGACGGCGATCAAAACGTATGAAGTTAAGTTTAAAACGAGAACAAATGCAGGCACTTGGCAAGCACATTGCTGATGCCCTGCATTTGCGCCATCAAAGCGATAACTTGTTACTTGGTTTGCCAAGTAATGAGTTTTCGGCTCATCATTTAGAACAAGCATTGAGTAATATTAATGTGAGTGCCCAGCAACAAACTGCGCCTAAACATTATGCTTACCCAGCCTTGGTACTCGATAAAGATGGCTACTTTTGGTTTTTTGAGAGTAAGGGAGAAAGTACATTTAGCTCGCAAGATGGAGCAGAACCAAAGCAGTTAACTGATATTGATAAAGAGTTGATTTGGTATTTGTCGCACGAAAATGTCACCGATGATCGCTCCGAAAAACTCCATACCCGTATTCCCAGTTGGTTAAGGCCTGCTTGGGAGCAGGTAAAACCCTTTTATAATTCACTATTATTGGCGTCACTAACGGTAAATTTACTCGCTTTAGTCGTTCCGCTATTTACTATGAATGTCTATGACCGTGTAGTGCCCAATGCAGCACTAGATACCTTATGGGTGTTGGCAACAGGTGCAACAATAGCCATTGTATTCGATTGGTTGTTAAAGCAATCTCGTGGGCATTTAACTGATGCCGCAGGTAGACAAATAGATTTACGTATAAGTAGTATGTTATACGCTAAAGTATTAGGTATGAGGCTTGAGCAGCGCCCAGCCTCTGCGGGGGCTTATGCAAAACAAGTTCAAGATTTTGATAGTGTTAGGGAATTTATTACCTCTGCAACACTGGTTTCAGTTATTGACTTGCCCTTTACCTTATTGTTTTTAGCGTTAATATTTTGGCTTGGGGGATTAATTGTACTTATTCCTGTTGCTGTGCTGAGTATTGTTATTATTACAAGTATTGTATTACAAGCTAAATTAAATGAAAGCGTAGAGCAAGCATCTAAGTTATCTACTCAACGTCAAGCGTACTTAATTGAAAACTTAAATCAGCTTGTTGAGTTAAAGCAGATGAATGGTCAAGCAAGTGCGCAGCAAAAGCTTGAGCAAACTCTCGCACAAATGGTTGATTGGCAAAATAAGTCACGCCACAGTGCAACAACACTTACACATACTGTGGCTAGCCTCAGTCAATTTACCAGTATTGGGTTAATCGTATTTGGCGTGTATTTAATAAGCAATGGTGACATTAGTATGGGCGCACTGATTGCTATTGTTATGTTAAGTGGTCGAGCATCGGGGTCTATATCTTCGTTGGCTGGGCTTGTTTTAAAGTACAAACAAACGCAAACAGCTATTGAGTCAGTTAAAAATATAATGGCATTAGAGCAAGAACAGCAAAGCGGCGAAAGTACAATTGATGCTTCTTTAAATGGCAATATTACGGCTCGTTATTTAAGCTTTCAGTACCATGAGCAAGAACTAGAAGCTATTCATAACATTAACTTTGATATCAAAAAAGGTGAAAAAATAGGGTTGTACGGCCGCGCAGGGTCGGGTAAATCAACACTACTAGCTATAATTGCAGGTCAATACAGAGCAACCTCTGGGCAGCTTTTAATAGACGACATAGATATAAAACATTGGTCTTTAAGTGCATTGCGCAGGCAAAGTGGCTGGGTCGCACAAAGCCCTAGCTTGTTTTATGGCTCAGTACTTGAAAATATCACCTTAGGTGCACAAAACATCAACCCTACCGATCTCACTAATGCGCTTGTGCAATCAGGCGTGAGCCGATTTATTGACCGTTTAGAGTCCGGGCTTGAAACACAAGTAGGCGAATTTGGCCGATTTTTATCGGGTGGCCAACGACAAGCTGTATGCATTGCACGCGCGCTATTGCAAAGTAATAATGCTTTACTTTTGTTAGATGAGCCTTCGTCAGCAATGGACGAAGGGCATGAAAAACTATTAATAAAATCCCTTAAAGAGCGTACCGAAACGGTAGTTATTTCTAGCCACCGCAAAGAAATGCTCTCAATTTGCGACAGAATATTTGTTATAGATCATGGCCGATTAAAAAGTATTGAAACCCCTAAATCATTATTTAGTGAAAAAGTATCGGGCGGTGTAAAACTGGTGAGTAAAAAAGTGACTCGAGTAAGTAATACCAATAGTGGGAGCGGGTCTAAATAATGGCTGATTTATATATGGGGCAGCTGCAAGCTGCAAAGCAAGCTAAGCGGTTGGTTATTATTGTTTTTATTTTGCTTTTTTCAGTCGTTTTATGGGCAAAATTTGCTAAGCTAGAAGAGGTAATTATAGGGCAAGGTACTGTTATTCCTGTTCAGCGTGTGCAAACTATTGAGAATCTTGACGGTGGCATATTAAAAGAGGTGCTCGTGCAAGAAGGTCAGTTAGTTGAAGTAGGCGATCCATTACTTTTAATCGATGAAACCCGCTTTGCAGCCGCTTTTGCTGAATCAAGCCAAGAGCGAGAGTCTTTACTTGCTAGACATAACCGCCTGTTAACAGAGCTTAAAAGTGTAAAACTTGACGAGCAAAGCAGTTTTGGTGCGACAATTCAGCGCTTAGAGATTCCACGTAAGGGCGTATCGCCAGAAGTATACAGGCAAGCATATAACACTTACACATCGCGTTTAACTCAGCTTGAGTCGCAATTACAACAACGAACCCAAAGTTTGTTGCAACAAGAGCAGGCAAGTAACGAGCAACTAGCAAATATTTCAGCGTTAAAGCAAAGCTTAAAACTAACCAGCAGAGAGGTCGAGTTAACACAAAGTGCGGTAGATGCTGGAGCTGTAGCTGAAATGGAGCTTGTTAAATTACAGCGCGATGAAATTGCAATGAAAGGTGAGCTAAACCAAGCCAGCGCATTACTACAGCAGCTTATTGCTGCCAAAAGCCAAGTGCTTGAAGAGCGTAAAGCGATTGTATTTGATTATTTAGCTGATACACAAAACCAGCTAGATGAAGTAAGTAATGAGCTCGCTAAAATCTCACAAAGTAGTAAAGCGCTTGAAGACAGATTATTAAAAGCACAGGTAAGAGCGCCAGTACGAGGGACTGTAAAAAATATTGTGTCTCGCTCAATTGGAAGCGTAATCGATCCTGGCGAAGTGATGATGGAAATAGTCCCGCAAAATGATCAGCTTTTAATAGATACTAAAGTACAACCAAAAGATATAGGTTTTATTAGAGTTGGTATGCCAGCCAAAGTAAAATTTACTGCATATGACTTTGTTATATATGGAGGATTGGAAGGGGAAGTAACTTACATTAGTGCAGATGCTCAATATTTAGAAGACGGCACGGCGTATTATCAAGCTTTTATAAAAACCACTGTAAGTCAGATTGCTCAGCAACCTATCATACCGGGGATGCAAACTCAGGTAGATATAATTACTGGAAAAAAAACTGTTTTAGATTACTGGTTAAAACCTTTGTTAAGAGCAAAGGCCAATGCCATGCGTGAACCATAATAGGAATATTAAATGCGAATTATAGGATTACTCTCTGTTTTAGCTTTAACACCGGGGTATGTAAGTGCTCTGACGTTGGAGCAGTCGGTAGCAGAAACATTAAATACAAACCCTCGCTTAATGCAAAAATATGCGAGCTTTGAAGCTAAGTATCGTGATAAGCGCAGTGCATTTAGTGAATATTTACCGCAAATACGTTTATATGCGGCCTATGGCTATGAGCATGTTAATTATAAATCGGGCAGTGAATTTGACACAGAATTAGATCGCCGTGAATTAGGTCTAAAAATAACGCAAATGCTGTTTGATGGTTTTAGTACTTCTTCAGAGGTGGCTCGATTAGATAATGAAGCGCGCGCCGATCAGCTTGGTTTGATCTCTGAGGCAGAAAACATCAGCCTTGAAGTCGTGCAAGTGTATTTAGATCTATTAAAAGCAATAGAACTGATTGAACTATCTGAAAAAAATATAGAAATACATAAAAATATTTTAAACGATATTGAGCAACGTCATCAACGAGGCTTGTCAAGTGATGCTGATGTAGCTCAAGTGCAATCGCGCTTAGCAACATCGCAGTCTGGCTATTTAGCGGCTAAAAATAATCTGCTAGACATACAAGCAAATTACTATGATTTAGTTGGTAAGTATCCTGAGGATCTTGTTATCCCTAAAGCAGATTCACATTTTTTGCCTGATTCGTTAGAAGAGGCAATGAAAATTGCAAAAAGTTCACATCCTGAAATAGCTGCTGCCATTTATGATATTCAAGCAGCAGATAAACAAATACAACGAGAAAAAAGTGGCTATTGGCCTAAAGTGAGCTTAGAACTCGATGTTGCAGATAATCGAGATATATCAGGATCACCAGGGCGAGATGATAATGGCCGTATAATGCTAACAATGAGTTACGATTTATACAGTGGGGGTAAAACAAATGCTGATACTGACGCTGCTAAATGGCGCTATCAAGAAGCTGTAGCGGTAAAAGATTCAACTCATAGGCAAGTTAAAGAGGCAACAAGCTTTGCTTGGAATGCTTATGTATTTTTAGATGAGCAGAAGAAGTTTTACCAAGAAAATGTAGGGTACGCAGAAGTTGCGCAAAAAGGCTACGAAAGACAGTTTGGGTTAGGGCGTCGCTCGTTATTAGATGTACTTGATTCACAAATTGAATTATTCACGGCAAGAAGAAACTATATTGAATCTGCATATGATCAACGCATTGCTAGTTACAGATTGATCAATGCAACGGGTCGTTTAGTGAGCGCCTTAAAAGTAGATAAGCCAGATGCTTGGCAGCTTGGAGATAGATAATAATGAAAAATATAGCTTTATTAAGTGCCGCTTTACTTTTAACCGCCTGTGCGACAGAGCCAGGCCCGTACGAGCAAAAGTTACAGTCTAATGATTTGCTTGATCAAGACCAAGATGGGGTTATTAACGAGCGCGATAAGTGTGCAGATACGCCCCTTAAAGCGGTAACAGATAACGATGGTTGCCCGTTTGAAAAAAACATAAGCACAACACGTGGTGTGGTGATTAACTTTGAATTTGATAAGCATGTACTTACTACTGATGCAAAGCAAAAAGTAGCTGAGTTTGCTCGCTCTATTGAAAACTCACCATTATTGAGTGTTATTTTGATTGGTGATACTAGTAAAAAGGGATCACTTGAATACAACCGAAAGTTAGCGTTAAAACGTATTGAAACAGTCAAGTCAGCACTGCTTGCGCTTAATGTGAGCGAAGATCAAATTTCACAACAAACGTTTATTGAAACTAAAAAAATCCCGACTGAGCTTCAAGGGCGAGAAACCCGTGTTATAGCATTAGTTGAGGGTGAACAGTCTAGTGTTATGCAAATGCAGTTTGACGTATACAACTCAACCATTTAAATAGCTTACTGCAATTTATAATAGCCCGTTATAAAACGGGCTTTTTTATGCTTAAGCGTACCTTAATACTTTTGCTATACAATGATGCATACAATGATGCATACAATGATGCATACAATGATGCATATAATGGCAAATTATTAAGGGATTAACATGGCTATTCAAAAAAAAATAAAAGAAAAAACACGGCACTTTATTGACTCAAAACATATGTTAACGGGTATTACCGTGGCGTCGTTTTTAGAGTCTACGATTGTCCCCATTCCGCTTGAAGCCGTGCTTGTACCGCTTATGCAAGCACGCCGTGAAAAGCTTTGGCTAATCGCTCTAATGGCCACGGTAGGGTGTATAATTGGCGCTTTATTTGGCTACGCGCTGGGTTTTTACCTATTTGATGCGATTGGTGACTGGGTTATTGACATGTTCTCAAGCCAAGAGCAATTTGAAAATGTTAAGCAGCAAATGCAAAATCAAGGGTTTTGGTTTGTAATGACATTAGGAATAGTGCCTATTCCGTTTCAAATTGCGATGCTCGCAGCAGGCGCTACAAAGTACTCTATTGCTTTGTTTTTATTAGCCTCTGGTATTGCTCGTTCAATTCGCTACTTTGGTTTAGCTATTGTTGTGTATTACGCAGGTAATAAAGCTGAGCAAATAATCAGTAAACATAAAACTAAAGCAATGATTGCTATTACTATTTTAGTATTGGCATTGTGGGGTATAAGCACCCTAATATAGCGTTTAAATTCTAAAGTTAACTACGCCACGCCATAACAGCAGCTTGATACCAAAGCTGCATTTCTATAGTTGAGTTTTGTATTTTGTTTACATTGCTTGGCTTTAATCTCAGGTAATTTTTATGCTAAATGCACTAAAGCAAGCACTTTGTAAGGTATCGCTTTATAGCGTTTTTTTTCGTGTGCTATAGTTTGTTAATAACGCACTAAAAAGCGCCATCTTATGATTGAAACTGTAAAACTTACCGTTCGGCTGTCTAACTTTTATAAAATGAGTTGGGTAAATAAAACGGTAAGTATAGCGTTACTGCTCTACATAATTGTTTTCTCACTTTATGCTTTAAATACTTTCCCACCTTTAAAGGTACAAAATAACGTATATGGTTTTACGACCGATTTTTGCAATCTTATTGTACTTGTATTCCTATTTTGGATAGTGCAATGCTCTGAGCTTTCAAAACAAGCGTATGTTTACTCTACATTGGGTTTGTTGCTATGGAGTATGGGCACAACGGCCGATGTAATAGATGAATTAGTTGTACAGCCCTATTGGATGAGTGTTTATTTTGAAGACTTATGCAGAACCATAGGCATGCTTTTTACCGCCTATGGTTTATTTAAAACTATGCGTTTTGTACAAAGCATTCATAACCGTTTAGCGCGTGAGTTAATTATTGATGACTTAACACAAGTACATAATAGGCGTTATTTTTATCGGCATATTAGAACAGCGTCAACCTCGCCTTATGTTATTTTAATTATCGATATTGATCATTTTAAGGCAATTAATGATGAATTTGGACATGATGAAGGAGACTCAATACTCAAGCAGTTAGCGACTAAGTATAATCAGGTGTTTATCAATGACGCTAAATTTGCTCGTCTTGGTGGTGAGGAGTTTGGCGGTTATTTGCCTAGTCGTAATATAAGCCAAGCAGCTGAATTTTGTCAGCAATTAATAAATATTGCGCACAGTATTCATGTTAAGCAGGCTAAGCACCTCACAGTAAGTATTGGCATGGCGCTGCAAACCCCCAACGAGCCCCTAGATAAAGTAATGAAGCGTGCCGATATGGCTTTATATCTTGCTAAAAATAATGGCCGAGACAGATTAGAAATTGCCCCAACTCCTATATCGTCTTTTTGAAAAACATCCTTATTATTTGCACATTTAAAACAGTTTTTAACGTTTTCGTAAAGAACTGTCAGCGAGGGTAATACTTTGTAAACTATGAAATTAAAATGCAGCAAAAGCGTCATAATAGTGATTTTAATAATAAGGAAACTTTAATGACCAACTCTCTGTTGAAAGCTGCTTTACCTCTAAGTTTAATGTCTATTTTAGTTGGTTGTGGCGGCAGCGACGGCTCAAGTGATACAGGCTACGTGCAATTATATAATGGCTCTTATAACAGCCCATATACGCGTTTATTTGTAGATGAAACTGAACGCTCAGGCACCGACTTTGCTGATGTAACCACGCGTCATAACTACAGCACCGGTACTTACGATTTAAGTTTTGAATACTTAGATGCAAACGACAGCTACATTACAATTAGCGAACAAGAAGTATCAATTAAAGGTGATAAGACCGAACTTATTGTAATGAGTGGCAACTTTGATGAGCCGACATTCACAGAACTAAGTGTGCCAATTTCAAGCGATACAGATGAGTTTAACTTAGGTTTTTATAATATTACCAGCGAAGAGACCAGCTACGATGTTTACCTAGCAACCGATGATGGTGTATTTGAAAGTGCTGAGCTATTTACATCAACACAGTACTTAAGTGAGCTAGATTTACAAACCCTTGATGAGGGCTACTACACAATTTATATCACTGAGGCAGGTAGTACAGATGTGATATATGAATCTGAGTCAGTTTATTTTTACGATGAAGAAAGCTATGTAGCAATGATCCGCCCAAGCTATGCAACAGAAGAAAACGGTATAACCCTTGATATAGTGACCGATAATAACTACGTTACAGCGCTAAAGCACCAATCAGCGTTAGGTCAATTGCGCTTTATAAATACCGTTGACGATTACTCGCCAGTTAGCTTTAGCGCTACGCGCGGTACTACCGTTAATGAAACAAATACAGTAGCAAGTGACACCTACACCGATTACGTAGAGCTTTCGCCAAATAGTTACAGCGTTGCAATGTACGACGAAGAGGGCACCAAGCTTGCCGATAACTTTTTAATGACCCTTGAACGTGAGCAAAGTGCCGTAGGTGTTTTTTACAACGATGTAGATAATGGTTTACGCATGATGAGTGTTGAGGAAAACCTAACACCGAGCAGCTACAGCCATACTATTTCGGTTGTTAACCTAATAGAAAGCTACGCTGGGCAAACAGTAAGCGAAGTTGACGTGTACTTTACCTTAAATGGTGAAACTGTTGATGACGCCACTAATGTAATCGATGGCTTAGATAGATACGATCAAGAAGAAATTGATGTAGATAATGAAGCTTACACTGTGTATGCCGTATTTGAGGATAACGGCCAACAAATAGTGCTAATTCAACAAAGCGATATAGATTTTACCGAAGAAGGTAATTACATCTTGATTTTAGAGCATGATGAAACAACTAGCTCCGGCTTTAAAATGAGTGTAACGCGCACAATTACAGACAGTGTAGACTAATTGATATATAACACGTTCTAGAAAGTAAAAGCCCTAAGCATTATTGTTTAGGGCTTTTTTGCACAAAACTTACATAAACTTAATAAATTTTAGGTACACTCATTACAAAATAAATAAAAAGAGCGTGCCATGGATGAGTTTTTAGGAATAGTAGGTTTATTTGCATTTGCAATAATGGCTGGTGCACTTTGCGGTATTATAGCAATCGCACAACTTAGTAATTTAAAACAAGAAATTGCTCAATTAAAAGCAAAAATACTCAGTTTAGAATTAGCTAACAACGCACAAAGCCACAATGAAGGGGCCGATAAAAGCACCGATTGCTCTACAGCTCAACATGCGGACACGGCTCAAGCAAATAGCAATAAGGCGACTTTTAATCAAGTTAGTCTTAATCAGCCTAATCAACCTCATGGGCAGGAAAAAACGGCAACTTCAGCAATAAAGTCTTCCGCTAGTGTTTCTGTTAGTAAACATAAGCAAAGCAGTAAAAATCTCAAACCCACACTTGTTACTTCCCTTTTTAAAAAGCTGCGCAGTGACTTTGAACATAACTGGATGACCTGGATAGGCGCAGTCGCATTGGCATTAGGCGGCATATTTTTAGCAAAGTACAGTTTAGAGGCGGGCTTGCTCTCTGTTGCGATGCGCTTAACCCTAGGCGGATTATTTGGTGGCGGCTTAATTGCAACCGCGGCTTACATGCATTACAAAAATAGTGTATTCGAAGGGTTTAATAACTATATACCTGCAGCGCTTGCCAGTGGCGGTTTTATTACGTGCTTTGCACTGACCTTATTAGCGTATAGCAGCTATAGCATGATCAGCCCCTTAACAGCCTTTGTTGTACTTGGAATTATTGCCATAAGTGCGAGCGCTATGGCAATAATGCTTGGCCCGGTATTAGCTGTACTAGGCATTATTGGTGCTTATTGTGTCCCCGTGCTGGTTAATACTGGCAGCAATAATTTATTTGCACTTTATATGTACATTGGTTTTATTAGCTTATCAGCTGCGTTGGTGGCGCATAAAGTACAGCGTGCATGGTTGTGGTATCTACTGTGGGCGGGGCATTTAGGCTGGTATATCGTTGGCTTTACCATAGCTAACAGCAGCACCATTTGGCTTATGGGCACATATGGGTTATTAAGTGTTATTGGTTTAATTGCCGTGCCACGCTTAGGGTTAAAGCTTGCGATGGTTGAAACGCGCCCACATAGTTTAAAGCGTTTGATAAACGTACTCCCCAGTCACCCTTTAATGCTTGCCTGTATTACCCCTTTGTTACTGGCTATGCTTTTTGATAGTGATAACTATCTACAATGGCAAATAATAAATGCATTAAGCATATTAACCTTGCTGTTTTTAGTGCTTAAAAATAGCCGTTGGGATTTATGGCAGGGGGCAGCGTTAATTGCTGCTGCACTAATACTACTAAGCACGCCGTCCTATTACATTGATTTTTCAGACTCACTATTTATATTTAAACACCCATATGGTGGCGCTCTATTCTTAGGTTTAGCGCTCAGTGCTTATGGGCTTTATTTTGGTATTAAGTGGGCACCTAAACGCTTGGCTTTTCATATTACGGCCTCGTTTAGCATATTTATAATCATTGCTACTTTGTACGCTATCATCCCAAACCATGCTTTGACCACGGCCTATCCATTGTGGGCAGTAATATTACTTATAAGTAGCGCCATTTTAATTAAGTGCGCAATGAGCGGTGCCACTCTTTTTCAACGCTTTACTTATTGGGTGGGGGCAAATGCTAACATTACGCTTGCTATCACTATGCTATTTAATGACAGCGGGCTGACCATTGCATTGGCTATACAAGTTTTACTTATTAGTGTGTTAATAAAGCGCTATCGAGTGCCAATGCCACATTGGCCAATTAAAGCGTTAGTGGCTGCTTTATTACTGCGCTTAACACTTGCACCATGGACACCAAGTTACGACGCCCTAACTATATTTAATCTTCATTGGAGTATTATTGTTTATCCATTGTGTACTGCATTGTTTTTAGCTGCTGCTAAATGCTTTCAAACATCACAATTAAAAATATGGTTAGAAGGTGCCGCACTGCATTGCTTGGCGCTATTTATTACCACCGAAACCAGTTATCAACTGGTAGGGCACTATCCAGATTTTGGCTCATTGAGCTTTTACGAACAAGCTTTACTAACGTGTAATTGGCTTGCGCTTGGCTGTGTATATTTACACCGTGCTCGTATTGCCGGTAGCTTAGCCAAGTTATACCAAGTTGCGGGCATAGCATTAGCTAGTGCTGCGGGTATTACTACTTTGAGCACCTTACTCAATGCCAACCCATTTTTAAACTCTATTTATATTGGTGAATATAGCGTCTTTAATTGGCTATTTTTGCTTTGGTTAGTCCCTGCAGGTCTAGTACTTTGGCTTTATACTTTAATTAAACCGCTGTATACAAAAGCAGCGCCATTTATACTCACCGTAGCGGGTGTGTTGAGTGTGTTTGCAATTAATGGCTTTATTCGTCAATTTTGGCTGGGGCCTTATATTTACTTATCAAAAGGGGTAAGTAATGCAGAGCTTTATAGTTATTCAATTATTTGGCTTCTACTCGGTGCAGGGACAGTTATATTGGGGCACCTTAAAAAGCAGTTACTCATTCAAAAAATAGGCTTAGGGATACTCGCAGCTGTTATTGTTAAAGTATTTTTAGTGGATATGGCAAATTTAACAGGGCTTTTAAAAGCGCTCTCGTTTATTGGTTTAGGGCTTTCGTTAGTGGGGCTGAGCTGGTTATTTCAAAAGCTCAGAAGCCACGCAAACCAAGCTTAAAGTAGCGTTTAGTTATAAACAAAAGCCCAGTAATTTACTGGGCTTTGTTTTAGCTAAACTTAAGTACTGTGATTAAGCAGTGCTTTTAATTTACCAGGCTTAATAGGTTTACTTAAGTAATGAATATTAGCGGCTTTGGTTTCTTGTTTTAGCTCTGTGTCGCGCACAGCAGTAATTAATATGGCAGGTACTTCGCATTGCCATGTATCACGCAGTGTTTTTATCAGCGTAATACCATCGTAATCATTGCCTAATTGGTAATCCATTAAAATAACATCGGGTGCTGCATGCTGCTTGGCATGCTCAAGTACGTTATCAACATTGTCAAACAAGGTGTAATTTGCTTGCCATTTTTTAAGTAAACTGGCCATTGCGGCTAAGTTTTCAGGGTCATCATCTACCGCTACTATATTAATTGTAGCGCGGTTTTCTACTAAGCTGTTGGCTTTTACTTTTTGTTGTACAAACTGCGTATCACCATAAGGTACTTCAATACTAAAGCGGCTCCCTTTCCCAGGCTCTGAGTGCACATCAAGCTCTAAGCTTAGTAAATCAGCCATGCGCTTTACAACGCCAAGTCCTAAACCTACGCCTTTGTTATCGCCGGCCTCAATTCGGTAAAAATCGTTAAATATTTTAGCTTGTTCTATTTCGCTAATACCTGGGCCTGTGTCCCATACTTCTATGCGTAAATTATGTTTACGGTTTCTGCACGCTATTAATACTCGTCCTGTTTCGGTGTATTTAACCGCATTAGACACCAAGTTTTGTATAATTCGGCGCAAATAGGTAATGTCGCTATGAACAATTTGCGCCTTTGAGCGAACCGTGAGTTTTAAACCTTTATCGCTTGATAAAATAGCGTACTCGCTTTGCAGCGGCATAAGTATATCGTTTATGCAAAAATGCCGCGGGGTTGGGGTCATTGCGCCTTGCTCTAACTTAGCAATTTCTAGTAAAGCTGACATTAAATGTACGGTTGAATCTAAACTGTGACCAAGCTTATTAAAGCTATTTTGGTTAGTTGTATCGAGCTGCTTTTCATCTATGGCTGCAAGGTACAAACGCGCTGCGTTAAGGGGTTGTAAAATATCGTGGCTTGCCAGTGCTAAAAATCGCGTTTTACTATCGTTGGCTTGTTCTGCTTCGCGCTTGGCTAAGGTAAGTGCTTGCTCTGTTTTTACTCGGCTATCTATTTGTGCTTGTAAGTCTTTATTAATAGTTTGTACTTCTAGGGTGCGCGCTTCAATGCGGTTTTCAAGATCCATATTGATCTCTTCAAGCGCATTTTGTGTGCTTATATGGTTTGTAATATCTGAAAAACTCGTTACAAAGCCGCCATCGGGTAGGGGGTTACCTATCATTTCGTACACTTGGCCATTACGACGGTGGCGAATAAAGTGATGCGAGCTGCCATTTTTTAAATGCTGAACGCGCTTTTCTACTTGGCGCTCTATTTCGCCGGGGCCACATTCACCGCGTACGGCGTTGTACCTTATAATATCTTCTATTGGTTGGCCCACTTCTAAAAAGCCGTCAGGGTAGCCAAACATTTGGCTGTAGCGCTTATTCCATGCCACTAACTTTAAATCTTTATCGACCACCGAAATACCATGGCTTAAATTTTCGAGCGAGGTATACAACAGATTTTGGTTAAACTGCAGCGCTTGTGTGGTTTCGTCAAAAAAGTTAACTACCTCCTCAAACGCCATACGCTTACCCGATGAAACCGTACGTATTAGCGCCTGCGCCGACGACGCCCCTAACACCCCAGTTAACGCACGTTCGCAGTAGGCTATAAATTCGGGTTCGGGGTGGGCATTATTGTCACTTAGCTGATGCGAAAGTGAAAAGTGCGCCAGTACTTGTTGGCTGCGCTGAATACCTAAAAAGGTTTGCAGTAAAATTTTAAAGTCGTAAACCGTGGCTTTAACATTTTTGTTTAAGCGGCGCGATAAAATAGCCTGGTCTTTAGGGTTAACAAATGCAGCGGCCTGAATTTTATCTATCAAGCGCTCTTCTGCCCCTAACGAAAAGCTAATATAACAACCAATGTTAGCAAATAAGGCAATCAGAGTGCCGCGTGTAATAAGTGTTTGCTGAAGCTCGCTATCAAGTGCGCTGCCAGCATCTAAAATTGGCATCATTAAAAATAATACCCAACAAATAAAACCCGCCAATAGCCCTGCATATACACCATAAGCATGGCCTTTACGCCAGTAAAGTCCGCCTACAATAGCGGGGAGCAACTGCGTTACTAACGAAAAAGCCACCAGCCCCATACTGGCCAGTGCACTACCATGGCCAAACCATTGCTGATAAAAATAAGCCAATATAAGTATGCCAGCAATGGTAAAGCGCCTGACTAATAATATTTGCGACTTATAACTGCTGGTAATTAAGTTGCGCTTAAATTTACGGCGTAGCATAAGCGGCAGTACTACATCGTTAGAGATCATGGTGCTCAGCGTAAGTGTAGCCACCACTATCATGGCGGTTGCAGCAGAAAGCCCACCAATAAATACAAAGGTACTTAAAAAAGCTTGGTCATGAATAAGCGGTAGCGCTAGTACAAAGCTGTCGGGTGAAAAACTGCTACCTATACTTGGGTGAATGGCGGCAGTCGCAATAGGGATTATCATTGCGGCGGTGAGTAATAAATACAGCGGGAAAGCCCAGCGAGCAGTAAATAAATGGCGTTTGTCTTGGTTATCTACCACGGTGACATGAAATTGTCGTGGTAAACAAATTATTGCTGCGGCAGCCATAAGTGACTGACCAATAAAATTAAAACTAAAAAAGTTAAAGTTGCCCCAGTGTTGCCAAATCGACTCTGTGACTTTATTGCCGCTAAGGGTAGGTAAATTAAATAAGGTGTATAACGCTAAGCCAGCTACGGCAATAAGCGCAATAAGCTTGATCATAGACTCAAAGGCAACTGCTAGCATAAGCCCTGAGCGATATTCAGTAACATCTACCTTACGGGTACCAAAAAATATAGCAAATAGCGCCATTATTAATGTGGCGGTTAGAGTGAGCATTTCGCCAGATATTTGATTGCTGTTTTGCAAAAGCAAAAAGCTGGTACTCAGTGCTTTTAACTGCAGTGCAATGTAGGGAATTGTCGCAAGCAGTGCAATAACGGTGACTAATATGGCACTGGTTTGGCGCTTACCGTAACGGGCAGAAATAAAATCGGCAATGGTGGTAATGTTTTGTTTTTTACTGACCAATACCAGTTTGCGTAAAAAGCCTTGGCCAAACAAAAATAACAATGAAGGCCCGAGCAAAATGGGTAAATAGCTCCAACTACTGGTGGCTGCGGTACCAACCGACCCATAGTACGTCCACGAGGTACAATAAATCCCTAACGATAGCGAATACACAAAAGGATGATGGCTAATCCGTTTAGCAAGAGGTGTTGTTTTATCGCCCCAATTAGCAAGCCAAAACAGCACCCCAATATAGCCCAGTGCTACAAAAATCAGTACAGCAGTCATGTTGTTATTAAACCTTATTATTTACACCCACACACAATACCAGAGATAACTTTAAGTGTGCGTGCACAATTTTATGCAAACTTTTAACGTTATTTTTAAAGTGCTGATTTTAATAGGTTATTTTTATTATTGGTGGTTTGTTAGACTAATGTCGCATTTTTGCACAAATATACTTAAGCTTTGTCGTTATTGGCCTTTGTTAAAATTTAAGTAATTGAAAAGAAAGTGTTATTTGTGTTTTCGGTGGTGCTGCATCTGCAGTTTACGTAAACGTTAACAGGCTGTTACGACTATGGTCTCACTTCACTCTTCCCGCCGCGTTGCTAAATTAATAACCGACTATAAAAAAACCACTCATTGCAATTATGCAATGCTTAAAGGGGAAAATAAAAATGGCTTTTAAAGATGAAGAACAAGCAAAAGCTTATTGGGCAGAAAACATTTCACTACTGTTTAAGTTACTAGCAGTGTGGTTTGTGGTCTCGTTTGGCTTTGGCATATTACTGGTAGATGTACTGAATGAAGTACGTTTTTTTGGGTTTAAACTTGGCTTCTGGTTTTCACAACAGGGCGCTATTTACACCTTTGTAGCTTTGATTTTTGTTTACGTTTTCAAAATGAACACGTTAGATAAAAAATACGGCGTAGACGAATAGGAGCTAGGTAATGGATGTTCAAACACTCACATTTATAATTGTTGGTTTAAGTTTTGCGCTTTATATCGGCATTGCAATTTGGGCACGTGCAGGCTCAACAAATGAGTTTTACGTGGCAGGTGGCGGCGTACCTCCGCTGGCCAATGGTATGGCGACCGCAGCCGATTGGATGAGCGCAGCGTCGTTTATTTCAATGGCGGGTATTATTTCGTTTGCAGGTTACGATGGCGGTGTTTACTTAATGGGGTGGACTGGCGGCTATGTATTACTCGCTATGTGTTTAGCGCCTTATTTACGTAAATTTGGCAAATTCACTGTACCTGACTTTATAGGTGATCGTTATTACTCACAAACAGCACGCGTTGTGGCTATTTTGTGTGCCATTTTTATTTGCTTTACTTACATTGCTGGACAAATGCGTGGCGTAGGTGTGGTATTTTCGCGCTTTTTAGAAGTAGAAATTGAAACTGGTGTTTACATTGGAATGGTGATTGTATTCTTTTATGCGGTACTTGGCGGCATGAAAGGCATTACCTATACGCAAGTAGCGCAGTACTGTGTGCTTGTATTTGCCTACCTTGTGCCCGCTATCTTTATTTCAATGATGATGACCGGCCACTTCTTTCCGCAAACCGGTTTTGGTGCCACATTAAGTGATGGCTCGGGCATGTATGTACTTGATAAGCTAGACGGTTTAAGCGCAGAGCTAGGCTTTGCACAATACACCGAAGGCTCTAAAAGCATGATTGATGTATTTGCTATTACCGGCGCTTTAATGGTCGGTACTGCGGGTTTACCGCATGTAATTGTTCGCTTTTTCACTGTACCTCGCGTTAAAGATACTCGTATTTCAGCAGCGTGGACACTGGTATTTATTGCCATTGTTTACACCACAGCCCCAGCGGTTGCCTCGTTTGCTCGCGTAAATATGATCGACACCATTAACGGTAAAGACGGTAGCGGTACAGAATACGCACAAGCTCCAGCGTGGATCAAAAACTGGGAACGTACAGGCCTAATTACCTTTAATGATAAAAATGGCGACGGCAAAATGTTTTATACGGCCGGTAAAGTAGAAGATCCAAATAGCGCAAACGAAGTAAAAGTAGACCGCGATATTATGGTACTGGCTAACCCTGAAATTGCCGACTTACCAGCATGGGTAATTGCATTAGTTGCAGCGGGCGGTATTGCAGCTGCGCTTTCGACTACTGCAGGTTTATTGCTGGTTATTTCAACCTCTGTATCGCACGATTTACTCAAGCGAACACTTAAGCCTGATATAAGCGATAAACAAGAGCTATTGGCTGCAAGGTTAGCCGCCATGATAGCTATTGTTATATCGGCTTACTTTGGAATTAACCCGCCTGGGTTTGTTGCATCGGTGGTTGCCTTTGCCTTTGGTTTAGCGGCAGCGAGTTTCTTCCCAGCAATTATTATGGGGATATTCTCTAAAACAATGAATAAAGAAGGTGCAATTGCTGGCATGGTAACGGGTATTGGTTTTACCGCCGCGTATATTATCTTCTTTAAGTTTGTAAGCCCTGAGCTCAATAGCCCAGAAAATTGGTTCTTAGGTATTTCACCAGAGGGAATTGGTTTAGTAGGTATGGTCATCAACTTTGTGGTTGCAGCACTTGTACTTAAATTAACAAAATCGACTCCGCTTGAAATACAACAAATGGTAGAAGGTATTCGTAATCCTAAAGGGTCAGGTGAAGCCCACGCTCACTAATGCGCTAAGCCTACCTAAAAATAAAGTAACAAAAGCCCGACTTTAGTCGGGCTTTTTATTTGTTCAAATAATGAGTACATTAGATTTCGTGTATACTTTTTAAGAGTACAGCAATGAATGTAGAGCAGCAGGAAGTTGCCCAGTTTGTGTGTATGCAGGCACCATTTAGCATGCTACACGACAGTGCATGTGAGTATTTTGTAAGTCATATTGATAGTGTTTATTTAACCCGAGAAAACCAAACGCAATGGCTGCAAACGCAATCCCCTAAGCTATTTTTAATTCGCTCAGGTTTATATGACCTAGTGGATGCAAAAGGTGACGTAGTAAAACGTTTAGCCCAAGGTGATTACTTTGGTTACCCTTCTTTGTTAACAGGAGAGGCGATTCAAAACAGGCTGCAGGTACAAAAAGAGGGCATAGTGTATATGCTCTCCCAAGAGCACTTTGACTTTTTACGCCGCGAATATAAACCGTTTGAGCAATATTTTGTACGCGCGCACGCCAATCGTTTACTTTCATCGCACTATAAAAGTAAAAATGATAGCTGGTCTGAGCGCAGAATATCAGAGCTCATGACCCGCACTGCAATTACCCTTGCGCCCGATGCAAGCATTAGACAAACCGCTAAAAAAATGAAAAAACACGGTGTATCATCAATTATGATCACCGAACACGCCATTCTGGTTGGTGTTGTGACCGACCGAGATTTGCGTAACCGCGTACTGGCTGATGAAGTAAACCCACAAAATGCGGTTAGCACTATAATGAGTGTAAAGCCTAAGTTTATATTCGAAAACAATCGGGTATTTTCTGCTTTGCATTTAATGCTTAAATACAATATTCATCATTTACCCGTGCTCGACGAAAACCATAAACCACTGGGTATGCTTACCAGTACCGATTTACTGCGCCAGCAAAAAAGCGACCCCGTGCAGCTTATTGGCCGTATTTATAAAGCCCACAGCATTGCCGATTTAAAACGTTATGCAGGCGAAATCCCTGAGTTACTGCGTAGTTTTTCGTACAACATAGAAGACATATCGCTAATTGGTAAATTGCTCAGCGGCTTAACCGATGCGCTCACCTCGCGCCTTATTCATTTATTTCAAGAAGAAAATGGCGCAGCACCGACCAGCTTTTGCTTTATATGTTTTGGCTCGCAAGCACGGGAGGAGCAAACCCTACATTCAGATCAAGACAACGGGCTATTACTCCCAGATGATTTAAGCGAGCAGCACCAAGCTTACTTTAAACACATGGGGGAGTTTGTATGCGAGCAGCTAGTAGAGTGTGGCATTAGGCGTTGCCCCGGTAATATTATGGCCAGCAGTGATGAGTGCAGAATGAGCGTGAGTAAGTGGTGCGAGCGCTTTTTTAAATGGATAAAAAGTCCAACGCCTAACGCCATGCTTAACTGCAAAATATTTTTTGATTTGCGCTTTATAGAAGGCTCCAATGCGTTATACAGCGGCTTTTGCGAGCAGTTAAACAGAATATCGCGCGATGAATTATTTTATGCTGCTATGGCAACCGACATAAGAGCCAGTTCAGTGCCTATTGGCTTATTTAATAAACTTAAAACGCAAAAAAGCGACAACAACCATAAGTACATTGATTTAAAAAAACGTGGTGTGGTGATCATTAACGACATAGTCCGTTTATATGCGTTAAAAGCTGGCATAAAACGCGCCAATACCCAAGAGCGTTTAGATGCTTTACTTAAGCATACACTACTAAATAAAGACGATATTTATAATTTAAAAGATTGTTGGCGATTTTTAACTCAATTGCGTTTTAGTACACAAATAAACGAAGAAGGTTTACCAAGTAACTGCATAAACCCCGATAAATTAAGTTCATTAGAGCGTCATCAGCTTAAAGAGGCTTTTTATTTAGTCAAACAAGCCCAGCAAGCCGCCGCATTTAAATTTGCCCGCGGCAGCTTGTAATTAGGGGGAAGATGTATGGTAAAAAAACTACTTAGCCAATACTTAAAAAGGCGAAATTTATTAAGCCAAAATGCACTAACACAGCGCTATTTAGTGATTGATTTAGAGCTTACCGGCCTTGATGTAAACCAGCATGAAATTGTCTCGATAGCTTGGGTAAAAATAGATAACCAATGTATAAAAATAAGTGAGTCGCAGCATTTAATAAATAAAGATGTAAAAAGCCTAGAGCAAAGCCCTGTTTTTCATGGCATTGTTGAAGATACCGTTGCTAAAGGGCAAAGCTTGCACTCTATATTAACGCAGCTAAGCCGTGATTTTAATGACCATATTTTGGTTTTTCATAACGCCATTCTGGATTGGGGCTTTTTAAAAGCTGCCCTTAAAAACGCCAATATAAGTGCGCAACCAAAGCTAATACTCGACACCCTCCACATAGAAAAAAAGCGCCTTACTTGCCAAGGCGCAGAAATAAAACAAGATGATTTAACCCTAAGTGCGTGTCGCACACGTTATGAGTTACCAAGTTATCATTGCCATAACGCACTAACAGACGCACAAGCCACCGCCGAATTACTACTCGCACAATGCCATCAAATAAATCGTGGTAAAGAGGTCAAAGTAGGTGAGTTAACCTAGGTTGGCTGCAGGCGCGACTTTATGACGCGCGAGGTAAACTCCCGCCTACAATAAAGAGCTGTTTACTTTTATTGTTATCCGTATGACTATAGGTACAACTATAAAGTCTTTATTTAACTAATCACCTCAAGGAACGGCATGAAACTCATTACCGCTATTGTTTTATTCTTTGTGCCACTTATCACTTTTGCTAATTCGAGCTTACCAGCCAATCGTCATATCTCAGTGCAAGGCACTGGAGAGGTATTAGTTGAGCCTGATATGGCTAAAATACTATTTAAGGTGAATAGCGTTAAAAATGAGCCGAAAGCTGCCAATAATGCGCTTGAGAATAAAGTGAAGTTATTAATAGATGGGCTTAATCAATTTGAAATAAGCGCCGATGACGTAGTTGCCTCAAATGTAAAAATTGAAAAAACAGGGATGGACTATATTGAAACAGGGGATCAGGCCCTTAGCGAATACGCAGCGATAAGAACGTTTGAAGTAACGCTAAACAGTATTGAGCGTGTGAGTGACTTAACAGATTTTTTATTGAACCAAGAAGTAAATGCCATTCAAAATATTGCGTTCTTATCTTCAAAATTTGAGCAACTACAAGCGCAAGCCACACAGCTAGCAATTGAAGATGCAAAAATAAAAGCGGATTTACTTGCTGATTCATTCAACGCAAAAGTAGGTGAAGTACGCACTATTAGCTCAACTAAAAACAGCTATGACAGTGGTTTTAGTACAGCCATAACCAAAATGCACAGGTCGCAGCAAGATAATAACTCTTTTCCTCAAATACGTAGTAATGATTTACATGCAACAATAAGCTTTAAATCATCCATAAACGTAGTGTTTGATTTAGAAATAACTGATTAAATTAAAATTTTCATTCCAAATACATTTTCGTACTGTAAGCTAGCTTTACGTTTTTGATTAATTTGAGGTAGTAATACTATGAGCAATGAAAGCAACACATTAAAAGTACAAACAGAGGCAAAAGTAGCAGCAGGGCGAAAAGGTAATCCTGATTTTATGAAAGGCGTTGATGAAACCATTGCGCAGGCAAAAGCGTTTCAAGAAGGGGAAAACGCACTTAATTTAGAGCAAAATGCCCCACGCTTTGAACTGCCTAACCAGCTCGGTGAGCAAGTTTTATTAGACGAGCTACTTAAAAAAGGGCCTGTGGTTATTACTTTTTATCGTGGTAGTTGGTGTCCATACTGTAATTTACAGCTAAAAGCGCTTCAATCACGCTTACCTGAAATTCACGCATTAGGCGCACAGCTGGTGGCTATTAGCCCGCAAGTGCCCGATGGCTCAATGAGCGAAAGCGAAATAAGTAACATGGATTTTATCGTGCTGAGTGACCAAAATGCAGATGTAGCAGCAAGCTATGGCGTAGCGTGGAAAGTTCCTGCATTTTTACTAGAGCATATGCGTGTAGACCGCGGCCTTGATTTAGAGTCACTTAATAACGGCAATGGCAGTATTTTACCTATTCCTGCAACCTTTGTTTTAAATAGTGAAGGCAGGGTAACGTGGCGTTATGTTGATGTTGATTACCGTACACGCTCAGAGCCACAAGATATAGTTAATGCTTTAAAAGCACTGTAGTAAGCAATAGAGTAAGCTTGCTTTATACCCAAAAGTAGCCAAGGTAATTAGCTACTTTTGGGTTAATTTAAAAGCTTTAAATACTGCTTATTTAAACGTGGCTGGCATTTTAACAGCGACTACTTCACCTTTTACGCAAATAACGTTATGTGTAGATAAAGTAATATCAACAATTACTTTGTTATCTTTTACTTGGCTAAACTCGCCTACGAGCTCTAGTCGTTTATCTATAGGTGTTGGCGCTAAATAATTAATATTTAAGGCCGCTGTAACAAAGCGAATGGTAGGGTCGCTGCCAATAGTTAAGTTATTTTTATAATGGACAACGGCTGCTGCGCTCCCTGTGCCATGGCAATCAATAAGAGAGGCCAATAAGCCACCATACACAAACCTAGGAATAGCGGTGTGGTAAGGCTTAGGCGTAAAGTGAGCTATTGTTTTACTTCCCTCAAAGTTATCTAACCAGTAGCTTTTAAGCTGATGCCCTTCGGGGTTGTTTTTACCGCACCCATAACAATGGCTTAAGCTTTGTATGTAGCAGTCTTGAAAAGCGATTTTACTCATATATTGCTCTTTTAGAGATAAAGGCTTTAAATTGCTGAGGTAGGTATTTTATTAGCAAACTCAAAGCCTTGTTGAAAGTAAAACTAACAAGTAGCTCTTAGGTCGTCGATCACTTTGCCGTCATCGTTTAAAGTGCCGGGGCTCACAAGTTCAACACTGCCATTTAACTTTGTATATAGCTTTAGGTTTTCTGTTAGTGTGTTTTGCAGTGTTTTTGTGTCTATATCATTGGCGCTTGTACTTAGCTCACATAAAAGGTGCATTTGATCGTTATGGCTTTCACTTGTAACATTAAGCCTGACTTTAGCAATGCCGCTAACACTTAACCTAACGCGCTCCACTTGCTCGGGATGGACAAACATACCTTTAATTTTGGTTGTCTGATCTGCTCGTCCCATCCAGCCTTTTATGCGTAAATTTGTACGCCCACATGTACTTTGCCCTGATTTAATAGCAGATAAGTCACCTGTAGCGAAGCGAATTAAAGGGTAGTCATGGTTGAAGCTGGTTACAACGACCTCACCCACCTCGCCATCGGCTACTGGCTCTAGACTGCCAGGGCGAACAATTTCTACGATAAGGTCTTCAGCAATAATTAAACCATCATCTGCAATGCTTTCGTAAGCAATTAAGCCTACATCTGCGCTGGCATAAGCTTGTAATGTATTAATACCTGCTGCTGTAAACTCATCACGAAGTGTTTTAGGTAAAGCCTCACCGGTGACTAATGCTTTAGTAATACTGCTTATATCGCGCTTTTGCTGCTGAGCTTTGTTTAATAAAATTTTTAAAAAAGAGGGAGTGCCGCAGTAGCCTTGAGGTTTTAGTCCTTCAATGGTGTCGAGTTGTTGTTCGGTTTGCCCAGGCCCTGCGGGTATTACAATACAGCCACAGGCGCGAGCTCCCGAATCTAGTATGAACCCACCAGGCGTTAAATGGTACGACAAGCAGTTTTGCACCTTATCGTGCTCTCTAAAACCAGCTGCGTAAAATGCTTGGCCCATTCTCCACCAGTCATTTTCACAGTTTTCGGGGTCGTTAATAGGGCCGGGCGATTGAAACAGCCGACTAATATGCCCTTGTTCTGAGTTTAACCCCGCTAACGGCGATGCTGTTTTTTGTAAGCTAATGAGTGATGATTTTCTGGTAATGGGCAGTGTGGCCAATTGTTCCCGATTAGTTATTTTATCCGCAGTAATATTGGCTAATATATTTTTGTAATAGGGACTGTTTTGTTTTGCATATGAAATAAAGCTAGGCAATTTTGTGAATAAATCGTGTTCTCGGCTTATATGCGATTGGCTTTCTTTTGGATTAAATAAGTTAGTCATAAGGGGCTCCGAAGTCATGCTAAAAAGTAAATTTATTTAAATTGTTTTTATTACAGCCAGCGCTTTCTGCGTTTATAAGACTTTAAATCTTTAAAGCTTTTACGGTCTTCGTTTCCACCTCCTAAGTAAAACTCTTTAACATCCTCGTTATTCATGAGCTGCTCTTGTGTTCCGTCTAATACCACTTTTCCAGACTCCATAATATAGCCATAATTAGCAGCACGCAGCGCGTAATTAGCGTTTTGCTCCACTAAAAACATAGTGATGCCTTGCTCTTCATTTATTTTTTTTATTATCGCGAATACTTCTTTAACAAGTAGAGGGGATAGCCCCATTGATGGCTCATCTAGGCAAATCATTTTTGGCCTAGCCATTAATGCCCGGCCTATTGCTAGCATTTGCTGTTCACCGCCAGATAAATAGCCGGCTAAACCTGTGCGCTCTTTCAAACGCGGAAAGTAGTGATAAACCATGTCAATATCTTGGTTTATTTGCGAGTCTCTTCTAGTAAATGCACCTAGCTTTAAGTTTTCTAAAGATGTCATATCTTCAATAATACGACGCCCCTCCATTACTTGAAATAAACCGCTGCGCACTACATCTTCTGCATTTTTAGAATCTATGCGCTCGCCCATAAAAGTAATGTCACCTTTAGTTACTTCACCGTTTTCGGTTTTAAGTAATCCAGAAATAGCTTTAAGTGTTGTTGATTTACCGGCTCCATTTGGGCCTAATAAAGTAACAATCTCTCCCTCTGGTACATCTAAGCTAACGCCTCTGAGTACCTGAATAACTTCATCGTATACAACTTCTATATTATTTACGGTTAAAATGGGTGAGGCGGGCTCTAATTTTTTTGCTGCTGATGACATACACGCTCCGTAATTATTTAGTTTTGTAGGTTGGTTGCAAAAAACCTTTGGGGTCTTTGCAACCAATTTTTGTATTTATTAGTAGCCTAACCAATCGTCACGGCGTTCAAGTGTTACTACCGATACTTTTTCAGCAGTTACATTGCCTTTGTTGTAATTGCCTTTGTATATGTTTACTTGGTTTACGCCACGGTGATCGTCTTTACTCCAGTTGGCAGCTAAGCACACACCTTCAAGCCCTTTAGGGACCCAGTTCTTTTTAACGTACATGCCTTTTTTAATGTTTTCACCGGTTATACCGCCGTTTTCTTTTGCCCATTCCATTGCTTCTTTCATGTAAAACGTTGAACAAACACCGCGCACATAATGGTGAACGCGCTGCTCTTTTCCTGATGGATCGGATTGTTTTGATATTTCTCTCACCAACTTCATGCCAGGTGTTTCATCTTCCCAAAAAGGGGTCATAGTAGGGAAAATATAATCTTTAATGCCTTCACCCGCTGCATTGAATATTTTTTTGTCTCCTCCCCAAATATTCGACATGAATTGAATATCGGTTCCCACGGTATTACACGATTTAACCAACGAAAGTACAGAGCCACCTAAGTTACCAATGTAGCCGTAATTAGAACCTGAACTTTTTAAACTTAAACATTGCGCTTTAAAATCGCCTGGTTTCATTGAAATCACGATTGCAGGTTGTACATCAAAACCGAGCTCAGTTGCGTATTCTGCACAGGCTTCTTTAGGTGCATTAGGAAATGGATGATTTGCGCCGAGGTGAGTAAATTTAGGTTTACCTTTACCGCCTTTATTCTTCCAATCTTCAGCTGCCCATTGAACAAGTCCACGGCAAGAGTCTGAGTATGAAGCGCCATAAAAAAAGTTATAAGGCGCTGGTTTTTTAGTGTGTGGGTTTTTGCCTGTCGGGTCGGTTAAATGTCCAGAGTAAGACGCTGAGAATACGGGGACTTCGTCTCTGGCTACAAACGAAATTAGCGCTTCTGTATCTGCGGTACCCCAGCCTTGCATTGCGACCATTTTTTTACGCGAATACCATTTTTTATAAGATGCAATGGCCTGTGGTACCTTATAGGCGTAATCAATAGTTTCAGACTCTAATCGAGTGCCATTAATGCCGCCATTTTCATTAATATAAGCAAGTGAGTCTCGTACTCCGTCAGCATAGTTTTTACCAACAAATGAGGTAGGCCCTGACATATCAGCTAAGTGACCTACAAACACAGAGTCTTGAGCAATAACATGGTTACTCATGGCTAATGAGCAACATACAAATACAGAACTAAGTTTTAATTTATTGTGCATGATAATTTCCTTTTCATTTTTTGGCTGTGTTGCCAATGAGCTTGTTGTTGTCGTGTAATTTATTAGTAAGAAAACGGGTAAAATTTCCAATAGTTTTTAATTTGTGCCCAGCGATGCGCCATGCCTTCAGGTTCAAAAATTAAAAATAAAATAATGACGAGGCCAATAGCCATTTCTTTAATGTAAGCAAGGCCATCAACCACCATAGGAATATTGCCCCAATCCGTCATTTTCATTAACCCAACGCCGCTTTCTAACACTTCAGGTAAAAACACCATAAATACAACACCCATAAGGGTGCCTTTAATAGAGCCTAAGCCACCAATGATGATCATCGCTAGAAATTGAATCGACATGAATAATGTAAATCCTTCAGCTGAAACGTAGCCTAGGTAATGCGCATATAACGCACCGCCAATACCCGCATAGAAAGATGAAACTCCAAATGACAGCAAACGGTACTTGTTAAGTTTTATTCCCATAATTTCTGCTGATAGGTAGTGATCTCTTACTGCAATAAAGGCGCGACCTTCTCGGCTGCGCATTAGGTTACAGCCCCAGATATACATAAAAACAAGGGCAAATAGCGCAATGTAAAAAAAGCTTTGGTCGGTATTAAACACAAAGCCAAAAATAGAGACTGGGTCGGCTGATGAGCCAGCTGAGCCACCAGTGAACCATTGGGCACGAGCAAAAAAATCTTCGAGAATAAACTGGGCGGCTAAAGTGGCAATTGCTAAATAAAGCCCTTTAATACGCGAAGCGGGAAGGCCAAATAGCATGCCAACCAACATAGTTAAAAAGCCTGCGATAGGGATACACAATAAAACAGGGATCCCAAAGGACATATTCAGCCAAGCTGAGGCAAACGCACCAAAGCCAAAAAATGCGCCATGGCCTAATGATATTTGACCCGTATAACCGACTAAAATATTAAGGCCCAGTGCCGCAATGCCTAAATATGAAATTTGAATAAACAGCGTTAAAAAGTATGCATCGACCAAAAATGGTGCGCAGCATAGTAGTGCAATGGCAATAATAGCTACGTTGCGAATGGTTTTAGTTTCGTAAATGGTATTGTCTTGTTTGTAACTGGTTCTAAAGTCGCCACACGGGCGCATAGTTAAGCTAGACATAATAAAATCCTAGTTTTTATAATTTATGTTTAAGTGCATTGCGCTGTATTTTTTCAGCGCATCGCTAAATGTAAGCTCTTAAATTCGTTCAATATCTTTAGTTCCAAATAAACCGTAAGGTTTAAACCAAAGTATGATGAGAAGGACGTAAAACGGCGCTATGTCGTACATGTTGCCAACATGAAGGTATTGGCTATCAAAAAACTCAGCTAAGTTTTCCAGCACTCCAATTGTTAAGCCACCCACAATTGCACCTACAATCGAGTCGAGGCCACCTAAAATAACGGCTGGGAACACTTTAATCCCCATCATTGATAGAGAACTTGAAACCCCGTTAACCATCCCTATTACAATACCGGCTGTTGCTGATACCGTTGCCGCAATGCCCCAGCTCATAGCAAACACTTGTTTAACGGAAATACCTAAGCTTTGTGCAATTTGCTGATTAAATGCAGTGGCTCGCATAGCGAGACCATATTTTGAATGTTTAAAAAAGAGGTAAAATGCAACCATAATAATTAAGGCGATAACCGTACTCATTAAGTAGGCTGACTCAATATTTAGGCCAAAAATTTGAATGCTTTGCGCATCAAATACCTGCGGGTAACTTTGCGCTGATACTCCAAAGATCCATTTCATCAATGCTTGGAAAAAGATAGATAAACCAATTGTGACCATAATGACTGAAATAATTGGCTCGCCAATCATAGGGCGTAATACAATCATTTGAATTAAAATACCAAAGGCTGCCATAAACGCCATTGTGAGCAAAAAGCCAACAATAAAGGGGAGTTCTAAATATATAAGCACGCTCCAGCACACCCAGGCACCTACAAGTAAAAATTCGCCCTGTGCAAAATTTACAATTTGTGTCGACTTATAAACTAAAACAAAACACATACCGACGACGCCATACAGCAGGCCGACAATAAGCCCATTAATGATTAACTGAATGAGTAATTCAAAGTTCATGATGCTCTCCGTTGTGCTTCAGTGTGAGTGTTTGCCACGGGAGTGACTGTGGGAGTACTAATAAGAGATTGGATTTTAAGTTGCGTTTGAATGCGTGTTTTAGTGCCATCTTGAAATACAACAAGGGTATCAACATCAACTATATTTTGATCTTGGTATATCGCATCTATGATATCGCCATACTTTTGGGCAATAACGCTGCGTCTTACTTTACGCGTACGTGTAAGCTCTCCATCATCTGCATCAAGTTCTTTATAAAGCAGTAAAAACTTATGTATTTTTTGAGCGTCAGGAAGCGATTCATTAACACGTTGTATTTCTTCACTGAGCTTTTTATAAACTTCAGGGTGGGTAGATAAGTTAGTGTAATTTGTGAATGAGTAGCCGTGTTGTTCTGCCCATTTAGCAACGATACTAAAACGAATACAAATGATGGCTGATAAATAAGGTTTGTTTTTACCTAATATGACGGCTTCGCCAATAAATGACGAAAACTTCAATTTATTCTCAATGTATTGCGGTGAGTATTGAACGCCGTTACTTGTACATGCTAAGTCTTTTATTCGATCGATAACAACCAAATGTCCTGAAGGCTTAAAGTAGCCAGCATCGCCTGTTTGCATCCATCCATCTTTTACATCTTCGTTGTATGCATCTTGATTATTAAGGTAGCCGGTAAACATACCCACTGTTTTTGCAACAATTTCGCCAACACCGGCTTCATCTTCGTTAATAACTTTTACTTGCGCATTATCAAACGCAAAGCCAACGCTATCGTAATCAACATCGTTTTGATGATGAATTGTATAAGCGCCGCACATTTCTGTTTGCCCATAAAGTTGCCTTAACGGCACACCAATGGTTTGAAAAAACCTAAACGTGTCTGGGCCCATTGCGGCTCCGCCGGTTGCTGCCGATTTTAAATATGAAAAGCCGAGTCTGTCTCTAAGCGCTCTCATTAAAATAAGCTCTGCAAACCACGATTTTTTACCTTTAAGCTGGCTTTTTTCGGCAATGCTCATGGCAAAAGAAAATAGTTTTCTTTTTAATGGTGTTGAGTCCATCATCCGAGCTTGAACATCTGCTAATATTCCTTCCCATACTCGTGGGGCAAGTAATACGAAGCTTGGGCCTATTTCTCTAAGATCAGACATTAATGTTTGTTGCTCTTCAACAAAGTTAACTATTTGACGTGCAATAAGTGCTTGGCCAACAGCATAAACTTGCTCCATTATCCAAGGCAGAGGTAATACCGATACGTAGTTATCGCCTGGATGGCGTGGATCTGCTCTTAAGTAAGCGCTGCAATGTTTAACAAAATTACCACCGTTGAGTAGTGCTATTTTAGGCTTTGAAGTAGTGCCTGATGTTGTGCAGTAAATTGCTATGTCGTCTGGGGAGGTTGCTTCAATTAGTTGTGGGTAGCGATTAGGTTCACTGTTATCTATGGTTTGGCCAAGTGTATACAGTGAATTTACGTCAATTAAGCGCTCATCGTTGTATTTGCGCATGCCTCTAGGGTCGCAGTAAACAATAAATTTTACGTGTGAAATTTCATCGCCAAGTTCGAGTAATTTATCGCACTGTTCTTCATCTTCAGCTATTACAACCGTGGCATGACTACTTTGGAGTAAGTAGGCCACTTCCTCATGCATTGAATCTTGATAAATACCTAAAGAGTGGCATCGCATTGCGTGTGCAGCTACTTCTCCCCACACCCATTCAGGGCGATTATCGCCAAGCAAGGCAATTGCATCACCTTTATTTGTACCTTTATCTAGCAATGCAAGTGTGAGCCACTTTACTCGGTTGTTATAATCTTCCCATGTAAATTCATTCCATATACCAAATTCTTTTTCTCGCATGGCTGTTTCATGAGGCCATTGCTGGGCATTAAACTGTAATATTTTAGGAAAGGTATTGAGTTCGGCCATTTCAAAATCATTAATTGAATCATGGTGAGTCATTAGCTTACTTCCTCTAATGTGTTAACTTCTTCAGGTTCGCTATCGGCTTCTTCGAGTCCTAAATAGGCACGTTTTACGTATGGGTCTGCCATTACTTGTTCTGGTTTGGCACAAATTAAGTTTTTACCAAAATCTAAAACCATTACTTCATGGGAAATATCCATCACCACGCCCATGTCGTGTTCAATCATGACAACGGTGATCCCAAACTCTTCATTAAGGTCAAGAATGTACCTAGCCATATCTTCTTTTTCTTCTAGGTTCATGCCTGCCATTGGCTCGTCAAGTAGAATAAGTTTAGGATTGAGGGCCATTGCCCTTGCAAGCTCTACGCGTTTGCGTAAGCCATAAGACAGGGTGCCTGCTATGGATTTTCGGATGTGGGATATTTCTAAAAAGTCGATGACTTCTTCAACTTTCCGTCTGTGTTTAAGTTCTTCTTTTTGCGCACCGGATGCCCAATATAATGGACCCGTTAGCCAATTATTTTTTAATAAGTGATGACGGCCAACCATAATGTTGTCTAATACCGACATATGACCAAATAAAGCGAGGTTTTGAAATGTTCGACCCATGCCTAAATCGGCGCGGTCGTTTGGCTGCAAACTAGTTACGTTTTTATTATTAAAAAAAATATTACCGCTATTAGGGGTATAGCGCCCTGAAATACAATTTAACATTGAGGTTTTACCGGCCCCATTAGGGCCAATAATTGAAAAAACAGACCCTTCTTTTACAGAAAAGCTCACATCGGTTAAGGCTTTAACCCCACCAAAAGCAAGTGATATGTTTTCTACATTAAGTATTAAAGCTGTCATAGCTGCTCTCCAAATTTTTCGGATTGACTGTCTCTAATGTAAAAAGGGGAGGAGAGTATTCTCCTCCCAAACGTAACATTGGTTGGGAGTGTTACGCGGTGCTAAGCATTAGAGGTAAAGTGGTTTAAAGTGCAAATCTCAATGTGGCTTGAACGTAGTTAGAGTCTTTATCTT
Organism: Pseudoalteromonas sp. MM1; assembly: GCF_030296835.1. NCBI lineage: Bacteria > Pseudomonadati > Pseudomonadota > Gammaproteobacteria > Alteromonadales > Pseudoalteromonadaceae > Pseudoalteromonas > Pseudoalteromonas sp. MM1. Next base: position 2,895,800 of record NZ_AP027922.1, on the reverse strand, counting down.
GTTCATCCATACAGAAGTTACCTACTTCAAAGCCCACCACTAAATCCTTGGTTAAATTTTGAAATACGTTAACGCCCCATTGAGTACGTTCGCGCTCAGACACATCACCTTCAACTTTTCCGTAGAGCACGCTTGAACGAAGTGTATCAGTCCAAAAGTGGCGGTATGCTATGAGTACCGAAGTGAGATCTTCAACTTCGTTATCGTATACATCTTTTGCAGCAGCAGCGCCGACATAGCGACCAAGCTCACCTTTGTGAAATTGAAAACGTAAATCATCTTTGCCAGTTGTTTTAACTAAACCTGCCACAGACATACCAAAAGCAGATTCTTGCTCACCTGAGAGAGTGTTAAGCTGACGCGTAAGGGCCGATACTGATACGTTGCCCCAATCATCTTTAAAGTTATAGCGAGCGACTAAATCGGGTAGTTTGTCGTTAGAGGTATCGCCGCCCCATGTTTCTGGGTTTTCTAGCGACAGTTGAAAATTACCCATGTTATAACGCACTTGCCCTTGGCGAATAAACACCAGCCCTGTGGTAGCACCTGCAAAATCGGCTGCTTCTGGAATTGCACTGGTATTCATAAACGTTGACCACGTTTGGCCAACAGTGAGGTCTTGATAGTTTATAAAAGCATGACGTATGCGCGGGTTTGCAGAGTTCGATATTATTTCGTTACCACCACCACCGTTAAAATCCATTTCAATAAAGCCGGTAACATCGCCATGGACATACTTGGTGTTGAAACGGGTTTCATTAGCAAAAATTTTAAACTGAGAGGCATCTTCTTCAAGCGCTGTGCCATCCCCAATCCAAAAATCACGATAAGCTACATCTCCATCAACATACCGAGAGTCTATTTTTATATAGCCACCAAATGTGAGTTTATCGTTTTCTGTTAGTTTGATTTCGTAGCCGGCAAAAGCGGCTGAACTTGCAGTTAGTAACGAAGAGGCCAGTAGTAGTTTTTTATATTTTGAATCGAACATCTAGCTTATTCCCTTGTATTAGTTGTTCAGCTAATAGTAAGTAAACCGAACAAAGCAACAATTAGTAATAAGACTTAGCACCTATCGTTTAGTCCTTTAGTCTAGTTCTTTAGTTAGGTGCTATATGGTTAAATTCAGGATGTAAAAAGGGTAACTCCCACTTCTGCTAATAATAAAAAATGTGCTAAAAAGCACGGACAAGAAGCTCATTATGTTTTCTAACTGGTTGCTAATAAGTGTAAGCATTGGCTATATAAGCTTACTGTTTTTAATTGCTTTTTTAGGTGGAAAGTATCGTCATAAACTAGTTGCTAAGCAGCATGCGATTATTTATGCGCTATCGCTGGGTGTATACTGTACATCTTGGGGTTTTTTAGGTACATCTGCACAGGCTGCTAGCGGCTCCTTTAATTATATTCCTGTTTATTTAGCCCCTATTTTATTATTTATATTTGCGTGGCCTTTTATACAGCGGATTATAAAAACGAGCCTGCAACTAAAAACAAACTCAATAGCCGATTTACTCTCTGCCCGTTTTGGCAAGTCACAAAGTTTGGCACTTATTATTACGCTAGTCGCGTTAATAGGCACTTTGCCCTATATAGCCTTACAACTTAAAGCAATTATTGACTCGTATATTATCTTGCAAGAAAGTCAGGATCTGCCAGTTTGGCAGCTTGGTTTAATTGTTAGTGTTATTTTAACTGGCTTTACAATTATTTTTGGTATCAGAACGATTGATGTAACAGAGCGCCACCCTGGAGTGATGATAGCTATTGCATTTGAGTCAGCCGTTAAACTGATTGCATTTTTACTCGTGGGGCTTTTTGTATCGTTTGTAATTTATGACTCACCTTTAGAAATTTTAGAAAAGTCAAAAGGGCATGTTTCTTTAGCGCAGCAATTTGAGTCAAGTAATTTAGTGAGTATGTTTGGTTTACTATTTATTGTTATGTCTGCTTGCTTATGTTTACCGCGCCAGTTTCAAGTCATGTTTGTTGAAATAAAAGATAGAAAAACAAGTAGCTTAGCGCGTTGGTTGTTACCTGCTTACATTTTAGTATTTGCATTTTTTGCAGGGCCTATTGGTTTAGCGGGCACTTTAAACTATGCCGAATCGTTAAATGCAGATGCTTATGTATTATTTTTACCCGCCTATTATGGGCAGGTGTGGTTGTCGTTATTTGCGTTTTTAGGAGCTGTTTCTGCAGCCAGTTCCATGGTTATTGTATCAACCATTGCGTTGAGTACGATGTTGAGCAATGAAATTGTCTTCCCGCTTATATTTAAATTTTCACCTAGGAAAAACCATGATTATTTGCATTTTCAATCACGGCTTTTATTTATTCGTAAGGCGTTAGTGGTTGTTGTTATAGCATTAAGCCTTGGTATGTTGCTTATTTCTCCGCCTGGCGCGTTATCATCATTGGGTGAAATTGCTTTTGGCGCTATTGCGCAAATTGGACCTGCATTGATAGCTGCTTTTTTCTGGCCAAGAGCCACACAAAAGGGCGTTTTTTGGGGGATAAGTTGCGGCTTTCTAATTTGGGGATTTGGCAATTTACTCCCGCAGCTTGGTTTTTATGAACACTTATTTAGTAACACGACTTGGCCTAAAACCACGGTAATGACCTTAATAGGGTTAAGCCTAAATATAAGCGTATTATTTATAGTGTCATTGCTGACCCGGCAAAACATCCGCGAAGAAATGCAAAGTAAGTTTTTTTACGGTACAGGTAAAAATCACCATAGGCATTTTCCTAAGCAACCAAAGGTAGATATAAGTGAACTTGAACTGCTTTTGTCCCGCTTTATTGGTTTTGAAAAGTCAAAACAGTGTTTTGCGCAATTTAATATACTGCACAAAGATAAAAAGCATAAAACCTACAATGAAGCATTACTATTTCATGCTGAGAATACTTTGGCACCTGTGCTTGGGGCTGCGTCAGCTAAACTTGTATTGTCTTTTGGTTTAGGTGGGCGCGATATGGCTTTTGACCAGGTCGCAAAAATTGTGGAAGATAATTCTACTCAGCAGCTTGAGTTTAGTCGCTCAGTTTTACAAGGCGCCATTGAAAATACCAGTGAAGGTATTTCAGTGATTGATGGCGACTTAAATTTAGTGGCTTGGAATAAGCAATACCTAGATATTTTTAATTACCCAAAAGATTTTATATATATTGGTTGCCCTATCAGTGAACTTATTAGATACAACCTTACAAATCAAAAGCGATATGTATGTGATATTGAGGCTCAGGTAAATAAACGTTTAGGGTATTTAAAAGCAGGAAGTAGGCATCAGTCTGAGCGACGTTTACTTAATGATAAAATTATTAATATTGAAGGAAACCCGATCCCAGGCGGGGGCTTTGTAATGATTTTTACAGATATTACAGAATTTAGAAAAGCCGAAAAATACCTAAAAGAAGAAAATACAGACTTAGAAAGCCGCGTTTTAGCACGTACTAAAGAGTTAGAGCAGGCGAATGTTGAACTCGAAAAGGCGAATCAAGAACTTGTAGCAGCACAACTAAAAGCAGAGCAAGCCCACCTTAAAAAAAGCCAATACTTAAGAGCATGTAGCCACGATTTATTACAGCCACTTTCTGCTGCTCGCTTGTTTTCATCTGCGGTAAGTTTAAGCGCCAAGGTATCTGCGCAAGAGCGAATGCAAATTAAGCAAATAGATAACTCTTTAGAGATTGCTAATAATCTTTTACTCGATTTAAACGAAATAGCACGTATTGAAAGCGGTAATATAACCCCTGATATCAGTGTATTTCCAATTGAAAAACTATTCTCTATGTTAAAGCTTGAGTTTTCAGCTTTAACGCACGATTACGCGATAGATTTTAGATGTGCTTCGAGTAAGGTGTATATAAAAAGTGACTTAACTTTACTTGCCCGAATTGTACAGAACTTTTTAAGTAATGCTTTTCGTTATGCACACGATGGGAAAGTATTGTTAGGTTGTCGCAGGAAAGGGCAAAACCTGTGCATACAAGTAATTGATAATGGCCCCGGGATCCCACACGAAAAACAACAGCAAGTGTTTGAACAATTTATACAATTATCAACCAAGCTGGTGGGTCCAAAAGGGCTTGGTTTAGGCTTAAATATTGCAAAAAGTTTAGCTGAAATACTCAATCATAAGCTTGGGCTACTCTCTAAGGTAAATTGTGGCAGTACATTTAGTGTAGAAGTGCCTTTAGCGTCAGAGGTTAAGCTTGCAGCCCCTAAACCTATACAGGCGAGTAACAACTTACAAGGCGTGTGTGTGCTGTGTATAGACAATGAGGAAAGCGTGACGGCAGGTATGAAGGATTTACTATCAGCATGGAAGTGTAATGTGCTAATAGCCTCAAATGCTCAACAGGCTATGTCTATTTACAAAAGCCACGAGGAAGATATTGATATATTACTGGTTGATTATCAGCTAACAGATGAAGCTATACCCGCATGTGATTCACAAACGAGCACGGGATTACTCGGGGCCCAAAAACACAGCCCTGCTCACGTTCGATATTACAATGGTATTGAGCTGATTAAAGCTATACGTGCAGTAAGCCCGTATCCATTACCTGCAATTCTCATTACAGCCACTATGGATGAGTCAGTACAAAAACAGGCGCAGAATGCTGATATCGGATATTTGCGTAAAATAGTTAAACCTATTGCGTTAAGAGCGCTGATGAGCTCTCTTTTAACTAAGCGATTAGAAAAAAATTATATATCCGATACATTTCTTTAAGGTGTGTTATGAGTAAAAAAGTCATGCTCATGCTTATGGTGGTTTAGCAAAATAACGGCTTGAGTACGGTTTTTAACACCCAGCTTTAAAAAAATTGTACTCACATGACTTTTTATTGTCGATTCAGACAGGTTTAGGTCATACGCAATTTGTTTATTGAGTAGTCCATCAGCCAGCATAAAAAGTATTTTTCGTTGTTGATTAGTGAGTGTTGAAATTTTACTTTCTTTATCTTGCTGAGCCCCTTGTTTTAATGCATAAGCGGGGACCCAAAGCTCACCATTAATAATGCTATTAAGTGCAGCTACCATGTCGTTAACGGGAGTGGATTTAGGTATAAAACCAGCAGCCCCAAATTCTATTGCCTTATTAATGGTTTCAGACTCTTCAAATCCAGAGATAACTACTACCGCGATATGTGGGTATTTAAGACGAATGCTATTAAGTGTATTAAACCCCTCCGCTCCGGGTATATCTAAATCTAATAAAATAAGGTCGATGTCGGGTGTATCAATAAGTGCTTGTTCTAGTTCGGCTATAGTTTGAGCCTCAAGCAATGAAGAGTCAGTAAAGCTTGAAGTAAGCATTAGCGACAATGCTTGCCTAAACAGGGGGTGATCATCTGCAATGATAATTTTTGTGTGTATTGTCATTTTATTTTCTAACCTAAAGTTTAGATAAATGATCTTTTGTTTTGATAATTTACTTTTAAGAAAAGGTAAATTTTTTGATTTTAATAACATAACCCGATTAGATTAAAATTCAATGTTAATTCTATAAATTAGACTAAAGGACTAAGACTTTTATTGTTTAATTGGAAGGATATAAATGTTGTTAACTAATTTTGCTTATTAATTTTGATATTAAAAGTTTCATTAATTTAAAGTTTCTAATCGCTCCCTCTTATAAAAATGTTCAAGGTCGATTACAATACAGCCATCTAAAAGGCATTGATGCCTTTGTCTGCACGTAAAGAGAGTGGATTTTATATTTCATGGCAATCAAACTTGCAATTAATGGTTTTGGTCGTATTGGTCGAAATATTGTCCGCGCGTTGTACGAGTCAGGTTTGAGCGACGAGATAAAAATTGTTGCGATTAACGAACTTGCTGACCCTGAAGCTATTGCTCATTTATTAAAATACGACACATCCCACGGTCGTTTTTCTTTTCCTGTAAAACTTGGTGAAGACACCATTAGTGTTGCAGGCGATACCATTGCACTATTTTGTGAAGAAAACCCAGTAGAATTACCTTGGCAAACCCTTGATGTAGATGTAGTACTTGAATGTACCGGTGTTTATCACTCGCGTGAGCATGCACAACTACACATTACCGCGGGCGCTAAAAAGGTGTTGTTTTCGCACCCAGCTGATAACGACGTAGATGCCACCATTGTGTATGGCATTAACGACGATGAGCTAAAAAGTGAGCACTCAATTGTATCTAACGGCTCGTGTACTACAAACTGTGTGGTGCCTGTTATTAAAGTACTAGATGATGCGTTTGGCATTGAATCGGGTGCTATTACCACTATTCACGCGTCGATGAACGATCAACAAGTGATTGATGCGTATCATCATGATTTACGTCGTACCCGTGCTGCGAGTCAGTCTATTATTCCGGTTGATACAAAATTAGCACGAGGAATAGACCGCATTTTACCAAAATTTGAAGGGCGCTTTGAAGCCATTGCGGTTCGCGTGCCGACAATTAACGTAACGGCAATGGACTTAAGTGTTACAGTAAATGCCGATGTAGATTTAAACGCGGTAAATACAGCACTTAAAGCACAAGCAAAAGATCGCTTAGAAGGCATTTTAAGTTACACCGAAGAGCCACTGGTATCGGTTGATTTTAATCACGACCCACATTCTTGTATTATTGATGGCACGCAGACACGTGTTAGTCACAAACGCCTGATAAAGTTACTTGTTTGGTGTGATAACGAATGGGGTTTTGCCAATCGTATGCTAGATACAGCACGTGCGATGATGGCTAAGTAAGCGTTTTATAATAATTTTAAAATTTATTTTTCAGGTTCAAGTATCGTTAACTAAGGAGATGTTATGTCGGTCATAAAAATGGCAGATTTAGATTTAAACGGCAAGCGCGTATTAATTCGTGAAGATTTAAATGTGCCAGTAAAAGCAGGTAAAGTGACGTCAGACGCACGTATTCGTGCTGCGCTGCCTACTATTAAATTAGCGCTTGAAAAAGGCGCTAAGGTAATGGTTATGTCGCATCTTGGCCGCCCAACAGAAGGTGAGTACGACGACGAGTTTTCACTTGCTCCTGTTGCCGATTACTTAAACGATGCACTTGAGCAAAATGTACGCCTTGAGAAAGACTACTTAAACGGCGTTGAAGTTGCCGATAACGAAGTGGTTGTGTTTGAAAACGTACGCTTTAATAAAGGTGAGAAGAAAAACGACGAAGCGTTATCAAAACAACTTGCAGCACTGTGTGATGTGTATGTAATGGATGCATTTGGCACCGCTCACCGCGCACAAGCGTCTACTCATGGCGTTGGTTTATTTGCAGATATTGCCTGTGCTGGCCCGTTATTATCAGCAGAGCTTGAAGCATTAGGTAAAGCATTAGATAACCCAGCTCGCCCATTAGTCGCTATTGTAGGTGGTTCTAAAGTATCAACTAAATTAACTGTTTTAGACTCGCTTTCAACGATTGTTGATCAGCTAGTAACTGGTGGCGGTATTGCTAATACCTTTATTGCAGCAGCAGGTCATCCGGTTGGTAAATCACTTTACGAAGCTGATTTAATGGATGAAGCAAATCGTTTATGTGCAGCAGCTAAACAAAACAATGGTGAAATTCCGGTACCGACTGATGTTGTAGTAGGTAATGAATTTTCAGACTCAGCAGTTGCTACGCTTAAAGATGTAAGCGAAGTAACAAGCGATGACATGATTTTTGATATTGGCCCTGATACAGCCAGCCAACTTGCTAAAATTATAGCAAATGCAGGTACTGTAGTGTGGAATGGCCCTGTTGGCGTATTTGAATTTGATCAGTTTGGTAATGGCACGCGTGCTATTGCCCAAGCAATTGCTAACTCTAATGCGTTTTCAATTGCTGGTGGCGGTGATACCTTAGCTGCAATTGATAAATACGGCATTGCCGATAAAGTATCTTACATTTCTACCGGTGGTGGTGCGTTCTTAGAGTTTTTAGAAGGCAAAAAACTTCCAGCAGTAGAAATGCTAGAGTCGCGCGCTTAATAATAAATTTTTAGCCGCATTAGGTGAGGGGGAACCCTCACCAACGATTAATTATTAAATACCTCTCACCCTTATTTAATAGTTAATTAAGACGAAACTTTGCAGTTTTAGTTGCGATGGTTCGTGACGCAGTGATTGCGTCAAATTAACACATCCGTTCAAACTAGATGGCAGGAGACTGCTGTCGATAAATTGGAGAATACCCAATGGCTTTAATCAGTATGCGACAACTTTTAGATCATGCAGCTGAACACGGTTACGGCGTTCCAGCCTTTAACGTGAATAACCAAGAGCAAATGCGCGCAATAATGGAAGCGGCTGATAAAACAAACAGCCCAGTAATTGTTCAAGGATCAGCAGGCGCACGTGCTTATGCTGGTGCTCCATTTATCCGCCACATGATTTTAGCAGCCGTTGAAGAATGGCCGCACATTCCAGTAGTAATGCACCAAGATCACGGCACCTCACCCGGTGTTTGCCAACGCTCAATTCAACTTGGCTTTTCATCAGTTATGATGGATGGCTCATTAATGACTGACGGAAAAACCCCATCAAGTTACGAATATAATGTAGAAGTAACACGCGAAACCGTGGCTATGGCGCACGCCTGTGGCGTGTCGGTTGAAGGCGAGCTAGGTGTACTTGGCTCACTTGAAACCGGAGAAGCGGGCGAAGAAGATGGTGTAGGCGCAGAAGGAAAGCTTACTACCGATCAAATGCTTACCGATCCAGAAGAAGCCGCCGATTTTGTAAATAAAACTCACGTTGATGCCTTGGCAATAGCGTGTGGTACATCGCACGGGGCTTACAAATTTACGCGCCCACCCACAGATGATATTTTAGCGATTGATCGTATTAAAGAAATTCACGCCCGTATCCCGAACACACACTTAGTAATGCACGGATCATCATCTGTACCCCAAGAGTGGTTAGAGATCATAAATCAATACGGTGGCGAAATTCCTGAAACATACGGCGTACCTGTTGAGCAAATTGTAGAAGGGATCAAATACGGTGTACGTAAAGTAAATATTGATACCGATTTACGCTTGGCCTCTACTGGTGCTATTCGCCGTCATATGGCGCTTAACCCATCTAACTTCGATCCGCGTAAATACCTAGCAGAAGCAACTAAAGCAATGACAGAGATTTGTGTTGCCCGCTACAACGCGTTTGGTACAGCAGGACAAGCTGGGAAAATTAAGCCAATTTCACTTGATGATATGCACCTTAAGTATTTAAGTGGTGAGTTAGACCCACAAATTAAATAATGATCTTTAATTAAAAAATACCGTTATAAAAACCAGCTGGCGTAATCCAGCTGGTTTTTTTATACCGCAAAGTACTGGGATCACTGTTATACCAACTTACTAAAGTGGGATCACTGATTTACTAACCGCGCCGCGTTTGGATCATTTATTTACCAACTAGCGCATAGTTTTACGCTAAGTTAGGCACTCAATTAATCAGATCGTTTTTTATTTGTACAATAGATCAGGTGCTTAGTTGTTTGACTAAGTATAAGTGTGATCCCAAACCCGATCAGCTTAGTAAAAACCAGATCTTTTAATAGGCTGCTTAGTAAAAAACAGATCTATTTTTAGCCACATAATGACATCTAGCAGTGCAAAATCAGTTTCGTATCTGGTTTTTTTACTGTGTTAGTAAAGTAATGATCCCGCTATGAGTGTCTACTCAGAAATAGAACTGTCATCTTTTTGTAAATATGTTTTGATTAACCTTAATTTGCAAAATAGTTTTAAAAATATGACGTTAATGATGTTTTTTGTCACTATTTTGTGTTTTTTTTACCAGGATTTTAATTTACACGTTACACTTTCATAAAAATGTCATACTTAGTCATAATAATGAAAACTAATTCGATAGCGTAAGAGATAATTTGGAATGTCACGTAAAGTACTAGTCGTAGATGATGAAGCTCCTATCAGAGAGATGTTAGTTTTTGTTTTAGAACAAAATGGATTTCAAGCAATTGAAGCAGAAGATTACGATTCTGCCATTGCAGCTATGGTTGAACCATACCCAGATATGGTTTTACTCGATTGGATGTTACCAGGCGGTAGCGGTATTCAAATAGCTAAGCAATTTAAGCAAAGTGAATACACACGTCAAATTCCAATTATTATGCTTACAGCCCGCGGCGAAGAAGAAGACAAAGTACGCGGCCTAGAAGTAGGGGCAGATGACTACGTTACTAAACCTTTTTCTCCTAAAGAGTTAATGGCTCGCATTAAAGCGGTTATTCGCCGTGTATCGCCTACCTCATTAGAAGAAGCCATAGAAGTACATGGCTTGCGTTTAGACCCAATATCGCACCGCGTTACCTCTGAGGGAAGCGAGCTTGATATGGGCCCAACCGAATTTAGATTATTACATTTTTTTATGACTCACCCAGAGCGTGTTTATAGCCGTGAGCAACTGCTTGATCATGTTTGGGGAACTAATGTGTACGTAGAAGACCGTACAGTTGATGTGCACATACGACGTTTACGCAAAGCGATTGCACCGCTGGGGCATGATCGCTTAGTACAAACAGTACGTGGTGCAGGTTATCGTTTTTCTAGTAAATTATAAGGTACCGCAGCTAGGGTGTGAGTACGCATAAATTACTACTCAAAGGTAAAGTGAGTGTATGTATCGAGTTATTAATAAACAGGCGTTAGTAAAACGTCTGTTTATCTATTTTTTACCCCTGTTATTAGTTGGTGTACTTATTGGTGCACCATTTTTGCTTTTATTTTTAGGCACTTCTTCTCTTTTAGTCTGGCATTACCATCAACTTTATCGCTTAAGCGATTGGCTTTTAAATCAACGTAGCTTTAACCCACCAGAGGGCGAGGGTGCGTGGGAACAAGTATTTGAAGGCATTTATCATTTACAGCACCGTAATCGTAAAAAACGCAACGAACTGGCCGATTTAATTCGTCGCTTTCGCGATGGGGCTGAAGCTGTACCCGATGCCGTAGTGGTATTGCAAAGTGATTTAAGCATTGTTTGGTGTAACCAACTTGCACTTAAAGTATTGGGGCTACAATGGCCGACCGATCATGGCCAGCGCCTAGATAACCTAATACGCGAACCTAAATTTGCCAAGTACATGCTGCGCGGTGAATTTGAAGAGCCATTAGAGCTTGATAACGGGCATATTGTTGACCAAGTGCTTGAATTTAGGGTAATGCCGTATGCCAACACGCAGCTTATGGTGGTAGTACGTGATGTAACACGCCTAAAGCAGCTAGAGCAAATGCGCAAAGACTTTGTTGCCAATGTATCGCATGAGCTGCGTACGCCGCTTACGGTCGTTACTGGCTACCTTGAAATGATGGATGGCGATATGATGCCACCGCCTGCAATGTGGAATAAAGCGCAAAATACCATGCTTGAGCAATGTAAGCGTATGGACAGCTTAGTTAATCAGCTTTTATCTCTTTCGCGTATTGAAGGGGCGCGCAGGCAAGACAACGACAAAGCCATAAATGTGCCGCAAATGCTCAACTACATTAAAACCGAAGCGCAGTCTATAAACCAAGATAAAGGCCATGAGCTTATTTTTGATATAGATAATGAGCTTGATATTAAAGGCTCTGAAGATGAGCTACGCAGTGCGTTTTCTAATTTAGTGTTTAACGCTATACATTACACTAAAGCGGGCGGAAAAATTGTTGTTACCTGGCAGCGTAAAGAGGGGCTTGCGCACTTTAGTGTAAATGATAATGGCGATGGTATTGCACCAGAGCATATAAATCGTTTAACTGAGCGCTTTTACCGCGTAGATAAAGCAAGGAGCCGCACAACCGGTGGCTCAGGTTTAGGCTTAGCAATTACTAAACACGTGCTTACACGTCACGATAGTAAATTAAATATAACCAGTGAGCTTGGTAGAGGCTCGTGTTTTTCTTTCGATTTTTCAAAGGATAAGCTTGTTAACTTAGCAAGTTAACGGTAACAAAAAGTAAAGTCATAAAAGTGTCATTTAAGAGTAATGTAACTGTCATCTACTCACTTTACAGTAGACGACAGTTAGGAAATGGGACGAACAAATCGGAGAACCCCGCATGAAATTTAAAAACTTAGTTGCCGCAATGGGTGTGGCTGTTACAACATTAGTATCTGCACAGGCTGTTGCTCTTGACGACGCAATTCCTGAATATCAAAAAATTAACGGCGTTTCAGGTAACTTTTCATCTGTAGGCTCTGATACTTTAGCTAACATGATGACTTTTTGGGCTGAAGAGTACAAACGTATTTACCCAAATGTAAATATTCAAATTCAAGCGGCAGGTTCGTCTACTGCTCCACCAGCGCTTACTGAAGGCACCTCTAACATGGGTCCTATGAGCCGTAAAATGAAATCAAAAGAAATCGAAGCGTTTGAAAAACGCTACGGTTACAAGCCTACAGAAGTGCGTGTAGCGATTGATGCATTAGCGGTATTTGTACACAAAGATAACCCAATTGAAGGCTTACGTATTGACCAAGTAGATGCTATTTTTTCATCTACTCGTAAATGTGGTGCGTCTGAGCAAGTTAACCGCTGGAGCGATGTTGGCCTAACGGGCGACTGGGCTGCAAAAGACATTCAATTATACGGACGTAACTCTGTATCAGGTACTTACGGTTACTTTAAAAAGAAAGCACTGTGTAAAGGTGACTTCCGTAACAACGTAAATGAGCAACCAGGTTCAGCCTCTGTTGTACAGTCAATCTCATCTTCATTAAACGCGATTGGTTACTCAGGCATTGGTTACAAAACGTCGGGTGTACGTACGGTTCCTTTATCTAAAAAAGGCACTAACTACGTAGATGCAACGCTTGATAATGTTGCTAAAGGTAAATACCCACTTTCTCGTTTCTTATACGTTTACGTGAACAAGCACCCTAATAAGCCGCTTTCACCAATTGAAGCTGAGTTCTTAAAAATGGTACTTTCTAAAGACGGTCAAAAAATCGTTGAAAAAGATGGTTACGTACCACTATCTGCTAAGTTAGCAGAAGCAGAGCTTAAAAAGTTAGGTTTATAATTTAAACCCAACCAATAAAAAAACCGCTCAATGAGCGGTTTTTTTGTGTGTAAAATTTTAAAGCGTAAAACAGACTAACTTACTAAAAGCGATTACAGATCAGTCAGCTTTTGCGCTTGTGCTTTACACTGATTGTAGCTCTCTACACATTTGGCAGAGCACACTTGCTGTTTTAAACCTTTGTCAATCGATTGCTGATCGCAACTATTTTCGCACTGATAGTTTTGTTGTGCGCATTGGTTTAACTCAGGGTTTTTCACTTGATTTTGGCAAGCTGCTAACAATGAAAATGAAAGGGCTAGGGCACTCGTTTTAATAAATGTTTGCATGCTTATCCTTAACGTTGAGCTGCGCTTTTGTTAAATCTCAACTTGTAAATTGTCGATTAATCTAACATTACCTAAAAAGGCGGCAGCTAAAATAACAAGTTGTGTATCATCAAGTGTAGCAGCTTTTAATGTATCTCGTTGAGCTATCTCAAAATAGTCAGGCTTTAAGCCGGCTTGTTCTAAACTACTTTTTGCTATTTGCTCAAGTGCTTTGTAATCGGTATTACCTGTTTTGAGCTGCTCAGCGCAACTGTTTAGGGTTTTAAATAATGCGGTAGCCGTGGCTTTTTGCTCTGCAGATAAATAGCCATTTCGCGAGCTCATAGCAAGCCCTGATACTTCACGCATGGTCGGTACGCCGATAATTTCAACCGGAATTGATAAATCGCGTACCATGGTTTTTATCACTTGTAGTTGCTGAAAGTCTTTTTCGCCAAAGCATGCATAATCTGGCTGTACTAAATTAAATAACTTAGTTACTACCGTGGCAACGCCTCTAAAGTGCCCAGGGCGCGTGCCGCCGCAATACCCCATAGAAACACCCGGTACATCTACAAAGCTTTGCTCACCCAGCCCGTTTGGGTAAATAGTATCTACGCTTGGGGTAAATACAATATCGGTGTTTAAGTCGGCTAAGCCTTGTTTGTCTTCATTTAATGTACGTGGGTAGCTATCTAAATCTTCGTTGGCACCAAATTGCATTGGGTTGACAAAAATGCTCACAACCACTTTGTCTGCCATTGTTTTAGCCTTTTCGACTAACGAAAAATGGCCTTGGTGCAAGTTGCCCATGGTTGGCACTAAAGCCACGCTTAAGCCTGCTTGGCGCCACGCTTTAACTTGACTACGTAACGATTTAATTTCAGTAATTGACTGCATTATTTAAACTCATGTTCGGCGCTTGGAAATGCGCCACTTTTAACGTCTGTACAATATTTTTTAACTGCATCTGGCATGTTGCCAGTTTCTAGTAAAAAGTTTTTAGAAAATTTAGGAATATATCCTGCAGAAATACCCACTAAGTCGTGCATTACCAGTATTTGGCCATCTGTTACATTGCCTGCGCCAATACCTATAGTAGGAATAGTCACGGCATCGGTAATGCGTTTAGCAAGCGCACTTGGGATACACTCAAGCACTAATAATTGGGCGCCTGCATCTTCAAGTGCTTTTGCATCGTCAATCATTTTTTGCGCTTTGTCGTCTTCGCGTCCTTGAATTTTAAAGCCACCAAATACGTGTACCGATTGCGGCGTTAATCCTAAATGGCCACACACAGGAATACCTTGCTGCGTTAAGCTTTTAATGCTGTCGTAAAGCCATTCACCGCCTTCAAGTTTTACCATATTAGCGCCGGCACGCATTAATTCTGCTGCATTTTTACAGGTGTCGCTAACGTTTGAATAGCTCATAAAGGGCATATCGGCTATTACAAAAAGCTCACGGCTGCCACCACGTACACAGCGGGTATGATAGGCTATATCTTGGTTTGTAACTGCTAAGGTATCGTCGCCGCCTTGTAGCACCATGCCTAAAGAGTCGCCAACTAAAATAACATCCACGCCGTTATCATGAAATAACTTAGCAAAACTGGCATCATATGCGGTTAATGCGGTGATCTTGTTATTTTCTGCTTTCATTTTATTTAAAGTAGAAACGGTTATTTTAGACATAATATCCTCGCAGGCATAAGCCTTGGTTAATTACAGAGGTAATTGTTGTAAGTCGTTGAGCGGTAAGCCTTGCGCAATGGTTTTTAATGCAATGCCGCTTGGTAAAATCAGTTCTGGGGCAAGCTCAAGTAAAGGGTAAACTACAAACTCACGTTCGCACAGGCCATAATGTGGCACAGTTAAACGTTCGTTATTAATAACTTGCTGCCCAAACAGTAAGGTATCTATATCGAGGGTACGCGGCCCCCAGCGCTCGGCTTTTCTTACTCGCCCATGCTCAAGCTCTATGGCTTGCGTTAAATCAAGTAATTGCTCAGGTTCAAGCGCGGTGTTAATACACGCAACGGCATTGACGTAGTCGGGTTGATCTTGTGGCCCCATGGGCTTGCTTGCATAGTAATGCGATACACTTATAAATTCGCTATGCGGCAGCTTTTTAAGCGCATAAACTGCGTTATCAAGCTGCTCTTTGGGTGAGTTTAGGTTGGCACCTAAACCCAAATATACACACTGCATACAATTACTCAGTCGGCTTTTTAGTGGTGCGGCGGCGTGAGCGCTTACGTGGTTTAGGCCCACCTTGATGGCCTAGATTTTTTACCATGTCTTTTTGGCCGTTTATATCTTGGCTTAAGTACTGAGTCCACCACTGAGCAAGTTCACTATGTTGTTGCTCACCGGCATCAACGCGTAATAATAAAAAGTCGTAAGCGGCTTTAAAGCGTGGTTGCTGGGTAAGTCTGTAAGCACGTTGCCCGGCACGTTTATCTAAACGTTGCTGTATATGCCAAATATCGCGAGCGCCTAGGGTAAAGCGTTTTGGTACGGCTATATGCTGGGCGTTTTCACTTAATACTTTATTCATTGCTTGTGCAAATGCATCAAAGTAAGAGAGTTGTTCTTGTTGTTTAATTTTATCTGCACGTTCAAGCAGCGGGAACCAGAGTAAAGCGGCAAATATAAATGCAGGCGTGACTTTTTTATCAGCATTAATGCGTTTATCGGTGTTTTGAAACATTTGTTGAATAAACGCCGCTTCTAAGCCGTCAGGGTTTTTATCTAAAATTTTATCAAGCACCGGAAATAACGATTTAAATAAGCCGTATTGTCGTAGCATTAAATAGTTTGCTTCGGCTTTACCGTTTAAAAACAGCTTTAACACTTCTTCAAATAAACGCGCTGGCGGAATGTTATCGAGTAGGCTGGCAAGCGCAGTAATAGGCTTTTCGCTTTTAGGCGCAATGCTCATATCAAGCTTGGTTGCAAAGCGTACCGCACGCAGCATACGCACAGGGTCTTCACGGTAGCGCGTTTCTGGGTCGCCAATTAACTCAATTTGCTTTGCTTTTATAGCCGCTAAGCCATTGGCGTAATCGTATATACAAAAATCGTTAATCGAGTAGTACAGCGCATTGATAGAAAAGTCACGGCGCTCGGCATCTTCTTCAATGCTACCATACACGTTATCGCGCAGTAATTGCCCGTGTTCGCTTGATTGGCTAATTTGGTTTTTGTCTTCTTGCGCTTCATGGTGCCCGCGCATGGTGGCTACTTCTATGATTTCGCGACCAAAAACAATATGCGCTAAGCGAAAGCGGCGGCCAATAAGGCGGCAATTTCTAAATAGTTTTTTAACTTGCTCTGGAGTGGCATTGGTCACTACGTCAAAGTCTTTTGGCTGTTGACCTAACAATATATCGCGAATACAACCACCTACTAGGTAAGCGTCGTAACCACCGTCTTTTAAACGGTAAAGTACTTTGATTGCATTTGGGCTAAATTGTTTACGTGAAATACCATGTTCGCCGCGTGTTACAACAACCGGTTCATCACTTGTTTGAGTGCTTTGCACATCGGCATTTGGGCCGATTATTTGCCTGCAAAATTGAAAAAGCTTGGAAATAATAATCTGTCTCCTACAGAAATGATGATTGGCTGGTCATCGCAATCAAAAAGCACCTAAATTAGGTATTATAGTGCGGTGCTTTGAATTTATTGTAAATAGCCTCTATTTAGGCGGCTATCATATACCAGCGCGGTATAAAAATTAAGTTGATGGACTGAAATTAAGCCGTTTTTAAGTTTTTTATTTGCTTAAATGCGTAAATTTAGTGCTGTTTGGATGCTGACCTTGCGAAATTTGAATTTCAGGTATGCTTGGCACCGCTGTTAAGCTAAATTCGTTAATGGCCCACGCCATTAATTGCTCTACAGATAAATCATTTAATTGACTATGTACAGGTAAGTTTAAAAATTCAAATGCATCAATAAGTGCAGGTTTTGGGTTATCTGTGCTAATAGCGGGCGCGTAATTTTGTTTAGAAAGTTTAAAGCCAGGCTCTGCAACCGCAAGGGGTAAATGTGCGTATTGGGGAATGGCCGCATTAAGTTGTTTAAATAAACTGATTTGCCGTGCTGTGGGCTCGATTAAATCGGCGCCGCGTACTACACGATTAATGCCTTGCTCAATGTCATCAATAACCACCACCAGCTGGTAGGCAAATAATCCGTCACTTCGCTTTATTATGTAATCTTCATGGGCTAATGCACTATTTACGGTAATGCTCCCTTGAATCAAATCGTTAAAATGGCAGGTTGGGTGCTGTTGGCTAAGACGAAGTGCACCTTGCTCTGTTGATAAGTTAAGCGCTTTGCAGTGGCCTTGGTAAATGCCACCCATGGCTTTTATTTGTTTGCGAGAGCAGCGACAACCATACACACAGTGTTGTTGGATCAGGGAGTTTGTTATTTCCTGATAAAGGGGTAGTCGCTGAGTTTGATAAACAACGGGTTCGTCCCAATAAAGGCCGTAGGCTTGTAAGGTATTTAGAATATCGGAGTCGGCATTTTTGACTACACGGGTGGTGTCAATATCTTCAATGCGCACTAACCATTTACCCTGATTTACTTTAGCATCAAGGTAGCTGCCCACAGCCGCCACAAGTGAGCCAAAATGAAGTGGCCCAGAAGGAGACGGTGCAAATCGACCGCGATAGTCACGCTTTGGCGTGGTAACGGCTGTAGGAGACATAGTTAACTAATTTTAATTAACCGCGCCCAGCTTGTTTTTCTTTAATTTCTGCAAGGGTTTTACAGTCTACGCATAAATCTGCTGTTGGACGCGCCTCTAAACGACGAATACCAATTTCGATTCCGCATGACTCACAAAAGCCAAAATCATCTTCTTTAATTAAATTGATTGTTTTTTCAATTTTTTTGATCAGTTTACGTTCGCGGTCACGAGTACGAAGTTCTAAAGAGAACTCTTCTTCTTGTGCAGCGCGGTCAACTGGATCAGGAAAGTTGGCAGCTTCGTCTTGCATATGCGATTTTGTGCGGTCAACTTCATTACGTAAGTCGTTACGCCACGCTTCTAAAATCGCTTTAAAATGAGCACGTTGTGCTTCATTCATATACTCTTCGCCCGGCTTTTCTTGGTATGGTTCTAAACCGGCTTGAGCCAATAAACCATGTCTTTGTTGGTCTGGCATAACTCTCTCCTAAATCCTTAATTTAATGCCTCAGCATTAGCCGGCGGTATAAATAGCAGAATCTTATACCCTAGGCAAATTTATTTTTTAATTAATCGAATTAGCTTCAACCAGTGTGTTGACTAAAAAGGCTCATATTTTAATTTTGATGCTTTATTAATCGTTATTTCGGTATTTAAACTTGCCTAGTTATATGGGCAAAAAGTTTAAAAGCAAGTTAATTTTTTTATTTAAAGGCCACTTTTTCACTCAGTGTTACTTCGCTTGGCGAAATAGTTGCTTTGTAAGCGTATACCTCCACGCCTTTTTTAATCGCCTGGTTTAACAAATCGCTGTATTTTTTATCTATGTGGCTTGCTGCACTCACGGTATTAATACCTTGGTGTAAAACAGCGAACAGTAATACTGCGCGGTGGCCTTGTTCGATCATTTCTATTAATTCGCGAATGTGTTTTTGCCCCCGCACGGTTTGAGCATCAGGGAAGTAGCCTTGCCCACTTTGAGGTGCAGTTTCGCTTAACAAGGTGACTGACTTGACCTCTACATAGCAAGCGGGTTTGTTGTCACTGGTGAGTAAAAAATCGATACGGCTGTTTTCGCTGCCATATTTTACTTCACTTTGAAGTTGCTCATAGCCGTTAAGCTCTGTAATAAGCTGGTTGTTGATAGCCTCTTCGATTACTTTATTTGCCACGGCGGTATTTACACATATCAGCTGCGAGAGGCTGTTTTGGGTGAGCTCTAACGAATGAGGGTATTTTCGTTTACTGTTATCGCTTGTTGAATAAAATGCGCTAAACCCAGGCTCTGCGCAACCAGTCATTTTACCTGTGTTAGCACAGTGTGCGGTAAATTCAGTGCCATCGTTAAGTTGGAGGTCGGCTAAAAAGCGTTTATAGCGTTTTAATAATGTAGCGGGCTGTAAAGCTGGGGTGTATTTCATTTAAATTCCAATGCTAAACGCGGCTGATGCGTTGGTTTATGTTATTTATCTCAAGCTGTTGGGAACTTGTACTCACTATAGTAAACTCGGTGGCACATTTAAGTGTAAGGGTATTCTAACATGAGTGAAAAATTTGTTGTTCAACTAAGCGAGCAAGCAGCACCAAGCCATTGGGGCGAAAACGCGGCGTTGTCTTTTAACGAGCAAGGCGCCACGGTGCATTTATCTGAGCAAGAAACATTAAAAAATGTTCAAAAAGCGGCGCGAACAATTGCAAGCCAAGGTGTTAAACAGGTTGAGCTTGCGGGCGATACATGGTGCACAGAAAGCCAATGGGCTTTTTATCAAGGATTTGTAACACCTAAATCATTACATGGTGTTGAATTTGTTGATAACGCACAATCAGATCTAAACGAGCTTGCGCATTTAAAAGCCTCAGCTACGTGGGCACGAGAAATGGTAAACGGCACAGCCGATGACATTTACCCGGAGAGCCTTGCTGAAAAAGCGGCTGAATTTATTCAATCATTAGCGCCTGAACACGTGAGCTATCAAATTATTAAAGGCGATGCATTATTAGAGCAACAATGGATTGGCATTCATGCTGTGGGCCGTGGCTCTGAGCGCCCACCTGTTTTACTTGAGCTAGATTACAACCCAACAGGCGATGAAAATGCGCCGGTAAGTGCAGCACTTGTAGGTAAAGGTATTACGTTTGACTCAGGCGGTTACTCAATTAAATCTAGCGAAGGTATGCTAGGAATGAAGTGCGACATGGGTGGCGCGGCAACGGTAACAGCGGGTTTAGCATTGGCTATTAACCGCGGTATTGAAAAACGCATTAAGCTGTTTTTATGCTGTGCAGAGAACTTAATCTCGGGTCATGCCTATAAGTTAGGTGACATTTTAACGTACAAAAATGGTACTACGGTAGAGATTGTAAATACCGATGCTGAAGGGCGTTTAGTGCTTGCCGATGGCCTAATGGCTGCAGGTGAGACTGGCGCTCCACTTATTATTGATGCGGCAACACTTACCGGAGCTGCACTAGTGGCTGTTGGTCAAGAGTACAATGCCTTATTTGCCCTTGATAAAGAGTTGGTTCGTGAAGTAGAAGACTTTGCATCGCAAGAAATGGAAGCTGCATGGCCTCTGCCTCTTGAAAAATGGCACCAGCAAAACTGCCCATCACCATACGCTGACACTGCTAACAGCCGTGCTCAAAAAGGCGGTGGTTACGGCGGCGCTTCAAATGCGGCTGGCTTTTTATCTCGCTTTGTACCAAACGATGGTAAAGGTTGGGTACACATAGATTTAGCCGCAGCATTTAATATGGGCAGCACGAGCCAATGGGCTGCTGGTGCAACTACACAAGGTATGCGCACAGTGGCTCGTACATTGTTAGAAAAAGCTTAATAGTACGTAACTAAGCGTTTAATACATAAAATAGGCACCCATTGGTGCCTATTTTGCTATTTGCAGGCAAGCAATTTATTTTTATTTACGGTAAAATCCTTCGCCAATACCTGTTTGGGTGTTTAATTATTGGCTAAAGCGCCTACACTCAAATGTTATACTCACCACTGGGGTTCTAAACTATGTCAGATAAGTGCTACATCACAGCTCAACAGCTACTTGAAGATTCATTCCGCGTAGCGGCACAAGTTTATAAAGATGGCTTTCGTCCAGACTTTATAATTGGTATTTGGCGAGGTGGTGCACCTATTGGTATTGCTGTGCAAGAATACTACGATTACAAAGGCATTGAGACTGATCACATTGCGGTGCGTACGTCGTCTTATTACGGTATTGGCAAGCAATCTAAAGAAATAAAAGTACACGGCCTACACTACATTGTAGAAAACGCCAACGCGGGCGATTCACTACTTATTGTTGATGATGTGTTTGATTCTGGTCGCAGTATATTTGCACTAAAAGAAAAGCTTTCTGAGCTTATGCGTTTAAACTTACCACGCGATATTCGTGTGGCATGCCCATACTATAAGCCTAAAAACTCAAAAGTAGAGATGGTGCCAGATTACTTTATTCATGAGTCAGAAGAGTGGTTAGTGTTCCCGCATGAGTTATCGGGTTTAACGCCAGATGAAATTATTGAAGGTAAATCTGATTTAGTAAATATCCAAGATATTTTATTAGACAAGTAATTGCCAAAGCGTTAAGTAGGAGTTTATTTGTACGAGGGCTTGTTAGTCTGCTCGGTTTAAATACATTGCTGCTGTAGCGCAATGCAAATAAAGACCATAAAAACTAAAAAAGGCCATAACGGCCTTTTTTTGTGTGCGCTTTTAGCTTCTTTAAAGCTGTGCAAAGCTATCTACATAGTCACTTAAACTTTGCGTATCGACGGCTTTTAATCCGTGAGAGCTGCGCTGCACTAAGCCTTTTTCAACAAGCTCAGTTACCACACGACGATATGCTCGCTCAGTGGTTGCAAAGCGCTCAGCCTCGGCGTTAACCGTTGGATATGCACGCAGTAGCGTTGGGTTATTGTTCTCGGCCCTTAATAGGCAGTCTTTAGCAATGTTGTAGCTTAAAGGCAACAGTAATTTATCTAAATTAATTTTTTGGTTTTCTTGAAATTTAGCCGCAATGGTTTGTGCGGTGTATAAGCTCAGCTCTGGCTTTTCTAAAAGCAATGCTCGCCAGTGACGAAGCTCTATTAAGTTGTAGGTTACATCACTAAAACAAGTGACCGTATAAATACATGGGTTATTGTTAAGCGCTTCTATTTCACCAATTAGGGTGTTGTTGCAATCTAACTGGCCTAATAATAGGCGACGTCCGTTACCTACATCATAACTAAACGAAATAGTCCCGCTGCGCACCAGCACAAGTTTACTAAGTGGTTGATCTTGGTGGATCAGCACTTCTTTTTTTGATTGTTGATAACTACTTCCTGCAAAGGTGAGTAACTGTTCAACAAGATAACTAGAAAAATGGTATTGAAACATCAATATGCTCTTCGGACAATTGTCCTATTTATTACACCTTAATGACGATATTATTAAGGTTCTAAGAATTTATACTAACTTGCTACTGTAATTAGCCTTGCTAAGTACGCAATACCTTCATTTCCCGTGTAATGATTTAGGAAGTAATTGGCTACAACCAATATACTTTTTAAGGTTTTTTAAGCAAGTTAGTTTTTTTATTTTATACTTTGCAACACTGACAAGTGCCACAGCTTAGCATTAGCGTAATGCTAACCTAAAGGGTAGGAGAGAACAATTGAGTTGGGAATATTTAGGTTATATTGCATCAGCTTTATTGGTTGCATCGTTAACTATGACCGATGTAGTAAAACTGCGTTGGTATAATATGTTTGGCTGTATAGTATTTACTGTATATGGCGTGGCTATTGGCGCTGTGCCTGTTGCGTTTACTAATGGCTTGTTGGCGCTAGTAAATATGTACCATATTATAAAGCTATACCGACAGCCAAAAGTAAAAGAAGCGTGAAACTAAAAATTCAAAAAAAGGGTTAACATTTAAGTTAACCCTTTTTTGTTTTAAAGCACCGCGTCTAAAACAATGCCATCAGTTCTGCGAGTTGGGTAAAGTGACTCAACAACAAAGCTTGGTATAAACCCTTTTGCAGATGAGACCACCACTTTAGATTTCGCACCAATAATTCGAGCGTTAACAATAACACCGCGATTTGTATAAGTTAGCGTGCCTGATAAAGTGTATTCGATATGCGGATAACCTTTAATTTCTTTACCATTACGACTAAACGAGAAGTCACCTAACGGGGTTACATGTACAGCACCTGTATGCTTGTAATCAACGACCGATAAACCAAATTCCTGCATTTCAGTAATAAAGCTTTCAGCTAAGTGATTACCAAATATATTAGTGGTTTGTAAATTGTCATCTAAATTCACAAACGAAGTAATTGCCACAGGGGTTCCACTGTTGATGTAGTTCATATTTTCAATCAGCTTCATTGCTAATTGCTCTGTATAGTTACTTAACAACTTACTACTGTTAATAGGGCGGTAGTTATTTTCAGGAAATTGCCAATTATTTACACGAGGTTGGTGAATGTCTGAGTAGCGGCTATGAGCGTTATGATGACCAATATTATTATGGGGAGCATGACCATTATAAACTGGGTGAGTAGAGCATGCAGAAAGCGATAAAGTAAAAAGAGTCGATAAAGTAAGAGATATTTTTTTAGATAACATGTTTTCTTCCTGAAACATAAGAGGTTTTTAAAATACCCCCACTTATCGACATACTTTTTAATTGCTTTAATAAATATTCATAATAAATTCATTTATTTTTAAGTTTGTCTGTTTTGTAACCTATTCTTTTTCAAAGCGTAATTCTCCAGCAATCCAAGTCTGTAAAACCTGTGTTTTATAAATCTCATCCACAGGGACTTTAAAGTAGTCTTTGTCTATTAAAATAAAGTCTGCCCACTTTGAGTTTTCTAAGCTGCCGATTTTAAACTCTTGGTGCGCTGCATACGCGCCGCCCAGTGTAAATGCTCTGAGGGCTTGTTCGCGGCTTAGTACTTCGCTTGCGCGCCAACCGTTTTCAGGCAACTTATTATGATCCATACGGGTAATGGCTGAATACAAGCCATCAAATGGATTTGCCAGCTCTACCGGGTAGTCAGAGCCTGCAGCAATCACAGAGCCTTGCTGTAAAAATGTTTGCCATGCATATGCACCTTGTAATTGGTTATCACTTAAGCGCTGCTCAGCCATATGCATATCGGAGGTGGCATGCACTGGCTGCATAGACGGAATGATTTTAAGTGCTTTAAAACGTGGAATGTCATCAGGGGTAACAATTTGTGCGTGTTCTATGCGGTTACGCAGTAACATACCGCCTGTTTGCTTAAACACGTTTTGATACGCATCAAGTACCACTTTATTTGCCTTATCGCCAATTGCATGGGTGTTGGCGCTAAAGCCATTTTTGAAGCTTAAAGTAAATAACTCTTCAAGCTTAGCTTGAGTTTCTAGCATTAGGCCATGGTGGTTTTTTCTATCTGCGTAGTCATCAATTAGTGCAGCCCCGCGCGAGCCTAATGCACCATCAGCGTACACTTTTACACTGCGGATAGACATAAACGATGCTGCATCTTGGTAGCGCCCAGCTTTAAGCATGTGCTCTAAATCGGGGCTAGCGGCACTTAGCATGGCGACTATTCTTAGCGGCAAATCACCTTGCTCGCTGCGCGCTTTATAAACTTCCCAAGTGGTTTTATCAATACCAGCATCGTGAGTAGAGGTGATCCCTAAGCTTAATAAATGCGCGCCTGCGGCATCTAATGAGTCGCTTATAGCTTGTTTTGAAGGGGCGCTCATATGCTGGGTAATTAACGACTCGGCCTTATCAACAAAAATACCGGTTGGATTACCAAATTCATCTTTTATAATTTCGCCGCCCTCAGGGGCTTGAGTGGCCGCGGTAATGCCGGCCAGCTCTAATGTTTTGCTGTTAACCCAAATTGCATGACTATCAACGCGCGAAAGTACCACTGGGCGGTCATTGACTACGTTGTCTAAGTCTTTGGCGGTTGGAAAGCGTGTATTGCTCCAAAGCTCTTGGTTCCAGCCTCGGCCTAAAATCCAGCCTTGTTTATTTTCAGCAAAGCTTTTTAATTTTGTGGTTATTTCGTCAACCGACTTGGCACCGCGTACATCAAGTTGCGATAAGTTATCGCCAAGGCCAATCACATGCCCGTGAGCGTCAATTAACCCTGGCAGTAACGTATTACCTTTGGCATCAATGAGTTTAGCATCAGGGAAAGTGCTTTTAAGCGTATCGTCTCCAGTTTTTACAACTTTACCGTTTTTAATCACTAAAGTAGAAAACGTTTGTATACCGCCTTGGTATAAGGGGGTGTAACCATTAGCGTTATAAATGACCTGCGTTTGCGCAATCACAGTACTGCTTACAAATAAGCCGGCAAGCAGTAGTGGGTTAAATAGTTTTTTGAGTTGCATAAGTTGGTTATTTTTTATTGTTAGTAAAATAACCCTAGCAAACTCACTTTTAGAATACCAATATGTTGAGGTAGATAGCTTAAAAGCGTAAGGGCTGTTAAAAATTTAGCACTTACGCTTATAAAAAAAGAGTTACTTACTGGCGTATATGCCATATTCCGAAAGGGTAAGTCTGCCGTCTTTATCTTTATCATAACTTGAAAAGCGTGACCAAAGGGCGGGGTCAATGGCGGTTTCTGAACGGGTTAAAAAACCATCGTGGTTACGGTCAAACTTTTCAAATTTATCGGCAATTTTTGTACTTTGGGCAAGGGTTGCATCGCTAAAAAGGCCCAGCGCAATAAGCGCTAAATAGCTTACAGTCTTCATACTTATACTCAGTAAAGGTTATTGGTTAAATAGTCTTTAAATTCAAGAAGCGAGATTTGTTTGTCTTGGTTTTTATCCCAGCGAGTAAAGGTGCTGAGTAGCTGAGGTTGTGGCTCTAGTTCGTCTTCTGTTAAGAAGCCGTTTTTATTGGCATCAAGGTGATCAAAACGTTGTTTAACATCTAACGCAACAGCATTAAAGCTGATCATGGTAATAGCGATAACACTAAAAAAAACACACTTCATGGTTTTCCTTCCAACATACAGTGTTTGTAGATTAATAAAAAAAGCACTTGCCATAATTTAACTTCCCAACATTAAATCCGTTTACACATTCCCTCAGGGATTATGGCAAATGCTTTTGATACCTAGCTTACTAGGTAAAAGCTTAAGTAAAACTTAATTAAGGTTTAAAGTTTTGAAACTCTTCTTTTGAGATTTCTTTATCTTCGTTTTCATCTAAATCGGCAAATTGTCTCATGACTTCTTTGTCTTGCTTTGCTTCTGCAAGCGACACAGCGCCATCCATATCTTTGTCTAAATGAGCAAAGCGAATGTTGACAGAAGAGGCTAAAGCCGTGGCGCTAATTGCTAAAAACATTAATGCAAATGCTGCGATAAGTTGTTTCATAATTATGTTCCTTATTAAATGAATTTACTGAATAAACTTTTTGAATTCACTTAGCGATAACTGACCATCTTGGTTAGTGTCTATTTGTGAAAAGTTTTCGTGTAACACGGCATCTTCACCCGCTTCTGATTCGCTAAGTGTGCCATTACTGTCTTTATCTAGCTCATTAAATGTAGCTTGAACGTCCATAGCTATTGCATCTGTGCCCATAAACCCAAAAGCCAGCATGGGTAAAATTACTAAAAAGCGGTTGTTCATTTAATTTCCTTATTGATTAAAGTTGCACTCACTATTACAAAAATAGTGCCAACATATATAATTAATTAAAATCAATGACTTACGTGTATTGTTTGGCGCTAATCGGAAATATTTACTTATATATGTGTTAATTTTGCAACAGGCAGTACGCAGTATTAATACTTAGCATAGTTATCAATAACTTAGCGTGTTGCTAAATAGCAACAAGTGGATATGTTGGGTTAAATATAGAAGTTGATTCAGCGAGAGTATAAGGTAAGTAACTAAAATAGAGCGCTTAAAACAATAAAAGGAAATGATAATGCCTGTAACGCTTGCTAACAAGTATCGTGCAATGCTTAATTGGCGGCCTAACTTAATAGGTCAGTTTATAATAAGTATGCTGCTGTCGTTACTGCCGCTTAGTTTAGTGGTTATTGTTTTTTTAAATGCATTAAATAAGCAGCTCGCTGTTACTCAGCTTATTGTCAGTAATAATTACCAGGTTACTAAGTCGTTTAACTTTTTAAAGCAAGAGCTTAATAGTCTTGAGCGGGCAACGCGTCAAAACTGGGTTTTAAAAAGCGAGTCGCTCGACACGTTAATAAACGAAAAATGGCAATCCTCATTACAAACAATCGACACTCTTAGCCAAGCCAGTGCCTCACAGCAATACACTATGCAGTGGCGTCGCTTAGCAACAACATTACGTAGCACTCATCAAGCTTTGATTGAAAATAACCAACAAGATGCAGCATTGTTTGTGCCTATTAGCGATTTAGTGGCTGAGCTTACGGTGTGGTTGCGCGATACAAATGCAGCGCAAATTCAAAACAACCAAAATGAGTTAAGTACTTTGCAAAGCTCGTTTATTAACTGGTTAGTGGCGCTTATACCGCTTACTTTACTTGTTGGTGGAGGGTTTTTATGGCGCATAAGTAAACGTTTAAAAGGGCTTACGTCGGTAATAGATAAACTAGGGCAAGGGCATTGGCAGCAAAAAATAGCAGTGCAAGGTTCAAGTGAGCTGGTGGAATTGGGCGAAAAACTACAATGGGTGCAAGAGCAGCTACATATGCTCGAGCAACAAAAAGATACCTTTTTACGCCATGTAACCCATGAGCTTAAAACGCCGTTGGCTTCAATGGTTGAGGGCACCGACTTACTTAGCGATGAAATCGTCGGGCCTATTACAAAAGAGCAGCAAGCTGTGCTTGAGCTTATTAGCCAATCTATGGTGCGTTTGCGCACTATGATTGACAGCCTGCTTAGTTATAACGCTATCAGAACCAGTAAAGACAGCGTTAGCGAAGTCGAATTTGATAATTTAATAAATAAAATAAACAGCCACTTTGAGCACCGTTTAACGGCTAAGCAGCAAAGTTTAAATTGGCATAACAGCACAACAAAACAGCCACTTGCATTACCCGCAGAGCTGATAGAAATGACCCTTATTCAGCTCATTTCTAATGCGTTAAAGTTTTCAAATACAGGGCAAAGCGTAGATGTAACCTTAGCGCTTGAGCAAAAGCGACTAACAATGCAAGTGCGCGATGAAGGCTGTGGCATTAAAGAGCAAGAAAAAAACCAGATATTCAGCGCATTTTACCAAGGTAAGCATAATAAAGATGTTACGCTGCAAGGCAGTGGCCTAGGTTTAACCATAGTAAAAGAGTCGGTTGAGCAGTTACAAGGTCAGCTCAGTGTTGAGCATAACCAGCCTCAAGGCTGCTTATTTACAATAAAAATACCTTTAATTAATCAAGGAGTTTAATAGCATGCGTACGCGTTTAATAGCTATTTTATGTGTGCTCAGTAGTGCGGTTATTTTAGCTGGCTGTGAAATAAATAACACACAAACAGCAGCTGTGTCACAGGAGGCTACACCTGCAAAAAATGCGGTGCCAAATCCTAAAAAGCGTCCTAAAAGTGACCCCGTTTACCCCAGCGCAGCACGTGTAGTTGCATGGCATGCTAATCAATGTGGTGGTTTTAAAGTAAAACCAAGCCTACACACTTATTTAGGTGAAAAAGAGCTAAAACGCTTTTTTAAATATATGTGTATTAATACTTCAAGCGCACCCGAAGAGGTAATGGCGCGCTTGCAAAAACTCGATTTAGCCTACTTTTGGCCAGACCCTATTAAACAATATTTATGGCTTCAAAAGCAGCATGTTACTCGGCAAATCAATGCGCTAAAAGAGCAGCAGGCGTTAAATGACAAAATGCAGCAAACGTTATCGTCTTTAGCCACAATAGAGCAACAGTTATTACTACGCGAAGACACTAAGGAGCAGTAATCATGGCAACACACACAGCACAAGGTGCAAAAGTATTACTTGTTGATGATGATGCAAGTTTACTTAAATTACTCGCGCTAAGAATCGAGTCTAAAGGGTACGAAGTAACTACCTGTGAAAGCGGCATACTTGCATTGCAAGTTCTTAAAAGCCACGTGTTTGATGCAGTTATAACAGACCTGCGTATGGACGAAATGGACGGCATGGCCTTACATCGCCAATTACAAAGCCGCTACCCAGCACTGCCGGTAATAATGATGACAGCGCATGGCTCTATACCCGATGCGGTTGAGGCGACAAAACAAGGTATTTTTGCGTTTATAACAAAACCGGTAGATAAAGATGAGCTATTTGACAGCCTAGCCAAAGCCATTGAAATACATGGCGTCAACGCAGAAGAAACGCCTCAAAAAAGTAATATAGTCACGCGCAGTGGCGCTATGTTACACCTACTTGAACAAGTAAAATTATTAGGGCCAACCCAAGTAAATGTGCTTATTTCAGGCGCCAGTGGTACAGGTAAAGAGTTATTGGCGCAAGCGATTCATCAACACAGCCATGTAAGTGAAGGGCCTTTTGTGGCCATTAACTGTGGCGCAGTGCCAGGGGAGCTTTTAGAGTCAGAATTATTTGGCCATAAAAAGGGGGCATTTACTGGGGCTGTAAAAGATCACCAAGGTTTGTTTCAGCAAGCGCAGGGTGGCACCTTATTTTTAGATGAAATTGGCGATATGCCGCTTAATTTACAAGTTAAGTTACTGCGTGTACTACAAGAAAAAACCATACGCCCGGTGGGTTTTCAAGAAGAAATTCCTATTGATGTGCGCATTGTATCGGCCACGCATAAAAATTTACCCGATGCGATTAGCAATCAACAATTTAGGGAAGATTTATACTACCGCCTAAACGTTGTAAATTTAAAATTACCGCCGCTTTGTGAGCGCCGCGAAGATATAAGCCTGCTTGCTCAGCACTTTAGCGCCAGTATTGCAAAGCGAATGAACCAAAAAGAAAAACGTTTTGCAAACGATGCCATGCATGCACTGGTGCGTTACGACTGGCCAGGGAATATTCGCCAATTACAAAATGTTGTAGAGCAAGTGGTTGCATTAAGTGCCAGCGAGGTTATTTCTGCGCATTTAGTGTTAAATGCACTTAACTCAAACCAAGCCAGTGCCGAGCCGCTTTCTTTAAATGATGCCAAAAAAGAGTTTGAGCGCGATTATGTAATAAATACCCTCAAAATGGCTGGCGGTAATGTAGCCGAAGGCGCAAAGCTTGCTAAACGAAACCGTTCAGATTTTTATAAGCTAATAAAAAAACACAATATTGATGTCGATAATTTAGTGTAATTTACGATCAAGGTTATTAAATGCAGTTATTTATGGTGTATCTAGGTGGGCGGATTCAAGGCTGCCACATAGAAATGCACGATATTCGCTTTGTAGTAGGGCAAAGTATTGAGCAAACTTATTCAAAGCTAAAAAGCCAATGGGTAGGCGATAAAAACAATGTGCATATGGATAGCTACATGGCAATTAACCATATCGACGGTTATAAAGTAGAGGTCGTTGATAGTTATGTTGAGCAAAATAAGCAGCTGTACTTTGTTAATTTAGGCGCTTACAGAAGTGACTCTATGGCTGAGCAACACGACTTTGCCTTATATGTTGCCAGTAGCGCAACAGAGGCCAAGCAGCGCGCTAAAAACGACTTACTTGCAGGCCTTAGTCATATTCATAAAGATGATTTACATGATGTAGATGACTGCTTTGCAATAGATTTACTCGACAGCCAACTAAATATTAAGCTTACGCCTAGTGGACATACTCAGCCAATTAAGCCCGATTGGTTTGGATATTATATTCTTTGATTAAGAGTCTTGCTCGTTTTGCTCATTGGCTTCGCTTTTAGCCGCCATTTTAAATGCCACAATAACTAGGCCAAACATTGCAAAGGGCAGCGCTGCCAACATGTATTCAACCATGTTGCTATCTTGAAAGTTTGCCTGTAGTAAAAAGTGTCCCGCCACGCACATTACAATAACCACAAGTAATATAGGCAGTAGCATAAGTTCTTTTTTTGATGAATGATTTTTCATTGAGAGTGAGGCTGCAGCTAAAATAAAGCGCTATTGTAATGAGCTTACTTAAGCTTGGCAAACAATGGCTATTTTAATGGTATGATCTATATCAAATAACCACCCAGTGTGATTAGGATAAACAGTGAAACACAACCTTAAGCAAGTTTACCTTGTTGGTGGCGCGGTACGCGACCAGCTTCTTAATATAGCATCAAAAGATAACGATTATGTTGTTATAGGCGAAACACCCAAAACGATGGAATCGCTTGGTTTTGTGCCTATAGGAAGTGATTTTCCGGTTTATTTACACCCAAAAACAAAAGAAGAATACGCCTTGGGACGCACTGAGCGAAAAAGCGGTAAAGGCTATACCGGCTTTGTGGTAGACGCCAGTCCTAATGTCACACTCGAAGAAGACCTTGCAAGGCGCGATTTAACTATAAACTCAATGGCACTTGATGAAAACGGCACCGTTATTGACCCTTTTGATGGCCAAAGTGATTTACACAATAAAATATTGCGCCACACCACAGAGGCCTTTGTAGAAGACCCTGTAAGGGTATTACGCATAGCGCGTTTTTTGGCACGCTACGGAAGTGAGTGGCGTATTCACCCAAGTACGTATGCATTAATGCGTGAGCTTAAAAATAAAGGTGAGCTTGATCATTTAGTGCCTGAACGCGTATGGCTTGAAACCGAAAAAGCACTGGGTGAAAAACACCCTGAACTTTATTTTAAAGCACTCCATGGTTTAGGTATTTTCCCTGAAATAGAGCAAATGGACGGTGTGCCGCAACCTGCCAATCACCACCCCGAAGGCGATGTGTTGGTTCATACTATGTTGGTACTTAGGCGCGCCGCCGATTTAAACTTTAATTTAGAAACACGGTTTGCGGCATTAACTCATGATTTTGGTAAGGCACTGAGCTTTAAAAAACGCGGTAATTTACGCGGTCATGAGCGCGAAGGGGTAGCCGTAGTAGAAAAGTTTTGTGAGCGCTTAAAAGTGCCTAATCGCTTTCGTGATATTGGCGTACTCACCAGCGATAATCACACCTTATGCCATACGCTGGAGCAATTAAGACCACAAACGATTCATAAATTAATTGTCAATAATTTAAATGCTTTAGTGCACCCAGAGCGATTTATTGCTTTTACCCAAGCATGCCAATGTGATGCGCAAGGGCGAGGAGACACGCTCGTAGATAAGCCCTATCCGCAAGGAGCTAAGCTGCGTGCAATTTTTTATGAATTACAAAAATTAGATAAAAAGCAGGTAGTGCAAGCTGCACTTAAAAATGGCAAAAAAGGCCCAGAAATAGGCGAAGAGGTTAAGCTGGCAGAAATAAACTGTATTAAAGCGTTCTTACAAAATGAGCAGGCAACGCAATAGGTAATACCCTAGCTGAGGTATTCAGACACGCCTTCGTTTTTAACTTGCTCTGGCTGTCGTAAGTTTTTATATGTAGAGTTGGCAGGCTCTGAAGGTAAGCTAGGCGCTTGCTCTTGGGGCCTGTATAGATCAAAAATAAATTCGATCTCTTCACGCTCAAGTGGACTGTTCATGATCTATTCTCCTTAATTAGCGTTCAGGGTATGGCCGTTCGACTGAATTAAAAGTGAATAGTTACATTTTAAGTTGTAGTAAATTGTAATCACTGTGCAAAAAAAGTATCACTTGTAGCACAGCCTAGCTTTGCAAAGGCAGGGTTACTTTAAACACCACGCCATTACCGCGCTCGTTGTTTTGCGCAGTGACACTGCCTTTATGGTAATCACATACTAGCCTTACAATATAAAGCCCTAACCCTAAGTGCGGTTGTTGCTGCATTTGCTGGCTACGCACCGACACCATAGAATCAAAAATATGCTCAGTTAGCCCTTCAGGCAGGGCGGGGCCAGTATTACTCACTGTTAATATTGCTTTATTTTCGCTCTGCTTAAGACCTACATTAATAGCCGTATTTGCTTCACTAAATTCCAGCGCATTATTAATAAGTTTATCAAGTAGCTGAGCTATAAATTCGGGGGCTCCTTGCATAGGTAAAGGGTTTTGGCATACATCAAGCTCAAATAACTGTTCAGGGTAAGTAAGCTGGTAGCCTTGCATGCAGCCATTAATAACCTTTTGTAAGTCAAACGGCTCGCTCTCGTTGCTTTGAATACTTTGTTCAAGGCGTGTGGCCTCGCTCATGGTGGTAATTATTTTACCTAAACGTTCAACCCCTTCACTGGCGCGCTCTAAGTATTTTTGGCTTAGCTCGTTTTGTGGCAGGCTTTGTAAGTTTTCAAGTGATGAGCGCACCACAGCCACCGGCGTGCGCAGTTCGTGCGATAACCGCGATGACATATTTTCTAAATAGTTAGTGTATCCACCCAATCGGCCAACAATATTAGCAAAGCTTCGTGAAAGGTCGCCAATTTCATCGTTTGAGTCGCTGTAATTAATACTGCCAGTAATGCGCCCTTGGGCATCAATGGCTTGCTCTGCGGTGTCGCGTAATCGCCTAATACGGCTCGAAATACGCGAAGCAAAAAAGAACAACGTAACGGTACCAATTAGCATCACCGCTAAAATAACGTTAAAGAGCTTTTCGAGCGATTTATTACGCAGTGTGCGTACACCATTAGTGGTTTCCTCGGCGATGACTGCGCCAATGACTTTGTCGTCAATCCAAATAGGATAAGCCGCCGATAAAATAACGGCTTTACTATCGGGGGTTAACCGCCAAGACGACGCTGGTTGCCCTTTGAGTGCTTTAGCTAAATGCGCACCTTGCATTGAGGCAACATCGTGTAGGGTATCTAAAAATTCGTTTTCGGGGCGAGTTAAAATTTTATAATAAAGCGGGTGCAAATATGTTTGTTCAAAGCGCTGCCAGGCATTTTTAGGCGGCTGGTTTTTAAGCCCGTCGGCCCATACGCCATCGGCATTTTGAATTGTGCCCGACTGTGCTAATACGCGATGATGGTTATCAACCACCCAAATACGGCTACCGCTGTGGCCCATACCTTTTAAAATTCGGTTAATTTCGGGTGAGGGCACCAATACAGAGCCTAAATCGCTTGGGTTATTTAAGTTAGAGGTTGCCATTATTTTAGAATCAAGCGGTGCTTTTGTTGTGTCTATATCGACCACGGCAAAGCCAAGCTTGTTACCCAGCATATTTATAGGAAAGCGCAGCTCTGCGTTATATCCCGTTTCAGTGCGTATAAAAAAGCCCTGAATTTTTGTAAACGGAATTTTGGTATTCGCATCAAACGCATTAACCCAGCCGTCTTGGCGCGGTGCAATAATGTATGTATTAAAATCGCCGTTTGGGCTTTTAATACCAATTTTTAAATAATCGTTATTTGTAATACTTAAACTATTTTTAGCGCGATAAATAAGATGATCGTCGGTGACTTTAAACACGGCATATAAATAGTTATCAAATTTGCCCACCATATGATCAAACGATAAATCGTCACTTTTATGCTCTGGGTCTGTTTTTTGTAAATAACGTTTATCGTAATGCCAAAAAAGTGGTTGATAGCTTTGCCAGTCGCTCAGCTTACCATCAAGTTGAATAGGGTTTTTTAGATTATAGGCATATAAATCACGCCCTTTTACAACTTGGTCTAAAAAGTTGGTTTGCTCATCAAAAAGTGCGGGGCGCTCGTGCAAAGCAGTGGCAAGTGCGCGAGTAGTGCCTACGAGGGTTTTTTCTTGGCCTTGGCGTAAAAACTTTTCCATTTCCCATACGTACTCGTAACCAAGCCACGGCAGTAAAAACAAAAAGCACGACAGAAGTATAAATTTACTGCGCAGGCCAAATCGTAACATTAGCGTTGTTCCCACCTGTAGCCCATACCGTACACGGTATCTATGCAGTCAAAGTTGTTATCAAGAGCAATAAACTTTTTACGAATGCGTTTTACATGCGAGGTGATCGTGCTGTCGTCTACGTAAATTTTTGCATCGCTCATTAAATCGTTACGGCTTTTTACATGGCCTGGGCGCTGCGAAAGTGAATGCAACATCCAAAATTCGGTCACAGTTAAATCAACTAATTGTTGCTGCCAAAATACCTGCATGCGCTGGGTGTCGAGCTTAAGCGAGCCACGTGTAATTAATGCATTGGCATCGGCGGGTTGCTCAAGTGCTTCCATGCGTCTAAATAGTGCGCCTATTCTGGCAGCCAAATGGGCTAAGCTAATATCTTTTGTTAGGTAGTCATCGGCGCCCATACGCAGGCCACATACTGTATCTATTTCGCTATCGCGTGCAGTTAAAAAAATAATTGGCAGTGTTTTAGAAAGCGTACGCAAAGTTTGGCAAAGTAAAAAACCGCCGTCTATTTCATGGCCTAAACCAATATCCACAATGGCTAAATCGGGTAGGGCGTCTTTAAATGCAATCTCTGCGCTTGGGCGATCTGCAAAGCCACTTACTTGATAACCTTGAGCGCTAAGCATTTCAATATAGTTTTCGCGGATGGCGGCTTCATCTTCAATGATGGCTATTTTTTTCATTTTACACACCCTTATTTATTTTAAAACGCACTATATCGAAGTTTTTCAGTTATGTACGCTTAAAAAGGCAATTGCCATTTTTTTGCCACAATTGCTCAGCACTTTGCCATTTTTGTTCCCCTTTGTTGCCACTTGTAGCTGTTTTAATACAACCATCAAAACAAAACATCGCAAATTAAAACAAGTTTAAGGATTACATCATGAAGAAGACATTAATCGCATTAACGCTAGTAGCCAGTGTGTGTACACCTGCATTTGCAGCAGCAACCAATACCCCTTCTAAAGAAGCACATAAAGAAACTGCGATTGGTTTAGGTACAGGCGCCATTATTGGTGGTGTAGTTGGCGGGCCGATTGGGGCATTTATTGGCGCATTTGCTGGGGGCTTAATTGGTGATTCAAAAGTAGCCGATGACAAAATTGCTCAGCAGCAGAGGGCAATAACAGTGATGCAGCAAAAAACCAGTGACTACATGCACGTGCTTAACCATAACAATAGGCTAGAGCAGCAGTTAGAGGTACTTGCTAATCAAAATGAGCAGCTAACACAATCGCAAATAAATAGCTTACTTGCCATGACTGTGCAATTTAAAACAGGCTCTAGTGCTATTGCCCCGCACTTTGCTACGCAGTTAGACCAGCTTGTGGTGCTGTTAAAAAATCAGCCGCAACTAGCATTAGATTTAAGTGGCTTTGCCGATCAGCGCGGTGATGAGCAAGCGAATCTTTTACTGTCTAAAAAACGTGTAAACGCAGTGCAAAGTTACTTAATAAAGCACGGTATTAGCCATACACGTTTAAGTGCGCACGCATTTGGCGAGCAGCAAACATTGGCGCGCAGCAATACAGTTGAAGATAACTTTTTTGATCGACGCGTAACACTTACGACCCGCTCAATAAACCTGGTAAATGGCCAGACGGCAAGTAACTAAAGCCACTCATATTTGAGTAAAGTTAAGCGTTCGATGGAGTGATTTTATGTTGAGTAACCCAACCAAAATGCTTACTAAAGTAAGCATTTTTATTTTTTTAGTGGCTGTGCTTCTGGTTAGTTTTAATAGCCATGCACAGTCGCCCAAGCTTGAACTTTTTGACAGCAGTGGCGCCTCTGTAGCACCGGCTATTATATTAAAAAGTGATGCTAATATGACCCTGACCGGGCTGATAAACCATGTAGTCGTTAAGCAAACTTATCAAAATGATAATCCGTTTGCGGTTAATGCGCGCTACGTTTTTCCGCTGCCTGATGAAAGCGCCGTGCACGCGATGACAATGCGTATAGGTGAGCGAGTCATTAAAGGCCAAATTGATAAAAAAGTAGAGGCCGAAAAAAAATACCAAGCAGCTAAAAAAGCAGGCAAACAAGCAGCACTCGTACGCCAGCAACGAGCGAATATGTTTATTACAAATGTAGCTAATATTGGTCCAGGTGAGCAGGTAGTTATAGAGCTTGAGTATCAAGAAATAATTGATTATAGCAGTGGTACATTTGCGATTCGTTTTCCGACGACTATTACGCCACGTTATCACGCAATTAGCGGTGAAGTTGAGTTTAATGAGCAAAACCAAGCTCCCGTCAATACCGCACCAAGCGGCTGGTTAAGCCCTGTTTACAGTATACAAAGCGCGGCGTATAACGATGACGACGCACCTAGTAGTAAATTTAGTTTAAATATAGATATAGACGTTGGTTTAGAGCTGGTGGATATAAACTCTAAATTTCATAACGTAGATATTCATAACCCTGCATTTGGCCAATACACCGTTGCATTAAACGAGCAAAATGCCATAAACCGCGACTTTGTTCTTGAATTTAAACCGCTGCAAAAAGAAAGCGCTCAGGCGGCATTTTTTACCCAGCAGTTTGACAATGGCGACCGATACGGACTTGCTATGCTAATGCCACCAGGAGATCATTTTACACAAACGCAGCGCCTTCCTCGTGAAATGGTGTTTGTTGTAGATACCTCTGGCTCTATGCACGGACAATCAATGGAGCAAGCAAAAAAGGCCTTGTTTTATGCACTGTCTTTACTCGATAGCGACGACAGCTTTAACATTATTGGTTTTGATAACGTGGTTACCCCCATGAGCGATAGTCCTCTTATTGCTAGCGACTTTAACTTACGCCGCGCTGAGCGCTTTATTTACAGCCTAGAGGCCGATGGCGGCACAGAAATACAAGGTGCGCTTGATGCCGTCCTTGATGGCAGCCGTTTTGAGGGCTTTGTACGCCAAGTGGTATTTTTAACGGATGGCAGTGTTAGTAACGAAAATGCCTTATTTAAAAATATTCAGCGTAAATTGGGCGATAGCCGTTTATTTACTGTAGGCATTGGCAGTGCACCTAATAGCTTTTTTATGCGCAGAGCTGCAGATATAGGTAAAGGTTCATTTACGTTTATTGGTAGCACACACGAGGTGCAACCTAAAATGCAGCAGTTATTTGATAAGCTTGCGCATCCTGCGATCACTAATTTAACGCTAAGTGATGAAAGCACTAACCGCTTAGACTTTTGGCCATCACCCTTGCCCGATTTATATTTTGGCGAGCCAATAATGGTGGCTATAAAATTAAATGATACGAATCAAATTACGCTTAGTGGACAAACCGCTCAAGGCCCTTTAAATATAAAACTAAGCGCACAAAATAGCGCAAACGCAAAAGGGATTGATAAGCTGTGGGCGCGCCAAAAAATTAAATCGTTGCTTTTGTATAATGACCGTCAGTCAGTTAAAAATGAGGTGCAGGAGCTAGCGCTTACACATCAACTACTGAGCCCATTTACTTCTTTTATAGCTATTGAACACGCGCTAGTTAAAGAGCCTGCAGAGCAAACTGCACTAGCTAAAAACGCAGCTCCACAAGGGCTGGCTATGCGCTTACCGCAAACCGATGGGCAAAGTAGGTTGCATATATTGCTTGGATGCATGTTATTAGCTGGGTTTGCCGCTATAAAATATACTCGAGCGTTTAAATGAAAAAGTGGCTAAGTGCGGGCTTATTAATCATCGGCCTTGGGCTATTTGGCCACGGCATATACATGCAAGCAAAGGCATGGTTAGCGCAAATATTGATAGCGCAGGCCTGGCAAGAGGCATTAGTTAAGCCAAACGCTCACGTTAAACCATGGTTTTACGCCGATACCTATGTGACAGCACAGCTTAGCTGGCCTAAGCATAATAAAATGCTTAGCGTTTTAGCGGGGGCAAGTGGTCGTAATTTAGCATTTGCACCAAGCCACTTTTTACCAGGGGCAGAGCTGGGTGATAAACATGGCGGTGCGTTAATAGCGGGTCACAACGACACCCACTTTGCATTTTTACAACACACTAAAGTGGGTGAAACGTTTACGCTGCAGCTGCAAAGTGGCGTAATACAGTATTATAAAGTGAAGGGGATTGAGGTGATTCATCAATCCCAACAGGCGTTTTTACAAACGCCAGGGCTTTATTTATTAACCTGTTACCCTTTTGACTCGTTAGCATCGGGTACTGATTTAAGATGGCTTATATCGGCTGAGCTGATGGACTCATCGCCAGCTTCATTAAGCGGTATATCTACCACCAGTTCTTGATGTCGTTGGCTTATCATCACCCCTGCAAAAACAACAAATATACTCACCCATTGCCAAAAATCGAGCACTTCACCCAAAATAATGGCTGATAAAATAAGCGTAAAAATAGGTATTAAATTTGAATACGCTGCGGCCGTTAACACCGATACCTTGCCAATTGCATAGTTATACATGCCATAGCCACCGAGGGTGACACACGAGCCTAAATATAAAATGCTCATAAGGGCGGTTAGGTCATGTTGATTTTCGCTTGGTAAGTCGATAAAAAATAAAAAAGGTGCAAAAAACAAACTACCGCTTATGCCTTGCAAAGCAATTAAAGTAAGTGGGGAGTAGCGGTTAGCTAGGTGCTTAATGCTAATGGTGTAAAACGCCGCGCATACCATCGCCATAAGTTCTAAAAAGTTACCTAATAATGGATTAGGGGCCTGATCGGTATTTGGTGAAAGCAAAGTAAGCAAAATACTGCCGCCAATACACAAAGTAAATCCAATCACAATGGCTTTACTTATGTACTCTTTAAGCATAAAAAACGCCATCAATGCCACAATAATAGGCAAGCACGAAACAATAACACCCGCCTGAGAAGCCGAGGTGTATTCCATCGCGTGGCCTTCAAACAAGAAGTACAAGCAAGGCTCAGCGAGCGACATGCCTAATAAGTACTTCCAATCGCCTTTTAAATACTCAAATCGAATAACATAACGCCATAAACACAGCGATAAAACTAAGGTGGTTAGCATGCGTAAAAATATTACTAATGCAGGGTCGTAAACGGCAATTGCATACTTAAGCGCAATAAAGGAGCTACCCCATAAAAAGGTGGCAATAATTAGGCATAAACTGGCTGGCATAAATGAAATTTTATCAAATTAAATTAACGCCGATCCTAGCATGAATAATTTTAACTTGTTCAAAAATACCGAGCTGGTATAAGTTAAATTATCTAAAAATTTTAATAGTAAAAAATAATGCAAAGGGAACAGGTAATAGTTGTAAAGCTTGGTACAAGTGTACTTACTGGTGGCACCGATAAATTAGACAAAGCGCACATGGTTGAGCTGGTTCGTCAATGTAGCGAACTTAAAAAGCAAGGCCACCAAGTTATAGTAGTATCGAGTGGCGCGGTTGCTGCGGGGCGCGAACAACTTATTAAACCCTGTGGCCGCGGCCTAATAGATAAACAAATGTTGGCAGCCGTAGGACAAGGCCAACTTATACATATTTGGCAAAGTTTATTTTCTTTGTATGGCATAAACGTAGGGCAAATGTTACTGACCCGCGCAGACGTAGATGACCGAGAGCGTTATTTAAATGCGCGCGATACCTTAAATGCGTTATTGAGCCACGATGTGGTACCTATTATTAATGAAAACGATGCAGTAGCAACAAGCGAAATAAAAGTAGGCGATAACGATAATTTATCGGCACTTGTGGCTATTTTAGCTAATGCCAACAAGTTATTACTGCTTACCGACCAAGAAGGCTTATTTACCAGCGATCCGCGCACCAATACCGACGCAAAACTAATTGACGAAGTAACCCACATAAATGATGAATTACGCCAACTAGCGGGTGGTAGCGGTACAAATTTAGGCACCGGCGGTATGGCCACAAAACTACAAGCCGCCGATGTAGCAAGGCGCGCAGGGGTAGAGGTTATTATTGCAAAAGGCGCTGGCAATAATGTTATTTTAAAATGTATGAGCGAGCAATTACCCGGTACGCGGTTTTTAAAGCTTACTGCACCAAAAGATGGTCGTAAAAAGTGGCTAATGGCTGGGCCTAAAAGCACGGGACAAATAGTCATTGATGCAGGCGCTATTACTGCACTGCAAAGCAAGGGAGCAAGCCTACTTGCCAAAGGCATAACCAATGCATTTGGCCGTTTTGAGCGAGGTGACTTAATTGATTTAATTGATGACAACAACCACGTTATTGCTCGAGGGTTAACACGTTTTAATCAAGTTGAAGTAAATAAAATTAAAGGGGCCCACTCAGAGCAAATAGGCGAGTTACTCGATTTTGATAGTGGCGCTGTGGTGCTACACAGAGACGACTTAGTTTTACTTTAGTTTTTGTAGCGCTTAGTAAAACAAACTTTAATCTACATGGGTGAATGCACCCTAATTCAAAAGTATTGGTTAATTAATTAGCAAAGTTGATGATTTTGTCTAAACTGATTGAAGTTAAAACAGTTTAGGCAAACTAATGAAGGCAAACAATTGCGGGCACGAATGGATAATCAGTCTAACTCAGCAAGAAGAAGAAAGTGATTTAGATGCATCGTTAGTGCAAATTATTGGCGACCTGCTCGAAGTTGAAAATTTTGCTATTTATATTAATAAACACTTTAGTGCGCAATTACCGCCTACGCTTATAAATACCCACACCCGCCTTGAAGTATTAGAGTCTAACGAAGCGTTAGCGCTGCTTAATAAAGTAACCCAAAACAAAATAAGAGTAAGCCATGCCTTAGGTGTAGTAACAACGTATGTGCCAGTGTATTACTTTGGTAAAGTAATTGGCATATTACTCATAGAAACCACAAAAGAATTAGCGCAAACCACCACAATGCTCGCCGTGCATATTTTAAATATTTATGCCAACCAGCTAGGGCTATTACATAAATCGCGATTAGACCCTTTAACCGAGCTTTTAAATAGGCAAACCTTTGATAAAAAAGTGATTGAAATTGTCTCAGGCAAAGGCTTTTTATTGCCCCGAGATGATAACTACGAAAAGCGACGATGGTACTTAGCCATTGCTGATATCGACCACTTTAAACGCGTAAACGACAACTACGGCCATGTAATAGGAGATGAGGTTATATTACTTGTAGCGCGGCTGTTAAAAAATAACTTTAGGTTAGAAGACTACGTATTTAGGTATGGTGGTGAGGAATTTGCGGTACTATTTCAAACCAAAACCGAGGCACAAGCACATATAGCACTTAACCGTTTACGCTCAAATATTGCTGAGTACCCCTTTCCGCAAGTTGGGCAGCTTACAATTAGCATTGGCTTTTTAGAGCTGGCAAGTATTGATACTGTATCTAGCATAGTGCACCAAGCCGATATGGCGCTGTACCATTCTAAAAATAGCGGCCGTAATAAAGTGACTGCTTACAGCGAGCTTGAGGTAAATGAAGAAGTGACCCCCGATAATAGTATTGAGCTTTTTTGATTGTAAATTTGTGCTAAAATCTGGCTCCTTAAATTGTTGTAGGCAGGCACAAAACATGAAATTCGTTCGTTGGTTTTTAGGTTGTATAATTTTATTCTTTAATTTTGTATTTACTCCTCGCAGTAAAAAGCGTGCAAGCGATGTGCAAGCGCAGCTTGATCAGCAAACCTCACAATTTAAACTTTATCAATTTAAAGCATGCCCGTTTTGCGTAAAAGTACGCCGTGCAATTAAGCGCGAAGGCTTAAAAATAGAAACGCGTGATGCAAAAAATAATCAACAATTTCGTCAAGAGCTGTTAGAGCAAGGCGGCAAAATTAAAGTACCATGCCTACGTATAGAAAAAAATGGCCAAGTAGAGTGGCTATACGAATCTAACGATATTATTGCTTACTTAAACAAAGTAGCGGCTTAAACGACCCCCTTAATTTTTATCTCACTTATTAAAAGAGACATTATCATGACAATCCGTACTCGTGTTGCCCCATCTCCAACAGGTGACCCGCATCTTGGCACCGCTTATATTGCGTTATTTAACTACTGTTTTGCTAAACAACAAGGCGGCGAGTTTGTGCTTCGTATTGAAGATACAGACCAAGTTCGTAGCACGCCAGAGTCAGAACAAGCGATTATGGATAGCCTGCGTTGGTTAGGTCTTGAGTGGGATCATGGCCCTGATGTAGGCGGCGATTTTGGCCCTTACCGTCAATCAGAGCGTAGCGATTTATACAAAAAATACGCGCACCAATTAGTTGAGCAAGGTAAAGCATTTTACTGTTTTGCAACCAGCGAAGAGCTTGACCAAATGCGCGAAGAGCAAATGGCACAAGGTTTGCGCCCTAAATACGACGGCCGTGGCTTAAACCTCACCGAAGATGAAATTAAAGCAAACCTAGCCGCAGGCAAGCCTTACGTTATTCGTATGAAAATACCAAGCGAAGGCACTTTTAAATTTAACGACTACCTACGCGACGAAATTGAGATCCCGTGGGAAAACGTAGACATGCAAGTGCTATTAAAAGCCGATGGTTTCCCTACGTACTTTTTAGCAAACGTAGTGGATGATCACCACATGCAAATAAGCCATATTTTCCGTGGCGAAGAGTGGATTAATTCAGCACCTAAACTATTAAAACTTTACGAAGATTTAGGATGGGAAGCACCCGTGCTAGGGCATTTACCACTACTGCGTAACCCAGATAAATCAAAGCTTTCTAAGCGTAAAAACCCAACGTCTATTAATTACTATAAAGAAATGGGTTACCTACCAGAGGCCGTGCTTAACTACTTAGGCCGTATGGGTTGGTCAATGCCAGATGAGCGTGAAAAATTCACTCTAAATGAGATGATTGAACACTTCGACATGAAGCGTGTATCGCTTGGCGGCCCAGTATTTGATGTAGACAAATTAAGCTGGTTAAACGGCATGTGGATCCGCGAAAACCTAACAGATGAAGAGCTTGTACAGCGCTTTGTTGATTGGAAGTTTAATGGCGAAATGCTAGCTAAAGTATTACCAGAAGCTAAAACGCGCATTAATACGCTCTCTGACATGGTTGATTTAGCAGGGCATTTTGTAGGCGGCATTCCAACTTACGACCCAGCACTGTTAACGGCGGGCAAAGCTGACGAAAACGTAATACGCCAAGCGCTACAGTTTTTTGTATGGCAGCTTGAAGGTTTACGTAGTTTTGATAAGCCAGCTATTTTTGCCATTGCAAAAGAAGTTGCTACATTCCACGAGCTTAAAATTAAAGACTTTTTAGAGCCAATATTTGTAGCAATCACGGGTAAAACGTCTTCAACGTCAGTACTTGATGCAATGGAAATTTTAGGCTCAGACCTATCACGTGCGCGTTTACGTGTAGCGCTTGCCCATTTAGGCATTTCTAAAAAGCAGGCTAAAAATATTGAGCGTGCGTACCGCACCTACCCAAGTGCATAATCTTTAGTCATACTTTATAAAAAGCCGAGCTTATTAAATAAGTTCGGCTTTTTTGTTTCAGGCTGTTTGGCTATATGTCATCGCGTTTTGATATTGTTTAGCGCAAGCAGTGGCGCTTTAGTAAATGCTACAATGCTGCATGTAAATTAAAAGGAGGCAGTATGATTGCACCTGTAAAAAACAAAGCTATATTTAGCAGTAATGTCTTTTCAATAAACCTAGTTACTTACCCTACACATCACAGTGTGATGAACCATATAGACCCAGTACAGCAAGGGCGCTACTACAAACTTAATTTTGTACTAGTAAAACCGAAAGCTGGTGGGGTTTTTAAATGCTCAAAATGCATTATTAATTGGTTTAACCGCGTGTATTTATTTAGGCCCGACAAGTACGAGCACAGTGTATCTAAAATTGAGTCGGGAAAGCGTGTATTACTTAGCTTTGCGCTTAATATATAATTTATTAATAGTCGTAGGCCTGTCCGCTGCATAAAACAGCCAGGTCACAAT
The DNA here is from genome assembly GCF_030296835.1 of Pseudoalteromonas sp. MM1. Classification (NCBI taxonomy): domain Bacteria; kingdom Pseudomonadati; phylum Pseudomonadota; class Gammaproteobacteria; order Alteromonadales; family Pseudoalteromonadaceae; genus Pseudoalteromonas; species Pseudoalteromonas sp. MM1. Next base: position 2,851,000 of record NZ_AP027922.1, on the reverse strand, counting down.
ACGATACAGAAATCTCACTACAAGAATTAATAGTAAAGGCATTACCACCTCTGCGTATTGCATCCGCTTTAAGTAAATCTATAGCATTTGATTTTGAGCGATTGTAGCTTATATTATTGACGCCTCTACCGTCACCATCGCAGCTTTCGCCTTCAATTCGGCCTAAAAGCGTGGCGCCACTTTCGTGAGCTTCTTGGTCGCTATAAAACTGTTGTAAATCTCGTTTTTTAACGTACGTACCAATTTCCTCAGATAAAACATCGTTATCTATATTGGTATGAAAGGTCACGCCAGACGAGCATCCAGCTAATGTAGTTAGTACGCTTATTGTGGCAATAATTCGCATCATAATAATTAGTCCCTTATTTAGTTTGGTAACTAAATTACTAACTAAAACAGGTATGTGCAATATTTACCCTTAATATAATTGTATGAATTTGTAAGTGATTCGACCTCTCTTTAAATTTTTTCTGGTAGTATGGGCAGGTTATAAGCAGTTTAAGCAGTGAACAATCTATGTTAAGTCCTTACTTTCAGCAGCATGCTGATTATGTTTCTATCTCTCGTGAGCAAGGGTGTCGTTTCGCAAAGTGCGTTGCCGATGATTACAACCCACTTCATGACAAAGATGCCAAAAAGTTTTGCGCGCCAGGAGACTTACTTTTTTCTTTAGTGTTAGACCGCTACGGTATAAGTGAGCGAATGGAGTTTACCTTTGCCGGTATGGTTGATGAAAACACCAAACTTAATTTTCCACAAGGGGATGACGAGTTTGATGTAACCAACGGCGACAAAGTAATTTTAAAGGTAAAACGCGAAGGTCAAACCAGCAAGTGCCCAACACTTACAAATAGCCTAATAAAAAACTATGTTGAGTTTTCTGGTGCTGCATTTCCGCATGTAATTATTCCGCTAATGGGTAAGCAAGATGTAATGATCAACCCAGCGCGCCCTATGGTTATTTACGAGTCGATGATCATTAACCTTGATAACATTAATATTCAAACGCCAACGCTTGAGTTTGCTGAGCCAAGTTTTGAGTACACGGGTAAGCGCGGCAAAATTACCTTGCGCTTTAATTTACTAGAAAACGGCGAAAAAGTTGGTTTTGGTGAAAAGCACATGGTGGTGTCGGGTATTCGTGAATACTGCCAAGCAACGGTTGATGACTTAATCGCGTTTTATAATGAGCGCAAAGCCACGTTAAAACCGGTTTAAAACGATAGAAAAGGGCGCTAAATACATTTGTTATTTAGCGCCTTTTTTATTGGTGCAGGGAACACACTAAGCTCAATACTTTTCTGAGCTGGTTAATTTACGCAGTACCGTAATATGCGTACAATAGCGCTCTTTGTTATTTTAAAGCTAAGCCTATGTCTGCCACATCGTTCTCATCTCTTAAACTCGATTCGTTATTACTCACAGCAATTGAGCTAAATAATTACACCACGCCTACCGCGATTCAGGTTAAAACTATTCCGCACATATTAGCGGGCCGCGATGTAATGGGCAGCGCGCAAACAGGCACAGGTAAAACAGCCGCCTTTGTATTACCACTACTACATAAGCTTTTAAATACACCAAAAAAAGATGAGCCAGGTATAGCCCGAGTGGTTATTTTAACGCCAACTCGTGAGCTTGCTCAGCAAGTGTTTGCAAGCTTTGAAAAATATGCCCAAGGCAGCAATATTCAAGGCGCTTTAGCGTATGGTGGTGCAAGTATTGGTCCGCAAATTAAAGCACTTAAAACGGCGCAAGTGATAGTGGCAACACCAGGGCGCTTACTTGATCACATCATTAAAGGCAGTGTGGTGCTATCAAGTGTTGATTCGTTGGTATTTGATGAAGCAGACCGTATGCTCGACATGGGTTTTATTGATGAAATAAAACGTATTTTGCGCCATATTCCAGGTGATCGCCAAACCTTATTGTTCTCAGCCACATTCGATGACAGCGTGTTTGAGCTGAGCAAAAAACTACTTAAAAACCCCGAACTGATTGAAGTTGATAAACGTAACTCAGCTGCCGTGGAAGTAGAGCAAGTTATTTACGCAGTTGATGAAGATAGAAAGCGCGAGCTTGTATCACACATGATTGGCATGAAAAATTGGCGCCAAGTACTTATATTCACGCGTACAAAACAAATGGCTGATAAACTTGCCAAAGAAATGTGTAAAGACGGCTTAAAAACTGAGTCTATCCATGGCGATAAATCGCAAGGTGCACGCGACCGTGCATTACAAAACTTTAAAGAAGGCACAACGAGGGTATTGGTTGCCACCGATGTAGCAGCGCGCGGTTTAGATATACCGGCGCTTAAATACGTAATAAATTTTGAACTACCTTATATAGCAGAAGATTACGTACACCGAATTGGCCGTACAGGTCGCGCTGGCGAGCAAGGGCTTGCAATGTCGCTGGTAAGTATTGACGAGCAATGGTTACTGGAAGAAATTGAAGTACTACTTGATACCCGTTTAACACCACAATGGCTAGAAGGTTACGAGCCTGATTTAAACAAGCCACCAAAAGATAACCGTAAAAACACCAATAAAGCCCGTAAAGATCGCGATAAAAAGCGCATTACCGGACAAAGAGCACCAAGTAAACGCCGCAGAAAGTAGCCTTAGACATATTTATTTGGCTATACTGAGGCTACTAAATAGCTGAGGTATAGTTATGTTTAAAACAGATAAATGGGCATTTTCTGGTATCGATGGCCAAATATCATTACATAAATGGCAAAAAACCATTGATTTGATAACGGGGCTTTTTTCGGCCCCTTCCGGTTATATAGTTCAGGCTACTAGCAAAGGCTATCGCGTAGTTATTAGAGCAAATGAAGGCGGCTCACACTTTGAAACCAACCCTATACTCCCTCCGCAAACACCGCTATTTTGTAAACACGTAGCCGAAAATAACAATACCTTATATGTAAATAATGCCAGTAATGATGCGCAGTGGAGCACCATGCCGGAGGTTATTGAAGATGATGTTGAATCCTACCTTGGTTTGCCAATTCACTGGCCTGAAGGTGAAGTATTTGGCACCTTGTGTTTAAAAGATTCAAAAAAAACCAGTTACACCGATGAATATTTTGAGCTAATAGAGCAGCTTCGTGATTTAATTGAAGACGATTTAGCGCTTATTTATAGCTTTGAGCAAATGCGCGAAATAGCAATGCTAGACCCACTCACAAATATTTATAACCGCCGCGCACTTACTTTATTAGCCCAGCAAAAACTTAACTTAGCGCTGCGCTTAGGCTTTGATGTGTGTTGCTTGTTTATTGATGTGAACGATTTTAAAAAATTAAACGACACCTGCGGACACGAAGCAGGTGACAAAGCGTTAATTATTTTGGCTAATACCCTAAAAGCACATTTAAGAGAGGCTGATATAGTAGGGCGTTTAGGCGGCGATGAATTTGTAGCTGTGATGCAAATTAGTGATAAAAGTAAGCTTAGCTATATTATTGATAAAATTACCACTGAGTATTCAAAGGCACTTATAAAAGAAAGTGTCTGCGATTTATCTCTTAGCATTGGTTATAGCTTTACTGAGAATCAAAAACAGCCATTTGATGCATTACTCAATGACGCAGACCAAGCCATGTATAAAAATAAACAAGCGTATAAGCTGAGTATTAAAGAGCAAATTTAAGTGATAAATTATTTATTGAGCCTGACTCAAATTTGGAGACACGGTTAAAGCTTTTCTTAAAATGCCTCCAGGATAATGTAGACAATACACTTGATCCTTGGGGATGTAATAGACAGCGTTGTAATAACACTAGATCCATGCTGTAGTGAATCTGAAGTTTTAAAAATAAAAAAGCTGCTAGATGAATACACTTCAAATGCAAAGATAAAACAAAGTGTATTGACCGGATATGTATAAAGTATTGGTACACTGAAAAAGTTAATTTATTGGAATACATTCAAAATATAAAAGGCAAGCGATAGGGCCTGCCAAGGAGTGTAAATACTAACTTGCGGAGGATGTAACTAATTTAGTGTAGTAATTTCGTATGGTTTGTCTGCGGATTTCTTCGTAACCATAATAAGCTTAAACCCTTTACCAAATGCATCAATTACCTGCCAGTCAATACGAATTATTGCGTCTTGAACTTTATCTTCATTGAAATCGCCTGTGGCAACAACGTTGTAAAACATTTGTTCAGTTTCAGTCTCAACTCTTATTGCTCCACTTATGTCTAACGATGTATTAAATTTTTTATGATATTCACTTAGCGTTTTACCTTGCCTTTGGCTTTTATCATACTTATTAACATAAGGGTAAGCTGTAGCAGGAAGATTGCTAATATCATTTTTATCAAGAATTTCCTGTAAATAACTGACGTTCGAGCTTTTAGCTTGAGAGTATTTTTTCAATGCGATGCAGTTTGCTTTCAACATCTGTAACAAATGAAATTCGCTTACAGCTATATCATGAGAAGTGGTTTCTTCTACTTGTTTGCAGTTAGAAAAGTGTACATTTCTCTCTGAACGTAAAGTTAAATCATAATTTAATTTAATACTCCGGTAATCCATCACAACTTCTGATTCTAAACCTGTAAAATAATTAACAAATAATTTAGGTTTTATTTCATCAGCAGATAATTTTGAGCAGCCAACACAGATAAATATCAATAATACTAACGATAAGCTTTTCATGGTGTCATCACCTTTATGTTGTTTACCGCAGATAGTTTTGCTCTTACGTAGTTATTTCTTTCTGCACTGAGTTGAGGGCGGTAACTTTCTTTAGCGGCTTTAATCCAATCCCCAGCTTTGATTGCTTTATCAAACTCAGTAAACTTTGTGACAATTTTTACAGCGCCTAAGTTAAAAATCATATCAAATAATGCGACTTGTATATTTTTGTTTAATTTATCAAAGTCATCGTAATAACCATTAGATTTTTTATATAGAGTAGAAAGCTCTTTGTAAAAAGAATCCATATGTTTGTTTAATTGGCGTGTAATTTCTACATCTTTAATTGTGAGTGAAGTAAATTGTTTATACCATTCAGCTTTATAGTTTCTTTTTTGTTTAGCTATTGTTTCAAATTCTTTTTGTTTTTCTAGAGGAGTCGCAGGAGGACCTGGTTGATTGTTAACTACTTTATTCATTGGGAGCAGGACTGAAGCTTGTTTGTTTTTTATCATATGACCTACGCCTATGGTTACATAGCCCTGAGAGTCTAGATAAAAGTGATTAATTTTTTCTCATATTTTATAATGTTTTTAATTACTTCTGATTTCACCTGTTCATTTAATGGCATTTAAAATTCCTTTTATTAATAGTAATTACCTAATTGGCATACAAGAATACTCAGAACTACCTTAAAAAACAACAATCATGAATATAAGTAGTGTATACCAGTTCACTTAAAAATAATGGGCAGGCTCATATTTAACTTTTAAGCAATTTGTTTTTCAGCTAGGTTTAATTCCATAATGGCTTTTAATAAGCGGTATAGGTTTATTGATGCGTCAATTTCTTCTTTACGGTTTGTTAAGCTCTCAATATTTAAGCCCAGTGGCACATCAAGATGCGCACAGCTTTTAAGTATTAGGTCGAGGTTTTCTCGGCAAATACGTACCGATTCACTTAATGTGTTTTCTGCATCAAGCATGCGCCATTTAGTGGCCTCTGGCACTGAGATACCCAACCATTGCATAAACTCTAAGGTTTTATCGCCGCCGCACGGGGTAAACGTTAATATAATACGTTTTGGTGTTATACCTTGTGCTTTACAGGTACGCGCATAGCTAGTGATTAGCTCTATAGTTGCTTGTGCGTCGTAAACCGCTTGCGATATAAAAAACTGACAACCTTGTGCTGTTTTTTCTATAAGGCGCTCGTGCTCATTTCGCTTACTTGCATGGCGCTCTGCTATGGTAACGCCCCCTAAAAAGAAGTCATCACTTTGCTCTGCAAGCGTTTTATAGGCATCGGGCAAGCTTAGTTTTATATCACCTTCCGATGAGGGGCTACCTACTAAAACCACATTTTTTAAATCGTAGTCGTTTTTGGTTTCATCCAACCAGCCTTTAAACTCTTCTACACCACGTTGTGCCACACTTTTGTAAGTAATGACATCTGGAGCCGATAAATTACGTAATAAATGGCTGTATTCACGAGGGTCTACAGTTTGTTTAAATGGAAATGGGCGTGCTTTATCTGTGCGGCTACTCTCATCTTGAATGTCGTAAATTATTACGCCGTCGTATTCAATTTCGTGTAAGCGAGCAAGTAGTTTTTCTGCAATGATTTTTAGTTGCGCTTTATCAGTACCAATTTTAGGCGGAGTAGTACCAATAAGATAAACACCTTGATTGGTGTCTTCTATTTTTTCTTGTAGTGATAAAGCCATAATCCTCATTCCAGCTTAGTCCAATGTATGTAATTTAATATAGCAGCCATTTAGACGTCTAGATAGATTTATTTAGTGAAAGTTTTTCAATTAACTTGAGCATTTTTCATGCTTAAGTGTTTTTAAAATAGGGAATTGACACAGTTGTTTACATTAAAAATGTCGCAAAGCTCTTACAATCATTCGCTTTAGGGCATAATCAACTATGAATTAGCATTAAATCTAATAACAAATTTGCTCAATTTAAAAAGGGACAACAATGAAATTTAAATTATTAGCAACAAGCTTGGCGGTATCGCTGGCACTAACAGGCTGCGCAACATTGCAAAGCGAAAACACCCAAGCGGCACAACAACAGCAAACAACAGCCGCTGAGGAACGTGTATTTTCGCAAGAGTACTTAATCGAAGAGCTAGATAACGGCTTACGTGTAATGGTAGTTAAAACAGATTACCCCGATGTAGTCTCGCTGCAAATTCCGGTATCGGTTGGCTCGCGTAATGAAGTAAAAGAAGGTAAAACCGGTTTTGCTCACTTTTTTGAGCACATGATGTTTAAAGGTTCTAAAAAATTTCCGCAAGACGAATACACTGCCATATTTAAAAATGCAGGGGTAGATAACCGTGCTTACACCACTAACGATTACACAAACTACCATTTAAACTTTTCAAAGCAGCATCTTGATAAAGTACTTGAAATTGAAGCCGATATTTTTCAAAACTTAACCTACACCGAAGAGCAATTTAGAACCGAAGCGCTTACGGTTAAAGGGGAGTATTTAAAAAATAACGCCAGTCCAATTCGTAAATTATTAAGCGCTGTACGCGAAGAAGCCTTTGATAAACATACCTATAAACATACCACTATGGGCTTTTTTGAAGATATAGAAGCCATGCCAGATCAAATGGCATACGGTAAAGAATTTTTTGATAAGTTTTATAAGCCTGAATATGTATCGCTAGTAATTGTCGGCGATGTAGACCCTAAAGCCACGATGGCTATGGTGAAAAAACATTGGGGTGGCTGGAAAAAAGGTGATTACGTTGCCGATATAAAAGCTGAGCCTGCACAACAAGCGCCTAAATATGTACATGAGAAAAACGAAGGTTTGCCTGGCCATTGGTTGCTTGTATCTTACAAAGGTGCGGCCTGGGAGCCTGCAAAAAAAGACAGAGCCGCGCTTGATTTGATCTCACAGCTTTATTTTTCAAACAACTCAGACTTATACCAAGAATTGGTTGTTGATAAACAAATTGCTAGCCAAATGTTTACCTACAATCCAGAGACAAAAGATCCTGGTTTACTGCATGTATTTGTAAAAGTTGAAAACGAAGAAGATTTAGCAAAAGCACGTGATGCTATCAATCGCACTTACGCAAAAGCACGTACCGAACTTGTTGATGAGCAAAAATTAAGTGATTTAAAGTCTAACCTCAAATACAGCTTTATTAACGGTTTAGACTCATCGCAAGCCATTGCTTCAACGCTTGCAAGATACATGCATTTTGAGCGCGATCCTGAGGTAATTAACCAGCTTTATAAATCGGCCGACAACATAACCGCACAAGACATTAAAGCTGTGGCTAATAAATATTTTGTAGATGGCGCGCGTACAACCGTAACTATGTCGGCACTTGATAAAGCGCCAGGGTTTGAGCAGGAAGCAAGCTTAAACGCGTTAGTTGCAAAGCTTGATAAAGCGCCTGAAGCGCCAGTATTTAAAGTGCTTGATAAAACCAATAGCTCGCCACTGATTGACGTAAACTTTTTATTCAATACCGGAGCTGCTGCAGATCCGCAAGGTAAAAAAGGGGTTGCTGCACTCACCGCCGCTATGCTTGCTCAAGGTGGCTCGCAAAGTACGAGTTACAAAGATATACAAAAAGCGCTTTATCCGCTTGCTGGCAGCTTTGGTTATCAAATAGATAAAGAAATGCTGTCATTTCAAGGGCGTATTCATAAAGATAACGCAGCTACATGGTATGCGCTTGTAAGCGATCAGTTAATTAACCCAGGCTTTAGAGACGATGACTTTAAACGCCTTAAAAAAGAAATGATCGACGGTATTAAGTCGGGCTTAAAAGCCTCTAACGATGAAGAGTTAGGTAAAGAAGTGCTATACAGTGCACTTTACAAAGGCCACCCATACGAAAGCTACAATTACGGTGATATTTCTGATTTAGAAGCACTAACGCTTGATGATGTAAAAGCATTTTACAACAAAGAGCTTACCCAATCTAAACTAACACTGGGTTTAATTGGCGCTGTGCCAAAAGCGCTTAAAGCCGAAATGATGAGCGATTTAGCAACCTTACCTAAAGGCGAGCAAAGCCGATTAAGTATTCCTGATGCGCCAGAGCTTAAAGGTCACCATGCCACGATTGTAGAAAAGTCAGCGCAATCAACTGCGGTATCGTTTGGTTTCCCAATTGATACTATTCGTAGTAGTGAAGATTGGACAGCCCTTTGGCTGGTGCGTTCGTACTTTGGTGAGCACCGTAGTTCTAACTCATACCTGTATGAGCGAATTCGTCAAACACGGGGTATGAACTACGGCGATTATGCTTATATTGAGTACTTCCCACGTGGTATGTTTCAAACTAAGCCTGATGCAAACTTAGGGCGCTCTGAGCAAATATTCCAAATTTGGTTACGCCCACTGCGCTCTAATAACGATGCACATTTTGCAACACGTACCGCATTGTATGAGCTGGATAAGCTTATTAAAAATGGCTTAACCGAAAAAGACTTTGAAGCAACACGTAACTTTTTAATTAACTACGTACCGCAGCTTGTCGCAAGCCAAAACCGCCAATTAGGTTATGCACTTGATAGCGAATTTTACAACACAGAGTCGTTTGTAAAATACGTGACAAGTAAACTTGAAAAGCTAACGCTTGCTGATGTTAATCGCGTGATTAAAGATAACCTGCAAACAGATAACGTGCAGTATGTGTTTATTACCGGTGACGGCGAAGACATGAAAAAACGTTTAGTGTCAGAGCAAACCTCGCCAATGGTTTACAACACAGAAAAACCAGCAGCGCTTGTTGCTGAGGATAAAGTCATTGCCGATTACACATTAGCAATCCCAGCTAAAAATATTGAAGTAATGGCCGTTGAAAAAGTGTTTCAGTAATTTAAGCGCTTTATTCAATGTGTAAAAAATGCCCCAGTGCTTATAGCCTGGGGCATTTTTATTTAATTAGCGTAAGGTATTAGTTAGTCGCTAAAAGCACTGAGCCAGCCCCAAGAGCAAAGCTTATTAAGGAACTAATAACAACTCCCGCTAAAAAGCTTTTAGTTGGCGTACTTTTAACGTCATCATTTCTAAGCTCATCAAGTTTAATTAGCTCGCCTTGGCGTACTTCAAGTACTGCACAAAGCGCCATAGTGGTTTCTTTTGAAGCGGCGCCTTCTTTTTCAACCCGTTGAATGGTCCGCAAACTTACATCGCAGGCATCTGCAAGCTGTTGCTGCGTCCAATCTAACTTACTTCTAAGCGATTTAACTGTTGTAGGATTTAATTGCACGTTAAAGCTTCCCTACAAATAGTTCAACAATGGTGGCTGTTGTATAGCCAAATACCGCTCCACCTAATGTACAGCCAGCAAGAAAAAATGCTGCTTTTTTAGGATCATCCGAAAGGCTACTTTGAACTTGTTTGGCTATCACACTGCTATTTTTATAAAGAGTACATTCTAGGCGCCCAGTGAGTATGTTGAGCATGTCAAATTTTACTTGGTACTGTGCGCCCCCAAAATCAAAAGAATGCGTGCTTGCACAATTAATAGTGCGCTTTTTACTGAATAAATCATCATTTATGTACACTTCTTCTTTACCAGTGAAGTAACTACCAAAACAAGCAATTTGGTTGTCGCCATCCTGAAAGTAAAATTTATAGCCGAGTTTTTTAGTATTTAATATGTCGTTTTTCATCATCGTTATCCTTGTTGAGTTGATGATGCTAATTTAGCGTTTGTTTTTATTTTTTACGCCGTCAGTAGTATGTCAGTAGTTAGTTTGGCATATGACACCACACCTGCCATACTGTGCTAGCTTTTGATTTATAACAATTTATTTTGTTTTTATATGTGTAGGTTGCTTTAGCTACTGTCGTATAGCTTAATCTAAAAAAAAGCTAAGCATCTATAATATTATTTGAGATTGCTAGTTATAACTAATAACCAGAACAAATAGTTAAGGGATTAACACATAAGGCGTTAAATCCGTTAGACTTAGCAAAAGGCTCTTTTTATATCAATTTAAGGCAGTATTATGCGTCATGAAATTTGGCAACAGCTTCGTAGTGAAGCTAATGAAGTTGTAACTCGCGAACCACTTTTAGCAAGTCATGTGTATTCATGCATTTTAAATCATGAGTGTTTAGGTTCGGCGTTAAGCTTTATTGTTGCTAATAAGTTGGCAGATGCAGTGGTATCGGCTTTTACAATACGTGAGTTGTTCGACCAAGCGTTTGTAAAGTGCGACCGTATGCTTACCTATGTGGCCGAAGATATTAAAGCTGTTAAGGACAGAGACCCAGCAGCCGAAACCTACCTTACAGTTATTTTAAACTTAAAAGGGTTTCATGCTATTCAAGCGCATCGTTTAGCTAACTGCTTGTGGCAGCAAAACCGCAAAGAACTGGCGCGCTTTATTCAAAGCCGCACCTCAGAAGTGTTTGGGGTTGATATTCACCCTGCGTGTCAGGTGGGTAAAGGGATAATGTTTGATCACGCCACCGGTATTGTTATTGGTGAAACCGCGGTAATTGAAGATAATGTATCAATACTTCAATCGGTAACGCTTGGTGGTACTGGTAACGAGCAAGGCGACCGCCATCCTAAAATTAGAGCGGGTGTGCTTATTGGTGCAGGTGCTAAGGTGTTGGGTAATATTGAAGTAGGTGAGGGCGCACGTATTGGCGCAGGATCAGTCGTTTTAACCGCAGTGCCGCCGCATACTACCGCTGTAGGCGTACCGGCTAAAATTATTGGCAGACCGGATTGTCCCTGTCCTGCGCAAAGTATGAACCAAAACTTTTTAACGACCGAAGAGCCTGAAAACGAATCACATACTAGCGCGATGCTGTAACTAAGGCATAAGTAAAAAGTAATTATAAAAGGAATTAAAATGAGCAAACATAGCTTATTAACATTAGGCATAGGTTTTATTGCGGGTGTAGGTTTAACATGGAGCTACTTTAATGTGGCTTCAAGTGACTCAAAACCTGCAAAGGTACAACATGTTGATACAAAGCAGGCACCTTTTGTGCAGCCGCCTAAAAGCAGTGAAGCAACAGCAAAGCGTGTTGTATCAGCATCCCCTGAGCAAAGCGCTGGTATAGAGCAACAAGATAACTCCCCTAATCCAGATCCACAACCGCTTGATGAGCTTCCTTTAAAAGAGCAAGTGTCGCAGCTTAGGCAGCAATTAGCAGCGCAAAAAGCCTTGATGAAAAACGCGGCGCAGCAGCTGCGTGCCCCCTCGGATGCGCAGGCTGTTTTACAAGCGCAATTTGATGAGCAAGTACGCAATGAAGAGTGGGCTTATCAAACCGAATTAGCGCTACAAGACTTTTTACTAACCGCAGATTTAAACGCGACCCCAGAGGTTGTTAGCGCATCGTGTAAAAGCACGGTGTGTAAATTTGAACTTGCTGCACCTACGGATAACGACTCGTTTGATCATACCCAATGGCGAGAGCTAAACGATAAGTTAATGAAACAAGCGTTTTGGCGGCAGTTCAAAAGAACCGCTTCTACCTCGAGTGACAGTGAGTTAACTCTTTTAATGACAACAGAGCTCTAATAGAGAGCTTTACAATGCGGTTGATTTTATAGCGCCATCGGCCAGCTCTGTAATTAGTACATCACCCGTTTTAATGTGATCTACCGATTTTACTACTTTACCTTGTTGGGTTTTGGTTATGCTGTAACCGCGCGCTAAAACATTGAGTGGACTGACCGAATCGAGCCTACTCGCTTGCAGCGCTAAGTTATTTTGTGCGTGTTGCAATTTGTGCTGCATTGCTTGCTCAAGTCTGGTTTGTATCTGCATAAGCTGATGACTGGCTTGCGATAACTTTTTATCAGGCGATTGGCGCATTAAACGCGGGGTTAAATTATTAAGTGTGCGCTCTTTTTGGTAAAGACGATTACGCATGCCCTGTTGTAATGCAATAGTTAGCTCATCTAATCGCTGTGCTTTTTGATTAAGTTGATTGCGCGGATGGCACAAGTTAAGCCTATGCTGTAACTGTGTGGCGAGTGCGCGCTTATCGGCCATATCGTGTTTAAAGGCATTATTTAATCGGTTAATGAGCTCTACAACCTTACTGTGTAGCTCTTGCGTGTTAGGGCTAACAAGCTCAGCAGCTGCTGAAGGTGTTGCTGCGCGAACATCGGCAACGTAATCGCTAATGGTGGTGTCTATTTCGTGGCCTACCGCACTCACTATAGGTAATTCACTTTGATAAATAGCACGCGCAAGCTGCTCATGGTTAAAGCACCATAAATCTTCTAACGAGCCACCGCCTCGCCCTAAAATAAGTACGTCGACCTCATTGCGTGCATTGGCTAATTGTATTTGGTTAATTAAGTGCACATGGGCTTCTTTACCTTGCACCATGGCTGGGTAAATAATTACCTCTAATTGCGGTGCGCGGCGTTTTAGTACGGTTAATATATCTTTTATGGCAGCGCCTGTTGCCGAGGTTATTACACCCACACGGTTTATATTTTGCGGCAGTGCTTTTTTATAGGCTGAACTAAATAAACCCTCTGCGGCGAGGCGCATTTTTAATGCATCAAACTCTTGCTTAAGTTGGCCTTCACCGGCAGGTTCCATATGTTCAACAATAAGTTGATAATCACCACGTGGTTCGTAAAGTGACACACGTGCCCTTACTGTTACTTGTGCGCCGTTTTCGGGGCGATAAGTTTGGCTGCGGTTATTGCCGCGCCACATAGCCGCTTTTATTTGTGCTTTTTCATCTTTTAACGAAAAGTACCAGTGCCCAGAAGCAGGGGTAATAAAGTTAGAAATTTCGCCTGTTAAAATGAGCGATGCAAAGCCCTGCTCAAGAACTGTACGGATCTCTTTGTTAAGGCGCGATACGGTGTAAACCGTTTGCGAAGGCTTCGAAAACATAAAAAACAACCTAAAACTATTATGATGCAAGTTATAAGGCAAGTTTATCATAAATATTTGCGAAATATTATTTACGAATGCCCACAACGCTGTTAAAATTTGGCCGCAATTCCTTATCTTAGATCCACATGTGAGAAGTTGCCAAAATGCTTAGAATCGCTAAAGAAGCTCTTACCTTTGATGACGTACTTTTAGTACCTGGTCATTCTACTGTTTTGCCTCACACGGCAAATATTTCAACTCGCTTAACGCGTGGTATCAAACTTAACTTGCCGCTTATTTCAGCATCTATGGATACTGTTACAGAAGCTCGTTTAGCTATTGCCCTCGCGCAGGAAGGTGGTCTTGGTTTTATCCATAAAAACATGACCATTGAAGAACAAGCGAGAAACGTACGTAAAGTTAAAACCTACGAAGCAGGTATTGTATCATTCCCTGTTACTGTGTCTGCCGATTTAACGATTGCAGATGCGACGCTTCTTTCGCAAGAGAAAGGGTTCTCGGGTTTCCCGGTTACTGATAGCGAAAATAACCTACTAGGTATTGTTACTGGTCGTGACATGCGTTTTGAAACTAAGCTTGAACAGCCTGTTTCTAGCGTTATGACTAAAAAAGACAAACTGGTAACGGTTCAAGAAGGCGCATCGCGCGAAGAAATTTTAGGTTTAATGCACGAACACCGCATTGAAAAAATCTTAGTGGTTGATGATGCATTTAAACTAAAAGGCATGATCACCGTAAAAGATTACCAAAAAGCGCAAGACAAACCACATGCATGTAAAGACGAGCTAGGTCGTTTACGTGTAGGTGCTGCAGTGGGTGTTGGCGCAGGTACTGATGAGCGAATTGCTGCATTAGTAGAGGCGGGTGTTGATGTTTTACTTATCGATACTTCGCATGGTCACTCACAAGGTGTTATTGACCGTGTTTCACAAACACGTAAAGACTACCCAGATTTACAAATTATTGCTGGTAACGTTGCCACTGCCGAAGGCGCAATTGCCCTTGCTGATGCAGGTGTGGATGCGGTTAAAGTAGGTATTGGCCCAGGTTCAATTTGTACTACGCGTATTGTTACAGGTTGTGGCGTGCCACAAATTACGGCTATTTCTGATGCGGTAGATGGCTTACAAGGGCGTGATATTCCAGTAATTGCCGATGGCGGTATTCGTTTTTCTGGCGATATTGTTAAAGCACTAGTTGCGGGTGCATCGTGTGTAATGGTGGGCTCAATGCTTGCTGGTACTGAAGAAGCGCCAGGCGAAGTTGAACTTTACCAAGGTCGTTACTACAAATCTTACCGCGGTATGGGCTCGTTAGGGGCGATGGATCAAAAAGAAGGTTCGTCGGATCGTTACTTCCAAAAATCTAACCAAGCTGACAAATTAGTACCTGAAGGTATTGAAGGTCGCGTCGCTTATAAAGGCCCAATTGCAACGATTATTCATCAGCAAGTGGGTGGCCTTCGTAGCGCAATGGGATTAACGGGTTGTGCCACCATTGAAGAGCTAAATACAAAACCTCAGTTTGTACGTGTTACATCTGCAGGTATGGGTGAGTCGCACGTTCACGATGTGCAAATTACCAAAGAAGCGCCTAACTACCGCTTAGGTTAAACAACACGTTTAAATTACGGGGCTGGAATTACCAGCCCTCTTTTATAGCCACTAAGCAAATTAGTGGAATCTAGCATCTACTTTACGAGATCCTTCATGAGCAAAGATATTCACGATTCACGAATTCTAATTTTAGATTTTGGTTCGCAATACACTCAATTAATCGCGCGTCGTATCCGCGAAATTGGCGTTTACTGTGAGCTGTGGGCATGGGATGTGACCGAAGAGCAAATTCGCGAATTTAATCCACAAGGTATTATTTTATCTGGTGGCCCTGAGTCAACCACACTAGAGAACAGCCCGCGTGCACCTGAATACGTGTTTAACGCTGGCGTGCCAGTGCTGGGTATTTGTTACGGCATGCAAACCATGGCAGCTCAACTTGGCGGCAGTGTACACAGCTCAGATAAAAAAGAGTTTGGTTATGCACAAGTAGAAAAAGTGGGTAACTGTGCATTATTCGATGCAATTGAAGATCATATTACCGATGGCGGCAACGGCGTTTTAGACGTGTGGATGAGCCACGGCGACAAAGTAATGGAAGTGCCAGCAAGCTTTAACACCACAGCTAAAACACCAACGTGTCCGCATGCTGCTATGTCTAACGAAGAAAAACGTTTTTACGGCGTACAATTTCACCCAGAAGTAACTCACACTCATCAAGGACAACGTTTATTAGAGCGTTTTGCAATTGATATATGTGGCTGTGAAAAACTATGGACACCTGCCAAAATTATTGATGATGCTATAGAGCGCATTAAAGAGACTGTTGGCGATGACGAAGTTATTTTAGGCTTATCGGGTGGGGTTGACTCATCTGTTGTAGCAATGCTGATTCACCGTGCCATTGGCGATAATCTAACATGTGTATTTGTTGATAATGGCTTACTTCGTTTAAACGAAGGTCAGCAAGTTATGGACATGTTTGGCAATAAATTTGGCTTAAATATTGTTAAAGTAGACGCTGAGGATCAATTCTTAGCTGACCTTGCAGGCAAATCAGATCCAGAAGAAAAACGCAAAGCCATTGGCCATACGTTTATTAATGTATTTGATGAGCAAGCTAAAAAGCTTAAAAATGCGAAGTGGTTAGGCCAAGGGACTATTTACCCAGACGTAATAGAATCAGCTGCTTCAGCCACAGGTAAAGCACACGTAATTAAATCTCACCACAACGTGGGCGGCTTACCAGATGACATGAAAATGGGCTTAGTTGAGCCATTACGTGAATTATTTAAAGATGAAGTACGTAAAATTGGCTTAGAGCTTGGTTTACCTTACGACATGCTTTACCGCCACCCATTCCCAGGTCCTGGTTTAGGCGTACGTGTACTTGGCGAAATCAAAAAAGAGTACTGTGATTTACTACGCCGTGCTGATGCTATCTTTATTGAAGAGCTACACAAAGCTGAGCTTTATCATAAAGTAAGCCAAGCGTTTACTGTATTCTTACCTGTTAAGTCGGTAGGGGTTATGGGCGATGCTCGTAAGTATGATTGGGTTGTGTCACTACGTTGTGTTGAAACTATCGACTTTATGACGGCGCGCTGGTCACATTTACCGTATGAGTTTTTAGGTGTGGTTTCTAACCGTATCATTAACGAAATTGACGGTATCTCGCGTGTTGTTTACGATATTTCTGGTAAACCACCAGCCACAATTGAGTGGGAATAAACCCAAGCAAATAAGCTTACTTTGTTAAGCTAAGCTTATTATTGCGTATTAAAAAGCCCGTTTGTAAACGGGCTTTTTTACGTGCTAATTTTAGCTCTTAATTTTAAGGTTTAGCTTTTGGCTCTAGCTCAGTAAGCAGCCCTTTTACAAGGCTTACGCTGCCAAACAATAAAATAAACGTAAAAGGCAGCGCTGCAATAATGGTTATATACTGTAGTGCCTGAATAGACTCAGTTCCCCCAATCCACAGCATTAGCATGGCAATTATACCGGCAATGTTAGCCCATACTAATTTTTGCTTTATAGGTACTTCTAGCTTTCCGCCTGATGTAAGGCTATCAATTACAATAGAACCAGAATCGAGTGTAGTTACAAAAAATATAATAATTAATGCCACTGCTAAAAGCGAAAGCACGGTGCCAAAAGAGTACGCATCGAGCATATAAAATAAGCTCAGAGATACATCTGTAATTCCTTGATCGGTACCTAGAACGCCAATTTCATTTATAACCTGATCAATTGCTACGCCACCAAACACCGACATCCACGCAGTGGTCACTAAGGTTGGAATAAGTAAAACGTACACTAAAAATTCGCGAATAGTACGCCCCTTAGAAATACGCGCTACAAACATACCAAAGCAAGGTGCATACGCTACCCACCAAGCCCAGTAAAATACGGTCCAGCCGTGTAGCCACTGCGTGTCTTCTCGGCTGGTGCTTGAGCTTAGTGGAATAATATTTTTAACATAGCCTATTACTGCTGTGTAAGCAGAATCTAGAACGGTGGTAAAGTTTAAAATAAATACCAGGGCTAAAAACACAAATGCTATGCCCATATTTATATTACTTAGCAATTTAACGCCGCCATCCATACCGCGTACAATAGATAAAATAGCCAAGCCCATAATTAACACAATGATAGCTTGTTGCAGAAATAGTGAGTTTTCAAAACCTAACACATGGCTTATACCACTGGCTGCTTGTGAGCCACCCAGCCCAAGTGATGTAGCAAGGCCAAAAAGAGTTACCAACACGGCCATTACATCTATTACATCACCTAGCTTGCCCCATACTCTATCGCCAAATAGGGGATAAAATACTGAGCGCATTGAAAGTGGTAATCCCTTGTTATATACAAAGTACGCTAGGCATAATGCGGTCATGCCATAAATAGCCCATGCATGCAGACCCCAGTGAAATACCGTTGCCCCTAAGGCCATTTCTCGCCCTTGCTCGGTAAAGGCTTCAGCGTTAAGCGGGGTGCCAAACCAGTCGGTATAAAATGCAGTAGGTTCGGCTACGCCCCAAAAAATAAGGCCAATACCCATACCTGCGGCAAACAGCATAGAAATCCAAGAGAGGGTAGAGTAATCGGTTGTTGCTTTATCGCCCCCTAAGCGAATTTTTCCAAGTGGTGAGGCTGCTATACCTATAGCAAATAATAATAATATGTTTGCGCCCCACATAAATACGTAGTCAAAGTTTGTAAGTGCAGCATTTTTTATAGAGTTAATAGCTTCTTTTGCTTCGCTAGGTGACAAAGCGAGTAGCGTTATAATAAAAAGTAGAGATAAGCCAACAGAAACAGAAAATACGTTACTGTGTATATCCATACCCCATTTACTAACGTTATCTTGGCCTACTTGGTAATCAGTTGAGTCGATACTGTATTTTTTTGATTTAAACTTCATATAACTGGCGTGAACCATTGGCAAAAGCCAATAGTAAAGCTCCTCCATATTTGCATTGTGAATAATCCGCGTAAGTAAGATACATGATGAAATATGCAATTGGGTGGTAAGGCGCGGATCTCCTAGACGCAAAATTGTATCATAATTGCTGCCAATGTTATTGATTTGTTTATGTTTGGCGCTGCGCAAAACTATAGCCAGTTAAAAAATAAAGATTGGTTGTTTTACAGCCGCCTTTGTTTTGCAAATTACAAAAATCAGCAAGTATGAAAAACTAATACCTGCATAATTCGTGGTTATAATCACGACATAGTACAATTTAAAGTGAATAAAAATAGCAAATTAGCATGCTAATTCATCGTTTTGTATGTTTTAAAAGCAGTTGAACTAAAAAGTTAATTTTTTACTTTACCTTTTCTAAAAGGTCTCTATAATTCGTCGACATTGCAGGGGCGTAGTTCCAATTGGTAGAACAGCGGTCTCCAAAACCGACGGTTGGGAGTTCGAATCTCTCCGCCCCTGCCATTTCTTCTTTACATCGTTTTTGTTACTTCATATATTGTTCTAGTGTTTAATCTACTGAGTTGTTATGCATCCACGTTACGCAGCTATTTTTGGTATAGAAAACCTTGAACTAAATCAGCACTATCGTCCTAAAAATACTGAGACTACTTTAGCTGTCTCACAAAGTACTTCCGTTGAGCCTTTAGCGCTGAGCAAGCAGTTATTAAGTGATATACGCTTAAGTGCACCTTCTTTAACAATTAATCATGTTTTAAAAGGGGCAGACATACAGTTAACTGACGATAAGCTTACACTACCAACCTCACAGCTCAGTGCTTCTGATAAGCGCGCTTTATGGGCTTTAATGAGCACACGCCTTGATAAATTTTAAACCTGTAAACGAAAGTGCAATAGCACAATTAATGGCTATAGAAACTGCCTGCCACTCTCATCCTTGGACTCTTAAAACAATGAGCTCTTGCATGGGCGGCCGTTACTTTAATTTAGCCGCGTTTGATGAAAACACGTTGGTGGGTTTTTATATAGGTGAAAAGGCAGGACCTGACTTTACCCTTATGGATATATGCGTAACGCCCAGTGAGCAAGGTAAAGGCATTGCAAGGCAGTTGCTTAGCCAGTTTATTGAGTATGGCGAGCAGCAAAATGCTGAAAATCTTTTTTTAGAAGTACGAGAATCAAACGCGCGTGCAATAAAGCTGTACGAACACGCTGGCTTTACGCAAATGTCGGTGCGTAAAAACTATTACCCAAGCGACAATGAAACTAAAAATGGGTTTGAAGATGCCATACTTATGGGCATGGCACTTAATTTAGGGTTTTTGTAAGCTTTAAGCTGTCAGTTTACTTTTAGCAATAGTTTGCTCTATTGCATTGATTAAATTAATGATCAAAGTAGGGCGTTGTGTTTGATCGTTACTGAGTAAGTTCTCTTCTAATAAAGCGGCACTGTGGTAAATATCGTCAAAATTGAAGCACCCCGCGCTGCCTTTTAGGCTATGAGCTACGCTTCGAAGCGCTTCTGCATCGTTACTGGCTTTTAAGCTGTTTACCTTTTGTAGGTAACTTGGCAGATTAGCCACATAGTTATCGTTAATTTGCTGAAATTTTTCACTTTTTAGTAAGCTATCCCACTTATTCTGATTATCTTTTTCAAGATTTAAGTAACTGACAAGTACGTTTTCAAGCGCGTCTTTATCAATGGGTTTTGCCAGTGCTTTATCACAACCGGCCTCTATATAGGTGTCTATATCGTGGTTCATTACATTAGCGGTAAGCGCAATAATAGGCCCATCGTAGGCTGCATGGCGTAGCATTTTAGTTGCCTCAAGGCCGCCCATTACTGGCATTTGCATATCCATAATAATGAGCTGGTAGTCGTTAACTAATGCCATTTCTACTGCTTGTGCACCATTATTAGCCATATCAGGCTCTAGGCCCCAGGTTTGTAAAAGCAATTTTATAAGTAGCTGGTTATCTGGGTTATCTTCGGCAACAAGTATGTTGGCATCAAAACTAGAAGTGGCAAACGATAAGAAAGGGTCTTTTTCTGGAATAAGCTGTGTTTGCTCAGTTAAAAGTTCTAGTGACTGTTTAGGCTCGTTAATATGGCAATCAACGGTAATAGCAAAGCGACTGCCTATGCCAATTTCGCTTTTTAAAGTAACATCGCCACCCAATAACTGCGCTAAGTTTTTAGAAATACATAAGCCTAACCCTGTGCCCCCAAAGCGGCGCGTGGTGGTGGCATCGGCTTGTTCAAAAGGTTTAAATATACGCTCTATTTGGTGCTCAGACATACCAATCCCGGTGTCTTTAACAACAAATTCAAGCTGCTGCTTACTTTGCAAATAATGTACACAAATAGACACCTGGCCTTGCTCGGTAAATTTGACAGCATTGCTGGCTATGTTTATCAAAATTTGTTTTAAGCGCGTCATATCACTATAAATAGTGCGCGGTAATGGCAGCTCGTAATGAATGCTAAACGCGAGTTGTTTTTCGTGCGCTAGCGGTTCAATAATTGATTCTATATCGTGAACCAGCTGCACTACATTAAGGGGGGCTTGCTCTACAGCGAGCTTTTCTGCCTCTATTTTAGATAAATCGAGTATGTTGTTTATTAGCTCTAATAAGTGTTTAGAGTTTCGTAAAATGGTATTTAAATGCTGTTTGTCATTAACCACTTTATCGTTAATTAGTAACTGCTCGGTAAAGCCCATAATGGCAGTAAGTGGGGTGCGAATCTCGTGACTCATATTTGCTAAAAAACGGCTTTTAAGCTGGTTGGCTTGCTCTGCTTGAGCTATGGCAAGTTCAAGCTGGCTGTTCATCGCTTCGAGCGCTTTAGTACGGCTTTCGACTTTGTCTTCTAGGTGATGTTTATATTCTTCTAGCTGCTCTTGGTAATGTCTAATTTGGTTAATCATGTGGTTAAAATCGTTAAACAACACCCCAACTTCATCATTGGTATGAGCAGGTAAATTTACCGATAAATCACCATCGCCTACGCGGTGGCTAGCGGCCCCTAAAAGCTCAATGGGGTTTAGCAGTAAATTACGCACAACCACAAAAATAAGAATAGGCAGGGTGATCACCGAAATAATCACAATTAAGCCTGTAATTAAGCTAATTGCCTTACCTGATTGATAAAGCACGCCTTTTGGAATAGTTGAAACAAAGTAATAGCCACCACTCATTTGCACGGCAAATATCATTCTTTCTATTTTGTCTATGCTCGAAAGCTCAATAGTCGAAAGGGTGCCTACATCTGCCAAGTTGTGAACCTGATCAAGCTCGTACTCGGTAATATATTGCCCGCGTAAGCTGTAGTCTGAGCTGAATAAAATTTGCCCATCGTTAGTCAGTAGTAAATTAAGGGTGTTGTTATAAGGGGCCTCTAAAATACTGGTGTTTAATATAGAGGGCTCAACTTGCAATACTATAAAGCCAAGTTGTTGTGGGCGTTTTAAATAGTAATCAACACTTTGTACGCGTTGTACAAAAAATAAGTTGGTGGTGCCGTCGCTGTTTTGCACCATAAATTGTTGCTGGCGCAAATTACTTTGCAGTACTTGCTTAAAAAAGGGGTATGACTGCGGTGCGGTTGTTAAGTTATTAGAATAATACGCGTCACTTTTACCACTGGCCGACACTAAATTAATACTAATGATATCTGGGTAGGCTTCACTGTAACTGGCAAAAACATCCATGAGTGCCCCTAAGCGGCGGGTATAGCTGCCATCAGCATGAATGTCGTTAGATAAAAAGTCGTTTAAAACAGGCGAGGTAGACAGTAGTTTTGCTGTTGAATGGAACGAGTCTATGTAGTTGAAAACCTTTTGCTGTTGCTGCTCAACAAAGCGACTCATTATAAGATCAGCCTGCTTTTGTGTTGAGTTAGTTACGTTAGTTAATGTAAAACCACCTAAAAACAACAAAGGCAATATAACAAGCGGAGTTATATACCATAATAATCGAATGCTTAACTTACTGGTTTTCATGACCAAACTACTTATCCTCCGTGCAATCTATCAATGATATGCGTTACAGATTTAATTCTCAAGAAGCAGAGGCCGATTAGCGTTAATTTAGGGTGAAAATATGACATTTAAATCTATGGGGTGTTAATAAGCTATTGCTAAGGAGGCTTTTATATTCTTGACACTTTAAGTTACCTGTAAAGGTTTAAAAGTTACCCTATTTATGTACTTGAAGTGAAAACATCATTATTAAAACCTAATGTATCTACCAATTAAATTAGAGTTAGCTGGCCCCCTAAAATAGTAAATAGACAGAGCCAAGATATTTTTAAGTTAGATAGCACACTTTTATACCGACTCCTGTTACAATTGCCACTATTAAAAAATTAGCTATATGGCGTTAATTGTTGTCAATTTATTCACACTAAATTGCTCAAGGCCCAGTTAATAACGATCAACTTAACGGGTTGCCTTGCATACACTTAATGTTATGCATGTAACTTGGCATCAAACTAAAAGAACTTATTAATGGCAGACCAGAATATTATCAACGAAATTAGCAAGCGAAGGACTTTTGCAATTATATCGCACCCGGATGCTGGTAAAACAACCATCACCGAAAAAGTACTTTTGTTCGGACAAGCGATTCAAAAAGCCGGTACTGTAAAAGGCCGTGGCTCTAATCAGCATGCGAAGTCTGATTGGATGGAAATGGAAAAAGAGCGTGGTATATCGGTTACTACTTCTGTAATGCAGTTTCCATATAACAATGCGCTAGTTAATTTACTTGATACCCCTGGACACGAAGACTTCTCAGAAGATACTTACCGTACATTGACCGCGGTAGACTCGTGTTTAATGGTTATTGATGCCGCAAAAGGTGTAGAAGACCGTACCCGTAAACTAATGGAAGTTACGCGCCTACGAACCACGCCAATTGTTACCTTTATGAATAAGTGTGACCGTGATATTCGTGACCCAATGGAGCTACTTGATGAAGTAGAAACAGAGCTAAATATTGCTTGTGCGCCTATTACGTGGCCAATTGGTTGTGGTAAAGAGTTTAAAGGTGTTTACCACATTCATAATGACGAGGCGGTTTTATATAAAACAGGACAAGGTCATACTATTCAAGAAGTACGTACAGTTAAAGGCCTTGACAACCCAGAGCTTGATACTGCCATTGGTGAAGAGCTCGCTGAACAATTACGTGAAGAACTAGAGCTAGTAATAGGTGCCTCTAACGAGTTTGATCTTGAGCTGTTTTTAGCGGGTGAGCTTTCGCCCGTGTACTTTGGTACAGCCCTTGGTAACTTTGGTGTAGACCATGTGCTTGATGGTTTAACGCAGTGGGCACCAACGCCATTGCCACGCGAAACAGATGATCGCCAAGTTGTTGCAACAGAAGAAAACTTTACTGGTTTTGTGTTTAAAATTCAGGCCAATATGGACCCTAAACACCGTGACCGTATTGCCTTTATGCGTATTGTATCGGGTAAATACAGCCAAGGCATGAAAATGAACCATGTGCGTATTGGTAAACAAATAAGTATTTCTGATGCGGTAACCTTTATGGCAGGCGATCGTGAGCGCGCAGCAGATGCATTCGCGGGCGACATTATTGGTTTACACAACCACGGCACGATTCAAATTGGTGATACCTTTACGCAAGGCGAAAAGCTAAAATTTAGTGGTATTCCTAACTTTGCCCCTGAGCTATTTCGTCGTATTCGATTAAAAGATCCGCTTAAACAAAAGCAGTTATTAAAGGGCTTAGTACAGCTATCTGAAGAGGGCGCAGTTCAGGTATTTAGACCACTTATTAATAACGATTTGATTGTGGGCGCGGTAGGTGTGCTTCAGTTTGACGTAGTGGTAGCGCGTTTAAAAGCAGAGTACAACGTAGATGCTATTTATGAAGGCGTAAACGTAAATACTGCGCGTTGGGTACACTGTGATGATGTTAAAAAGTTTGAAGAGTTTAAACGCAAGTGCGAAAGCAACCTAGCACTCGATGGTGGCGATAACTTAACTTACATAGCGCCGAGCCGTGTAAACCTTAATCTATCGGTAGAGCGTTACCCAGACGTAACATTTAGCCATACGCGCGAAAACTAGAATTGACTGACTAAAGTTAACTGAAAGCCTGCTTTAGCGGGCTTACAAAGGTAAATAATATAATGAACATTCGTACTATCTTAGTAGAAAAAGCCATTGCCGCCATGACTGCAGCAGGCTTACCTGAAGACACAAACCCAGCAGTTACACAAAGCACACGTCCACAATTTGGTGATTACCAAATTAATGGTGCAATGGGCGCCGCTAAAAAAATGAAAAGCAACCCACGCGAGCTTGCACAAAAAATTATTGATAACCTAGATGTAACCGAGATTGCTGAAAAAACAGAAATTGCCGGCCCAGGTTTTATTAATATTCATTTAAAGCCTGAGTTTTTGGCCAACAGTGTAAAAGCAGCAAACAGCGATGCAAAACTGGCTGTAAACGAGCACGCTGAACCGCAAACTGTTGTGGTAGATTACTCATCGCCTAACCTTGCAAAAGAAATGCACGTAGGCCATTTGCGTTCAACCATTATTGGTGATGCCATTGTACGTGCGCTTGAATTTAGAGGCGATAAAGTCATTCGTCAAAACCACATGGGCGATTGGGGCACACAGTTTGGTATGCTAATTGCGCATTTAGAAGATCAAATTAGCCAAGGCGTAGACTTAGAGTCGGTAGCGCTTGCTGATTTAGAAACGTTTTACCGCGATGCTAAAAAACGTTTTGACGATGAAGAAGGCTTTGCCGATAAAGCCCGTGATTACGTTGTTAAACTACAAGGCGGCGACGCGCACTGTGAAAAACTATGGAAATTATTTATAGCAACCTCTGTTAAGCACTCTGAAGAGGTTTACAAACGTCTAAATGTAACGCTTACTCAAGACGATATTATGGCTGAAAGTGCTTACAACAGTGAGCTTAACGATATTATTAGCCTATTAAAAGATAAAAACATAGCTGTGGAGTCGCAAGGCGCACAAGTGGTGTTTTTAGATGAACTTGCCAATAAAGATGGCGAGCCATCGGCGTTTATCGTGCAAAAATCTGGCGGCGGCTTTTTATATGCAACCACCGATTTAGCCGCGTGTAACTATCGCTCAAATACCTTAGGCGCTGAGCGTATTTTAATATTTGTTGATGCACGCCAAAGCCTTCACTTTAACCAAGTAGAGCTTACCGCACGTAAAGCAGGCCTTTTACGCGATGAAACAAGCTATGAGTTTTGCCCATTTGGCACCATGATGGGCGCCGATGGTAAACCATTTAAAACCCGTACCGGTGGCACTGTTAAACTTGCTGATTTACTTGAAGAGTCGATTAGCCGTGCAGCAGCAAAATTAGCAGAGCGTGAATCAGACTTATCTGAGCATGAGCGCAGTGAAATTGCGCGTAAAGTAGGTATTGGCGCCGTTAAATATGCTGATCTGTCTAAGCATCGTACCAGCGATTACATATTCAACTGGGACACCATGTTAAGCTTTGAAGGCGCTACAGCACCTTACCTACAATATGCTTATACGCGTGTGCGTAGTATTTTCCGTAAATCAGGTGTAGATGCCGCTACGCTAAATGCTGATGTAGCTATTACAGAGCCACAAGAAAAAGCGCTAGCGCTTAAACTGCTACAGCTTGAAGAAGTGCTTGATTTAATGATCTCTGAGGCTACCCCACACGTATTATGTAGCTACTTATACGAACTAGCTAGCTTATACATGACATTCTACGAAGCCTGCCCAGTACTTAAAGAAGGCGTAGAGCCAAGCGTGCGTGACAGCCGTTTAGTGTTGTGTAATTTAGTGGCAGATACGCTGAAAACTGGATTGGACTTACTTGGCATTGAAGTCATGGAGCAAATGTAATCACCGTCGTATTTTAACCTAATACTGCGTTATCTAATCTGACTTACCCTAATCACATACAAACCGTATGCTCATAGGGATAAGCCGGATTAGACGCCTTGTCTTAGGCTAAACTACTTAGGTGAACGTCTGCTGCGTGTAGTTCGCTTTGACTGCGTTGTCGTGCTTTTTTAGCCTAAGTCACATACTTATTGTATGCTCCTTGGCATAAATAGTTCTACCGCCTTGCTAGCACTTCTACACTTGCAGATAATGTTAGGTGTTTATACTTGACGTCTCCTATAGGTGCATCAATTTTGTAGCTGATAGCTGATAGCTGATAGCTGATAGCTGATAGCTGATAGCTGATAGCTGATAGCTCTTTAGAAGGATTTGTTTATGAAACTCGAAGATATCCGCCGTGAATACCTGCAAGACGCGCTAAGCGAAGATAACTTGCAAGATGATCCATTCAAACAATTTGAAACGTGGCTTGAGCATGCTGTGGGCAGTAATATTCCAGACCCAACGGCGATGGTTGTAGCAACAGTTGATGAAACAGGGCAACCTTCACAGCGTATTGTGCTGTTAAAGCATTTAGATGATAACGGGTTTGTATTTTTTACTAATACCGGCTCTCGTAAAGCACAAGAGCTAAAAGGTAATAATAAAATATCGTTGCATTTTCCGTGGCACCATATGGAGCGCCAAGTGATTGTGTACGGCGAGGCTAAGCCACTACCTACAGCAGCAGTGGCTAAATATTTCCTATCGCGTCCTAAAGAAAGCCAATTAGCGGCCTGGGCTTCAGCGCAAAGCAGGCCCGTGTCGTCGCGAAAAGTACTTATGGAAACCTTTGCCAATATGAAGAGTAAATTTGCCAATGGTGAAATCCCATTGCCTGACTTTTGGGGCGGCTATTGCGTAGTACCTACAAAAATAGAGTTTTGGCAAGGTGGCGCACACCGTTTACATGACCGCTTTATGTACCAGCGCCAAGACGATAATAGCTGGCAAGTGACACGTTTAAACCCTTAAGAAGCTACGCTTGTGAAGTTTATAGACTCCCATTGCCATCTTGATTTTAATGAGTTTGACGCAGAGCGTGAATCACTTATAAAAGAATGTGTGGCAAAGGGCGTTGAGCGCTTTATAGTGCCAGGCATTAGCTTGGCGCAATCTAAGCAGCTAATTGCGTTTAAAAGCGAATACCCACAAGTGCATATAGCTGCAGGGCTCCACCCTTACTTTTTAGATGATCATAAAGAACTTCACTTAGCGCAGCTTTTTGATTTTGCAAAAGCAAATATTAACCAGCTGGTGGCAATAGGTGAGTGTGGGCTCGATAGAAGTATTGAAAACCTTGCAAAACAAACGCGGTTATTTGAGCAGCAAATAACGATTGCTAATGAGCTAAATTTACCGCTTATTGTGCACCACAGGCAAAGCCATGACTTAATTGCGCAATCGTTCAAACGTTGTAAGCCAAAATATGGTGGGGTGATACATGCGTTTTCGGGATCACTCCAGCAAGCACACTATTACATTAAACAAGGTTTTAAATTAGGGGTAGGTGGGGTTATAACGTACGAGCGAGCAGCTAAAACCCGTAATGTCATTGCTCAAATTGAGCCACAACACTTAGTGCTCGAAACCGACTCGCCCTCAATGCCACTTAGCGGTCACCAAGGTGAAATTAATACGCCACTACACATTCCAAATGTGTTTAACGTAGTATGTAGTTTAAAACAATGTAGCGATAAAGAGGCGCTTGCTAAGCAGCTTTACGACTCTTGCTCTGAGGTTTTTTGCATATAACGGTTTACCTGCCAGCGCTTTAGTGCACGTCCTAGCTGCCAAGTAAAAATACACGCAATAACTAGCATTAACAAAACTTGCCTGCCTAAATCATGAAAATGATTGTGGCTGTCTGATATCGCCGCACGGGTTAAATAGGTAATAGAGACAAAACCAAGAGGCTTGTCTATATCACTTACAACAGGCTCGACAAACGGGGTTTTTAGTTTACTTATACCAGGGGTCGACTCTGGTAATTGGCCATATACATGATGCGACTGCCAATGATCACTGCTGGCTATAAGCACACCTTGCTGATCGTATATTGTGGCTGAAAGTACAAACTCGTCTTTACTTATATCGTTACACAACGCATTAAGTTGTGGTTTGTTTTTAGCAAGCAATGGCTCTTTAGCATTAAGTGCCATAAATCGGGCTAAGCTTTTGGCAGTATTATCGGCACTATTATAAAGTAGTTGGTGGCTTTCAAAGCTACTGTTAACACCTACAAAGCTCAGTAATACAAAACAGCCCGCAGCCAATAATAAGCGAATAATTCGCTTTCTTTGTGATGCAGATAAAGGGCTTTTTATATGGTTATTTTTCATAGTCACCGTATATGCTACTGACAGCATTTTGATTTGATGTTACAACTATACTAACTATAACCTTAAATCTACCTCAATGGCGAATTTAGCGTTATGAATCCCCTAATTGATACGCAAAATTAGAAAAATAAATAACAAACACGGAGAACCCATGTCGCAAATGAACATGGCACAGCCAGCTGCTGAGCAAGCATTACACTCTTTAACGCTAAACACATGGTTTGATTACAATGATGGGCATTTTATTCCCGCTCAAACACTACCAGATAAAACCGTTGGGATATTTAGTATTGCGTTTGCCGGTGATTTTGAACTAACGCATGTAACCAGTATTATCAAGTTTTTAAAAGAGCACGAACTTAATGTAACCGCTGTATGCCAGTATCAGCCTGACTTAGGCTTAGCACCAGCTTTGTGTTTTTATAGCCCTGAAGCTGAGACAAAAATTAATCCGCTTGCGCTAGGGGAGTTTGCAAGCACGCTTGATTTTCAGCTAGTACAAGTCATTACGCCGCCAAACTTATATAAACCAGGCTTATTGGTTATGGATATGGACTCCACCGCCATCACCATAGAGTGCATAGACGAAATTGCGCGTTTAGCTGATGTTTATGACGATGTGGCCTCTGTGACCGCACTCGCAATGGCGGGCAAACTAGATTTTAGCGAAAGTTTAAATCAGCGTGTTGCAAAGTTAGCAGGTATAGAGCAAAGCTTAATAGACGGCTTAAAAAGTACTTTGCCATTAATGCCAGGTATTAAAGCGTTATGCCAAATATTAAAACAGCATCACTGGTATCTAGCCATCGCATCAGGCGGTTTTGTTCCTTTTGCAGAGCGTGTGCAACAGCTTATTAACTTAGATGAAGTACATGCTAATGTACTTGAATTTGCAAACGATAAGCTCACCGGTAAGGTCTCTGGTACTATTGTTGATGCGCAGCAAAAAGCGGTTATTTTAGAAACGCTGCAACAAAAGTTGGGCTTAGAAAATACGCAAACGGTAGCCATTGGCGATGGCGCAAACGATTTGCTAATGATGGAAAAAGCAGGGTTAGGTGTTGCTGTACATGGTAAGCCAAAGGTGGTGGAGCAGGCTCAAGCCGCTATATGTCAGGGTTCTTTATTGCAATTGCTGTATATGTTGGCAATTCCTTTAAAAAAGTAACCTGAGAATATCCGCTAAAATAAGTTATACCAATTCGCATAATCAAGTGATCTATTTTGAGGATGGAAAAACGTGTTGATAGCAAGGCAAAAAATTCGCTATTTAGTTATTCTAAATGAGAATTTTTTAACGCAGATAGCGACACGTTTAGCCCCTAAAAATGATTAAGTATTATTGCGGATTGGTATTATACCAATCGTGTTTAGTTATTAGGCATTTATAGTGCCTTTAACGCTATATTTAGCACGCTAAAGAGGTTAAGTTTCTAAGTCGATTGGTATTAAGCCGCTTAGCGCAAGCGGTTTAACCACAGCAGTTTTCTACGGCCCATTTGAGCGACCTGCTTTTGATCTAACTCTAAATGGCTAAGCGCTTCGTCGGTTATATCTACAATATCACCTACTCCAGATACTGCCCATAGTGCTTCTTCTATGTCTTTTGCTTTGTGCATTGCGTATTGGCTTACATATTTAAGCTCGTTTGATAGATAGTCTGTATCTGGGCGACCCGTTCGCGATAAGTACAAGCGCATAACAAATACCAGCTCAGATTTAACGCCTGCGCTAATTTGCTCACTAAAGCTTGAATAGTTTTCGCCTAGAACGCATTGGCTTGTAACGGCCTTTTCAATACTCTCCTGTTTAGGGTCAAAGTTAATCACGAGAGTAAATGGTAAAGGCGGATCTTGTCGACTTCGGTCTTTAATACTTGGGGTGATCACATCAATAATTTGTTGCTGCGTTAATATATGGCTTAAATCTGTTTTGTTATTTAATAAGCCAAAATTTTGTAAAATCACGTGGATAGGGCTGGCATATAAACCAAAACCTATGGCACCTGAAATAAAGTGGCTTGCTTCTTTATGTAAATAAAGCGGGAATTGGCAAACACTTTTTGTCACCATATTTCTAAGTGCAGTAGAAAGGCCTTCTATTTTAGGCGCCTCTTCAGATACTTTTAGTTTATCTTTATTACTTTCAATTAATTGGGTAAAAAAGTTAACCCCAGCATGCGGTAAGTCTGCCACTCTATTGGCTTTTAAATTAATGGTTGTTAAGGACTTACTAATTGCCATTACTTCGTATTTAAGCTCACTCAAATTATGCTTTTTAGTTATTTTTTGTAAATCGGGGAACGACAGTAAAACAATATCGCCTTTTTTAAAGCTAACCGGAACGGATGATTCTAGCTGTAAACCCATAACCGAAAAATCCCGAGAATGGGCCTGGTACTGCTTATCCTCAAAGGTAACTAAAGCGGGTGTTTTATATAAGTAACGTTTGTGAGAACGTAAGTTTACATACTCTAGTGCAACAATATCTAAATATGGCGGTTTGTTATGTTTAGCATGGCCAAAATGCTTAAGTTGGTTAACTATCGCTTTATCAAACGGTAATTTTTTATAATGCGCTTGTTCTTCGCTATTACCAATGGCGGTTAAAACCGCAATGTATTTCACATCTTTTATAAGGCCTGACACGCGGGGCGATGGCGGTTTATTTAGTTTTTCAATGTTTTTTCCCGCCGAATTAGGCAGTGATAACGGAATAAACGAGTCATCTGGGTGGCTTGGCATAACTTGTAGCTTAAAACATTGCCAGCTGTCTTTTTGACTGCCGAATCCTAAAAATAGATTTTTTAATTTGGGGTTGTTATTAAGCTCTGTGCGAGTGGCTGAGTAATAATAAATTTTTCCTGCAGATACATGTGTAAAGGTATATAGGTACTCTTCTTTTACGGCGGTTACTTGGCTAAGCATTTGACTAATACGTTGATTATTCAAAATGCTATATAAGCAGGGCACTTTTCTTTCATCAGTAAAATAGCGCTGAATAAAAATATTATTTTCAGTTGTCAGGCTCAAGCTTGGGACTATTTGCTCGCCTTTTTTGCTTAAAAATACGTATAAGGAGGTAACGCGCGGAATATAATATTGCTCATAACCCTTCGAGACAACAGCATCAAGGGTGTTATCTAAATTAACTTTATAGCGGCGTTTATTACCATGGATAAAGCTTTCTAAAAATTCGTCAAACTTCTCATTGTTTTCAATATAGGTACGTTTTAGGCGGATATGATTATATTCACGAGATATGTTTTCAACAGCGACCACTTCATATTGAATACCATTTTTAAGGCCTAGCTCAAAGTCTTGCTCAAGGCCGACTAAACGCATGGCAATAAGTTGCCCTTTTTTAATAACTTGGCGGGTAGAAAGCTTAATTTTACAGCCACTTAAAGAAATATCTGAAGTGCTAGCTGCAATGTTTTTCTTATCGTTGTACTCAATTTTAACTTTAATCGAGTAGTTCATTCGCTCCTCAGAGCGGCTTTCATAAGAGGCAAATTTTATTACGCTGGTAGTTAGAGTGTCGTTTTCAACTTGTGTATCACTTTGCTCTTGCGCTTGCTTTTGTAGTACGCGATGGTTGTTTTCGGTGTTCATTACCGCTTCGTATACCGCTAATGTATAGCCGCCGTGTTGTTTAAGGGCTGCTTCAAATACTTCTATGGCGGTGTCATCCATAAAGTGTTGTTTACCATTGTGCTCATATGGGCGCACTTGGCCAGTTACTAAGCCTCGTAAGTCAACAAAGCGGGCAACAGGCTGAGAAAGCCGCGACATTTCCATTTTCATCAAAAATTGCTCAGGCTTAGTTAAACCGGCCGTTTTAGATTTGAAAATTTGGTCGAACTTTGCGTTACCTAAATAGGTTTTTAGCTCATTTACGAGGTCTTCGTGTTTGAGCAGTATGTCGTCAGCCATTTATAAATCGTCACCGTCTAATTGAAAAGTTGGTATACTGTAAAGTCCATTTATTTGAAAACTTCAATAAACGTAACATCGCGCTATGTTGTTAATATAGGTACGATTTTTCGTGTAAGTACAGTTTAACTCTTGTTATTATGTGTTAAATGCCAATTTGTTGGCAAGTTACTTTAAAGTATTTAAAAGCAATAAGTATGC
This sequence comes from Pseudoalteromonas sp. MM1, assembly GCF_030296835.1. NCBI lineage: Bacteria > Pseudomonadati > Pseudomonadota > Gammaproteobacteria > Alteromonadales > Pseudoalteromonadaceae > Pseudoalteromonas > Pseudoalteromonas sp. MM1. The sequence goes on along the minus strand of NZ_AP027922.1, from coordinate 2,818,034 downwards.
CCTAACTTAAAGTAAAAGAGAAAACTGTATGCGTCTGTTTCTAATATGGTTCCTAACGTGTTTTGGTAATATAGCGCTGCTAAGTAGCGCACCCATGATAAAATAAATAATTAAGTGAAAATATCTTAAATCAAACAATAGTAGGTAAGGTTATAAATGGCTAAAGCGGCAAAAGTAGAATTTGTTTGTACAGAGTGTGGTATGAACTATCAACGTTGGCAAGGTCAGTGTCGCTGTGGTGCGTGGAACACGTTAGCAGAATTTAAACCCTCTGCAGGGCAAAGTAAAAAAGCCGCTGCGCGAGCAACCGTTGGTGGTTATGCTGGCGGCATTGGTGGCGGTTCTAAAAAAATTGATGATGTTGCCACCACTGAGGCCGAAAAACAGCTTACTGAAATTGGCGAGTTGGACCGTGTATTAAGCGGCGGCGTAACCACAGGCTCGGTAAATATTATTTCAGGTGACCCAGGGGCGGGTAAAACAACGCTTTTATCTGACTTAGTTGCCAGAATGTCGCAGCGTATGCCATCGCTTTATTGTACCGCTGAGGAGTCGCTGTCGCAGTTTAAAAACCGTGTAAACCGCTTAAAGCTTAACTATAACGCCGATGAACTCTATTTACTGTCCGAAACCAGCGTAGAAACCATTATTGAAGAGCTTGATAAAAACAAAATTAAGTTTGCAGTAATAGACTCTATTCAAGCAGTTGTAACCGATACCGCCAACGGCAGCCCAGGTTCGCCTTCGCAAGTAAAAAGTGCCGCGCAAGCGCTTACACAATACTGTAAGCAAAACGATGTCACTATGTTTATTATTGCCCATGTAAATAAAAACAACGAAATTGCAGGGCCGCAAACATTAGTACACATCGTTGATGCGCTCCTGCATATAGATACGAATGATGGACAAGTACGTACACTTAGAGCTAACAAAAACCGTTTTGGTGATATTGATACCGTGGGTATTTTTAAAATGTGCGAAAGGGGCATGTTGAGTGTAGATAACCCTAGTGAGATTTTTCTATCAGGATCAAGTACTGAATCACCAGGCTCTACTATTACCTGTATTCGAAAGGGTAACCGTAACTTATTGCTCGAAATACAATGTTTAACCACCGAAACCGAAGCTGAATTTCCGCAGCGTGTGTGTGTAGGTTTAAACATGAACCGTATAAAAATGCTTACTGGTATTTTACGTAAACACACCAAAACTAAGATATTCCACGATACGTTTTTTAATATTGTGGGCGGCTTACGAATTGATGAAACCGAAACCTGTATTGATTTAGCGTTAGTGACTGCGCTTTTAAGCAGCTTAAACGAATTTGTTGTACCGCGTACAACCTGCATTATGGGAGAGCTTAGCTTAAACGGCGACGTGCGCCCAATTGACAGTGGTGTGCCGCGAGTTAAAGAAGCGGCGCAGCATGGTTTTACCGAAATATTTATTCCATTTCGTAATTACCATAAATCTATGGAAGGGCTGGGGGCTAAAATTACGCCTGTAAAAACAGTGCATGAGCTGCTTAGTTTGATTAATTAACGCTTACAGGGATTGCCATGCAATGTTACTCTTGAGCTAATATAATTTACACAAAGAACAGAATAAGGAAATAACATGAAAAAACTCGTAATAGCCATAGCCATTGTTGCAGCTGGCGTAGGCGGTGTTAGCTACGCAAACTATGTAGCAACTCAAGAAGTACGTACCGAAGTAGACAAGCAGCTTGCTTTAGTGAGCGAGCAAACCGGTGCAACAATTAAATACGCGGGTTTATCGGCAAGTGTTATTTCTCAAAGTGTTGAAATTACTAACATGGAAGTAATTAGCCCTGAAGGTGATAACGTAGCGCATATTCAAAGTATTGAAGTAACCGGTTACGAAACCGATAAAATATCGCCACATACATCGTTTACAGTAAAAAGCTTTCAGTTCGATAAAGACTTTGTAGCAAAACTACCTGCTGATACAAACGAAATGCTTGCCTCTGCAAGTTACGACTTAAGCTCATCGCTCGATTACGATGAACAATCTGGCGACAGTGACGTAGTTTTAAAACTAGATGTAAAAGATATTGCTAGTTTTAATATGGATGTAGGCCTTGCCAATTCTAAAGCATTAATGGACGCATCCCTTGCGATAAGCAAAGCACAGCAAGAAGCAGGTGACACGCCGCTTACGTACGAGCAAGAGTTACAACAGCAAACCTTAGTTATGCAAGCTATGAGTAAGCTTGAGCCACGAAATATTAATTTAGTACTTAATAACCAAGGCAAATTAAAAGAGCTATTTGTGAGCGAGCTTGAAAAACAAGGTATGACGCTTGAGCAAATGCAAATGACGCTACAGCAACAGTTACAGCAAGCTCCCGTAACTGAAGAAATAGCACAGGCGCTGACTGATTTTGCCAAAGGTTTAAACTCATTAAGCATATCGGCAAAATTGCCTGAAGGTAAAACCATGATGGAAGTAAACCAGCAAATAATGATGTTAGCTGGCCAGCCAGAAGAGCTAGTTAAATTTGTTAATTTAGAAGTTAAAGGCGAGTAATAGCGAACTGCTCTCAGCTGCCAGCTTAATGCAAAAAAGCCGTACTTGATTAATCAAGTACGGCTTTTATTATTTCAGCTGGTAGCAGCTTAGTGAAGAATACGCGCTCTAATTGTCCCTTCTACTGCGCTTAGCTCTTTAAGAGCAACTTCTGACTGATCGGTATCTACGTCAATAACTACATAACCAATTGATTCATCAGTTTGTAAGTACTGAGCGGCAATGTTAATACCGTGCTGGGCAAACGCTTGGTTAATTTGCGTAAGTACACCTGGGCGGTTGTGGTGCACGTGTAATAAACGGCTACGATTAGCAAGCTCTGGTAGCGAAACCTCAGGGAAGTTAACAGCGGTAATAGTTGAGCCATTATCTGAGTATTTAGCTAATTTACCGGCTACTTCAATACCAATGTTTTCTTGCGCTTCTTGGGTAGAACCACCAATGTGCGGCGTTAAAATAACGTTGTCGAATTCACGCAGTGGCGATACAAATTCTTCTTCGTTAGATTTTGGCTCAACAGGGAATACATCAATAGCAGCGCCGCTTAGCTTTTTCTCGCTAAGTGCTTCGGCAAGTGCATCAATATCCACTACAGTACCGCGTGAAGCGTTAATTAGTATTGAGCCTTGTTTCATTACTGCAAGTTCAGCCGTGCCAATCAGGTTTTTAGTTTGCGGTGTTTCTGGAACGTGTAAGCTAATAATATCAGCGCGCTGTAATAGCTGTGTTAGGTTATGAATTTGTGTTGCATTACCTAAAGATAGCTTATCTTCAATGTCGTAATATTCCACAGTCATCCCAATGTTTTCAGCCATAATACCTAGCTGCGTACCAATGTGGCCGTAACCAATAATCCCAAGCGTTTTACCGCGCGCTTCAAACGAGCCGGTTGCTGTTTTTAACCAGCCGCCACGGTGCGCTGCTGCATTACGCTCTGGAATACCACGTAATAGTAATAGTATTTCGCCAAGTACAAGCTCAGCTACAGAGCGCGTGTTTGAAAACGGTGCGTTAAATACCGCAATACCGCGCTCGCGCGCTGCGTTTAAGTCAACTTGGTTAGTACCAATACAAAAACAACCAATGGCTACTAGCTTTTCAGCCGACTCTAATACAGCTTGGTTAATATGAGTACGAGAACGAAGTCCTACAAAGTGCACATCTTTAATGCGCTCTTTTAGCTCGTCCTCAGGTAAGGATGTTTTTACGTAGTCGATGTTGCTGTAACCATTACGTTTAAGCGTTTCTACTGCGCTTTGGTGAACACCTTCAAGCAAGAGAATTTTAATTTTGTCTTTTGCTAACGATACCTTACTCATAACCTCATCCTATTTAATTTGTGGCCCATTTTTAGTGCCGATAATGACTTTATCAGCGCCGCGCATTGCAAATAGGCCGTTGGTAACTACGCCAACAATTGAATTAATTTGTGTTTCAAGTTGCTTGGCATTACTAATACTTAAATTGTGTACATCTAAAATAACGTTACCGTTATCGGTTACTACGCCTTGGCGGTACACAGGGTCGCCACCAAGTTTTAATAATTCACGAGCAACGTAGCTGCGTGCCATTGGTATAACTTCTACCGGAAGTGGGAAGTCGCCCAATGTATCTACTAATTTTGTGTCATCAACAATACACACAAACTGTTTTGCAACGGCTGCGACTATTTTTTCGCGGGTAAGTGCTGCGCCGCCGCCTTTGATCATTTCGTTTTGGGCATTAATTTCATCTGCGCCATCTACATAAACATCAAGCGAATCTACATCGTTTAGTTCAAATACTTCAATACCTAACGCTTGTAGGCGCGCTGTTGAAGCTTCAGAGCTTGATACCGCACCTGTTATGGTGTCTTTTACTGTGCCTAGGGCATCAATAAAATGATTTACGGTAGAGCCTGTGCCTACACCAACAATGGTGTTTTCTTTTACAAACTCGAGTGCAGCCCACGCAGCTGCCTTTTTTAATTCGTCTTGCGTCATTGTTATGCTCATATATCAAATGTGTAGTGGGTATTTATTACCAGTGATAAATTTTATCGGGAGTAATAATGGTTTTAAGTGGTACATCCCACGATTCAATTGGCAGTGCATCTACTTTTTGGCAGTTATGTGCTAAGCCAATAAGTTGCGGTTTTTGCCAATTGTATGCGTGTAATTGCGCCAGTGTTTTATCATAAAATCCACCTCCCATTCCTAATCGGTTACCTTGGTTATCAAATGCAACAAGTGGCATCAGTAGGTAATCTAAATCAGATAATGGGCATATTTGAGAGCAGTTCAGCTTAGGCTCCAAGATACCATAGCGATTTGCCCTCATGGGTGAGTTTTTTTCATAGCGTTGAAACAGCAAAGTAGACCCGTTAAATGGGTGTATGACGGGTAAGTAAAGGGTATGGTCTTGTTGCCATAACTCATTAATTAACAATGAAGTATCTAATTCTCCATCGTTACTGAAGTAAATGGCTATCTGTTTTTTTGAAGCTGTTTTATCGCTGTTTAGCTGTTGAGTAAAATTCAACTTTAGCTGTGCAGCAGCTTTTTCTTGCTGTTTTTTTGATAGATTATTGCGTAATTGGCGAATAGATTGGCGTATGTGTGTACGTTTATTGCTCATTGTAATTACGCACCTTTGATTAAATAGACACTAAATCAGGAAAAGCTAAGTAAACAGCAAGCACAATCAGTAGTAAAACAGCTGTGGCAATCAGTGAATATAACAAAGTATTGCTACGTGTTTTTACGGGTTCATCGAGCTGCTCGTCGAGCATTAGATCATCTTCTTGCCACTCATCGCTTTCGTCTGTAGGGGTTTTTAGCTCATTGGTTGGGAGCCTTTGCTCTAGCTCTTCTAGCTTTTCTTCTAGGCGGATCAGGCTGCTTGTTATGTAATCAAGGGCATCAAAAATCCGTTCGTCGCGCTGACTAGCTGCACTAGGGCTTTGAGGAGGCTGCTCAACAGTGGCTTGTAATTTACTTTTAATGCCGAGGCTTGCGAGTAATTTGGCTTGCTTTAGGGCTTTGTCTTTATTATTAGGTGCAAAGAGTGGTTTGCCGTTAAAAAACTGAGTTACTTTATCTTCAGACGTTTTTAGTTTATTTGCTAAATTAACGCAGGCTGTTTTAGCCTCAGTGCCCTCAGCGAGCCCTACAAACATAACGCGAAAATTATTGGCCATTTACTTATCCCTTAAGCTTTTATTATGCAAAGAGTATATACCTAAAACAGTAAGTAATTCGAGGGCTCGCTAAAACTCATTATTAACTTTTGTTTTAGATATAAAAACGGCCCTTAAAAGGGCCGTTTATTATTTAATTCGTTTTGGCTTAAAGGCCAGCAGCTGCGCGAAGTGCGTCTGCTTTATCTGTACGCTCCCAAGGGAATTCATCACGACCAAAGTGGCCGTAAGCCGCTGTTGGTTGGTAAATTGGGCGCTCTAAGTCAAGCATTTGAATTAAGCCGTAAGGGCGTAGGTCAAAGTGCTCGCGAATTAGCTCGATTAAACGACCTTCTTCAAGCTTGCTTGTACCAAAGGTTTCAACGCTGATAGAGGTAGGCTCAGCAACACCAATTGCGTAAGACACTTGTAATTCACACTTATCAGCAAGGCCAGCAGCCACTACGTTTTTAGCTACGTAGCGTGCAGCGTATGCAGCTGAGCGGTCAACTTTTGATGGATCTTTACCAGAGAAAGCACCACCACCGTGACGTGCCATACCACCGTATGTATCTACGATGATTTTACGACCTGTTAAACCACAGTCACCCATTGGTCCGCCAATTACAAAACGACCCGTTGGGTTAATGAAAAATTTAGTGGCGCTAGTAATAAGCTCGGCAGGAAGTACCGGCTTAATGATGGTTTCCATCACGGCTTCTACTAAATCATTTTGCGAAATTTCTTCAGCGTGCTGAGTAGAAAGTACAACTGCATCAATACCTACTGGCTTGCCATTTTCGTATGCAAACGTTACTTGAGATTTTGCATCTGGGCGTAACCAGTTAAGTTCGCCGCTTTTACGTACTTGCGCTTGGCGCTGTACTAAACGGTGTGAGTAAGTTATTGGTGCAGGCATAAGTACTTCTGTTTCGTTACATGCGTAACCAAACATTAAGCCTTGGTCGCCAGCGCCTTGTTCTTCTGGGCTAGTACGGTCAACACCTTGGTTTATATCAGGAGACTGCTTACCAATTGTGTTTAAAATAGCACATGAGTCTGCATCGAAACCCATGTCTGAATGCGTGTAGCCGATTTCACGTACTGTTTTACGTGTAATTTCTTCAATATCAACCCATGCGCTAGTAGTGATTTCACCACCAACCATAACCATACCGGTTTTTACGTAAGTTTCGCACGCAACACGGGCATGAGAGTCTTGCTCTAGGATAGCATCAAGTACCGCATCAGAGATTTGATCGGCGATTTTATCCGGATGACCTTCAGAAACAGATTCAGAAGTAAATAAATGTTTTGCCATTGTATTTCTGCTCACAAATATTGCGCTTCACAAACGTCGGTATTAGCGCTAAAAAATTAAGGGGCGTATTTTATCTAAAACAAAACACCTTGCATAGTGTTTTTACGCCTAGACGTCTAAATAAAATGAGTAATAACTTTTTGGTCTTAAAAAATATTCATAATAGCCCATTTTTATGGGGTTTTTAATTGCACACTGCACCCACATTAAGTAAGAATGGTCGCTATAACAGCTCTTAAGTTACTTAAGGGTATTAACGAACACATAAGTACCCGCGCAAATACACATAAAGGTAGGAGAATTCATGCCATCTCGCAAAGAACTTGCAAATGCTATTCGCGTCTTGTCAATGGACGCAGTACAAAAGGCCAAATCTGGCCACCCTGGAGCCCCTATGGGCATGGCCGATATCGCAGAAGTATTATGGCGCGATTATCTAAAGCACAATCCAACTAATCCAGAGTGGGCTGACCGTGACAGATTTATTCTTTCAAACGGCCACGGTTCAATGCTTATCTATTCTCTATTGCACCTAACTGGTTACGACTTACCACTTGATGAAATTAAAAACTTCCGTCAAATGCATTCTAAAACACCAGGCCACCCAGAGTACGGTTATGCACCAGGAGTTGAAACTACTACGGGCCCGCTAGGTCAGGGGATCACAAACGCGGTAGGTATGGCAATTGCTGAAAAAGCGCTTGCTGCACAATTTAACCGTGAAGGCCACGACATTGTTGATCACTACACCTATGCATTTATGGGTGATGGTTGTTTAATGGAAGGTATTTCTCATGAGGCATGTTCACTTGCTGGCACATTAGGCCTTGGTAAATTAGTGGCTTTTTGGGATGACAACGGTATTTCAATCGACGGTGAAGTAGAAGGTTGGTTTAGCGACGATACACCAGCACGTTTTAAAGCGTACGGCTGGCATGTAATAAGTGACGTTGATGGCCACGACAGTGATGCGGTTAGTGCTGCAATAGCAGAGGCTCAAAGTGTTACCGACAAACCATCACTAATTTGTTGTAAAACAGTGATAGGTTACGGCTCACCTAACAAATCAGGTAGCCACGACTGTCACGGCGCACCATTAGGTGATGACGAAATTAAAGCGTCTCGCGAATTTTTAGGCTGGACTGGCGATGCATTCGAAATTCCTGCTGATATTTACGCACAGTGGGATAGCAAAGAAAAAGGCCAACAGCTTGAGTCTAGCTGGGACGAAAAATTTGCAGCCTATGCAAAAGCATACCCAGAACTTGCAGCAGAATATAAGCGCCGTATTAATAACGAGCTTCCAGGCGATTGGGCTGAAAAATCTCAAGCATACATAGAGCAACTACAAGCAAACCCTGCCAACCCTGCATCACGTAAAGCGTCGCAAAATGCATTAAACGCATTTGGCCCGTTATTACCAGAATTCATGGGTGGCTCAGCCGATTTGGCTGGCTCAAACTTAACAATTTGGGATGGCTCAAAAGGGCTAACTGCAGATGATGCAAGCGGTAACTACGTTTACTACGGTGTACGCGAATTTGGTATGTCGGCCATTATGAATGGTATTGCCCTTCATAAAGGCTTTATTCCTTATGGTGCAACGTTCTTAATGTTTGTTGAGTACGCAAAAAATGCGGTACGTATGGCTGCACTAATGAAGCAACCAAGCATTTTTGTATACACTCACGATTCAATCGGCCTAGGTGAAGACGGCCCAACTCACCAACCGGTAGAGCAAATTGCTAGCATGCGTTTAACGCCAAACTTATACAACTGGCGCCCGTGTGACCAAGTTGAGTCGGCAATTGCATGGCAACAAGCTATTGAGCGTAAAGACGGCCCTACATCGCTTATCTTTACTCGCCAAGGCCTTGAGCAACAAGCACGTGACGCACAGCAATTAGCAGATGTTAAAAAGGGTGGTTACATCCTCAGCTGTGACGGCAACCCAGAGCTAATTATTATTGCTACAGGTTCTGAAGTGCAACTAGCACAAGATTCAGCAGCGGAGCTTCGCAGCCAAGGTAAAAAGGTACGTGTTGTATCTATGCCATGTACTGATGTATTTGAAGAGCAAAGCGCACAGTACAAAGAAAGCGTACTACCGGCAGCCGTTACACGCCGCGTAGCAGTAGAAGCAGGTATTGCTGATTACTGGTATAAGTACGTAGGCCTAAATGGCGCAGTAGTAGGTATGACGACCTTTGGTGAGTCTGCCCCTGCTGGCGAGCTGTTTGAGTTCTTTGGCTTTACAGTAGAAAACATTGTAAATAAAGCAAACGCATTGTTTTAATCAATTGCTTTAATATTTAAAAGCCCGCCCTGTGTAAAACAGGGCGGGCTTTTTTATTTGCTGATTGAGTTGAAGCGGTGTAGTTACCTCAAGCCGCAAGAATCGCACTGCTTGTAATCAGTGGTACTTTTTAAGCTTCAATTTCAGATGAGTAATTTTCACAGCGCTTTTCTTGCAAGGTTATGACCTATCAGGCAAGGTGGTGGCCGATTAAATAAAATAATACAGCAGGAGTGAGGATGTCTCAGTTTGAAAATGTAAGCGTAATTAAAAAAGCCAATGTATATTTTGACGGTAAAGTATCGAGCCGTACCGTGGTATTTAACGATGGCACAACCAAAACATTAGGTTTTATGCAGCCAGGTGAATTTGTATTTGATACAAGCAAAAAAGAACTCATGGAGCTGTTAGGCGGCCAGTGGGATATTTTATTACCTGGCGTGAGTGAGTGGAAAACATTTATCGCGGGCGAATCATTCAACGTAGATGCTAACGTAAGCTTTAAAGTAAAAGTGAGTGATTTTGCTGACTATTGCTGTTCGTACACAGACTAAACGCTAAAGGCTAGACGTCTGAAAGCCCATACTCTATGGGCTTTGCATAAAGTTTGCACAACTTATAATCTAAATCAGTTTAAGTAACAAATTATTTTCAAAAATCAGTGCTTTTTCCTTGTGTTAATCTAAATAGCCCCCAATACTATTTATGAGGTAACAAATAAAAGGATACCCTATGAAAATTAATCTTTCTGGTCACCATGTAGACGTTACTAACTCTATTAGAGAGCATATCAACGAAAAGTTTTCAAAAATCGAGAGCCACTTTCCATCACTTATCGCTCTCGACATTATATTGTCTAAAGAGCATCATAAAATCCAAGCAGAAATTAGCACAAATTACGAAGGTGCGCGTATATCGGTAAAAGGGGAAAACGAAGTTATGTACCCAGCAATTGCAAGCGCAGCTAAAAAACTCGATGCAGCACTAAAGCATCGAAAAGGGCAAATAAAAGCAAATTTACACGAAAAGCCTGTAAGCACAACACCAGAAATAGCACACGAGATCATCCAAGAGATGGAGCTAAAGTAAGCTTTAGTCCCAAAGTACTATAAAAAAGAGCCTTATGGCTCTTTTTTATTGCCTGTAATTTAGGTAAGTTATGCAGCCTTCAGTGTTATTAATTATAAAAGTTAATAACCAGAACGAATAACACACATAATTTGAGAAATTAATGCAGCATACACACACATCTTGGAAAGCTCGGTTGGGCGCATTAGGCCCCGGTATCTTAATGGCAACCGCCGCAATTGGCGGCTCTCACTTAGTTGCATCTACTCAAGCTGGCGCGCTATTTGGCTGGCAATTGTTTTGGCTAATTCTCGTTGTTAACGTATTAAAGTATCCTTTTTTTCGCTTTGGTATGGAATACACCTTGGCAACCAAAAACAGTTTAGTAGAAGGCTATAAAAATAAAGGGCCTGTCTATTTTTATAGTTTTATTGGCTTAAATATACTTGCCGCCATAGTTAATACCGCAGGGGTGTTATTACTGACTGCAAGTTTGCTGCATTATGCGCTGCCAATAGTGATAGAAGTTACGCTACTGTGTTGGATATTGCTCGGTGTGTGTTTAGCTATTTTATTGTTAGGGCACTTTAAAGCGCTCGACAGCGTGGCCAAAGGCATAATGGGGTTATTAACCTTAGCTACTGTTATTGCGCTGGTTATTGCATTTAGTAACGGCCCAATGGCGCCTGCTGACTATGTGGGTCCATCGCCTTACGAGTTGGCTATGCTGAGTTTTATGGTCGCGTTAATGGGTTGGATGCCAGCACCCATTGAAATTTCAGCGCTTAGCTCTTTATGGCTAAAAGAAAAACAAACTCAGCAAACAGTGTCTAAAAGCCAAGGTTTGTTCGATTTTAACGTAGGCTACTGGTTAACAGCGTGCTTAGCATTAGTGTTCTTTAGTTTAGGCGTGTTGGTGCAATACGGGCAAAGCAGCAATATTGAGCTTGGCGGTGTAGCCTTTGCTAAACAACTTATTGATATGTACGCACTGACTATTGGCGAGTGGGCAAGGCCGCTTGTATCAGCCATTGCTTTTTTATGTATGTTTGGTACCACCCTTACCGTGCTTGACGGCTACGCCCGCACTCTTAACGAGTCGCACAAATTACTTGGCTTTAAGCAATCAAAACATAGCTTAAATGTTTGGCTTGTACTGCAAGCACTTGCAGGCATGGCCGTAATTTTATTTTTTAAATCAGCCCTTGGCCCCATGCTTACCTTTGCCATGACATTGGCCTTTGTAACCACCCCCGTTTTTGCATGGCTTAACTTTAGCCTTGTACGCTCAGAGCCTGCTATAAAGCACAGCCTGCTATTACGCAGCTTAACGTGGTTAGGCTTAGTGTACTTGGTTGGTTTTGCTGTTGCGTTTGTAGTGTGGAAATTAGCTGCATAGATTTAATTGACAGTTGGTAAGGAAGCTTCCGTTCCCTTACTAAATTTGAAGACGTGTATTCGCACAGCTGGGTGGCGCTTTAAAAGTAATTAAGGATAATTATGGCTTATAAAGTTGAACTTAAAGCCCCAACACTGGATGAATTTGCTAATTTACGCACACAAGTAAAATGGCAAAATCCCGACGATGAAATTTTAAAAGCAAGCATCGAAAACTCACTTTTTTGGATCACTGTATACGACACTGATAAGTTGATAGGCACTGGCAGAGTAATTGGTGATGGCGCAATGTATTTTTATATTCAAGATATAATTGTTGCGCCTAGTTATCAAAAACAAGGTATTGGTCATCTAGTTATGACCTATATTGAAAACTACTTAAGCAACACTTGCTCTAATGGCGCTACAGTCGGTCTATTAAGTGCTCATGGTAAAGAAAGCTTTTATACACAATATGGTTATGTAAAACGTGATGGCGATGTTTTAGGGTTAGGAATGTGCAAATTTATTAGCAAGTAATAATAAATATTGCTGCATGATATCAAGATTATTAAGATAGCTTTTAGAGGTGTGGCGTAATGAGCAAACGTGATTTATTTTCAGAATTAACTACAGCACTTGATGATGCTAAAGCGCATTCACAAGGTGTACTAATGTTACAGATTCAAATAGTAAATGAGCTTGCCATTTCAACCGATGAAATAGTGAGTATTCTAGAATACATAAGCAAGAACGCTCGAAAATTGTGAGCAAGGGCGTAGCGCACCGAATGGGTAAGCAATTACATTACTATAGCTTGTGCAACATCATCCTGAGATGCTAAACCATATAGCTAAGTTGTAATTTCCCTTGGATTATTTATTTTAAAAGACAAAAAGAAAGACGCGATCTATTGCCTTACTGTGGCTGCTGAGAGCGATGACTGGACACTGAAAAAAGTTAAATTTATTCCTGCGTTTTGAGTAGAAATCTAATTTTGCCTAATAACATTATTAAACGCCGTTTTGGTATGTTATGAACCACTAAAATGGTGTTCAATAAGCTGTTAGTAATACACGAATATTTCGCATATGGAGTTGCCAATGAATAACGAAACAAATAACCCTAGCATTCAAGAAGGTGTTGAGCCAAAAGACCTAATTAAAATGCAAACTGAAGTCGGTTTAATTGAATCAATGTTTCAGTCGAAGACGCTCACAGCTATAGTCATCATTGCAATTATTTTGCTGGGTGGCTTTTTCATGTTCTTGTCCAAGGTGACAGGTTAGCCGTAACAGAATGTATTGCTAACAAGCATCTAAATCCGACATTGCCAGCTGCCACACTTTTAGCAAACAACGCAAAAATCCCGCCAGTGCAAGGCGTATTAGGCGGGCGTTCGTTATCACTGTTTGCAATTGGCACTGAGCTGTTATTGATATTAATATTCTAACTCAGCTCTTTTATTGCGCTACTTATTCCATCTAAACTCAGCGGGTACATTCTGTTATTCATCAGCTGCTTTATAAAATCAATTGATTGATAGTACGGCCAGTGTTCAACCGGTTGTGGATTGAGCCATGCGACTTTATCAAAGTGGTTGGTTATACGTTGCAACCAAGCACTGCCGGGCTCTTCGTTGTAATGCTCTACCGAGCCGCCCGGGTAGGCTATTTCGTAAGGACCCATAGTGGCATCGCCAACAAATATTACTTTATAGTCGCTGGTAAATTTATTAATCAGCGTCATGGTGTCGATGATGTTTGAATGGCGGCGCGCGTTGTCTTGCCAAACGTGCTCGTATAAACAGTTATGAAAGTAGTAAAACTCTAAATGTTTGAACTCGCTGTGGGCTGCGCTAAACAGCTCTTCGCAGGTATGAATGTAGTCATCCATTGAGCCGCCAATATCAAACAGCATTAATACTTTTACGGCATTGTGGCGCTCGGGTGCCATTTTTACATCTAACATGCCGCCTTGTTTGGCGGTTGCACGAATAGTCTCGTTTAAATCAAGGGTATCGCTTGCGCCAGTGCGGGCAAATTTACGTAGCTTTTTAAGGGCGAGCTTTATTGTACGTGAGCCAATTTCTCTGTCGGAGTCTAAATTGCGGTATTCGCGTTTATCCCACACTTTTACCGCTTGGCGATGTCGGTTACCATCTTGCCCTATACGCACGCCTTCAGGGTTATAGCCATACGCTCCAAAAGGTGATGTACCACCAGTGCCCACCCATTTATTGCCACCTGCGTGGCGTTTTTGTTGCTCTTGTAAACGCTCTTTTAGGGTTTTCATAAGCTCGTCGAGTCCGCCCATGGCTTTAAGTTGGGCTTTTTCTTCATCGCTTAGGTGTTTTTCAAACTCTTTGCGTAGCCAATCTTTAGGTAAGTTGTGCTGTTGCTTTAAACTCTCGAGCAAATCAAGGTCGGCAATACCGCTAAAGTAGTCGCTAAAGGCTTTGTCAAACCTGTCAAAATGCGTTTCGTCTTTTACCATTATGGTGCGAGCTAAATGGTAAAAGGCATCTACGTCGGCAAATATAACGCCTTTTTTTAAGGCGTTTATTAAATCGAGTAACTCACGCAGGCTTACCGGTAGGCGGTATTCACGAAGTTTGAAGAAAAACGCAATCAACATCTTAACGGCGGCTCATAAAGGCGAGTTTTTCGATTAGGCTTATGTCCTGCTCGTTTTTAAGTAAAGCGCCAAACATTGGCATTAATCCGCCTTTTTGCGCTTTGTCGTGCAGTGTTTTTGCGTCTATGTCTTCAGCCATTAAAAGCTTTAACCAATCGAGTAACTCACTGGTAGAGGGCTTCTTTTTAAGGCCATTGGCTTCACGTAAGTTAAAAAATACCTCTAGCGCTTGGCGTACTAAATCTTGTTTAACATTGGGGTAGTGTACGTCAATAATTTGCTGCATTTCGTCACTGCTAGGAAAATCAATATAATGAAAAAAGCAGCGGCGTAAAAAGGCATCTGGCAATTCTTTTTCATTGTTTGAAGTGATGATCACAATAGGGCGCTCTTTGGCTACAATGCGCTCGTTAGTTTCGTAAACGTGAAACTCCATTTTATCAAGCTCTAGTAGTAAATCGTTTGGAAACTCGATGTCGGCTTTGTCTATCTCATCAATTAAAAGTACAGGACGTTTGCCGTTAAGTTCTGCGTAGTTAAACGCTTGCCACAGCTTACCTTTAACAATGTAGTTGCCAATATTATGTACGCGTTCGTCACCTAATTGGCTGTCGCGCAGGCGCGATACCGCGTCGTATTCGTACAAGCCTTGTTGCGCTTTGGTGGTTGATTTAATGTGCCACTGAATAAGTTCGGTATCTAAACTTTTTGCAAGCTCCTCAGCCAGCATGGTTTTACCTGTGCCAGGTTCGCCTTTAATTAAAAGTGGTTTTTCAAGCATAATGGCAGCATTTACAGCTTGTTTAAGTGAGCTGCTTGCGATGTAATTGTCGGTAGAATTAAATTGCACGGGTTACCCTTATCTGGTCTGAGCAGTATTAAATGTGGTTTATAATGCCATAGTTAATCTGCAGGTCCAAGGTATGCAAAACGAGGTATGGTTTCGTCATCTTTTTCAACGGTTTCTGTAAACATACTTAGTGGGCGTGCCCACATGCCGTACTCGCCATATAAAGCTTGATATATAACTAACGGCTCGTCGGTTTCGCTGTGTGTTGCTACGTAAAATACTTTGTATTGCGGCCCTTTGTAGTGTTGGTATATGCCTGGTTTGAGGGAAAGTGCTTTTATTGCTGTAGTCATGTTTTGATCTCTTGTATAATTGCGTTTGCTTTTTATTATGCCAAAGAATACACCAACATTATGAATTATATTTCTCTCGATGATCACAAAAAAGCCTGGGTTTTTCGTCATAAAGATATACCAGTATCTGATGAAGACGCTGCGCGCATAAAACCTATGACCAGCGAACGTGCTGCGGTGCTTTGGAGCACTATGGTGAGCCGTGAGTTTGATCACCCCGATTTTTTTGATAAAACCGATTGGTGTGGCAAAGAAGAAAGCTTTAGCGACGAAGTAAACTGGGAAGACGCCTGGGAAAACGGCGATGAAAGCCTACCGCACGCTATTTTAGAGCATTTAGATTGGCAGGCTAACACCACGGTTTATTTTTGTATGGCGCGCGATAACGTTATCGAAACCACCTTTGATGTATTTAAACGCAATTGGCAAAACTTTATGTTTTTAGCCGATGGCAGTTTATTAATTGGTAAAAAGCGCAATACGGTAGTGCAGTTTTTAGAAACGGGCATTGCTAAGTTAGGTGAAAAACCAAGCGCTTAAATTGTAGTGTGTGCTTAAAAAATAATCGTCGGTGTGCTATAAAACAGCTACCTATTCGTTTTTTGAGTATAACTATTGGTCGCGAAAAATCAGCCACTTGCAGCTCAGCAGCAAGAAATATGGCAAAGTGATGCGCAAAAGGTGTTGTATGCACAATTGTGTAATGCGTTTTATCAGCGTGAGGTGCAGCGCCTAGTTGCTGAGCCTAATGCCGATAAACTTCGTCGCCAATTAAAAAGTTTACCGTATTACATAGAGCGCGCGGCCACATTGGTTGCTAATGGTAGCTCGCCTTTTACGCTTGATTCGCAAAATGGCTCATGGCTTGAAAAACAAAAGCCAACGCCACCAGAAGTTAACGCTCAAGCAAATGAACTTTTTTATCAAACATATGCCAAAGTGGGGCTAATAGTACCGGTGTTAATAAATAGCCATGATCAAGTGAGGCTAAGAATAGACAGCATAGATCAAGTAAGCGACAATAAATTGCATTGCAATGAACTTGGCTGGTTTGATTTTTTTGGTAAGGGTCTAGAACATGCAAATGCGCAGTTGGTAAAACCCAGTAAAATGAGTTTAACAGCGGCGTGTTGCGGGCATCAGTGGCAATTTTCAAAACGCTGCGCACCTAGGCTGCTTTCACTTAGAGAAATGCTATTAGCGGGTAATATTAATTGGCGTAATATAAAACGCCCACGAGCCTAATTTTATTTAAAAACGAATAGGGAGTGTTAAATGCGTTTTTTTCAGCTTGGCCTGTTGTGCTTAGCACTGTTTATACAATACCGACTTTGGTTTGGTCATAACGGTGTGCAAGACTATACGCGTTTAAAAGCGGCCGTAGCTTCTCATCAACAAACGAACGAAAAACTAATTAAGCGTAATAAAGTGCTTACCGCCGACATAGAAGATTTAAAGCTTGGTCAAGAAGGCATAGAAGAGCGCGCTCGTAACGAATTAGGAATGATTAAACCGGATGAAACATTTATACGTGTTTTACCGGGTAAACAACATGAAAACTAACACTACCATTGCTGCTATTGTACCCGCTGCCGGCGTGGGGAGCAGAATGCAGCACAATGCTCCAAAGCAGTATATTAAATTGGCAGGAAAAACTATTTTAGAGCACACGCTTTATAAGCTTTCGCAATTACAAAGTTTAAGCAAAATAGTGGTCGCCGTGAGCCAAACCGATCCTTACTTTGACACGCTTCCATGTATAGACTCTCGCATTTTACGTGCTAACGGCGGACAAGAACGTGCTGATTCAGTGCTTAATAGCTTATTATTTTTAGAAAATAACCCGCCTGAATGGGTGCTGGTGCACGACGCAGCCCGTCCCTTAGTCACTATTAACGATATTGAAACGTTAATGGCGCAGTGTATCAATGATGATGAAGGCGGCATTTTAGCAAGTAAAGTAAAAGACACCATAAAGCGCGGAAACACGCATAGCGAGCAAACGGTTCCTCGTGATGATTTATGGCAAGCGCTTACACCGCAATTTTTTAAATATGCCGAGCTTAAAAATGCGTTGCAGAGCGCGCTTTGTGAGGGCGCAACTATTACCGATGAAGCCAGTGCCATTGAGTGGGCAAATAAACCCGTTAAGCTAATTGCAGGGCGCAGCGACAATATTAAAATAACCACGCCGGAGGATTTAGACCTAGCGGGGTTTTTATTAAACAAACAACAAAACGAGCAAGCATTATGATTCGAATTGGCCATGGTTTTGACGTACACAAATTTGGTGGCGAAGGCCCAATAACAATTTGCGGCGAAAAAATAGATTACCCGCAGGGCTTTTTAGCACACTCAGATGGCGATGTTGCTATTCATGCATTATGCGATGCTATTTTAGGCGCGTTGGCAATGGGCGATATTGGTAAGCATTTTCCGGATACGGCGAGCGAGTATGAAAATATCGACAGCCGTATTTTACTTCGCCATGTTGTAGGCCTTGCTAAAGAGCAAGGTTATGTACTGGGTAATGGCGATGTCACTATTGTGGCGCAAGCTCCTAAAATGTTGCCACACATCCAAGCTATGCGCTCTAATTTAGCCAGCGATTTAAATTGCGAGCTGTCTCAAATAAATGTTAAAGCGACCACCACTGAAAAGCTTGGCTTTGAAGGGCGAAAAGAAGGTATTTCTAGCCATGCAGTGGTTATTATGAGTAAAGCGCTTGAGAGTACAACAAGCGCATGAGCGATTTAAATTACCTATACGGTGCACCACTTTCTAAAGCCGACTTTAAAACCACTGCTGAAGATTTTATGGTTGATGAAGACCTTGGTATAGAATTTACCGGCAGTGGTGAGCATATATGCTTACAGGTCGTTAAAAAAGGTGAAAACACGCAGTACGTGGCCAAGTTAATTGCACAAAAGGCTGGAGTGTCGCCGCGTGAAGTAAGCTATGCCGGCATGAAAGACCGCCACGGCGTGTGTAGCCAATGGTTTAGCGTGAAAGTTCCCATTAAAAAGCATATTGATTTTAGTGAACTTAATAGCGACAGTATTTTTGTGGTTTCGCAACAGCGCCACGAACGTAAACTACGTACCGGTTGCCACAAAGGAAATCGATTCACTATTACGCTTCGTAATGTAACCCAACCCCTTGATATATTATGCCGCATTAATGCCGTACGTGCTGGTGTACCTAACTACTTTGGTGAGCAGCGCTTTGGCCGCGATGGGCATAATTTAGTGATGGCCGAAAAAATGTTTGCCGGCGAACGCATTCGCGATAAAAAACTACGCGGTATTATTATCTCCGCTGCCCGTTCTCATGTATTTAACCAAATAGTGAGCTTACGTGTTAAAGAGCATGGGTTAGCTAAAACCATGCACCGTGAAGTATTTATGCTCAGCGGTAGTAACGCATTTTTTGAAGATGCAATAAGCGATGAAAACATAGCACGTTTAGCCTCTGGCGATATTATGATGTCGGCCCCTATGGTGGGTAAAAGTGAAAAAGGCTTAACTGATCAAGAAAAAATATGGTTAAAACCATACCAAGCATGGTGTGAGGGCTTAGGCGATTTAGGCCTTAAAAATGAGCGCCGTATGCTGCGCCTCATTCCACAAAATTTAACCATAGAAACACTAGACGAAACGACTTTAAAATTAAGCTTTGGCTTGCCTAAAGGGTGTTTTGCTACCGCACTTTTACGAGAGCTGGTGGATTACACCGATGCAAGCCCTAATGAGCGAAAAGAAAAGGACAGTCAAAATGAAGATACTGCTTAGTAACGATGACGGTGTAAATGCCAAAGGAATTGCGGTTTTATACCAGGCTCTTACGCAAATTGCCGATGTAACTCTTGTAGCCCCAGATCGTAACTGTAGCGGCGCCAGTAACTCGTTAACATTAATAAATCCACTGCGCTCTACCACGCTTGAAAACGGCTTTATATCGGTTAATGGCACGCCGACGGATTGTGTACATTTAGGGGTTAGTCAATTAGTTGATGAAACGCCTGATTTAGTAGTCGCAGGGATTAATCATGGTGCTAATTTGGGCGATGATACATTATATTCAGGCACCGTGGCAGCGGCGACCGAAGGACGTCATTTAGGCTTGCCTGCTATTGCCGTGTCGCTTTGCTCGCACCATGGTGAACATTTTGAAACAGCTGCAGCGGTGACTGTTAACATAATTAAAGGCCTTGCTTCGCACCCACTGCCAAAAGATCAAATTATTAATGTAAATGTACCCGATATTCCTTTAAATGAGCTAAAAGGCGTGCAAGTTACCCGCTTAGGTGCTCGTCATAAAGCCGAAACCATGACCAAACAAACCGACCCTTGGGGACGAGATATTTTTTGGTATGGCTCGCTTGGTATTGAAAGCGATGCCGGTGAGGGCACTGATTTTTACGCTATTAATAATGGCTATGCTTCAGTGACCCCATTAAGTGTTGATATGACAGCAAAAGAAAGCATAAATGCGGTAGGTGAATGGTTAGCCGACATGGAGATAAACCGTGCTGGCTAATTACTCGCGCAGTGCTAATGCGCTTTCTAAGCTTTTAGAGCAAGAAGGCGTAGAAGACAAACAAGTACTAAAAGCTATTGCCGAAACACCACGTCATGCCTTTATTGATGATGTGCTAAAACACAAAGCATACGAAAATACCGCTTTGCCCATTGGGCAAGGGCAAACAATTTCACAGCCTTATATTGTGGCTAGAATGACTGAGCTGCTGCATTTAGCAGGTGTGCGCAACAAAGTACTTGAAATTGGTACGGGCTCTGGGTATCAAACCGCGATATTAGCAAAGTGCTTTACCAAAGTGTTTTCGGTTGAACGTATTAAAGCATTGCAATGGCAGGCCAAGCGACGTTTGCATCAACTTGATTTATACAACGTTGCTATGAAGCATGGTGATGGGTGGCAAGGGTGGCACTCGCAAGCCCCGTTTGATGGTATTATTGTCACGGCTGCGGCTTCTAAAGTACCGCAAGATTTACTTGCACAATTAGCTGATGGCGGCGTGCTATTAGCCCCTATTGGCGAGCAAAATCAAAAATTAACTATGGTTATTCGCCAAAGCGATAGCTTCACAGAGCATGTTATTGCACCAGTACGGTTTGTCCCTCTCGTCCCTGGTGATATTGAATAGGAATTCACGTTGAAATTGTTTACTAAGTTATACGATATGGCCCTCGTGTGGGCAAAACACCGCTTTGCTGAGCGCTATTTAGCCGCCATGAGCTTTGCTGAGTCTGTTTTTTTTCCGGTTCCTCCTGATGTAATGCTTGCGCCTATGTCGCTTGCTCAACCAAGTAAAGCATGGCGCTTTGCAAGCTTTGCAACGGTTGCTTCAGTGCTTGGGGGAATTGTAGGTTACTTTTTAGGTTACTGGTTATTTGAGCCTGTTGTACAGCCCTTTATTGAGCAGATGCACTGGCAAGAAAAGTTTGAAACAGCGCTTACATGGTT
This sequence comes from Pseudoalteromonas sp. MM1, assembly GCF_030296835.1. Lineage (NCBI taxonomy): Bacteria > Pseudomonadati > Pseudomonadota > Gammaproteobacteria > Alteromonadales > Pseudoalteromonadaceae > Pseudoalteromonas > Pseudoalteromonas sp. MM1. The sequence continues at coordinate 2,796,998 of NZ_AP027922.1, read as the reverse complement.
TAAAGAGTATGGTGTGTGGGTGGTATTTTTAGCGGGCTTTTCACCTATTCCTTATAAAGTATTTACCATAGGTGCAGGCGTTTTACAGATGGCGTTTTTGCCATTTTTAATTGCATCGGCAATTGGCCGTGGTGCGCGTTTCTTTTTAGTTTCTGCTTTAATGAAGTGGGGCGGAGTTAAGATGGAGCAAAAATTACGTCAGTATGTTGAAGTACTTGGCTGGGGTTTAGTTGTATTAATAGTAATAGCGTACTTCTTTTTACGTTAATTGCTAAAAGCAGCACTTTTAAAGTTTTGGAGTAAAACCTGTTGAATAAGCGATTGTCATTTTATTTAATTGTATTTACAGTGATTTTACTCCAAGGGTGCTCATCTCGAAATGCACCTGCACCAGTAAGTAGTTTAAATAGTAATGTTAACGATTATCGTGGAGTTGTTAACATTTATGGTAACAAATATAGAGTGCAAAAAGGTGATACTTTATATTCAATTGCTTTTAGCGCAGGGCAAGATTTTAGAATGCTGGCAAAAAACAATTTAATTCCATCACCTTATGTCATCTATCCTGGTCAGGTTATTGACCTTAATACGACTAAAAAAAATAGCGTAGCTAACAATCCTTCAAATAAGAGCAAAAGCACTAAAAATAAAATAGAACAAAAAAGTAACAAAAAATTAAAGAAAAGTCTTGATCAGCCGAAACAACGAGAGTATGTTCGAAAACAAGCCAATGAAATAGTTAGTAATGCAAAACCTTCGTCGAGCAGTAAAGTAAAGTGGTTTTGGCCTGCAAAGGGCAAAGTGACTAAACGCTTTTCTAATAAGGAAAACGGTTACAAGGGTTTACAGATTACTAACCGTACAGGGGCTTCAGTTTTAGCCGCAGCACAAGGAACGGTGGTGTATGCGGGTAATGCGCTTCGGGGATACGGTAATTTAATCATTTTGAAACATAATGATGATTACCTAAGTGCATATGCACATAACTCGAAACTACTTGTTAAAGAAAAGCAGAAAGTTAAGGCAGGACAAAAAATAGCAGAAATGGGCAAGTCAGAATCTTCGGTCACTGCGCTTCGTTTTGAAATTCGCTACCGTGGGCAAGCTGTCAATCCTGCTAAATACCTCCCCTAATTTTTAGGTATTGATAATTGCTCGGGAGAAGGCTTATGGCTAACGCAGCAAAACTTGACAAAAACACCACCGACGAAAAATTTGATGACACCGCAGTAGAAGAAACTGCAGCACTACTTGAAGAGGTAGATAACGAAGAAGAGATATTTGCAAAAGAGGAAGTCACTAAAAACCTTGATGCAACTCAACTTTATTTAGGAGAAATTGGTTTTTCTCCCCTACTTAGCGCAGAAGAAGAAGTATTTTTTGCCCGCAAATCGCTACGTGGATGTGAAGCATCTCGCAAGCGTATGATTGAAAGTAACCTACGTTTAGTTGTAAAAATTGCCCGCCGTTATAATAACCGAGGATTAGCACTTTTAGATTTAATTGAAGAGGGCAACCTTGGTTTAATTCGCGCTGTTGAAAAGTTTGACCCTGAGCGCGGGTTTAGATTTTCAACTTACGCAACATGGTGGATACGCCAAACAATTGAACGCGCCATTATGAATCAAACGCGCACAATTCGTTTACCAATTCATGTAGTTAAAGAATTAAACGTGTACTTGCGAACTGCACGTGAGCTGACACAAAAGCTCGATCATGAGCCAACTGCTGAAGAAATTGCAGAAAGCCTAGGCAGACCCGTAGAAGACGTAACAAAAATGCTACGCTTGAACGAAAAAATTGCCTCAGTTGATATGCCAATTGGCGGTGAGAACGACAGCGCACTTTTAGATATTATAGCCGATGAAAAAAGCTCAGGCCCTGAGGGTGAAGTTCAAAACAACGACATTAACAAACATATTGTAGATTGGTTAGGTGAGTTAAACCCTAAACAACGTGAAGTATTAGCGCGTCGCTTTGGTTTACTTGGTTATGAGCCATCAACACTTGAAGATGTGGGCCGTGAAATAGGTTTAACGCGAGAACGCGTAAGACAAATTCAGGTAGAAGCATTACGCCGTTTAAAAGATATTTTACAACAAGAAGGGTTAAGCACAGAAAGCTTGTTTGACCAGTTCTCGTAACCCCTTTTATACTGTCTATGTGTTTAAAAGCTGAAGGGTAAAACCTTCAGCTTTTTTTATGCCAAACTTAAAGCAGTGCTTTTAACTTATAGAGTAACTCGTGTGCTTGACGCGGCGATAGGTTGTCTGGGTCTATTGCGCTAAGCTGCTCTTCAATCTCAGAGGGTTCAGGTGCAGGTAGCTCATTAGCAAATGAAAACGCCTGCTGCTCAGCATTAGGTGAAGTCACACTTTGGTGGTTTTCGAGTAGCTTAAGTTTTTGTTTTGCTTGGGTTATTACGGATTTAGGCACGCCGGCAAGCGCAGCGACTTGTAAGCCAAAGCTTTTACTTGCCGCTCCATCAAGCACCGTATGCATAAATGCAATGGTGTCGTTGTGCTCTATGGCATCTAGGTGCACATTAACCAGCCCGGTTTTTTGCTCGGCAAGTTCCGTTAATTCAAAGTAGTGCGTAGCAAATAATGTTTTTGCAGATATTTTTTGTGCCAGATGATCAGCTGTTGCATAAGCAAGTGATAAGCCATCATAGGTACTGGTGCCTCTGCCTATTTCATCCATTAATACCAAAGATTGCGCAGTCGCATTATTTAATATTGTGGCGGTTTCTGTCATCTCTACCATAAAAGTAGAGCGACCAGAGGCTAAGTCGTCGCTAGCGCCAATACGAGTAAATATTCGGTCAATATTACCAATTTTTGCACTATCAGCAGGGACATAGCAGCCAATATGTGCCATCAATACGATAAGTGCTGTTTGACGCATGTAGGTTGATTTACCACCCATGTTTGGACCGGTGATGATCAACATTTTACGCTGGCTATTTAGCTCCACAGGGTTGGCAATAAAAGGTTCTTTCATTACTTGCTCTACCACTGGGTGGCGACCTTGCTTAATGCTTATATTATCATCATCGCATAGTTGTGGTTTTGCATAGTTTAGCGTTTGTGCTCGCTCTGCTAGGTTATTGAGTACATCTAAATCGGCCAATGCACTAGCCATCATTTGAAGCTGTTCAATATGCGGAGCTATAAATTCAAATAGTTCTTCATATAACTGTTTTTCAAGCGCAAGCGCTTTTGATTGGCTACCAAGTACTTTGTCTTCGTGCTCTTTTAGCTCAGGTATTATGTAGCGCTCATTATTTTTAAGCGTTTGGCGGCGAATATAATCAGCAGGTACTAAGTGCGAATTTGCACGACTAACTTCGATAAAAAAGCCATGCACCTTGTTATAGCCAATTTTTAATGTGCTGATCCCCGTGCGCTCGCGCTCTCTAAGCTCAAGTTGCTCAAGTATATCGGTAGCGCCTTTACTCAAGTTTCGCCATTCATCGAGCTCGCTGTTGTAGCCTGGTGCAATAACGCCCCCATCGCGAATGAGTACCGGTGGGTTATCAATAACAGCACGCTCAAGTAAAGCCTGTAGCTCAGGCAGCTCTGGAGAATGGCGAACAATGCTAGCAATACGCTCATCATTAGCATCGTTTAATAATGCATGCAATGGTGCGAGTGCTTGTAGGGCACTGCGAAGCCGAGTTAGATCGCGCGGGCGTGCGGTGCATAAAGCAAGACGTGCTATTACACGCTCTATGTCACCAATTTCTTTTAATGAATCGTGTAACTCGCCATATAACTGCGCATTTAAAATAGCGCTAATGGCATTTAAACGTGAGTTAAGCTCATTTTTATTGCGCACAGGTGTATGAATGCGGCGTTTAAGTAAACGTGACCCCATGGCTGTGGCAGTTTTATCAAGTACCTGAGCTAAGGTATTCTCAAAGCCACCTGATAAATTAACGGTTAGCTCTAAATTTTTGCGCGTTGCAGCATCTAATATAACGGCATGTTCGTTATGCTCAAGGGTAATGGCACGGATATGCGGTAGCGCTATACGTTGTGTGTCTTTTACGTATTGCATTAAGCAACCCGCAGCAACTAAAGCAGCATAAGCTTTATCTACACCAAAACCGACTAAATCTTTTGTGCCAAACTGCTCGCACAGTAAATGTTGAGCGGTATCTAGGTCAAACTCCCATTCAGGGCGTCGGCGCGCTCCTTTTACATGCTCAATTAAATGTGTGCTTTCAAAGCTTTCACAGTATAAAAGCTCTGCGGGCGCTAAGCGCTGTAGGGTTGAAGTAAATGCTTCGTCGGTGTTAACTTCAACTACGTTGAAGCGCCCGGAATTTATATCAAGGTAGGCAATACCGTATAACCCTTTTTTATTTTGCCATACGCTAGTGAGTAAGTTATCTTGACGCTCTTGCAATAGTGCTTCATCTGAAATAGTACCCGGTGTAACAATACGTACTACTTTACGCTCAACGGGCCCTTTACTGGTAGCGGGGTCACCAACTTGCTCACATATAGCAACCGATTCGCCCATTTGCACTAAACGCGCTAAATAGTTTTCTACCGCGTGATAAGGTACGCCTGCCATAGGGATAGGATCGCCGCCGGCTTTACCACGATGCGTTTGCGAAATATCGAGTAATTGAGCCGCGCGTTTAGCGTCGTCAAAAAAGAGTTCATAAAAATCCCCCATACGATAAAACAATAAAATATCGCGATGCTCTGATTTTATTTTTAGATACTGCTGCATCATAGGGGTTTGTTGTTTTATAGTGTGCGGTGCATAAAGATCAAACGACATGTATTTACCCAAAGGCTGAATATGGAATTACATCAAGAGATTAAAACACTTGCTGCGCAATTGGGCGTTATTTTAACGGATAAACGCTTATGGATCACTACCGCTGAATCATGTACTGGTGGTGGGGTGAGTTATGCGCTGACAGATACGCCTGGTAGCTCTGCTTATTTGGGCCGCGCATTTGTTACCTACAGTAATGAAGCTAAGCATGAACTGTTAAATGTAGCTAACACTACGCTTGAGCAATTTGGTGCAGTGAGTGAGCAAACCGTAAAAGAGATGGCATTTGGTGCAAAAAGCGTGGCTAACGCCGATGTGGCCATTGCTATTTCTGGTATTGCAGGACCGGGCGGCGCTACACCTGGTAAACCTGTGGGGTTTGTATGGTTTTGCCTGCAAATTGCCGATGAACAATTTACATTTGAGCAAATATTTAGTGGTGACAGAGCGCAGGTTAGGGCTCAAGCTATTGAATTTGCGTTGAAAAAAACAATAGAGCAGATAAAGTTATAAATTTCACTTGATACTGTGATTTCATACAGTATACTTGTTCGCATTAGCCGGATTTGGAGAACAGAATGAACGATAATAAACAAAAAGCGTTAGACGCTGCACTATCACAAATTGAGCGTCAATTTGGTAAAGGGTCAATTATGAAACTGGGCGATAACAAAGCCCTAAACATTGATGCTGTATCTACAGGCTCACTTGGGATCGACATTGCCTTAGGCATAGGCGGTTTACCTATGGGGCGTATTGTTGAAGTGTATGGTCCTGAATCATCAGGTAAAACAACGCTTACTTTGCAAGTTATCGCACAAGCACAAAAAGAGGGAAAAACATGTGCCTTTGTTGATGCTGAGCATGCTCTTGATCCGGTATATGCACAAAAGTTAGGTGTTAACATTGATGAGCTGTTAGTTTCTCAGCCAGATACCGGTGAGCAAGCACTAGAGATTTGTGACATGTTAGTACGTTCGAGTGCTGTAGATGTTGTTATTGTTGACTCTGTTGCAGCGCTTACACCAAAGGCTGAAATTGAAGGCGACATGGGCGACTCGCACATGGGCTTACAAGCACGTTTAATGTCGCAAGCACTACGTAAGCTTACAGGTAATATTAAACGCTCAAATACGTTATGTATTTTCATTAACCAAATTCGTATGAAAATTGGTGTAATGTTTGGTAACCCTGAAACAACAACAGGTGGTAATGCACTTAAGTTTTATGCATCAGTACGTATTGATATTCGCCGCATTGGCTCTGTAAAAGAAGGCGATGAGGTTGTAGGTAACGAAACCCGCGTTAAAGTAGTTAAAAACAAGGTTGCACCACCATTTAAACAAGCTGAATTTATCATCATGTATGGTGAGGGGATTTCGAAGCAAGGTGAGCTCATTGATTTAGGTGTAAAGCACAAAATTGTTGAAAAAGCAGGTGCTTGGTACAGTTACAATGGCAATAAAGTGGGCCAAGGTAAATCAAACTCTATTAAGTTTTTAAAAGAAAACCCAGAAATTGCTGATGAAATTGAAGGAAAATTACGCGACATGTTGCTATTAAAAGCAACCGTTGAGCCAGAAGATGGTGAAGACGTATTAGGTGATGAGCCTGACCTTTAAGCTATACAACGTTCTCTAAGCTTGATTTGACCCGAGCTTTAAAAGGCGCTAACCATTACTGGTTAGCGCCTTTTTGTATTTAAATTTAAAACAAAAGCGGCACTAAAAAGTGCCGTTTAAAATTAAATGCCGTACTTAATAAAGTAACTTATAGCTGCCAGTTTACCGATAGAGCGTAGTTACGTGGGGCACCGTAGTAACCTTGAGCCCAGTATAGGCTGTGTAGGTACTTTTCGTCTGTGGTGTTATTAACGTTAAAAGTAACCCCTACATTTTCTGTAATTTTGTAGTTAGCCATTAAATCAAGAATACCGTAAGCATCTTGATTAGTAGTTACAAGTGCAGCACCGGTTGCATCTTCAACTTGAACGCGGCTAACAGAGTCTTGCCATCGGTAGTTAGCACCAAATGTTAAGCCTTCAACAAACGGAACTTGATAAGTCGCTGCTAGCTTAAGTTGGTTTTCTGGTGTGTAATCTTTTACTAAATCATCACCCTCAATACTTAAATTACTAAAGCTGATGCTTGCACTTAAATCGTCGGTTACTTTACCACTTAATTCTATTTCAAACCCATCACTGTTGATTCCATCAGCACCATAATAACGAGTATCGCCTGGTAATGAATCCGGTAATGCGACGGCTAGGTTTTCTTGCTTTGCATCAAAGTAGGCAAAGGTAACAAAAACTTGGTCGTCTAAAAGCTGTGCTTTTACACCAATTTCGCTGCTTTTACCTGTAATTGGCGCCAATTGCTCAGCATTTATATCAAGTTCTTTTTGTGGAACAAACGTTTCTGTATAACTTGCATAAGCTGAAAGTGATTCATTGAAATCGTATACAGCTCCAACATACGGAATAACTTCACTATCGTCACGGGTTTGTTCAACACCATAAGCGGTGCCTGATGTTTCCCAATCAGTGTAACGAACACCTGCAAGTACGCTTAACGGTGCGCTTAATTTTATGCGAGTAGATATATAGGCTGATTGTTGTTTGTTTTCTATCTCACTGCCGTTTAAACCATCAGCAAGAGTTGCCTCAGGCGCTACACCATCCCACGTGTCAAGCGATGGCATTGCAGGAAAGCCGTTGCCCGTGGTGTAGTCATAAAGCGACTGCTCGTTGTAATCCATTTTTGCTTGGCTAACACCAAATGATAAGTCGTGCTCTTGGCCAAATAAATCAAATTTACCGCTGGCGTACAAGTCAAATAAATCATGCTTATCTTCGTAGTCGTAACGGCTTGCGTAACCCGTTAAACCAAGACCTGTTTCTCTATCTGGTGTGCCGTATACGTAAAATAGCTCTGAGTCTTGCTCATTTTCTATGTGTGCATAACGCGCCGTTGCAACCCATGTCGCTGATAGGTTTTGTTCAAGTGTTACGTAGACTTGCTCTGCGCTGTTATCCCAGTATGACCAATCAGCTGCAGTGCTTGTAGATACGTCGTAATCTGTTGCTGTGCCATCGGTATAGTAAAGAGGCAGTGCACCCCAAAGAGGGCTATCGGCGTCTTTTTGTTGGTTAACATAGTTAATACTTAATGTTGTATCGTCAGTTAGCTTGCCTTCGTAGGCTAGGTAACCAATTGTTTTATCTGTTTCGTAACGATCTAGGTATGACTCAGCTTTTTGCTTTGTAAAAACTGCACGTACAGCGTGATCATCATTAATCGGTGTAGAATAATCGAGCTCTAAACGTTTGTTATCCCAAGAGCCGTAAGATAAAGACGCATGTGCTTGTGTTATGTAGGTTGGTTTTTTTAGCACCATGTTTACAGTTGCAGAAGGGTTACCTGCGCCTGTCATAAGGCCGTTTGCACCACGTACAATTTCTACTCGATCGTAAATAGAAGTATCTAAAGTGCCTTGAATAGAACCAGAGCTTTGTGGGATTCCCAAACCATCAACCTGAAAGTTTGTTATTTCAAAGCCACGGGCTTTAAAATAAGTACGGTCAGTTTCTATTTGCTCTACAGTTACACCAGGCGTGCTCTCGAGTACTGAGTTAATATCATCTAGTGAAAAATCATCCATTAAAGCACGAGAAACAACAGAAATACTTTGAGGTGTTTCTTTGATTGTTAGGCCTAATTTTGTAGCAGATTGCGCATCTTCTGTGATGTAGTTTTTATGATGCTGGCCGTATACCGCTATTTTTTCTAATGAATCATCTGTATTTTTTGTAGTTTCTTGTGCAAATGCATGACCAGATAAAACGAGTGAAGTAATAAGGCTGAGCTTAGATAAACGCAAAATTTGTTGGGACGACATGTGTTTTTCCAATAGGTTCAAAAAAGAAGTGCATAACATAATCTAAATGAGAGTGATTTTCAATAACCGGGTTGTTGTTTGTGCAAAATAATTAGTCGTTATTCGAAATTGTGGGAATTTAGTGGATTTTAGTAACTAAATAGCCGCTTAGTTTAGCGCTAAGGAAATATTTCTTAAAAGCAAAGATGGATGTGCTATTTCTTTGCAAGCTTTATTGAGCTCTTTCAAATAGCGTTATTTAAGTTAGTTACGTGCTAATCACGTTTAAATTACTGAAAATCTCACCCCTAAAAAAGCATACTTAAATACTATAACTGTCACAGTGTTATTAAATAGAGTTAGCGCTATTTAGCTAAAAAAAAGCGGCCTAAGCCGCTTTGGTGTGATCAATATGTCTAATTAAAAATTGTATTTTACAGAAAACTGTAAACGGTCTAAGTCGCCGTCAATACCACTTTCTGTTTCGCGCTCGGCATGCTTAAACTCAGCACCAAATGTTAAACGCTTAACTGGTGAGTATAAAATGTTTGCGCTAAAGCTTTGGCTAGATTCAACAGGATCGCCAGAGATAGCTAATAAATCAGTGTTATTGTCAGCACTAAAGAAAGAATATAAGAAAGTTGAGCGCCACTGGCTTGTCCACTTATGTTGATATGCAACAAAACCAGATGTTGAGTCTATTGCGTCTAGCTCATCGCCATTAAGCACTGCACCGTGGGCAACATTTAAGCCCACGTAACGACCAAGACCTTTACCTTGAGTAAGCATAAATTTAAGGTAGTCTTCACCAAAATTTACACGCCCTGATGCACTTATACCAAATGAGGTTTCATCGGCGTCAACATCGCCTACTTTATAAGTAAGTTGTCGAGCAAGCGCAGCAACTACAAAGTTACCCCAATCGGCATTGTGTGTGTAACGTGCTGTAAAATCAGGAAGAGATGCATCGTCTGTTTCTACACGCGCGCCACCTTGTGTGGTAATGGTACTTTCTGGGTTTTCCAGTGAGAACGACCATGCACCTGTTGTGTATTTAATTTGTGTTTGGCGCACAAATACAGTGCCCTCAGCTGGGCCTACAAAGTCAAGCGTCTCAGCAAGTGCACCTACGTTTTGAAAGTTTGACCATGTTTGGCCAAATAACCAACCGTCGTAAGTAACAAATGCATGGCGAATACGCGGCGCGTATGAATTTGATACCCGCTCGTTACCGCCAGGTGCCGATGCCAAAAAGTCTAGCTCAATTTTAGTTTTAACTGTTTTACCATTATCCATCAATGTGGATGTACCAAAGTTAAAACGCGATTCGCGTGCGTGCATGTCAAATACAGCATCAGAATCGTCATCATCACCAACTGGCAGCGTGCTTGGCACATAAAAATCACGACCAACACTAGAGCCCGAAGGGGCGCCTGCAGAGTAATCACTCCACATGGTGTCTAGTTTAATATAGCCGCCGTAAGTAAATTCGGTGTTACCTACTTTAGCTGCAGTTGCCGCGTAAGCCGTACTAGATAAAGCACATAATACAGCGCTCGCTGCCAGCGTTTTTAATGGGGTAAATTTCATTGTGGTGTCCTTTAAAGGCTACTTGTTGTTTGTTGCTTTTTAAACGTTCAAATGTATTACTTGCTACAGGTATTACTAACGAATAAAAACTTATTTGCGTCACGCTACTAATTTCATTTGTTAAATAAGAGCTTAAGCAGCATGGTCACATCATTATTTAAGTGTTCAAAAACCACTTTTAAATATGTGTAAAATTTACTCAATTACCTATTGGTCTATAAGACGAAGGTTTAAGAGTAATTCAGCAGTCACTTACTTATATTTAACGTACTGTATTTATTTGTAAAAAAGTCATGAGCGGCGCGATTATAAACCACAAAACGTTAATTAGAAGGGTTGTACAACTAAGGTCTAATACTTAATAAAGTACTGCTGAGTAATCCTTTAATCATGGCAAGTTATTAAAATGGAGACTGAGATGTCACAAAGTATCTATCCTGTTCCTGCACATATTGAAAAAACGACGTTAGTTGATAACGAAAAATATAATACACTCTACAAACAGTCGATTGATGACCCACAAGGGTTTTGGCGTGAACATGGCCAGCGCTTAGATTGGTTTACTCCGTATACTAAAGTAAAAAACACCTCATTTGATAAGGGCCATATCGATATAAAATGGTACGAAGATGGCGTTTTAAATGCCTCTTATAACTGTATTGACCGCCATTTAAAAACCAAAGCCGATAAAGTTGCACTTATTTGGGAAGGTGATAACCCAAGCCAAAGTGAAAACATTTCCTACCAACAATTACATGATGAAGTGGCACGCTTTGCCAATGGCTTAAAAAAGCTGGGTGTACAAAAAGGTGACCGAGTTGCCATTTATATGCCAATGACGCCGCAAGCCATATACGCTATGCAAGCGTGTGCACGTATTGGTGCTATTCACTCGGTTGTATTTGGTGGTTTTTCTCCTTCTGCAATCGCAGATCGAATCAAAGATTCAGGCGCTAAAGTGGTGATCACATCCGATGAAGGTCGCCGTGCGGGCAATTGTGTTCCTTTAAAAGCGAATGTTGATGAAGCCGTAGCACAAGAGTCTGTAACGAGTATTGAGCACGTTATTGTGCACCAGCTAACCGGTGGCGAAGTTGATTGGAACGAACACGATATTTGGTGGCATGACCTTGTAGCTGACCAACCGGCGCAATGTGAACCGGAGCATATGAATGCAGAAGACCCACTCTTTATTTTGTATACTTCGGGCTCTACCGGTCAACCAAAAGGGGTTGTGCATACTACAGGTGGTTACTTAGTTTACTCATCAATGACCCACGAGTACGTGTTTGATTTACAAGAGGACGACGTATATTGGTGTAGTGCTGATGTTGGTTGGATCACTGGTCACAGTTATATTGCTTATGGGCCATTGGTCAATGGCTGTACGCAAGTGGTATTTGAAGGCGTGCCTACCTACCCAACAGCCGGACGTATGGGCGAGGTGATTGATAAACACGGCGTAACCATCTTATACACTGCACCAACAGCTATCCGTGCGTTAATGGCTAAAGGCGATGAGCCTACAGCGTCTTCAAAGCGTGAAAGCTTACGCATTTTAGGCTCGGTGGGTGAACCCATCAACCCAGAAGCATGGACTTGGTATTACGAAAATATTGGTAATGCTCATTGCCCAATTGTAGATACATGGTGGCAAACCGAAACGGGCGGTATTATGATCACTCCACTGCCAGGTGCAACTCAAACTAAACCTGGCTCAGCAACGCATCCATTTTTTGGTATTGCACCAGCGTTATATGATGCAGAGGGTAATACACTAGAAGGTGCGGTTGATGGTAACTTAGTAATTTTAGATAGCTGGCCGTCACAAGCACGTACTGTTTATGGCGATCATGAACGTTTTGAACAAACCTATTTTAGTGCTTACCCTGGTGTTTACTTTACAGGTGACGGTTGTCGTCGTGATGAAGATGGCTATTACTGGATCACAGGGCGTGTAGACGATGTGCTTAATGTATCAGGACATCGCTTAGGTACAGCTGAAATAGAAAGTGCGCTGGTAGCTCACGAAGCGGTAGCAGAGGCTGCAGTAGTAGGTTATCCGCATGATATTAAAGGCCAAGGTATTTATGTTTACATTACGCCAAATGAAGGCGTTACTGTAAGTGATGAGCTGACCACTCAAGTACGAAATTGGGTACGTAAAGAACTAAGCCCGATAGCTTCCCCCGATATGATTCAATGGTCGCCAGGCTTACCAAAAACGCGTTCAGGTAAGATTATGCGTCGAATTTTACGTAAAATAGCCGCAAATGAGCACCAACAGTTAGGGGATACATCAACACTTGCAGACCCAACCGTGGTAGATGAGCTTATAGAAAACAGATTAAATCGTTAAATGCGCGTTAAAAACTTGATTACAAGTTGATTCTAAACGTAGTATATCGGCTGTCAGTAAGTATGTTATACCTTATTGGCAGCCGAATTTATTAGGAGCGAACCATGAGTCAGTTTTTAATAGCGGATGATCATCCGTTATTTCGCGAGGCACTAAAAGGAGCATTAAGTGCTAAGTTTGACGATTTAGAAGTATTTGAATCATCAGATTTTGACAGCACACTGCAAGTACTTAGCGAACAAGAAGATCTTGATATATTACTGCTAGATTTACACATGCCAGGTAATGGCGATTTATATGGCCTGATCCGCATTCGCGAAGACTACCCAAGTTTACCCATAGCGGTTGTCTCAGGGAGTGAAGACATCAATATAGTGTCTAAGGTGATGGGGTATGGCGCAATGGGTTTTATTCCTAAGTCATCATCTTCAGATGATATTGCAAATGCTATTAACCAAATACTTGAAGGCGATACGTGGCTTCCAAACGAGTTAAAAAATAAAGTAGCCGAAATAGAAGGAGAGGACAGAGAGATTGCCGCGCAGGTAGCATCGCTCACGCCGCAGCAATATCGTGTATTGCAATACCTGCATGAAGGGTTACTAAATAAACAAATAGCTTACGAATTACATATTTCTGAGGCAACAGTCAAAGCACACATTACCGCAATTTTTAGAAAGCTTGGTGTTTACAATCGTACTCAAGCCGTTCTTATTGCAGCTAAATTACAACTAGAACCAATAGAGCAAGTTTAAAGTATTACAAGTGCTAAGGCCTGTTTATCATTAGAGGTGACACTTACAGCTGTGTGTTTGGTGTTTAGACAAAGTAAAGCCTTAGTACAGCTGTTGTTTCTTATTTATAGGCAATCAGCTTGTAAACATACAATGGCTTAGGTGTTTGTGGCGAGATTAAAAATTTGAATCTAAAATCTGACACGCCCTACTAGCGTTATTTTTTAAACTTATTTTCTACACGTTATTTACCTTTTATACATGATCTCTTTTGCAAACAATGCTAGGTTAGCGCAATTTTGTAATTTATAGAGCCAAGTATGACAGACTCCACACACTCACCTAATAATCAACCTAAAGACAATAACGGCTTATTTAATCGCTTTTTAGCAACCGTTGAGTTTTTAGGAAATATGCTTCCTCACCCCATTACTTTATTTGCAATATTTGCAGTTTCAATTGTGTTGATCAGCGGTATAGCTGATTGGTTTGGACTAAGTGCAATAGATCCAAGGCCTATTGGCGCAGCAGGGCGTGCGCCTGACGGCGTTATTGAAGTAGTTAGTTTGCTCAGCGCAGAGGGGCTGCAACGTATTATGGCAGGCTTGGTAACTAACTTTACCGGCTTTGCGCCTTTAGGCACGGTATTGGTGGCGCTATTAGGGGTAAGTGTAGCTGAGCACTCAGGGCTACTCTCTGCTGCCATGCGAGGTATGGTGATGGGCGCCTCAAAGCGTTTAGTTACCTTTATGGTGGTGTTTGCGGCTATTATGTCTAATACCGCATCTGAGCTTGGCTATGTGGTGTTAATTCCGCTTGCAGCGATGATATTTCATAGTTTGGGGCGCCACCCATTAGCCGGTTTAGCGGCTGCATTTGCTGGTGTGTCTGGTGGTTACAGTGCTAATTTACTTCTCGGTACGATAGATCCATTATTAGCCGGTATCACAACACCTGCAGCACAAATGATTGACCCAACTTACGAGGTTGGTGCCGAGGCAAACTGGTATTTCATGATGATATCAGTATTACTTATTGCCGCACTTGGCACACTTGTAACCGAAAAAATAGTAGAGCCACGTTTAGGTAAATACAACCCAGATGAAGCCAGTATAGACTTATCACAAAACAATATTGATACCCTTACCACACTTGAAAAAACCGGCCTAAAATGGGCGGGCGTTGCTTTATTAGTGGTGCTATCGTTATTTGCTTGGACGATTATTCCCGCCGACGGCATTTTACGCCACCCAGAAACAGGCCAAGTGGCAGGCTCGCCTTTTTTAAAAGGAATAGTCGCAATTATATTTGTTACTTTTAGTGTGCCAGGCTTTGTTTATGGGCGTGTTGTTGGCAGCATGAAAAACGACAAAGATATAATTAACGCAATGAGTAAAAGCATGAGCTCAATGGGCTTATATATCGTATTAGTATTTTTTGCAGCCCAGTTTGTGGCCTTTTTTAAATGGACTAATTTAGGCACTATTTTGGCAATTAATGGTGCAGCACTGTTACAAGCGTTAAACCTGACTGGCCCAGAAGTGTTTGTGCTGTTTATATTAATGTGTGCATTGGTGAACCTAAGTTTAGGCTCGTCATCGGCGCAGTGGGCAATTACAGCCCCTATTTTTGTGCCTATGCTTATGCTTATTGGTTACGCGCCAGAAACCATTCAAGCAGCTTATCGTATTGGTGACTCTGTGACTAACTTAATCACCCCGATGATGAGCTATTTTGGCTTAATTTTAGCGGTGGCAGTTAAATACAAAAAAGACATGGGCATAGGGACATTAGTAGCCACTATGCTGCCATACAGTATTGTATTTTTTATTGGCTGGGTTATTTTATTTTACGTATGGGTGTTTGCTTTAGGGCTGCCAGTAGGGCCTGAATCACCTATTTACTATACGCCTTAACACGTTAATTGGCATAAAAAAGCCAGCAAAAGGGGAGAGCCCTTTTGCTGGCTTTATAGTATGTAAAAGGGGTTTTAGCTAAATACCACGGTTTTATTACCGTTAATAAATAGTTTGTGTTCAGAGGCAAGCTGAAGCGCTTTGCTAAATACCGTCTTTTCTACGTCTTTACCCATTTTAGCCATTATTTCAGCGGTGTTAGCGTGCGTTACGCTAGTGACATCTT
This sequence comes from Pseudoalteromonas sp. MM1, assembly GCF_030296835.1. Taxonomy (NCBI): domain Bacteria; kingdom Pseudomonadati; phylum Pseudomonadota; class Gammaproteobacteria; order Alteromonadales; family Pseudoalteromonadaceae; genus Pseudoalteromonas; species Pseudoalteromonas sp. MM1. The sequence continues at coordinate 2,781,500 of NZ_AP027922.1, read as the reverse complement.
GTAAAATAATCGGGCCTTCATCTAGCTCATTATTTACAAAGTGAGCTGTGGCACCAATAATTTTTACGCCGCGCTCAAATGCTTGGTGATACGGTTTAGCGCCAATAAAGGCAGGCAAAAACGAGTGGTGGATATTAATAATTTTGTTCTCAAAACGACCCACAAATTCAGGGCTTAGTATGCGCATGTATTTTGCTAAGCCAATTATATCTGGGTTGTAAGAGGCAATTAAATCACCTACTTGTTGATCGTGCTCGCTGCGGCTTAGACCTACGTGCGAGACAACATGAAAAGGTGCATTAAAGCCCTTTGCTAACGGCTCTAAATCTGGGTAATTGGCAATTACAGCTAATACTTCAATATTTAAAGCTTGCTCAAATTGTTTTAGTAATACAGTTCCTAAACAATGCGCTTCTTTTGTTGCAAGTAGCACCACTTTAGTTTTTGTATCATCATGCAGAGCAAGTTGTGCACCCTCTGGTAATAATGCGCGTAATTGCGATAAAAAGTCACTTTGTGGCTCGCCCGTTAGCTCAGTGCGCATAAAAAAACGCTTGGCGTCTTTATCTACAAACTCGTTATTACGTGTAATATTTAAATTGTGCGCGTGACAAAGCCCTGTAATTTTGGCAATTAGGCCTACATCATCGTCACATTGGGTGGTTAGTATATAGCTCATTTTCCTCATTCTTACCCAGATTATAATTGCTTCATTATTTGGTTTTTAACGCATAAAGCAAGGGGTTTATGCGTAAATTTAGAATTAATCGGCTAAATAGGTATAAATGATTCAATTAAGTGAAAAAGGATTAAAAATACGTTAATAATTAAGCAGGTCAAGACCATAAATTTTAACAAGCAAGCTTTTATAAACCAACACGCTCTAGTGGGTGCGCACGGTTTGTAACCTAGCTACCTAGGTTACAAACCGCACCGTAGTTTTGCTTAAAAATATAGCAAAGCAACGGTTAAGCTTTAGGCTCTGGTGTTAAGTTCTCTTCTTGTCTTAGGTAACCCGCAGCCTCTTCATCTTCTTTCGTTATTGCTTGCTGAGTAGGCATTGCACGGGTTTGTTGGTTTAATTGGTGTATTTGTGATGCATTGCCTAAATCGCGCTCGCTGGTAATTGAAGCAATCGATTCGCGGTCCTTTAGAAAGGCAATTACATCATTTTTAATGGCTTGTAATTGGCCTTCATCTTTGTGCATTTCCATTATATGGCGAGGGTGCTCAAGGTTTTTCATACCAGTGGCAGCAAACGTGCTCGAAATAACACGAGAGACAATTACCCACGGTGTGATACTGCTGCGCACTAAGGTGTTTTCTGAGCGGGTGCTATCGTGAATACCTGTACCCGTTGATATTTTTGACTCGGTAAATGTACCTTCACATTTAAAGTACACAAGTAATGATTCAAACTGCATTTCAGCAAAAAACAAATGCGCACAGTTAGCCAGTAAACGAGCAAAGGCTTTAATAATTATTGCTATTATAAAAATATGAACGCTGCTCATTAGTAAGCTACTAAACTGTATAATATTTTGATTATTAAACGCTTGCTGGAAATTATTAATATTAGCGCTATCTATATAGTAATAAATATCTATTAATGAATAGCCTAAAAATACGGTTAGTACTAACGCGACAATATAAAGTAAATTAGCACTTAATAGTGCGATTAATCTAGCGAGGGTAAAGTTTTTACCTAGCTCCATAGCATGTAGTTTAGGCTGAACCTCTTGAATCATTTCGCCTTTAAAGCCGCCTTTGCCCTCTATTTGCTCTTGCAGTTTTGGGTCTAGCTCGCGGTAAACTCTATTAGGGACTTCTTTGTAGCGCCTATTTGCCATGACAAGATTATCAAGGTTTATAAATACTTCATCAGGGTGAACAGACTCTTGCCAGTTTTCACGTAATTCTGACACTTCGGCGGTAGGGGTCACTGCGTTTAAGCGTGCTTTGATCATTGTAAATACTAATGCGCAGCTTAATGTTGCTAATACAATAATGGCAATGAGATATAGGCCAGCATGCAAGTTTGGTAGCTGTGCAAGCCAAGCGTCTATTTCTTGTTTGCTGATATGTTGCTCCTGCATTAGCCACGACATAGAAAGGCCAATAACAATGGGCAAAATAAACGACAACGAAATAATTTTAGCTAATGTTCCGCCTCCCAGCGCTTCAATATTTCTTTCTGCATTGCGAGAAATCGGCTTGCTACTTGAGCGCCAAGAAAAAAGCACATAAAACATCAAAATAGCACTATAAACCGGAAAGGCTAATTCGCCAGCTTCTCCCGTAAAGCCCGATAAGGATACAAACGCAACAAGCCCATAAGCAACTAAGGCAACTAGCGTGCTAACCCACGAGCCAAATAATCGCTGCGCTACATTTCGAATTGGATAAGGTAAAAATAACAGTTTGGGAATTAAGCTGTGTAACAAACGAGATAAAAACCCGTTAGGTTCTTTAAAGGTACTGTTTTTACGACCAACCAGCATTTCTTCGAGTGATTGGGCGTTATAAGCTACCTCATTTTTCTCTTCTTTAGCGGTAGAGCTTTCTGATTTACTAAAATTATAAGCAAGCGACGTTGGGTGGTTTCTGCCAACAAAGTATTTTAAGGTGGCGTAAATACCTGACGATAAAGAGCGAATACCCAGCGCTAAAATAAACATGCCAAACAGCATTAAAATCCAGCCTGCGGTGGTATCTTCTTTTACCGACCTTGCCGCTATAACAAGTAAACTAATGCCCGCAATTGACTCAATAAGGCCTCTTGCAGCCGTTACTTTGCCCTCAAGTTTAAAGGGGTTTTTTAATCCTAGATCAATAGAACCGTAATCAAATGCCATTGTATGCTCCTTTTAAACAGCACATTTTTGAAGGGGGAATTATCATCGTCCGTATTTTTTTTGACCAAAATGAGCATGGCTAAACGAGACCGCACAGTGTTGTTTATATGCTAAATAAGGTACTTATACTAAACAGATTTTTATATTATTGTTCAATTTTTGATTATATATCAATAACGTTGTTCAGTTTAAGGTTATTTTACAGTGATACATTAATTGATGGTGGTTTAAGTTGCTAGGAACATAAATGAAACTAATCTACGTAGATGATAATTTACCCGGCATAACTCGTAAGCGTAAAAACAAGACATGGCTGTACTTTGACCCAATAGGAAAACAAATTACCGATCAAAAAGTGATTGATCGCTTAAATGCATTAGCGTTTCCGCCCGCCTATAAAAATGTGTGGTTTTGCCCTGAAGAAAATGGCCATATTTTAGCAACCGGGATTGATAGTAAAGGCCGTAAACAATACCGTTACCATGAAAATTTTAGAGCGCAACAAGAGGCGAAAAAATACCAAGCTTGTGGCGTGTTTGGAAATAAATTACCACTTTTACGTGCCCGTTTAGAAAACGATTTACAAGGGGATGAGCTCAGCGTAGAGCGCACATTAGCTGCGGTAGTTAGGCTTATGGATTTAGGTGCATTACGGGTAGGTAACGAGCGAAATGTAAAGCAAAACAAAAGTTTTGGCGCCACAACGCTGCGCAATCGCCATGCTAAGCTTACGGGTAAAAATATACAGCTACGGTATCGGGCTAAATCGGGCAAAGAACGCGAGGTAAACATTACCGACAGAGTGCTGAGCCATGTAATTAAAGACCTACAAGATTTACCCGGTCAGCACTTGTTTCAGTATATAAGCGATGGAGAGCGCACAAACGTAACCTCTAGTGAAATTAACCAGTATATTCAACAAATAATGGGTGAGGACTTTAGCGCTAAGCACTTTAGAACCTGGCGAGCCAGTGTTATTGCCTTTAAACAGCTTGTAAAAGCAAAAGGTGCACTTAGTTTAAAAAGTATGCTCGAGAGCGTGTCTGAGCAATTAGGTAACACGCCAGCTATTGCCCGTAAATCGTATGTTCACCCAGATTTAATTGCCTTGTGTAAAGAGGATGAACAAACCCAAACAGCGTGGCGAGAGTCATTCTCTCTACCGCGAAAAACAAAATACTTGAGTCGATATGAACGTGGCTTTTTAGCCTTTTTAAAAGACTAATTGCTATAGCAACTTTACACACTACAGCAACCAAATTACATAATTGTCTAGTTGAGGTATTTTAATATCATCATGTAAAAGTTCAAAAAGTTATTAATTTCAATGCTTTGTGTTTTTATTCTAATGTGGCACCAGCATTGCACCTTCCTATTACTGTTAAGCAGTAAGTACAACAGCATTTATCAATGATATTTAGCGAGGAGGTACAAAGTGAAGGGGTTAATTTCAAATGCATTGTCTACAAAGATAAAACACATAACGTTACACGCTACACTTGCAGGCTGCGTTAGCACCATACTAACAGGGCAAGCGCTCGGCAGTGCAGAACTTGAAAGTGTGGCGCTTGCCAATTCATCATTAACCACTTACAACTCGCAACAACAATTGCAAAACGGCGATTATTATTTTGATCAAAATGCAGCACAGTTAATAGCGCGCACCGAGAAAGCAATTAACTGGTACACAGAAATAGTTAACAGTGGCGGGTTTACCCCTTTATACACCAATGAGTTACTTGAACTAGGCAGCACCAGCAAAGCGGTGAGTCAGTTAGCGATGCGTTTGTATCAAGAGCGTGACTTAACCCGCAATGTTTGTGACACCGTAGTGTGCACATTTGATAAAACCATTGAGCATGCTGTGCAACAGTTTCAGCGTCGCCACGGTTTAAAGGTCGATGGGCGAGTAGGAAAGCGTACTTTAGCTAAGCTTAATGTACCCGCTAAGGAAAAGCTGGCTAAATTAAAGCTTAACTTTTACCGCATAACTAACTTCGCAGGCGCAAGTGATTCGCAGTATGTATATGTAAATATACCTGAGTACACATTACGCTATGTAAAAGCGGGCGAAGTAAAACTGCAAAATAACGTTATAGTGGGTAAGCCGAGTTGGGAAACCCCCGCCTTTAGTGACGAAATCGAAAAGTTTGTAGTAAACCCCCAGTGGCGCATACCAACCTCTATTGCAACCAAAGAAATAGCACCAAAGGTGGCAAAAGATCCTCAGTACCTTGCTAAAAATAATATTGAAGTTAGAAAAAACAGCTACCTAGATTCTAATACAGTTAACCCCAGTAATATTGATTGGCAGGCTGTTAAGCCTTATCAGTTTGATCACTTTTTAGTAAAACGTGCAGGGGATGAAAACCCACTTGGTGAAGTAAAGTATTTGTTTCCAAACCCTGAAGCCATTTATGTTCACGATACGCCAGCAAAGCAGCGGTTTAACCAAGTGCAGCGTGCGTTATCACATGGTTGTATAAGGGTTGAAGAGCCATTTTCATTGGCGCGTGAAATAATTAAGCACCAAGGTGAAGAGCAAACCCTTAAACAAGTGGATAAAGCTAGAGACACCGATACCACACAAACATTTTATTTAAATGAGCCCTTACCTATTCATTTGGTGTATTGGACTGCGTGGGTTGGTGAAGACATGCTCGTTAATTTTAGAGATGATATTTATCAACATGACACAAAAGCATTACTTAAAAACGAAGAACAGTCAGTTATTGCTGCATTGATAAAATAGACTATGAGAGAATTTATGCCGTTTATACCGTGGATTTTAGGGTGCGTATTGGTGTTATGTGTAAGCGTAGGCAGTTATGCCGCCGAGCCCTTGAAAAAAACACACCCAAGCGTTGATATTCAAAATAAAGCAAATTTTGAAGATGCAGAATTTAGCCTAAAAATTAACGACATAGTAATGCCGTATTCGGAGTTTTCTGTATTTGTGATGCCTAATGAGGCAGTTGAGTTTGAAGTGCTATATGCACAATCAAAACAACCCTATTCATTTATTAATAACCATAGCAACGCCACCTTAACTGATACAAACCGCTGGCAGTGGCAGGCGCCTAAAAAGCCTGGCTTAACACGGGTAATTATTGAATCCCCCGACAAAAAGCAACGCATGACAATTAACGTGTTTGTTAAAGTACCTGCAGATGAAGTACAAGGTGGAAAGCTTAAATATTACCATATTGGCCATTATCCAACGCCCTCACAAATTAAAGATAGTAAGCATTACGTAGTGCCCGATGGTTTTGTAAAGGTGATCCCAGAGAACGAAAATGTAAAAATATCACCGCATTTTTCTCTTAAAGAATTTGTGAGTAAGCAACGAAGTAAGCACCCTAAATACTTATTTTTACAAAACAAGTTGTTACTTAAACTTGAAAAAATACGCAAAGAACTGATTTTAGAAAACATACCAGTTAAAAATATGGTGGTAATGAGCGGCTACCGCACCCCTTATTACAATAAAGCTATTGGTAACGTAAAACTTAGCCGCCATGTGTTTGGCGACGCTGCCGATATATTTATAGATAACGATGGCGACTACCGTATGGATGATATAAACAACGATGGCAAGCACTCTATTGGCGATGCACAAACTATGGCTAGTATAGTTGAGTCGCTCGCTAAGCGAGAGTCATTTAAAGGTTTACTGGGTGGATTAGGTATTTATGGGCCTAAGTCGCACAGAGGCGCATTTATACATGTTGATACGCGTGGTTTTAAAGCGCGCTGGGTGAGTAAGTAGTCGTGTATGTATGAAGTAAGTTTTACGTGCTTTTATCCACGCGTATAAAAAAGTGTTGGTAACATATACTGCCAACACTGATCCAACCAACGCTAAATATTATTTGTTTATTTAATTTAGTAATTTGTTCAATACAAGAGTGACAAACTTTTAGCTTAATAACAGCCACGTTATCAAGATACTCAAGGTATACGATTCTCTAAAATCAATTAAGCGAACGTTGAAAATATCTGAAATTAAACGGTTCCAAACTTCTTTAAATAGTGCTGACAAAATACAGGCGCTTATAATCCACATTGCTAGCAGTAACGCCATTTTTACTTGGAATGTGTGTATATAAATATCAATGAGGCTATTCGTTTGATAGGTATTCCCTACATCAAACGTCATTAACGTAGTCAACAAGTTTATAGCCCATAAAGCTATGGTTGCAACGATATTAAAGCGCGTGGTAATTCCTTTTTTCATTAAATATAAATCCTTTTTAATTAAAGTTAGCTTTCATTTTATAAGTTACCATTAATGGTACTGCGCCTCTACTGCAGCATAAAAGTTTCGTATTCGAGCTCTTCAAATTGTTTTGATAGCCAATACAGGCCAACTACTGAAGTAATTATGGTCGAGAGCGCAAAACCGTAACCATAAAACTGTGGCCCCAGCGCTATTGAAGCAATAGTTAACACGATATTGATAAACAAAAATAACCCAGACAAAAATAATACGGTGGCACGCTTATCTAAGTAAAATAAAATATTTAAAATAGATAAAAATATTACCTGAACACCTACGCCTACCACATCAATAAATAGCAGTGTTTTGTAGTTAGGGTCTATGCCGATAAAGCTCAGTATTTGCTCGCCCCACAGTAATAAGCACGCAACGGTGATACCTTGGATTTTAAATATATCGTAAAGGCCGCCTTGTGCTGTTTGCACCATTTTATCTTTTAAGTAAAAAATTTCTTCAAGCGATGAGCCACCTCTAATGGCGGTATAAAAACGGTCGTATTGTTCTACAAAGTCGGTTTCCATTCTGACTAAAAATACCGCCATCCCAGGAATAATGGTTAAATAGGCTAAAAATATAGGTAAGTCGTAAATAGGGCTTGCTCTTAATGTGCCTATAATTTGAATAGAGGTAGCGGGGGAGTACCAAAAAATAATTTTATCGGCCCACACGCCTATGTTGTAAAAGAGCCCACAAAAAAAGAGGCTATAATACACTTTTTTATTGTTTAAAAAATCAAAACTAATGAGTTTACCACCGGGATAGCGGCGAATAATCATAAATAAAAAGCTAAAAAACAGCAGCGCTTCGCCGGCAAAAAACGCAAAAAATAGTCCATCTATTTGCCAGTCGCGTAGTAAAAACGCCAGTAACACCATAAAGCTGTAACCGCTTAACATGGTTACTAAAATAAGTCGGTACTCCTTCATTCCCGACAAAAATATAGCGCCCAGCCATTGGTTACATAAGCTAACAAACGCCCCTAAAATTATTATTTTAGTCACAACAGGCAGCGGTAGTATTGGCCAAACGGCTAACCCAATAAGCAATGCCGCAATTGTTGTGACTAGTTGTGCACCCAGTAAGTTAGGCAGTACTTGCTCATCCTTTTTTTCAAAAAACAGATCGGCAACAAAGCGCGTTAATAACAGCTGCAGTCCGCCAGTTAATATAAGAGACGCTGCCATCATATAGGTAATGAGCGTTAAAAATTGAATAATTAATACTTTAGGCAGCACGACACCTAAGCTTAAAATGCCAATGAGCATGAGCGCAATAATAGAAAGCAGCCAAGGTCCCGAGCCAATTAATCCTGCGTAACCGTAGGCTTCAAAAACAGAGAGTAGGGTATTTTTTTTGAGAATTTTACGTATCTCAAAACCTATTCCGGCCATGCGATTGTATCCTTGTAAAGTTTATCGTAACGGGCAAACATGTGGCTTTCATCGTAGTATGTATTAACACGGTTGAGACCACTTTGTTGGTACTGGTACCACGTTTGCTCGTTTTGTAAAATGGTGATTATTTGCTGTGCCGTTTCGCTAGGTGAGGCAATAGACACCACTTCGCCCGCTTTACCAAGCGCTTTATCTTCCTCGCTTCCTCCCTCTATTATTTCTCGGCACGAGCCCACGTCACTTGCAAGAACAGGTACGCCTGCTGCCATTGCTTCAAGCAGCACTAATGGTTGCGCTTCAGATATTGAGGTTAACGCGACAACCCCTAGTTTTGGGAGTATTTCAGCGATGTTTTGCATGCCGGTAAACGTAATGTTTTTGCTTAAATCTAGGCTGCTTACGAGTAACTGGCACTCTTTATAATACTGTGGGTCTTCTTCATAGGGGCCTATGATCCAGCCTTCTATGTCTGGTAACTCAGCTTGAACCTCTTTAATGGCACGAACAAAGGTTTTAATATCTTTAATTGGTACTACACGGCCAATCAATCCAACCACCATAGGGACCGATGCCGGCCTTTCGTTAAGCGCATCAATAAAGCGTTTTGTTTTTATACCATTAGGCACTACCGAGGCTTTATTTGCGCTGGCGCCATCTTTAATTTGCCTTTGTCTGTTACCCTCATAAAGCGAGATTATTTTATCTGCTTGATGATAAGTAGTGCGGCCAATTTGTTCAAAAAAGCTGATCCACATTCGGCGAATAAAGCCCATTTCAGTATTTAGGTTTTTACCTAGGCTTTGCTCAGACTCTTTTATCCAGCTGGCTTGTATTAAATCTATTTTACGTTCTTTAGTGTAAATACCGTGCTCGGTAAGCAGAAATGGTGTGTTATGTATAACGCTTGCGCCTGCGCCCAATATACCTGCATAACCTGTCGAAATAGAATGAATAAGTTTAACATCGGGAAGTGAGCGGGCTATTTCAGCTATTTTAAACAGCGGTTTGTATAAGTTTCTGTACGACCAAAAAAAGTCGATAAATGACGATTCATCGCAATAGGTTAAATAATAGTTTGCAAGCACCTGCCACGACGATTCGCTATATAAAAAATCAGCTTCGTTTATCCCCTTTTTTTTAGCTAGGTTTTCAAAGGCAAACTTTAGCAGCTCTGTGGGTATAGGGTCTTTACAGTCGCGGAAATACCCTTGCAGTTGCTGCCAAAAATCAAACAGTTCTTTTTTATATTTAACGCCATGCTTCGCTTTTATTTTTGTAGTGTGTTGCGTTACTAAATAATGCACATGTAATTTAGTCACATTACTAGGTAAGGTGTATTGAATATCGCCGTAGTGTTCGGGTGCACCACCAACAAACACGAGTTCAAAGTTATAGTGAGGCAGGCCTTCTATTATTTGATGTACCCAGCTCGATACGCCGCCCCGAACATAGGGGTAAGTGCCTTCAAGTAAGAGTAGAATGTCAGCTTTTTTTTCACTCATGCCAATACTCCTGCAAATGGCGTAACTCAGAGCCTTTAGGCTGTAGTGCTAGTTCTTCAAGGTAGCGCTGACAGTCTGTGTAATTATGTAAGCCAAAGGCGACTTCGGCTTTATAGGGCAATACATGGCGTCTGGCCATACCTAATTGACTAGCCAACGTTAAGCTATGCTGCGCTTCATTTAATTTACCCAGCGCAAGTTGAATACGCCCTAAAAATACATAGCTAGCTGGTTTTGGGTCAAACTTCATACTTGTTAAGGTTAGTGTTTCTGCTTTTTCTAGTACGTATTTTTTAAGCGCGCCTTGTGCTAAGCCTAAGTAACTAAGCTCCCAATAAAGCTCCGCTTGTTGGCGTTGCAGGTTGCTTAAACTAGGTTGGTGCGTGGTATTGGCAATGGCGTGTTGGCACTGGCTTATTTTTTCGTTCAATTTCGTTTCTTTGCCATCAAGCGTTGAATAGGCAAGTAAGCGAATATCATCTTCTAAATCTTTTAAAGCCAGTTTTAAGATAGGAATAGCTTGGGCATCACTCATGTGCCTTGCAGCCATTACTGCGCTTAAGCGTTTATTAGGCTCACTGGCATGTTTTAAAATAGCTTTTAGTCCACCCATAGAGTAAATAGGTGTTGCTGAGACACTTCTTGCCTCAAAGGGCAGGGCAGGAACTTTGTGCTCTACAATATCAATGTTGTTGTTTTTAAGTGGTTTACTAAGGGCAAAAGTAATGGCGAATACCACCCCTAAAATACCAAATACAGGTAAGGTAAATAGCAACAAAAATAATAGTGCCGAGCCACTTTTTAAAGTGGTTTTGTATTTGTTAGGTATAAAAGCATGGCTTACAAAGGTAAAGCACAAGCTAGCAATGCCATGCAGTAAAACAATCAAAAGCCAGTTAGGGGCATCTAAAATATGCGCAAACGCAAAGTATTCACATAAACAGCCAATAAAAGCGGCAACAATAATTTTAATCATGAGGTGCAACTAACTTAGCGATGTGTTCGCTGCTTATTGGCAGCGCCATTTGTTCTTCAATTTTAATTTCTAACTGCTCAACGTTTTTTCCAAAGTGTTCAATACACCAAGTATTAATACGCGATATAAAGCCACTTTTATCCAGCTCGTTTGCCATCGGCATAAGTAGTAATAGCGTGTGGTTTGCACTGTCGTACAGGTAAATATCTAGGCCTCTGCGTGCTTCACTTAAATAATCGAGTAACTGGCGTGACTCTTCACTTGTTTGCAGTGCCTTTAGTTTAAGAAGCTGCGATGGAATGTTATAACGCTTAGCTTCTTTATTCGCTCTGCGTAACTGCTTTACAAAGTAAGGGGTTTCTTGCGGGGTCATTACCGGGTTGGTAATTTCATGACGCAGCAGGTCACCAATATTACCAGCCATAACAGCAAGCAAAGTGAGAGTGGTGTTTTTAAGTGCAAAGAATTGAATACTTTGTACCAAAATTACCCCGTAAATAGTGTTGTTAACATCAACCAGTGGGATAGCAATGTGGTATTGGCTAAATTTATTTTTAACCTCTTTGACTGAAACCAGTTCGCGCTCTTCAAACATAGCTTTTATAAGGGGGTCTTCCATCTTTAGCTCCCCTATAGCACCTATGCTTGCTAATGGCTGCTCTATTATGATGTTGTTTTCTACTTTATAAAGGGCGGCTTTTTCGAGTGAGCCATATTCAACAAATAAGTTTAAAATGCTCGTTGCTGCACTGTCTAAGCGTCTTTGTGATAATTGCCCTATTACGGTACGCACTGCTTGAAGTGATTCGCGTAGGCTAAGAGTATGGCCTGCTAACATTTGCTCAATCCGATCGTGGGATGAGTTAATTAAATGGTATTGGCGGGTAAAGGTTTCTAATCGGTTAGTTACATATTCAAGCTCAATACTTTGCTGTTGATTAGTGCGCTCCCATATGTCTCTGAATTCGCCTGCAATCATAATAACAATTAAATAACCAATCATGGCGTTAATATTAAATTCGTTTGGTTGCGCTAACACATCGCTTTTACTTAGCAATAATTGCCCTGCTAATAAACATAATATGCTTATAAACCCTTTTGAAAAACCATAGCGCAAAGCAACTAACAGTGGCCCGAGTACCGGCCACGAAAACCCTTTTTCCGTCCAAAAGGGGTCTTCGGCGTTAAATATAACCGGCAGCACAATTGCAAGCGCGGTAAATATAATTACCTCAGCCCAAATTTGTAGTTCAGGGACCTCTCTTGGTCGAAAAAAATGTGTTTTCACTCACTAACCTCAATGTACGAAATTAAATCGGCAATAACATCCTGTGCTGTGGCGGCAATACTGTCACGACCCCAGCCACTTTTGGCTATGGTGCCCGTCCAAAGTGGTGTTGTTTGGCCTGTAGCCGTTAAGCTAAGTGTTAGTGCAACAACAGGCTCACCATCAAGGCCGGCTTTATACCGCCATTCTTCAATGCTACCTGATAACACATAGTCTGTTTGCTGCGTGTTTAGCCACTGCATGGCGTTATCTAGGCGGTATTGATCGTCAAGCGGCGGAAGCTCTTTATTGTTATTTCGCGGTGCACGTAATAACCTAGGAAGCTTATTTTGCTGCCAAATACTTGCAAGTATATCTTCTGCACGCTCACCGGCTAAGGGGGTTTGCGCATGGTTTACCAAAGGCAGTAGCGCCACGGTAGTTGATGGTCCCAGCTCTACATCATCAGCCACTCGGCTGGTGGTACATGCGCTGAGCATTAATACCAAACACGGTATGATTAAACGAAACATATTCTCTCCTAACATTAAAAATGTACGTAATAGCCTAATTGTAATTGTGTATCTGAGTTGCCCACTTTATTACTACTTTGATAACCCAGTTGTAATTTAAATAAATCATCTCCAAGCACTGACCAGCCCGCACCACTTGATACTGAAACATCGAGGGTATCGTTTAACGTTTGATAACCCGTGCTGATGTCGAATAGCCATGAAGGGCTTTCACCCAAATATGGGGGAGCTAAGTTTGTGTTTGATGAAAGCGAAGTACCAATGGCAAAGCGTCTAAAAGGTTGTATATCAATCAGTAGCGGCCGTGCCCTTTGATCTATACCTAAAGGGGCGAGTGTACGTTCAAAGTCTTGCCATTGCGCACTAAAATAAGTATTCCAAATAGGGCGATCTCTTAAAATAGTGTATTGATAGCGGGCATTGTATTCTTGCCCTTTTATAAGTGTTGAGCTATCGCTGCGGCGCTTAAACGCCATTGCCGCTGCTGATAACTGTACGTTTTGGCGTCCATCAATGGCGTAATTTATATAAGCCGTGGCTTTATTTAATTTGGCAAAGCTTAGCAGACTCTCGGATTGGCGGTTTTCAACGTTATGTTCAAGCTTTGCACCTAGCTGAGTGCGTGAGTCCCATTGATAGCGCGCATCTAGGCTAAGGCCTTGGCGGCTCAATAACTTGCCTTGATGCGAGTCTACTTTTGCATCAAAGTACCATCGGCCCCACGTCATTTTATCTTCTACGGCAAACAGTAACCCGTTGTTATTTAGGTTTTGTTGATTGCTAATACTTAGCTTCCATTGCCCTTTGGCATAAGGAAAGTAAACATTTACATCGTACTGGCTAGTGTTTAAACCGGCCTCAGGGGATAGGTTAATCTCTAGCGCTCTAAAGTAACTAGTACGGGCATTACGTAATAAAGACGTTTCAGCCTCGCTAGGCTCGTGTGTTAATTCCTCATACCAACGCTGCATAGTTGCATAAGGCTGCCTTAAATAAAGTAAGGCGCTTAGCTCATCTACTTTGCCTAACGTTTGTGTATTTACAAGTGCCTTTACTTTATTAAACTCGCCTTTGCTCATAGCCAATTGTAGCTTTTGCCATGGCTCAAGTTTTTGTGCTGCGCGTCTGGCTAACCACCAGTTGGCGGTTGCGTTGTTTATCGCCTCAGGCGCTATGTCATCTAAGCTGCTAAATTGGCGTAAGTGGGGCACGGCCATTGCGCCTGCCCATTGGATCATTAAACCTCGGTATGCGTATTTGTCTTTTGGTAAATGGTTTAATAAATAATGTTTAAGTTCGCTGGCATTAGCGTAGTAACCTAATTGGTTCATCACATCGGCTAAATTTACTAAAGTGGTTAAATCCCGTGGATTACTAATGGCTAATTGGCGCAGATAAAAATAAGCACTATTAAAGGCTTTTTGATGAATAGACAAACTCGCCAGTAATTGTGCCCAATCCCGGTTGGGGTCATTGCTTGAGTAGTTAGCTAAAATACGCTTAATCATGATGGTGTCGTGCATTTGTAATGCAAGCCAACCTTGCGCCAGTACTACATCGGGATTGTATTCGCTTAGCTTTGCTGCACGGTTAAGTGTTGTGTACGCGTAGTTTAAGTCACTTTGGCTTTGGTACCAGTTTGATAAGATTAACCATGCAGGGTAAAGCGCTTTATTGTATCGCTGTTTTTCAAGTGCTTGATGAATACGTGTGACATACTTTTCATCGCCAATTTGCGTACTTAATAAAGTGATTTGTATAAGCTGTCTATCGGTCAGTGGTGTTTGCTGCCATAGGTAATTTAATAAACCTTGTGGGTTGTCGGCAAATTTTAACTGCTGATAATGCAGCATATCGCCTACACTCAGTGGGCTAATATTTTTTAATTGCTCTAAGGCGTATAACTCTTCTTGCTTATCGTTCACACGCATAGCCATATCAACACGTGCACTCCAAAACTCATCATCGTTACTGCGTGCTTTTTGTTTTAAAACGGCCAAAGCCGTTGTAAAGTCATTGTTTAACCAATGTGCTCTTGCAAGCCAGAGTAAATCTTCTTCGTTTTTTGGCCCTGCGTAGTGAGGCCACAAGGCTCTTAATCCAGCTAAATTACCGGTATCGTGTAACACCTTGGCTTTCCAAAATTGAGAAAGTGCTGTTTTACCGTTTATCTGCTCATAGCGCTCAATATGATTAAGCTCTTGTTTTGCGTTACCAATAAATTCGTTGGTTTGCATCCATTTTGCAAATCCATTGCCTTTGAGTTGCCTGTTTTGTGCTTTATATTCGTATATGTCGTTGGCATCTTGGTACAAGTAAAGTGCGTTGGCGTCATTAATACTATCGGTCAGCATAGCTACATCAACGGCCTTATTAGCCATTAACCATTTAAATTCTTTAAGGGCCTGCTTTGGTTTATTTTGCCAGCGCATAATTTTCCAATTTAAGAGCCTCAGCGCTTTATCATTAGGTGTTTTACGTAATAACTTTGCGATTAATTGCTCAGCCCCTGGCGCATCGCCATTAGCTAAGCGTAAATGCATGGCTTTGGTTAAATATTCGCTGTTATTGGGCTGAGCTTTTAATAGGGTTTCAGCTGCTTTTAAAGCTGCAGCATCATCACCCGCTAAGCTTGCATAATATAATGTACGCTCGGTATTAGCGGTATCACCGTATTTTTTCCACCATGTGTAGGCTTGCTTTGGGTTGTTAGCGCCCAGTGCTGTGTCAATGGCTTTTTGAGCTGCATCAGCATTTATGTGGGTTTTATAAATAGCGAGTGCTTTGCCAGGCTCACCTGCACCTAGCCAAAAATCAGCGGCTAATAATGGCTGCGCATGCTGCTGATAATACTGCGCCACGTGAGCATTGAGGCCTGTTGCTTTGGCTATATTTAATAACTGTTTATCCCAGTGCTTAAATGCCGCTAGTTTAAGCGTGAGTTCTTCAAAGCGGTCATCTTGTTTAGCGCCGCTATCAACCCATAGTGCGTATAAAAGTTTAATTTCTAGTTCAGTTTTTTTATCGCTTTTAGGGAGCTTTTCAAGCTCATTAGTCGCCTCTGAATATTCATTTAAGCCTAGGTGAATCGCTATTTTTTTTGCGCGTAGTTTTTCGTTATTAGGGTCGGTGCTTAAGGCGGCATTTAAGTAGGTTTTTTCAAAGGTATAATCTTGCGATAGCGAGTCATCTTCAAAAAATAAGGTGTGCGGAAACAGCGCGTAAAGCGAAAAACAACTAACCGCCAATATAATTAAAATGGTTTTAACTGATACTAAGTGAGGGCGCTTTTTGTTATTCATTATTGAGCCCTTGTAGCGCAGTTTAAATAGCCATAAAATTCGCCAGCAGGCAATGTAAACTGCGTTGTATTGCCTAAGGTTTTTCCGCTATAACGCTTACCCATATGGGAAATAAATTGACAGTTTTGGGCATTTTTAAGCGCAATTTTAGCCTCAATCCACGCTTTAAAGCTTACAGGGCCGTTTACCTGCCAATGATTAAACATCACATTAGCAGAGAGTAAATAAGGTTGGTTATCAGGCGTTGTATGATCAAAGTTGATTGTGGCTATTTCATTGCCTACATGAATATAATCGCCTTGTGCAGTTACCCCTAAAACACCTTGGCTGTTAGTCATGTTGGGCACATCAAAAATAGTAGGCAAGCGCAGCGTTTTTATATATTTAGAGCTAAATAGCCATTCGCCACGCGTATTTTTAGCAAGCGCAGAAAAATAAAAATCTTTGGCAATACGTGCATATTGACTCAAATGCACAGGGGTATTTTCTCTGGCTAATACGTAATCAATATTGTAATGCAGCGCGTCAAGCCCCGCTGGCACCTCGCCAGAATAAAAATGAAAGTAAATGGTGTAAGGCTTTAACCTGTATGGTTTTTCGGTTATTTCAAATGTCTCTACTAGTCGTTTAAAACCATAATAGGGGCCGTGCCATAAATTGGTGTAAACATTTTCATTTAAAATAGGAGCGTATATTTGATACAGCAAATCTCGCTCAGGTCGGCCAATAGGCGAGATGTGCGACAAGCTTGGGTTATCAGCATTTACGTCGGTATTTCCGCCATTTACGTTAATTACTCCCGCGTTTCGTGCAAGCTCAAGCGCTTTAGGCCCAGGGGTCGCATCACCCGACCATAACATCATCACGGTTTTTTTGTTTTTGGGTGCGAGCCGCTCATTAATGTAATTTATAGAGCCAGTTATTTCTTTATTTAAATCGATGGCGTCATAACCTGGTACATCTAAATGAAAACCGTAGTCGGTGTCATCTTTGTCTATTTCTTTTCTGCCAGATAAGGCCGTCCAAAAGTAGGGGTGGCTGTAGGTGTGTGAGGCAACTTCTACATAAGGAAGTGCAAAAATTTCTTTAGCTATTTTTTCAAGCTTTGGGCTGTCTGCAGCGTGTAATCCGTTAGGTTCAATGTCGGCCTGTATAATAGAGGAGGTTAATGGCAGCTTGTACTTTTTAATAACTTCATCACGTACAACTTCTGCAGCATAAGGCTTACCTGCAAAGTGCGCAATGCTCGTGAAACCGTCGCCATCAATATGAAGTGTCAGCATACGCCGACCGCTTAATGTCGTTGTATCAGGGGCAGGTATAGGCGCAAGGCCCATGGCCTTAGTCAACAGTGCTTTGGGGTCTACCACCCAGTTACTGCCCTCCATAGGCAATGTATCTATAAGCCAAGGTGCGGCGATGAGTGCGCCGTATTTAGTTTTACTTCCTTGGATTAGGGTAGTGCCATCTTCAGCGTGTATTGATATTAATGATTGCGCATTCGCTGCAAGTGTTAACAAATAGGGTTTTACAATAGTGGGCGCAGAGGTTGACTCACCTTTTAGCCAAGGCGCCATAGCAGCCAGTTTATAAGGCCCACTTGAACTAGCATTTAGGGTTTCTACCCCTAAACTTTGCAATAATTTATTTGAAGGTGGAAGTTCGCCAAGAACCAGTTGTGGTACCACGGCTAAGTTACTTTCTAGCCACTCTGTAACCTGTGTATTATAAAATTGATCACTTGTGGTCCAAGAGATAATGCCAGCATGAATACTAGTATCTACTTTAGGTAGAGGCGTGTTTGCTACATCGATGTAATCGGGTATATAGCCTAAATATTCAATCATGGTAGCAAGTTTTAAATGCACCGTGGTGTATATAAGTGGCTTTACGTTGCTGTTATACGGAATGAGTATACGCCTAGGCACAGGCTGGATGCTTGATGTCCCCCAAGTTTGAAGGTGCCCATCAGTAACCCAAGGTGCATAGCCTTGATCACTAATTTGTTTTGCCATTGCAAGGCGCTGCTGTGGTTTGGCGTAGTCAATTACCTGTACGTTAAAGCCTAGCGCTTGCGCTATATGTAACTGGTTATTTAACCAATTTTGATCGTTCTCAGTGGTGAGTTTGTAACTGTTATCGATAGGGTTAAAGTGGCTAAATAGCCCTTCGGCGACTAAATCAGAGGCGTAACCGTTAAGTTTTGGCAGTAACTCAAACCCTCTGTTTAAGATTAAGTGTTTATTAAAAGTACTCGACAAACCTTTAATAATATTCACTAGCCCCGCTTGTTGAGCCGCTTTATTGTAATCAGGCTTTAATAATTGGTAGCTATCGAGCGTATCTAAAAATAAGCCGTTAAAGCCACGCTGTTGTAACTCATTGGCTTGTTTTTGCAGATGTTGTTGCCAATGCTCAGTAGTTAAATCAGCAATATGACTATTCCAATGTGGGTTTTTTGCTACTGACGACTCATTCTCAGTAAATGATTCTCCCACACTCAAATAAGCGTATACGCTAATATTGCGCTCTTTAAGCCAATTAAGTTCGTGTTTAGTGATGTTTTGAGGCTGCACAACAACCCGTGAATAAAAGGTCATTTCAGCCAGAGGCATAGGTGATGAGTAGTAAAAAGCAATACTCTTGTTGGCTGGTTGAGCGCACACGTTTAAACAAATTAACAACGTTAGATATAAGAAATACTTCATTATTATTTTTAAAAACCACAGCCTAAGTTAACGTTGAACATTGTACCGTTTTTTGTATAGGTATTTATTATTAGAATTGTGATGATTATATGTTAAATACATATACCTGGCTACTTAAATGTTGGCTTAAAAACGGTACGTTTGCTTATTTTTTGCTACCTGTAAGGTAATAAAATGCGCGGTCGTACAGCATTAGCGATAAAAAATTGCGACTAATGTCGAGTGATAATATATATCTAAAACGCTGTAATCTAATTATAATGCGCCCACCTTGCCAGCCCTTGGTAAACCCCTATGCTATTTATAAATTGGTATAAATAGTGACATATTGAATGCTTACTTTATTGCGTTGAATACTGCAAAGCAGACAGTGTTAACGTGCGTACCCTATTTGTGGAGATTTAATGAGCAACTTAAGCTTGAGAAATAAACTTTTATTACTGGCTATTTTACCGTTGAGCTTGCTATTAATCAGCTTAATGGCCAGCTCGTACTATTTAGAATCGCAAAACCAGCAACAAAATTTTGAAACAATAAAATCTAAACTCATTAAAGACAAACACACGCTACTTGCCACCGAAGTAGAAATAGCAAGTAAGTTGGTACGCCACCAGCTTGATAACGGATCAACACAAAGTGTTAAAAATCTGCTTAAAAAACTTACTTTTGGTGATGACGGCTACTTTTTTATTTACGACACACGCGGAGTGAGTGTGTTTCATGCCTTGCTAGGAAGTGCTATTGAAGGACAAAATAAAATAGGGATGACTGACCCAAATGGTAAAAAAATAATTGTTGGTTTGTTAGAGCAAGCACGTAAAGGTGGTGGCGCATTTAATTATCATTTTCAAAAGCCAAATACCAATGGACTGGTAGAGAAAATAGGGTATGCCGTAATGATACCAGGTAGCGATTGGATGATTGGCACCGGTGCCTATATGGATGATATACAAACCGAGCTTGCAAATTATAAACAGACTATGCAATCGCATACTCGCGAAAAAATAACCACCTTGTTATTAATTGCCTTATTTTGGGTTGTGGTTAGCGTAGTAGGCGCACTTTTAGCGTCTAACGCTATGGTTAAGCCTATCCAAATAATGGGCCAAAGCTTAGATGATATTGCCAAAGGTGAAGGCGACTTAACAAAACGCCTAGCTATACATACACACGATGAAATAGGGCAGTTGGGCGAATCGTTTAATGTGTTTGTTAGCAAGCTGCAAAGCATTATAAGTAATGTAGCTGATGTTACTAATGATGTAAAAAGTGCTTCAAGCAATATTAATTCGCAAACAAAACTGTTTGAAAATAAACTACTTAATCATAACCACGAAACGGATTTGGTGGCCACAGCGATTACCGAAATGTCGGCCACCTCTCACGAAGTAGCTAAAAATACCACGCAAGTTGCTGAGTCTACTCATACAGCAACGCTAGAAGTGGCAAAAGCGCAGGAGTGCGTAGATATATCTCTTAGTGAAGTTTCTAACCTAATGGGCGAAATTAACCTAGCGGCTGATCAGGTAAACTCTTTAAGTGAGCAATCTAAAAAAATTGACAGTGTACTTAATGTAATAGGTGGTATTGCCGAGCAAACTAATTTGCTTGCACTTAACGCGGCCATAGAAGCTGCACGTGCCGGCGAGCAAGGTCGGGGTTTTGCCGTGGTGGCTGATGAAGTAAGAAGCCTAGCGAGTCGTACACAACTTAGCACCCATGAAATTAGTGAAATGCTAACTGAATTACATAACTTAGTGGGCGCCGCAGTAAATGCCATGCAGGCGAGCCAAGCAAGTTGTAATCGCTCAGTTGAGTCATCGCGCGATATATCGCAGAGTCTAGGTGCCGTGACTACGTCGGTTACCACCATAAACGATATGAGTACGCAAATTGCGACCGCTGCAACAGAGCAAAGCTCAGTGACAGAAGAGATAAACCGTAATGTGTTTGCCATTCAAGAAATTGTTAATGAACTAACTCAAGCAAGTAAGGCCACCTCTGAGGTTAGCCAGGATTTAGCAGGGCGCGGCGAGAACTTAGGGCAATTAATAGGGCAGTTTAAGGTTTAAAGTTTTAAACGGTATTGTTTAAATTACTAATAGCCGCGACTTACATTGCGGCTTTTTATTATTGAAAGTACGCTAACCCTAGGGAATTTTATTAATTATGTGTAGTCTATTACACGCGTTTTGAATAAACAGAGTACTCCTTATATGCAACAAAGTATGCCTTCGATAAATAGCTGTAACCGAGCACAATTAATACCTGAGCAAGATTTAGGGCGAGTAATTTCGTTTTTACGTTCAAAGCTTTCTACTCATATTGATACACAGCTTCAGTCAATGGGTTTAACGTCGGCCCAATATATTGTGGTGGTATTATTAGCAAAAGGCTCGGTAAATACATTAGCTGGGCTGTGTGAGCATATGGTTTACGATAAAGGGGCTATGAGCCGCTTGCTAAAGCGCTTAGAAGAAAAAGATCTTATTGCAAAAACTCAGTGCGAGTTCGATAAGCGCTCTACCATTTTAGGTTTAAGTGAAAAAGGCAAAGCCTTGTACCCGCAAATAATGCCTTTGGTAAATGAGGTGTATGCTAAAGCACTTAATGGATTCTCTGATGATGAAAAACAGCAAGTTATAGATTTATTATTTAAAGCAATAACCAATTTAGACTCACCTACCAAATAGATTATCAACATTTTAGCGATACTGTTTCAATAAAAACTTAGCCTGCTAAGTAGTAGATCTAATTGTGCGGCAAATCCAATTTTGTTAATATAGTTGCCTAGGCAATTAAAGTTATCATCTTGTTAGGTTTGTTATGATTGAAAATAAGTTGTTATCACAATTACAGCAGCAGTTTCCTGAACATGTATTTAAGCAACAGTATTTAAGTGTTGTTCATAAAGGGCGTTTTGCGAACGCAATTGTATACAGGTACAAAGATGATACGTTTGACTTAATAGTTAAAGACTTTAGCCAAAGCCCGTGGTTTATTCGTAAAACCTTTGCCAAACTTTCTGTAAATCAAGAATTTAAAGGGTTGAGCCGCTTAGCGCAGCTTGATGCGGTTGCTAATCGGTTTAGCCGTTTATCGCCGATAGCGGTAGCGTATGACTACATAGAAGGCACGCCGCTTAGAAGTTTAATTCATCAGGGGGAGGCGTTGCCTGTTGAGTTTTTTATTGAGCTTGAGCGCCAAGTTGCAAAAATGCACCGCCTAGGCATCGTGCATTTAGACCTGCGTAATATGGGCAACATATTATGTGGTAGCGACGGCAAGCCTTATATAATTGACTTTCAGTCAACCATTCGTTTTGCTCGTTTTTCGCGTTGGTTGCAGCGTTTTATGCGCGGCTCTGACATGTCGGGCGTATATAAAGCGTGGGACAAACTAAGCAGTACACCTTTACCGCAAGCAAAGCAGCAGTATTTGCAGCGTTTTAACCATGTTCGTAAACGCTGGATATTTAAAGGCTACCCAATACAACGTACATACGCATGGGGCGCTGCAATGATCACGCAATTTGTGGACTCTGACCTAATACGTAACTTAACCGATAGATTTTAATTTCTCCTTTTTTTCATTGTGTGACCTTGCCCATAACAGCTCAGTGTTATGGGCTTTTTTTTGACTAAAAATAAGGCCAATGATTTCTTTTTTAATTTTTAAAATAAACAGTAGTATCGCGAGGGTTTTTGCCCCTACAATGCGCAAAAATAGTCTCTACAAATTTAACTAATAAAGGCTAACGCGCCCAAATAAGTTTAAGTTTTTTCTGCTATTTTTTATTGTTCAAGTAAACTATAAGCAATGTGCATTATTAAATTTTAAGGTTTTAAGATGATTGAGTATCCAGTCGACCAACTCCCGCAGTTAATAAACGATTTACTGCAATGCGAAACAAGTGAGCAAAAAAGTCAGCTTTTAGCCGATGCACAGCTTAATTTGTCTACTGAGCACCTGTCGCTACTTTTTGAGGCTATACCAAAAGAACAACGTCTAGAAATTTGGCAACTATTAGATAAAGACACGCAGCACGAAATATTTGTAACCCTTAG
The DNA here is from genome assembly GCF_030296835.1 of Pseudoalteromonas sp. MM1. NCBI lineage: Bacteria > Pseudomonadati > Pseudomonadota > Gammaproteobacteria > Alteromonadales > Pseudoalteromonadaceae > Pseudoalteromonas > Pseudoalteromonas sp. MM1. Next base: position 2,758,617 of record NZ_AP027922.1, on the reverse strand, counting down.
CGACGACAGCTGCTTATGGCTACTGCAAACTCTAGATGATAGCGAAGTATACGCGCTATTAGATGAGATTAATGTTGAAGAGTTACTTGAGCTAGAAGAGGTTATTCCTGAACGCTTTGTAGATTATGCAAAAAAACAACTCGATGAAGCACAAACTAAACAATACGATCTTGCTCAGCAGTATCCACCTGAGCAATTAGGTCACTGGGTAGGCTTCGACTTTCTAAAAATAACCGAAAAAGCAACATTAGCAGGCGTTAAAAAATTACTGCAAAAAGGGCTGCCGCAATACAGCGAAGTCGTTTATTTAGTTAGCCGTCAAGGTAGCTTAATGGGTGAGCTTGCAGTCAATGATTTAATTAAAGCCGATGAAGGCGATAACTTATTGACGCTGGCAAATTATGATTTTTCATCATTACACGCTGATGATGACTTATACGAAGCGGCAGAGGTAGTTATCCACAGTGAAAAAATGGCTATGCCGGTGGTCAATAGTGATAATAAATTGGTAGGGCGCTTAACGATTGGCTCGGCATACGAGCTTCGCCAGGAGATTGCCGACGAGGCTGCGGCCAAAGCGGGTGGTTTACGTGAAGACGAAGACCTGTTTGCTAGTGTAAGAAAGAGTGCTAAAAACAGGGGTATTTGGCTGGGGATAAACTTAGCCACTGCGTTTTTAGCATCGTGGTTTATTGGTTTATTTGGCGCAACAATAGAGCAGGTTGTGGCACTGGCGGTACTTATGCCTGTAGTGGCCTCTATGGGCGGAATTGCAGGTAGCCAAACGTTAACGGTCATAGTGCGCGGTTTAGCGCTTGGGCAAGTTACCGACTCTAACCGAAATGCACTTTTAAAAAAGGAGCTACGAGTGGGGGCTGTAAACGGCTTAGTGTGGGCCTTAGTGATTGGCGCGCTCACCTTTGTATGGTTTAGCGATATTATGCTTAGTATTACAATTACTGTTGCTATATTGCTTAACTTAGTGGCTGCGTCGTTAGCGGGTGTTGTTATACCGTCTATTTTAGACAAAATGAAAATAGACCCGGCGCTTTCTGGTTCTGTGATACTGACCACAGTGACCGATATTGTTGGGTTTGTAACTTTTTTAGGCCTAGGTAGCTTGCTACTTTTATAAGCTTCATTTACAGGAAATTATAATGACTTTCGATGTCATGATTTGGTGTGCAATTGTATTGTGTATTTCACAATCAGCTATGTTCTCGGGATTAAACTTAGCTTTTTTTTCGTTAAGCCGACTGCAACTTGAAATGGAAAGTGCAAAGGGCAACCAAGCCGCGATTAAAGTGATGGCACTTAGGAACGACTCAAACTTTTTACTTTCGACCATATTATGGGGAAACGTAGGTATTAATGTATTGTTGACGTTATTGTCAGATTCGGTACTGATAGGCGCAAGTTCGTTTTTATTTTCGACCGTTGCGATAACGATTATTGGCGAAATAACACCACAAGCGTATTTTTCACGCAACGCACTAAAAATGGCGAGTATGTTCTCGCCTTTAATAAAGTTTTATCAAATATTATTTTATATTGTTGCAAAGCCCACCGCTTTAGTACTTGATGCATGGCTGGGCAAAGAAGGTATTACTTATTTTGCAGAAAGCGAATTAAGAGGGATTATTCGTAAGCATATTGAGGCTGAAGAAGCAGATGTACAACACGTAGAGGGGATAGGGGCGCTCAACTTTTTTAGTTTAGATGAAATTAGTGTAACTAAAGAAGGTGAGGTTATAGACCCTGACTCAATTATTACGTTGCCAACAAAACTTGATTTGCCAATATTTCCCGAACTTACATTAAGCGCTGACAACGAATTTTTACGCCAATTACATAAGTCTGGTTATAATTGGGTAATTATTACCAACAAAGATGGCTGGCCGCTTCTTGTTGTTGATGCTGATGGCTTTTTACGGTCGGCACTTTTTGAGCCAGAAACCTTTGATCCGTATAGCTATTGCCACAGGCCGATAATTGTAACGGATGAGACAATGCGATTAAGCGATGTCATTTTAAAAATACGCGCTAATCACTCTCATGACAAATCTTTTGATGGTGCAATAGACCATGATGTTGTGCTGGTGTGGGGGGATGAAAAGCGTATTATTACCGGCGCGGATATATTTGGTCGGTTATTAAAAGGAATGAGCGCACCTAAGTTAGAACTCAACGAACATATTGAAATAATAAAGCCGCTTTAAGCGGCTTTTTTATACGATGGTTCACTCTTATAGGTTGTTTAATTAAGCGAATTGCTATTGTTTATAGTGATAACACGTTGCGGGAATGGGATCTCTATTTTCGCATTATTAATAACTTTGTACACACTACCGTTTATAGCAAGCTTGGTTTCTATTATTTTTGTTGTAGGTACCCAGTAGCGATAACTAATGGTTACGCCGCTATCGGCAAAGCGCTCTATGCCTACTTGAGAAAGTGGGTTTTGAGCCACTTGGTCGTGGGCCTTTAATACCTCTTCAATGAGGTTAATAGCAGTGTCGGCACAGGCACTATAAGCTATGTCTATTTCTCCTTTAACTAATGAGTAGCTAAACGAGTTGTGAATAATTTCACCCACTATGTGTTTGTTAGGGATAGTGATTTCTACTTTTTCTTCATCAATTAAAATGGTGTAACCCAGCTCAATAGTTTTTACTTGGCCGCTGACCCCTTTTACTTCAATGGTATCGCCTACTACAAAAGGGCGCGTTGCTATAATAGCAAGGCCAGCACCGTAGTTTGAAAGCATCCCTTGTAAGGCTAAACCTGCACCCAAAGAAGCTGCACCTATAGCCGCTACAAAGGGGGTAACACTGATGCCTATTTTGCCAAGCGCTATTACAACAACCATCACAATAAGCAACACTTTTACCACGTTACTGACAAAGCTGGTGAGAGTAATATCGACATTGTGACGAGTCATCAATTTTGCGACAAGGTTTGAGAGTTTTTTTGCAACCCACAAACCCAGTATAAGAATAAAAATAGCACCTAAAATTTGCACACTGTAGGTAACTAAATACTCAGTAAGCATGGTGTAGTATTTTTCAAATTGTTCTATTTCAGAACTGATCATAGCGGGCTCTTTATATTGGGTGTTTATTTTTTGCTAACTATAGCAAAGTGTTGACTAAAAAAGGATACAGTACGGGGACTATTACGGCGGTTAATAGCGCACTTAAGGCCATAGCAACCGAGGAAAAAGCCCCTATTTTGGGATGCTCATCAAGTGCTGCAGCGGTGCCTATTGCATGGCATGCAGTCCCCATTGCTATTCCTTGAGCTTGGTGGTTATTAACACCCACCCACTTAATGAGCATTAACCCAAAGAGCGCACCGAGTAAGCCAATAAAAATAACTAACGCAGCGGCAAGTGAGCTAATACCCCCTAAAGAGTCAGTAACGACTAACGAAATAGGTGTAGTTACACTTAAGGCAGCTACGGATGCGCTTAAGTTGGCGGGTACATCAAATAAAATACTTAAAATAAAGGCTACTACCGTAGCGTTAATAATGCCTAAGCTACACGTACTTACTATTAAAAGTAGGTTCTTCCTGACATGTATAAACTGTTGATACAAAGGTAGGGCCAGTGCCACTATAGCAGGCTCTAACAGCCAACTAAGCAGTTGGCTATGCGTGGAAAATTCAGCATAAGGTAAGTTTAAATTAACAAGCACTAAGGCAATAATCGCAATACTTAAAAACACCGGATTAGTTAGCGACTTTACTATGCTGTGTTGCCAGTTTTTATTAAACGCTCTTAATAGTAAAAACAGCAAAATAATAGCGGGCGTTGTTAAGTACCAAAGTGTAAGGTGCAGCTCAGTCATTATTATTTTTGCCTTTAACATAGCCAACGACGCTGCTTACCAGTAAAAGCGTACTAGCAGGGACGAGTAAAATAATCAAAACCAAATAGGGCCAATGCAGCTTAATAAGTGCAATGTGCTCGATAAATCCTACCCCCGCGGGTATAAAAAATATTGGCATAATATTTAAAATAGGGGAGGCTGAGGGTTTTATATGGTGCTCTTTAACTACACCTAATAGTAATAAACTCAGTAAAATAACCATGCCAAGGAGCGGTGCAGGGAAGCTACCACCAACAAAGTGCATTATTAATTTTGCGCACCCCAAGCACAGTAAAATAATGGCGCTGCTTAGTATGTACTTCATGAAAAAGGTTCATTAATTAATAGAGGCATTAACGTTAGCAGAGGCTCACTATTTTTACATGCTAATTTAGTCTTACCAGCGTTTTGAATTTGCATAGTTTATATCTGTTTTCCCTTTAGCTTTGGCGATTGCTTTTTTAGTATTTGGATTGAGTAACAAGCGAATTTGGCTAAGCGTTTCTTTGGCTAAAATTTTTCGTTGGTTTGCTGTATAACTTTGCTGAGTAACGCGCTTTATTGCTGCTAGGGTATCAGGGGAGCGCTCAAGCAATATATTTAACATGCGCTGCGTGGCCTGTTCGGTATTGTCTGTAAGCTCTGTAACTAGGCCTAGCTCATAGGCTGCGCTTGCACTAATAGGGTTTGCATGGCTTGCCAGCCACAATGCTTGGTCGCGTTTTAATAAGCCTGTAAGCACCACATTAGCACCCATATCGGGGCATAACCCCCAACGCGCTTCCATAATGGCTAGTTTTGCCTGGGTATCCACAATTCTGTAGTCGGCGCCCAATGCTATTTGTAACCCACCTCCTAAACAATTTCCATTTATTTGTGCAATAACCGGTACGCTTAATGACTGCCAGCCAAGTACTACTTTTTGCGCTAGGTTTTGATTGCCGGGCAGCCATTTTAGTAATAGCCTTACAATGTTCAAAGGTGAAGCCATAACCCCAGCCACATCAAGCCCTGAGCAAAAATGATCGCCATCACCTTTTATCACTACAGCGCGAATACTGTTATCTTTTTTAATACGTTTAATAGTGCTGTTTAATTGCATGAACATATCAAAGCTAAGTGCATTTTGTTTTTCTGCGCGGCTTAAAATAACGTTAGCAATGCCTTGTTGTATTTCTAGTTTTATCATTGCGCTTTCCTATAGTTGTGTGTTTGAGCTTATGATGTACGCTGTGCTAAGTAAAGTAACGGTTTGTTTTATAATAAAAAATAAATTGAATTATTTTAAACTTTTTTAGTCAAAGCGCTTTGAATCTTAGTTAAGCTTAACCACACATGAGTTGGTAACAAAAAAGTCATTATTTTTAGCTGTTTTTTCTCAAAACACAGGTGAGTTTTGATATTATGTGCGCACTTAAAATGCATTGAGGTTTTACCCATGTCAGGCCCACGTTTATATAGCGAAGAAGAAGTTACCCATCAAGCGTATGATATTTTTTTAGAGCTGGCGCCAAACAATCTTAGCGAACAAGATGTTGAAGACTTTAACGAATACCGAGAAGAACTTGGGTTTATTGAGGAAGGCGAGCCTGATGAGCAATGGCAAAACTTTGTAGCACTTGAAATAGAGCCGGAGTTATTTGTGCAAGTGTTAGTGGGGTTAGAGTTTGAAAACGAAGATGTGTTATTTGCAAAAATTTTAATTAGCCGTGATAAAGACGCGCCGTTTTGTCATATTTTGTGGAAAGAAACAGAGCACGCTGAGTAAGCCGTTTTGTTTGTATGTGCTAGAGAGTTTACCGTGCATAAGTATTTACTATTCGTGTTTTTAATAATGAGCAGTTGTTGTTGGGCTGTTGATCCATTTGAAGACTTTCATGAATATGGGCAACTCTCTGATGAAGAAATTCATGAGCTACATAAAGGCGAAATGCTCTATGGCGATACTGAGTTTGGCTTGATTTTGAGTAAAGGTAATACAAACTCTACCAGCTTTAAATTTAGAGGGAATTTATACCAAGACTTCGAAAAATGGCGCAACCAGTTTAAATTAGACACCTTATATAAACGCGATGAAAATGATGACACAGGGCAAACAGACGTAACAGCAGATCGTATTTTTGTCTCAGCCCAGGGTAACTACAAGGTGGGCGTTAAAAATTCTTCATTTTTTATTTATGGCGACTACGAAGAAGATAAATTTAGCGGCCTCGATTACAAAAGTACGGTGGCGACAGGCTATGGTGCTAGGGTTTACCAAGGTGTAAAAAATAAAGTAGATATTGATATTGGCCCCGGTTTATATCGCTCTGTCGCTGATGATGAGTCAGAGGTAAGCGAAGAAGATGAAAACAAAACAGGTTATTTAGTTCGTATTGCAATGCAGTGGGAGCGTTTGGTATCAAAGCGCACGCGCTTTAATCAAGATGTGAGTATTGAGCAGTCTTTGTCGGGGTTAAATTCACGTTTGAAGTCAGAAACCGCTTTGATTAGCCAAGTTATAGGTGCGGTATCGTTAAAGTTTGCTTACATGTATCGTTATAATTCAAAACCTGAAGACGATAACCTTAAATACGACTCAGAATTAAGCGCCACGTTGGTGTACAGTTTTTAATAATAAAGAGAGCGCTATGTATCAGCATAAACAATATGCGGTGTTTATATTTTTTGTTTTAGCATGGATAGGCGGCTTTGTAGCCTTAGCCTGGAACTTAATGGGCGCCGATGTGCCATTAATGGTATTTGCCGGTGTACTCGTTTTAATCGGTTTTTTGTTTCATGGTTTAACCGTAAAAGTTGACGAGCAAACAATTAGTTGGGCTTTTGGTCCTGGCGTTGCAGGGCAACGATTAGCGCTTGCAGACATAGTAGAGGCTAAAGCGGTGCAAAACTCCTACCGCCACGGTATTGGTATTCGTATTACGCATGATGGGTGGGTTTACTCTGTATCAGGATTTAGCGCGGTGCAGTTAACCTTAAAAGACGGTACTAAGTACCGAGTGGGAACAAACGATCAGCAAGGCTTATTAAGTACGCTTGAGGAAAAAATAATACCCAGTGAGCTTCCGTTAGAAGAGCCCGCCCCATTAAAAAGCGCGACCTACAACAATATGTTATAAAAAAGCGCCTTAGGCGCTTTTTATAAACGGTGATATGATTAGTGATCGTGACCACAACCGCCTTCACCGTGCACGTGACCGTGCGCAAGCTCTTCTTCGGTTGCTTCGCGCACCTCTAAAATTTCTACATCAAAGTTAAGGGTAATACCCGAAAGCGGGTGGTTGCCATCAACTATAACGTCTTCATCTTGAATTTCGATAATCATCACAGATTGATCGCCATCGTCGGTAGAGGCTCTAAATTGCATACCTACTTCAATCTCCATGCCATCAAACATCGACTTAGGCACCGCTTGCATTAGGTTGTCGTGACGTTCGCCGTAGCCTTCTTCAGGTTCTACTTTAACATTTAATGTATCACCGGCTTGCTTGCCTTGGAGTGCATTTTCAAGCCCTGGGATTAAGTAGCCTGTGCCAATAATAAAAACTAGTGGCTCGCCATCAAAAGAGTTATCAATGGTATTGCCATCGTTATCCAGTACTGAATAATGCATTTTTACTACTGTGTTTGGTGCAACGATCATAGTCATTCCTATTTATTCATCTTCAAGAGAGTAAGGTAAAGGCAGAATGCTTAGCTCTACCTGAGGGGTGTGCTTTGCACGAAGTACGTGTGTACTTGGTGTATCGTTTGGCAGCACAACAAGGCCAAATAAGGTTTGGCTATTTTCGTTATAGCTTTGGGCAATTAGTTTACCAGCGCGGCGCCAGTTTTCGCCTACTTGGGTTTCAAGTTCTGGCTCTTCAAGTAAGCCATCGCTTTTACCTGTAACAATATACATAGCGCGTTTGTTTTTACCTAGGTACTTCATACGGGCAACCGTTTCTTGGCCGGTGTAACAGCCTTTTTTAAAACTAATGCCGTTAATCGCTTGAAGGTTTACCATTTGTGGTACGTATTCGCCAATGGCGTCACTATTTAATTGTGGCTCGCCCGCTTTTATAGCGGCTTCTTGCCATAGCGAGCAGTTGTCTAATGTAGAGACATCATCTGGCATACTAAATTGGCTATCAACCATTAGTAAAACGCGATTTGGCGCTAACTTAAGCGCTTTACCACTTGGGAAGTCACAGGCCGTCTGGTCATCACAAAAACGAATATCAAGTTTTTCTAGTACTGGGGCTAAATCGTCACTGATCAACCCAATTAATCTGTTCGTAGAAACATCAATATCTACTTTGGCAAACACAGCGTATTTTTTTAGCTCACTGAGCGACTGTTCCACTTCAGGCTGCGAACCTGCTAGGTAGTAGCTATCTTGGTGAGAAAATAATTTAAATACACCCCATAGCTTACCTTTGGCACTACAATGACCAGCCCATAAATAATTGCTGTTAGATAGTTTATTGAGATCTTGAGTGATTTGTCCGTGAAGATAAGACAATTTATCCGCACCGGTTAGGCTAATAAGTTGGTGAGATAACGGACATGCATAAACGCTCGACATAAAAACCTTCTGTGCAATACAAATGAGCTGACATAATAACGCAGTTATAACCTAGGGTACAGCAACGAAGGTGGGCAGCTTTTATTATTTGAGCACAGATTAATAGCTGCTAATTATGCGGGTATTTGTTAAACTCGGGGCAATTAAGTATGAGGTTTAAAATGACTGAAATTCATAGTAAAGCACGTATACGCTGGGCTTGTCGCCGCGGCATGTTAGAGTTAGATGTTTTGTTTATGCCGTTTGTAGAGCAGGCGTATGATTCGTTAAACGCACAGCAACAGGCTGTATTTCAGCGTTTGCTAACCCAAGAAGACCCAGACTTATTTGCTTGGTTTATGGGCCACGAAGAGTGTAAGGACGCTGAACTTAATACCATGGTATCGCTAATTTTAGACCGAGTACGTGTATAGGTTTACGGTAGTAAATAATAAAGCAGAACATCAGCCTATCGTGCTGTTTTTCTGCTTGTTAAGTGTTGTTTTAGGGCTTTATTTAAGCTCTTTTTTTAGCGTTGTTATTTGTTTAACTATAAATACAATTGCGTTTTACTGGGTATGGCAAAAAATAGTGGCTATTCACCCAGACAATGGCGTCATTATTTTAGAGCCTAAGCAAATACGCTTTGAAAACGAAAGCCTAAAGGTTCAGGGGCAATTAACCCCTAAAACAAAAATATTAAATACCAGTGTGTGGTTACATGTTAAAGGCTTTAATAAACGCCAGTGGCTCATTATTTCAGCCAAAGGCGTAGATAAACAAAGCTACGCACGTTTAAAGCGCGCAGCACTGATTGCTATTAATGGCGAGGTGGAGTCAAAATAGTGGGTGTTGGGTTTTCTTTTTGCTCAGGGTAATCAATAGTATAATGCAGGCCGCGGCTTTCTTTACGTAGCATTGCACTTCTAATTATAAGCTCGGCTACCTGTACTAAATTACGAAGCTCTAATAAGTTATTACTTACTCTAAAGTTTGCGTAATAATCATGTATTTCTTGTTGTAATAACTCAACTCTGTGTAGCGCTCTCTCTAAACGCTTAGTGGAGCGCACAATACCTACATAATCCCACATAAACAATCGCAGCTCATGCCAGTTATGGGTAATTACTATTTCTTCATCTGAGTTGCTAACGCGGCTTTCATCCCAACTTGGAAGCGCTACAGGCGCAGGCGCGTTATCTATTTTACTTAAAATGTCTTTGGCAGCAGCGTGAGCAAATACAATACACTCTAATAAAGAATTGCTCGCCATACGGTTTGCGCCATGTAAGCCTGTATAGGCTACTTCGCCTACAGCGTATAGGTTATCTAAATCGGTTTTACCATTAAAATCGCTCATAACACCCCCACAGGTGTAATGCGCGGCTGGAACAACGGGGATGGCTTCTTTGGTTATATCAAGCCCTACACTTAAACACTTTGCGTAAATAGTAGGGAAGTGCTCAATAATAAAGTCTTTATCTTTGTGGCTAATATCTAGATATACACAATTTGCACCTAAACGCTTCATTTCAAAGTCGATAGCACGGGCTACTATGTCGCGTGGTGCCAGCTCTTCCCTGTCGTCAAAGTCTTTCATAAAGCGAGTGCCGTCGGGGCGCTTTAAATACGCTCCTTCACCACGCATAGCTTCGGTAATTAAAAAGTTTTGCAATTCTGGGTGATAAAGGCTGGTGGGGTGAAATTGGTTAAATTCCATATTCGCTACTCTACAGCCTGCACGCCACGCCATGGCAATACCATCACCGCTAGATACATCAGGGTTTGACGTGTACAAATACACCTTACTTGCACCACCTGTTGCCAGTGCAACAAATTTAGCGGAAATAGTTTCTACTTTTTTTGCTTTTTTATTCCATACGTACATGCCATGAATATGCGAACCCGCTTTACCTAGACTTTTATCGCTGATTAAATCGATGGCATTATATTGCTCAAGTAAGGTGATATTTTTATGTGCTTTAACTTGGCTAATCAATGTAGTTTGTACAGCCTTACCTGTGGCATCGGCTGCATGCAAAATACGGCGATGGCTGTGACCGCCTTCGCGAGTTAAATGAAAGCGCTCTTTTCCTTTGCTGTCAAACTCCATATCAAAAGGAACGCCTTGTTCAATAAGCCATTGTAAACACTGGTGCGCATTACTTGCTGTGTAATGCACCGCTTCTCGGTCACATAAACCACCACCGGCATCAAGAGTATCTTCAACATGTGATTCTATGCTGTCGTTTTTTTTATCAAATACAGCGGCAATGCCGCCTTGCGCATACAGTGTAGAGCCTTCGGTAAGGGCACCTTTACTGATCACAGTAACATTACAATAGTTAGCTAAAGACAATGCAAGCGATAAGCCCGCCGCGCCGCTACCGATAATAGCGACATCAGCAATATGATGTTTATTTTGGTTCATGTCAGAGGTACTTTGCGGTTACAATGCTCAAATTAGAGCAATATTTGTTTTTAATAGTGTAGTTGTATCATATTTGTCATATTACTACGTAGTGATTTTAATGGCTTAGCGCCTATATTTACGACTATTTTATAAAAAAATAATATTAAGCAGAACTTTTTATTCATAAAGAGGTCAGAGTATTTGTGAACAATGGCGACACTATGAATAACCAGCAAGAATCAAACAGAGGAGTACCGGCTCGAATGAGCGAGCAGGAATTAGATTTAGCGCTTGTAAAAAGGGTCCAGCAAGGAGATAAAAACGCCTTCAACCTATTAGTAAAGAAGTATCAGAACAAAATTGCAGGGTTAATATCACGTTATGTGTCTAACCAAGGCGATATTGCAGATGTAGCACAAGAGGCATTTATTAAGGCTTACCGTGCACTTCCAAACTTTAGAGGTGATAGTGCCTTTTATACGTGGTTATACCGTATTGCCGTTAATTGTGCTAAAAATTATTTAGTAGCTCAGGGCCGTAAACCGCCAGCAAACGATATAGACGCTGAAGATGCCGAGTTTTACGACGGTGCGGACTCGATGCGATCAAACGCATCGCCTGAAAACTTACTGTTAAGCGACGAAGTACGCGCTGTTATTTTTAATACGATTGATAGTTTGCCTGAAGACCTGAAAACCGCGATTACCCTAAGAGAAATTGAAGGGATGAGCTATGAAGAAATAGCCGTGGTAATGGATTGCCCTGTAGGGACAGTGCGTTCGCGTATTTTTAGAGCCCGAGAAGCAATAGATAATAAATTAAACCCATTAATAGGCGAGTCTTAGTATGACAAAAGCACACGTTAACAAGTTGGATAGCGAAACGTTATCAGCATTACTTGACGGCGAACAACACCTTGCAGAGGGTAAAATTTCTGATCAGGATGTTGCTACGTTTGGTCGATATGCGCTAATTGGTGATGCGATGCGTGCTCAAAAAAATAACAACGACATACACATCGATATAAGCGAAAACATAGCGTTAGCACTTGAAAATGAACCTGTGTATGCTGATTTCACCCAATCGACAGTAAATAAAGCTCCAGAGACAGAACAAAGTGAAGCGCAGCAAGATAATAAAGTAGTGGCGTTTAATTGGCGCAGGCCGGTTGCACAACTAGCCATTGCTGCAAGCGTCGCTATGTTTGCTATTGTTGGCGTAAATACCTTACCGCAAGGTGCGGGCGAGCAAGAAAGCGAAATTCCGCTTTTACAAACTACCCCGCTAACAGGGATGGCATCACCGGTGAGCTATTCATCAGAACCTGCTCTTGAAAACGCTGAGCAAGGTTTACGCGAATTACAGCAACAGCGCATTGGCGCGTTAGTTTTAGAGCATCAACGTCAAGCACGTGTTGCACACTCTTTACAAACAGCGCAAAATAGTGACAAAGCGCAAGAGGAAAAAAACTAATTAAATGAAAGTAATCTCTTTTGTTCTGTCGTTAGTAGTAAGCTTTACTGTTTTTGCTAACGACACAAACCCCGCCAAAGATTTATTACTAAACATGGCGAATGCAGTGCATACCCGTAATTTTGACGCCTCTTTTGTGGTGGTAAAGGGTAAAGCTATGGAGCCCTACCGTTGGGTTCATGCAAAGCAAGGTGAAACAGAGCTTGAACATTTAAGTTTACTTAATGGCGCGGGCTTAGAAATGGTTAGAATTAACGACCAAGTAACCTACTTTGAACCGCAATCGCAGCCATATTCTATCAATACAGACTCCATTGCAGGGCCAATACCGGAAGTATTATTTAAAGATATTGAAGCGCTAAGCAGTCAATATGATTTTGTGCTAGGTGGTAAAGGGCGTATTGCAGGGCGAGCGGCGCAATTGGTTAGAATAGAATCAAAAGATGAATACAAATATAACTATTGGATTTGGCTTGATACAGAGTCATCGCTGCTATTAAAAGCCGCTTATGTTAACCACCAAGGTGAAGCATTAGAGCAGCTACAGTTAACCCACATTAGTGTAACAGAACAACCGGCACCGATGATTTTAGAAGTGCTTAATCGTAATTTTCCAACACCGTTACCGGGTAATGCACTGGAAGGTGAAAAAAGCAATGCCACAAACTGGCGCATTGGTTGGTTACCTAATGGCTTTAAATTACTAAAATCAGACCGCCATAAACTTGATTTAAATAATGAACTTACTGATTATTTTTTATACTCAGATGGGTTTGTTGAAATTTCTGTTTTTGTACAGCGACCTTTGCCAGGTCGCCGCTTAAGCGGATCATTAACTTCTGGCGCAACGACAATTTATGTGCATAATGGCGGAAACTTTGATGTATCTGTTGTTGGTAATGTGCCAAGTCAAACCGCAAAGGCAATTGCTGAGTCAGTGACTCGCGCATTATAAACAATTCGTAAGGGTTGTTATGATTGAACAAACACTTACAGTGGTAGCCTTAGAAGGCACCACTGCCCATTTAGAAGCCCAGCAAAAAAAAGCCTGTGAAGGCTGCAATGGCCGCTGTGGCTCGCAAGTCTTTGCCAAACTCTTTGGTAGTGATAAAAAAACCTTTCCATATCAATTCGATACGCCTGTAGAAGTCGGCCAAAAAGTAACGCTGTCATTAGACGATTCGCATTTAGTTAAACATGCTTTTGCTGTATACATGTTGCCTTTATTTTTAGGATTAACGCTTGCATTTATTAGTGCAGAATTACTACTTTTAGCGCAAGGGTGGCAAATATTATTCGCCGCTTTGGGTGGTGTAGGTGGTTACTTTTTAGCTAAAAGCAAAGTAAAAACACTCAGGCATGATGTAAAAGTGATAAAAATTCATCCAATTAGCCTTCCTTTAACGCAAATAGATGGTGATTAAGGCCAATTAAATGTAAAATTGGCTTTTTATACCAGAGTAACTTGGAAATACAGGGTAAAAGGCAATCAATAATTAGATTAGCTAAAATGTATTTAGCCATTAAATAGCACTTGTGCCCAATAAGTATTTTCAAGTCACTCAGGTGTTCGTACTTAGCCTATTAATATAGAAGTTTAGAATCCAGTTTATGAAGCATATCCGTAATTTTTCGATCATCGCCCATATTGACCATGGTAAATCGACCCTTTCTGATCGTTTGATCCAGGTTTGTGGTGGCTTAACAGACCGCGAAATGCAAAAGCAAGTGTTAGATTCAATGGACATCGAGCGTGAGCGCGGTATTACCATTAAAGCGCAAAGTGTAACGCTTAACTACACCGCTAACGATGGCGAAACCTACCAACTTAACTTTATCGATACACCAGGGCACGTTGACTTTACTTACGAAGTTTCTCGTTCTTTAGCGGCATGTGAAGGTGCGCTTTTAGTTGTAGATGCGGGACAAGGTGTTGAGGCACAAACGCTTGCAAACTGCTATACCGCCATTGAAATGGACTTAGAAGTAATCCCTGTTTTAAATAAAATAGATTTACCGCAAGCCGATCCGCTTCGTGTAGCAGAAGAAATTGAAGATATTATTGGTATTGATGCCCTTGACGCTGTGCAATGTAGTGCTAAAACAGGTGTGGGTATTGCTGAAGTTCTTGAAATGATTGTTAAGGATATTCCACCTCCAGTAGGTGAGAAAGATCAACCTTTACAAGCGCTTATTATTGACTCGTGGTTTGACCCATACCAAGGCGTTGTATCACTAGTGCGTATTAAGCACGGTGAACTACGTGCCGGTGACAAAATAAAAATAATGTCGAACGAGCAAGTACATATTGCAGATCACGTGGGTATATTTACCCCAAAACAAACTAATACAGGTATTTTACGTACTGGCGAAGTAGGGTTTGTTATTGCCGGTATTAAAGAAATACATGGTGCCCCAGTGGGTGATACCATTACGCATCAAAAAAATGCGGCACCGGCACGTTTACCTGGCTTTCAAAAAATTAAGCCGCAAGTGTATGCGGGTATGTTCCCTATTGCCTCTGATGATTATGAATCGTTCCGTGACGCACTTAATAAACTAAGCTTGAATGACGCATCATTATTTTTTGAACCTGAAAATTCAACAGCACTAGGTTTTGGTTTCCGTTGTGGCTTTTTAGGTATGTTGCACATGGAAATTATTCAAGAGCGTTTAGAGCGTGAATACGATATTGATTTAATTACTACGGCACCTACGGTAATTTACGAAGTTGTTACTAAAGAGGGTACGCGTCAAATAGATAACCCGTCTGATTTACCAGCGGTTAATGATATTGTAGAAATACGCGAACCAGTAGTAGAGGCAAACATACTTGTACCGCAAGAGTTTTTAGGTAGCGTAATAACACTGTGTATAGAAAAGCGCGGCGTTCAAACTAAAATGAGCTACCATGGTAAGCAAGTCGCTGTAACCTATGAATTACCTATGGCTGAAGTGGTTATGGACTTTTTTGATAAATTAAAGTCAACCAGTCGTGGTTTTGCATCGCTTGATTACAACTTTAAGCACTTTCAAACATCTGACATGGTACGTGTTGATATACTTATCAATGGTGAGCGTGTTGATGCGTTAGCGATTATTGTACACAGAGACAGCGCACAATCGCGCGGCCGCCAACTAGCTGATGCATTAAAAGAGCTTATTCCGCGTCAAATGTTTGATATTGCGATTCAAGCAGCAATAGGACAACATGTTATTGCGCGTACCACGGTTAAACAATTACGTAAAAACGTAATTGCTAAGTGTTACGGTGGTGACGTGAGCCGTAAGAAAAAGCTACTGCAAAAGCAAAAAGATGGTAAAAAACGAATGAAGCAATTGGGTAATGTAGAAGTACCTCAAGAAGCGTTTTTAGCTATTTTAAAAGTTGGCAAATAAAAACAAAGGATTATAGATGGCTGGTTATTTCTCAGTTTTATTGGTGTTATTAACATTAGGCTCAGGTTTAATATGGTTAATTGACCACCTAATGTATGCGCCAAAAAGGCAAGAGCGTTTGGCGCTTGCACAAACCTCAGCCGGTGGCCAGCTTGATGAAGAAACAGCGGCATTAATTGCACCTGAGCCGGCAATTACAGAAACGGCAAAATCGATTTTTCCGATGATTGCTGCAATTACTATTTTTAGATCGTTTATTTTTGAGCCTTTTCAGATACCATCGGGTTCAATGATGCCAACACTGTTGGTGGGCGATTTTATTTTAGTACAAAAGTACTCGTACGGCGTTAAAGATCCTGTATGGCGTAGTCAGCTTGTTGATGTAAGCGAGCCTGAGCGCGGCGATATTGTTGTTTTTAAATACCCGTTAGATGAGCGAGTAGATTATATTAAACGTGCTATTGGTTTACCGGGCGATAAGATTGTTTATCGTGACAAGCGTTTATATATTCAACCTAATTGTAAAGAAGGCGAGACCCAGCAGGGTGACCTACTTTGTAATGAGTTTAATAAAATTGATTTTAAATTAATTAACGATAATGAGTTTAAACAAGGCCAAATGTCGCTTGCCCGTGTAAATGAAGATTTAACAACACTCAAGCACGACATTTTAATCAACCCACGCGCGCCTGAACGTAAAGGGCGTTACTATCAGCAACCCGGTACTCCTTCGGATGAATGGACTGTACCAGCTGATCATTATTTTATGATGGGTGATAACCGCGACAACAGCCAAGATAGTCGCTTTTGGGGCTTTGTACCAAAAGAAAACTTGGTGGGTAAAGCTGTCTTTATATGGATGAGTTTTGAATTTGAGAATGGCCCAGATGATGTTTTACCAGGATGGGTTCCAACTGGTGTTCGTTTTGAACGCCTAGGTAATATTCAGTAACAATGAAAAAAAATGTAACAGAATTATATAAACGAATTGGCTATGAGTTTGCTGATCAAGGTTTACTTGAGCAGGCAATGACGCACCGCAGTCATAAAGGTCAACACAACGAACGTTTAGAGTTTTTAGGCGATTCAATTTTGAGCTTTGTAATTGCTAACGCCTTGTACGACAAATTTCCAAAAGCCCGTGAAGGTGATTTAAGCCGAATGCGCTCTACGCTTGTACGGGGCCAGACACTGGCTGAATTTGGTCTCGAGTTTGGTTTAGGCGATTATTTACGCTTAGGCCCAGGCGAGCTTAAAAGCGGTGGTTTTCGTCGTGAATCAACGTTGGCTGATGCCGTAGAAGCTATTATTGGTGCTGTGTTTTTAGACTCAAATATAGAGCGTTGTGGCGAGCTAATTTTAGCGTGGTACGAATCTAGACTTGATGCTATTTCACCAGGGCTTAATCAAAAAGATCCTAAGACCTTGCTGCAAGAGCATCTACAAGCGCGTAAGTTATCTTTACCGGGCTATACCGTGGTTGATACCAAAGGGCAAGCGCACAATCAAACGTTCACGGTTGAATGTATAGTTGAAGGTATGGAAAGCATTATTTCTGTTGGTAGCTCGCGCCGTAAAGCCGAACAAAAAGCTGCCGAAAAAGCATTGAAGATACTAAAAAATGAATCTTGATACCTTAATACAGCCTCATGAAGGGGATATTGATACGTTTTGTGGCATGATTGCCATTGTTGGCCGCCCTAATGTAGGTAAATCAACATTACTTAATGAAATCATTGAGCAAAAAGTAAGTATTACTTCGCGTAAGCCACAAACCACGCGCCATCGTATTATGGGGATTCACACTGAAGGTAAGCATCAAGCTGTTTATATTGATACGCCGGGTCTACACGTTGAAGAAAAGCGTGCTATTAACCGCTTAATGAACCGTGCAGCATCGAGCTCAATAGGTGATGTAGAGCTGATTATCTTTGTTGTTGAGGGTACTCACTGGAATGCCGATGACGAAATGGTACTTAATAAAGTATCGCAAAGTGGTAAGCCTGTTTTACTTGTTATTAATAAGATAGACCAAGTAAAAGACCGCGATTTAGTATTACCGCATATGAAAATGCTGGGCGATAAATTTGATTTTGTGGGCATTATGCCGGTATCGGCAACCCAAGGTAAAAATGTTGATTTAATAAAAGCAGAAGTAACCAAACGCTTACCGCCGTGTGAGTTTTACTTTCCTGACGACTATGTAACCGACCGCTCAATGCGTTTTATGGCGGCAGAAGTTATTCGTGAAAAGCTAATGCGCTTTATGGGCGAAGAGCTTCCTTACTCTGTTACTGTAGAAATTGAGCAGTTTAAATGGCAAGAAAACGGTGTTTGGCATATCAATGGGTTAATTCTTGTTGAGCGTGAAACCCAAAAACGCATGGTAATTGGTAACAAAGGCGAAAAGCTTAAAGTGATTGGCCGTGAAGCCCGTAAAGATCTTGAAGAAATGCTCGATAACAAAGTATTTTTAGAGCTTTGGGTTAAAGTTAAATCGGGTTGGGCCGATGATGAACGTGCCTTAAGAAGCTTAGGTTATGGCGAAGATTAACCCGTATTTAGCCTACTAATATGGATAGCGACTTCTACACAGCGTACCTATTACATCGGCGTCCTTATAGCGACTCCCAAGTAATGCTCGATATGCTGGTAGAAGGCGTAGGCCAGCTTAGAATGCTGGCGAGAATTAGTGGTCGCCAGGCCACTAAACACAAAGCACAACTTCAACCTTTTCAGGCACTGCTTGTTCATTACAGTGGCAAGTACGATTTAAAATACATTAATAAATTTGAGCTCCATGGCAATCCTTTATATTTAACCAAGGATAAACTTTACTGTGGCTTTTATTTAAACGAGCTAACGAATCGCATAGTGCCGGTAAATGAGCCGCTTGAACAAGTATTCGAGCTTTACAAAACTCACCTCGAAAATCTCAATACCGATGTTGATTTACAGTCAGTGCTGCGCTCGTACGAGTTTCAGTTATTAGAGCTTTTAGGTTATGGCGTTGATTTTAGCTTTGATGCCAGTGGTGAGCCAATTGTTGAAGGCCAAACGTATAGTTACTTTCCTGAGTTGGGTTTTTTGATTCAGCAAGATACACGCTCAGGGTTTAGCGGTGCACAGCTCAAAGCGATTGCTAATCATGATTTTAGCCAAAGTGATGTACTCTATATGGCAAAACAATTAAGCCGTTATTTACTAAAACCTTTACTAGGTAATAAACCATTAAAAAGCCGTGAATTATTCATGGCCTCTCAATAAGCATATTTTACAGGTAACAAAATGAAAGACATTCTTTTAGGCGTGAACGTTGATCATATCGCAACGCTTCGCCAAGCGCGTGGTACATCATACCCAGACCCAGCACATGCGGCCAGTGTGGCGGAGCATGCTGGTGCAGATGGGATCACTATTCATTTGCGTGAAGACCGCCGCCACATTCAAGACCGTGATGTATACGTAATGGCTAAAACGATTCAAACGCGTATGAATCTTGAAACAGCGGTTACCGATGAAATGATTAACATTGCTCTTGAAGTAAAGCCTGAGTACGTGTGTTTAGTGCCGGAAAAACGTGAAGAATTAACGACTGAAGGCGGCCTAGATGTCGCCGGCAATATAGATAAAATTAAAGCGGCTACTAAAACACTTACCGATGCAGGTATTAAAGTGTCATTATTTATTGATGCCGATAAAGCGCAGCTAGATGCAGCTAAAGCATGTGGTGCTCCGTATGTAGAAATTCACACAGGCGCCTATGCCGACGCTACTAATGATGAAGATTTACACAAAGAGCTTGAGCACATTCGAGAGGGTGTAAAATACGCGGCAAGCTTAGGCTTAATAGTAAATGCAGGGCATGGTCTTCATTATCATAACGTAAAACCGATTGCAGCAATGCCAGAAATTTATGAGCTTAACATTGGCCACGCTATTATTGCGCGCGCAGCTATTGATGGCCTTGAAAAAGCAGTACGCGACATGAAACGCCTAATGATTGAGGCAAGGTTATAAATTTAACCCTATGGTGGCGCGCCATTTCATAGAAATACTTAATAAAGTAAAAAGGTATAAAAACCGGTTAAAAAGCGCATTTACTGCGCTTTTTTATTACGTGTTTATTAGCGTTGATGCTCGGTAACACTTGCATCTGCCATGAGGTTTTCCAGCTCATCCTGTAGCTCAAATAATTCAGGCTCAACATTATCAAGCACACAGTCACTTTTAAGTGAGGTTTCTATGGTTTCTGCCAGTGATTTAAGCTTAGGCACCCCGGTATAACAGCACGCGCCATGGAACTTATGAATAACACTTAATACTGTTTGGCAATCGTTTTGCTCAATAGCCTCGTTAAGCTGCGAGAGCGTCTCTGGCACACTATGTAACAGCATATTAAGCATTTCCAGCGCCAGTTCACCTTTGCCGCCAGCACGCTGTAGCGCAAGCGACCAATCTAAGCAGTTACTTTCAAATGGAGCAGGGCTTTGAGGCGTTACATTTTTAATTTTGTCGCGGGTTACGGGCGATTGCGGACTATGATCGCAAATAATTTGGCTGAGCATATCCTCATCAATAGGCTTAGTTAAATAGCCTTTAAAGCCATCTTTTAATAGCTGCTCTTTTTCACTGTGCAGTGCATGCGCGGTTACCGCAATAATAGGCGTGTCTTCGTTTAAAGAAGACTCTTTAATCAGCTTACAGGCGGTAATGCCATCCATTATCGGCATTTGTATATCCATAAAAATAACATCGTACTTGTGGCTTTTACTTAAGCTGTAGGCTTGAGAGCCATTATATGCGGTGTCTATAAATTCAACCTGTTCTTTTAATAAAGTGCAAATAAGTTTTAAGTTTGCATCGTTATCATCTACCACCAGTACTTTTAATGGCAATAAGGTTTGATCGCTTGGCTCAATATTTAAGGTTGGGTGATCAAGTCGATAAGGTGCAGCGAGTACTTCACATAATTTACGATGATTAAGTGGCTTACTTAAACACGCATCGGCGCCGCTGCCAATAAATGCCTCGCGCATATTATGCGATACAGTATTGAGCATAAGGTATAAATAATCGCACGACTCGCGAACCATATTCACATAGCCTTTAAGACGCTGCATGTCATCTACCGATGCCATATCACCAATAATACAAATATCGTATTTAAACATTTTATGCTTGATGGCATCTAAAAATGCTGCCTCATTAAAGCAGGCCGTTACAACTGCTTCCCACTCGTTTAATACAGAAAGCACCGAGTGGTGCGTATGCTCATGTGGCTCTAAATATAATACGCGTTTACCAATGAGCGATTTAGAAGGTAAGTCGTTACTAAATGTATGATCTGGTAATCTAAATACACCATTGAAGGTAAAACAGGTGCCGCTTCCAGGAGCTGAATTTAGCGTTATTCGGCCATTCATAGCCTCAACAATGTGTTTAGTAATGATTAAGCCTAAACCGGTGCCGCCAAATTTTCGGGTGATGGATGAATCAGCCTGGCCGAATGCGGTAAATAGTGCATCTTGTTTGTCCATTGGGATACCCACACCAGTGTCGGTTACTGAGACTAAAATAGAGGCACGGTCTTCATCTAATAAACGGTAGCTTATATCAACCTTTATTGAACCTTTTTCGGTAAACTTAATGGCGTTGCTTAACAAATTAATAAGGACTTGTTTAAGGCGTGTTGGGTCACCCGTTAAATCATCAGGTACCTGCGGGTTAATATATATCGATAGCTCAAGTTGTTTTTCATGCGCCGAAGGAGCTAATAATGTCATTACCTCGTTTACGCTATCGCGCAGTTGAAACTGGATTGATTCAAGCTCCATTGCGCCCGCTTCAAGCTTAGAAAAATCTAAAATATCACTAATAATTGTCAATAAACTATTGGCTGAAAGCTCTATGGTATCGAGGTAGTCTTTTTGATGTTTATTTAAAGGTGTTTTATACAACTGCCGCGTAAAGCCAATAACACCATTGAGCGGGGTACGTAACTCGTGACTCATTTTGGCTAAAAAATCTGACTTTACACGGTTCGCATCTTGCGCCTCTTTTTTGGCCATGGTTAGCTGAATATTTGAAGTTTCGTATTGCTCTAGGGTTTCGCGATAATCACTAGTGGCCTGATCAATATTTTTCTGCATTTCGTCCTTTTGCATAACCATAGTGTGGGCAATGGTATTAAGTCCTTCACGCAGCAGTTCAAACTCTCCCATCATGGTATCGTTTAAGCCCGTATCTCTTTTACCCTCAACTAGTTTATCGGTTGCAAGTACTAACTTATTAAGTGGGTTCATAAACATACGGCTAAGCTTAAGAGCCAAAATAGAGGCCAATATTATTGCAAATAAAATAACAATGCCGCTAATTAAAACTGCTCGCTGCTGCCCTATAATGGCTTGGTCTTTATTAAGTTGTAAAATAACCGTGCCAAGCGGAGTTTGAAAGTCATTAATATCCCATTTTGATACTGGCGCAGAGTGGTTAAAAATAGGGGTGTAGAACGTGATTAACTCTTCAGATTTATTAATTTTAGTTGTGTAAAGGTTTTCAATTTGCGCTTTTTGGGTCAGCTCATCAAATGAGCGATGATAGTTACTGGTCATAATAAGCTGATTGCTGGTATCAAAAATTGCAATCGACTTAATAGCAGGGGAGTGCTTATTGTGTGTGTAACTAATTAAGCGATTAAGCAGTTTTTTATTTTTTTCTAGTAAAGGCTGCTCTAACGCAATTGCTAAGGGTTCAGATATTGAGCTGCCTTGCTGATATAAAATTTCATCAAGCTCAATGTAACGATTTATTGTAAAATAGCCGCCAAGTAACAAACCAATGATCACTGTGGGGATCAAGGTTAAGGTTAAAACAGAATCACGTAAGCCTAATTTGGTCATAATGGAAGCGTTATTATCATTATTAGTATGCACCGAGTATATACGGTTCAACGGCTATTCTCAAAGCATCTGATTTGCTTATACGTAATACAAAAACTAAGGTAATGCCGCATGGCGCAAATTTTTAAAGCAAAGAAAAAACCACTTAAACAGCAAACACTCACGCTAAATATTACGGCCATGGATCATCAAGGGCGGGGCGTTGCTAAACACAACAATAAAGTGTGCTTTGTAAGCGGCGCTTTAACGAATGAGAAAGTAACGGCAAGCCTAATAGAAGATAAAGCCAAATACAGCAGTGCAAAACTGGTTAAGGTTATTAATGCAAGTGATTCGCGCACGCAGCCTTTTTGTCAGCATTATAACCATTGTGGTGGTTGTCAGTTACAGCACCTAGATATAAATCAGCAAGTGGTTGAAAAGCAGACTGCAGTGACGCAATTATTTAAAAAGTTTGCCAAATTAAGCGACTTAAATTGGCAAGCGCCTTTGCTAAGTAAGCCCATTCATTACAGGCGTAGCGCCCGAATTGCCGTAATGTATGATAAAGCCGCTAAAAAAATGCGAGTTGGGTATCGTGCGCCTAGCTCTAAAAATGTGATTAGTATTGAGCAATGTGATGTGCTTAGTGAGGCATTTACTAACGTATTTAGTATTTTTGAAACGCTTATTAATCAATATAAAGCGCTGCACAGTATAAGTCATTTACAGTTATGTCAAAACGAAGCTGGGAACTTTATTGTTATTCGCCATACTAAAGCGATAGCAGATGAAGCCAAAAGCTATGTACAAGAGGCGGCAAATTTACAGCAGTGGTTAATTACTTGGCAAGACAACAGCGATGTTATAGAGCAAACTCACTTACCTACGCCTTATTATTTTTTAGAAAAGTTTAATTTAAAGTTCGAATTTGGCCTTGGTAATTTTATTCAAGTAAATGATGAAGTTAACCAAGCTATGTTAGCGCAGTCTGTAAATTGGCTTAACTTGCAAGGAAACGAGCAGGTATTGGATTTATTTTGTGGTATTGGTAACTTTTCATTAGTGCTTGCTCAGCATGCTAAATCGGTTATTGGCGTAGAAGGGGTTACATCGGCGGTTGCAATGGCGACGCAAAATGCGCACACTAACTCTATTACTAATGCACACTTTCATTGTTTTGATTTAACGCAAAAAATTGAATCAGCGCAATGGTTTAATAAGTCGCTAGAGGTATTAGTATTAGACCCTTCTCGTACCGGTGCTATGGCTGTTTTAGAGCAACTTCCTTTAAAGCAGTTTAAAACCATTTTATACGTTTCTTGCGATCCTGTTACTTTAGCCCGTGACAGTGCAATTATTTCGCAAGCAGGTTTTGAAGTTACTAAAATTGGGCTAATGAATATGTTTCCGCATACAGGACACATAGAAACAATGGCGTTATTTCAACGGAGGTAAAGCGTTTTATGGTCGCTACACGTCAATCACATCAGCAGGACGACACAGGTGACTTTGCTACTAGCCTAAAACAGTTAGCGTTATCGCAAGATAAAATAACGCTACTAAACAAAGCGCAAGCATTGTGTGTTACATGTGACAACCAAGCACGGCAAAACACGGCCATCGAAATGGTCGAGATTTTAGCCGAGCTTAATTTAGATGCAGAATCTCTTGCAACCGCGTACCTCACGCATTACTACTTAAACGACTTAGTGGACCTTGAAACCGTAGAAGCACAACTTGGCAAAAATGTAGCCATGCTTTTAACTGGGGTTGCACAAATGGCCGCTATTAGTACTTTATCTCACCAAGGTAAAGGCACTATGCAGGTAGATAACATTCGTAAAATGTTACTTACCATGGTTGAAGATGTGCGCGCGGTTGTAATTAAACTTGCCGAGCAAGTGTGCCATTTACGTAACGTAAAAAATGGCGATGAAGAAGAGCGTGTTATTGCCGCTAAAGAAACCGCCGATATTTTTGCCCCGTTAGCAAACAGGTTAGGTATAGGGCAGCTTAAGTGGGAACTTGAAGATTTATCGTTTAGGTATTTACACCCCGACACCTATAAAAGCATTGCTAAACAACTTGATGATAAACGCCTTGCTCGTGAAGCCTATATGGAAGATATGGTTGAGCAAGTAAAAGCGCGCCTAAGCGAAGCCGGCATTGAGGCACAAGTGTATGGCCGCCCTAAGCATATTTACAGCATTTATAAAAAAATGCAGCAAAAAAACTACGAGTTTGATCAGCTGTTTGATATTCGGGCAATGCGCATAGTGGTTGAACGCCTGCAAGATTGTTACGGCGCGCTAGGTATTGTTCATACTAATTGGCGCCATCTTAATAAAGAGTTTGACGACTACGTTGCTACACCTAAACAAAATGGCTATCAGTCAATTCATACTGTGGTATTTGGCCCTGAAGGAAAAACCGTTGAGATACAAATACGTACCAGCGAAATGCATCAAGATGCTGAGTTAGGCGTTGCCGCGCACTGGATGTATAAAGAAGGCGCCCTACCAGGGCGTGGTTCAGGTTATGAGCAAAAAATTAGCTGGTTGCGCAAATTACTACAATGGCAAGAAGAAGTGGTCGATGGGGGCGATTTAGCTGAAGAGCTTAAAAACCAAGTTGTAGAAGACCGTGTTTATATATTTACCCCAAGTGGCGATATTATTGATTTACCTGTTGGCGCTACACCGCTTGATTTTGCTTACTACATTCACTCAAATGTAGGACACCGCTGCATAGGGGCGAAAGTATTTGGCAAAATAGTACCGTTTACGCATCAGTTATCTACGGGCGATCAGGTCGAAATACTTACACAAAAGCAGCCTAATCCAAGCCGCGATTGGCTAAATCCATCGCTTGGCTATATTAAATCGTCGCGTGCACGGGCTAAAATCCATCATTGGTTTAAGCAGCTCGACCGCGATAAAAATTTAAGTGCCGGTAAAGAGATTCTTGATAACGAACTGCAAAAGCTAGATTTAACCTACAAAGATTTAGACCCAGCTATTAAGCGCTTTAACTTCAAAGAACTAGATGACTTAATGGTTGCCATAGGCGCAGGCGATGTACGCTTAAATCAAATGCTTAATTTTGTAAGCGACCGTACCGAAGAAGAGCCTGTTATTCGTTTTAAAGCGCCCAGTAAAGTAACCGGCGATAAAAACGGAATAGTGGTGGATGGTGTAGGCAGCTTAATGAGCCACGTAGCTAAGTGTTGCCGCCCAGTCCCTGGCGATAAAATAATTGGCTATATTACACAAGGCCGAGGCATAGGCGTGCACCGCGAAGATTGCGATGCATTTAACAACTTAAAAGAGCAGCACCCAGAGCGCGTTATATCGGTGAGTTGGTCAGATGAAATAAACGGCTCTTATGCGCTAAGTATAAAAATTGAAGCAAGCGACCGCTCAGGTTTAATCCGCGATATTAGCTCTGTACTGGCTAACGAAAAAGTAAATGTGATCAACATGAACGTCAATACCGTTGGGGCCGATCAGTTAGCAGTATTTACTATGCAAATAGAAGTGCATGACCTATCGGGCACAAACCGGGTTTTGTCAAAACTACATCAAATTGAAGGTGTGCACAGTGCCAAACGAAACCAATAAAGTGGCTGATACCAACGCACTCGAGCAGCTACTCGGTATTATGGTGGCGCTTCGCGATCCTACAAACGGTTGCCCGTGGGATCGCAAGCAAAATTTTAAATCGATTGTGCCACATACATTAGAAGAAGCTTTTGAAGTGGCCGATTGCATAGAGTCAGGTAATTTGAATGAGCTTAAAAATGAGCTGGGTGATTTACTATTTCAAATCGTTTTTTACGCACAGCTTGCCAACGAGCAGGGACTGTTTGATTTTAACGATGTGGTTAGTGAGCTAAATAGTAAGCTAACCCGTCGCCACCCACATGTTTTTAGCAACAAGCAAGCGTTGACCGATGAGCAATTAGCAACGCAATGGCAAGCAATTAAAGCACAAGAACGCGCAACTAAAGTACAGCCAAGCAAAGCCTCACTTTGGCAAGATATACCCACTAATATGCCAAGCTTAGCTAAAGCCAAAAAAATTCAGCAACGTGTTGCCGCACTTGGTTTTGATTGGCCAAGCTACCACGGAGCACTAGATAAAGTAAGTGAAGAAGTACTTGAAGTAAAAGAAGCGCTTGAGCACGACTCTTTATCTGATCATACAGCAGAAGAAATAGGCGACTTATTATTTGCCACAGTAAATGTGGCTCGCCATGTTAAACGCGACCCAGAGCAACTGCTTAGGCAAGCCAATGCTAAGTTTTCGGCACGTTTTGAAAAAGTGCAAGGTTACTTAATTGCAAAAGGTAAAAGCTTAGAGAGTGCCACGCTTGATGAAATGGAGCTGGCATGGGAAGCGATTAAAAAAGCAAAATAAAATTAATGTTAATCAACGAACATTTTTTGTGCGCGTAAAGGCTATTTTTAACTGGATTGCTCAACGCTGTTTTGGTACAATTTCGCCCCGTCTTGATGATATACCCAGAGTCTCTTTCTCGGGTGTTATATTCCTTTTAATTCCTGATATTCTAGGGTTCGCATGAGTACAAAATTTATCTTCGTTACTGGCGGGGTTGTTTCTTCGTTGGGTAAAGGTATTGCAGCAGCGTCATTGGCAGCTATTTTAGAGGCCCGCGGTTTAGATGTTACCATTTTAAAGCTGGATCCTTACATAAACGTTGACCCAGGCACAATGAGCCCAATTCAACACGGTGAAGTATACGTTACAGAAGACGGCGCCGAAACGGATCTTGATTTAGGTCACTACGAGCGTTTTATTCGCACCAAAATGACCAGCCGCAACAACTTCACACAAGGGCGAGTGTACGAAGATGTACTACGTCGTGAACGCCGTGGTGAATACTTAGGTGCAACCATTCAGGTTATTCCACACATCACAAACGATATTAAGCAACGTGTATACGACGGTGCTGAAGGTCATGATATTGCGATTGTAGAAATTGGTGGCACTGTAGGTGATATTGAATCACAACCATTTATTGAAGCAATTCGTCAGTTAGGTACAGAAATTGGCCGCGAACGCGCGCTATTCATTCACCTAACGCTAGTGCCATTCTTAGGCCCTGCAGGCGAAGTAAAAACCAAACCAACACAGCACTCAGTTAAAGAGTTACGCTCTGTAGGTATTCAGCCAGATATTCTTATTTGTCGCTCAGACCGTAAATTGCCTAACAATGAACGTGCAAAAATTGCACTGTTCACAAACGTTGAAGAAAAAGCGGTTATTTCGCTTCCTGACGTAGACAGCATTTACAAAATTCCTGCGTTATTAAAATCACAAGAGCTAGATAACTTTGTGTGTCGTCGTTTCCATCTTGACGCGCCAGAAGCTGATTTGGCTGAATGGGAACAAGTGCTTTATCAAGAGTCTAACCCAACTGGTGAAGTAACAATTGGTATGGTTGGTAAGTACATTGAACTACCAGATGCATACAAATCAGTTAACGAAGCACTAAAACATGCAGGTCTTAAAAACCGTTTAACCATTAATATTGAATACGTTGACTCGCAAGACCTAGAAAGCAAAGGGGTAGAATTACTTTCTCACCTAGACGCTATTTTAGTACCTGGCGGCTTTGGCGGCCGTGGTGTTGAAGGTAAAATTTTAGCGGCTAAGTATGCCCGTGAAAACAAAGTACCTTACCTAGGTATTTGTTTAGGTATGCAAGTAGCACTTATTGAATACGCACGTAATGTTGCAGGTTTAACCGATGCTAACTCAACTGAGTTTAATAGTAACTCACAAGCACCTGTAGTGGGCTTAATTACAGAGTGGCTAGATGCTGAGGGTAACATTGAAGTACGTGATGAAAAATCTGATTTAGGTGGCACAATGCGTTTAGGCGCACAAAAATGTCATTTAACGCCGGGTTCTAAGGTGCACGAAGTGTACGGCAATACAGAAATTATTGAACGTCACCGTCATCGCTACGAAGTAAACAACAACTTTGTAGAGCAATTAGAACAAGCTGGCTTAAGCTTTACTGGTTTATCAGAAGATAAAAAACTAGTAGAGATTATCGAAAATAAAGATCACCCATGGTTTATTGCCGCACAATTCCACCCGGAATTTACGTCAACACCACGTGATGGTCACCCGTTATTTGAAGGGTTTGTAGCAGCCGCTCATACTCATCAAAAAACGTCTTCGTAATTAAAAAAAGCCGTGCATATTGCACGGCTTTTTTGTCTAAAGGGCTGACTAAAAGATATAAAACGTAGTAAAGTTAGCTGAACTCACCATTTTGGGAATATAGAGGAATCAAGATGTCAGAAATCGTAAAAGTAATTGGTCGCGAAATTATGGACTCGCGTGGTAACCCTACTGTTGAAGCTGATGTATATTTAGCTGATGGTTCTTGGGGCCGAGCTGCCGCTCCTTCAGGTGCATCAACAGGTACTCGCGAAGCACTAGAGCTACGTGATGGTGACAAAGCCCGTTACTTAGGTAAAGGCGTATTAAACGCAGTTGGTTTTATTAACAACGAAATTGCTGATGCGCTAAAAGGCCAAAATGCATTAGAGCAAAGTGCTGTAGATAAAGTAATGCTAGATTTAGATGGCACTGAAAATAAAGAAAAACTAGGTGCAAATGCTATCTTAGCGGTATCACTAGCGACTGCAAAAGCCGCTGCACAATTTAAAAAAGTTGAGCTGTACGAGCACATCGCAGACCTAAACGGTACACCAGGTGTTTACTCAATGCCATTACCTATGATGAACATTATCAACGGTGGTGAGCACGCAGATAACTCTGTAGATATTCAAGAATTTATGATCCAACCTGTTGGCGCTGCAAACTTCCGCGAAGGCCTACGTATGGGCGCTGAAGTATTCCACAGCCTTGCTAAAGTATTAAAAGCAGACGGCCACTCTACTGCGGTAGGTGATGAAGGTGGTTTTGCACCAAACCTTGCATCAAACGAAGCGGCGCTTGCTGCCATTAAAACAGCTGTAGCAAACGCAGGTTACGAGCTAGGTAAAGATATTACACTGGCTATGGACTGTGCAGCATCTGAGTTTTACGACAAAGAAGCAAACATTTACGACCTTAAAGGTGAAGGTAAAAAGTTCACTTCAGAAGAGTTTAACTACTTCTTAAAAGAGCTAACTGAGCAATACCCAATTGTATCTATTGAAGATGGCTTAGATGAGTCAGATTGGGATGGCTTTGCACACCAAACTAAATTATTGGGCGATAAAATCCAATTAGTAGGTGATGATTTATTCGTAACTAACACTAAGATTTTAAAACGCGGTATTGATAACGGTATTGCTAACTCAATCCTAATTAAATTTAACCAAATTGGTTCACTAACTGAAACGTTAGCAGCAATCAAAATGGCTAAAGATGCAGGCTTTACGGTTGTTATTTCACACCGCTCTGGCGAAACTGAAGATGCAACAATTGCTGATTTAGCAGTGGGTACTGCTGCAGGCCAAATTAAAACAGGTTCATTGAGCCGTTCTGATCGTGTTGCTAAGTACAACCAACTTCTTCGCATTGAAGAAGCGCTAGGCTCTAAAGCACCTTACAATGGTCTAAAAGAAGTTAAAGGCCAGTAATAGTTACTTTAACCTTAGTTAAGGTAACTATTTAAGTTGATATATAAATCCCCGCACAAGCGGGGATTTTTTTATGGCTGCTAAGCTAATTTAAATAAGTTATAACTTTTAGGCGTTTAGCCCCTAAAAATGATTAAGTATTATTGCGGATTGGTATAACCCCTGTACTATTTGCGTTAGTGGCATATAAAAAGTAGTGAGCTTAGCTTATAAACGTTATTAAAGCTGAAACTGCTGCTTTAAAATAGCCCCAGTAAAACTGGTTTTTAAATAAAAACCACGGGGTAAGGTTTTTATAATTTGACCATTTGGGCCAATGGCATCGGTCACAATTTTGCTATTCGCGGCTTTTGGACGAATTTGCATTGCATCCCCTAAATGGCCTGATATCTCATCCACTCGTCCAAGTGCAATCAACTCCATTTGTTCTTCCCAGTCTCGTTGTAACAGCGCATCTTGCTCAGGTGTTGGTTGCCACAAAAAACCACTGCCTATGGTTCTATCAAATGGTGCAATATCGCGCTCACTCAATATAGGCAGCCATAAAACATGATTTAACTTTTTACGCACAGCGCTTGTATGCCATGTCATCCCAGTTACGCCTATAAGGGGGGTCACCGAAACAAAAGTGGTTTCTAAGGGTTTTCCTTTATACGAAATTGGCAGTGTTTTTAATTCAATGCCTAAATCTTCAAAGTCGGGAAGGGGTTTCGAGCCTGCAGTAGCACCTAATACGTATTCAATAAGTTGTCCGGTCCAGCCTTTTTCGCGTAATAGATCGTCAGGGGTTTTAAAACTGTATTGAGAGGCTAGTTGGCCTAATGTTAATCCGGCAATAGCATTAACGCGTTGCATTAAGTCATTAATTGAATGGGGTTTTGTTGGTCGCATGCTACTCATTTATCTTGAATAATTAACAGCAGCATGATAGCAAAACCCCACTGAGGTGGATATCTTTGCTTTTGGTTGTTTTTTATACGCACTGTGTGTGGTGCTATTTTGCTCACTCAAAAAAGTCACAATTTAACTGTAAGTGACTGACAACCTTTGATATTTTTACTCAACTTATTCAGTTTTAATTAAGTTAGTAAATTCTACATGGGATAAATACAACAATATAAACATGTTTATCCACAGAATCTGTGGAGAAAGCGAGTATTTAGATCTTCTATTGTGGACTTGTTTGCAAAATAGCCTTGTTTATAAAAAGTTATACACAAGCTGTGAGTAAATAGCACTAAATATAATAATCAAGGCATAGCTTTACTTTTTTTGCTAAAAGTTGCGTGAATTAAGGGTTATTTTATCCTTGTAATTACTCAGTGCTAATTTAACGTTAAGTCGTTATGCACAGTGTAAATAGTAAACTTACTATTGGCTGGGGATAATAGTGTTTGCCGAATTGCAGCTAATGTGGAACAATCATTAAAAATCGACTTACAAATGAGGCACTAAGGTGATTGATGCCGAAGGTTTTCGTGCCAATGTCGGAATTGTAATTTGCAATAATCAGGGACAGGTTTTTTGGGCTAGACGTTACGGTCAACATTCTTGGCAATTTCCCCAAGGTGGTGTTGATGACGGAGAAACACCCGAACAAACCATGTACCGTGAATTACACGAAGAAGTAGGTTTGCGACCAGAAGATGTAGAAATAGTTGCAAGCTCAAAACATTGGTTACGCTATAAATTACCCAAGCGATTAATTCGCCGCGACTCTAGTCCGGTATGTATTGGGCAAAAACAAAAATGGTTTTTATTAAAACTGCGTTGTAAAGATGAAGATGTAAACTTGCTTAAAACACATCATCCCGAGTTTGATGATTGGCGCTGGGTGAGTTATTGGTACCCGGTAAGGCAAGTAGTGTCGTTTAAACGCGATGTATACAGGCGGGTGATGAAAGAGTTTGCACCCTTTGCTATGCCTTTTAATAAAAGAGAACATCATAAAGAACAGTGGCGACACAAAAGGTAGTAGCATAATTATAAAATAAGGAGCAGGTAATGCTGGCAACACTTAGAACTATTGCTGAGTCTGTTTCGCAACAAGCGAATTTAGACAGTGCCTTAGTGTGCTTTGTGAAAATGGTTAAAGAGGCCATGAAAACCCAGTGCTGCTCTATTTATTTTGCCGACTACAGCCAAGATAACTTTGTACTTATGGCAACCGAAGGGCTAAACCCCGATGCCGTAGGCAAGTTTAGAATTGGTTTTACCGAAGGGCTTGTTGGTTTAGTCGCTCAGCGTGAAGAGCCCATTAATATTGCTTTTGCAAAATCTCATCCGCGTTTTAAGCTCTCCCCTGAAGTAAACGAAGAAGGTTACAATGCCTTTTTATCTGTACCTGTGGTGCATCAAAAAAAGGTATTGGGCGTTATTGTTGTACAACAAAAAATGGCGCGGGTTTTTAGCCAAGACGAAGAGTCGTTTTTAATTACGCTTTCGGCCCAGCTGGCCTCACAACTTGCGCATGCTGAAATAAAAGAGCTTTTACGCCAAGACGAATCATCACACCAAACCTCAGTGCTCAAAGGGGTGTCGAGTGCGCCAGGTATTGGGATTGGGCAAGCCTTTGTGGTACTCCCTAAGCTTGATTTTAAATCTATAGAGCTAAAAAGAGACCCAAATAGTGCCGAGCAGAAACGTTTGTTTACACAAGCTGTTGCAGCTACCCGCAAAGAATTTAATACCCTATCGATGACCTTGAGTGACTCAATCCCGCGAGAAGCACTCGCAGTATTTGATGTATACCAACAATTACTTGATGCCAAAAGTTTAGGCCACAATGTTGAGGTACAGTTACAAGAGGGCTGGTGTGCAAAAAGTGCCTTAAAAATTGTTATTGAGCGGCTTATT
Organism: Pseudoalteromonas sp. MM1; assembly: GCF_030296835.1. NCBI lineage: Bacteria > Pseudomonadati > Pseudomonadota > Gammaproteobacteria > Alteromonadales > Pseudoalteromonadaceae > Pseudoalteromonas > Pseudoalteromonas sp. MM1. The sequence goes on along the minus strand of NZ_AP027922.1, from coordinate 2,725,546 downwards.
TCACAGTTTAATGCTATGCAAGACCCCTACATTAAAGAGCGCGCAGTTGATGTAAAAGACATTGGCCTCAGGGTATTACACCACCTTGTAAACACAGAGCACGCGGTAAAAGATTACCCGCCCAATACCATATTAATTGCTAATACCTTAACGCCCGCCATGCTGGCTGAAGTACCTAATGGGCATTTAGCCGGCGTTGTTAGTGTGAATGGCTCAGCCAATAGCCATGCCTCTATATTAACCCGTGCTATGGGGATACCGGCTATTTGGGGTATTGAAGATTTACCCTTATTGCAATTTGATGCCAAACCAATGATATTAGATGCCTTTGCTGGGCGTTTATATATTTCTCCTTCGCAGGTATTACTCGATGAATACGCACAGTTAAAGCACCAAGATAAACTACTCAATAACCGATTTTTAGCAGAACAAAGTGCACAGTCGGTTACCTTAGATGGTGAGCAAATCAACTTAATGCTCAATGCAGGGCTTGAGCTTAATACCGAACAAAGCAGTGCGCATATTTGCGATGGGGTAGGGCTTTATCGTACCGAAGCATGGTTTATGCAAAAAGGGCAATTTCCATCGCAGGCTGAACAAGAAAACTGGTATAGGGAAGTGCTAAAAAGCTATCACCCAGCGCCTGTGATTATGCGCACCCTAGATATTGGTGGTGATAAAGTTTTAGATTACTTTAATATTACCGAAGAAAACCCCTTTTTAGGGTGGCGCGGCATACGCATAAGCCTTGATCATCCAGAACTGTTTTTAGATCAGCTCAAAGCCATGTTAAAAGCAAACATAGGCTTAGGTAATTTAAAAATAATGCTGCCTATGATTAGCGGCACAGAAGAAGTAGACGAAGCGCTTGCGTTATTTGAGCAAGCTTATTTTGAATTAAGCGAAAAGTGCCCAAATCAAAGTTTAGAGCGCCCAGAAGTAGGCATTATGCTTGAAGTACCCTCGAGTATATTTATGCTCGATGAGTGGGCAAAAAAAGTCGACTTTTGCTCAGTAGGCAGTAACGATTTAACGCAATACTTACTTGCTGTAGATAGAGCAAATGCGCGCGTTGCTCAGTTATTTAACCCATACCACCCCGGTGTGTTAAGGGTATTAAATAAAGTAGCTAAAGAATGTAATAAACACAGCTTACCTTTTAGTTTATGTGGCGAGCTAGGCGGCGAGCCAGAGGGCGCAATTTTACTTATTGCCATGGGCTATAGGCATTTAAGTATGAACATGTCGTCGTTAACGAAAGTAAAGTGGATTTTAAGACGCTTAAACATCAACGATATGCAGCAGTTACTTGCAGAGTGCTTAGTGCAATCAAACGCTAAACAGGTACTGCGCTTAACGCGTAACTTTATGATTGAACACCAATTAGGCGATCTATTCTACACCGCTAAATAATGCGGCGCTTAAAGATGCTATTAACTTTATAATCCTTTACTATAGGCATACGAAAAGGTATTTGAGAACACTATGTATGACTTAGCTTTACTCGTGGCCAGTTGTGCGCTACTTGGCTGTGTAGTTGGCTTTTTAGCAGGGCTATTAGGGATAGGCGGCGGTTTAATTATTGTGCCTGTTTTAAGTAGCTTATTACTAATGTTTGATGTTACTTCACCTGATCACGTATTAGTTATTTCTATTGCTACTTCGCTTGCCTCTATTTTATTCACATCTACTTCTTCAGTAATGGCTCATCATAAAAATGATAATGTACCTTGGCAAATTGCGCCTTGGGTAATGTCGGGTGTAGGCTTTGGTGCGTTAATAAGTGGATTTGCCGCAAGCTTAATACCCGAACAAGCATTACGCAGTGTGTTTGCAGTGAGTGTTGTGTTTATTGCCGGCAGAATGGTGTTGGCATCAAGCAGTAAACCGCTTAAAGAAAAATCGTTACCGAAAGGGCCAATTTTAGGAAGCATTTCTGCCCTTATGGGTGCGCTTTCTGGTTTAATAGGTATTGGCGGCGGCGCACTTATTGCTCCTATGCTAAATTACTTTTCGGTTGATATAAAAAAAGCGATAGGGTGCGCATCAGCATGTGGCATTGTTATCGCGCTATTTGGCTCTATTGGTTATATAAGCGCAGGGTGGCAGGTAACCGATTTAGCGCACGGGTTCGCAGGGTTTGTATACTTACCTGCATTATTTGGTATTGTAATAACATCGTGGTTTGTGGCGCCTTTAGGGGCTAAAGCAACTCATTATTTACCTGTTACTATAATAAAGAAAATTTTCGCGGTGTTGCTTGTGCTCATCGCACTTAAAATGGTTTTTAGTTAAAGGTTAATTTATGGCACTTGAGTTTCCTCAAATCGATCCAATCATTTTTTCTGTTGGACCGCTAAGCGTACGTTGGTACGGTTTAATGTATTTAATTGGTTTTGCATTTGCGATGTGGTTTGCTAATCGTCAAGCCGAAAAACCTAACTCTGGTTGGACTAAAGAGCAAGTAAGCGATTTGCTTTTTTACGGCATGCTAGGGGTTATTTTAGGCGGTAGAATTGGTTACGTATTGTTTTATCAGTTTAGCTACTTTTTAGAAAATCCATTTTATTTATTCAGAATCGACCAAGGCGGAATGTCCTTCCACGGTGGTACGTTAGGTGTAATAACCGCTATTATACTTTTTGCAAAAACCCGTAAAAAATCACTGTTTGCAGTGGGCGACTTTGTCGTGCCGCTTGTACCTGTGGGGTTATTAGCAGGGCGTATTGGTAACTTTATAAATGGCGAACTATGGGGCCGCGTAAGCGATGTGCCATGGGCAATGGTATTTCCAACGGGTGGGCCGCTAGCGCGTCACCCATCACAGTTATACGAAGCCTTTTTTGAAGGGCTAGTCCTGTTTTTAATTTTAATATGGTTTATTAAAAAGCCTCGTCCTGCAGGCAGCGTAGCCGGTGTATTTTTATTAGGGTATGGCGTATTTAGATTTTGTATTGAATACTTCCGCCAACCCGATGCGCAGCTTGGCCTATTTGCCGATTTTATTTCAATGGGGCAAATACTCTCTTTACCTATGATAATTGGTGGCCTAGGGCTATTAATTTGGGCGTATAAAAAACCGCAACCTGTAACAGCAGCAAAGGCATAGTAAAACATAACATGAAACAATATTTAAAATTATGTCAGCGCATCGTTGACGAAGGTGTATGGGTAGAAAACAAACGCACAGGCACGCGCTGCTTAACCGTTATTAATGCCGATTTAGAATACGATGTAGGTAATAATAAATTTCCTATGATCACCACCCGTAAAAGTTACTACAAAGCCGCTATAGCCGAGCTTTTAGGCTATTTGCGCGGGTACGATAGCGCAGCGCAATTTCGCGATATAGGCTGTAAAACCTGGGATGCAAACGCAAACGATAATAACGCATGGCTAAATAACCCTAATCGTAAAGGCGAGGACGACATGGGCCGCGTTTATGGTGTGCAAGGGCGTAATTGGCAACGCCCAGATGGCTCAACGCTCGATCAGCTTGCTAAAGTAATAAATAACTTAAAAAACGGGATTGATGACAGAGGTGAGATAATTACCTTTTATAATCCTGGTGAATTTGAGCTTGGTTGCTTGCGCCCATGTATGCACACGCATACGTTTTCGCTGCTTGGCGACACGCTGTACTTAACATCGTATCAGCGCAGCTGCGATGTGCCTTTGGGCCTTAATTTTAATCAAATTCAGTGTTTTGTATTACTGGCATTAGTAGCGCAAATTACCGGCCATAAAGCAGGCAAGGCGTATCATAAAATTGCTAACGCGCACATTTACGAAAACCAGTTACCGTTAATGCGCGATGTACAGTTAAAGCGTGAGCCGTTTGACTCACCACAATTAAATATTAACCCAAACATAAAATCACTAGAAGATATAGAAACATGGGTAACACGAGACGATTTTGAAGTAGTAGGCTATCAATGCCACGAACCAATCCAATATCCGTTTTCAGTATAATAAGATTAAGGAGAACAAGATGAAAGCAGTGATCCCAGTAGCAGGTCTTGGAACGCGTATGTTACCTGCCACAAAAGCTATCCCTAAAGAGATGCTGCCTGTGGTAGACCGTCCGCTTATTCAATATGTAGTAAATGAAGCGGTGGCAGCAGGCGTTAAAGAGATTGTACTTGTAACGCACTCAAGTAAAAACTCTATCGAAAATCATTTTGACACCAGCTTTGAGCTAGAAGCTACGCTTGAAAAACGCGTAAAGCGGCAATTACTTGCCGAGGTGCAGGCAATTTGTCCTAAAGATGTAACCATTATTCATGTACGCCAAGGCGAAGCCAAAGGTTTAGGCCACGCAATTAATTGTGCAGCGCCAATTATTGGCAACGAACCGTTTGTCGTTATTTTGCCAGATGTTATTGTTGATGACGTAGAGAGCGACCTTAAAAAAGACAACCTAGCAGAGATGATCGCCCGTTTTGAACAAACGAAGCACAGCCAAATTATGGTTGAACCTGTACCAATGGACGAAGTAGACAAATTTGGTGTGGTTGATTTAGGTGACGTAGAGCTACACCAAGGTGAAAGCTCGCCAATTATTAACATGGTAGAAAAACCGCCAGTCGATGAAGCACCTTCAAACTTATCGGTAGTAGGGCGCTATGTATTAAGCGAAAACATCTGGCCACTGCTTGCTAAAACGCCGCAAGGGGCTGGCAACGAAATTCAACTTACAGATGCAATTGCCATGCTAATGCAGCAAGAAAAAGTAGACGCGTACGCCATGAAAGGCCGCAGCCACGATTGTGGCAGCAAAATAGGCTACTTAAAAGCAACGATAGAATTTGCGCTGCGCCGCGACGAGTTTAAAGATGATTTAAAAGCATTTATTAAATCATTAATTTAAGTTTTATTAAATTACCCACCAAGGCGCCTGTTTAGGCGCTTTTTTAGTGCTAAATTATTAATGCCACCATGAGCATAGCTTTACTTAATTTTAACGGCGCAAGCAATAAAGATGGTCTACGCTTATTTATGTTCTGAATTTGACTTGCGTTATATAGCAACATAACGTAATTTATATTGTAAAGTTTATGTTAATTGGCATTGAATTTGTATTAAAAGCCAAACTCACGGAAGGGTCATGTTAATTTTATCTATGCAGGTAAGTTAGCGTGCGAGAGCAAAAATCGCTCATTGTTTAAATTGCTAAGTTAAACGCTTTCTTGTGAGAATGTTTAACTGAAATGTAAGTGCGTAGGCACTGCTTTCAGGATAACGGGTACATGCTTAAATTAAAAAAATACTATAAACACTTTTTTGTATGCCTTTTTACGCTTACGTTTGGCACGGCGTGCTCTATTACGCCTACTGCTCAACCTGCTGTTGATAATGAAATACCTAACACTACGCCCGATTACGTATCGATAACTGCACTAGAGCTTGCCCAATTAAAAGACGCCGCCATGCAGTGGCAGCAAGCGCGCGCCGGTATAGAGCGTATTTTAAAGCTTGAAAAAGAAATTACTTATCTTGTAAATCATATAGATATAATAAACTCTAAGGCCATTGCTCAATCGAGTGCTAACCAAGGTTACAGCAGCCGTTATACTCGCACGCCTTCGCGTACAACACGCAATAAACCACGCCCCCAGCAAACCTATAAAGCCGTTAAAAATAAGCAAACGGTAAAGCTTAATACCCCAAAACATGTATTTGCATTGCAAGTTGCCTCGGTCGACTCTAAGCAAGATGTAACAAAAGCCTGGCAAGAATTAAATACCAAAGCAGCGCCACTATTTAGAGATAAAATATTAACCAACGTAGAAACCGCAAAAGTGAATAACAAAACCTTTTACCGCTTAAAGCTTGGCTCTTATAAAAACTTTAAAAATGCCAAAGCCGACTGTGAAGTATTTAAAATGTATAAGCTTGACTGCATAGTAAGTAATTATACCGACAAGCCAATTAAACTTTAAAGCTGATAGCTCGAGACCGACTTGCTAAGCATTGATTGACTGTTAAAATAGCGCCCACTCTTACCCAAATTAACAACATACTTATGCTGCACTACAAGGATTTTTTAGCGACATTACTTTTAGGCTTTGCATTAGCAAACAGTGCTCTTGCACTTGCAACACCCCAAAAGCAGGCGGTGCTTATTAAAAAGGATGATTTAGCTGCACTTAAAGAATCTGCCCAGCAGTGGCAACAAACTCAGCCCCAACTAGAAAGGCTGTTAAAGTTAGAAAGTGAATTACAGCGCACTGTCGATAAATTAAAACAACTTAATACACAGCCAGAACCAGAGCAAACCCTGCTAACTAACCACTTGTCATCAATTGATATGAATGCGTTATTTTCAGTTCAAGTAGGGGCATATAAAAATAAAGCGCTACTTGAAGCGGCTATAAAGCAATTTCAATCGGCCTCAAATAAGCTTGAAGTAAATACCGAGCAAGTACTCATCGAGCAGCACACATTTTATAGGTTAAAGTTGGGTGCGTTTAAAACAAAAAAAGCAGCTGAAGATGCATGTAAGTCATTAATAAAAATTAATAACTGCTTTGTCACTTACTATGTAAAAACGCCTCAAAGTTAATAAAAATGCCTTAAAGTTAATTAGGCATAATAATTGCTTTATCCTCGATATGTTTTAAAGAGGACGGCAACTATGCGCCTTTTACTGCCTTTAGTATTGTTAAATTTAACCGCTTGTAATTTGGTTCCACCGCCTGAGCCGAGTGTGCCCACTGACGCACCAAAAGCAGCCATGGCGCCTTATACTGTTAACGAGTATGTAGCAAATCTAACCTCACAACTTAATCATGTAAATGGGGCTTTAAATGCCAATGCACGTATTGGTGTAAGCAGCTTTTATTACGCAGATGCATTAGATACAAAACTAGTAGCAGGGCAGGCTTCGGGTTTGAGTTTACAAATTCAAGAAAGCTTATTAACGCAATTTACCCAGCTTGGCTATCATACCGTTGAGTACCGCCTTGGCAATAACCTTATATTAGCGCAAAACGCAGACAGCATATTAAGCCGCGATTTAAGTAAATTACGCAACCGCCAAAATATTGACTTAGTCATCACCGGCACTGTAACGCGCCAGCAGCATGCTTATATAGTTAATGCACGACTCGTTAATATTGAAAATAAGCAAGTCCTGTCGGCAGGCAGCACAGAGATCCCTATAAATGTAATGTGGGGAAGTGAAAAAATTCAGCAGCGCGACGGCTCTTTGTACCGCAGCGAATATTAATCAGGAGCACACCATGAGAAACCTATTAATTACCCTATGTTTGCCATTAGGCTTTGGCTGTTCGCAAATGTTAAATTCGCTACATTCAGAGCCGGAGCAGGTTGAGCAAGACAATGCAGCCCAGCTTGTTTCAGAGCAACGTGTGGTAAAAGCACCTGCGCCTAGTGAAGCGTTATTTCAGTCTAATTTAAACAAGCAAAGCAACTACACCAAAAGTGCCCCTGCAAAACGCAAAAATATAAACCATTATGTGCGCGGCATAATGCAAGACATGGTCGAAAACCTACAATACGTAAACGACAAAACGCCACTTGCCGTTTCTAGCTTTGTGTTTTTAGATGATGATTACAGCGATGGAAGCCTATTAGGTAACCAAATAGCCGAAAGCTTTATGCACGAACTACATAGTTTTGGTGTGCCGGTTATCGATTTTAAAACCACCGATTATATGCGAGTAACCCCCGCAGGCGACTTTGTATTTAGCCGCGACTACCTAGAGCTAAACCAAGATCAAAACTTTAATTACGTATTAGCAGGAACACTTGTGAGCCACCAAGGTGGTGTACTGGTAAATGCACGTATAGTAGGCATTAAAAGTAAAGCGGTAGTGGGCAGCGCCCAAGGGTTTATCCCGCAATCGGTGGTTGATGCGCTAAACAGTAGCTATCGCACCGACGGAATTATGCTTAAACAAGCCAGCGAGTGAGGTTGATTATGTTTTACAAACTATCTGCTATTGCGGGGCTAACGGTAACGTTAGCATTAGCTGGCTGTTCAATAACGCAAAATAATGAGCACAACGAAAACATTAACACACGCTCAGATTACACCGTGGTAACGCAAAACAGCCAACCCACGCCAGTGTATGCCAACCAATCTGTGCAGCAACAAAGTGAGTACGACACAGCAAGGCAGTTTACACCGCTTAAACACCACAAAACACTGGCAAACTATGTCGAGCAAATGGCACTTGATTTAGTTGATACGCTTGAAGCCGAAGCGCCCGATAACAACAGCATCAACATAGCGGTTACCACCATTGTAGATTTAGACGCATCGCTTAATAAAAGTAATCAGTTGGGTAATCAATTAGCAGAGACGTTTATTCATCAGCTGCAAAAGTTTGGCTACGGCGTGGTAGATTTTAAAACTATGGACAGCATTGATGTATCAAATAGAGGCGACTTTGTGTTATCTCGAGATATAGAAAAGCTAAGCGAAAGAAGCATGGCTAACTATGTATTAGCAGGTACGTTAATTTACCGCCCAAATGGCGTAGCAGTAAACACCCGCGTTATAAATGTTCACAGCAAACATATTGTAGCAAGCAGCCGTAAACTCATACCGCTTTACGTGTTAAACAAAGAAGATATATATTTATCAAGCAATTAAGTTAATTTTAGCTTGATATGAAAAACAAGATGCCGTTATAATTTTTGTAAGCTGTAAGCTGTAAGCTGTAAGCTGTAAGCTGTAAGCTGTAAGCTGTAAGCTGTAAGCTGTAAGCTGTAAGCTGTAAGCTGTAAGCTGTAAGCTGTAAGCTGTAAGCTGTAAGCTCGATGCGGCCTCTTAGTTAAATGGATATAACGGCCCCCTCCTAAGGGGCAGTTACAGGTTCGATTCCTGTAGGGGCTACCAATCAAATCAAAAACCTAATGCAATATTAGTAACTCTTTTGTGCCTGCGTAGGTCGGATAAGCGAAGCGCCATCCGACACAGTAAAATACCTTACCAATTATTATCAATATTTTATGTTGCCGAGTGGCTGGAGAGTGCAATAATGAACCTTTGTTGTATGGCCTAATAGCCTTTTAGCTAAAGCTTTATTTATTTTTTGTGTTTCCTCGCATCTCCAATGATACAGGAGGTAAATTTTCAATTAATTTAGTTTTCTTTCCATGCTCTATTACTACATAACCCATTGTATCCAATCTAACGAGGTTCTCTCTGACGCCAGACCTATTCCAGTTAATAGCTTCTGCAATTATTCTTTCTCCCGGTAACTCATCCCCTTTCTTGAATTTTGTAGAAATATAGTCTGCTAAATCATAGAAGGAAGGAGAGCGTTGAATAACTTCATAAAAAACAGGTTCGCTTTGCAAGAGCTTTATTTCTTCCATAACTTCATGACTAACTTCTTCAGATAAAAAGCTGGCGGCGTTATGAAGAAAGCTTTCTGTGCGGTAAAGCAGTATTTCCTGCCCCGATTCATCTTGAAATTCTTTGAGCAGCTCCGGTCGTGCTGATAAGGTTCTTCCTGCTGACTTTAACCACCAATCCTCTTTTGTATCTTCTGTAATAAAAACGATAGGAGTTTTATGTTCTTTTGCATAAGCAATAATTTGCTTCCAGATTATTAGATCACCATAGCGATGCTGCTGGCCAATCAAGTCTTTCTCATTATGATTCTTTTGAGCATCTTCATAACCGGGTGGGATTTTACTTTGATACCGGGCTTTACCCTCTTCAAATAACTCCTTCAATTTGCTTTTAGAGAAAGGGTGCCCGACTTTTTTCCCAAAAATATCAGTTATTTTATTCTGTATCTCATCATCATTTAAACGATCCATATGTGATTTTTTGGCATTTTCGAGATGCTTGTTTAGCTTGTCAAACAACCCTTCAACCTCACCTAATAGCTCAGACTGTAAAAAAGGATGGCGATTTTTCTGGTTGAAAGAATTATATAAATCATTGATATTTTTCAATGTTACATCATAGTTTTTAGATTGTTCATTAATAACAGTGGGGCGATTTTGAAAGTATTCATGAGCGGCTTGGTGAGGTAACCAGAAACGCTCTTTATGATTATGTAATAGATTGAGAAATGCATCGCGAGCGTCGTCGGAATAACGATAAAGATTTAGAAGAACATTGGCATCTGGAATAATTTTACCGCCAGTCCAGACTGCTTTAACTATGTCATCATTAGCTCGGTAGTAACCTTTAAACAACACCTTTAAATCTGCTTGTTCTTCCATGTAAACTCCTAAACACTTTATCTTCTTCCATAAAGAACTTAGGAAGCTAATATATTTTATATGAACAGGATAACACTTATTACATCTTGATTTAAATGACCTTATTAGAATTCGACTTCTGTTTAAAGCCCGCTATTTGCTCAAAGTAGCCCTCTAAGCCTTAAGGTACTAATAATTAATCAGTTGATGTGCAGGAAAAATAACTTTTGTGACTATGTATTTATAACTACAAATAAAAAAAGCGAGTAAATATAAATCTACTCGCTTTACAATTTTGACAGCTAAAAGCTAAAAGCTAAAAGCTAAAAGCTAAAAGCTAAAAGCTAAAAGCTAAAAGCTAAAAGCTAAAAGCTAAAAGCTAAAAGCTAAAAGCTAAAAGCTAAAACTAACCATCACTGGTAATCTTATCTATCAGCTCACCAAGCACTGCTTCGGCTTTGCTGGTTTCTACTTGGCAGGTGCCGGCGTTTAAGTGGCCGCCACCGCCGTATTTAAGGCATAACTCGCCCACATTGGTGTTTGAGCTGCGGTTGGTGATTGATTTACCTATGGCAAATACTACGTTTTGTTTTTTAAGGCCCCACATTTTGTGAATTGATATATTGCAGTCGGGGTACATGGCGTAAATAACAAAGCGGTTGGTGGCGTAAATGGTTTCTTCTTGGGTTAAATCTAACACCACTAAGTTTTTATGAACCGTTGCACATTGTGTTATTTGCTCTTTGGCCTTTTCGTTATGCTCGTTATACAGCGCAACGCGTTCAGCTACGTCTTCCATTTGTAAAATATCTTCAATGCTTTGATCTTTACAAGCATCGATTAGTTTCATCATTAGTTGGTAGTTTGAAATTTTAAATTCGCGGAAGCGGCCAAGGCCTGTGCGTGCATCCATGATAAAGTTCATTAATACCCAATCGGTTGGGTTGAGTATTTCGTCTTTTGAGAACTGCGCTGCATCGCCTTTATCTACTGCGTCCATCATGTCTGTGCTGATGTTTGGAAATTTTTCTGCGCCGCCATAATAATCATAAACAACGCGTGCAGCAGACGGAGCTTTAGGGTCAATTACATGGTTTTTTATGTCGCTTGCGTTACGTACGGTTTCGCTTAAGTGATGGTCAAATGCAATATGACAGCCTGCAACGTAGGGTAGGTTAGTGGTGATGTCGTTTGCAGTTATGTCTATTTTGCCATCTTGCATGTCTTTTGGATGTACAAATAAAATGTCGTCAATTAGGTCTAAGTCTTTTAACAGTACGGCACATACCAAGCCGTCAAAATCGCTGCGGGTGACTAGTCTAAATTTATTATTGGGCATAGCTTTTCCATCTTGTTGTGATTGAGTTCTCAAATAAGTGTAACAGCTAAAATAACTTTTGAGAGGTTATAGCAATCTAATTAAAAATTTAGTTATTTTAGTGTGCTAAATAAAGCGCTGGCGGTGTTATTATTTTCTTAATTAAAACAAGTAAGTAGCGGGGTTTTATTAGTTGTCAACACGCTTATCCATCCTCAAAATAGATCATTTAATTAAGCGAATTGATATAACCTATTTTTTAACATAATTAGTATTGGCGTAAAAAAAGCACATAAAAAAGCCAAAACAGATGTTTTGGCTTTTTGTTAGCAAGTATGTATTTGTTTTATCGTTGTATAAAAGTTAGGCGCCGGGTCCACATTCCATACAGCTGTTAATAATATCTGGGCCAAATTTTAGTTTGGCGTTTAAGTCACGCAGTGCGGTGCGTAAACCTTCTTCAATTACTGGGTGGTAAAATGGCATATCCAGCATTTCTGGTACGGTCATTTTGTTCTGCACAGCCCATGCAAGTAAGTGGGCTATATGCTCGGCTTGTGGGCCAATAAATTCTGCACCTAAAAATAAGCCTGTGCCTTGCTCTGCGTAAACGCGCATGTGGCCTTTATTTTTAAGCATTACTCGGCTGCGGCCTTGGTTTTCAAAGCTTACTTCACCTACTTCAAAGCAACCACATTCACCTAGGCGCTCTGTAATTTGCGAATAACTTTCGCCAACCATTGCTATTTGCGGGTCACTAAATACGGCGGCAATTTTAGCGCGGCGAAGGCCAATGCGTACATCGGGGAAGCGCCCGGCATTTTGGCCGGCAATAGTGCCTTGATCAGATGCTTCGTGCAATAGTGGGATCATATTGCTGGCATCGCCCGCTATAAATATATTTGAGTTACCACATTGCATTGTATGTGGGTCGGCATGTGGCACGCCGCGTTCATCAAGCTCAATGCCGGTATTTTCTAACCCTAGTTTGTCTACGTTAGGCACTCGGCCTGTGGCTGCAAGTACGTAGTCAAATTGCTCGGTGTGTTTAGCACCGTTTTTATCGGTGTAAGTAAGCTGGGCTTTATCGCCAATTTGCATCATGTCAGATACGTTTGAGTCGGTATCTACAAAAAATTCTTCAGCAAAAACTGTATTTGCATAATCTTTTACTACTGGATCTGTAAGTGGACCAATTGCGCCGCCTACACCAAATAGTTTTACGTTTACGCCTAGTCGGCTAAGTGCTTGGCCAATTTCTAGGCCTATTACGCCTGGGCCAAATACGGCCAATGATTCTGGTAGGTCGTCCCAGTCAAATACATCATCGTTAATAATTAGCTTGTCGCCAAAGTTATTAAATACGCCAGGGTATGAAGGGCGTGAACCGGTGGCAATTACAAAGCGTTTAGCAGTAATAATTGTGTGGTCATCAATTTGCACGCGGTTAGCGTCTAAAAATTTAGCGTAACCACGAATTTTATCTTCATTTGGTAATTCATCTACGGCCTCTACTACAAATCCTGCAAAGCGGTCTCGTTCGCTTTTAACGCGTGCCATAACTGCTTTGCCGTCTATTCTTGGCTTTGAGCTATGTACACCAAATGCAGGTGCCATTTCAATTGAATGCGCGGCTTCGGCTGCGGCAATAAGTAATTTACTTGGCATACAACCAACGCGTGCACAGGTAGTACCGTACGGGCCTGATTCAATCATTAATACGTTAGGAGTAAATTGTTTAGCGTTACGGTATGCGCTTAAGCCTGCAGTACCTGCACCTATAACAACAACATCGGTTTGCAATTCTTTCATAGTGGTTTCCTTTATTATTTTCAATCTAAGCGATGAGATTGATATAGAGGGGCGTACACGCCCCTGCTATTTATAACTTACTTAAGCAAAGTATTTTTCTAAATCATCTGAGCCGCCAATGTGTTTACCACCAATAAATATTTGTGGAACAGTGTCACGGCCAGTAATTGCTTTAAGGCTGGTTAATGTGGCACCTGCACCCATAACAACTTCTTCAAATGCGTAGCCTTTTTCTGTTAGTAGCTCTTTTGCTTTTTTACAGAATGGGCAACCAGGCTTGGTAAATACAGTTACAGGTTCTGGCTTAGCTTGTTTTGGATTGATGTAGTCAAGCATTGTGTCTGCATCAGAAACTTCAAATGGGTCGCCTGGTAAGTCTGGCTCGATGAACATTTTGTCGATAACGCCATCTTTAACTAGCATCGAGTATCTCCAGCTACGCTTACCAAAACCTAAATCGTTTTTATCTACTAACATGCCCATGCCGTCAGTAAATTCGCCGTTGCCATCGGGTAATAAGGTGATGTTTTGCGCTTCTTGATGCTCAGCCCATGCGTTCATTACAAATGTATCGTTTACTGATACACATACAATTTCGTCAACGCCATTTTGTTTAAGAACGCCAGCTAGCTCGTTGTAGCGTGGCAAGTGGGTTGATGAACAGGTTGGCGTAAATGCACCCGGTAGTGAAAACACAACAACGGTTCTGCCTTTAAAAATTTCGTCTGTGGTTACTGATTTCCATTCGTCGTTTTGACGTGTTGCAAATGTAACGCTTGGGATTGTTTGACCTTCAATATTCTTTAACATAGTTTGTTCCTCTTGATTTGTTGGAGCCATTATGGCGATAATTTAAATATAGTTCCAATCGTTTGTTTGTATTAAACTAATAGGTATAGCCTATCAGGTGGAGATGAATTTGAACTTAAAAGATTTAGAGTATGTAAAAGCAATTGCGCACCACAAGCATTTTCGCAAAGCAGCAGAAGCTTGTTTTGTTAGCCAGCCTACATTAAGTGGGCAAGTAAAAAAGCTTGAGCAAGAACTTGGTGTTGTTGTGTTTGACCGCTCAACTAAGCAAGTTACATTAACAGCGCAAGGTGAACGTTTGTTGACACAAATAAATGTTATTTTAGAGCAAGCAGAAATTTTAAAAGAGCTGGCGGCGACTTCAAACGGGCCGCTACAAGGTAAGCTAAGAATTGGTATTATTCCGACTATTGCGCCGTATTTACTCAGCGCTTTACTAACCTCTATGAAAGCAGCGTTTAGCGATAGTCACTTTTCGTTTATAGAAATGCAAACCGCAACTATTTTAGACGCGCTTGATAATGGCGAACTTGACTTTGCAATTTTGGCCGATGTACCCGAACTTAAAAATTACTATACGGTTAATGTATATAAAGAAGATTTTGTGGTGGCTGTTTCAACCGATAATTCGTTATCTAACCGTAAAAAAGTAGCGCTGAGCGACCTGCAAAGTTGTAGCCTATTAATGTTAAGTGATGGTCATTGCTTTAAAGATCAAGCCCAAAAGTTTTGTTTTGCTGCGGGGGTGGATGTGTCAAACCAATATCAGGGAAATAGTTTAGAAACTTTATTGGCGCTGGTGGCTATAAATGATGGGGTTACCTTTGTGCCCAAGCTTGCATGTACACCGCGTGTAGGGATTGATTATTTACCTATTTTTCCTAATCAGCAACGTAATGTGGTATTTGCTTGTAGAAAACACTACCCACATTTAGCGGGCGTAGAGCAATTAGCGCAATGGTTAGCAGAGCACCCAAATTTAAAGCGAGCGCTCAGGGCGTGTTGACCTTTGTGGATTGAAATTTGTTCAATCTAGGGGCGATTAAATCGCGGCGTGAGGTTTGTAACCTAGTGGGCTAAGTAAAAAGCGAACAACAAGGAGTTAATCGTCCCTAAAAAGAACCCGTTGGGCAGCGCATGTTTGGTCTTTATGCTACGTTATCGCCTATTTATGGGGAATAACCACACTTCATAGGCTCTGCCTTGCCTAAAAACCAAACACACGGCTGCAAATTAAATCACCAAAGGTTAACACGCCCTATTTACCGTCTTGGCTTACAATTTCTACCACGTCGTTTATTTGTACCCCAGGTAGTGGTTTATCGTTAAGGCTTACAGCAATGGCACTTTGTTTATAAAGCTGCTCAACCATAATGGTGTTAAGCGTGGTAATGGTATGCGGCATGGTATTGCCTTGTGCATCGGTTAAGTAGTTATGGTGCGCAATGCTTAATAGTTGGCCTTTTTTAAGGCCATGATCTTTGCCTAGGTTTATCACTAATTTATTGTTTTCCATGTGCATTATTTTTCCCTTAGTAGGAAAACACGCCATGGCAGCCTGTATATCGTAACTGGCCGTTTGATTGATATCGCTAATACTTTGCCCAAAAGGCGATTGCCAAAACCTATCGCTATTTACATCAACTATGGCTGTTTTTTCAAATGGCCATACAGCTTGGGTATGATAGCTGTTTTGCCATAATTGCTCGTACGTGGTGCCATCAAACAGCATAAACTCAATAGTGTAGCTGCGCTGGTAGGTTTCGTCTTGCCAAAAGGCGTAGTCGTTATTGAGTTTATCGCTTGGTGCTAAATTGGTTATTTGACTTAATAAAACATATTGCGCGTTGCTTCTGGCTGAAAGCTCTTCTAGCTGTGCATTTGAGTAGTCGTGCTGCTGATTAAAGTAATTGTCTACATTAATTGCTTTATTGTAGTAAGCAACAGGGAGGGCGCTCATTTTTGTGCTTTGCAAAGCGCTAAATAACTTTTTACTAATGGCTTTATTTACGTCAAATATTTGACCCATTAAGGCGTGCTCACGATGAACAAGTTGGCTTTGGGTTACAGCAACAAATTTATTAAAGTTACTTTGTGGACATTGCTCTGTTTGGGCAAATACATCTAGCCTAAGGGTAATGGCAAATTGATCGTTTTGGCGTTGCTCGCTCACCAGCTCTATTTTTTGGATTTCGCCATGGCTGCTAATTTTAAGCTGATCTTGTGTTAGTACGCCGTCTACCAAGGTTTGTACAGAACTAACCCGTGCGCCAGAAAACACTAGCGCTTGGGTTATTGCATCTTTAATGGCAGCCGATTTAGCGCTGCTAATGTCGCCATTTTGTATTTGTGCATGGCCCGTAGATTCAAACCACTGTGCGAAAGTACTGGCAGAAAACGTTAATAAAGCAGCGCTAGTTACACCTGCAAATAGTGACGATAAAAACGTGCTCATACTGGTACTCCACATAAATTAGTTAATTACGCTTTAGCTAAGCAAGGAGTGCACCAATATTAATACTCTAAGTTAACTTGTAAGTAATTAATGGCATTAAACCTGCATTTGTTTACGCAATTAGTTTAAAAGGTGCAAATAAATGCGTGCAATTATATTACTTACTTTAGCAAGCCTTGGCCTTGCCGGTTGCAGCAACGTGTTTGATAAACATGTTGAATATAAATATGTAGAACCAAATAATTATCCCACACTTAAAGCGGTTGGTTATGCGCCTATTAGCTTGCAGCAAGGGGCTAATAAATCGCAAAAGCAATTAATGGCAATTAAAGCTTCTAAGCTTGAGGCATACCGCGAGCTGACTGAGCAGGTTTATGGGCAAAAAATTACAGCGGGCACGTCTGTAGCGGGTGCAATTGCTCAAAACGATTATATGGAAAGTAAGGTGCAGGGCATAATTAAAGGGGCACAAATTATTAAAACGTACTCTGTTGACGATGTATACGTGACCGAGCTTGAGCTAAACATGAAGCGCGTTCACGACTTATACATAGGCGAAATTAAACCACGTGAAGTTAAAAAGGTGACCTACTACTAAGTTGCTAGGGTGACTAAAAAAACACTGAAAAATATCTCACCCGGCTATATTGAGTGCTATGCTGTTGTTACGAATAATATTTGAACAAGTAGTGTAGCATTTAGGATATGTTTTTAATTTTTCTTTTTTTGGGCTGTGAATGACACTTAGGCCTACTCTTTCCTCTAATAAGCTATTTTTTTGGTGCAAAAGCAATTTGCGCTATTTACTGCTATTTTTTTTACTTTCAAGCGGTGTGTTTGCGAGCCGTTTAACCATTCAATTTAATACCTTTATAGAATTAATGGGGCAAAAGTATGGCCCTGCGCGTGTAACTGTTGCCCGAAATTGGCAAAGAATGTTGGTACAAACGCAAAATAAACCAGAACAACAACAAATACTTATTGTGAACGACTTTTTTGCACGCAACCTTCGTTACCAAACCGATATACAGCTTTGGAAGCAAAACGACTATTGGGCAACGCCATTAGAAACCCTAGGCCGTGGTTTAGGTGATTGTGAAGATTATGCCATTGCTAAATACATTAGCTTACGCGCCTTAGGTGTAAGCGACGACAAGCTTAGGCTGATATACGTAAAAGCTAAGCTTGCTGGAACAAACAAAACACAAGCACACATGGTATTAGGCTACTTTGCTACGCCTAATGCTCAGCCGCTTATTTTAGATAGTTTAATAACAAAAGTGTTACCTGCAGCAAAACGCGTTGATTTAAGCCCGGTATTTAGTTTTAACAGCCAAGGTTTATGGGCAAATAACTCGACCAAAAGTGTAGCTAGCCCGACAGCAAGGCTATCGCGTTGGCGTAAAATTTTGGAGCAGACATCACAAGAAGGGGTTATGTGGTAATGGCATCATTTTCCTTATTTAAGTTTTTCAAAAAAAGAAAAATTACTCTTAGGCAAGAGTTGTGGATCACCTTGCTGGTGGTGATTTTTGTTGGCTTTATAAGTAGCGTGTTAATAAGTACTAACTCTGCTAGAAACTATTTTTCTACGCAGCTGTATTTAAAAAATGTTGATAATGCCAGCTCTCTAGCTTTAATGATTAGTCAGCTTGAAAAAGACCCTGTAGAGCTTGAGCTTTTAGTGTCGGCCACATTTGATACTGGCCACTATAAACGCATAGAACTGCAAGACCCGAATGGTGAAGTGATTGTAAAACGCGTATTTACCGACACGTTAGAAAATACCGCACCCGCTTGGTTTAGAGCGGTATATGCACTTAATGTACAACCAGGCGTAGGGCAGGTTAATAACGGTTGGCAGCAATTTGGCACCTTATTTGTTGAAAGCCACAGCCAATATGCCGAGCAAGCATTGTGGGAAAGTGCTCTCAAATTGTTTTTTAGCTTTTTAGTGGTCGCCTTTTTTGCCTGTGCCATAAGTGCGTATTTATTACGTAAAATTTTAACGCCACTTGATGATGTGGTTTACCAAGCTAACGCCTTTGGCGATAAGCGCTTTATTAAATCAAAAGTGCCAAACACCTTTGAGTTTGCACGCCTTGTGCAGTCGATGAATTTGTTATCAACGCGGTTTAGCCGCATTATAAAAGAAGATAATAAACGCTTAGAGGAGTTGCGTTTTAAAGCCCAGCACGATGAGCTAACAGGGCTTGCCAATCGCGAATATTTTAGTGCCACATTAGAGGCTCATTTACAAAAAGTGAAAGATCATGCTCATGGTGCTTTGTTTTTATTTAGGGTGGTTAATTTAGATAAAATAAGTGAATCGGTTAGTCGTGTAGAAATGGTTAACTTTTTACGCCGTTTTTCTCAGGTGTTAACCCAGTTTTTGGAGTCGAATCAGGCGCATTTTTCAGAAAACTATATTGCGCGTATATCACATACCGACTTTACCGTTTTGTTTAGCGATACTGACGATATACAGGCGCTTAGCGAGCAAATTACCTTACTTCATAAATCGATTGTTGACGAATACAAAAATATTGATTTGGCCATTGTACACAGTTGTACCTACATAGAGAAAAATGACACCCGCTTTGATTTATTACGCCGTGTAGATGGTTTATTAAAAACAGCAGATAAAAAACCTGGAGTGCAAGCTAAAGTAATTGATAATAAACAAAAGAGTGAAATTTTTGATGACTCTGCTGGCTGGAAAAAGGCTATTGAGGATGCACTTGAGCAAAAAACTATACAATTAAATTGTTTAGAGGTTATGGGTTTTAACGACGTCTTGTTACAGCACCAGCTTAGTTTAAGTTTAGAGTTTGGCGGTCAACATTATAAATCTAGCTACTACTATCAATGGGCTAATCGCTTAAACCTATTAGCGCGTTTGGATTGGAGTTTAATTAAGCAAATTGTTAAACAGTACGGTGAAGCGCCACCAAATGAGTTAATTGCTGTAGAGCTTTCGGCGCAAACATTAATGGATGATACTGCGCTTGCTTCGGTATTAACTTATGTGTCTGCCTTTCCTGAATTGGCAAAAAATATATGTTTTGATATACGCGAAAACATTGTCGTAAACGAAAAAGATATATTTAGAGAATTTTGTGAGCAGGTGCGTTGTATGGGCGCTAAAGTGGCACTAAAACGTGTGGGACCTGAATTTACTAAAATTAAGAACATTCAAGAATTTGGCTTAGAAATGCTAAAAATAGACAGCATTTACGCGCATAACATTAGTTATAGCCAAGACAATCAAACTTTCTTACGCGGTGTTTGCACATTAGCGCATTCTATTGGTATTAAAGTGGTCGCGCAGGGCGTAACGAGCCAAGACGATATAGATACACTGGTTAATCTTGGCTTTGATGGAGTAATTAAAGAGTCGTAAAGCGACTCTTTAATTAAAAGCGGAGCGGTTTAATAGTGGTGGCGAAAAGGTAAAGGCAGTATAGCTATTTAACCTTTACGCCGTTGTTTATTAAATTTAACTATGATTGGTGTAGGTTTTGTTATTCTAGCCTAGGTTAGCTACCTTTAACTGCTAGCATAAGTTGTATACGGTCACGCACTTTTAACTTAGTGAAAATTGAGCTCATGTGCTCTTTAATTGTTCGCTCTGTAATATTAAGTGACTCAGCGGCTTGTTTATTGGTTGCCCCTGTTATAACTATATCTACAACTTGGCGCTCCCGTTTAGTTAAGCTTTGAATATCGCACGCTTGGGTGTAATTTATTTGCTGCTGGCTTAGTGCCCCAACAATATTAGATAGTAGCTGCCCAGGTAACCACAAGCCGCCTGAGCAAATAGTTTCAAGTACTTGTTGTAGTATTACTTTAGATGCAAGTGCTTCTACATAGCCTCTTGCGCCTGCTTGCAGGGCTGCTCTGAGCTCCTCTATTTCTAGGTTTGTGGTCATCACAATAACCGGCAAGCGTTTATGGGCATATTTTTTTACCAGTTCAAGCCATCCCGAAGTGCCCGCCAGAACCCATATAATACTCGATGCATTGATTTGCTTTGGTTCTTTGGTGCATATTACACAACCTGCAAACGCACTTTGCCAGTGGCTCGATTCAAGGTTTGGTTGTGTAATAAATATACTTTGACGCATTAATTTACTCCAATAAATTCACTTTAGCGTTCTGTCATTGCTTGCGATGTAGCTCTCAGTACGGGTTTAAGTAAATATTCTAAGACGGTTTTTTTACCAGTAATAATATCCACTTGTGTGGTCATCCCTGGAATTATAGTCAACTCTTCCGAAAAGTTACTTTTAGTGGTTTTTAATTGCACTAAATAAAAAGTATTTTCTCTATCGTCGGTGATTGTATCTGCACTTATATGCAGTACCTCTGCTTCTAGTCCGCCATAAACTGCAAAGTCGTAGGCGCTAAACTTAATCATGGCGGGCTGCCCTGGGCGTAAAAAGGCAATATCTTTAGGCGGTATTTTGGCCTCAACAATAAGTTGATCGTCTAAAGGAACTATTTCTAAAACGTCACTGCCGGGTTGTAAAATGCCCCCTACGGTATTAACTAATAAACGTTGTACAGTGCCTTTAACAGGTGATTTGATCTCAGTTTGGGCTACTTTATCGGCAAGCCCTGATTCGGTTTCTTTTATTGACTCTAAACGCAGCAATGCCTCCGAAAGCTCGTTGTTCCAGCGGTTGATCATTGCAAGTTCGACTTCTGTTACTTTGTTTTTAGCTTCGTTGATAGCTGATAAGCTGCGGTTAATAACGGCTTTTGTACGGTTTATTTCGCCGTTTAAATCGACTATTTCTCGCTCTAACCTTATTATGTCTATGTCAGAGACAGCACCTGTTCTTAACAGTGGGCGTGTTACTTGCAGCTCGCGATTACTTAGCTTCAAAGCGCTTGTGTGCTGTTGCAAAGCAGCTTTTGCTTCAATGTGATCTTGCCTGCGTTGCTCTAACTGGCGTTTATGAATTGCCACTTGCTGCTCTAATTCTTGGCGATTACTTAAATATATTGAGCGCTCATGAGCGACCGCCTCGGGTACTTGCTTAACAAGCTCATCAGGAAAAACGAGTTCTTCTTTTCTGGTAAGGGCTTGTAATCTAGCTACTTTTGCAGTGAGTGATTGCACTTTAGATTGGTTTTCTCTAAAGCTTGAAATAAATCGAGTAGGGTCAATTTTTATTAATACGTCACCTTCTTCAACAATTTGCCCTTCTCGAATATTTATTTTTTCTACCATACCGCCATCGTAAGATTGCACTAACTGTAATTTATTTGATGGGATAACGCGTCCTTCACCACGGGCTACTTCATCGAGTGGCGCAAAGCCTGCCCAAACAGTAAGCAAAATGAATGCAATGCAAATAAGGTATAACAAAAAGCGTGCGCTGGCAGGCTCTTGCTGCATTTTTTCCCATTGGGCATCGACCACCCAATCTTGCGATTCAGGAGGTGAGAGCCAGCCTTTAAATAAGCGATTAAAGATTGAAGGCTTACCTTTTTTACGTGCTTCTATCGCTTTGCTAACCGATTCAAAAGAGCGCTGCTCCAGTGGCTTTTTATTATTCATGATGCTTGCTCCACTGTTTGGTTGTTCAGTGCGGCAATGACTTTTTGTTTAGGTCCATCGGCAACTATTTTTCCGTTATCGAGCATAATGATACGATCGACCAGCGCAAGCAAAGACGAGCGGTGAGTAACTACAATCAAGGTTTTATCTTGGGTGGCGGTTTTTAAGTTTTGAATAATTTTATTTTCACTATTGTGATCAAGCGATGAGGTAGGCTCATCTAGCAGCATAATAGGGGGGTCGTTTATTAGTGCGCGCGCTATACCTATTGCTTGCTTTTGGCCGCCAGAGAGTAGGCGACCCTGTTCACCAACCTGCAGGTCAAACCCATCGGGGTGAGAATTGATTAAATCGAATAACTGGCTTTTTTCGCATGCGCTAATTATTTGCTCATCTTTAGCATGCCATGCGCTTATAGTGAGGTTGTCTTTTAAGCTACCAAAAAACAACGCTATATTTTGTGGCACATACCCTATGTTATGACGAAGTTCTGCGGGGTCAATTTGTTGGATATTGTTGTTATCAACCATTACGGAGCCTGAGGTCGGGTCGTAAAGGCCTAGAATAAGTTTTTCGAGGGTGCTTTTCCCTGAGCCATTACGACCCAAAATAGCGACTTTTTCGCCTGCTTTTATTTTAAAGCTAATATTGCTTAGGGCATTGGCTGCACCGTCTTCATACTTAAAGCATACGTTTTCAAACTCTATTTCTCCGTTTAATACGGGATGGCTTAACCAGTGTTTATTTGGCGGACGTTCAACGTCTTTTTCCATTATTTCGTTAAGCGATTGCATAGCAATGGCGGCATGATGATATTGCGCAAGAACAGCGGCGCATTGCCCAAGCGGCCCCATTGCTCGCGATGAAAGTAAGTAAGCAGCAATTAACCCCCCTTGTGTGAGCTCACCTTCTATAACTAAATGTACACCTATGATCATAATGATCACGCCAACACATTGTTGTATCCATGCTGCGCTATTAGAGATTGAGCTTGAGATTAAGCGACTTTGCGCATTAACCTGAGCAATATAAATTGTTGATTTTTCCCATGTTGATTGGGTTTTGCATTCGCTGTGAAAGCTTTTTATATCTTCAATGTTGGTTAAGCTTTCTACAAGTATGGAGTTGCGCATTGAGCTTGCTTTCATGGTTTGCTCTGAAAGCGCTTCAAGTTTTCTGTGCGCTGCGATGCCATAACTTAAAAGTATGAGTGCGCCTGCGATAATGGGTAGGCTTAGCGGTACACCTATTATTGCAATAACAATTAGATATATAGCCACAAAGGGTAAGTCAACCAGCGCGACCAAGGTTATTGAGCTAAAAAAGTTACGTACGGCTTCAAACGATTGTATGTTACTTGCAAATGACCCCGCTGATGAGGGTCTATTTTTAAGCTTCATTCCAAGTACGCGCTCCATAATAACCGCAGACACTTTTACATCTATACGACTCGCCGCAAGCTCTACAAAGTAACTGCGCACTAAGCGTAGTACAAAGTCGGCGGTTAGGGCTATTAAAATGCCTATGGCTAAAACCCAGAGGGTTTCTGTTGCATGATTAGGAACTACTCGGTCATATACATTCATTACAAATAAAGGCATGGCAACAGACAAAACGCCCAACGCAATGGCGGAGATTATGACGTCTTTATAAAGTGAGCGGCATTCTTTTATTACGCCCCAAAACCAGCCATCCTTAGAGAGCTTTTCAAGCACCGGGGAGCGCTCATCAAACATAAACTCTGGATGAGCGTAAATAATTAAACCTGTTGATTTTTCAATTAACTGTTCAAGGTTTTCTTCTACAACAGACTCGGTTAGCTCGGGATAAATAACTTGCGCTGTTTGTTTTTGGTTATCAAAAGCGGTTACTACACACGCCTGATTATTGTTTAAAATAATTATGGCGGGTAATAAAGCAGTATTAATTTGATTAAGAGGCTTATTTACAACTTTTGACTTAAACCCCACACGTTTTGCCGCACGTGCAAACCCTGAAGGCGTTAAATTTCCATCTGTTAGTGGGAGGCCATTCAATAGGGCCTCCCTCGAAAAATCTTTATCATGAAAGCGGCACAATACTGCAAGGCAATCTACCAGTGCGCCGCCATGATCAAGTACATCATTTAATTCCATATACCATCCAATGTTATGAAAAACCTTATAAATTTATTTGTTTCAAACACCTCTTAATTATCGGTAATAACCGCCTCAATGCGCCGGTTTGCCGCATTAGCACGTACAGAAATTTCATTAACGCGTGGCTGATCAATGCCATAACCAAATGACTGAACGCGATTAGGCGCTATACCAAATTGCTCAATAAGTAATTGTGCTACGGCAAAGGCGCGTTGCTCTGAAAGTTTACGGTTATATTTTTTATCGCCATCTAATGAGGCGTGACCTTGGATCTCTACCTTTTTGTCAGGGTTATTTTTTAAAAACTCCGCGAGCTTCTCTACCTCTTGCAAGTACTCTGGGCGCACTTGGCTTGAGTCGGCAGAAAAGGGAATACCTATTTCAACTGAGTCGGTTTCTTGGTCATACAAAGTACACCCAGATAGGTCTACATTTGTTCCCGCTGGCGTGCTTGGACAGGTGTCTTGCTCGTTAGGAACGCCGTCGTTATCGTCATCTGCAAAACTCGATGCGCTAGGGGCTTGTGGTGGCATCTCTAAATACCTTGGCATTGCAGTAACGCTCATGTAGGCGTTATCTTGCTCGGCTTTTTTTTGTAAAAAAGCTTTGCGTTTAAAGGTGGCAGCTACATCGTAACTTGGGCATATATTTTGTGCGTTATGCACTATTGGATCATCTGTTAACTCTGTTAATGTTGGGTACTTGTCAGACATAACATTTAGGGCTGGCAATAGTTTACCCATTTCGTTAAGCATAGTTAAAATGGCTGTTTGTCTATCGTATTGAGCAACAATGTACGAACGGTTAGATTGAAACGCTTCGTTTTCAGCGTCAAGAACATCAAGCAAGGTGCGTTGGCCAATATCAAATTGGTCTCGGTAGGCTATTTTTACCCTGTTTGACGAGTTTTTATAGCTTTCAAGCGTGGGTAGCTTTTGCTCTATATTGCTCACATTATGATAGGCAATTTGTAGGCTTTGACGAATATCAACACAAGCTTGATCGCGTTGATATTTGGCAATATTTACATCTTGGTATGCTTGCTTAAGGTTAGCGCTATCTAGGCCCCCGTTGTACAGGTTATAGGTTATGTCTATACCGACCCGTGCTTCGGTTCTGGTTTCGTTTAAACCTAGCTCGTCTCTGTCTTGTGTGCCGTAACGGGCAGATAAGTCTACGTTTGGATGAAACGCTGCTTTTTGTGCCTGAGCATTGGCTTCTTGCGCTTCTATATTATATAGAGATGCGTAAAAAGTAGGGCTGTTTTTATAGGCTATATCAAGCGCTTGGTTAATAGAAATGGGCACGTTTTGCTCATCTAATTTAGCTTGTTTTATATCATTAACGGGTAGCTCGCCAACAACTCTTAAATAACGCGCTGTTACATCGTGCAGGTTAGCGTACTCGGTTAGCACATTAGATTGCGCTAGCGATAAGCGCCCGCTAATTTGCTCTAGATCTGCTGCTCGGGCAACACCGGCTCCTACACTTTGTTCAATTTGTTGGTATACAGACTCGTGTTCTTGCAGGTTTTCTTCAGCGAGTGTCACAAGCTCTTTAAATTTTTGCACATCTAAAAATGCAATAGATGCATCTAATGCTGTTTGCTCTGTTTGTGAGAGTAATTCAAAATACCGAATGAGCTGAATGCGCTCAAATCTTTCAACGGTGTTAGACGTTCTAAACCCGTCGTAAAGCATTTGAGTAACGCTAAGCTCTGCCGTGTTGCGGTTGTATTCGTCTTCAATACCGTAATTTCGGCGCTCATAGCCTGCGCTGGCAGATACATCAACACTAGGTAAGTAGCCTGAGCGAGCTGCATCTACGCCATAAATTGAGGATTTAAAAGTATGCCATGCTTGCTGTACTTCTGGATTATTTTCAATTGCTTTACTGGTAACGTACGTAAGCGGTAGCACTGAGCTGTCATTGGCGTTTGCCACATGCGTTGCGCCCAGCGCACTTAGCGTTATGCCTATAAGCAGTTTTCCTCTTTGCTTTAGTAAAGTATTTTTTGTAATCATTTCTTCCTCTTAGGGGTTACTTAGGCTATCAATACCTACCCTATGGTTTAGTCAATAAATACATATTTCGCAAATAATCGTTTTGGCTAGCATAAAATTTATTATCTACCACTTTTTTATTTTTAATGTTTTTCTAAAAACTGTACTTGAGTACAGTATCTAATGCGTTTTGCTGTTCTACATTTTAATTAATAGTTTTTAATTCTTATGTTTGAGGTAAGTGAAATGGAATCTAATCAATTATTAGTAATAGACTTAAAAGGGTCTGCTGGTGTTGTTTTAGAAGATGGCACAATTAAGCCACTTGAAATAGGCGATACTATTACTGTGGGCGATTTAGTGGTTACCGCTGATAATTCATCGCTAACAATTGATGTGCAAGGAGAAACTCTGTCGATTCCTGCTAATCAAAACGTAAAAATTACCCCTGACTTACTAGCACAAGAAACCCGCGATAGCAGCGAAACCACAGTGTTTGACGAAAGCTTAGACGCGGCCATTGCAAGCTTAGAACAAAATGATAATAACGATGGCCAAACGGCGGCTAATTCTGATGTTACTGACTTTTTAGATGCCTTAGAGGGCGATGGTGATATTTTAGATAATTTAGAAGCAACAGCCGCAGGTGGTGCTGGTGGCGCGGGCTCTGGCGGAGGAAGCTCGTTTGTTCAGCTTACACGTATTGCAGAGGGGGTTAACCCTAATAGCGTTGCATTTGATTCAAGCTTTGATCCTGATTCTACAGAAGCACTAAATATTCGCGACACCTCTGATGGGGTAGTTCCTGATGAAAGTACTGCGTCACTATCATTAAATGAGGTAGGTTTAACTAATTCATCTCAGCCAACAATTAGTGGTACAAGTGAAAACTTAGTGGGTGAAACAGTAAATATTACTGTGACAGATGAAAATGGTAACTCTCAAGTAGTAAGCGCGGTTATTGACCCAGATGGCACGTTTGAAATTACATTGCCTAACCCGATAGCCGATGGACCCGTGAGCGTAGTTGTTGAAGCCACCGACCCGGATGGTAATGCGTTTAACGATGCTATTTCTATTGAGATAGACACCACAGCGCCGGTAATTAATATTGACCCTGTTGCAGACTCTGCATCTCAAACAGTAACGGTTACGGGGTCGGTAGCGGGCTTGAATACTGGCGACAACGTCTCTGTAACACTTACCGATAGCACAGGCACACAACAAACGATAGTGACACAAGTTGATGCACAAGGTAATTGGAGTATTACCACTACATCGCCTTTGGCAGAAGGGGAGTTTAATGTTAACGCAGTAGCAGCTGATGCCGCTGGTAACCAAGCAATTGATCAAGCAGTTGCGAGTATTGATTTAACTGCTCCTGAAATTACAGTTACAGTAGCAGGTGAAACTAATAATGCAACGCCGCCATTAACGGGTACTACAACCGGTGTGCCACAAGGTACTGAAGTAACAATCACAGTAACCGACAGTGCAGGCGAAGTGCAGCTTTTAACAGCTATTACCGGTGAAGATGGTAGCTGGGCTGTTGATGTGAGTGTGGCACTACCAGAGGGTGATTTTACTGTTGATGCGCAGGTGAGTGATAGCGTAGGCAACCAAGCACTTGCAAGTGATGCTGGAGTTATTGACCTAACGGCACCAATTGTAGAAATTAATGCGATTGCCGATACGCAAGATACAACCCCTGTAATTACAGGTTCTGCGCAAGATGTGCCAGCAGGCTCGGTAATTACTGTGGTTATTACTGACATTAATGGACAAGTTCAAACGCTGTTAACGCAAACAAATGATGATGGCAGCTGGTCTGTCAGTGTTTCTACACCTTTAGCACAAGGTGAGTTTGAAGTTAATGCAACCGTGACCGACACTGCTGGTAATGAGTCACAAGCTGTAGAGCAAGGGTTAGTTGATTTAACTAGCCCAGAGATAACGGTTACGGCCATTGCAGACACTAATGACACAACACCTACTTTTGTAGGCCGTGTTGAAGGAGCACCAGAGGGCTCGGTAATTACAGTTTTAGTAACCGATAGCGATGGTAATATACAAACCTTAACAACCACGCTTGAGGCTGATGGCACGTGGAGTGTTGAATCGCCTAACGCTATTCCTGGCGGAGATTTTAATGTTACCGCAACAGTGAGTGACCCTGCGGGTAACGAAGCATCCGCGCAAACAAGTGGTGAAGTTACATTTGCCCCTATTTCTATTCAAATTGACTCTATTGCCGATACCAACGATACCACGCCATTTTTAAGTGGTAATACCGCTAATGTGCCTGCTGGTACCACTATAACTTTAACTATTACCGCAAGTGATGGCAGTACTTTTAATCTTTTAGCGGTCACTCAAGAAGATGGTTCTTGGAGCGCTCAAGTTACACAGCCTCTGCCTGAAGGGGATTTTACTGTCGTTGCAGCTGTTATAGACGATGCGGGCAATGAGGCGCAAGCAAGTACGGTCGGTAATGTAGATTTGACCGTAAGTATTAACTTTATTATTGATACAAATGATACCACTCCAACAATTAGCGGTACTACGCAAGATGTTGACGCAGGAGCGGTTGTTACTGTTACCTTTACAGGCAGCGATGGCGCAACAGAAACTGTGCAAGTAACCACAAATGCTGATGGTTCGTGGTCGATTGAAGCAACGGATGAGTTGGTAGAGGGCCAATTTACGGTGGTTGCAACAGTAACCGATGCTGCTGGCAATACTGCCTCTGCTACTGAAGTAGGCGAAATTGATTTAACTGATCCTGCAATTACTATTAACCCAATTACAGATACAAATGATACAACACCGAGTGTGACAGGTAGCGTAGTAGATGTACCTCAAGGTACTGAGGTCATTTTATTAATAACCGATAGTGACGGTAATCAACAAACTATTACAGCAGTTACTAATGCCGATGGAAGCTATAGCGCCGATATACTTAATGAGCTTAGCGAAGGTGACTTTACAGTTACTGCAAGTGTCAGTGACGAAGCAGGCAATAGCAGTACAGCAACGGTTACTGGCACCATAGATTTAACCGCACCTAGCGTAACTATAGATAATATTGGTGATACAAACGATACAACGCCTACTATAAGCGGGTCTACTCAAGGTTTAGCAGCGGGTAGTGTGGTTACTGTGATTGTGACTGATAATGCTGGCGCTGAGCAGCAATTTGTAACTGCTATAAATGGTGATGGCACATGGAGTATAGATGTCCCACAAGCATTAGCTGAGGGTGAGTTTAGCGTGGTGGCAAATGTAAGTGATAGCGCTGGTAATAGCGCGCAAGACTCACAAACCGGCACTATAGATTTAACCGCACCAACTATTAGTGTAAATAACTTTACTGACTCTAACGATTCAACCCCTGTATTTAGTGGTACCACAACTGATGTAGAACCAGGTAGCTTGATCACTGTATTAGTAACAGACTCTAATGGTGATTCGCAAACCTTAACGGCAGTTGTTGCAGAAGATGGATCATGGCAAGTAGGAGCTACAGCACCTATAGCTGAGGGAGAGTTTACAATAACGGCCACAGCCACTGATGCAGCAGGAAATGAAGCCTCAGCTTCAACCACAGGCGTTATAGATACCGCAGGACCCACAGTAATAATTGATCCCGTGGGCGATACAAACGACACCACACCGACTATTTCAGGATCGGCAACCGGCGAGCCAGAGGGCACCGTTGTAACGATCACTGTGACGGATGAAGCGGGTAATCCGCAAACCATTACTACCGAAGTGCAAGCCGACGGCACCTTTAGTGTGGATGTACCTAACGAATTAAGTGAAGGTGAATTTACCGTTGAGGTATCAGTAACCGACACCGCTGGCAATGAAACCACAGCCACTACCACCGGTGAGGTTGATACCGCAGCGCCTACAGTAATTATCGACCCTGTAGGCGATACAAACGACACCACACCGACTATTTCAGGATCGGTAACCGGCGAGCCAGAGGGCACCGTTGTAACGATCACTGTGACGGATGAAGCGGGTAATCCGCAAACCATTACTACCGAAGTGCAAGCCGACGGCACCTTTAGTGTGGATGTACCTAACGAATTAAGTGAAGGTGAATTTACCGTTGAGGTATCAGTAACCGACACCGCAGGCAATGAAACCACAGCCACTACCACCGGTGAGGTTGATACCGCAGCGCCTACAGTAATTATCGACCCTGTAGGCGATACAAACGACACCACACCGACTATTTCAGGATCTGCAACCGGCGAGCCAGAGGGCACCGTTGTAACGATTACCGTGACGGATGAAGCGGGTAATCCGCAAACTATTACTACTGAAGTGCAAGCCGACGGCACCTTTAGTGTGGATGTACCTAATGAGCTAAGTGAAGGTGAATTTACCGTTGAGGTATTAGTAACCGACACCGCAGGTAATGAAACCACAGCCACTACCACCGGTGAGGTTGATACCGCAGGACCCACAGTAATAATTGACCCTGTAGGCGATACAAACGACACCACACCGACTATTTCAGGATCTGCAACCGGCGAGCCAGAGGGCACCGTTGTAACGATCACCGTGACGGATGAAGCGGGTAATCCGCAAACTATTACTACTGAAGTGCAAGCCGACGGCACCTTTAGTGTGGATGTACCTAACGAATTAAGTGAAGGCGAATTTACCGTTGAGGTATCGGTAACCGACACCGCAGGCAATGAAACCACAGCCACCACCACCGGTGAGGTTGATACCACGGCGCCAGTAGTAACTATTAACGCGTTAGGAGATACCAGTGATACAACACCTACCATTTCAGGTACTGTTAGCGGTGAGCCAACAGGCTCGACTATTAATTTAACTGTGACTGATGCCAATGGTGCTGTTCAAACTCTTACGGCACAAGTAATTGCTGATGGAAGTTGGACAGTTGAAGTACCTGTCGCTTTAGCGGAAGGTAGTTACACCGTAGATGCTGCTATTAGTGATAGCGCTGGTAATGAAGGTACTGCAAATGCTTCAGGTACAATTGATACAAGCGCGTTGACTATTACCATTGATGTAATTGGTGAAACTAACGATCAAACCCCACAAATAAGCGGTGATACTTTTAATGCAGAAGTAGGTTCGTCTGTTGAAGTTCAGATCACCGACTCTACAGGTACGACTGTGACCTTAACTACAGTTGTTGATGCAAATGGACAGTGGAGTGTAACTCCGCCTGCCGATTTGGCTGAGGGTACTATTTCAATCAGTGCAACTGTAACAGACCTAGGTGGTGGAAGCGCAAATGCAGATCTTGATGCTGTAATAGATATTACGCCTCCAACCATACAAGTAAATGAACTAGAAACTAGTAATGATACAACACCAATTATTGCCGGTAATACTACAGGCGTGGTATTTGGCACTGTAGTAAGCTTGACTGTTACTGATTCCCAAGGCGTTGTTCGCTTGTTTAATACGACAACGGATGCACAAGGGAATTGGAGTGTAGAGCTTTCTCAAGAGTTAGCTTCTGGGGATTACACTGTACAGGCAGAGGTTTCTGATGCTGCAGGCAATAGTGCTTTAGATACTGTAACCGGTAATATTGATACTGTAGGCCCTAGTTTAACCGTTGATTTTGAGGCTGTTACCAATGATACAACGCCGACTATTTCGGGCACGAGTAATGCTGATGTAGGGACAACGATTACTGTAGTGATCACTGATGAAAACGGGGTTGAACAAACACTAACAACCACAGTAGATGTTAATGGAAATTGGGAAGTAACCCCTCAAACAGACTTGAATGAAGGTGATAACACCATAGAAGTAAGTGTGTCTGACGAAGCAGGAAACACAACAACAGTAACCGATACAATTACTCTAGACACGCAAGCACCCACGTTAACCATGCAAACCGTGGGTGATGTAAACGACTTAACCCCGACCTTGCAAGGCACCAGTAACGAAATTGGCGGCACAGTCACACTCACTGTAACCGACAGCGACGGCGCTGTACAAACCATCACTACCACTGTTGGCACGGATGGCCATTGGGACATTGAAGTGCCCAGTGCGCTAGCACAAGGTGACTTTACTGTCACCGCCAGTATTAGTGATGCCGCAGGCAATGAGAGCACAGCCAACAGCAGTGGCAATGTTGATACCATCACCCCGGTTGTAACCGTGGATCCACTGGGGCTTGGTAACGACAGCACGCCACTTATCAGTGGTACCTCAACAGAGCCTGAAGGCACCGTTGTAAACATTGTTATCACCGACAGTAATGGCGATGAAACTCCCATTACCGCCACAGTGGATGCCAACGGCAACTGGCAAGCAACTAGCCCTGAATTACCTGAAGGCAGCTACAGTGTGCAAGCCAGCATTACCGATGCGGCAGGCAATACCGGAGGCGCCGTGCAAGCGGGCACCATAGATAGCCTTGCACCGACACTGACACTCGATACCGTGGGCGCGACCAACGACAGCACCCCGACAATCAGCGGAAGCACCAATGCGCCAGCGGGCACAGTGATTAGTATCAGCGTCAGCGATGGCGTAACAACAGAAACCTTCACCGCCACAGTGCAAGCCGATGGCAGCTGGTCAGCGGATGTACCGAACGCCTTAAGCGATGGTGAGCTCACCATTGAGGCAAGTGTAAGCGACAACGCCGGTAACACCACCACGGTGAGTGAAAGCGCGACACTGAACACCACTGCGCCAAGCATTAGTATTAATGCCTTGGTTGACACCAATGACACCACGCCAACTATCAGCGGGACAAGTGATGCAGCCGATGGCTCCACCATTAGCCTAACGTTTGAAGACAGTGCAGGGAATATTACGACTGTTGATACGACTGTAACGGGTGGCATCTGGAGTGTGGATGCACCAAGTGCTTTAGCTGAAGGCGAATACACGGTCACTGCCGAAGTAGACGATGGCCTAGGAAATATTGGCAGCGCTACAGAAACCGGTATTATAGACACCACTATGCCAGCGATTGAAGTTGATACGCTAAGCGTAACAAACGACACCACACCAACGATCACCGGCACCGCGAATGCACCACAGGGCAGCACCGTGACGGTAGAGATCACCGATAGCAACAACGTCACGCATACGGTTACAACGACGCTTGGCGTTAATGGCACCTGGAGTGTAGCCGCCTCTCAAGTACTTGCTGAAGGCAACTTTACTGTAAGCGCAAGCGTGAGCGATGCAGCGGGTAACGAAGCCATTGCTACCGGCAGTGGTGAAGTAGACACCATTGCGCCAACACTTGATTTAACCAGCCCAGGTTCAAGTAACGATGTCACCCCAATCTTAAGCGGCACCAGTGATGCGGTTGAAGGCACCGTGATCACCTTTACGGTTATTGATGATTTAGGGGCCGAGCAAACCTTTACCACCACCGTGGATGCTAACGGCAACTTCTCAGTGGAAGTACCCACGGCACTTGCCGAAGGCCCTTACAGTATCGACGCGACGATTAGCGATGCAGCGGGCAACAGCAACGATATTACTGGCAGCGGCAACATCGATACCACCGCGCCAAGTGTGAGTGTGGATGCACCAGCGCTCACCAACGACAGCACGCCAACGGTTACGGGCACCAGTGATGCAGCAAACAGCACCGTCACGGTGACCTTTACCGATGCAGCAAACGGCGTACAAACCATTGATGTACAAACCGATGCCAACGGCAATTGGAGCGCCACCCCAGCGACAGATTTAGCTGAAGGTAACTACAGCGTCAGCGCCAGCATCACGGATGCAGCAGGTAACACCGGCACAGGCACAGACAACGGTGAAGTGGATGTAACGCCACCAATCCTTGCCTTTACACCGACCTTTGAGCTTGGTTTATTGGTTACCCTAAGTGGTACCTCTGACCTGCCAGCAGGCAGTGAAATCACCATCACCGAGCAACTTATTGGCGGCGGGGTTGGTGTCACTTACACCACCACAACCGACGCTAATGGTAATTGGTCTTTAGTGGGGCTTGATGTATCACTACTGGACGTCGGCTCTGTGATTGCCACAGCCACCGATGCTGCGGGTAATACACGCACAATCAGCTCAGATGATTTTGATAACACACCACCCACGCTGACGGTTGAGGTTGACGCACAAAGCAATAGCAACACGCCAGTTATTAGCGGCACAAGCGATGCAGGCGAAGGGGCACAAGTCACGATTGTCGTAACCGACAGTGACGGCAACCCACAAACCATTACCGCCCTTGTTGATGCAAACGGTGATTGGAGTGCCACACCAAGCACACCACTCAGTGAAGGCGAGAGCACGATTGAAGTGAGCGTACGCGACAGCGTAGGCCACGAAACCACTGTGAGTGAAACCAGCACTATCGACACGCAAGCGCCCACGCTTACGATACAAAATGTAGGCGATGTAAACGACTTAACCCCGACCTTGCAAGGCACCAGTAACGAAATTGGCGGCACAGTCACACTCACTGTAACCGACAGCGACGGCGCTGTACAAACCATCACTACCACTGTTGGCACGGATGGCCATTGGGACATTGAAGTGCCCAGTGCGCTAGCACAAGGTGACTTTACTGTAACGGCCAGTATTAGTGATGCCGCCGGCAATGAGAGCACAGCCAACAGCAGTGGCAATGTTGATACCATCACCCCGGTTGTAACCGTGGATGCACTGGGACTTGGTAACGACAGCACGCCACTTATCAGTGGTACCTCAACAGAGCCTGAAGGCACCGTTGTAAACATTGTTATCACCGACAGTAATGGCGATGAAACTCCCATTACCGCCACAGTGGATGCCAACGGCAACTGGCAAGCAACTAGCCCAGAATTACCAGAAGGCAGCTACAGTGTGCAAGCCAGCATTACCGATGCGGCAGGCAATACCGGAGGCGCGACACAAGCGGGCACCATAGACAGCCTTGCACCGACACTGACACTCGATACCGTGGGCGCGACCAACGACAGCACCCCGACCATTAGCGGAAGCACCAATGCGCCAGCGGGCACGGTGATTAGTATCAGCGTCAGCGATGGCATCACAACCGAAACCTTCACCGCCACAGTGCAAGCCGATGGCAGCTGGTCAGCGGATGTACCGAACGCCTTAAGCGATGGTGAGCTCACCATTGAGGCAAGTGTAAGCGACAACGCCGGTAACACCACCACGGTGAGTGAAAGCGCGACACTGAACACCACTGCGCCAAGCATTAGTATTAATGCCTTGGTGGACACCAATGACACCACGCCAACCATTAATGGAACAAGCGATGCAGCCGATGGCACCACCATTAGCCTAACGTTTGAAGACAGTGCAGGGAATATTACGACTGTTGATACGACTGTAACGGGTGGCATCTGGAGTGTGGATGCACCAAGTGCTTTAGCTGAAGGCGAATACACGGTCACTGCCGAAGTAGACGATGGCCTAGGAAATATTGGCAGCGCTACAGAAACCGGTATTATAGACACCACTATGCCAGCGATTGAAGTTGATACGCTAAGCGTAACAAACGACACCACACCAACGATCACCGGCACCGCGAATGCACCACAGGGCAGCACCGTGACGGTAGAGATCACCGATAGCAATAACGTCACGCATACGGTTACAACGACCTTAGGCGCTAATGGCACCTGGAGTGTAGCCGCCTCACAAGTACTTGCTGAAGGCAACTACACAGTAAGTGCAAGCGTAAGCGATGCAGCGGGTAACGAAGCCACTGCCACCGGCGCAGGGGAAGTGGACACCATTGCGCCAACAATTGATTTAACCAGCCCAGGTTCAAGTAACGACGTAACCCCAACCTTAAGCGGCACCAGTGATGCGGTTGAAGGCACCGTGATCACCTTTACGGTTATTGATGATTTAGGGGCCGAGCAAACCTTTACCACCACCGTGGATGCCAGTGGCAACTTCTCAGTGGAAGTACCCACGGCACTTGCCGAAGGACCGTACAGTATTGAGGCCAGCATTAGCGATGCAGCGGGCAACAGCAACGATATTACTGGCAGCGGTAACATCGATACCACCGCGCCAAGTGTGAGTGTGGATGCACCAGCGCTCACCAACGACAGCACACCAACGGTTACGGGCACCAGTGATGCTCCTAACAGTACCGTCACGGTGACCTTTACCGATGCAGCAAACGGCGTACAAACCATTGATGTACAAACCGATGCCAACGGTAACTGGAGCGCCACCCCAGCGACTGATTTAGCAGAAGGTAACTACAGCGTCAGCGCCAGCATCACCGATGCAGCAGGTAACACCGGCACAGGCACAGACAACGGTGAAGTGGATGTAACGCCACCAATCCTTGCCTTTACACCGACCTTTGAGCTTGGTTTATTGGTTACCCTAAGTGGTACCTCTGACCTGCCAGCAGGCAGTGAAATCACCATCACCGAGCAACTTATTGGCGGCGGGGTTGGTGTCACTTACACCACCACAACCGACGCTAATGGTAATTGGTCTTTAGTGGGGCTTGATGTATCACTACTGGACGTCGGCTCTGTGATTGCCACAGCCACCGATGCTGCGGGTAATACACGCACAATCAGCTCAGATGATTTTGATAACACACCACCCACGCTGACGGTTGAGGTTGACGCACAAAGCAATAGCAACACGCCAGTTATTAGCGGCACAAGCGATGCAGGCGAAGGGGCACAAGTCACGATTGTCGTAACCGACAGTGACGGCAACCCACAAACCATTACCGCCCTTGTTGATGCAAACGGTGATTGGAGTGCCACACCAAGCACACCACTCAGTGAAGGCGAGAGCACGATTGAAGTGAGCGTACGCGACAGCGTAGGCCACGAAACCACTGTGAGTGAAACCAGCACTATCGACACGCAAGCGCCCACGCTTACGATACAAAATGTAGGCGATGTAAACGACTTAACCCCGACCTTGCAAGGCACCAGTAACGAAATTGGCGGCACAGTCACACTCACTGTAACCGACAGCGACGGCGCTGTACAAACCATCACTACCACTGTTGGCACGGATGGCCATTGGGACATTGAAGTGCCCAGTGCGCTAGCACAAGGTGACTTTACTGTAACGGCCAGTATTAGTGATGCCGCCGGCAATGAGAGCACAGCCAACAGCAGTGGCAATGTTGATACCATCACCCCGGTTGTAACCGTGGATGCACTGGGACTTGGTAACGACAGCACGCCACTTATCAGTGGTACCTCAACAGAGCCTGAAGGCACCGTTGTAAACATTGTTATCACCGACAGTAATGGCGATGAAACTCCCATTACCGCCACAGTGGATGCCAACGGCAACTGGCAAGCAACTAGCCCAGAATTACCAGAAGGCAGCTACAGTGTGCAAGCCAGCATTACCGATGCGGCAGGCAATACCGGAGGCGCGACACAAGCGGGCACCATAGACAGCCTTGCACCGACACTGACACTCGATACCGTGGGCGCGACCAACGACAGCACCCCGACCATTAGCGGAAGCACCAATGCGCCAGCGGGCACGGTGATTAGTATCAGCGTCAGCGATGGCATCACAACCGAAACCTTCACCGCCACAGTGCAAGCCGATGGCAGCTGGTCAGCGGATGTACCGAACGCCTTAAGCGATGGTGAGCTCACCATTGAGGCAAGTGTAAGCGACAACGCCGGTAACACCACCACGGTGAGTGAAAGCGCGACACTGAACACCACTGCGCCAAGCATTAGTATTAATGCCTTGGTGGACACCAATGACACCACGCCAACCATTAATGGAACAAGCGATGCAGCCGATGGCACCACCATTAGCCTAACGTTTGAAGACAGTGCAGGGAATATTACGACTGTTGATACGACTGTAACGGGTGGCATCTGGAGTGTGGATGCACCAAGTGCTTTAGCTGAAGGCGAATACACGGTCACTGCCGAAGTAGACGATGGCCTAGGAAATATTGGCAGCGCTACAGAAACCGGTATTATAGACACCACTATGCCAGCGATTGAAGTTGATACGCTAAGCGTAACAAACGACACCACACCAACGATCACCGGCACCGCGAATGCACCACAGGGCAGCACCGTGACGGTAGAGATCACCGATAGCAATAACGTCACGCATACGGTTACAACGACCTTAGGCGCTAATGGCACCTGGAGTGTAGCCGCCTCACAAGTACTTGCTGAAGGCAACTACACAGTAAGTGCAAGCGTAAGCGATGCAGCGGGTAACGAAGCCACTGCCACCGGCGCAGGGGAAGTGGACACCATTGCGCCAACAATTGATTTAACCAGCCCAGGTTCAAGTAACGACGTAACCCCAACCTTAAGCGGCACCAGTGATGCGGTTGAAGGCACCGTGATCACCTTTACGGTTATTGATGATTTAGGGGCCGAGCAAACCTTTACCACCACCGTGGATGCCAGTGGCAACTTCTCAGTGGAAGTACCCACGGCACTTGCCGAAGGACCGTACAGT
Organism: Pseudoalteromonas sp. MM1; assembly: GCF_030296835.1. Taxonomy (NCBI): domain Bacteria; kingdom Pseudomonadati; phylum Pseudomonadota; class Gammaproteobacteria; order Alteromonadales; family Pseudoalteromonadaceae; genus Pseudoalteromonas; species Pseudoalteromonas sp. MM1. The sequence goes on along the minus strand of NZ_AP027922.1, from coordinate 2,686,797 downwards.
ATTGAGGCCAGCATTAGCGATGCAGCGGGCAACAGCAACGATATTACTGGCAGCGGTAACATCGATACCACCGCGCCAAGTGTGAGTGTGGATGCACCAGCGCTCACCAACGACAGCACACCAACGGTTACGGGCACCAGTGATGCTCCTAACAGTACCGTCACGGTGACCTTTACCGATGCAGCAAACGGCGTACAAACCATTGATGTACAAACCGATGCCAACGGTAACTGGAGCGCCACCCCAGCGACTGATTTAGCAGAAGGTAACTACAGCGTCAGCGCCAGCATCACGGATGCAGCAGGTAACACCGGCACAGGCACAGACAACGGTGAAGTGGATGTAACGCCACCGACTTTAGAGATCATTCCTTCGTTCTTACTTGGCAACTTAGTTTCTCTTTCTGGGGATTCTGATTTACCCGAAGGGTCAGTGATCACCATTACCGAGTATCTTGTTGGCGGTGCTGTAGGCGCTACCTACACAGCGACAACGAATGCTGATGGCACATGGGGACTTGCAAACATAACAGTACCTTTGCTTAGCCTTGCATATGTTACTGCAACTGCAAGTGATGCGGCCGGCAATGTTGCGAGCGTTAACTCACTTAATTTTGATAATGAAGCACCTGCGCTTAGTGTGACTGTAGATGCATTATCGAATGATGCAACGCCAGTGATTTCTGGTACTACAGATATGGATCAAGGAACCGAGATACAACTTACCGTTGTAGATAGTGCAGGTCAAAGCCAGCAGTTTACGGCCATAGTTCAAGCTAATGGAAGTTGGTCTGTTGAAGTGCCAACCGAGCTTTCGCAAGGGCAATATACGGTTACCGCTGAGGTAAGAGACGACGTTGGGAATTTAACTTCTGAGCAAGCACAAGGTGAAATAGACAGCATAGCACCTACTCTTAGCGTTAACCCTATCGACACTACAGCAGATACAACGCCAAACCTATCAGGCACCAGTGATGCCATAGGTGCTGATGTAATAATAAGCATTGATGGCCAAACCTTTATTGCGGTAGTAGATACTGACGGAAATTGGCAGGTAGAGGTACCATCTGCACTTACCGATGGTAACTATACGGCGCAAATTAATGTTGCTGACGACGCTAATAATGTCACTAGCACAACAATTGACTTAACAATTGATACTCAGATACCCATAGTCACATTGGATGAAATAACCGTATTTAACACAGATACCCCAGTTATTAGCGGTACATCAACAGAGCCTACTGGCACAAATGTAGATATTGTTATTACAGATAGTAATGGGGATACGCATACGTTAGCTGCTACGGTTGATACAGATGGTAATTGGCAAACCACAGCGCCCAATTTACCGCAAGGAAATTACAGTGTTGTTGTTAGTATTACCGATGATGCTAATAATACTGGTTCAGCGACTGGAACAGGTCTTGTTGATACTCAAGCACCAACTATTACCATTGACGCATTAGGTACAATTAATAGCAGCACGCCTACTATTTCAGGTACCTCTAATGAGGTTGAAGGTACTACAATCAATGTCACCATTACTGATGGTGATAGCATTGATATCTACACAACGACTGTGGGTGCAGGCGGGGTATGGAGTGTTGATGTAACTACGCCATTAACTGATGGACAAGTGACAGTTTCAGCAAGCATTACTGATACTGCAGGTAATAGCAGTGAAGCAAATGCGACTGCCACACTTAACACTAATGCACCTACCATTAATATAAACACCATTGTTGATACAAACGATCAAACGCCTACGCTTTCTGGGTCGAGTAGTGCTGAAAATGGTACGGTAGTTACAGTTACTATTACTGATGTTAATAATGTTTCGCATACGGTTACAACTACTGTAATTGACAATACATGGAGTGTAGATGCGACAAATATTCTTCCTGAGGGCACGTTTACTGTTTCAGCCAGTGTAACTGAAGGTGGCTTAACAAGCAGTGCAACAGATACAGGGCTTATAGATTTAACAGCCCCAGTATTAAATATTACACCGCTACTAACGAGCAATGATACAACGCCTACAATTTCAGGTACAAGTACAGCCCCACAAGGCGCGATAGTCGCTATTTTGATTACAGATAGCTTAGGCGCAGAGCAAACAGTTAATGCCACAGTTGGTGCAAATGGTACATGGTCAGTTGCTGCTCCTTTATCGCTTAGCGAAGGTACGTATACTGTTACTGCATCAACCAGTGATACAGCGGGTAATCCTGTAAATACTAGCACTACCGGTGTGGTTGATATAACTGCGCCAGTAGTAAGCATTAACGATATTATAGGTAGTACAGACTTAACACCTAGCGTTTCTGGCAGCGTAACAGGTGCAGCTGTAGGAGATGTGGTTGCTGTGGTATTTACCGACTTCCAAGGTAATGCGCATACTGTCAATACAACGGTGCAAGCCGGTGGAACTTGGTCAGTAGAGGCAAGCAACAGCCTTTCTCAGGGGGCATATTTAGTAGAAGTATTTATTACTGATAATGCCGGAAATACAGGCAGCAATATCGCTAACGCTAATATAGATACAATTGCGCCAGAAATTAGTATTGATCAAAGTTCATTAATACTTACCCAAGACAGCACGCCATTAATTAGCGGCACATCAAACGAGCCAAATACAAATGTTTTCGTTACGTTTACGGACTCAGCCGGCGCATCGCATCAAATTACCGTACAAACGGATGCTAATGGAGACTGGCAAGCTGCTGCAGATAATGTATTAGCTGAAGGGGTTTATAGTGTTACAGCAACGATTACTGATAACGCAGGAAACACATCGGTTGACAGTAAAACAGGTGGCGAAGTGGATACAGTGCCTCCAGAGCTTACTATTGTTCCTTCGTTCTTATTAGGTCAGTTGATTTCTTTATCTGGTACATCCGATTTGGGCGAAGGTAAAACCGTTACGGTTACTCTAGAGCTTGCAGGTGATTTACTTGACTTAACATACGATGTAACCACCGATGCCAACGGCGATTGGGAGTTATTGGGTCTAGCAGTTAATGTTATTGGCTTATCAGTTGTTGAAGCCTCTGCCACTGACGATGCAGGTAACACCACCACTATTACTACTGCAGATGTAGATGCCTCAACGCCATTACTTAATGCGGTGGTTGACTTTGTAACTGGCGAGGGAGATTTACCAATAATTAGCGGTACGACCGACCAAGCCCCAGGCACCGAAGTACTTGTTGAAGTGATTGATAGCGATAACGTAGTACAAGAACTCGTTGCGATAGTACAGGCAGATAACTCATGGGCTGTACAAGTTCCTCAATCACTTGCTGAGGGCGTGTTTACTGTAACTGTAAATGTATTAAGTGAAGTCGGGATCACAGCTACACAGCTGCTAAGCAGTGTAGTAGATACCATCTCGCCAACACTTAATTTGCAAGTGATTGGTACAACGTCAGATTCTACTCCAATTATTCAAGGGACCAGTGATTTAATTAATGGCGTGGTAGAGATTCAACTGGACGGAGGTTCAGTATTAACAACAACAGTGAATGCAGCAGGGCTATTTTCACTGGAAGTTGATGCGCTGACTGAAGGGCAGCATGTTGCCAACGTCAGTATCACTGATGATGCTGGCAATGTAGTAACACAAACACTTGAGTTTGTTGTTGATACGTTAGTACCTGTGGTAGATATTTTACCGTTGAGCATAAGTAATACTGACATACTAACTATTTCGGGTACTTCAGAGGAGGCTCCGGGTACAGACATTGATGTAACTGTAATTGATAATAACGGCAACGCAACAGTATTTGATGCCCTTGTTGGTAGTGATGGCACGTGGTCATTACTAACCACGAGCCTACCCGATGGTATATATAGTGTATTCGCAAGTATTACTGATGCTGCGGGTAACGTAGGTCAATCGGTTACTGAGCAAGTGACCATTGATACCATTCCACCAGCGCTAGGGATAGACGCCTTTGGTGTACTTAATACATTAACGCCAACTATTACTGGCACCAGTGACGAAGAAACCGGTAGCTTAATCACGGTTAACATTACTGACTCTACAAATACACTCTTTGTAGTTACTACAACGGTATTAGGCGATGGCACGTGGCTTACTGTTACTCCGGTTCTAGCTGAAGGTGATTTAACCGTTGAAGCCATTAGTATTGATGATGCAGGAAATATAGCAACAGCGACACAAACGGGCACCGTTAGCACTACTTTACCGGGCCTATTAATCAACCCAATAATAGATACAAGCGATACAACCCCTACCATTAGCGGTACTACCGATGTGTTAAATGGCGATGTGGAAGTTGTAATAACCGATAGTAGTGGTACAGCAACTACTTACAACACACAGGCTATTGCAGGAGTGTGGACATTAATACCAACCACTCCATTAGCTGAAGGTGCGTTTACGGTTGATGCGACAGTCGAAAACTTAAACCTTACAAGTTCTACAAGCCTAAGTGGTATTGTTGACTTAACACCGCCAGCAATCGAAATTGACCAGCTACCAGTGACTAACAACTCTCTACCAACTATTACAGGTACAAGTGATGCGCCAGCAGGTACAACACTGAGCGTAGTTATAACAGATTCTAATAACGATTCTCAAACTATTACTGCCCAAGTCGCAGGAAATGGCACATGGACAGTAACAGCGACTACCATACTGAGTGAAGGTGGCTTTAGCGCTACAGCATCAATAAGTGATACTGCGGGTAACTCTGCTAGCGATACTATGGTGTCAAGCACAGACTACACAGCCCCAACTGTCGTCATAGAACCAATATTGGGAGGGCAAGATACTACGCTTACTGTTACAGGCTCAGTAACGGGAAGCTTCGCAGGCGCGTTAGTAGTCGTTATGTTTACTGATTCAGCGGGTGCCACTCATAATGTTGAAACAACTGTTGGACCTGATGGAACTTGGAGCGTCACTGCTACAGAAGTACTACCTGAAGGTAACTACAGTGTGGATGTAAACATTGTTGATGCTGCAGGCAACACAGGTACGCAATCCATAAGTAGCGTAATTGACTCAGGTATTACGATTGACTCGGGACTCGCTCTAACAGCGGATCAAAGTCCACTTATTACAGGAACTGCTGGTGCTGGAGAAACTATATTAGTCACCTTTAGCGGCGCAACGGAAGTAACTAAACAGGTAACTGCCGACGCATCCGGGGCATGGAGTGCCTCACCTGATACGGGGTTAGCTGATGGGGCTTATACTGTAACAGCAGTAGCAACTGATACATCAGGCAATACAACGTCAAGCGGTAGCGTATCTGGGTTGGTTATTGATACTACGCCAATTAACTTTACAGTAACGCCTGAGTACATCCTAGATGTGTCACTACCATTACTCCCTCCTGTGAGTGTTTTAGTTGGTTATGAGGGCACATCTGATGGTGGTGAGGGAAGTAAAGTTTATATTGTCGATTCATTAGTTTTAGGCATTGATTTAGCCTTAACCTCAGCACCACATGCTGTAGTAGATGCTCAGGGAAATTGGGACTCAACTAACTTAGATTTAAATCTTTTAGGGCTACTAGGTACAGGCCTTGAAAACACTTATTTCTTTACTGTTGATGACGCAGGTAATTATCAAGTGAAAAACGGGAATGATGCGTTTATAGAATCCGGAAATATATACACGTCACAATCTGGCTCTGGGGCAGGCGATACCATGCCTTCGTCATTTTTTGATGAGTCAGCATTGGGTGATACGCAGAGCGATGGAGTGTTAAGCACAGAAACGATAAACCTTGAAAATATAGGAAGTATGACAAGTTCACCAGAGCAAGTTGTACAAGTAAGCGAAACAGAGCCACTTAATATAAACGATGTAATTATTGACTCTGAAACAGAGCAATTACTTGCCTTAAATAACTTACTTGATGAAGAAGGCTCTGCAATTGCGTACTCATCTGCACAAAGTGGAGAACGTGTTGATGAGGCAGCGCCAGCCGTTGATGTTCAAAACCAATCAGAGGAAATGATTAAACACTTAATTGAAAATGGTAACAATCAAACAGATATTTAAATGACTAACCCACTTCAGTTAAATAGCTGAAGTGGGTTTCTAAAACTCACTTAATCAAAAGTGTGGTTATTATTTTGTGCTAAGTAGTGAACCTAAAAAGCCCTTATTGAGACTTCAATAAGGGCTTTTTAAATAAATTAGGATAGATAAAAGCAGTTAAGCTTTTAGGTTACGAACCAGCTTGCTGTCGGTATTAACCACGCTACCGCCTTGGTCGTAAGTCATGCTAGTTGGGGCGCCTATTAAAATATCTTTTAGTTGTTTTACACTTAAGTGCGCTTGGCGGGCAGCATGTGAGTTTACTTTATTTTGTTTTTGGCACTGCGCTAACTGCACTTTAACTTGCGCTACTCGATCAGTTACTTCAGAGGCATTTTCATCATTAGCAGCAAAGAGTTTATTTAACTCTTTATCGAGCTGGGTGAGTTTGGTTAAAAAAGACATTTTTTGTTGGGCAAGCTCTTTTAAACCTTCACCTCTGCGAGAGGCAATAATACTAAGCTCTTCGTTTAATAACGCATATAATGAATCCAAGCATTTAACTTGCTCATCTAATTTAACGCTAATTAAACTATTGTGATCAGCCATATACGTTAAACTCAAAATCAGCTAAGTTTTTAGTCAGCTTTTCGGCATCAATTTGGTATTTACCTTCGGTAATCGCTTTTTTAAGTTCAGCAACTTTTTCACTATCAAAGCCAGATGACTGCTGCGCTTTATCTTGCAGAGTTTTTAACTGCTGTGCTTGTGGCGTCAGGCTCACTGAATCGCTCGCCGCTTTAGGCGAAGGAGTGTGTGCTGTTTGTGTACTTGCAGCGTTATCTTTTTTAATATCAACTTGTTGCTGTTTAGCGTTTGTAAGCGCATTAGCTTGTTGATTACTACCATTAACTTGATTAACCATAATAATAAACCTGTATATTACCCAACTTATGCCAAGTTATCGGCATATACATAGGATACTTTAGTATAAATCGAAATTAAATATTAACTTGAACAGACTCTACACCATCTACACGTGCATTCAAAATTTTACCGGATTTTTTATTCTTGATCTGTACTTGCTCACCAAGGGTGCCATCTTCAAGTGCTATCCCCGTGGTTTTTATTCTAAGTCCTTTAATACTCGCATAAATATTAACAGCGTCGCCTTTGCAAACCATACAAATTTGGTTGAGCAAAACAGGCATCCCGCTTCTAATATTTCGCTTACTACGACTGCCAATGAGCATTAAAGGGTCATCTAAATATTGTACTCTTACAAACTGCGAAGGCTTCATTTGTACGCTTAGATGAGACTTAGTAATAACCTCACCACGTGCTAGATTTGCCGTGGCAACCACAACGGGTGCCATTTTAACAATTCTTACATGGACATATTGAGTCCAGCTTTGCGCATCGTTACACTTTATTTGTACAGTCACCTGACGTGTAAAGGGTGGCTCATTTGGTACAACTAGCTCTGGCTCGTTTTCACATACTCTATCAGGAATACGGCTATCGAGGGCAAGGGCGGTAATCTCTACATTTTTTTCAAGTGGCACGGTAACTTGTTCAGCAATATGAGAAATTGCTATTTCTTGTAATATATCTTTGCTATACACATTTGCCTGAGTAGGTAATGCAAAGCATAAGCTAGCAAGAAAATAAAAAACATTGTATCTTCTGGACTTTTTTAACAAACTCATAATGTTTCGACTATGCTTATGGTTTCAAACAGGGTATAAATATTTTGCGTCAAAAAGTAGACGCTCCCGCGATGTTATGTAGCTTTATAAACAGAAAGCAATTATCGTTCCGCATTATTTGTTTTCTTTAGGAGATTTGAATGGCAGGCATTTTAGACTCAGTAAACCAACGCACCCAGTTGGTTGGGCAGAACCGCCTAGAATTACTATTATTTAAGCTCAGAGGGCGTCAGCGTTTTGGGATCAACGTATTTAAAGTAAGAGAAGTACTACAATGTCCTCCTTTAACAAGTATGCCAAAATCAAATGCATACATTAGAGGAGTTGCGCATATTCGAGGTCAAACTATTTCAGTTATCGACTTATCAATGGCCGTAGGCGGTCGACCTATCGAAAATGTAAAAGACAGCTTTATTATAATTGCAGAGTACAATCGTTCAGTGCAGGGCTTTTTAGTTGGCGGCGTTGAGCGAATAGTTAACATGAACTGGGAAAAAATAATGCCACCCCCATCGGGAGCAGGGCGTTACTCTTATTTAACTGCCGTTACCGAGATTGAAAACGAACTGGTCGAAATTCTCGATGTAGAAAAAATCTTAAACGAAATTTGTCCAGTAAATACCGAAGTGAGTGCCGACCTTGCTGCCGACAGTGCAATACAAAAAGACTTAGGTGAACGTATTGTATTTATTGCCGACGATTCAGCTGTTGCACGTAACCAAGTAAAAAGAGCACTTGAGCCACTTGGTGTGCAAACTGAACTTGCAAAAAATGGTAAAGAGGCTTTAGTTAGGCTTAAAGAAATAGCCGAGCTTGATTGTAAAAATGATATTACTGAGCGTGTAGGTTTATTGATATCTGACGTTGAAATGCCTGAAATGGACGGCTATACATTAACGGCAGAAATTAAAGCAGATCCAAAATTAGCGCCTTTACATGTTATTTTACACACTTCTTTGAGTGGCGTGTTTAATCAGGCGATGATCGAAAAAGTAGGCGCGGATGACTTTATAGCAAAATTTAACCCAGATGAATTGGCAACAGCAGTAAAAAAATGGGTTCACTGTGACTAAGCAACAATAGGTGTTAGTAATTTGAATAGTAAAGATTTGCAGCAAAGTGACTACGATCAATTTCGCTCATTTTTAGAGCAGCAATGTGGTATTGTGTTAGGGGAAAACAAGCAATATTTAGTAAAAAGTAGGCTTGCTCCGCTTATGGCTCGTTTTAATGTCGAATCTTTATCACAATTAGTGACTAAAACGCTTGCCCCCCATGAGCGGCAACTTAGAGCCGCTGTAGTCGATGCCATGACCACTAATGAAACTTTATGGTTTAGGGATCAATATCCTTTTGAGCTTTTAAAAAATAAATTGTTTCCAGAGTTTAAAGACCTCCGTAGGCCATTAAAAATTTGGTCAGCGGCCAGCTCTTCAGGCCAAGAGCCTTATTCTATTGCCATGTCTGTGGCTGAGTTTCAGGCACAGCAACCGAGCGTACTGCGTATGGGGGCACAAATTATTGGTACTGATATTTCCAATACAATGCTCGATATGTGTAAAAACGCTGAATATGATGCGTTGGCATTAGCACGAGGCCTATCAGCAGAGCGCCGTAAAAAGTTCTTTATGGATAGCGGCAACGGTATGGCAAAAGTTGTCGACTCAGTCAGAAAGCAGGTGAGCTTTAGGCATTTAAACCTGCTTGATTCTTATGCCTTAATGGGCAAATTTGATATTATTTTTTGCCGCAATGTACTTATATATTTTTCACCTGAGGTGAAAGCAAAAATCATTAGCCAGTTTGCCCAAGCACTAAACCCAAAAGGATATTTATTTTTGGGTGCCTCAGAGTCAATGACTGGCTTAAGTAATGAGTTTGAGATGGTTCGTTGTAACCCTGGGATCATCTACCAAAAAAAATAATTTGCCCTTCCTTCCCATTAAAAACGACGTTTAAACGTCGTTTTTTCATTTATATAACAAGCCCCTATAAAAAATAGCGTAACACAAAACTACTGGCTTATTAATTGCTTTAACTTAGGTAAGTCAATTTTTTGGAGAACGTTATGGCTATCAGTTTTGATAAAGCATTAGGTGTGCACCCGCATGCAATGTTGATCCGCTCACAGCGGGCAGAAGTACTTGCCACAAATATAGCGAATGCTGATACGCCTGGCTATAAAGCAAAAGATATCGACTTTGCTTCTGCATTAAAAGCGGCAAGGTCAACTCAGCAAAGCGGCAATAGCATGGTTACTACCAATGAAAAACATATTACTGGCGGTACTCGCAGTGTAGGTGGGGCAGAATTATTTCGCACACCAAATCAAGGAGATACAGGCGATGGTAACTCGGTTGATATACAGGTGGAACGAAACTTGTATACACAAAATGCGATGGAGTATCAGGCAAGCCTGCAATTTTTAAGTAGTAAATTTAAGGGCCTGAATAAAGCGCTCGGTAGTCAAGGGTAATAATTATGAGTTTATATAACGTTTTTGATATTTCAGGTAGTGGTATGAGTGCGCAAAATGTGCGCTTAAATACTACCGCAAGTAATATTTCGAATGCTAATACAATTAGTTCATCCCAAGATAAAACTTACCGAGCACGCCAACCTGTATTTGCTGCCGAGCTGACTAAAGCGTCTGCCTCAGCTAGCAACCCTCAGGGCTCCGCTGTTGGTGTTAAAGTGCTGGGAATTGTTGAGAGTAACAAGCCACTACAAATTGAATATAACCCTAATCACCCAAGTGCGGATGAAAATGGCTATATCTATAAACCCAACGTTAATGTTGTTGAGGAGATGGCAAATATGATCTCTGCTTCTCGCTCTTATCAAACAAACGTGCAAGTTGCTGATGCAGCTAAGCAAATGTTAAGCAAAACGCTGTTACTTGGGCAGCGATAACCGAGGGTAGGTTATGAGTAACGATATTAGTAGCAGTTCAACTTATTTGGACTCACTACGCTGGCAAGAACAACAAGTTGCTACCAGCGATGGAGAGAGTGATGCCTTAACGCAAGAAGATTTTTTCTCGTTGCTAACTCAGCAGCTATCGTATCAAGATCCGAGTAATCCGGCTGATAACGATCAGATGATTGCGCAAATGACTAATTTTACTATGGCGCAAGGCATCACAGATTTAAACACAAACTTTGAGTCACTTGCCTCGTCAATGACCTCAAACTCTGCCTTACAAGCATCAACGCTGGTTGGTAAGCAAGCGCTTTTAGAATCTAATACGCTTGAGCTTGGCGAAAGCGGCGAAGCAAAAGGGTCTGCGGTTGCTGAAGAAGCCGTTGATAATTTAAAAATTAAAGTCACAGATGCTTCTGGCCAACTGGTTAGAACTATCGATATGGGTTCGCAAGCAGCGGGTGCAGTGCGCTTTAGCTGGGATGGTAATAATGAATCCGGTGAGCGCCTACCAGAGGGTGAATACACCATTACTGCAGAGGGCAGCACCAATGGTGAGTTTTCAAGCTTACCGGTGGCTACATTCAAAAACATTGAAAGCGTTAATATCAATGGCTCTAGTGGCATTATTATTAACACCAAAGAAGGCGCGGTTAGGTTGACAGATGTCGCAGAGATCGCATAACCAATTAAAAAGTATTTCGCCTGCTAGCAGGCTATTAGATCAAAAGTTAGAGGTGAATTATGAGCTTTAATATTGCACTTACAGGCCTAGCAGCCGCACAAAAAGATTTAGACGTGACGGCAAATAACATTGCCAATGTAAATACCACAGGTTTTAAAGAATCGCGTGCTGAATTTGCTGATGTTTACGCTGCATCTGTGTTTAGCGCAGGCAAAACTAAAAATGGTGATGGTGTGCAAACAACCATGGTTGCACAGCAATTTCATCAAGGGTCACTGCAATTTACTAATAACTCATTAGACTTAGCGATTACTGGCGAAGGGTATTTTGCAATGACCGATGATATTTCGTCGCAAGATTTAACCTATACTCGTGCAGGTGCATTTAAGCTTAACCAAGATAACTTTATGGTTGATGCTAAAGGCAATTATTTACAAGCCTTTCCAGTAGACTCATCTACAGGTGATACCACATCAGTTAGTTTAAGTACTACAAACCCGATTCAAATTCCTGACTCGTCTGGTTCACCTCGCGCTACAGAGAACGTATTTTTATCGTTTAACTTAGATGCAACAGCTGATGCAACAGGCCTCGATTTTGATCCGACATCTAATGGCACCTATAACTCATCAACGTCTACAACAGTTTATGACTCATTAGGTGAACCACATATTCTGCAATACTTTTTTGTAAAAGAAGAAGATGCTGCCTCCGGTGGTACTGATAATAGCTGGGAAGTCTACGCCACACTTGATGGCAAGGTAATAGACGGTGCATCTGGTGCAGAGCAAACAACTACGCCATATACACCGATTACTACACTTGGTTTTGATTCTAGCGGTTTACCTGCCACAACGGGTGGTGTAGCAAATACTAACGCGACTACATTTGATGAAATTAATTTACCGGCAGGTGCAGGTACTGGTTTATCGTCAATGCTTGATAACGGCGCAACCTTCCCAAGTACAGGGATTGAGCTAAACTGGCGCGATGAAAACAATACCGCAGGGCGTATTCCTACTCAGTATTCAAGTGGTTTTGAAGTAAAAGCACTTGACCAAGATGGCTCTACAGTGGGTCGTTTAGCGGGTATTGATATTGGCACAGATGGTAAAATTGTCGCCTCTTACAGTAATGGTGATTCAACCTACTTAGGCCAAGTTGCTATGGTACGCTTTCCAAACTCTCAAGGCTTATCACAAGTAGGTGATACCAGTTGGAAGCAAAGTATTGACTCTGGTGAGCCAGTAGCCGGTGAAGCAGGCTCGGGTACTTTTGGTAGTATTAACTCATCTGCGCTTGAGCAATCAAATACCAACTTAACAAACGAATTAGTTGATTTGATTACCGCTCAACGCAACTACCAAGCAAACTCACGAGCGCTTGAAGTTAACTCAACAATTCAGCAAAGTATTTTGCAGATTCGATAAGTTAATCTTATTTTTGGTTAAAATTCTAAGGCTGCATTTTTGCAGCCTTTTTTGTAGCTGAGTGGCTAAAATTAGCGGAGCTGAACCGCTCACCACCTTCCTAATATTGCGTCAAATTTAATCTGGCATCTATTTTGCATTTATCAACTCAGAGATTTTTTATGTGAGTCGATGTTATGGACAAAATGGTCTACATTGCAGCCTCTGGCGCTAAGCAAAGCCTACAAGGGCTTGCACTTAAAGCCAATAATTTGGCAAACGCAAACACCACAGGCTTTAAAGCTGACTTTGCACAAGCGCGCTCTATGCAAGCATTTGGCGAGGGCTTACCAACACGCGTGTTTTCAATGCAAGAGCGACCAGGTTCTAACATGACCTCTGGCGGCATAATCGAAACAGGGCGAGATTTAGATATTGCCATGAGCGATAACGCCTGGCTTGCCGTTCAAGATGACTCAGGAAATGAAGCATACACAAAAGTAGGTACGCTGAACATTACTGCTCAAGGCATGTTAGTAACGAGCCACGGTCGTCAAGTTATTGGCGAAGGTGGCCCCGTAATTCTACCTGTTCCTATTGAAAAAATAAGCTTTAGTGAAGATGGTGCCATACAGGTTCGCCCCCAAGGCGCACCAGCCAATTTTTTAGAAGAAGTAGATACGCTACGTGTTGTTGAAGGAAACAGCAGGCAGCTTGAAAAAGGCAACGATGGCTTATTTAGACCAGTACTTGGGCAAGCCGTCGATACTTCTGCAAATGTAAAAGTGTTAAGTGGTGCACTGGAAATGTCTAACGTTAATCCAGTTCACGAAATGGTCGATATGATCAACCACCAACGTCAATTTGAGTTACAAGTAAAACTAATGAAAACAGCTGAAGAGATTGACGAACGTCAAGATCAGTTGATGCGCATAGTTTAACTTTAAAATGAGGGCATACTTATGAATCCTGCATTGTGGATAAGTAAAACAGGGCTAGACGCTCAACAAACTGATATTTCAGTTATTTCAAATAACTTGGCGAATGCCAGTACCGTAGGTTACAAAAAAAGCCGCGCTATTTTTGAAGATTTATTGTATCAAAACATCAACCAACCTGGCGGGCGTTCTTCACAAGATACTGAGTTGCCGTCTGGCTTAATGCTAGGTGCTGGTGCAAAAGTAGTTGCTAACCAAAAAGAGTTTACGCAAGGTAATATGCTCACCACCGAAAACTCACTCGACTGGATGATCTCTGGCGAAGGTTTTTTTGAAGTGTTGCAGCCTGATGGCAATATTGCTTATTCACGTAATGGGCAATTTACTACCGATGAAGACGGCCGCATTGTTACCTCAGGTGCGGGTTTTGTGGTTCAGCCCGAAATGAACGTACCGGATGATGCGCAATCAATCACTGTTTCGCAAGATGGCGAGGTATCTGTACGTGTAGCAGGGCAAGCCGATAATGTGGTGATTGGCCAGCTAACAATTAGTGACTTTATTAATCCATCGGGTCTTGAGCCAATTGGTCAAAACCTTTACACCGAAACCGCTGTTAGTGGTGCGCCTGTACAAGGCAATCCGGGTGTAGAGGGCTTAGGTACTATTATTCAGGGCTCGCTTGAAACATCAAACGTTAATGTAACGGAAGAGTTGGTAAACCTTATCGAAACTCAACGTGTGTACGAAATGAACTCAAAAGTAATCTCGGCCGTTGACGAAATGATGAGCTACATCAATCAACAGTTATAACCGTGCACAAGGGGATAGTTATGCGTAATGTTATTTTATTTGCAGCAGGCAGCTTATTTTTAACTGGCTGTGTTTCTACGCAAAATAGTGAAGTGGTTCAAGATGACCCATACTACGCACCCATGTACCCAGAGCCTGTAGCAGAGCCTGTTGTTGCAACGGGCTCGTTGTTTAACACCAATACATTTAATGATTTGTACTCAGACAAAAAAGCACTTAGAACAGGCGATATCATCACCGTTAAGCTTGAAGAGTCAACACAAGCTACAAAAGCCGCTAAAACCGAAACTGATAAAGAAACCGAAGCCAGCCTAGACCCCGTTATCGGGTTAGGAGGTTTACCTGTCAATATAGGTGGCGACAGTATCCAGTTTGGCATTGGTAGTGATTCATCATTCACTGGAGATTCTAAATCAAATCAGTCAAACAGTTTAGTGGGCGATATTTCTGTGAATGTTATGCGCGTTTTACCCAATGGCAACTTAGTTATCCGTGGTGAAAAATGGCTAACACTTAACACCGGCGAGGAGTTTATTAGGCTCGAAGGCCTGGTGCGTCCGCAAGATGTGAGCGCCGATAACACGGTTGAGTCGAATAGAATTGCCAATGCCCGTATTCAATACTCAGGCAAAGGGCAAACACAAGAAGCGCAAAGCCCAGGGTGGCTAACCCGCTTCTTTAGTAGCTCATTATTTCCGTTTTAGAGGATAGTAGTATGAAAAGCATTAAAGCGATTATTTTAATCATACTGCTAGGCTGGCAATTTTCTGCCAGCGCTGAGCGTATAAAAGATGTCTCTATGGTTGAAGGTGTACGGGCCAACCAGTTAGTAGGCTATGGTTTAGTGGTGGGGCTACCTGGTACAGGGGAGCAAAACTCTTACACACAACAAAGTTTTAGAGGCATGTTAAACAGCTTTGGTATTACGCTGCCTTCAACACAAAGCCCTAAAATTAAAAATGTAGCTGCAGTGGCAGTCCATGCTGAGCTGCCGCCGTTTAGAAAACCTGGTCAAACAATCGATATTACGGTTTCTTCTATTGGTAGCGCAGGCAGTTTACGTGGTGGTACGTTGTTGCAAACCTTCTTAAAAGGGGTTGATGGTAACGTATACGCCATAGCACAAGGTAGCTTAATTGTAGGTGGCTTAGGCGCTCAAGGGCTTGATGGCAGTAAAGTGGTTATTAATACCCCGACAGTTGGCCGCGTACCTAACGGAGCCACTGTTGAGCGAGAAGTTAAGAGCCCTTTTATGCAAGGCGACTACATTACGTTTAACTTAAACCGCCCAGACTTTACAACGGCAAAACGCCTAGAAACAACAATTAACAATTTGGTAGGCCCTAATAGTGCACAAGCTATTGACGCTGCCTCAGTACGCGTTATTGCGCCACGTGATGCATCGCAACGGGTGTCTTATTTATCAACGCTTGAAAACCTAGAGTTTAAGCCTGCTGACACCTCAGCCAAAATTATTGTCAATTCACGTACGGGCACGATTGTTATTGGCAAAAATGTGAAGTTACAGCCTGCGGCAATAACCCACGGCGGCCTAACAGTTACTATTGCTGAGCAGCAAAATGTGACGCAGCCTAACCCATTAGCAGAAGGCGAAACCGTTGTTACACAGCAAAGTATTATTGATGTTAATCAAGATGATTCTCGTGCGTTTGTATTTAACCCCGGTGTAAGTTTAGATGACTTAGTACGTGCAATAAACGAAGTAGGTGCAGCACCTGGCGATCTAATGGCTATTTTAGAAGCTCTAAAAGAAGCAGGTGCAATTAACGGACAACTTGTTGTTATCTAAAATTATTAAAAGCTCGGTATTCCAGTAATGTAGCCGAGCTTTTTTAATAGAACCTTCCTTTAAAAATACCTTTGGCTCAATTTTTGCATTTTCTAAAACATTATTCATTTTTGTGTCAAAAAGCTGATGGAAACAAATCACCTCGATAAGCAAAACTTTTTTGATTTAAGTAATCTTAATACTTTACGTCAAGACGCTTTAAACAGCGGTGATGCATCTACAGATGCCTCTAAAGCAGCGCTAAAAAAAGCAGCAGCACAATTTGAAGCTATTTTTACACAAATGCTGTTAAAAGGGATGCGTAAAGCCAACGAAGCATTTGAAGATGAAGACAGTCCGTTTAACTCTAGCGGCGTAAAGTTTTTTGAAGAAATGCACGATCAGCAACTTTCTTCTGAGCTTTCATCAAATGGGTCTTTGGGTTTGGCTGATTTAATCGTTCAGCAGCTCTCACCAGAGGCTGAGAATTTTATGCCTGGTTCAGTTTTAAGAACAACCAACGACTTTATGAGCGATAAACGCGCAGGCTCTGAGCTGCCGCACGAAAAAGTGCACAGTATAAAGCAAGTAAATAAAGATGACTTAGTAGCCAGCAGTGAAGCAACACAAACTAAAACCACAACACAGCCTACACAGCAGTCGTCGTTTAATAATGCTGAAGAGTTTGTGAGTTCCGTGTGGGAGCATGCTAAAGCAGCGGCCGAAAAAATTGGTTTAAATCCTGCTGTAATGGTCGCCCAAGCGGCTCTTGAGACTGGTTGGGGCAAGCACATAATTAATAAAAGCGACGGGAATAGCTCAAATAACCTGTTCAATATTAAATCAGATAGAAGTTGGGATGGTGATAAAGCAAGTAAAGTTACGCTTGAATTTGAGCAAGGTACGCCTGTTAAAAAGCAAGCAAGTTTTAGAGCTTACGATTCTATAAAAGAAAGCGTGAACGACTTTGTCGATTTTCTAACGCAAAACCCACGTTACGAAGAAGCATTACAAAAAACAGCACAGCCAAATGAATTTTTAGATTCGCTACAAAAAGCAGGCTATGCAACAGACCCTAATTACGCGAGTAAAATAAAAAAAGTGCTAAATAGCAGTGAGCTTAAAAATATTGCAACAAGCGCGTTTGCCAAAGGAGTGAAGTAATATGTCGTTTAGTTTATTAAATATTGCCAGTGCTGGGGTACGCTCAAGCTCTGAGCTGTTGCAAACGACCAGTAAAAACATCACCAATGTAAATACAGAAGGCTACGTTCGTGAGCGCACTGAATTTACTACGATGGTAGATAACCAAGTAGGGCGCGGCGAAACATATAGGCTTTTAAATGAGTTTGCCCAGTCGCAGTTAAACCGCGACACGTCAAATAAATCGTTTTTTGATCAATTTGTCACAGAAGCCAACCGTGTTGATACTATTTTTTCAGAAGAATCTAATAACTTATCAACGGGCATAAATTCATTATTTAATAACGTGCAAGAGGCGCTAAATCAGCCGTCTTCATCAGTTGCTCGCTCACTCGTAATGACCGACGCGCAAAGTTTAGTTGATCAAATGGATAGGCTCTCAGGCATTGTGCTTGAGCAGCAAGGTATTGTGAACGAACAGCTTGAAATTTTTTCTGAAGAAGCCAATTCGCTCATACAAAATATAAATACGTTAAACCAAGAAATTGCAGTCGTAAATGGTACAAATAACGCCTCTGACGCAAGCTCTATTTATAACCAGCGCGACTTAGCTATTCGTGAATTATCAGAGCTTGTAGATATAGAAACACTCGATGGCCCTAACGGCGAAAAACTCGTATTTATGGGGAGCGGTGAATCTTTAGTTATGGAAAACGGTACATTTAACTTGTTTTCGCTGTCGGGCGACCCGGATCCTAATTTTAAAGAATTGACGCTTGACGTTAATGGCGGCAAAGCTGTGCCGCTAGAAATAGATGCAACTAAATTAAAAGGCAAAATTGGCGGCTTACTCGCATTTAGAGACGACATACTTGTGCCTGCACAAAATCAGATTGGCCAAATGGGATTGGCAATTGCAGATGCGTTCAACGAGCAAAATAAATTGGGTATGGATGCTAACGGTGAGCTAGGCGGTGATATTTTTACCATACCTACCGTGGGCGCTTATGCATACCAGGCTAATACCGGCGGCGCCAGTTTAACTGCCACGCTTGAGGCCGGTAAAGGCAGTGAACTGCCTGCCAGCGACTTTATTGTTACTTATACCGCTAATGCAAATGAAGTGAGCATTCAGCCTATAGATAATAAAGGAGAGCCGATAGGTAGCGCTTCTTTAGCGACGATACCGCCATCTGGTGTTATTGACTCAGATGACATTACGAGTGGGGAGTCGTTTGGTTTACAAATTAATGTAGCAGGTACAGGTAATACCGGTGATCAGTTTCAAATTAAACTTAACTCAGAAGCCGCAACCAGTATTTCCCTTGCGACAAGCCGCGGTGAAGACTTAGCACTGGCATCGCCTATTCGTACAGCTAACAGTATAGATAATGTAGGTACAGCGTCTATTTCAGCCGGAGAAGTAACAAGTGTTACCTCGGGTGGCTTTAACACTACCCCAGGTTTAGCCAATGGCGATATCACCCTAGTAAAAACAGGCACTGCAAACGAATATCAAATTACAGATGCAAATGGCACCACTACGTTTACAATAACGCCTCCAGCAGAGGGCGTACTGGCTCAGGCTGGCGCTCCTTATAGCAACTATGGTTTTGATTTTGACATTGAAGGCACGCCAGCTACCGGAGACACCTTTACCCTTGAATTTAACGAAGGCGGCTTTGACGATAACCGCAATGGTTTAAAACTCGCTGATTTACAAAATGGCGAATTAGTGCGTAAAAATGTAGTGACAACAGCCACTGCCGACAATCACGACACATTTAATCAAGCCTATTCTGGTTTAGTCAGTGATATTGGCGTAGTAACTGGTCAAGCCATTACCAGTGCCAGCGCATTTAATGCGTTAGCAGAGCAATCTGAAGCGTGGTATGAGTCGCTCTCGGGTGTAAACCTTGATGAAGAAGCTGCCAATTTATTACGTTTTCAACAATCATATTCGGCATCAGCTCAAGTATTGGCTGCTGCCCAAGAAGTTTTTGACACCTTATTAAGTGCGGCGAGGTAATTATGCGTTTATCAAATAACTTAATGTATCAAAACAACATTAATAAAATACTCGATAATCAACAAAGTGTTGCTAATGCACAAGAGCAAGTAACAACAGGTAAAAAATACTTAACGACCTCAGAAGCGCCTGCTGCTATTTCACAAGGGATGCTGTATTCAAATAAAATACAAACAAATGAGCAATATACTAAAAATATTGACCAATTAACTGGCCGCCTTGAAACCGAAGAAACCATCTTACAAAGTATAAATACCAATATTCAACAAGCTCAAGAGCTAGCTATTCAAGCGGGCAATGGTGTTTATACTCAAGATGATTTAGAGTCAATCGCGGCAGAGCTGAGTGAAATACAAAAAACACTCGTTAATTTAATGAATACCCGCTCAGAAGACGGTAAGTTTATATTTTCAGGCTACCAAGACAGCACCCAACCCTATCAATTTGACTCTACAACAGGTGAGTACACCTACAATGGGGATCAAGGCCAGCATGTTATAACTATTGCTGAAGGCGTGAGTATTAAATCAAGCGATAACGGTTTTGATACGTTCGAGAAAAGTGATGCAAGGTTAGATGTTACTGATAATCAAGCTGCTATCCCAGTAACTACGCCTGCAAATAATATTACAGCGGGCACGGTTTATGTCGATGGTCAAACAGAGTTCGACCGTTTCCATCAAGATAATTACAATGCAGATCCAACCGCAGCGGCAACAGCGAACACATATAATGTGGTAATAACACCAGGCGCTACCGCCAACGACCCTGATACTTATGAAATTTTGCGTGACGGCGTGTCGCTGAACCCCGCACAAGTAGGCGAGATAACGGATGAGCCAATCGATTTTGCAGGGATGAAAATCGAATTTGAAGGCGCAGCACCAGGCCAACTAGATTTTACCCTCGAAAAGCCGCACAAAGAAAATGTGCTTAATACATTACAATCGCTCATTACGGGGTTAAATGATGGCACACTAGAAAACGATGATTTTCAGCAAGTGTTAGCCGATGGTGTAGTACAGCTTCAAAATGCAAGTGAGCAAGTTGTGTATACGCAAGCGAGCTTAGGCGGGCGTATGAATGCGGTTGAAAGCGTAAGCGACTCAAATCTTGCGCAAGATATTCAAAACAAAAGCAACCTTTCTGATCTAGTAGAAGTAGATATGGCAGAAGCTATTAGTGACCTCACTAAACAAGAAACCGCACTGCAAGCCTCACAGGCTACATTTGGCCGTTTAACAAACCTTTCTTTATTTGATTACTTATAAACAGATTATAAGCAGAAATATCTTGCCGCTTTAGTTAATACAAAGCGGCAAAAACCTCCCTCATCAGCGTGGCAATAATTTGTCACTTTAATACCTAAACATTTAACGCTTCGTTAACTCTATGATGCTTCAAATAAAATTGTTTAAAAACAAGGTTTTAAATATATTTCAAAGTTGGCACAGTAAATGCTTTTCTAATAATTAGAAATTATCGAATAGTGGTTCCTGTTAAAACGTGTTGAACCACACTCTGTTTAAACCTAGGAGATGGTCAAATGGCATTAACAGTAAATACTAATGTGTCGTCATTGAACGCACAGCGAAACTTAACAAAATCTGGCGAAGGCCTAGCAACGTCAATGGAACGTTTATCATCAGGTATGCGTATTAATAGCGCAAAAGATGATGCGGCGGGCTTACAAATTTCAAACCGTTTAACCTCACAAATAAATGGTTTATCAGTGGCTCAACGTAATGCCAACGATGGTATTTCAATGGCGCAAACCGCTGAAGGTGCGATGAGTGAGTCGACCAACATACTTCAACGTATGCGCGAGCTTGCCCTGCAAGCGGCTAATGGTTCAAACTCTGCCGAAGACCGTGAAGCACTGCAAAAAGAAGTATCAGCACTTCAGGTTGAGCTAACCCGTATTGCAGAAACCACCTCATTCGGTGGTCAACAGTTACTAGATGGTAGTTACGGTAGTAAAACTTTCCAAGTAGGCGCTAATGCTAACGAAACAATTAATGTATCACTTTCAAGCGTTGCTGCTGAAAAAATTGGCTCTAACCAATTAAATTTACAAGGTGTTGCAAATACAGGCTTTGGTACTGCTGCTGCGGCTGGCGCTACTGCACCTGCAAACTCAGTCGCTGCGGGTACATATACGATTTCAGGTCGTGATGACTCAGTTATAAATATTGAAGCAGGTACCACAGCAAAAGATGCCGCAGCTAAAATTAACCAAATGACGGGGACTACCGGCGTTACTGCTCAAGCGCGTACTGAAGCGGTTCTTGATATTGGTGGTGCAGCTACCGTTGCCGATGAAATAGTAAGCTTTGAACTAAATGGCGAAAAAGTATCGTTTGTGGCCACTGCTAATGTAGACAGCGATGAGCAAGCAATGGCTGAAGCGATAAATGCGCGTACAGATGAGCATGGCGTTACAGCTGTAATTGAAAATGGCGTGCTAACTATCTCTAATAATCAAGGTGAAGATGTAGTAATCGAAGATTTTGAAACGACTGATGCTACAGGTACGCCGGTTGCTGCTACTTTAGCTGTTACCGCAGCTTCATATGATGGGAACCCAGATACCGCAGTAACACTTACCAGTGGTACTGGTACAGACTCAACACGAGTAATGGGAAGTATTCAGCTTAATTCTGCAGAAGTGTTTACTGCTACTGCAGATGATACATCTTTAGCTGCGACTACTAATGAGACCACCAGTAAACTTGAAAATGCAGCTGATATTGATGTTACTACTCAAAAAGGCTCTCAAGATGCGCTTTCAATAATTGATAATGCCATTGCCAATATTGATGAGCAGCGTGCGGGATTAGGTGCGGTACAAAACCGCTTTAGCTTTACAATTAACAACCTTGCAAACATTGAAGAAAATGTAACCGCATCGCGTAGCCGTATTCAAGACACCGATTTTGCAACGGAAACAGCAGAGATGACTAAAAACCAAATACTGCAGCAGGCAGGTACATCAATCCTTTCGCAGGCAAATCAAGTACCACAGGCTGCGATTAGCTTGTTAGGTGGTTAGTAATAAACGCTATTAATAAAACTGATAAAAAAGCACACCTTGATAGGTGTGCTTTTTTGTTTTTGGACGAAAAGTAGCACGCTGTACGTGAATTAAAAACTTTTTTAGGGGGAAGTGAATTTATTATTTCCTTTAAAATTAGTTGTTTAGGTTTATTTTATTAATAACTTTAAAAATAAATCAAAATAACGCTAAAGATAAATTTTCTCCTGCCGTTAACTTAACCAGTACAGAGCTTGAACATACAATTGTGACAGCTCTTGGTTAAATCTAAACAGTCACATTACGAAAGTAATCAGGAGTTTTATTATGATTTCAGTAAATACAAATGTATCTTCATTAAACGCCCAGCGTAACCTTTCGACTTCAGGCTCTGACCTTGCAACGTCAATGGAGCGTTTATCATCAGGTATGCGCATTAACAGCGCAAAAGATGATGCGGCAGGCCTACAAATTTCAAACCGTTTAACATCACAAGTAAATGGTTTAGCAGTAGCACAACGTAACGCTAACGATGGTATCTCAATGGCACAAACCGCTGAAGGTGCAATGAGCGAGTCTACAAGCATTTTACAACGTATGCGTGAGCTAGCGCTACAATCTGCTAACGGATCAAACTCAACAGAAGACCGAGCATCACTTCAAAAAGAAGTAAGTGCACTCCAAACAGAGCTAACGCGTATCGCTGATACAACTTCATTTGGTGGTCAACAGCTTCTAGATGGCAGCTTTGGCTCTAAATCATTCCAAATTGGTGCTAATTCAAATGAAACTATTAATGTTTCGTTATCAAGTGTTGCTGCAGCTGACATTGGTTCTAATCAAGTAAATCTTCAAGCTGCCGATGGTGCTGCTGGCGGTTTTGGTGCTGCAACAACAGCTGCTGCCGATACATCAGGTGGTAATGGTGTGGCTGGTGGTGATATTGTAATCGATGGTCGTGGTGATACATCTTCGACTGTAACAATTGCAGCTGGTGCTAGTGCAAAAGAATCTGCTGCGGCAATAAATCAGTACACAAGTAATACAGGTGTAACAGCTCAAGCGCGAACTTCCGCTGGTGTTGAGTTTGCTGTTGCTACTGCTGGTGAAACGGTTAGTTTTTCTTTGAATGACGAAAAAGTTTCTTTCGGCACAACAGGGGTTGCTGCAGATGATTTACAGTCTCTAGCTGAGGCGGTTAACTCTGGTACAGATGAGCACGGTGTAACTGCATCATTAGAAAACGGTGAACTAACCTTCACAAATGATTTAGGTGAAGATATAAATCTTCAAGATTATCAAAGTGTTGCGGCTGATGGTACTGTATCTACAACAGCATCTTTGACATTAACGTCACAGAGCTATGATGGCGTAGATCACGACACGCCAATTAGTGTTGTTAGTGGTGGTACTGCAGACTCTACAGTGGTAGCTGGCGCAATTCAATTGAACTCTTCAGAAACATTTACGGCTCAAACAGCTGTTACAACAATGGCTCAAAGCACAACTGCTGTAACAAGTACTTTGACAGATGTGGATCAAGTTGACATCACTACTCAATCAGGTTCACAAGATGCACTAGCAATTATCGATAACGCAATTGCTAACATCGATGCTCAACGAGCTGGTTTAGGTGCGGTTCAAAACCGTTTTGACCACACTATTAGTAACCTTGCTAACATTGAAGAAAACGTATCTGCATCACGTAGCCGTATCCAAGATACAGACTTTGCAACTGAAACAGCAGAGATGACTAAAAACCAAATCTTGCAACAAGCAGGTACATCAATCTTATCGCAAGCGAATCAGCTACCACAAACAGCACTTAGCTTATTAGGTTAATAAGTAAAACGTTATAGCTTAATGAATAGCTAGCTAGTACATAAAGTCAGTATTAGTTTTAAAACAAGGAGGTGGCTTTAGCTACCTCCTTTTGTGGTTTAAGGGTATAAATTAAGCTATTGTTAGTCTAATAATTATACAAGTTCGGCAATATTAGGAGGCGTTATGAACACCATTACTTCAAACGCAGAAGTTACGATAGCATCAACATCTTTAACTGGTGAAGATAAACAAGTAGGGCAGAGTGGATCAACATTGACTCAGCGCGCTGTTGATGACGTAAATAAAATGGATGAACAAGGCTCACAAAACCAGTTAAGTAACCAATACGCACAACAAGGAACTGAGACTAATAGTTCGCAAAACCAACAGCTTGAACGAGAGCAGCTTGAAAAAGTGGCGCAGCAATTGCAAGAGTTTATGGGTGAGATGAACCGTACTCTGCAATTTCAGGTTGATGAAGACTCAGGCCGTGATGTAATTAAAATACTTGATAAAACAAGTGGTGATGTAATTAAGCAATACCCTTCGGAAGAAGTATTAAGTTTAGTGTCTAAACTATCTGAGTCTGCAGGTATTTTAATCGACCAAACGGTGTAGCCGCCGTACTGTTGATATATTATTAGTTAAGTTTTTTGGGTTTAAAGAGGTGAAGTATGTCTATTTCGTTTAATGGTTTAGGCTCTGGTTTAGCGGTATCAGACATAGTTGATGCATTAGTTAATGCTGAGCAGGCTCCAGCTGAGGCTCGTTTAAACACTCAAGAAAGTACTCTAACTACTGATATTTCTGCTGTAGGTGCTTTAAAGTCTGCGCTACAGCAAGTACAAACAGCAATGGAAGCGCTGGGTGACGCTGATAACTATCAAAAACGTAGTACATCAGGCAATGATGATTTTGTCTCTATCAGTGCTGATGAAGACGCTCAACCAGGTGGTTATTCTGTAAAGGTTAATAACCTTGCTACAGAGCATAAAATACTATCAGAAGCATTTGACGCTGACGCTGCAGTGGGTGAAGGTACTATGACATTCAGCTCCGGCGAGAATAGTTTTGATATTGAAGTATCAGATACCGCTACTTTAAGTGAAATAAGAGATGCAATTAACGACAGCAGTGATAACGACAGCATAAACGCAACAATAATTACCGATGATACCGGCCAACATTTAGTACTTTCTGCCAAAAATAGCGGCCTTGAGAACGAGATTAAAGTAGAGGTAACCGATACTGATGGTAATAACACCGACACTAATGGATTGTCTCGTTTAGCCTTTGATTCTGCTGGTGTTCAAAACGCCTCTGAAATTATTGCTGCAACCGATGCATCAATTACTATCGATGGCTCGCTCACAGTAAGCAGCTCTTCAAATACCTTTACCGATGTAATAGATGGCATAACAATTACGGCAAAAAAAGCACAGGATGCTGATGACGATTTAAGTAAAATTTCGATTACAGAAAATAACAACAACATAAAAACAGGATTAAACAATTTTATTTCTAGTTATAACGAATTACTTGAGCTGAGTAACAACTTAGGCGCTTCGAGTGAAGATGGGGCGGGTGTAATGGCCGGTGATTCGTTACTACGCGGTGTAATGTCTAAATTGCGAGAGCAGATTACCGACTCAGTAGATTTAGGCAATGGCAACTCATTATCACTTTCACAGTTAGGTGTTGAAGCCGATCGTTATGGAGTATTGACGCTTAATACCGAGACTTTGAATGAAAAAATTGATGAAGATGTCGACTTAGTACAGCAGTTTTTTGTAGGCAGTGACGATGACGAGGGTGGCTTTGCCCAATCGTTTGATGAGTTAATGAGTTTTTATACCGACTCTGACGGCATTATCCAAAACCGTATCGACAGTAAAACAAACCAATTAGAAGATATTGATGAGCAGCGTGAAAGCCTGACAAGTAAAATGGAATCGTTATCTTCTCGATTATATGCTCAATACAACGCCATGGATTTATTGGTAGCGAGCTTAAACTCTACAAGTAGTTACGTGCAAGCGCAGCTTGAAAATATGCCTGGTGTGGTGAGTAATAATTCTTAATTTTCCATATTAATTATGAACATAAAAAAACCGTTTAAAAACGGTTTTTTTATGTCTAAATATTACCTTTAAGGTGCTTAGTAAGTTTAAAAGCTGCTAGAGGTAGCTAAACCGATTTATAAGCCGAGATTGCTTTACCTGTTTTTTTTTGCTTAATTATGGCTTTAGATGATTCATTTTTTACAGCATTTGCTTGTTTGCTAATGTTGTTGATATTGGCTTGCACAACCATAAGTTGCTCGGCGGTAGGCGGGTTATCGCTTTCGCACCAGCGCTTAAGCTCACTATTTAAAGTATCCATAATAGGAGTGGCTTCATCAGCTTCATTGCTTTGCACTAATACTTCAATTTTGCTGAGCAATTGATTAATATGCTCAGCTTTGCTTGTTTCTTTTAAAGCCATAAGCTTATACCGCAGGAGTACGCTGATCGACAGGAATGCTATCCCAACCTTCTTTTATTTCTTTAATAATGCCAGCTACTTCAGAAATAATCTCAATGTCATTGTCAACATTTGCTTGCACCAAGCGCCTTTGGCAGTAGTCATAAAGCGCTAATAAATTATTTGATATACTCGGGTCTTGTTCCACTTCTAAATTAAGCGCGTCTTGTAATGCACCCAAGAGTAAAATACAGGCAGAGATGTTTTCGCCTTTTTTTTCTATTTCTTTGCGCTCAATAAACCCTTTAGTAGCAGCTAAGCGGCCAATTATGTTACTAAAAATAAGGTTAATTTGCTCATAGGGTGCCATTTCTGCAATGTTGCTGGCACGCACTTGAGAATATTTTTTTAATGAAACATGAGCCATGGAAAAGTCCTAAATAAATATGTGAAATCGTCTATACGAAACAAAAGCAATATTAATGCCAAGCATATTGCGTTTATTTAGTTATCGGCATCGTTGCTTTCAACTTAAGTTAATTATAGTTTATATTTTTGACTAAAGTAATTTTATGCACTAAGTAAAAAACAATGCATGGCATTAGCTTTAAGTATTAAATAACAAAACAATACTTAAGTTTTAATCATTAAGTATTATTGTTTTTAACGTACTGTCTGTTTTTTGGCGTTTATGTCAAAAAACCGCCGCTATTACTTGCATCCATTCAGATCTCGCTTACAATTTAGCTAATATAATAAATTAGTGAAATTATGGCTCGCTAACTATGATCTTGATTTTAGATAATAATAATAACCGTGCAATAGGATTGAATGCATCGCTTACCTTTATTGGGGAAGCTGTGCAGTTGCTTGATGAAAATGGCTTTGAAGAAGTATGCAGTAAGTATCAACAGCAAGAATGCATTGTTATATTAGGTGCATTGCAAAGCTTAGATCATGAAAGCTTAATCAAGCGCTACCCAACCCTGCCTTTTTTACTGATTGGTGAAACACTCAAGCCATTATTAAGTATTGCAAATGTGGTAGGACTAATTTGTGAGCCGTTTAATCACGAAGTAACTACACAGCTTTTACACGACTGCCAACAGTACCAACGTATGTTGCCTGGTAGTCACAAGCAGCATAAATCACACAAAACATTTGATGGTTTAGTAGGGGAAACAGACGCGGTTAAAAACGTACGCTTTTTAATTGAGCAAGTGGCTAAAACCGATGCAAACGTGCTTATTTTAGGTGAATCGGGTACGGGTAAAGAGGTAGTTGCGCGTAATGTACATTTATTGTCTAAACGCAATACTGGGCCATTTGTACCAGTAAACTGTGGTGCCATTCCAGGAGAGCTTCTTGAAAGCGAGTTATTCGGCCATGAAAAAGGGGCGTTTACCGGCGCTATTTCTGCACGTAAAGGGCGGTTTGAATTAGCGCAAGGCGGTACGCTGTTTTTAGATGAAATTGGTGATATGCCACTGCAAATGCAAGTTAAGCTACTTCGCGTATTACAAGAGCGCAGCTACGAGCGTGTAGGCGGCACTAAAGCGATTCAAGCAGATGTACGAGTGATTGCAGCTACCCACCGTAACCTTGAGGAAATGATTGAAAAGGGCAGCTTTAGGGAAGATTTATATTACCGTTTAAATGTGTTTCCTATTGAAAACCCGTCTCTTAATGAGCGTGCTGACGACATACCTTTATTACTTAAAGAGTTAATGCGCCGTGTGAATGAGCAAAGTGGTACGTCGGCTAAATTTACAGAGCGCGCGGTTGAGAGCCTCAAAGAACATGCTTGGCCTGGTAATATCCGAGAGCTTGCTAATTTAGTGGAACGCATGGTGATTATGTTCCCTGAAAAGGTGGTTGATGTTCCCGATTTACCTAATAAATACCGCTATATTGAGGTCGATGCCTACGAGCCTGAATACCCTGAAGAGCTACTTGAAAAAGATGCCTTTAACGACATTTTTAGTTCAGGTTTTAGCGATTATGATAATGAACCAGAGCCTGAATTTAGCCAACCAGGATCTGGCGTATTACCCGAAGAGGGTATTGAACTTAAAGATTATTTAGCAGAGCTTGAAATAAGCTTAATTACTCAAGCGTTAGAGCGTTTTGATTACGTTGTTGCTCGCGCTGCAGAAATATTAGGTGTAAGGCGTACAACGCTTGTCGAAAAAATGAAAAAGTACAATCTATCGCGAGATTAGCCAAGCGTAGCAAGTGCCGAACCATTATGAATTACCGAGTTTGGCTGTTTTAATCTTTTGCTTACAGCTCACATCTCACAGCTTACAGCTTACAGCTAATAACTTTTAATTATCTCGGCTCTTCTAAAACAATCATTACCATGATCGTTTACCATACCGCAGGCCTGCATGTGTGCATACACTGTTGTGGGCCCTAAAAACTTGAAGCCTCGCTTTTTTAAATCTTTTGCAAACGCTTTTGATTCCTCGGTCATTGTAGGGGCGTCTTCAACACTATTTACATTATTAATAATTGGTTTATTGCCCACAAATTGCCATTGGTAATGGCTAAAACTGCCAAATTCTTTTTGTACTTCGATAAAACGCTGAGCATTATTAACTGTGGCAGCAATTTTTAAGCGGTTACGCACTATGCTCTCATCTTGCATTAGCCGTTCTATATCATCGGCTGTAAAGTTAGCCACTTTTTGCACATTAAAATTAGCAAATGCTTTTTTATAGCCAGCGCGCTTTTTTAAAATAGTGTACCAACTTAAGCCCGCTTGTGCCGATTCTAGCGTGATAAATTCAAATAATTTCGTGTCGTCATAAAGTGGCACTCCCCATTCTTCATCATGGTATTTCACATAATCAGGCTTTGTGGTGTCGAGCCATGCACAACGGCATTTACTTTGCTCACTCATTGTTATTCCTTTTAGTGTGCGTCATTTTTTTGTTACGCGTTATTGTATGATAACTAAATGAAAAATATATAAAATAATATTGGTATAAATTGTGCATTTAGCCCTGTATCTACATCATTAAGAGATTTGATTATGGCCCTTGCAAGTGTACTTAAACCACAGTTTATTACTGCAAAACAGTATAACCCATGTTTACTTCAAGAAGAGTACATTGGCGAATTAAGTGATTTAAGACAGCAAGCAAGTTGGCTGTCGCACTTAGTTGATACCATGCCAGCGGGTGTTGTTGTGCTTGATGGCAAAGGGCTTATTGCAAAAGCCAATCAAATCGCAATTGATATGCTAGGCGAACCGCTAGAAGGGGAGAAGTGGTTTAACATTATTCAACGCTCTTTTCGCCCTCACCAAGATGATGGACATGAAGTGTCGCTCAAAGATGGTCGTCTTATAAAACTTGATATTACAGCACTGGCGCCAGAGCCAGGGCAGTTAATATTAATGACAGATTTAACCGAAACGCGCCGTTTACAAAAGCGCGTTGCCCACATGCAGCGCTTAAGTGCGCTTGGTAAAATGGTGGCATCGCTTGCACACCAAGTGCGTACGCCACTTTCGGCCGCTATGTTATATGCTGCAAATTTAGGCTCAAAAAAGCTGCCTGAGTCATCGCGTGATAACTTTCAAACCAAGCTTATGTCGCGTTTAAAAGATTTAGAAACCCAAGTTAACGATATGCTGCTTTTTGCTAAAAGTGGTGAGCAGCAAGTGGTTGAGCAAGTGTCTATGCAGCAGCTTTTAAACGAAGTAAAACTAGGTGCTGATGCAATGGTGGCCTTAAATAACAGTGAACTTGCCGTTGAGCTACCAGAGCCAGATATAGAAATCACCGGTAATAAAACCGCGCTGGCCAGCGCTATTCAAAACCTTATTCACAATAGTATTCAAATTATTGGCAGCCAAGCACAGGTGACATTAAAAGCGCAGCGCGATAGCAGCGAAGCTGACACCGTACGTATTAGCGTTTGCGATAATGGCCCTGGGGTAGAGCTGAGCCAAATAGAGAAAATTTTTGAACCGTTTTATACCACAAAAAGCCAAGGTACAGGGCTTGGGCTTGCTGTTGTAAGTTCTGTGGCAAATGCGCATCAAGGACGTGTTGAAGTGGTTAATAATGCCAATGGTGGTGCATGTTTTAGTTTATTGCTGCCAATATGCACGGCCTCAACGCAGGAGAAAACAGCATGAGCAATACTATATTAGTAGTTGAAGATGATGCAGGCTTAAGAGAAGCACTCATAGACACGTTAGAAATGTCGGGTATTGCCTGCGTTGCAGCTGATAGTGCTGAGCAAGCCATGATCCAGTTAAAAAAGTCTGAGTTTTCATTAGTGGTCAGCGATGTGCAAATGGGCACAATGAGCGGCCTAGATTTACTCAGAAGCATTAAACTTAACTACCCAGAGCTGCCTGTATTAATGATGACAGCCTACGCAACGATTGATGATGCAGTAGAGGCTATGCGCTTAGGCGCCATTGACTATATGGCTAAACCCTTTGCCCCTGAAGTGTTGTTAAATATGGTTAGTCGCTATTTACCCGAAAAACCTAAAGACACTGATGGCCCAATCGTAGCCGATCCTAGTAGCATTCAACTATTAGAGCTTGCAAGTAAAGTAGCGCGCTCAGATGCAAGCGTTATGGTACTTGGCCCTAGCGGCTCAGGTAAAGAGGTATTAGCGCGATATATTCACGATAAGTCAAACCGATGCGATGCGCCTTTTGTGGCAATAAATTGTGCGGCTATTCCCGAAAATATGCTTGAGGCCACTTTATTTGGCTATGAAAAAGGCGCCTTTACCGGTGCAATACAAGCATGCCCAGGTAAATTTGAGCAAGCCCAGGGCGGCACTATATTACTTGATGAAATAACCGAAATGGACTTAGGGCTTCAAGCTAAGCTATTACGGGTATTGCAAGAGCGTGAAGTTGAGCGTTTAGGTGCCCGAAAAACAATTTCACTCGACGTAAGAGTACTCGCAACCAGTAACCGCGATTTAAAAGAAGCCGTTGCAGACAACCAATTTAGAGAAGACTTATATTATCGTTTAAATGTGTTTCCACTAATGTGGCGACCGCTCTGTGAGCGCCCAGGCGATATAATAGTATTGGCAAAACATTTAATAGAGCGCCATTTGGTTAAAAATAAAGAGCCACTAGCAACGCTCGATAGTGCTGCAGAACAAAAGTTACTAAGCCACGCATGGCCTGGTAACGTACGCGAGCTTGATAATGTAATTCAACGTGCGCTTATTTTGCGAACGGGCAATGTAATTGGCGAGCAAGCCATTTTTATTGAAAACTTGATGCAAATGCCAGTTAACAGTATGCCTACACAGGAGATAGTGCCGGAACGAGCACCTACCCCCAGTGGCGCATATTATGATGACAAAATAACGCCTCTAGAGACGAGTAGCTCACTGCCAAGTGTTGATACTGGCAGCTATAAAGATGAGTTAAAAGATAAAGAGCATAAAATAATTTTAGAAACCCTCGCGCGCTGCCAAGGTAAACGTAAAGATGTTGCACAAACACTTGGGATCAGCCCGCGTACTTTACGTTATAAACTAGCGCAAATGCGCGATTTAGGTATTTCACTACCCGCATAAATTTACTCCTCCTCTATAAATAACCCTAAACTAACCTCGCTTAGTTTAGGGTTGTCAAATCTCTGACTCTATAAAATTGAAGTTAACTATTTGTAATTAAAGGTTTATTTTTATGGCACGCTTTGTGCTTTAATCCTTTTATGAACGTTAACTGCATTTGCCAGAGAAAATTATGAAAATTCAAAACAGCGCGCTATTTCAAGAAATGCAATCAATGGCTTTAGAAGCAGGCCATACAAATCAAATTAATAAGCTACCAACTCAAGCTCAGCCAACGTCATCTGCTCAATTTGGTGACTTACTAAGCGATGCATTAAATACGGTTAATGGCTTACAACAAGATGCCAAACAAAAAGTAGTGGCTGTTGAAATGGGTGACAGAAGTGTATCGCTTGCTGAGGCAATGATTGCCTCACAAAAATCGTCAGTGGCATTTGAGGCTACAGTACAAGTAAGAAATAAACTTGTTGAGTCATACCAAGAAATTATGAACATGCCTGTTTAAGTAGGTAGTGGAGAATTATTGTGGCGCAATCTAATCAATCAACAGATCTTGCTCTTGCTGGCGGCGGTATTGACCAAAGCGAAGACAACGAGCAACAAGAACAAAAGTCGGGCTACTTAAGCGCCTTAAATGGTGTTGATGTGCTTCGCCAAGTCACCCTAATTATTGCGCTGGCTATTTGTTTAGCTATTGCCATATTTGTGATTATTTGGGCGCGCCAACCCGATATGCGTCCACTTGGTAAAATGCCAACAGAAGAGCTGATCCAAACCCTTGATTTTTTAGATGCACAAAAAATTGACTACGAGCTAGACGGCAACGTAATTTCGGTTGATGAAAGCGAGTACCAAAATATTAAATTGCTGATGGCTCGTGAAGGCTTAGAGCAAGGCCCGGCCTCAGGCACCGATATCATAATGCAAGATATGGGCTTTGGTGTGAGCCAACGATTAGAGCGAGAGCGCTTAAAGCATGGCCGCGAGCAACAACTTGCCCGCACCATAGAAGAGCTAAACAACGTAACGCGCGCTAAAGTTTTACTCGCTATACCCAAAGAAAACGTATTTGCCCGTAGAGAGAAAAAGCCATCAGCCACAGTGGTATTGACTCTTAAACGTGGGCGTACGCTTGATGGCGAAGAAATTGATTCAGTAGTTGATATGATTGCCTCTGCTGTGCAAGGACTAGAGCCTGCACGTGTGACGGTAACAGATCAAAATGGCCGTCTACTTAATTCAGGTTCACAAGACTCATTAGCTGCGCGCTCGCGTAAAGAATACGACATTGAGAGAAAGCGTGAGCAAGAGTATCTAGAAAAAATAGACAGTATTCTTATTCCTGTAGTCGGCTTAGGTAACTACACAGCGCAAGTTGATTTAAATATGGACTTTAGCTCAGTAGAAGAAACACAAAAGCGTTACAACCCAGACTTACCTGCGGTAAGAAGCGAAACTACATTTGAAGAAAACAACATAGGTGGCTTAGCGGTAGGTATTCCTGGGGCACTCACTAATCAACCACCTGTGAATTCAACTATTCCAGAGGTGGCAGGGCAAGGTAATGCAGGCACGGCAACCAATCCAAGCCGAGTGCATAAAGAAGCCACGCGTAACTTTGAACTAGACACCACTATTTCGCATAAGCGCCAACAAACAGGGGTTATTCGCAGAATTAGTGTCTCGGTAGCTGTTGATTACGTCCCGAAAGTAGGTGAAAACGGCGAAACAACCATGGCACCACGCTCAGTAGAAGCTTTGTCAAATATACGTCGTTTATTACAAGGTGGTGTTGGCTTTGATATGCAACGTGGCGATGCACTAGAAGTAGTAACCGTGCCATTTGTGCGTGAAGCGGTTGATTTAGACTTAGAAGTGCCGCTGTGGGAGCAAGACTGGTTTATGAAAATCATCCGTCTTGTGCTTGGTGCTTTAGTTATTATTGTATTAATCATGGCAGTTGTTAAGCCTATGCTTAAGCGCTTAATCTACCCAGATGACACGCTTGAAGAATACGATGAAGATGCATTAAGCTCTGGTGTTGATATTGGCGATAGCACGCTAGATATGCTAAATAAAGATTTTGATTCTGCTGCTGTTGGCTTCTCAAGTGATGGTACACTGCAGCTGCCAGACTTACATGGCGACGAAGATTTGCTCAAAGCGGTAAGAGCACTTGTAGCGAACGAACCGGAACTCTCATCACAAGTAGTGAAAGCGTGGTTAACAGAAGATGACTGATCAAGAACAAAAACAACTCCCGCCAGCGTTTGATGTTGACAAGTTAGATGGCGTAGATAAAGCCGCGATTCTTTTATTGAGCTTATCAGAAGAAGACGCAGCGCAAATACTTAAACACTTAGAGCCAAAGCAAGTGCAAAAAGTGGGTATGGCAATGGCTGCGCTAGATGATTTGTCACAATCAAAAATAAGTGCAGTTCATAACTTGTTTATAGAGCAAATACAAAGCTTTAGTACAATTGGCTTCCAGTCAGAAGACTTTATTAAAAAGGCGCTTACCGCCGCATTAGGTGAAGATAAAGCCGCAAGCTTAATAGACCAAATTGTAATGGGTTCGGGCGCTAAAGGCTTAGATTCACTTAAATGGATGGACTCAAAGCAAGTGGCTAATATTATTCGTAATGAGCACCCGCAAATTCAAACTATTGTTTTATCGTATCTAGAACCGGAGCAATCGGCAGAAATCCTCGCGCAGTTTCCTGAAAAAGTGCGCCTAGATTTAACCATGCGTATTGCTAACCTTGAAGAAGTGCAACCAGCAGCCTTGCAAGAACTTAACGAAATTATGGAAAAACAATTTGCCGGCCAAGCAGGTGCACAAGCCGCTAAAATGGGTGGCTTAAAAGCCGCGGCAGATATCATGAACTACCTAGATACTAATGTAGAAGGCCAGTTGATGGACTCTATTCGTGAACACGATGAAGAAATGTCTCAGCAAATTCAAGATCTTATGTTTGTATTTGAAAACCTTATGGATGTGGATGATCGCGGTATTCAAGCCATACTGCGTGAAGTACAGCAAGACGTACTAATGAAAGCCATTAAAGGGACTGATGAAGCGCTTAAAGATAAAATTTTGGGTAATATGTCTAAACGTGCAGCCGAAATGCTTGCTGATGACTTAGAAGCTATGGCACCGGTTAGAATAAGTGAAGTAGAAGCAGCCCAAAAAGAAGTACTTTCAACAGCAAGGCGTCTATCAGACTCGGGTGAGATTCAATTAGGCGGCGGTGGCGGCGAGGAGTTCCTGTAAGCTATGTCTAAATTAAAAGGTCGCCCTTTGCATGCAGATGAAGCAGATGAGCTTTTAAAAAATTGGCCAATACCGGATGTTGCTCCTGATGAACGTAGTTTTGGCAACCGTTCAACGGCTTTTGGCACACCGCTTTCTGATTTATATAAAAAAGAAGTTGAAGAAGAGGCCATAGAGGACGAGCAGCCGCAAGAACCTGAGCTGCCTTCTCTAACTATGGCTGAGCTTGAGCGCATTAGGCAAGATGCTTATGAAGAAGGCTTAAAGCAAGGACACGAACAAGGCTACATAGATGGCTTTGAAAAAGGGGTTGGCGAGGGCAAAGAAGCAGGTTACAAAGAAGGCGTAGAGCTTGGTAAAACACAAGGCCAAGAAGACGTAAAACCGCTAATAGAAGAGCAGTTAACCAGCTTACGTAGCATAATCGACAACCTTAGTGCTCCGCTTGATAAAGTGGACGAACTGGCAGAAAAGCACTTAGTGCAATTAGCTGTTATGTTGGCTGAGGCTATAACCTATCAGGAAATTAAAACATCGCCCGAAGTTATTTTACATACGCTTAAAAAAAGCATAGATGCACTCAATACTGAACAAGGAAAAGTTCGCGTGCATTTAAACCCAGATGACCTAGAACTGGTAAAGCAAAGCTATGGTGAGCAAACTATTACAGATAATAATTGGCAGCTCATTGCAGAGCCAACCCTTGAACGAGGCGGTTGCGAAGTTAAAACGCCACAATCCTCTTTAGATATGACCCTAAAAACTCGTGTCAAAGAAACGTTGGATAGCTTTTTGCATAATAGCGGTATCTAATCTTTTTTGTGGCGTGTTATGGCAGCTCAACGTGCACCTCTAAGCGAACGCTTAAATCAATACCAACACCATATCGCAGCGTTTAAACCTGCTGTAGCGGGTATTTTAACCCGAGTCGTCGGTTTAACCCTTGAGGCGAAAGGGCTGCGTGCGCCTGTAGGCAGTCAATGCAAAATAGAAACTATGTCAGGCTTTGTAGATGCCGAAGTGGTGGGCTTTAGTGAGCAAACACTATATTTGATGCCTAATGATCATATTTCTGGTGTGTTACCTGGTGCGCGTGTTATTCCACAAGTAAATGATACCGGTTTGCCTGTTGGTATGAGCCTACTCGGCCGTGTAGTGGATGGTTTAGGCCGACCGCTTGACGGCCTGGGGAAAATTAACGCCGAACACTATTTAAAGTTTGCACAAAACCCCATAAATCCCCTCGCTAGAAGACCCATTAGTCAACCTATGGATGTAGGTGTACGGGCTATAAACTCAGTTATTACTGTAGGGCAAGGCCAGCGTATGGGTTTGTTTGCAGGCTCTGGTGTTGGTAAATCGGTCCTCTTAGGGATGATGACCCGCGGCAGTGAAGCCGATGTTATTGTGGTTGGCCTAGTGGGTGAGCGTGGCCGAGAGGTAAAAGAATTTATTGAAGAGATACTCGGTGTAGAAGGGCGCAAACGCTCAGTTGTTGTAGCCGCTCCTGCTGATGCATCGCCCCTTATGCGCTTAAAAGGCTGTGAAAGCGCGGTGACCATTGCAGAGTACTTTCGTGATCAAGGTTTAAACGTATTGTTATTGCTTGATTCAGTAACCCGTTACGCCATGGCGCAACGCGAAATCGCGCTAGCGGTTGGCGAACCGCCTGCGACAAAAGGCTATCCGCCTTCTGTATTTGCCAAATTACCGGCGCTGGTGGAACGAGCGGGTAATGGTGGTGAAGGGCAAGGGTCTATTACTGCGTTTTTTACAGTGCTTAGTGAGGGCGATGATATGCAAGACCCAATAGCCGATGCAGCACGTGCAATTTTAGATGGGCATATTGTACTCTCGCGAGATTTAGCCGATAGCGGTCACTACCCCGCAATAGACATCGAAAAATCAATTTCTCGTGTTATGCCGCAAGTGGTGTCTGAGCCTCATATGCAACAAGCTCGAGTATTAAAACAAGTGTATTCAATGTATCAGCAAAATAAAGATATGATCACCCTAGGTGCATATCAAAAAGGGGCTGACCAAATGCTTGATCAAGCTATTAATATGATGCCGCGTGTTAATGCGTTTTTACAACAAGGTATGCGCGATGTAATAAGTTACGATGATGGTTTACACGGCCTAGCCCAATTACTAGGACAAGCATAATGGCAAAAAATAAGCTCGATTTACTGCTTAAGCTCGAAAACGACAAAGAAGAAAATCTGCGCATGAGCTACTTACAAGCCAATCAAAATTTACAAGCTAACCAACAAAAGCTGCAAGGGTTAAATAACTTTAGATTAGAATACTCTCAGCAATTACATGTGAAAGGAAAGTCCGGTTTATCAAGCGCGGGCTTTGGCCAGTACCATGCCTTTATAGCAAAAATTGAAGAAGCGATTCGCCAACAAGCCAGTACGGTAAATACCGCTAAACAAGTTGTAACACAGCGTAAAGCTTTGTGGTTAAAGCAGCAGGTAAAAGCAAAAGCCGTAGCAAAATTAATTGAAAAACAAAACCTAAAAGCGGCGTCGTTAATGGCAAAGAGTGAACAAAAAATGCTGGACGAGTTTTCTGCTAATCAATTTTTTCAGCGCCGTAAAAGTTTATAACTTTGGCGCGTTTATTGCTTTGTTGGTAGGTGGTAATTAATTTTGGCAAAGTGCGGTGGCAACTTGCCGCAGTGCTGTGTAGGTGAATTATGGCAATAAACGATATTTCAATGTTGGCAACAGCTGAAAAAGACTCTTTTTTAGCATTTAAAGACAATAACTTACCTGCAGGTAACGAATCTGGCGATGCTTTTTTAAGCCAACTACAAGATGCAGACAAACCTTTCGCATTGCCTGCCAATTCTGAGGCTCCTAGCCAAGCTGGTTCTTTATTGCCAACTGATGATAAGCAGCTAGTCAATGGTTCATCAAGTGATGACACGCAAGATACGTTATTATCTGGTGACAGCGTTTTAGCACAAATAAACTCCTCGCAAGTGATTGACGTAAGTGTGAAAAAACACGGCAGTAGCGATAGTGACTTTAGCGATTTAAGTGCAAAAAAGAGTGATAAAAGTGTGAGCTTTTTAGCTTCGCAATTAGGTGAAACTGATGATGCTGATGCCATAACGACTAAAGTCGATGATACTCTTTTAGCTGATAATAATAGCAACGGCAAAAAAAGCGCGTTTACAAACGCCGAGCTAGAAGCTAAAGCAGCTAAACAAAGCGCTGGAGAAAATTTAGCCTCTTCTTTAAAAAATGAGAGCCTAGCAAGTAGTGCTGCTAAAAACCCAATAGCAGAAGCGGTGCAAACACAAATCAATAAAACTAATAGCAGCGCAGTTCCTATAAATACTGAAGGTAAAAGTGCTGAGAATACAAAAGCGTTAAGCACTGCGTTAAATGCTGAAGGTGTACTGCCTATAAGCGATTCAGACATAGAGCAATTAGCCAAAGAACTGACTCGTTCATCTACACAGACACAGCTGCCAACGACATCTAAAGTACTTAACTCATTAAGCGAAGCGCAAAGCGCACAATTAAACGAGCTAGTTAAAAGCTCATTTACTGAAACCACGCCAAGTGAAGGTGATGATCGTGCAAGCGCCGTTAAACAATTACTTACAGAGTTTGTAGTACAAAACGAAAAAGAGACAAGCACGCGCGGTGAGCTAGTTCAATCTCAGTTAAAAAACTTAAATAGCGATGAAAAACAGGCGCTACTTAGCCAATTGAAAAGCTATGTGAGTGACGAGCAACCGACAGGTGATACGCTCAAAAAAGTAAATGAAACAATAAACAACTTACAAACTATGCTTGATACGCAGCTTAGTGAGAGCAAAGCGCAAAGTGTGTCGAGCTCTGCAAATGCGGCTTTAAATACGCAGCAAGCCAGTAATGCTGCAATGAATGCAAATACACCGCAAAATAAAGCCATGATTAATGCTCAAGCACCCTCTAGTATTGAGCAATACGGTGTAAATAAAGAAGAGTTAAATGCCTTAGAGGCCGAGCAGGAAAGCTTACCCAAAGAGCCTAAAACAAATACTGGTTTATCCCGTGTAGCTCAGGTATTTTCGTTGATAACAGATGGTATTAATAACACGCAGGTACAAATAAATACTCAGTACGACAACGCGCGTTATGAGCAGTCTATTTTAGAAAGCCAAGCAATACAGTCGCAGCAATTACAAACCAGCTCCGCGCAGGTTAAGCAAATAAATATAGACGCAAGTATGATGCAGGCTATTAACATTGTTAAAAGTGATGCAGCCAAAATGCTTCAAGAGCGAGTTTCTTCTATGCTTAGTATTAGCAATAAAGAAGCAGAAATTCGCTTAGATCCGCCAGAAATGGGCAGTATGCAAATTCGTATCAGAAGTGATGCTGAGCAAGCACAAATAAATTTCGTGGTACAAAATCAGCAAGCTAAAGAAGCGCTTGAGCAGTCGATGCCACGCTTGCGTGAAATGCTAGCCGAACAAGGCATTGATTTAGGCGAAAGCTCTATTTCTTACGGGCAATCGGGTAATGAGCAAAGCGATGAAGGCGAGGGACACTCGCAAGGTCAAATGGCTAATAAAAATACACAGCAGGATCAAAATGATGAGCAAGATGGCGCTAACCCACAAAGTTCTCGACAACAAACTTCATCATCAATAGATTACTATGCCTAAGTACTGCTATTATAATAACTAAAACAAGCAAGTACCTTTGCTAAAATAGGAATCACAATGGCCGAAGAAACAAGTTTAGAAATAGAAGAAACCGGTAAAAGCAAAAAAAAGCTGATCATAATTATAGTGGCAGTGCTGCTTGTTGTTGGCGGTGGTGCAGGCTATTTTTTCATGGCGGGGGATGATGCACCCGTTGAAACATTAGATGAAGAAACAACAACCGCAGCGCAGAGCGACTCGGCCGCTCCTTCAGGATCTTCAGCTGAAAT
The DNA here is from genome assembly GCF_030296835.1 of Pseudoalteromonas sp. MM1. NCBI lineage: Bacteria > Pseudomonadati > Pseudomonadota > Gammaproteobacteria > Alteromonadales > Pseudoalteromonadaceae > Pseudoalteromonas > Pseudoalteromonas sp. MM1. The sequence goes on along the minus strand of NZ_AP027922.1, from coordinate 2,646,232 downwards.
GGGCAGTGCTTTGTATGTTGCTATGCCAAGACCCTTTGTTTTTAATGTACCAGGGTCGAGCAGAGATAGAATTGTACAAATTAAAGTGCAATTACTTGTGCGTGGCGACGTAAATGAAGAAACTGCTAAAAAGCACATTCCTTTAATTGAAGGCACCTTATTAAGCGTGTTTTCAACCACTACAGCTGATGAGCTCAGCACAAGTGCGGGCAAAGAGACATTACGCTTTACTGCGCTTGAAAAAGTGCAAGCTGCGTTAAATGATGTTGAAGGCACTAAAGTAATTGAGCGGGTATTGTTTACCGGCTTTGTGATGCAATAAGGGGCTAGTGTGAGCGATTTATTATCCCAAGACGAAATTGATGCACTCTTACACGGCGTTGATGAAGTCGAAGAGGAAGATATACACGAAGGTGAAGATAGCGAAGGCAGTACATTACAGTACGACTTTTCTTCGCAAGATCGGATCGTGCGTGGTCGCATGCCGACCCTGGAAATTGTTAACGAGCGGTTTGCTCGTCATATGCGAATAAGCTTATTTAACATGATGCGCCGCACCGCAGAGGTGTCGATTAATGGCGTACAAATGATTAAATTTGGTGAATATATTCATACCTTATTTGTACCTACAAGTTTAAATATGGTGCGTTTTAGACCACTAAAAGGCACCGGCCTAATTACCATGGAAGCACGTTTAGTGTTTATTTTGGTAGATAACTTTTTTGGTGGTGACGGGCGTTACCATGCCAAAATTGAAGGTCGCGAATTTACACCTACCGAACGTCGAATTGTGCAAATGCTACTAAAAATTATCTTTGAAGATTACAAAGAAGCATGGGCACCGGTTATGGACGTATCGTTTGAATACCTCGATTCAGAAGTAAACCCAGCAATGGCTAATATTGTTAGCCCTACTGAGGTTGTGGTTATTAGCTCTTTTCACATTGAATTAGATGGTGGTGGTGGCGATTTTCACATTGCTCTGCCGTATTCAATGCTTGAGCCAATTAGAGAGCTGCTAGATGCGGGTGTGCAATCGGATACAGAAGATACCGACTTGCGTTGGAGCAAAGCGTTGCGCGATGAAATTATGGATGTTGAAGTTGATTTATCAACACAGCTTCTTGAGGTTGACTTGTCGCTCAAGCAGATAATGGAACTTAAAGCGGGCGATATTATTCCGGTAGAAATGCCAGAGCATATTACGGTATTTGTTGAGGAGTTACCTACATTTAGAGCTAAAATGGGTCGCTCTCGCGATAACGTTGCGCTACAAATTAGTGAAAAAATTAAACGCCCTGATTCAGTTAAATCTGAGCTGCATGTATTTACCAAAGGCGGCAAGAAAATTGATTCAGATGCAGAATTAGCAGAACTAGAAGATGATTTACACCTTTCTGACGGTGTAGACTTAGACTGGTAATTGATTAAAAGGTTAAAAGTATGAGCGATGATCAAGATACAATGGACGAATGGGCAGCAGCCCTAGCAGAAGCCGAAGGCGGTGATGAAGGCGCAGAGGCGCAAGTTGCTGAGCTTGATGAATTAAGTGATGCTAAGCATGAGCTTAGCGGTGACGAAAAGCGTAAACTCGATACAATTTTAGATATTCCTGTGACGATTTCTATGGAAGTAGGGCGTTCTAAAATAAATATCCGTAATTTATTACAGCTAAACCAAGGCTCTGTTGTTGAGCTAGACCGCGTAGCAGGTGAACCATTAGATGTACTTGTAAATGGTACGCTCATTGCTCATGGCGAAGTGGTTGTAGTAAATGATAAATTTGGTATTCGTTTAACGGACGTTATAAGCCAGGTAGAGCGGATCAAAAAATTACGATGAGTTCTCTTGTTGCTTTAACAAACTCAGTATTTACAAAGGCAGATACACTCACGCCAACGGCTGACATTTTGTCTATGGTGCTGTCGTTGGTTATGGTGCTAGTGCTAATTGTGGTGCTGGCATTTTTTGTAAGAAAGCTTAATCCAAATTTAGCCAATAGCGAAGAATTTAAAGTAGTACGAAGTTTACCGCTTGGCTCGCGCGAGCGGTTAATGGTGGTAGAAATAGACAATGCTCAGCATTTATTAGGGGTAACCCCGCACAGCATTAACTACTTACATAAACTTGAAACGCCGTTAAGTGAAAAAGAATTGCCAGAACTTGCTAAACGATTTAGCAAACTACTAAACCCGCAAACGAATCAAAATAAAAAGAATTAACCCTATGATAAAGTGGCTGCTGATTATTTTAGCTGTGTTATTTGTGCCTACCGCCAGCAGTGCAGAGGGCATAGACGCACTAACCATTACAACTAATGCCGACGGTACGCAAGATTACTCAGTAACCTTGCAAGTACTGGCAATTATGACGGCATTGAGCTTTATTCCTGCCGCCATCATTATGATGACTTCATTTACGCGTATTATTGTTGTATTGGCCATTTTGCGCCAAGCTATTGGTTTACAATCAACACCTTCAAACCAAGTTTTATTGGGTATGTCGCTATTTTTAAGTATTTTTATTATGGCGCCTATTTATCAGCAAGTTAATGAGCGTGCGATAGAGCCTTACTTAAATGAGCAAGTTACTTCGGTACAAGCATTAGAGCTTGCAAAAGAGCCTATGAAAGCCTTTATGCTCTCGCAGGTACGATTAAAAGATTTAGAAACATTTGCCAAAATAGCAGGCTATGAGCAGCTTGATTCACCAGAAGCGACGCCGCTAATAGTACTCATCCCGGCATTTGTGACCAGTGAACTGCAAACTGCGTTTATTATTGGTTTTATGTTTTTTATACCTTTTTTAATTGTGGATTTAGTGGTGGCCTCAGTATTAATGGCCATGGGTATGATGATGCTCTCGCCCATGATAGTGTCCTTACCATTTAAAATAATGCTATTTGTACTGGTCGATGGCTGGAGCTTAGTAATGGGAACGCTCGCTAAAAGTTTTGGCTTAGGGACTTAAACCATGTTTAGCATTCGCACTTTTAAACATTAGGAGTACAACATGGAACCGGAAATTTTTGTTGATATTCTTAGTGATGCACTGTTTTTAGTAATTAAGCTGGTGTCTGCTATTGTGGTACCTGGTTTGCTAGTAGGTTTAGTGGTGGCGGTGTTTCAGGCGGCTACCTCCATTAATGAACAAACCTTAAGCTTTTTACCGCGTTTATTAATTACCATAGGGGCACTTATTGTTGGTGGGCATTGGCTTACTCAAGAGCTAATGGACTTTTTCAACCGCTTAGTGTTACTCATTCCAGAAATTGCAGGCTAACTGTGGAATTCCCTTTTGCTGTTGTTATTCAATGGTTAAGTGATTTTTTACTACCGCTTGTTCGCATTAGCTCTATGATCATGATTATGGCGGGCTTAGGCGCACAAAATGTGCCTACACGTATTAAAATGGGGTTAGCGGTAGTGGTCACGTTTTTAGTCGTGCCCGTGCTGCCTCCCGCAACATTTACTAATTTATTTTCTTTTGAAATGGTGTTGGTGGTTATTCAGCAAATGTTGATAGGTGTTGCGATAGGATTTGCCTCAACGCTTATGCTAAATACCTTTGTGCTTGCTGGGCAAATACTAGCAATGCAAACCGGTTTGGGCTTTGCCTCTGTGATTGACCCCTCAAATGGTGCAAGTGTGCCTGCAGTTGGCCAGTTTTATTTAATTTTAGCAACCTTGTTATTTTTTGTTTTTAATGGACATTTAATGATGATTCAAATGGTTGTTCACAGCTTTGAAGTACTGCCAATAAACGGCGATTGGTGGGCGGTTGACCATTACTGGGACATAGTAACGTGGGGCAGCTGGATGTTTACTACGGCACTGGTATTGGCTTTAGCTCCCCTTACTGCCATGCTCATCATTAATATTTCATTTGGTATTATGACTCGTGCAGCACCACAGTTAAATATTTTCTCAATAGGTTTTCCGTTTACATTAGTTGCCGGTTTAATGATTATTTGGGCCACCTTGGGAAATTTTGTCACCCAGTTTGAATTCCAGTGGTTAAAAATGATTGAGCTCATGTGTAGCCTTGTTGGCTGTACGGTGTAGGAGGGGCGATGGCTGAAGATTCAGGACAAGAAAAAACAGAAGAACCCACCTCCAAAAAGCTCGAAGATGCTAAAAAGAAAGGGCAAATAGCGCGCTCAAAAGAGCTAGGTACTATGTTTGTACTTATTTTTTCTGCCATTTCGTTATTGTTGTATGGCCCAGAAATAGGCAAAGGTTTGTACAACATTATGGGTAGGATGCTGTCTTTAAATCGCACTGAAGCTTACGACACCACTAAAATGTTTGCGGTGTGGAGTGAGGTGGCCAGTGCGCTGCTGTTTCCTATGGCAATGTTTGTTTTAATTATTGTTATTGCGGCATTTATTGGTAATACTTTACTCGGTGGCTTTAATTTTAGTTGGGAAGCTGCAGCACCTAAGCCTAGTAAAATGTCGCCAATGAAAGGCTTTAAACGCATGTTTGGCCCTCAAGCCGCGATAGAGCTGGTAAAATCCATATTAAAGTTTGCGCTGGTGGCTATTTTTGCGGTGTTTTTGATTCAAACTTTTTTTGATGAAATTTTACATTTAAGTATTGAAAGTGCACCGAGTAATATAATTCATGCCCTTGAAATACTCTCATGGATGTTTTTAGGCTTATCGTGCACTTTAGTGATTATTGCCGCAATAGATGCCCCTTATCAAAGTTATAACCACAACAAACAACTTAAAATGACCATGCAGGAGATCAAAGATGAGTACAAAAACTCAGAAGGTGATCCGCAAATTAAAGCACGTATTAGGCAAACGCAAAGGCAAATGTCGCAGCGAAGAATGATGCAAGATGTCCCCGATGCCGACGTAATTGTAACCAACCCTACTCACTACTCTGTAGCGCTAAAATACGATACTGAGCGTGCAGGTGCGCCTATTGTACTTGCCAAAGGGATAGATGAAATGGCTATGCAGATTCGTAAAATAGCCAAAGGCAACGAAGTACCGATTGTAGAATCCCCAATGCTTACAAGGGCGCTTTACCATACCGCTGAAGTAGGCCAGCAAATACCTGATCAATTATTTACTGCGGTAGCACAAGTTTTAGCTTATGTGTTTCAGCTCAAACGGTTCAAAAAGGGCAGAGGTAAACGCCCAATACCTCTAAAATCTAAACTACCTATTCCGGATGATTTTAAATACGATTAGGTTAGGCTAACCACACTTTACAAGTTCGCCTTGCTTAAAACCCTACACGCTACAGCAAATTTGTTCCTTAAAACTCCTCGTTTTGCTTTAATCTGCTTTAAATTTTACATCAATGCTCAATGAATCTATTACTGAGGCTACACTTGGAATAGTTATTGCAATTTCAAGCTAGTGTCAATTTATTGAATTGTAGAGTTATGGATTTTAAAGCGGTATTACAACAACTTAACAAAGATAAAAAAGAGTATGCCAAAGGCGTAGGCACACCATTATTAGTGCTTGCAGCGCTGGGTATGGTTATCTTACCGTTGCCGCCATTTCTTCTAGATATATTATTTTCATTTAATATTGCCCTTGCCTTAGTTGTTTTACTGGTGACTGTTTACACCATGAAACCGCTCGAATTTGGCATGTTTCCCGCAGTATTGTTAATCGCTACGATTATGCGTTTAGCTCTCAATGTTGCCAGTACGCGAGTGGTGCTCCTTGAGGGTCACAACGGGGGCGATGCAGCAGGTAAAGTAATTGAAGCATTTGGTTCAGTCGTTATTGGCGGAAACTATGCGGTAGGTTTAGTGGTGTTTTTGATCCTGATCATCATAAACTTTGTTGTAATTACCAAAGGTGCTGGGCGTATTTCAGAAGTATCGGCACGTTTCACATTAGACGCTATGCCGGGTAAACAAATGGCGATAGATGCCGACTTAAACGCGGGCTTTATTAGTGCAGAGCAAGCACGTGAACGCCGTAGCGAAGTAACCCGAGAAGCTGACTTTTATGGCTCTATGGATGGGGCGAGTAAGTTTGTAAAAGGCGATGCTATTGCTGGTATCGTGATATTAATTATTAATATTGTTGGTGGCTTATTTGTAGGCATGATCCAACATGATTTAAGTTTTAGCCGTGCCATGGAAGTTTATACTTTACTTACCATAGGTGACGGCCTTGTTGCGCAGCTTCCTTCTTTACTGCTTTCTATTGGTACTGCTATTGTTGTTACCCGCCAAAACGAATCGCACAACATGGGTGAGCAATTTAAAACCCAATTAGGTAACGAAAAATCATTATTTATTGCCTCAGGTATTTTGATCATTATGGGTTTAGTCCCGGGTATGCCTCACATTGCTTTTTTAAGTTTAGGGGCATTACTTGGCTACTTAGCTTACTTTACGCAACAGCAAAAGCTAAAAGCCGCCGCTTTAGCAGAGCAAGAAGCGCAAAGCGGTGCAACTCCGGGAACTGGTGTTGCAAACAAGCAAGAACAAAAAGAGTTAGGTTGGGACGATGTACAACAAATAGATGTAATAGGTTTAGAAGTAGGTTACAGGTTGATCCCTCTGGTTGATCAATCTCAAGGTGGTGAGCTGCTTAATCGTATTAAAGGGGTGCGTAAAAAGCTATCGCAGGAACTTGGCTTTTTGGTGCCACCTGTGCATATACGCGATAACTTAGAATTAGACCCAAATGCGTATCGTATTACCATGATGGGTGTTTCAAGTGGCGAAGGCGAGCTTAAACATGGCGATGAACTGGCCATCAACCCAGGGCAAGTGTTTGGTCCTATTAAAGGGGTTGAAACCAAAGACCCAGCGTTTGGTTTGGATGCAGTATGGATAAAGCCTGATCAAAAAGATGAAGCACAATCACTCGGCTATACCGTAGTTGACTCAGCCACTGTAGTAGCCACTCACATTAGCCAATTACTAACGAACAGTGCTGCATTATTGCTAGGCCATGAGGAGGTTCAAAACCTACTTGATATGCTAGCTAAAAGCCACCCACGTTTAGTTGAAGGGTTAGTACCAGAAGTATTACCACTGACTACTGTTGTAAAAGTGCTGCAAAATTTATTAAACGAAGGCGTAGCTATTCGCGATATGCGCTCTATTGTTCAAACCCTTGTAGAGTACGGTCCACGGAGCCAAGATGCGGATGTATTAACAGCTGCAGTGCGTATCTCCCTGCGTCGATTAATTGTTCAAGACGCTGTGGGAATGTCATCAGAAATTCCTGTCATAACCTTGGCGCCTGAGTTGGAACAGATGTTGCATCAGTCATTACAAAATGCAGGCGACGAAGGTGCCGGAATAGAACCAAGTCTTGCTGAGCGACTTCAAACATCATTAAACGAAGCGCATCAAAATCAAGAAATGGCTGGCGAACCTTCAATATTGCTAACGTCAGGAATGTTACGCACTGTGTTATCTCGTTTTGTTAAGTACACCATACCGGGTTTAAGGGTGATGTCTTACCAAGAGGTACCAGATGAAAGACAGATCAAGATTGTCAGCTCAGTAGGCCAACAATAAAGATTTTAACAGGGGTTGAACCATGAAGATTAAACGTTTTTTTGCCAAAGATATGCGCACCGCACTGAGAGAAGTTAAAGATGAGTTAGGTGTGGATGCCGTTATTATGTCGAACAAAAAACTCGCTAATGGTGTAGAAATAGTTGCCGCAGTCGATTACGACAAAGCAGCCCCTAAAGCCGCAGCGCAACCACAGGCAGCGCCAGCTCCGCAAAGAGCTGTGCAGCAAAACACTCATAACTTTATAAAGCCAGAGCCAAAGCGTGCACAACCTGAGCCACAAGCGGCTGTTGCCGACAGCTTACAAGCTTTACTAGAGCGCCAGTCGCCACGCCCTCGCTCTCCTGAGCTTGCTTCTATGTTTTCGCAATCAGGTATTGATACGTCTGAGCATTATCAAGAGCCAGCACAGCCACGTACGACTAATATGTTTGCCCGCGAAGATGAAGCACCAAAACGCATGCAAACCCAAGCAGATAGCTTAGGCTTCGATGACTTAGACCGCGATTTTGACGAGTTAGATGCACCTATTGCTCCGCGTCCCCAAGCACAAAATAAAGAAAGTGTTGAAATGAGCGCAATGCGGGATGAAATGAACGCAATTCGCCAGTTACTAGAGCACCAAGTATCGGGTTTAATGCAGCAAGATATGGCCCGTCGTGACCCAACACGTGCATGCATGATTGATCGGTTAGTTGGCATGGGGATAGATAAAGACGTTGCAGAGCAAATGGCGTGTTTTATCCCTGATGACGTATCGCGCCAGCAAGGTTGGAAAGCATTATTACAAATGGTTGAAGATCAAATGCAGACCACCAATAATGAAATTCTTCGCCAAGGTGGTGTGTACGCGCTTGTAGGGCCTACTGGTGTAGGTAAAACAACCACAGTTGCTAAACTTGCAGCATTAGGGGCACAAAAATATGGCGCCGATAAAGTCGCCCTAATAACGACTGATACTTACAGAATAGGTGCTTACGAGCAGCTTGCTACATATGGCCGTATTATTGGTTGTGGTGTTAAACAAGTAAAAGATGCCAATGAATTAGCTCAAGTTTTATATCATTTACGCAATAAGCGTCTAGTATTAATTGATACAGCGGGTATGAGCCAGCGTGATCTTCGCCTTACCGAGCAATTAAATACGTTAATGCGCAACCAACGAGTAGATATACGTAGTTATTTAGTATTAAGTGCCACAGCACAAATAAATGTTTTGCAAGAAACCGTAAGACATTTTAAAAAGGTTCAGCTAAGCGGTTGTATTTTCACTAAGTTAGATGAATCATTAAGTTTAGGTGAGATTATTAGTATAGCGATTCAAAATCGTCTTCCAATAGGGTATCTTACTAATGGTCAGCGTGTACCAGAAGATATTCGCGTTGCAAATGCTGAAAAACTAGTAAAAAAAGCTGAGCAATTGTATTTAAAAAGAGCAAAAGCACAACATTCAAGGCACCAAGCAGTGGCGCCAAGCACAGTAGGGATGTATGATTAACACAGTATTAGATCAAGCAAGCGGCCTGCGCAAAATGAGTCAAAACAATAACAACGGCGTAAAAGTTATCGCTGTCACCGGCGGTAAAGGCGGAGTGGGTAAAACCAATGTCTCTTTAAATACTGCTATTGCTTTAGGGCAGCAGGGTAACCGTGTATTAGTATTAGATGCCGATTTAGGCCTAGCTAATTGTGATGTAATGCTAGGACTACGTGTTGAAAAAAACTTGTCTCATGTCCTTTCAGGCGAGTGCGAACTTGACGAGATTTTAGTTGAAGGCCCAGGCGGTATTAAAATCGTGCCTGCTACATCAGGCTCGCAAAGCATGGTGGAACTAACACCTTCTGAGCATGCTGGATTAATTCGTGCCTTTAGTGAGCTTAATACCGAATTTGATATTTTAATTGTGGATACCGCCGCTGGTATTTCTGACATGGTGCTGAGTTTTTCTCGTGCAGCGCAAGATGTCATGGTGGTGGTGTGTGACGAGCCGACCTCAATTACTGATGCCTACGCGCTTATTAAAGTACTTAGCCGCGAACACGGCGTTTATAAATTTAAAATTGTTGCAAACATGGTGCGCAGTATGCGCGAGGGCCAAGAGCTTTTTGCAAAGCTGTCTAAAGTAACAGACCGTTTTTTAGATGTGTCTATGGAGCTTGTTGCGACTATTCCATATGATGAAAATATGCGTAAATCTACGCGTAAACAAAAAGTCATTGTCGATCTTTTCCCTAATTCACCAGCAGCAGTCGCGTTTAAAACATTAGCGACAAAAGCAGTAAAATGGCCTATACCTAATCAACCTTCAGGACATTTAGAGTTTTTCATTGAGAAGCTAGTAAACGGCTGATTATGACAACATCGGTGAAAAGAGCTATGGGATATCAATCAACACAAAATTTAAATGTGATTGTTGAAAAGCACGCGTCGCTTGTCAAAAAAGTGGCGTGTCACTTAATAGCTCGTCTTCCTCCTAGCGTTCAGCTTGATGACTTAATCCAATCAGGAATGATTGGCCTTATTGAGGCCTCAAAAAACTTTGATGCTAGTAAAGGGGCAAGCTTTGAAACGTTTGCTGGTATTCGTATTCGCGGCGCTATGCTTGATGAAATGCGTAGAGGAGATTGGGCACCCCGTTCGGTACACCGTAAAAGCCGATTAGTCGCAGAAACCATTACAGAATTAGAAAATAGTTTAAATAGAGAACCAAAAGATACTGAAGTAGCTGAAAAACTTGATATTTCGCTAGAAGAATACCATCATATTTTAAATGATGTTAATTCCAGTAAAGTACTAGGCATTGAAGACCTTGGGGTAGATGAAGATGTTATTAGCCCTGCAGGCCAAGATTTAGCGCTAGACAAACCATTTAATAATGTTAAAAATGAACGGTTTAATAATTCATTGTTAGAGGCAATAAAGTCTTTACCAGAGCGAGATGCAATGGTGCTTTCTTTGTATTACAACGATGAAATGAATTTAAAAGAAATTGGGCATATACTCGATGTAAGTGAATCGCGTGTAAGTCAGATACATGGTCAGGCGATGATTAAGCTCAAAGCAAAAATCAATGACTGGATAAACTAGTAGTAAGTAAATTATAGGTTAAGACCTCACCGGAGGATGTTTTGGATAAAAACATGAAAATTCTTGTTGTTGATGATTTCTCTACAATGAGACGTATTATAAAAAATCTGTTGCGTGACCTAGGGTTCACGAATGTTCAAGAAGCTGACGATGGTTCTACAGCATTACCTATGTTGCAAAATCAGGTTTTTGACTTTGTTGTAACCGATTGGAACATGCCAGGTATGCAGGGTATTGACTTGCTAAGAGCCATTAGAGCTGACGAAAAATTAAAACATATTCCGGTTTTAATGGTGACGGCAGAAGCTAAAAAAGAACAAATAATAGCGGCAGCGCAAGCAGGTGTTAATGGTTACATTGTTAAGCCATTTACTGCAGGTACTTTGAAAACTAAATTAGAAAAAGTGTTTGAACGCTTAGGTTAATGAGAGGAGAGGCTTATGTCAGCACCAGCTGCGCCTCAAATTACTTTAGAACAAGCTCGTCAGCTCGTCGTTTATTTAGAAAATGGTGAGCAAGATAAAGCTGATCAATTAATTTTAGATACTGCCTCTCAAGAGCAATCGCAGCTTTTTGCTGAAGTAGGTAAGTTAACGCGCCAATTACACGAAGCTCTCAAAAGCTTTGAACTTGATACGCGCTTAACCGATTTAACCACCGATGCAATTCCTGATGCGAAAAAGCGCTTAAACTATGTCATGGAAATGACAGAAAATGCTGCTAATAAGACAATGGATGCGGTAGAAGCAAGCCTCCCTATTGCACAGCAGCTAGCAGATGAAATTGCACAGATTAAGCCTACTTGGGATAGGCTTATGAACCGTGAAATAGAGCTTGGCGAATTTAAAACTTTATGCCACAGCATCGACAAGTTTATGAATAGCTCTCATCATAAAACCGATGAGTTGCAAACTTTAATGACCAATGTACTCATGGCGCAAGATTTTCAAGATTTGACCGGCCAGGTTATCCGCCGAGTAATTGAGTTAGTCAGAGAAGTTGAAGAAAGTTTAATCCACCTTTTAACAGCATTTGCTGCTCAAGATGACAGCAATGTTGAAAGTAAAGAACAACAAGAATCAGAAGAATTGGTTGCCGCACAAACATTAGCAGGTCCTGAAGGCCCTATTATTGATAAAGAGTCGCGAAATGACGTTGTATCTGACCAAGACGAAGTCGATGACCTATTATCAAGTTTGGGCTTCTAAGAGGAGAGTAACTGCATGAGCTTTGAAGTCGATGAAGATATTTTACAAGACTTTCTTGTAGAGGCCGGAGAAATCCTAGAGCTTTTATCTGAACAGTTAGTTGAGCTAGAAAATAATCCAGAAGATACTGAGTTATTAAACGCTATTTTTAGGGGCTTTCATACCGTAAAAGGGGGGGCAGGCTTTTTAGCTATGACTGAGCTTGTTGATGCCTGTCATGGTGCTGAAAACGTATTTGATCTCTTACGTCAAGGGGTTAGAACTGTTAATTCAGAACTGATGGATGTGATTTTACAAGCACTAGATACCATTAATGAAATGTTTGCTACTATTCAAAACCGCGAACAACCAGACCCAGCAGATCCTCAGTTATTAGAAACCCTTCACAAACTTGGCCAGCCACCTACGGATGATGAGCTTACTGAAACAGCCCCTGAGGTTGTTCAGCAAGAAGCTGCGGCACCTGTTAGCGCAACTGATGAAGAAGACCCATTTGCATTTGATGAATTATTTGATGTAGCAGGTTCAAGCCCATCAGCAGATACCACGCAAATTGATGAAATTACAGAAGATGAATTTGAAAGCTTATTAGATGAGCTACATGGTAAAGGCCAAAGCCCAGTATCGCAACCAAGTGCAAGTGCAGAGCCTGATTCAAGTTCAGATATTACCGATGATGAATTTGACAGCTTATTAGATGAATTACATGGTGTGGGTAGTTTTGGCCCTGTTGCGACAGATACCTCAAGCAATGAGCCCGAAATTAAACACACAGCACCTGCGGCCGTTACAAATGATAGCGGTGATGATGAAATCAGCGATGATGAATTTGAAGCCCTGCTTGATGAACTGCATGGCAAAGGCGGTGCACCAGAATCAAAAGAAGCTGAGGCACCTGCACCACAGCCTCCTAAGGCTGCTCCTCCTGTAGCACAAACACCAGCAAAACCTACGCCAGCACCTGCTGCTAAGCAAGCACCTGTGGCAAAAGCGGCTGCCCCTACTCCTAAAGTGGTTGAAAAGCCAGCGAGCAGCGCGGCACCTAAAAAAGCCACGCCTCCGCCTGCTGAAACCACGGTACGGGTTGATACAAAACGTCTAGATCAAATAATGAATATGGTTGGCGAGCTGGTATTAGTGCGAAATAGGTTAGTCAGTTTAGCGACCAATACAGATAGTGAAGCAATGGGTAAGGCGATATCAAATCTCGATGTGGTCACTGCAGATATTCAAGGCGCAGTAATGCAAACGCGAATGCAGCCTATCAAAAAAGTATTTGGGCGTTTTCCTCGCGTAGTACGTGATTTAGCACGTAGTTTAAATAAAGAAATTAACTTACAGCTTGTAGGTGAAGAAACCGATTTAGACAAAAACTTAGTTGAGGCACTGGCCGATCCGTTAGTGCATTTAGTACGAAATTCAGTTGACCACGGTATTGAAATGCCCGCAGCGCGTGAAGCTGCGGGTAAACCCAGAACAGGTAATGTGACTTTATCGGCCTCGCAAGAAGGCGACCATATTTTGTTAACCATTAAAGACGATGGTGCAGGTATGGATGCTGAGAAACTGAAAAAAATAGCGATTAGTAAAGGCGTTATTGATCACGATCAGGCAAGTCGCTTATCAGACACTGAAGCGTATAACTTAATATTCGCACCTGGCTTTTCGACCAAAGAAGAAATATCTGACATTTCTGGCCGTGGCGTAGGTATGGATGTAGTAAAAACTAAAATAACCCAGCTTAATGGCTCTGTTAATATCCAGTCTGAGTTGGGCGTAGGGACTATTTTAGAAATAAAAGTACCATTAACGCTGGCCATTTTACCAACGCTGATGGTTATTGTTGGTGAGCAAACATTTGCGTTACCACTAGCCGGCGTGAGTGAAATATTCCATTTAGATTTAACTAAAACTAATGTGGTAGATGGTCAGCTTACAATTATTGTTCGTAAAAAAGCGATACCACTATTTTACTTAGAGCATTGGTTAGTCAAAGGTGCTGATTGTTCTCAGCGTAAAGCGCAAGGTCATGTGGTAATTGTGCAAATAGGTACTCAGCAAGTTGGCTTTGTGGTTGATTCATTAATTGGCCAAGAAGAAGTTGTTATTAAGCCTCTTGATGCGTTATTACAAGGTACGCCTGGAATGGCCGGTGCAACAATTACATCTGACGGTGGTATTGCGCTGATTTTGGATGTACCTAATATGCTTAAGCATTACGCAGGATAAAATATAGGCATACCTGTGTATGCCTATACATAAATTTAATAAGAGAGCGCAATGGCCGTAAAAGTTTTAGTTGTTGACGATTCTAGTTTTTTTCGCCGCCGAGTAAGCGAAATCCTTGAACAAGACAGCGGTATTGAAGTAATAGGTTTTGCTGTTAACGGTAGAGAAGCCGTAGATAAAACAGCGCAGTTACGTCCAGATATGATCACCATGGATGTAGAAATGCCTGTGCTTGACGGGATTAGCGCAGTGAAAGAAATTATGGCGAGTAACCCAACGCCAATCCTTATGTTTTCATCGCTAACACGCGATGGTGCAACAGCAACGTTAGATGCACTTGATGCCGGAGCAATGGACTTTTTACCTAAAAAGTTTGAAGACATTGCACGAAATAACGAAGATGCTATTAAGTTATTGCAAACTAAAGTGAAGGAAATTGGTCGCAGGCGTGCACCGCGCCCTGTTAGGCCATTAACATCAAGTAAGATTACTGCTCCACCTGCAAGCAAACTAGCCACTTCAAGCTCCTCGCTCAAACAACCTGATAGAAGTTTTCAACGTGCCGCATCGGGGCAAGCATCAGCGACACCCAGTATGCCGACACGAGCCAGCGGTAAACATTATCAAATAGTGGCGATTGGCACTTCTACTGGCGGGCCAGTTGCTTTACAAACCATATTAACCCAATTACCTGCTAATTTTGCGCATCCTATTTTGTTAATTCAGCACATGCCGGCAGCGTTTACACCTGCATTTGCTGCGCGTTTAAATAGCCTTTGCAAAATACGCGTTAAAGAAGCACAGCAAGGTGATAAATTAGAAGCGGGTACAGCCTACCTAGCCCCTGGTGGACAGCAAATGATGGTAGAGGGGCGAAGTGGTAATAAAACACTGCGTGTATTTGAAGATAATAGTGAACGTATAAGCTACAAACCAAGCGTTGATGTTACTTTTGCAAGTGTTGCAAAAAGCTATCAAGGAGACGTACTTGCCATTGTTTTAACTGGCATGGGCGCCGATGGGCGTGATGGTGCACGAATGCTTAAGCAATCTGGGGCAACAATTTGGGCGCAAGATGAAAAAAGCTGTGTGGTATACGGTATGCCTCAAGCCATTGCCAACGCAGGGCTTGCCTCAGAGCATTTAGCGCTAAACGATGTTGCAGCAAGAATAAAAAGAGAGACTGGTTGTGGATAAGCTCTCTGTTTTAGGATTAATCATTGCGCTGGGCGCTATAGCGATTGGTTACTCTTTAGAGGGGGGCGTTGTTACGGCGTTATTTAATGGCCCTGCACTTATTATTGTACTTGGCGGCACCTTAGGCGCTGTTATGTTGCAAACGGCTACAAGCACCTTTAAAAAAACGCTCAGCATGAGTCATTGGGTGTTTTTTTCACCTCAGTACAATATTGAGCAAGCCATAGAGCAAATTAAAAACTGGTCGCACAAAGCGCGCCAAGAAGGGTACTTAGCGCTAGAAAAAGAGGCGCTTAGTCACCCTGACCCTTATGCTGCTAAAGGACTTAGTTTACTTGTAGATGGTTGCTCGGAGCAAAAGTTACGTGACACCCTAGAGATAGACTTAATGCTTGAACGAGACCGCCTACTTGAAGCAAGTAGAGTGTACGAAGCCATGGGGGGATATAGCCCAACGATAGGTATTTTAGGGGCTGTACTTGGCCTTATTCAAGCAATGTCATTTATAACCGATCCTCAAAAGCTAGGTGCTGGGGTCGCCACCGCATTTATTGCAACAATATATGGGGTGGGTTTAGCTAACTTATTATTTTTACCTATGGCCAATAAACTTAAGCAACGAATAGAGCAAAAAATGCTTTACCATGAAATGATGGCCGAAGGGGTGATTGCTATAAGCCTTGGTGAAAGTCCTATTAACATAGAATTAAAGCTTGAAGCTTATCGCACAGAGCGCCCTAATGTCGTGGTAGAGTAACTTTTATGTTACGCAGGCGCTTACGTCAATCAGCAGAAAAAAATCAACATACAGAACGTTGGTTAGTCTCTTATGCTGATTACATGACTATTATGTTTGCCTTTTTTGTGGTTATGTATGCCATTGCCATCAATAAAGAAGAAAATTTTCAAATTCTCTCCGACTCCCTTGAACAGGTTTTTGATAAATCAGCAAGGCAACAATCGCAACAAGGCGAAGGTGTGACAGGCGAAGGGCTACTCACCGACCGTGTTACCCCAGAGCAAGAGTTATTGTACGGTGAGAGCATTCAAAAGCAGGAGTCTGGCCCAGAGCTGCTAGACGGACAAAGCGACACTAGCAATATAAAACAAAAACATTTAGGTAAACCACTCGATAGCTTATTAACTAAATTACATTCGGCACTTATTGATGAAATTCGTGATGGAGAAGCAAGTTTAGAGCTCAACCAAGATTGGCTTATTATTGAGCTAAGTTCTGGAATGCTGTTCTCTAGTGGTAGCTCAGTTGCCCACGCGCGAGCTAAACAAGTCGTAAAAATTGTAAAAGACATTATTGCCCCAGTAGATAACTACATAAGGGTAAGAGGCTACACAGATAACGAAAGTATTCGTAATGAAATGTTTCGCTCTAACTGGGAGTTGTCAGTTGCACGTGCGACCTCTATTTTAGTTGAATTGGAAACGTTAGGAATTAACCCAGCGCGAATGGCAATCGAGGGCTATGGGCAATACTCACCTTTTGCCGATAACGACACCGCAGCAGGTCGAGCAGAAAATCGTAAAGTTGTTATTGCCCTTTCTAAGTATGGCTTAGTACAACAAACCACCGAAAATGAAAATAAAGCTGAATCTGATGAGCAAGTGCAAGAAGCAGCGCCTGAGCCAGAGGTCGAACTTCCCTCTGATGATAACTCTATTAAAATAATTCGTTTACCTCATGGTGGTATCAGAATCACCACGCGCAATGACAGTAATTAGGACTTAATGTGAAGATTTGGACAGTAGCAAATCAAAAAGGCGGTGTAGGTAAAACCACAACGGCTGTTAGTCTTGCGGGTATTTTGGCCTTGCAAGGTAAACGCGTATTACTCATTGATACCGACCCTCACGCCTCACTAACGTACTATTTTGGTATTGATTCTGAAGATTTAGAAGTCAGTGTGTACGATATTTTTGCCCGCGGCACCTCAATGCAAAGTGAAGAAATACTGCAAGCATTGTGCCCCTCTACGATGGAAAATCTAGATATATTGCCCGCAACGATGGCTATAGCAACACTTGATAGAAGCATGGGCAATAAAACGGGGATGGGCTTAATTTTAAAAAAAACACTTGCAAAAATTAGTGAACATTACGATTATGCGCTGCTTGATTGCCCGCCCGTTTTAGGTGTTTTAATGGTGAACGCATTAGCCGCCAGCGAACGTATTTTAGTGCCTGTGCAAACTGAGTTTTTGGCGCTCAAAGGGCTTGATAGAATGATGCGCACTATGGAATTAATGCAAAGCTCTCAAGCGAAACAGTACCAATATACTATAATCCCTACTATGTATGATAAGCGCACTAAAGCGTCGCTTGAAGCCTACAAAACATTGCAAAATACATATAAAGATAAAGTATGGCCAGGGGTGATCCCCGTTGATACAAAGTTTAGAGATGCAAGCCTTGCACAAAAGGTACCCATAGAATTTTGCCCGCGTTCGCGTGGGGTATACGCTTACAAAGCGTTATTAGATTATTTAATTGGACAAGGTTAATGAATGAGTAAGCAATTATTTGCTAATGAAAAAGTAATGACTCAATACTTAGGGGCGCTATTATGCGAAGACGAACCTGAGGAAAACCTTGAGCCTGTAGCAAAGCTACTTGAGCAAGTACCTAGTGCCATACAAAACGACGAGGTACTTTTAAAACCCAAAGCGCAATTAAAAGTGACCGAGCAGCTTTATTCTGAGCAAGTAAAACAGAGTACTAGCGAGGTTGACGCTAATATTTCACAATCAGTGCCTATTGAGCCTGAGCAACTAGAAACACCTGAGGTGCAAACTCAGTTAAGTACTGAATCTGCCCCTTTATTACATAGCCAAGAAGATTACTTTGAAGGTGAGTTTCAGGCTCTGTTTTTTGAAGTGGCTGGCTTAACATTGGCTGTTCCTTTAAAAGCACTTGGAGGAATTCATCAATTAGGTGAGGTAAATCATTTATTTGGTAAGCCAAAGTGGTTTAAAGGCGTTATGCTTAATAGAGATGAAAAGCTAAACGTGGTTGATACTGCCCGTTGGGTAATGCCAGAAAAGTACGATGAAAAGTTAGAGGCTTCTCTTAATTATCAGTATTTAATAACCCTAGGCGATAGCAACTGGGGTTTATTGGCCGAAAAGTTAATAAATAACATTACATTGAGTAAAGAAGATGTAAAATGGCGAAAAAACAGCGGCAAACGCCCTTGGCTTGCTGGTGTTATTAAAGAAAAAATGTGTGCTTTAATAGATGTAGATAATTTAAATGCACTATTAGAAAAAGGCTTAGATAGCCGTCAGTAGTAACGACCATTACGGGGTAACAGCATGAGCGAAGATAGACTATTATCAGCGAATAAAAACGCAGATAACAACGATGAGATTTTACAGTGGGTAACGTTTAAGCTTGAAGAAGAAACGTATGGCGTAAACGTAATGCAGGTGCAAGAAATTTTACGTTATACCGAAATTGCGCCAGTCCCTGGTGCGCCTTCATACGTTATTGGCATTATAAATTTACGTGGTAACGTAGTCACTGTTATTGATACTCGTGCTCGCTTTGGTTTGCCTGCTGCGGATGCAACTGACAACTCTCGCATTTTAATTATTGAAGCAGAAGAGCAAGTAATTGGTATTTTAGCTGATAGTGTTTCTGAGGTTGTGTACTTACGCAGCTCTGAAATCGACAGCGCCCCAAATGTTGGTACCGAAGAAAGTGCTAAGTTTATTCAAGGCGTATGTAACCGCGATAACGAATTACTTATTTTAGTCGATTTAAATAAATTACTTAGCGATGACGAATGGGATGAGTTAAGCGATATTTAAGCTTTACCACTAAAATTATGTTGTTACTTAGTATCGCAATAGCAGCGCTAGGGATAGGTTTAATATCGCTGGCGCTAATTGTTGCATTAAAAAATAAACAGTCGGCGGCGCTTAATGCGGTATCACAGCAATTAAAAGATACCTCAGAGCAAACACATATATTACGCAGTGAAGTGTCTGAGCTCAGAACCGGGCTTTTAAGTATTGGTAAGCGCGTACTTGAAGTTGAGCAACAAAATCAAGAGTTGATGCAACAGCAAGCTGCCCAAAAATATGACGACCCAGACGCAAAAATATATTCTCGTGCTGTTAAAATGGTTGAGCTTGGCGCAGATTTAGATGAGGTTATACGCGAGTGCGAGCTTCCTAGAGCCGAGGCTGAACTATTATTTTCGTTACATAAACAAAAAGACGCCTAGCGTCTTTTTTGCTTTTAACTACACACAATACCCATGTGCAGTCATACTTACTAAAGGGTAGATATAATTCATCCACCTAGTTATGCCCTTACATTTAGCTTACCTTGAAAGTCTTGCCAGCCAGGTGGGAACTGACCACGAAGCACGTACGAAAAAGCAATCAATTCAGCAATAACATAATAAAGCTCTTTAGGTATTTCCTCTCCCAATTGTAAGTGTGAGAGTGTTTTAGCAAGTGCTTCATCTTGGTGGATCATAATGCCTTTTTGTTTTGCAGCTTTGATTATTTCATCGGCCAACTCCCCAAACCCTTTTACACTTACCGATGGGGTGCTTCCTGCTTCATATAACAGGCCAATCGCGGATTTATTATTTGCAGCAAAATTAGAGGTGTCAGTCATGTTAAACCTTAATATTTATAATGGCATGCGATTGATAAAACGCTTGATGACTAGCATCTCCACGTTTTAAGTTTAGCTCGCCTACTTGCAAGCCATGCTGAGCCAATTTAGCCCTAAGGCTGTCTAAGTGAGGGTGTGCCATTGCGCTTACTTCTTGGCTAGAGGCAAGCAGCTGGCAATCGAGTGCTTTGTCCATAAGCTCTGCCACTATTTGTAATTGTCCTTGCTGTGCATAATCAAAATTTAACCTAACAAACCACACGTTTTTTTCGGCTTTATCTACACTGGCTTTTTTATATTGCCCTAAGGTTATTTCTGTTTGTCCCGCTTCAGGCGGAAGTTTCATCGGAAATAAAAACTGTGCTAGCGGGTTTGTGTCGCTTTGTTGGTTTGGCGTAGTTACTTGTACTTGGCTAAGGGTATTTTTAACTTGCAGCAGCTCTGGGGCAAGCTCTTGTATTTGTGTTTGTTGAAGTTGCTCTAATAGTTTATCTGCGCCATTACCTACTTTAAAAGTAGGTAAAAGCACGTTAAGTAGGGCATCTACGCCTGTGTGGTTATTAAACGTTAGCGAAGTACTAGGTTGGCTTATTATTGGCGCCGCTAAAATAGTAACCGCAAGTTGCTCAAGCCCTTTTGTAAAGCTACTTTGTAGTGTGTCGTTTGGCGTAGTAAGCGGTTGTAAGGTACTTAAAAGCTCTCGCTGTATGGTGGCTGGGTGCACATTAGTACTAGAGACCATTCTATTAAAAGCTTGATTTACTAGACGCGTTAGATCAGGTGTGTTTTGTGTCGCTTTACTTGCTATGTCAGTAATTTGGCTACTCAACAATGTTTTAGGGTTGGAAGCGCTATTTGGGTGTTCACTCTCTGTTGGCAAGTTTAAAAGCGAGGTTAATAATTTGGCCTCTACAGGTTGTAATTGTTGACTTGCTGCGGTTTTAAAAAGCGAGTGAGACAAACTAGGTTGATTGGGAGTATTTACCTGTGAAGTTGTGGTATTTAGTATTTTTAAACTCAGCGGCGCAGAAGAGTAGCCTTGGGTACTTGCATTTGTTGGTTGGGCGCTCACTGCTTGCGGCTGAGCTATGTTGTTTACTGATTGCCATAACGACACACTCGCCTTTAATTGCTGGGTTATTTGTACTAAAGGAGGAAGCTGCGCAAAGTGTTTAGCTAAAGGGCTGTTAGTAGTAAAAGAATTATTAGCAACTTCTGCGGTTATATTTAGCTTGCTTAAATTAGGGTTTGTTAACGTGTTTATTTGTGTAGACACTTTATTTACATCAAGCTTAGCTTGTTGAACTTGCAAAGGTGGCGTTTTACTCGTAAAGGGTTTGTTTTCAAAGTATTTAACGGCATCGTTAATTCGCGTTTTTAAATCACTAAAGCTGCTTTCTAACCATGACTTTATAGGGCTTTGTGCACTTAACTGCGGACTTGTTTTATCAGCGGGGGTGCTAACTACACTTTGCTGCTGTGATAAAACTAAGTCGGTAAAGGGTTTACTAAAAGAGTTGTTAAGTGCGACCTGCATTTTAGGTAAGTTAGTTTTAATGAGCAGCTTATCTGCTTGATGAATAATATTTACTGCCATGGGTTTACTGGGCAATTCACTAAGCTGTTTATTGGTTATCGGAGTTGTAAACGAGCCGCTATGATGAGGGTGCGAAATAATAGCTAATTTTGGCGTTGCCTGTAGCTGCGCGCTTGGCAGTAAATTAGTTAATAACTGCGAAATTTTATGTTGGCTGAGAGTTTGAGTATGGACGGTGTCAGCAAAGCGGTTAATAACATTTATTTGTGCGCCTTTATTGGTTGTATTAATAAGTACCTGTAATGGCTGCTCGGTATTTAACAGCTGTGCGGTTTGTTTATTGATTGCAATATTGGCATTAAGATTCGGAATAACAAGCTGCGGTGACGGCGAGAGCTGTACATTGACTGGCAAGGGTTTACTTTGTATTTCACTACCGGTACTAACATAATTCAAAAAACGCTGCAGTTGTGATGCGCTGCTAAGTGTAATATTGGTATTGTTGGGAGTTATACTTAGCTGCTTTCCATCAGAGCTGAGCTGTATGTTAGCACTTGCTATTTTATCTGTTTTTTGAGGGGCATGGGTTATGCCTAAGCGTAGTGTTTGCCAGTGTTTATCAATCAAAACATCGAGTGTAATTGAGCCTTTTGAAAACTGAATATTTTTAGCCGCAAGTACCTGCTCGGGTAATTGTACTAATTCGTCCGAAGTGCTCGGGGCGCTTTGGTTATTAACCAATGAATTAGATAATGTGATTTGCGTTGGATTATTCATTATTTTAAATCAAGTTTTCGCTAATTTTCGTGAATCGATTTTAAAGCAATATTCGTATTACCCTATCATTATGGTAGACTAACGCCTAATTTTTGGCATAGAGAAACGTCATCTTGTTACACATTAAGTCCGTCACCTGCATCAAGCAAGAACGTTGTTTGTTTGCGGATCTTAATTTTAGCCTAAATAGCGGTCAAATCATGCAATTAGCGGGTCCTAACGGGGCTGGTAAAACATCATTATTGCGTATTGTCGCAGGCTTTAGTGTGCCTGATGAAGGCGCTATTTTTTATAACCAGCAAGCTATTACCAAACATTATGAAGAGTACGCCAGAGACTTACTATTTATAGGCCATAAAACCGGTGTCAATGTACAGCTCAGCGCACTGGAAAACGTACGCCATTGGTTACGCATTAATGGCTATACAAATGAGCCCGACTTATATCCAATTTTAGCCAAACTTGGCTTAGTGGGTCTTGAAGATGTGCCAGTTAGAATGCTCTCGGCAGGGCAGCAGCGTCGTGTGGCTTTAGTACGCTTATGGTTAAGCGATGCAAAACTATGGGTGCTTGATGAACCCTTTACTGCACTTGATAAAAATGGCGTTGCATTTTTACAACAACGTTTTTCTGAGCATTTGAAAAGTGGTGGCGCTATTTTACTAACAACCCATCAAGATCTATCAACACAGTTTGAAAACCTACAAACGGTGACCTTGGAGTATCGTTACTGATGACTCGTCAACATTCATATTGGCTGCTGTTTAGTGCGGTATTTAGTAAAGATGTAAAGCTTGCGTTTCGCCAGCGTGCTGAAATTATCAACCCTATCTTGTTTTTTCTCATTGTTATTTCTTTATTTCCGTTAGCAATTGGCCCAGAGCCCGGTCTGTTAAACAGAATGGCGCCAGGTATTATTTGGGTCGCCGCTTTGCTATCTACCATGCTTGGACTCGATAAATTATTCAGAGACGACTATAACGATGGTTCATTGGAGCAGCTTATTGCTTCATCGTACCCGCTATCACTCACTGTACTGGCTAAAGTCGCGGCGCATTGGGTTGTTACCGGTTTACCATTAGTATTAATGACACCGTTATTTGCTTTATTGCTTAATTTAGAGAGCTCAGCGCTGTTAGCCACCGTATTAACATTATTATTAGGCACGCCATTATTAAGCTTTATTGGTGCAATTGGGGCTGGCCTTACTGTGGGATTACAAAAAGGCGGTATTTTAATGAGCCTATTAGTGTTGCCTTTGTATATTCCTGTTTTAATTTTTGCAACGTCAGCCATTGATACCAGTACTATGTCGCTGGACTATAGCGGGCAGCTTGCCATTCTTGGGGCCATGTTAGTAGTTGCTATTATGTGTGCACCCATCGCCATATCATCAGCATTAAAAGTGAGTGTAAGTTAATATGTGGAAGTGGTTACATCCCTACGCAAAAGCAGAGCGCGCATACCAGTTATGTAATACGTTACTGCCTTATTTTGCCGTTGTTACGGTTATAAGTATGCTTGTTGGTTGGATTTGGGGCTTAGGTTTTGCGCCAGCTGATTACCAACAAAAAGACAGTTACCGTATTATTTTCATTCATGTACCGTCGGCTATTTTGTCTATGGGGGCGTATTCTTCCATGGCTATAGCAGCTATTGTCGCTTTAGTGTGGCAATTACGTAACGCTGAACTTGCTGTAATTGCTATTGCCCCGGTGGGAGCATGCGTAACAGCTATTGCCTTAATTACCGGCGCTGCATGGGGCAAACCTATGTGGGGAGCTTGGTGGGTGTGGGATGCACGCTTAACCTCTGAGCTTATTTTATTATTTTTATACTTAGGTGTACTTTCGCTTTATCATGCATTTGAAGATAAAAAAGCAGCAGGGCGAGCGGCGTCTATTTTGGCCATTGTTGGGGTTATTAACCTACCTATTATTCATTACTCGGTAGAGTGGTGGAATACTTTGCACCAAGGCGCAACAATCACAAAATTTGATACTAAAGCTATTGACCCTAGTATGTTTTGGCCACTAATGGTGAATATTTTAGCGTTTGGTGCTTTTGTTGGCACTGTAACGTTAATTCGTTTAAAAAATGAAATATTACAACGTGAAAAGCATCGGCCATGGGTTCGAGCGATGCTAAGTAAGGGGTAAATTATGCAGTTTGACTCTTTTTCTGATTTTATTGCAATGGGGGGCTACGGGTTTTACGTGTGGCTGTCTTTTGGTACATGCGCCTTAATTTTGTTGGGCATTTTATTTAGCTCTTTACGTGATACAAAACGTATTATGGCCTCAGTAGAGCAGCAAGTTGCGCGCGAAGCGCGAATTAAAAAAGCGAAGCAGGAACAAATCTCATGAACCCAAGACGTAAAAAACGCCTATTGGTAATTATTGCAGTGTTGTTTGGCATTGGTGCTTCTATAGGCTTAGTACTTTATGCACTTCAAGAAAACATAAACTTGTTTTATACACCAAGCGAATTAATCGAAGGTAAGGGCCCTGATAAAGAAAAACCGCAAATAGGGCAAAAGCTGCGTATTGGCGGCATGGTTGTGCCGGGCTCTGTTATTCGTAATGAGCAAAGTTTGCAAGTCAGCTTTAAGCTGATTGATACAGGGCCATTGGTAACAATTAAATACCAAGGCATTTTGCCTGACTTATTTCGCGAAGGGCAAGGTATTGTAGCGCAAGGTGTACTTGTAGAGCCAAACGTAATTGAAGCGTTTGAAGTACTGGCCAAGCATGATGAAGAATACATGCCAGCAGAAGTTGCAGAGGCCGTAAAAGGAATTAAACACGAAAAACCTAAATACAACCTAGATAGCGGTAGCTAATATGATCCCAGAACTTGGTTATTTTTCTTTAACGCTTGCCATGGTGCTAAGCGTTTTACTGTGTATTTTTCCGCTGTGGGGCGCGCATACCGGTAATCTTCGTTTAATGCGTGCGGCCCCGTCTTTAGCCGTTGGACAGTTTGCTTTTGTACTTCTCTCGTTTGCTGCGCTTATCTATGCCAGCTTAACAGATGACTTTACGGTGTCTTATGTGGCGTATCATTCAAGTAGTACGCTGCCTTGGTATTATAAAATCACCTCTACATGGGGTGGACACGAAGGCGCTATTTTATTGTGGCTAGTAATGCAAGCTGGTTGGACTGCAGCGGTAGCTGTGCGCTCTAAATCGCTGCCGTGGGTACTACGTGCACGTGTGTTGGGGGTACTTGGCTTTTTAGGTGTGGGTTTCATGATGTACACCTTATTACTTTCAAGCCCTTTTGAGCGTTTACTACCTTATTTTCCTGTTGAAGGGCGCGATTTAAATCCGTTACTACAAGATCCTGGTATGATCATTCACCCGCCACTACTGTACATGGGTTATGTTGGGCTGTCGGTTGCTTTTTCTTTTGCTATTGCAGCACTTTTAACAGGTAAGCTTGATAACACATGGGCTAAATGGTCACGCCCGTGGACAATGACCGCTTGGGGTTTCTTAGGCCTAGGTCTTACTATTGGCAGTTGGTGGGCTTATTCAGAACTTGGCTGGGGCGGCTGGTGGTTTTGGGACCCGGTAGAAAATGCAGCACTAATGCCTTGGCTTGTCGCCACCGCATTACTGCATTCATTAAGCGTAACCGAAAAACGCGGTATTTTTAAATCGTGGACGGTATTATTAGCAATAGCTGGTTTTTCATTAAGCTTGTTAGGCACCTTTATTGTTCGCTCGGGTATTATTGTATCGGTGCATGCGTTTGCTACCGATCCAGATAGGGGATTATTTATTCTCGCCTTTTTAGGTGTTGTTGTAGGTGGAGGCTTAGCCTTGTATGCACTGCGTGTATCGCAGGTATACAGCGAAGGTCGATACAAATTTGTATCTCGCGAAGTGGCATTATGGCTTAATAACATATTTTTAGTAGTTGCTACATTAATTGTTATGTTAGGCACGTTATTACCCATGGTACATAAAGAAATGGGCTTAGGCAGTATTTCTATTGGTGAACCGTTTTTTAATAAAATGTTTGCCATTTTATTAGTGCCTTTTGCTATTTTAATGGGAATAGGGCCACTTTTACGCTGGAAGCAAAATAAATGGGCTTTTTTACAAAACAAAATTTTAATGGGTGTATTAGCAAGTGTAGTCATAACCTGCGCTTGGTTATTCTCAAGTTACGATCTCGTAAAGCCACTTACGCTACTAGCGACAACACTTGCAGTTTGGGTTGCTGTATCAACAGCGATTGATATTTATACTAAATCATCTGTGCATGGCACCTTAACAGAAGGTTTAAAACGCCTTACTGTAAGTTATTGGGCTATGGTGCTTGGGCATATTGGTATTGCATTTATTATTGCAGGTGTATCACTTACGTCTGCTTATTCGGTTGAGCGCGATGTATCTATGAAGCCAGGTGACATAGCTCAGCTTAACGAATATGAATATCGCTTTGATGGCGTTAAGACTATTAGAGGGCCAAATTACAGTGGCCATGCAGGCGTTGTATCAGTTCTAAAAAATAATGAGCTAGTAACTCGGTTACACGCTGAAAAACGCAAATATGACATCGGAATGCAATTTATGACCGAGGCTGCAATAGATGCCGGTTTTAAACGTGATTTATATTTAGCGTTAGGGGAGAAGTTAAGTGGTGATGCGTGGTCACTTCGAATTTATCATAAACCGTATGTCCGCTGGATTTGGATTGGTGGCGTACTTATGTCATTAGCAGGGTTTATGATTTTATTTGATAAACGTTATCGTACATCAGCTAAAACAATGCGTAAGGCTGAATCGGAGAGTGCTTTATGAACCGTAAACTTTTAGCTATTGCACCACTTTTAGTGTTTGCTTTTGTATGCGTATTTTTATACCAAGGGTTATTTGCCAACCCTCGGGAGATACAAACGGGGCGGCTAGGCCAAACTATGCCTGCCTTTAATCTGCCTGATTTAATGCAAGATGATAAGCGCTGGACAGATGAAAGCCTAAAAGGCGAAGTTTATTTACTTAATGTATGGGGGACTTGGTGCCCTACATGTTTGGTAGAGCTTGGTTATTTAACTAAACTTCGAGAGCAAGGCGTAAAAATTATTGGTTTGTACTATGTACAAGGTTATGACGCTGATTTTGATGGCCCGTTTGATATGCAAGCGCTGCGCACAGATGTAACAGATATGCTTGGCCGTGCAGGGGACCCATATCAGTTTAATATACTTGATTTGCATCGTACGCTTTCTCTTGATTTAGGCGTGTCGGGTGCACCAGAGACTTTTTTAGTGGATAAAACGGGTAAAATTTTATTACACCATACGGGAGATTTAAACCCGCGTGTATGGCGTGCTAAATTTGCCCCTGTTATGCAGGAGCTAAATTAATGAGGCTATTTTTATTAACTCTTAGCTTTTTTATAAGTATGGCAGTGTACGCCGAGCAAGATCGCTACCAGTTTGATAATAACCAACAAGCAGTGCGCTTTGAAGAGTTAACCAAAGAGCTTAGGTGCCCTAAATGTCAAAATCAAAATATTGCAGACTCAGATGCCATTGTTGCAAAAGATTTACGCGATAAGGTGCTAGCGCTGGTAAAAGAAGGTAAAACAAAAGACGAAGTTATCGATTACATGATCGACAGATACGGTTATTTTGTTCATTACGATCCGCCTGTGACACCGGCCACATTAGTACTTTGGGTTTTACCTGTACTTATTGTTATTTTGGGTTTTGGTTTTATTGTTATTCGCCAGCGTAAGGCATCGGTTAAGCAAACGTGGAACAGCGATGATGAAGCAAAACTTGCTAAGTTAATTGCAGAAAATAAACGTCAGGAGCAAAATTAATGATTTTAATGTGGGCGTGTTTTGCTTTACTCACACTAATTGCACTGGCTTTTATTATGCTGCCTTTTTTAAAAAAAGAACGCGTGCAAACCATTACTCACAATGCTAATGCAGAATTGATCAGCATTTACGAGCAGCGTTTAGTTGAGCTGCAAAACGACTTAGACAATCAACGTATTGATGCACAAAGTCATAGTGAATCGGTTATTGAGTTAAAACGTCGTTTATTGAACGAGCTATCACCGGAAAAATCGCTTAATAGCAAAGGTAATAACCGTATTTTTGCTTTAACAGGCGCGGCATTTTTATTAGCCCTCACCGGCGTTTTTTACACCTTTACAGGGAGCCAACAACAAATAGCAGCATGGTATGATGCAATGGATAACCTTGCCGATTATGGCGAGCGTGCAGTAATGCAAAAAGGTGAGCCACTAACCCAAAACGAGTTACAAGCGTTTGCTTTAGCGCTGCGTACTAAGCTTAGTGAATCAGGGGATGACGAAGTTGCGTGGATGTTGCTTGGACGTGTAGCTATGTCGTTAAACGAATTTGATATGGCACAGCAATCGTTTGATAAAGCCCTGCGAATGAACCCAGACAACATGCAAGTACTCATTAGCTACAGCCAAGTTTTACTGCTTGAAGGCAGTGAAGAGAACATGACACGTGCAGCGGGTATGCTATCGAAAGTACTGAAGGTTGAACCGACAAACCTGGATGCTATTTCGTTATTAGCGCTTATTGCTTATGAGCGCAAGGACTGGCCGCAAGCTAAAGCGGCGTTTGAAGTATTACTGGCCAGCATGGATAAAAGTGATACGCGTTACTCAATGATAGCGCAGCGTATTTCAGATATTGAACAACAAATGCAAAATGAGGGCTCTGTAATGCCTGTCTCTGCTAACAGCGCTATTAGTGTTACTGTGAGCTTAGCAGATGAGCTTTTCGATAAGCAGCCACAGCAGGGAACTTTATTTATTTTTGCAAAGGCTGCTCAAGGCTCTCCTATGCCATTAGCGGTTGTTAAACTAACTGAGTACCGCTTTCCGCTAACAGTGCAACTAACTGATGCTAATGCAATGGTTGATGGGTTAAACTTATCAAGTGCAAAAGATATTGTGATCACAGCGCGGATCTCAATTGATGAGTCAGTTATGCCAAGTAGTGGTGAGTTAGAGGGTCACTCTGAGGCACTACAACGTGAAAACGTAAGTGACTACCAACTTCAAATTAATACATTAATACCTTAAGGACATTAGATGTTAAAGCATAGTTTTACTTTTTTATGTTTATTGGTGCTAGCCGGATGTGCACAAGTACCAGAAAACAAAGTTGATGAGCGCGACCCGCTGCAAAGCATTAACCGTCCATTGTACGACTTTAATATGGATATTCTTGATGCCTATATTTTACGCCCTGTGGCTGTAGGGTATGTAGAAGTGACCCCTGTACCTGTACGCAATGGTATTGTTAACTTTACCGATAATATTAGTGCGCCTGTTGATATGATAAATGCAGGGCTGCAAGGTAAAGCAGGCAACGCAGGCGTAAGCTTAGCGCGCTTTTTAGTTAACTCTACGGTAGGGGTGTTTGGTATTTTTGATGTTGCAAGTTCACTCGGACTTGAGCTGGTAGATGAAGACTTTGGGCAAACATTGGGCGTGTGGGGTGTTGGCGACGGCGCATATATTATGTTGCCGGCGATGGGACCAACTACAGCACGTAATTTAACTGGCGACGTAGTTGATAACTTTGTGTTACCAGAAATCGCACTGACTACACCGCAAACTATTTTAGTGTTTGCGCTAAAAGCGGTTGAAGCTCGTGCGGCACTTATCCCACAAGAAGGCCTACTTAATGACTCTCTTGACCCGTATTTGTTTGTTAAAGATATATACTTCCAGCGCCAGCTTTATGAGCTATATGACGGCAACCCACCAATTAAAGAAGAACCTGAAGACTTTGATGAAGACTTCTTAGAAAGCTTATAAATAACAGCCATAAAAATGCCAGCAATTGCTGGCATCTTTATGAGCATTTTGAGCTTTAATACACGGCTCTTAATGTTTATTATTCTTTAACCATCAGTTGCATCTGCTCATTTACCCAGGCTAAAGATTCGTGGTAAGCATCGGCCACCTCTCCTCCTAGATTTAATTCTTTTGCGATGTTATTTGCAGCTTCCCACTCTGCGTGCTCATAATATTTAACTAAGTTTAGGTATTTAGCGAGTAAGCCTTCGTCATTTAATAGTGCAGCTTTTATCTCTGTAGAAAGCGGAAGTTTTTGCATAACGCTTTCCATACTTTCATCTAAAATGGCGTCCATAAGCGACATCATGCCCGTTAAAAAAGCCATACCGGTATCTTTAAACTGGCCGTGTGAAATAGCGAGGAGTTCGCCAAACCGTGCACGAGTTAGCGATAATCTAATAAGCTCTACTGGTTTATCAGCAGAAACTTGCGCTGCAAATAACAAAGATAGTAGCTTTTTAATTTCGTTGGCGCCTAGCACTATTAATGCTTGTTTGATTGTGTTTATTTCTGCCCTGCGTGCAAACGCAGCTGAGTTTGAATAACGCAATAATTTGTAGGATAAGTTTACGTCGCGTTCAAACACATCAGTGATCTTTTTAAGATCCATTTCAACAGATGAGGTTTCGTAAAGCAGCTCAGCTAATGCCATTTCAGATGGCGGCAGTGCTTTACTTTGTACCATTTCTGGCTTTGAAAAAAAGAACCCCTGAAAATACTCAAACCCAAGCTCAAGCGCTAAGTTATAAGCCTCGTAAGTCTCTACTTTTTCAGCTAAAAGCTTAATGTGTGGGTAGGCTTTAATATCGTTAATTATGGTTTTTATTGTACTTTCATCCGTGGTTAAAAAGTCTATTTTTAAAATATCAATAAACGGATAAAAATGGCGCCATACCGGTTGGTGTATGTAGTCATCAAGTGCTAGCGTGTAGCCCTTTTCTTTTAAATCTTTAACAATAGCCAGCAAGCGCTTACCTGGTTGCACTGTTTCAAGGATCTCAACCACTACCGTCTCTTTACCTAACATAGTAGGGTAACCTTTTAGTAAGGTTTCGAGGGTAAAGTTAATATAGGCGGGTTTGTTGCCAGTTAAATCTTCTAAACCAAAATTAAACTGACTCCCTTCAATTAATTTAGTTGTTGCTTCGTCACCGTCTATGTCTGGAAATACATTATCAACGCCATCACGAAATAATAACTCGTATCCAACAAGCTCCTTTTCGCGGTCTAAAATAGGTTGGCGTGCAGCATAAAAATACATAAATAGTTCCGTACAAAATAATAAATAGTCGTAATGGCTATAATATATGGTAAAACGCTTAAAATAGCATTAGGTAATTATTATTGATTTAATGAATTGTTATTAAATATTAGCTATCTATGTAAATAAATTTACCATATGCCGAGTGTTTGAGGGCTAAATAGTCAGTGTGACTGTTTTTTATTCACTTCACTGTAACAAGTTGGAGTTATCACCTTTAAGCATGATATAGTCAAGACGGATGGTTTTTACCCCAATAGTGACTTTATTATAATATTTTAAGAGTCATTATTCGGATTAAAAGCCTGTTTTATACAACTTTGTGGAGGCGAATTTGGAAACAGGAATGATTATTTCACTGGCATTGTATTTTATAGTCATGCTAGGCATTGGGCTTTATGCGTACAAACAGTCTACAAGTGATGTATCGGGTTATATGCTAGGCGGGCGTAGTTTATCTCCAAGTGTTGCAGCATTATCTGCTGGCGCGTCGGATATGAGTGGTTGGATTTTAATGGGTTTACCCGGCGCTATGTTTGTTACAGGCTTTAGCAGTACATGGATAGCAATAGGCTTGGTTATTGGTGCGTGGTTAAACTACTTATTAGTCGCTCCGCGTTTGCGTGTTTATACAGAAAAAGCAAACGATTCAATCACAATTCCAGACTACTTCTCTAATCGTTTTAATGATAAATCAAACCTTTTACGTGTAGTTTCTGCGGTAGTAATTATTGTGTTCTTTACACTTTATACTTCGTCAGGCGTTGTCGCTGGCGGTAAATTGTTTGAAAGCTCGTTTGGCTTAAGTTACGAAATGGGTTTATATATCACAACCGGTGTTGTTGTTTTATATACTTTATTTGGTGGCTTTTTAGCTGTTAGCCTAACTGACTTTGTGCAAGGCTGTATTATGTTTATTGCCTTAATACTTGTACCGACAGTTGCTTACTCTTTATTAGAGCAGCCACTAGAGTCAACGCTTCATAGCGTTAACCCAGATATGCTTAATTGGATAGGCGCAGGCTCTGCATTAGGGATTATTTCGGCAATGGCGTGGGGCTTGGGTTATTTTGGTCAACCTCATATTATTGTACGTTTTATGTCGGTGCGTAGCGTAAGTGATATGCCAACAGCTCGCCGTATCGGTATGACATGGATGATAGTAGCTGCAATAGGTGCTGTGGGCACAGGTTTATTTGGTGCCGCGTATACGTATGAAAACAACATTGTTGTTGAAGACCCAGAAACTATTTTCTTAATTCTTTCTGAGCTGTTGTTCCATCCATTAATAGCTGGCTTTTTATTGGCGGCTATTTTGGCGGCTATCATGAGTACAATTTCTTCGCAATTACTTGTTAGCTCAAGTTCGTTAACTGAAGATTTTTACAAAACGTTTTTACGCAAAGAAGCAAGCGACACAGAGCTTGTCACTGTAGGGCGTATTAGCGTAGCAGCAGTGGCCTTGTGTGCTATTTACTTAGCGTACGATAGAGACAGTTCAATATTAAGCTTAGTAAGTAATGCATGGGCTGGTTTTGGTGCGGCATTTGGCCCACTGGTTCTATTTAGCCTGTACTGGAAACGCATGAACTTTGAAGGCGCACTAGCAGGTATGGTTGTGGGTGCTGGCACGGTTCTGTTTTGGATTTACTCACCGTTTATGATTGATGGGCAAAGCTTAAGCAGTTACATGTACGAAATTGTACCAGGCTTTATTTTAGCAAGTATTGCCATTGTCGTTGTAAGCTTAGCGACAAAAGAGCCTGCACAAAATATTACTGCGCTATTTGATGAAGTTGAAAAAGAACTTTAATCACTCAGCACGTTAAGTATAAAAAAAGCCAGCTAGTTAATTAACTAGCTGGCTTTTTATTTGCCTTAAATAAATGGGTTATTTAGCAGGAAGCACTGTGCTTTCTACACTACCAAAGCCGATACGGGCATAGCCTTCTTTTTCACACCAGCCACGCATAATTACATTATCGCCATCTTCTAAAAAGCTGCGTTGCTCTCCATTACTCAGGGTTATTTTTTCTTTACCACCACGAGAAAGCTCTAATAAAGAGCCGGCTTCTTCATGTGTAGGGCCTGACTGAGTGCCAGAGCCGAGCATATCACCTGGCATAAAGTTACAGCCATTAACAGTGTGATGAGCCACCATTTGCGCCACAGTCCAATATGAATGTTTGAAGCTTGAGGCAGAGACCTGCGTAGGTTGGTGGTTTTCATCACGCATTTTTTGAGTCTGAATTTTAACATCCATTTGAATATCAAAAGCACCTTGCTCGCGATTAGCAGCAGATTCTAAGTACGGCATTGGTTGCGGGTCGTTTTCATCACGTGTCCAAGCCGCTCTAAAAGGTGCAAGTGCTTCAGTGGTGACAATCCAAGGCGATACAGTAGATGCAAAGTTTTTAGCTAAAAACGGGCCTAATGGTTGGTATTCCCATGCTTGTAAATCTCGTGCTGACCAATCGTTAAATACACAAAAGCCAAATACATGGTTTTCAGCGTTTTCAATGGCGATAGCATCACCCAGCGCATTGCCTTTACCTAAGTAAATACCAAGCTCTAACTCGTAATCTAGGCGTTTACATGGGCCAAATGATGGGGTATCTGCATCGGGTGCTTTAGTTTGCCCTTTAGGGCGATGAAACGTTTGCCCCGATACATCAATAGATGATGAGCGACCATGATAGCCAATCGGCACCCATTTATAGTTTGGTAATAGCGGGTTGTCTGGTCTAAACAAGCTACCAACGGCTGTTGCATGGTAAATTGAGGTATAAAAGTCGGTGTAATCACCAATACGACACGGCAGTGAAAACTCTATATCAGCTTGAGCTATTAGCGTACTTTGTATTTCACTTTGTTGCTGTGCGCCTTCACGCAATGCTTTTGAAAGCGCTAAACGCAGTGCTGACCAGTATTGCCCACCTAAACCCATAAATGTATTTAATGTTGATTCGCTTGCTGCATCAAGCGCTGTTTTAGCATCACCGGTAAAAATGTTTAAGCGGCTCAATTTTGCTAAATCAATAACCAGATCGCCAATAGCAACCCCGCCTCTAAATTCTTCATTTGTGTTTTTAGTACGAAATTCTGCAAAAGGTAAATTTTGAATCGGGAAGTCACAGCCTTTAATATTGGCCGACTCTACCCAGCTGGTTAATTTAATGTCGTGGGTTTCGTTAATTTGGCTCATTACTTATCCTTTAGGTTTGATGTGAGGTGCATGCATTTATTTAAGCATACTTGTATCTTGCACCCTACTTTTTAAATATTAAAACGACAAAAAGCAGCGAAAATCGCTGCTTTTAATTTACTCAAAAAAGTTATAAAACGCCGCGGCGCTCTTGGTCTCGCTCAATTGACTCAAACAATGCTTGGAAATTACCTTCACCAAAACCACCATCGTCAACACGTTGGATCATTTCAATGAAAATTGGCCCAAATAAGTTCTTAGAAAATATTTGTAATAAGTAACAATTTTCACTTTGGCTATCGACTAATATTTGATGTTCGCGAATTTTTTCTTTGTCTTCTGCAACCCAAGGCACACGGTCAAAAATAGTGTCGTAGTACTCAGGAATAATGTCTAAAGTAGCAATGGTCGATTTATCAAGCTTATCAAGCGAGCTTACTAAATCGTCAGTTAAAAACGCGAGATGTTGTACACCAGGGCCATTATATTCGCCTAAATACTCGTCGATTTGGTTATTGTTATTGCCTTTACCTTCATTAATAGGAATTGAGAAGGTGCCACAGGGTGATTTTAATGCATACGATAGCAACGCTGTTTTTTGACCTTTAATATCGAAATAGCGTACTTCTGTAAAACCAAACACGTCTTTGTAAAAGTTTGCCCATGTTTCCATAGTGCCTTTGTAAACGTTATTAGTTAAGTGATCTATACGTATAAAGCCTTTATCTTCAACTACATTAGGTGATGATAAATCTTCAAAGTCAGACTCATAAATAGACCCTTTATCACCAAATTGCTCAATAAAGTAAATCAGGCTATCGCCAATACCGTAAATTGCGGGGTAAGGTAAGTCTTTATGGGTTGAGTCGGTTGCGGGTTTTGCACCACGTGCTACAGCTGTTTCAAATGCATGCTGAGCATCGTTTACGCGCCAACCCATGGAGCAAATTGCTGGACCATGACTTTTTGCAAATTCAGCAGAAAAACCATCGCGTTCGTTATTTAGTAAAAAGTGAATGTCGTTTTGGTTGTAGTAGATAATATCTTTGTCTTTAAATTTTTTTAATTTTGAAAAACCAAAATCAGTAAACACTTTATCCATGTAGTCTGCATCAGGTGTTGCGTATTCAGTAAACTCAATACCAACTAAACCTAGTGGATTATTTGCTTCACTCATTTTTTTTACTCCTGCAATAAATATTGCTACTGCGATTATGTGTTGTTGTCGTGTTGAGCTAGATAATCAACTAGATTTTAAGTTTGGGGAAGAGGGGGAGCAGATTTAGCATTTGAGCAAACTGTAAATTTAATAAGACGTTTACTTACTTAGTAGGTTTATACCTTACGCTTTAGAGTAAATATGCATATATTAGCTAGATGCTTTTAGTTTATTAAAGTTTAAGGTGTTGATATAAATGAATAAAAAAGAGGTTTTATAAAAATAAAACCTCTTTTAAAATGTAGTTACGTAATGTTTTTTGTATTTAATTGTTTACACTTTGTGTGCGGTTGTTAAAAAACGTGTTGCGCTGCTCGAGCCAAAGGTTAGGTTTTACCATTGGTGCTGCTTGGTAATGGCGCTCAATAGCTTGGTTTAATACCCGTGTTGTAGGGGTAAATGTCAGTTTTGATTGTGCGCTGCCCATGCTTTTAATTTCGTCTCGAGTCAGGGCGCGCCCAGCATATAAAAGGGCGTTTAAATAACCAGGCACTGTTTCAAAGTTGTTGTCTGTAAAGAGTAAAACAGACGACGTTAATGCCCAGGTGTTATTTATTTCACCGTCTTCTTTCACACCAGCAAGCTCGCCGTCTATGTACACTTCAAATACCCCATTACTGGGGGCGGTATAAAATACAAATGCAACTCGGTGCCAGTTTTCAGGCTCTGTTTGTCCAAAGTAACCACTGTCACTGGTTGATTTGCCATAACCGCCCGTTGGGTCGATAAACATATCGGCATCATCAGTAAGGTAATCTTGTGTGTTTGCTTGCATGATTGCGCGATAAATATCTTTGCCTTCTTCAGGCCAATATAAATCCATTACTAAGGTGTAATCAGAAACCATGCCTTCACTTGCATAATCACCATTGGCAGGTGTATTTAAGGTTATTAATAACCCCTCAGTAGGGGCGTGGCGTGAAAACGCCATTACACCAGAGCTGCCATCAGAAAAATCTGAAATACCAAGTGCTTGAGTTGTATTATATTGCGTTTCTTCAGGGCCCCAGTTTGTCTGTTCTGGGTCAAAATAGCTCAATACTGAAGGACCATAATCTGGCGTTAAAGGGCTATTTGCATCGTCAAAATTCCACACGGTGACATTGCTTTGCTCGTTACATGAAAAGAGTTGATTATCGGTATCTAGATATAAGCATTGGCTTGTTCTAAAACGTGCATATTGATCGAGTAACCACCATGCTTCGTCAATGGCTTCTACGTTTGAAAAGGTAACTCCGCTAAAAAATAGCTCAGGATTAAGCGCTGCGCCTTTAAACAACGCAACCTGGTAAGTGCTCGCAGCTTGTATATCATCTGGTTTGAGTAAAAACCAATCGGGCTGACTGGCAAACATGGTGTTTAAATCGCTACCTGTAACCGTTACGCTATATAACGAATTAAAGCCTGGAGTGTTAGAGGGCTGGCGCTCAACATAGTAGGCTTTATGAAAGTCTTCTTGTGTTAAGGTGCCGGGTGTCCATCTTGTTTGTACTAATTCAGGGTTGAGCAGAGCGGCCGTTATATCACTTGCATGGGCTGCAGCTAATGCCGTTATTTCTGCAAGTTCTAAACTACTCGGGTAATTTTCAGAAATAGCAATTTCTGTGTTTGCATCGGGCGCATAACGCCCCATAATTTCATCAATCGCAAGTTTGGTTTGTTCATCACGTTCGCTAATGCTGTCAGTTTCAATGGTGTTGTAATCTATCGTTGGCGATGTTTTATCTTGCAGATTAAAGGTAAGGGTAACATCAGTGATCCCTTTGGCATAAAAGTCTGGTTGAATAACCACTGCGCCGTTCTCGAGCGTATTATAACTTTCTCCGCCATGAGTATGGCCACCTAACACTAAGTCAATACCGCTTACATCGGTTGCCATATCAATATCTAGGCCTTCACCTAAATGGCTTAGCATTAGTATATAGTCAACCTCGTCTTGGTATTGGCTTACTATACTTTGTGCGATTTGTTGCCACTGCCAGCTCATTTTAAATTGTTTGATAAAATCAGGAATAGGCTCCTCATCAATTGGTTCGTCTAGCTCGTTCCATGGTACGGATGTCATGCCAAATACGCCCAAGGTAACACAACCAACTTGAACTTTAGCAAAGCCTACAGCTGCAAAGTCTTGAAGCTGCTCACCCTCATAGCGGGTATTACTAGCAACTACGATGGCATTCTCATCTTGGGAATAACTTAATAATTTTTCAGGGCCCCATGCATAGTCGTGATTTCCTACTACGCGTAAATCAAACTGCATGGCTTTAATGGCTTCTTCTGTGGCACTGCCTTGTGACAGTTGTTCAGCAACCGTGCCTTTTTCGTAGTCATCACCCCCGTTGGTAAACAGGGTGTGCGGCGTTTGTGCAAGTGCTTGGTTGTAGTACGCCTTTATGCGGCTAAAATACTGCTCCTCATAACCAAATCGTGCATGTAAATCGGCAACATGAATAAACCTTACTGATTGCTCTGTGGCTGTGGCATCACACGTTGGGCCAATATCGGCAAAGGCCTCATTACGCTG
The DNA here is from genome assembly GCF_030296835.1 of Pseudoalteromonas sp. MM1. Lineage (NCBI taxonomy): Bacteria > Pseudomonadati > Pseudomonadota > Gammaproteobacteria > Alteromonadales > Pseudoalteromonadaceae > Pseudoalteromonas > Pseudoalteromonas sp. MM1. Next base: position 2,607,954 of record NZ_AP027922.1, on the reverse strand, counting down.
CATCATTAAAGCGAAGGTTCCAAGTGTTGTTACTTGCGCACTTACAAAGCCATCTGCAACAAAAGAGTTTTCAATAACTGCCCAGCTATCGCCAGATTGTCTAGCAATAAATAGCTGGCCACCTAATTGGTAATCATCAGGTATTTTTATGGTAATTGTAATTGGATTACTAAAGGAAAGCGTATTGGGAGTCAGTAGGTGTATATCTGAGATAATATTTAGCAGTGCATTTGCATCATCTAGCACTGTTTTTTCGTAGGTAAGCTCAGTGCTTTGAGATACAGCATTGGCCGGTACAGTCAGTAAAAAGCTTCCTTCATCAAGGCTGACATCTAAACCGGTCGTTGTAGATACGGTTAACTCGCTTGGCTCTGGCTCAATAGGATCGTTAGGGTTAGTTGTAACTTGATCGTCTGAACCACCACAGGCAGATAATAAAAAAATACAAAAAATTAAAAATGGGGTGCGATATAAAGTTAACAAGCGCATGTACTGCGTCCCTGAGACAAGTTAAAAATTAATCAGCAGATAATAACAGTTTACAGTGAGGTGATATAGAAATTTGAGAAAATTTCCCCCATAGCGGCTGGCTATGGAGGAAATATTAGATAGCAGTATGCGTAATTAAACGTACAATATTATGCTACATTTTCTTCTAAGCCTTGTTTTTCCCATACTTTTGCTTTAAAGCTCATAAGCACTAGAACAATACCTACGCCAATGCTAAATAAGGCAATTTGTAAATATAAGTTAGGGATTTCTTGTACATTGTTTGGATCAAAGTTACCCGCCAGTATGCCCGAGATAACATTACCAATAGAGTAGGTTAAAACAAATACACCCATTAATTGGCCTGTATAGCGCCGAGGTGATAATTTACTTACTGCGCTCAATGCAACAGGGCTTAGACAAAGCTCACCCACTGTATGTAAAAAGTAAGTAGTAACAAGCCAGTAAGGCGCAACCTTTAAACCTTCAGCAGCGTACTGAGCAGCCATAAACATCACTAAAAAGCCAGAAGCCATAATAATTAAGCCAAGTGCACATTTAACGCTGTAAGTTGGCGAGATCATTTTTTTAGATAAGTTAATCCAAAGCGCTGCAAAAAACGGCGACAGTACAATAATAAACAGTGAGTTTAATGATTGAAACCACGTAGTGGGAATTTCAAAAGTCCCGATAAGGCGGTCTGTGTAATCACGAGCAAATAGGTTAAGTGATGAACCCGCTTGCTCAAAACCAGACCAAAAACACGCAGAAGCAACACACACTAAAAATAGTGCCCACATTCTTTGTTTTTCTTCACCGGTTAAATTGCCTTTAAAGTAAATAAGGCCAAAATATACAAAAAATATAACAGTAAATATAACGGCTGTGTAACCGGCTACAACCGATGGATTGATAACAATTACACCCGCCATAGCGGCTACTGTAACGCCAGTAACAACAGCAACAAACAATGCAATTGCACCCCATGTGCGTGTAGTGCCTTGAGGGCTTAAAGGGTTAGCAGGTAGTGCGCTGTGTTCTGGTAAGTTATTTAATGTACGTTTATATTGGATTAAGCCAATCGCCATACCTACCGCTGCAGCACCAAATGCCCAGTGCCAGCCAACATTTTCCATAAAGTAGCCACATACGTAGTAACCAATCAAAGAGCCTAAGTTAATACCCATGTAGTATATAGCGTAACCGCCATCACGGCGCTCATCAGCATCGCTGTAAAGCTGACCTACCATTGCGCTGATATTTGGTTTAAGTAAACCAGTACCAGTAGCTACAAATATTAAACCAATAAAAAATGAATACTCATGAGGCACGGCCAAAATAATATGGCCACACATGATAATGATACCGCCGTACCATACGGCTTTTTGGCCACCGAATAATCTATCCGCTAGCCAACCACCAGGTAAGCCTAAGAAATAAACGGCACCTGTGTATAAACCGTAAATTGCAGCCGCTGAAGCAACAGTAAAGCCTAACCCTTCTTGTTGTAAGCTTGCTGTCATAAACAATACGAGCATAGCTCGCATGCCGTAGTAACTCATTCGTTCCCACATCTCAGTGAAAAACAATGTCGAAAGTCCTTTAGGGTGGCCAAACCAACCACTATCTGGAGCTGAACTCATATTTACTTCCTAACTTTAAGAATTGTTGTAATGGCCTTATAATTTTTTGCTTTAGCTGTTTTGTGCCCTGGGGCACTAATACCAATCCGTATTAATACTTAATCATTTTCAGGGGTTAAACGTGTTGTTATCTGCGTTAAAAAATTCTTATTTAGAACAACTAATTAGCGAATTTTTTGCCTTGCTATCAACACGTTTATCGATCCTCAAAATAGATCACTTAATTATGCGGATTGGTATAAAACGCTCGACCATCTGTATATTATTTGTAGCTAAGATAATGATTTGCTAAATGGTAGTAACACCATAAGGTAAGAGACACACCCTTATCCTAGTTACAATTGCGCTCAAGTATACATATACCTTAGTGCGAGGGGAAGCATTCGCGATGTATCACCTTGCACTGCGTTAAAAGTCTGCATAAGGAATAATTGGGGTGCCAGGAAACTCTAACGTCCCGTACACAGGATTGAAATAGTAACGAATATACAGCTGGCCAAAGTTCGGCTCATAAAAATCAGAGCGGTCAATTGCTAAGTAACCACCAAAAAACCAATGCGGCGTTATACGGTACTCAAAGCTCCCTTCAAGATTGTATGACACGCCTGCGCTGTCATCACTCTCAAATACAGGGTCTACTCCGGTTATCGACTCTCTATCGTAGGCTTGTAGTTGCAAGTCTGTATCGTTGGGATAAAAGTCAATCGCTTGGGTTTTTGTTTGCGAATACGATATGCCCGTTTTTAAGCGATAAACAAAATCATCACCCCAGCGCGCATCGTAGCTTAAAGGCAGTGACAACCCAACGTAGTTTTGTGGGCTATAGTAACCGCCATGGCCCCATGTTTCTTCACTTAAATTATACTGATACGCCCAATGTAATAGGCTTGCGCCGACAGTGAATTCGCGCTCTTGATTGCTAATTACGCGATAATACGACCCACCCATTACTCTATAGCGTTGGTTATCTTTAACATTTTGCCCTTTATAAAGCGTAAAGTCGGCGCTTGACCAAAAGCCCCAATCGCCACCTAAATCATGAGATAGGTTGGCAGTTAGGCCAGTTGAACGCACGCCGCCCCAAATTTCACCGGTATTCACATCTTCAAGCCCAGCATAAGAGAGCACAGAGCTTGTTACAGGGCGTTTTTCGAGCTCTAGGCTATAGCCAAAATCGCCAATGCTGTTTGCGTAGTTTACACCCCATACTATGTCTTCAATTAAAAAGCCAAGTGGGGTAGTACCCACATCAACACGCCAATTCTCATTTTGCCAGCCAATACCTATATCGACCCCATCTTGCTCAGGGCTTACTTCATCAATATCGCAGGTAAATATACACAGTGCACCTTGGCCGTAGCGGCTACCAGCAAATTGCTCATCAAAGCGTGTTGTTTGTGCACTGATGCTAGTTGGGTCTATTTTAATAAACCCTTGACCCTGCCAAAGTGGAAAATAGGCCTCAATAGGGACTAAGCCAGCGCCAAGCGTCGCTTCGCTTTCAGTGCTTGTTTGGCCACTAAAGTTAACCCCAATGGCAATGTATGCTTGGTTTTTGCTTTGCTCATTTATAAGCTCGCGTTTAGCACCGTTTATATACCACGCATCATTTTCATCTATACGCGCAATTTGTTTGTAAAACGATTCATCGTTTAGGCGTTGCTCGCTCGATAGTGTTTTTAAATACCATTGCTTAGCTTGGTCTTGCTCATTAAAGTTTCGGGCAACTTCAGCGCCCAAATAACTAAGCTCTTTATCATTGGGTGATTTAGTTATTAATTGATTGGCTAAAGCTAACGCATCACCTGCGTAATTAAAGTCATTTAACGAGGCCATAATTTGGCGTTGTAAATAGGCTTGCTGATCATCTGTTTGTGCTATTGCGCGCTCAGTGGCTTCTTTCGCTTGAAAGTCGTTGCCAAGCTCCCTGTATGCTTTTGCAACTGCTAACATAGCTTGAGGGTCGATTGGCTGATTGTTTTTTAGTTTTTGTTGATAAACAATAATTGCCGACTCACGCTGCTCAAGCGCTAAATTAGCATTTATTAATGCCGTGGTCGTTGCGGGGGTACTTGGGTACTTTTGATCAAGCTGGTTTAGCTTTGCTAGTAGTTCGCCGCCTTCGTAATACTCATTAATATATGTAGTGTATAAATTGACGTACTGTTCTATTTCGCCAGTACTGGCATTACTAGGTAAGCTGTAATTGGTAAACCATTGCTCTACAGTTGGGCGCTCATTTTGCTCGAGTAGCCATTCTCCATACAGCATATGCCAATAAGGTGATAAAGTAGGCTCAGTCTTTAATGCATCATTAATTAACTTTATGGCGTGTTTTTTCTCATCTATTTGATACCAGCTACGCGATAGCTCGGCTTTCATTACTGGTGTTAAATTTTGCGCTTCTAAATTACTTAAATGAAAAATAGCCGTGGTTCTATTTTTGCTATTTAAGTGGCGCTCACTTCGTCGCAGAGACTCATTGAGCCTAAGCTGCTGCTCAAGAGTAATTATGTCGTCATTTCGCTCATTAACCGGCACATAATCTAAGGTGTTTAAAGCGCCTTGATAATCATCTATTGAGCGTAAAAATAAAGCATGGCTATAACGTAATTGTGGATTAAGAGGAAACTGCCAAAGCACATTATTAAATAACGTTTTTGCCTTTTGAGTTAACCCATTTTGTTGATAAATAAACGCTAAATCGTAATAAAGCCAAGGCTGCTCAGGGGCCAGTTCAATGGCCTCTTTTAAGGTTTTCTCAGCAAGCTCTGTATCGCCTGCATCGTTATATTGACGTGCTTTTTCGCGAAGCTGGCTACTTAACGTTGCTGAATATATCGGTTTTAGTTGCGCTTTTTGGGCACTAGATAACGCATTATAAAATTTGATTAACGATTGTTCATTGTTGTCCAATTCAGCAATTTCTAATAACCCTGTTAAGGCGCCGTTGTTTAAAGGCTCATTTTTAAGCACAGTTTGGTATATGGCGGCTGCCTGAGAGTAGTTACCTTGTGCAAATTGCAATAAGCCACGGTTATATAAAATAGTAGCGGGGTCTTGATTTAAGGTATCAGCTAAGTCTAACTTTAATTTTGCAGTTTTAAATTGGCGTTCGTTTGTTGCTTCTTTCGCTTGACGAATATAAAGCCAAAACTTAGCCGTTGCAGCTAACTCTTTTAATGTTTCACGCTCTGCAAAATCAGCGGTGTTGCTTTGTGCTCGTGTAAAGTAATTATATGACTTTTGATTTTTACCCATTCGTAAGTATAAGATGCCCAAGCTACGCATAATCGCGCCATCCTTCGGGCGCCCTCTGAGTGCTTTTAATAAAAGTGGCTCTGCGGCAACGAGCTTGTTTTGCTCAAGTAAGGCTTCACCTTTAACCCATAGCTGGTAGGCAGGGTTGGCTAATAATTTTTGTCGTGCTTTTAGATCTTTTTTGAAATCTTGATATTGCAATTCACCTTTGCTGCTAAACGGATACACGCTAAAGTAGCGCTGAAACTGTTTATCAGTTGTGCTATTTAATTGCATATTAGATAAAGCACCTAACCATATCGCTTCTACTTCATTACTGTAGCGAGAAGTCGAGCCATATCTACTTAAAATAGTTAACGCACTGTCATCGGTTGGGTTTTTTCTCAACAGATGGCGTGCATATGCAATATCAACCGCCCCGATGTTTTCGTAACTGCGTAGTAGCCTTTCGTAGCCTTTTTTTACGTTTTGCCATTGGCTTTGGTCTTGTGCGTACCAACTTAAGTGCTCTAGCTCAAATGCTAAGCTTGGATAGGTGTTTTTAAAAAGAGAGTTGTAAATTAATCGTGCTTGTTCAAAGCGCCCGGCACGTGCAAGTAATTTTGCTTGCTGTATATCTGCTTTATCTTGGTTTTCTAGCCGAGCAATTAACCTTAGCTGCTCAACACAAGGGTGAATGCGTGTGTTGCTATTATCTATTTTTCTTAAAATTTGATTTGCTTGCACCGCTTTACCATTAGCAAACTCATAGCGAGCAAGCGCACACTGGCTTTCTATTCGATTAGGTGCAATTGCCAATAACTTTTGTAAGCTATCGGCAATTAAGTCTTTATTTTCTTGTACTTCACCAATATTGATCTGACTCAAGAGCCACTCAACAGAGTGTGTATCAATGTCATTATTTGTTTTAGCATTCACACTTGCGCTGACTGCTAACGAACAAACAACAGCCCATTTTAACGACATTCAGTGCTCCACTTTGGCTTGAGCGTCCCGTCTGCTGTTATTGAAAAGCGTTTATTAAGCGCACTGTTACCAAAGAGGTTTAACACACTGTCGTAATAGCGAGTTCGTGTAAATGATTTATCGACCATCAGCTTTTGTTGAATGGCCATAACCAATGAATCGTCCCCTTTTTCTTTTAGCATTGGCAGTAGGGCAGCATTAAAACCTAATGGGCCTCGCTGTTGGGTTTTGCCAGAGCTCGCATAGGTATTTAAAGGGACATAGCCACGGTTGTTTATAGCTTCTACAAAAGGTGCAAACTGCTCGCTCAACTGAGCTTTGTAAGGGGCGTCATTCGCCATCATACTGGCCCATAAGTAGACCCTAATGGCATTAAAACTGCCTAAATCGGTTGTTTTTTTATCGTAATAAAAACCTTTTGCTGGGCTATACATCACCCAATCAGGGCTAACCCCATTTTTAGCGGTATCTAAAATAAGTTTTGCAGAGCCTTCATGTAATTGTTGCCAAGGTGAATGCGGGTATAACTTACTAAACTGCTGATAAATAAACAAAGGCGAATAGCTTGGGTTGAGCTTAAAAGTATCATTGTCAAATTCAAAGCCTGCAGGGGCGGGCAATAAGGTAAGTCCTAAACCTGAGATATAGGCGGTTTCTTCTCGCATGATACGCTGTGCTAACACCGCAGCTAAAATACTATAGCGGCGTTCATCCCATAAAATAGCTGCTTGCGATAAGCTATATGCTATCCATAAATCAGAGTCTGATGCTGGGTTTGAGTCTATAATGCCATTGGTATCATTGCCTGTTTCACCCCATTGCCAAGCAGGCAGACGTGTACTTAAATCGCCTTCAGAGAGGTTTTCTTGCGTCCAATCTAAAATGGTATCAAATGCGGCTTTATCGTTTGCTACCAATGCAAAAAATAGCGCGTATGATTGCCCCTCTGAGGTGGTAATGTTTTGCTTTGAGCCTAAGTCTATTACGCGACCTTCATCACTGATAAAGTGGTTTTTAAAGACTTGCCACCCCTGCCAAGGCTCGCACTGTTGCGTTTGCGCTGATACAGAAAAACTTAAAAAAGCGGCTACTAATAATGCACGGTTAAGTAATGTCATTATTCATCTCCTTCAGCTAAACGTTTATGGGTGAGTGCTTGTAGTAATCGCCATAAAATAAATGAAATTAGTAACAGCGTTAATATAGAAAGCAGGGCTAAAATAAATGGATGGTCAGATAAATGGAACCACACCAGTGTATGTACAGGAATATGACCGACAAAGTATTGCTCTTCAGTTTTTATTGTTTTAACACCTTGTGAGTTAATAACTGCAGCACTGCCTTTTAATTGGCTTAATGTTTGCGAGTCCATAAGGGTTTTATCAATTAAGCCAAACGCTTTTTCAGTGGTGGCATTAAGTGAAACAACTGAACGCTCTGAATTAAAGGGCGATTGATACGCTGTAATGACCGCCATGTCTCCGCTACTTTTTATACTCACTTGTATTTTATCTGTGGCTTGCTCATCGTATGCACCGTTGTAAATAGCTTGTTTTATTTCGCGCTGGTTATTATTTAAAAGCACGTGCGTTTGCGCATCTTCATCCAGTTGCTGAGCTGTGCTGCTAGGCTTTGCAATAACTAAAATATCTTTGTTGTCTAAATCAACGTTTTCATTTAAGTGGGCAACCGCCATTCTGTGGGTTGGGTAACCGGTTATTGCGCCAAAATGACCGGTAAGATTAAATAGCAAAGTTAACGCTTTTGCAGAAGGCTGCTGATCAACCAGTACAAGCGTTTGCTGTAAATCAGCATACTTAGTGTACGGAAAGCCACTGTTTGCAAATACATTTAAATCTGGCAAGGCAATGTAATGATCAAAACCGCTTACATCAATATTTGAATTACCATCAATAACACCAAACTCACCACCTGGCGGCGCTATCGCACATTCACCTTTTTTCAATACCGCAAATCTAAAATCAAAGTTTAGCTCGTTCCGAGTGGCTAAGTTGATGCCATTCAGTGAAAAGTTTTCTGCGTTTTGTGTGGTATCAGTATTGGCTATAAGTGGCAATAAGGTTTTTGTAGTATTAAGTGTAGAGTCGTCATTATCTAGCAAGTATCCACTAATAAACTTTTGATTAATCAACATATTCAATCGAGAGTCTAAAGACTCGCTCTCGGGTGTGCTGCGATACTGTAATGTAATGGGGATGCCTTTTTCGCGCCAGGTAAATAAATCTGGAGCAAAACGCACGTTTAATTTTACGGGTCCATTATTTAACCCTTGTGCTTGAAGCTGGGTATCAAAATCAATTAATTCGTCAAAATGCACCGGTCTATCGGCGCGTAACCAACGTGGAGCATCGTAAGCTTTACGCAGCGGCAGTTGCTTAATAGCCTCTATGCTTGCTGTTCTGCCGGTCATTACTGTATGACCAAAGGCCAAACCCGTGACGGCGGTTTTTAAATCCTCTTCATCACGCCCTAAAATAAGCAACATTTTGCTGTATCTATTCTCTGGGTTTGAAATAATCTCAACGGTTGGCTTTTCAACATCTGGATAGTCTTTTAAAAAGTCAGGTTTTGAATCGTTGGTAATAAAAACCACGCTGTGCTTATCTAATGACTTATTAATCACCACCGGGAAATCAGCACCACGCCAGTCCGCTTGTGCACCAAACCAGCTTGAAAGAGTCGCCGCCGCTTCAATAGTTTTAGTGCTAGGTGTTTTTGCAAATACAAACGGTAAGCTTAACTTATTGTAATCTTTGGCATCAAAAAAGGGCTCTGGTAAGTACTCTAAACGACTGTCTATTGCCAGCTGTTTTTGATTGAGTGTGATGTTGCTCGACTTATTAATTTCGGTCCAGATAGAGCGGCTAAAGTAGTCTTGGCAACGTAAGTCATAATAACCAACTAGCTCAAAACGAACTTGGTTGTAGTCTTGCACATATTTAGCATTGAGTTTAAGGCTATGGTTAACGGTATTTTTAACAACACTCAGCTGCTCATTTATGGGCAGTACAGTCACTAAGTTTTCATTAAAGTACACTTTTAAATGCGACACGTTTGCAATTAACGAGGGCGAGTTTGTATATGAGAAATTAAGCTGTAAGTCGGTGCTTAACTTGTCAATGCGATTTGTAAAATCCACTCTTGAATTGTTGTTTATGCCATCAAGCTTGTAGCCATTAAAGCCTAAAGCAGCAAAGTCTAACCTTAAGCTAGACACGTTTGCGCTCTCAGGGTAGCCATTTATAAATACAGACTTATCGTGCATTGGCTCAATAGCACATGCGTTATAAGCACTGCATGTTAAAAACAGTATTAGAAATGTATTAAGCAAATTTTTAATCATAATTATTATGCACTATTGGTTTTTTAGGGGTGAAAGAGTTTATATAAACAACAATTTTTGTCATTAGTTTTACAAAGGGTTGCAATGGTTTAGGAGCATGAAACAATAAATTGCTAAATCCTCTTAAACTTGTTTTTTGTACTTCTTTAAAGCTATAAGAAGGGCGGTCATGACGAAAGTTATTTTGCCAATCAAGCCACGCATCCGCTCTTGAAAAAGTACATTGTATAAATGCTTTTTGCTTTTCGAGTGAAAGATCTTTTAACGTTAAGCCTATTTGTTTGTTTCGGGTGTTACATACATACGTTGTAAACGAAAATTGCTTATTACCGCGGCTCATTAAAAGCTCTATTTTGTCGTTTACACGGCATAAATGAGCATGTTCTGTTTCAATACCCACCCCATTATCAGAGTAATCGGTAATTTTAACTTTTAACGTATGCCCATTTGCTAAGCGCACGCCCGCCGGAAAGTTCGCTTTAATACGGTGCGACTGTCTTACTTGCCTTGCCTCTGCTGCAACAGCCACCGCAGCGCCTAAAATAATAATATTATAAATTGCCCAGCCCATGCTGATAAGTAAAACACCTACTTGGCTTGGATCGCCAAAACCCAAACGTAACACACCTACCAGCATGCCGATTAAGTTTATCAGCAAAAGCACCAAGTAAGGTTTAGATATACCCCAATCATAATGCTCTTTATCATTTAAGCCGCCTTTTTCTGTTACGTTAAACTTACCCTTATTAGGGTTTATTAGCGCAACGGTGGTCGGCTTTAATATGTACCATGCAAGAACAGACTCATACACCTCTCCCCAAAAAGAGTAGCGATATTTTCCTTGAATCCGTGAGTTGGTCGCTTTTATTTGTATGAGCGTAGGCACAACGTAAATAAAAATAGCTAAAAAAGGTGCATATATAATGTAAGCATTAAAGTATATAAGTGCTAAGGGGGCGGTTAAAAATACTATGCGCGGAATGCCCGATAAAAAGTGCAGCATGGCGTTTAAGTAGCACAGGCGCTGTGGTATATCGAGCCCTTTACCTAAAATAGGGTTGTCGAGTCTAAATATTTGCGCCATACCCCGTGCCCAGCGAATACGCTGACCAATATGCGCTGATAAGCTATCGGTGGCAAGGCCCGCAGCCTGAGGAATATTTATATACGCGGTTTTATAACCGGCACGTTGCATACGAAGTGCAGTGTGAGCATCTTCGGTTACCGTTTCAAATGCAAAGCCGCCAATATCATCAAGTGCTTGTCGTTTTAAAACGGCACATGAGCCACAAAAAAAGGTGGCATCCCACATGTCATTACCATCTTGAATTAACCCATAAAAAAGCATGTTTTCATTAGGTATTTGGCTGTGGTTATTTAAATTACGTTCAAATGGGTCTGCAGAAAAAAAGTGGTGCGGCGTTTGTACTAAACATACTTTGCTGTCTTTTAAAAATTGCCCCATGGTCATTTGTAAAAATGAGCGGGCAGGTACGTGGTCGCAGTCAAAAATAGCGATATAGTCGCCGTTGGTATAGCGCATGGCGCTGTTCATGTTACCGGCTTTAGCGTGGTTATTATCAGGACGTGTTAAATAACCGACTCCCACTTTTTGGGCAAATTCTTTAAATTCAGGGCGTTTGCCGTCATCCAGAATGTATACGTTGAGCTTATCTGCAGGCCAATCAATGCTCATTGCTGCCAGTGTGGTTGGTTGTACAACGCTTAGTGGTTCATTATAAGTGGGTATATATACATCTACGGTTGGCCATAAGTCGGTGTTTTCAGGTAAAGGAATAGGTTTGCGCTCAAGCGGATTTATAGTTTGAAAAAAGCCTAAAATGAGCACTAGCCACGCATAGGTTTCTGCCAGCAGCAAGCCTGCGCCTAATGTAAGTGCTACAGGGTCATCCCAATTAAGGGTTTCAGTGTAGCGCCACCATAAATAACGCGATGAAGTGGTTACCGATAGGGTGATCATTACAATCGTGGCCATTTGCCCTTTAACGCGCTTAAGCCCGTATGCCACTATCAAAATAAAGCTAATAAAAACGGCTTGTGCTTCTAGGCTAAATGGAATGGTTATAAAAATAGCCAGTAAAAATAATATAAAGGCTACAACCACATATTTGATTAGTTTGTTTTGCCAAATCTTAGCGTCAGCCATGGTTTTAAAAGCGCTCTTTTTTGGCCCTTTGTCATTTTTTGATAGCAAACGTTTTAGTAACCTACCCAGTTTTAAATCAAACCAACGCAACTGTTTAAGTAAATAACTTACCCCATTATAAAACTGATTTGATAACCGCTCTCTTACAAAATTATTTTTTGGTTTGTATTTAAAAAATAATAAATAAACGCTTTGGATGATAAAGCGCAAAATATTTGTATAAATAAACGTGCGGTACGGCAGGCGAAGATGCGGATAGTAATCATATAAAATGAGCTCAAAGTTAATTCTGTGGTCTTTTATGTTGATAAACAATGAGCTAATTAGCGTAATAAAAGGCATTAAAAAGGCCTCAATCACGTTTACTTTGTGCTGGTTAAAATAACTGTGAAACTTAAATAAAATATAACGGACAAGTTTTTCAGTAAAAAAAACACTTAACAGTAAATACAAAGTACTGTGTATTGGGCGCTTATAAAACAAAGAAAAGCTCATAACTACAAGGCCGATTTACTTACAAGCCAACCGGCAAGTGTTTCAAAGTCATCGTTAGCAACACTGTAGGGAGCACAATTTAGCGCTACATTTCTATAGGCTGTGGACTCTTTAATTACTTCATCACTATTTATAAAGAAAGGCGCCATAAGTGGCAAAGTCGATTGCCACAAAGAAAAGAGATCAAATTCGAGTGTTGATGCAGAATTGTAACGATTAACTAAAAAGAAGTGTTTCCACTGATTATCAGTATGCTTTAACGTTTGTAGCTTTTTATAAATTAGGCTGTGGCAAATAGCATCACAATTAACGATTTCAATTACTATGTCGTTTTTATTTAGTGGGTAATCAGTGATATTGATATGCGCTGGGCAATCAAAAAGGAGCCAAGTATCTTTGTTATAATCCAGCTTATTGCAATTGTTAATAAGGCTAAATAACGCTGTATTACTCACACTTGAATCACCAAAGGGTAAAAATACAATGCCATCGCTATCTTGATGAAAGTGCGCTAAAGCCTCTTCAAAGCGATCCTCATTACTCCAACCTTGACTGTATTGCCAGGGTAGCCCAAAGTGCAGACCCAAGTCGCTTTTAGAATCTAAATCTACAGCAATTACGTCAGAGCCTGATTTTTTTAATACGCAGGCTAAGTTGGCAACCATAGAGGTAGCGCCAGTACCGCCTTTAATGCCTTTTAAAAAAATTCTTTGCAAAGGGTTATTTACCTGTCGTTTTAATAACTACTTACGCATTTACTACACGGTGTATTTCGTTTAGTAATGCATATTTCTTTATTGTTTGTTTATTCTTCTGTTTATTAACAATTTCAATGTAATCTTCACTCTTACCACCAAAACGTCGAGCAAGGTTCTCAATGTCATTTGATGTTAAGGTTTCAGAGCTTTTGGTCGTTAAATTGTGCATTGTTACCTTTGTACGAAAGTTTATTATTTTTATTTAAAGTGGACAATATTTGTCTATTATATATAGAATAACGGGTAAAACTAGTAAAAAAGTATTTTTTATAGGCTAAATTCAGTGCATAACTTTAACATTTCAGGCTTGCAGCCCTCTGCTGCAGAGCTAAAACCTGCATCGTTATATGCAATTTTAGCCCCTTTAGACAATTTTGCTACTGAACTAGCATTACATGCAATTAATAAGACCTCAACCTCTGATATTTATATTGTTTCTTCTCAGATAGAAATATTTTTTGAAGGTCCTTTTAGCGGTGCTTTAAATCAGGCATATGACCACCATAAAGTGCATCCGTTTAGGTTTTCTGCAGATACGCGCGACTGGCCAAAGCAACAAATAATTAACAGTACTTTTAAAGAGCTAAATGCTTATAAACACCTAAATAAAGCATTAGTTATTGTTCACTTTAGTACGACTGATTTAGCCTCATTAAATGAAAAACAACTGATTCAAAGTCTTCAGGCCTATAAAAAATTTAGTACACAATCAGAGGCGACCGTTTTATTTTTAGTTTCAGGCCCTGAGGTGACTAACTATCGCTTTTTATTAAGGCGGTTAAATTCGGACCTTGACGGGCTAGTATATGTCGAGAATGATTCAACAGTGCGCGTGCTAGAGTACGATTATTGGCACCACAGTACAGGTGTCATAGCTTCTGTGCAGTATCCGTTAATGATTGAAAGTGACTGTTTTAAAGTACAGCAAGATAGCATTACTGAAAAACAAGTCTCAACATCGAGTGTATTTGCAGATGAAGATGACGTATGGATTGTGCAAGGAGCTATTCCTGAAGGGACCAAGCTTCCTGCAAAATATAAAATAATAAAAGACAACAATGCGCTTTTTTCAAAAGGCCCTAAATTAGAGGCGGCAACATTGGTGTTTGCAGTCTCGCGTTATACTGATATAGCTCAGCTTGCTAAACAATGTTTTGAGCTGAGGAAAAACTGTGGTCGCTGGCTTAAATTGGTGATTCAAAACGTTGATGGCGTGATCCGCCATCAAGATGAATGCTTATTTTTGACCTTAGGTGTTAATCTTATTTTGTATAGTTTTTCAGAGCCTTCTAGGTTGCTCTCACAAGTACAGTCAATTCAAGGGTTTCAATTTTCAAGACCATTACCGCCTTCTATTGAACATGTACTTCAGTTTACTGAAAATACTTTTTCTAAAGGCTACCTACCATTTATGGACTTTACCAAACAGGTAGAAGTTCATAGTGACTCTGCTGTAAATTTAGGGGTGAGCGGCGTGTTGGTTAAACTTGAGCTTTTACCCCGGATTGACCCCATCCACCCTTTGCATTTATTTCATATCAAACGTGAAGGTGATGTATTTAGCTTGGTAGAAAATACGGTGTATTTGTATTTACATGCGTGTCGCGAAAATGATGTAAACAATGCAATAAAGCACTTGTTTAAATTGGAAACAAACGACTTTTTTGCGCAGCAAAATATTATTTCCGATCATTTTTATATTCAGCAAGAATGTAAGCAGCTTAGGCGTTATTATGCGGGCCAAGATATAACCGATTACTCTGCCCAATTAACAGAGAATGACAGCTATAAATTTTCGCACAAAATAGATGCAAGTGTTGCAGCTGATTTAGAAACACCCGAGTTTACTAAAAACGAACGCGCAGATGCCGTGCCGTTCAAAATGGCTATAAAGGGTAACGTATGAGTATTAATCAATTATTGATTACAGCAATTTTAGCGATGCTAGTTGGCGTATTTTTATGTATGTCGGGGTCGTTGATACTGAAAAAAATAAAAAAATATTATGCTCAGCTTACGTTTAAACATGAAGTACTCGAACCTTACAAACCTAATAGAATAAAGAAGGGTAAATAGTGAAATTATCAGGCTTAGGGGTGTGGAACCTCTATTTTTTAGTTAAGTTTGCACTTTTTTATTATGGTGTAATCGACTTTGGCTTATTGGCAAATGCAGCACTGGCTGCTTTTTTTGCTATTTCTTACACACGCCCTTTATTAAATAAAGCCAAGCATTGGTTAGGCGCGGTAATGGCCATTGTTTTACTTTATAAAGATTCGTGGTTGCCGCCAATAGACCGTTTAACTCGCCAAGCTGGTAACGTACAAGACTTTAGCTTTGGCTATTTTTTAGAGCTCATGGCGCGTGTTATTAATGTTGATATGCTATTAGCATTGTTTGTTATTACTGTGTGCTTTTGGTATTGCTCACAGTGGATACGCTTTACCACAGTAACTATTGTTGGGCTTATGTTTGTAGCGTGGCAGGGCACAAACAATGAGGATAATTTAATTACACAGCCAGTGGCGGCTAATAATGTACAAACAGCGACGCCTCGTTTACAAGCACAGGTGGTAACGCAAGAAGCAAAATCGCCTGATCAGCAATTAAAAGAGTTTTATCAGCAGCAAAGTTTGTTAGCAAGCCAATTCCCTCAGCAATATAATGGCGAATTATTTGATGTCATTGTGTTAAATATATGCTCGATGGCTGTGGCTGATTTAGAGACCATAGGTGTTAGCCTTGATGATTTATACAGCGATTTTGATGTAGTGTTTTCTGATTTTAATTCGGCTACTTCTTACTCTGGACCTGCTGCAATTCGCCTGCTACGAGCAAGTTGTGGTCAAACAAGTCAAACAGCTTTATTTGAAAATGCGCCTGAACAGTGCCACTTGTTTAAGAATTTAGAAAACATAGGTTACAAAAGTAGTGTGGTTATGAATCACGACGGCCACTTCGATGAGTTCAAAGGTTTGGTGAAAAGGTTTGGCAAAATAGATGAGCCGCCTTACGATATAACTAACTTACCTGTAGCTCAATATGGCTTTGACGATAAACCTATTTATTCAGATGGTGCGGTGCTTAACGCTTGGCTAAATGAAAAAGGTGAAGACTGTGCGCCATGCGCTATGTATTATAATACAACTAGTTTACATGATGGCAATCAATTAGCGAATCAGCCCCGCATGAGTAGCCTTGAAAGCTACCCGATTAGACATAAAAACTTATTTAACGACATTAACGGGTTTATTAAAAACTTAGAAAAACGTGGCCGTAATGTCATGCTGATGATAGTACCTGAACACGGCGCGGCATTAAAAGGTGATAAAGTACAATTTGCAGGGCTGCGTGAGATACCAAGCCCAAGTATTGTATCTGTTCCGGTGGCGATTAAGTTTATTGGTAAAAATGTACAAAGCTATTCACAAACGCTTGTAAGCGAATCAACAAGTTACTTTGGTTTATCGGAGCTAATTAGTGGCGTGCTTAGCACAAACTTTTTTGCAGGTAACGGCAATATTGCCGACTTAGTTGATTCGCTGCCTCGTGCACCTAAAGTCGCTGAAAACGCCGATACAATAATGATGTATGTTAATAAACGCCCTTATATTCAATTAGATGGCGGAGACTGGACCCCATACCCGCAAAACTAATAGCATATAGGTATTCCCCCTTTTTAAAACGCAGCTAACACGCTGCGTTTTTTGTTTTAAGCCACTCGTTATTACAGTTTGATGTTCATAGACATGAATTTACAGCTATATAAACGATGATTTGTCCAAATTTGTTTACAATTTACTGTATTGAATAACGGAGTTAGCGTATTATTCGGCTAATATAGTTTTTCCTTATTCGAGGATGTATGCGTCTAGATATTCATTGTGCCGACCGCGTAGGTATAGCCCAAGAGATCCTAAATATTTTAGTTAACTACGATGTTGACCTAAAGGGGATTGAGGTTGATTCTGTAAATTGCCGTATGTATGTAAGCTTTCCTGAAATTGAATTTGAGCAGTTTCAAAAGATTATGCCTTCTATTCGTTTGATTGATGGCGTACATGATGTTCGCACAACCGCTTTTTTACCCTCTGAGCGAGAGCATAACGAATTAAATACACTGCTGCGTGCACTTCCCGATGGCGTTATCTCGATTGACGCAAAAGGGTGGGTACGTTTGTGTAACGACGCCGCCTGTAAAGACCTACAATTGAGCGAAAAAGAAGTGGTAGGGGCCAATATTAATAACCTACTAAAAGGGTTTAACTTTACGCGTTGGTTAGAAGGCAAAGAAGTACTTGGACAAACAACCCGCGTAGATGTTGCCGGTGAAGATTTTATAGCCGATATTTTACCGATTGCCGTCCCGCAAGGGGGTGAAGGTGACGTGTTAGCTGGTGCGGTTATAAATATAAAATCGCAAAGCCGTCTTGGTCAGCAGGTCAGTGCCTTTAGGCGTTATGGACAAGAAAGCTTTGCAACTATTCATAACTTTAGTACTGCTATGCGCCGTGTAGTGCGCGAAGCACGAAAAATGTCACAGCTAGAAGCCCCCATTTTAATAACCGGAGAAACTGGCACAGGTAAAGAGCTCCTTGCCCGTGCGTGCCACTATGCCTCTAATCGTTCGGTTAAGCCGTTTATTGCACTTTCGTGCGCATCTTTGCCTGATGATGTGGCTGAATCTGAACTATTTGGTTACGCCGGATATGAAGAAAACACCGCACCTAAACGCGGGGTACTAGAGCAAGCAGATGGCGGTACTGTGTTTTTAGATGAAGTAGGCGAAATGTCTACACAGCTACAAACAAAGCTGCTGCGCTTTTTGCAAGACGGTACATTCAGAAAAGTAGGCGACGAGAACGAAGTAAAAGTAAACGTGCGTATTATTGCAGCCACACAAAAAGATTTACCGGCTATGGTGCAAGAGGGCGTATTTAGAGAAGACTTATACTATCGAATTAATGTACTCACATTAGAGATTGCACCACTGAGAGATCGTAAAGCGGATGTAGGTCCATTAGCTGAGCACTTTATTCAAAAGTACGCACAGCAAAACGGCCATGCAATTCCGCTTTTATCGCAAGAGTGCCTGCGCTTTTTACAAGAGTACCCGTGGCCAGGTAATGTGCGTCAGCTAGAAAATGCAATTTATCGGGCGGTGTCGTTACTTGATGATAGTGAGCTACGCGTAGAGCATTTACAATTGCCTACCTTTACCCCTGATTTAGGTTATTTAGAGTCAGACTTTGAAGGGTCGTTAGATCAAGCTGTAAAACGTTTTGAAGCAACCTTGCTACGTAAATTGTATCCGGCTTACCCAAGCTCAAGACAATTAGCTAAGCGTTTAGGGCTAAGTCATACCGCAGTGGCAAATAAACTACGAGATTACGGTATTAATCGCAAAACGGTTAAAGTTTAATAGCCGATTTAATGGGCGCTAGGGCGTGTTGTTCTTTGATGGTTGAACAAATTTCAATCCGCAAAGGTCAACAGGCCCTAGTTTTTAGTGCCCATGTTTTTAGTAACCCCATCAATGGCAATTGTTTCTATGCCATTTTCATCAAAATTAATCACTATGCTTGCGTTATTACGCGTAAAAAAGTAACTGCGGCCATTGAGCTCAATCACGTAATTGCCTTTTACAGGGTCTTTAAACTGCTGCTTTTTTAAAGAGACAGTGTGTTTGCCAATTTGCCAGTCAAACGCTTCAATAAAGCCATTGTTAAACTCTTGTACCCACACTTGGCTATCGTCTTTAGCCAAAGTAATTGCTACCGAGTATGAGTTAGGTAATTGCGACATATCGTAGCTTTTACTACCTATTGAAAATTTACCAAGTTGCTGTTGCCATGCAAAGCCAAAATTAAATGTTTTTTCTACACCCGTTGGGTACGTCACTGTGCCTGGGCCTTTAATAGTAAAATCGGCCAGTGCGCAGGTGCTAATGCATAATAAACTGATGGTAAAAAGTGTCGCTAATTTATATTTCATACTATGGCTTTTTTATATTTATAATTTGAGATTAAAACAGAACATTCGCCTTAACAAGTGGCTATGTTACACTGAGTTAACTTTATACTGGTAAGACCTTATCGTGAACTTATATATTAGACTTCTTTTATTATTTTTTAAAATTAAGCGCAACCGTGACTATCAACAGTTACTTGATACGGTAGATATTGATTATAAAGCGCTGCCAACAGACTGCGATATAAACCTGCACCTAACAAACTCGCGTTATTTGGCTATGATGGACTTGTCGCGAACCTGGATGATTGAGCGAATTGGCCTATTAAAACAAGTAATGAAACGCCGTTGGTTCCCTATTGTTAATGCCACAGCCATCACTTATATTCGCGATATTAAACCTATGCAGCGTTATACCATTAGTACCAAGCTGGTGGGGTGGGATCACAAGTATTTTTATATTGAACAAAAGTTTCATTCTGCCCGTGGCCTGCACGCTATAGCGTATGTGCGCGGTGTGTTTAAAAACAAAAAAGGCATTATAACTATTGAAGAAATGCTTGAAGTAGCGGGCTTTGATGGTGTAGCGCCTATTTTACCCGCTGAAATTATGCACTGGAAAGAAATGCTTGAGCAAAAAAAGGTGAACAACCTTCCTAAATAATTTTCATAAAATAAGGCCTTTCGGCCTTAAACACATAGAACATGGGCGCTATAAGCTTAATTAAAAGCGGTATTTTACGCCAAACATAGCAACGACTGGGTCAAGCTCAACGGTTGATGTAAGTGCTTTTGCACCGTTTGCATACACTGTGGCGTCGGTATCTATATCAATCAGTGATACCATGGCATGTAACCCCCAGTTGTGGTCTATTTTATAGTTAGCGCCCACTTGTGCGATAAAGCCAAACGAATCATCTAGCTTTACTTCAACATCATCAGTGCCTAGGGTTGCTTTTAGCGCTTGTGAAGGCTGCTCGTCAAAAAAGGTGGTGTAATTAAGCCCTACACCAATAAACGGGCGTAGTGCGTAACTTGTATCTAAAAAGTGGTATTGCGCAACCAATGATGGCGGAAGCTGTTTGATGTCGGCAATTTTATTACCAGCTAACCCACCTGCGCCATTTACATCGTGTGAAAACGGCGTAGCGGCAATAAGCTCTACCACCCACTTATCGTTAAATGCATAGTCGATTGTAATACCCAGCTGCGTATCAGAGTCGCCTTTTAGACCCAGTGTTGGCGCTTCGTTAATTGTCGAGCTGCTGTTATCTGGATTTACATTAATAGCGCCAACATTAACGCTTAGGTTAGCGTGTGCCGCAGGGGTGATAGCAAGTAAAGAGGTAAGTAATGCAATGCTGATTTGGGTTTTCATGTTGTGCTCCAATAACTACTTTTTGATTGACGTTATTATTACAACCTCCGAGCGTTAAAAACCTGTTCTAGATCAAAGTTTCAAAAATGTTTGAAGTGTATGAATCACTTTATTGATTTAGATTAAAGTTGCTGTAAAAAGTATTTTAATTAATTGACACAGGTAGGTATTTAACGGTCATCGCACTGTATTATCTTTGCCATTATTTGGTCATATTGTCGCGCTCTAATAACCTATCTTGTGGTTATTGAGTGTGTTGTTATGTCTTTTGCAAAAGTATCGCAAAACAGTGTAAGTAAGCCTTTAAGCGCGGTGGTAAAAAATACACAAACGCTTATAAGATTTGAGTCTGTAACGCCTAGCCAAGGCGGTGCCATAGATTGGCTTAGTAATGAGTTAACTGTGCTTGGTTTTAATTGTGAGCAGTTTATTTGTGAAGGTGTTACTAATTTAATTGCCTACGTAAATTTTGAGCAAGAAGGGCCATGTGTTGCGTTTTCTGGGCATATTGATGTTGTACCTGCAGAGTCCGGCAACTGGTTAAGCCCACCTTTTGCCGGCAATATTATTAATAATGCCGTGTATGGTCGCGGCGCTGCTGATATGAAGGGCGGCGTGGCGGCTATGCTTGGTGCTACTAAGGCACTATTAAACAATACAAAAAATAAAAAAGGGCGTTTTTACTGGCTTATCACCTCTGATGAGGAAGGGGAGGCGGAATTTGGCTCAGAGGAAATAGCCGCGCGCCTTGCAAAAAATAATATACAACTTGATGGCTGTATTGTTGGTGAACCGACAAGCTCTACACACGTAGGCGATACAATTAAAAATGGTCGTCGAGGCGCTATTTCTTCTCGAATAAAAGTACACGGCAAGGCCGGGCATGTTGCTTACCCGCAGAACACTATAAATGCGGCGCATATTGCGGGTAATATTGTAAATTGTTTAAGTAATTTGACATGGCCTGAAGATGAGCCAAGCTCTAAAACCACCTTGCAAGTGACCGGCATTAATATAAACAATGTTATTGATAATTTAGTCCCTAGTGAATGCGAAATTACCTTTAATGTGCGCTATAGCCATGGTTATACAAGCAGTACAATAAAGCACTGTATATCAACAGCACTGAGTGAATACGCCCAGCACCTTGAGATGGAATGGGAACGAGCGTGTGAGCCCTATTATACAGCACCAACAAACGGGTGGAGTTTATTGCAGCA
Source organism: Pseudoalteromonas sp. MM1 (assembly GCF_030296835.1). Taxonomy (NCBI): domain Bacteria; kingdom Pseudomonadati; phylum Pseudomonadota; class Gammaproteobacteria; order Alteromonadales; family Pseudoalteromonadaceae; genus Pseudoalteromonas; species Pseudoalteromonas sp. MM1. The sequence goes on along the minus strand of NZ_AP027922.1, from coordinate 2,586,243 downwards.
ATTAGAGCACACCATTTATGCGCAAACAGGGAATTACCCCATGTTAAGTACCAGTGGCGGTACTTCGGATGGGCGATTTTTTGCAAACCAGCATACCCAAGTTATTGAGTGTGGCGTTAAAAACAGTACTATTCACCAGGTAAATGAGCATGTCCCGGTTGATGATTTACTTAAAATTGAGGCCATTTACACAGACTTGTTAGCGCGAATTTTTAGCCATAAATAGGTGTAAACACGCCTTATAAAAATAAACAGCGAGGATCACCTCGCTGTTTGACTAACCTAAATAGCGCTTAGCTTTATTTTCTTTTACGTTTTGTAAGTCTACTAGTACTAACCCATCAATACAGTTGTTAAAGTCGGGGTCGATACTAAAGCTTAAAAATTTTACACCGCCAGGCTTACACAGCTCGGTATATTGCTTAAATAGCGTAGGAACGTGTGCCCCCATATTGGCCAGTACATGTTTTAATTCTACAAAGTCTTCTTTTACATCGTTGCCGCTAAAAACAGTTTTACACTGAGTAAGTTGTTGCTCGCTTAATTTAAACTCGTTATTAGGGGTGGCAAGGTGTTGCTCTGATTTGTAATAGTGTTGATAGTAATATACGAGCATGGCTTTAGCTTGTTCTGGTAAAGCATTAGAGACGCTCACTGCGCCGAATAAGTAACGATATTGCGGGTAGTTTTTAATAAATGCGCCAATACCGTACCATAAGTAGTCTAAGCTTTTACGTCCCCAATACTTAGGTTGCACAAAGCTGCGGCCAAGTTCTATACCTTGCTCTAAATAGGGTTTCATTGCTTGTGTGTAACTAAATAAACTATCGGTGTATAAGCCTTCTCGGCCATGTTTATCTATTATTTCCTTTGCGCAAGCTAGGCGATATGCCCCCACCAACTCTAACTGCGTGGGATCCCATAGCACTAAGTGTTGGTAATCCATATCATATTTGTCGATGTCGCGGCGTTTTCCGCTGCCTTCACCTACCGCTCTAAAGGCGATTTCTCTGAGTCTCCCAAGCTCTCTAAACACCGGTGAGCTCCCCGTGTATTGATATAAATGAATATGCATGCCATCGTGTGTTTTACCTAATAATTGGCAACTCTCTATGGCTTTTTTTAGCTCTTTTCGACACTCAGGAATAGCAATAGGGGTTTGAGTTTTAAGGGGGAGAGGCTTTTTAGTGGTAAGGCGATAAAGTTGTTTACGAATGAGGTTTACGATTTCTTTATCTTTTAAATTTTCGATTAAATATGACTCGGGTGGAATGGAAGCGCCAATTTCAAACTCTAATGACTTTTGACGCTGCTTAAACATTTCTTTTACTAATAATAAGCTCGCAAGCGGTTTATAAATCATTGATGTACCATAAAAAAGCGGGCTGTTTTTGGCTTTTATATAAATAGGTAAAATAGGGCTGTTTGCTTTTTTAGCCATGCGTAAAAAGCCACTGTTCCACTTGCAATCTTTAATTCCGGTAGGGCTTAATCGAGATACTTCACCAGCAGGAAAAATTAACAAAGCACCTTCATTTTTTAAGTGTTTTTGAATATTGCTTAATTCTTGTTTTTTACTGGTACCTGATAAGTTATCTACTGGCAACAGCAATGAATGCATAGGGGTAACCGACATTAGCATTCGATTGGCAACCACTTTTAAATCTTGCCTAACGCTGGATAGTACTTTTATCAGCGCGAGTGCGTCGAGCGACCCAATGGGGTGGTTAGCTACAATAACTAACTTACCTTCGCTGGGTATATTTTCAATTTGCTTTGGTTTGTAGCGGGTATCAAAGTCAAGCTCATCAAGCACTTGCTCAACAAACTCTAGCCCTTGTAAATGGGGGTAAGCATCGCCAAAGGCGACAAATTCTTGTTCATGTAATAAGTAGCCAAGCCCTTTTTTAACTAAACCTTTTACTTTAGGGGAGTTCTCTAATTGTGGTAAGTTTGCTGCTATTACTTTATCAACGCTTATCATATTAACCTCGTTTACAATTTGGCCTATTCGCCTTGCTGTTTAGAGTAAAAAAAGGGTGTGACATTTACTTTGCAGTTGTGTGACTTTTTAAAGAGTAAATAATCAGCAGTAAATTTACTCAATGATGAAGGTAAAAATATTAAAGTTTATAAGGAGTTTACATGTCGGTTTTAGTTGCCATTTCAGGGCGCGATAATACAAAACTAATAGCAAGGCTAACTGAATTGTTACCTAATGAAACTATTGAGCAATGGCCATCGTGTAAAAACCCCAGTGCTGTAGAGTTTGTACTGGCTTGGAATGCCCCGAATGACCTATGGCAACGATTGCCTAATTTAAAAGCCGTTTCTTCATTTGGCGCGGGTGTAGACAGTATTAATATGTCGCTATTGCATGAGCATGTAGATGTGGTGCGTATTGTTGATGAGCAACTAGCCGAGGACATGGCAGAATATGTATTAACTCATGTGTTAGCTCAAAAGCTGCGCTTAAAAGAATACTTTGTTAAACAATCACAAAGTAACTGGAAGCCTAAACGCGCCTATAAATATAAACATGTGGGTATTTTAGGTTTTGGTGAATTAGGAAAAGCATGCGCAGATAAGTTACGCATTAATGGCTTTACGCTAAGTGCATGGTCTAAAACGCCTAAAAAAAGTGAGCAGGTCAAGCTATACACCGAATTACAAGGGCTTGATGAAATGCTGCCCAAAATAGATTTTTTAGTGTGTTTATTGCCACTTACTGAGGCAACTAAAGGAATTATCAACGCACAATTATTAGCAAAGCTCCCTAAGCATGCTTGCGTAATAAATGTAGCAAGGGGTGAGCATGTTATAGAGCCAGATCTATTATCAGCGCTAGATTCAGATAATTTAAGATCGGCAACCCTTGATGTATTCACCGAAGAGCCATTACCAGGCTCTCACCCATTTTGGCAGCACCCAAAAGTGACTATTACTCCACATTGCGCAGCAATATCAGACTTAAATAGTGTTACAGAGCAAATAGCAGAAAATGTTAATCGCTTAAATAGCGGGCTTGAGCTAAACAATCGAGTTAATAGAACAAAAGGTTATTAATAGATAGCCAAACAGTTTAAAAAACAGCTTGTTAACATTTGTAATTTTAATTAATGTAAGGGCTAAACCTATAATAAAAATAATAAGAGTAACGTATGAAATCGAGTCAAGGTGGCGTAAAACTAAGCTTAGTTGTGGTTTCTATTATTGTATTGGGTGTATCGGCATGGTTTAACCAAGCGAGTGCAGATCAAATACCGCAAAGTAAAAACCAAAGTGAGCAAACAACGCAAACCGATTAGAAGTCAATTTTAGAAATTAAGCATGTAACTTACGGCTTAGCTTTAATTATAACTACTCGGCTTATAAAGCTAGTAAAGTAGCGTTTAGCGTTCTTCTACTAGCTTAAAATATCTCGCTACAAGTTATCCATCCCTAAATGAACCCTAAACCCCAAAGGGGCAGAGTAAGTGCCACTTTATTTGTTAAAAGTGAGGCATTAGTTTTGCACTAAAAGCGCTTAGCGTGTATCTCTCTGTTTTCATGTTTTTTCTCATCACTTTTTTTAAGCAACACATACGTTGCGCCGCTGCCACCATGATGCTTAAGGGCCGTATGATACGCCAATACCGCAGGTAGAGCCTGTAGCCACTTATTAACGTAGCTTTTAAGTATACCTGGCTTAGCTTTATTTTTTATACCAATGCCATGGCGTACTAGTACAACGCGTATGTTTCGCTGGTGGCAATCAGTAATAAAGTTAAATAATGTTGTGCGTGCGTTTTTAAGTAATTGGCCATGCAAATCTAATGTGGCATCAACTTGGTATTTAGCTAAGCGTAAGTTTTTAAATACAGCGCTTTGTACGCCGTCTTTTTTAAAACTGAGTAATGCATGCGGGTCTAAAAGTTCTACATGCTCAGTTTGTAAGTAATTTTCATCATTCGTAAGGCTAAGCTCAGCAGCTTTGCGTTTTTCTTGCTGGGCAAGGGTGGCACTAGGGTTACTTGCAAGAGGAGTTACAGTATCGTGGTTTATAGGTTTTACATCTTCCATAGAAGATAAAAATAAATCGAAATCAGATAAAGACATAGTAAGACCTAAATGAGGATTAATACGAGATAAATTTTATCTTAGTTCAATCTGTTCCCCAAGCCTTTTAATTTTTAAATAAAAAAGCCCAGCAAGGCTTGGCTATAAAATATTCTAAGGAGAAATGTTAACTCTGCGTTACATTAAATTGTCCAAACGTATACACTTTGAACAAGTAAAATGTATTGATCAACACTAAACTCATATTTGAAACAACACTCGACGACATTAAATCCAAGCTAAAAGACAAAAATAACAGTCCACATGCACTAATTGCTGCAACACGCAGTATTGTTATGTGGTTAATAAAGAATGCACCTAAACCTAGTGCAAGTAATACAGTGTTTAAAAGCCAATCTAGCTCGTTTAGCATGGTCGTTTCAATAGTTCAGTTGTTGAAAAAAGGAGCGCCATTATGTTGATCTTTTGCACACCTTTCAACCAAGTAATTTTAAATTTTCAGATTAGTTTTTTTAATGCTAAATGTAGCTGGTTAGGGCTGCAAAAAAGCCATTATTTTTTATTAGTTGATACTTTTGACAGCTTTGCGGCGCCTTTAAATCTGCGCATAAATAAAGGGCGTTACGCTTCTCGTCTAGCTGCGGGTGTAAGTTTGAGTCAAGTAATGTACGGCCATGGCCAAAAACTCCAGGCCAATAAATACTTTCACTCACTAACCCTAATTTTTTATAGGTGAGTAAAGTTGGTTTTGGAAAAATAATGGCTACCGCAAAAATTACAGCCAGCGTAATAAGTAACCATTTTTTAGACTTTACAGGCAGCTCTGCAGGGGTAGATGTTGTTGGCTTAGTTGAAGGTTGCGGTGCTGTTTGCGGCCTATTGCGGGGCTTTTTTACTGGTGCTTTTCTTTTTTGTGGTGTTTTACCAAGCAATGATTGTTTTTTTGTGTTGTTTGACATAAAGCAAATCTGGCCTTTTTAGCGTAGGTCTCTATAATAAAATGATTAAATATCTAGTTATATAATAACTTATACAATGCTTTTAGCCTACGAGGAACATACATGGATACGCAGCTATCGATTTTAATAGTAGATGATGTTAGCACAGTGCGTAGTTTTTTGAGCCAAACGCTCATGCACTTAGGAATAGAAAACGTTAAAGAGGCTTCAACGGCTAAACAATGTATTAGCGAATGCCAAGCAGCTAATTACAATATGATCTTTTTAGATATTGAGCTGCCTGACGGTGATGGTAAAGAGTTAATCGCACAAATTAATGATATTAGCCCTGAAACCAATGTGGTAATGGTGTCGGCTCATTCAGCTGTTGAAAATGTTAAAGAAGCCATAGATAAAGGCGCTAAGGGATTTGTGGTTAAGCCATTTACCCCTAAAAAAATAGCTGCGATGTTGAAAAAGTTTTACCCAGATTTAGAAAGCGTTTAACCATAGATATTTAATACCGATCCACAATTAAATTTAATCGTTTTTAGGGGCTAAACGTGTCGCTATCTGCGTTAAGAAATTCTCATTTACGACTGCATGGATGCAGAGTAATGCAGAAACAATTGCAGAGAACAACTAAACAGCGAATTTTTTACCTTGATACCAACACGCTTTTTCAACCTGAAAATAGCTCACTTAATTATGCGGATTGGTATAATCCGCTAAATCTTATGGGATTATGCGGATTACTAACACTAAAAAGTATTAATACTAAATTTTAAATATAAAAAAACCGGCCTAAGCCGGTTTTTTAATCATAAAACAAATTATAGCGCTTTAATTTTAGCTGCTAAACGGCTCTTATGACGAGCTGCTTTGTTTTTATGAATTAGACCCTTAGTTGCGTAACGGTCTAGGATAGGTGTAGCAACAGAGAAAGCTTGCTGTGCAGCTTCTTTATCGCCAGCTTCAATAGCAGCGGTTACTTTTTTGAAGTAAGTACGCATCATTGAACGACGGCTTGCGTTGTGCTGACGGTTTTTTTCGCTAGTGATAGCGCGTTTTTTTGCAGACTTGATGTTAGCCAAGGTTTGCTCCTAACAATCTTAAATAAAGCTTAAATTAAAGGCCGTGGAATATGCCTGTTTTTATCATGAATGTCAATGTAATTTTAACAATTCAAGAAAAACTGCTCCTTATAACGAACATCAATTTGCCGCTTTAGCAGTTAATATCGCTATTGTAACAAAGCACAGACGCCCAGCCTAGTGCTTTAAAGCGATTTATAAAAAAGACTGTGGCATAATCGCGTTAACTAAAGGTTTTTAAGTAGGTTTAAGGTGTCAAAAGGATTATTTCGCTCCGGTATGATTGTAAGTTGTATGACAATGATATCGCGTATTTTAGGGTTAGTACGAGATGCCGTCGTTGCAAACTTATTAGGCGCAAGTGCTGCTGCCGATGTTTTTTTATTTGCTAACCGTATTCCCAATTTTTTACGCCGACTATTTGCAGAGGGGGCCTTCGCTCAGGCATTTGTACCTGTACTTAGCGAAATTAAAGAGCACCATGGCGATGATAAGGTTAAGCTATTTGTAGCACAGGCTGCCGGCACGCTGGGCACAATTTTACTTTGTGTGACTATTTTTGGCGTTATTGCCTCGCCTGTTATTGCCGCGTTATTTGGTACTGGCTGGTTTATAGATTGGTGGCATGGCGGCCCAAATGCAGAAAAGTTTGTACTGGCAAGCTCGTTATTAAAGTTAACTTTTCCGTATTTGCTATTTGTTAGTTTGGTGGCACTTAGTGGTGCGGTAATGAATGTGTATAACCGTTTCGCAGTGGCTGCTTTTACGCCCGTATTACTTAATGTTTCAATTATTACTTGCGCTATTTTATTGCATGACCAATTTAGCGTAGGGGCGTATGCGTTAGCCATTGGTGTATTTGTGGGCGGTGTAGTGCAATTGTTGTTTCAGTTACCATTTTTATACCGAGCAAAAATGTTGGCACGTCCTCGCTGGGCGTGGCAAGACGACAACGTTAAAAAAGTGCGTAAGCTTATGCTACCGGCATTATTTGGTGTTTCAATAAGCCAAATTAACCTCCTGCTCGATACCATGATTGCCTCGCTATTAATGACGGGCTCTATCGCATGGCTTTATTATTCAGATAGGTTAATTGAGTTTCCACTAGGTTTATTTGGAATTGGTATTGCCACTGTTATTTTACCCGCACTTTCTAAATTACATAGCAGTAAAAAGCTCAGTGATTTTCAAGATACGTTAGATTGGGGTGTGCGTTTTGTCATTTTTTTAGGCATACCCGCCATGGTCGGCTTAATGATTATAAGCCCGCTTATCATTACTGTACTGTTTGACCACGGTGCATTTAAAGACGCTGATGTTGATCATGTCAAAGCGGTAAGCTTAGGGGTAGTTGCCTACTCGGTAGGGTTAGTTAGCTTTATGCTTATTAAAGTATTAGCGCCGGGTTTTTACTCGCGCCAAGATACCAAAACACCTGTGCGCATTGGTATTATTACGCTGGTGCTTAATATGGTATTTAATATCATGTTAGCCCCGTTTATAGGATATTTAGGGCTTGCTTTAGCAACGTCTATGTCGGCCAGCTGCAACGCTTTTTTACTTTACAGGCAACTTAAAAAAGAAAATGTGTATCAGTTTTCTGCTATGAGCCTACGCTTTACCATAAAATGCATAGTGGCAAGCTTGGTAATGGGCGCGCTAACTTGGTACATCAGCAGCCGTTATTATTGGGCTACATGGCATTTTTCTGAGCAAGTAATGTTGTTAATTGTATTGCTAGTAATTGCTGCAATAAGTTACTTTGCGGTGCTGTTTTTACTCGGTGTAAGACTAAATACGATAAAAAGTGTAGCAACTACTGAATCAAATTAAAAAAAAGATTATAATCGGCAGCCCTGTGGTTTTGAACGATTTTAAAGTCGTTAATAATACTCGCTGAAAAAGGCATTAGGTGGCATGGAGTTAATTAGAGGTATACACAATATTCGAGCGCAACATTATGGTTGTGTGTTGACTATTGGTAATTTTGACGGTGTGCATTTAGGCCATAGCGAAGTGTTAAAAGGGCTGTTAGCTGATGCTAAAGCACATAGCTTACCCAGCACTGTAATGTTGTTTGAGCCGCAGCCGCAAGAGTTTTTTGCTAAAAACAATGCGCCAGCAAGGCTTACTCGGTTACGCGATAAACTTAAGTTACTGAGCAACTTAGGTATTGAACGAGTTATTTGTATTAGCTTTAACCAACAATTTGCCAATATGCACGCTGAGCAATTTGTTAGCGATATTTTAATTAAAAAGCTAGGCGTTAAAGCACTCACAGTAGGTGATGATTTTAAATTTGGTAAACAGCGCCAAGGGAATTTTAATTTACTGCGCAGTATGGGCAAACAAGCGGGCATGGATGTAAAAAGCACCGCGAGTTTTCGCCAATTAAATGCTAGAGTAAGCAGCACACTAATACGTGAAGCATTAGCCGCAGGCGACTTAGAAAATGCAAAGTTAATGCTTGGGCATAATTATGCGATTTCAGGGCGTGTAATACATGGTTGGAAAAGAGGGCGAGAGCTTGGTTTTCGAACTGCAAATATAGCGCTTAAACGCCAAGTTTGCCCTGTAAATGGGGTGTTTGCAGTAAAAGCAAATATTGCCGGAAAACAGGTTTATGGGGTAGCCAATATTGGTAATAAACCCACTTTTAATGGAACGCGTGCTTTGTTAGAAGTTCATCTTTTTGACTTTGCACACGATATATATGGACAGTTTATGCATGTGGAGTTAATAAAAAAACTTCGCAATGAGAAAAAATTCGAGACATTAACACAGTTAACGGCACAAATAGCAACCGACGTTGCCGCCGCAAAACAGTGTTTTGGTTTAAATTAGGTAGCCGATAGATACGGAAAGTAGGATTAATGAGCGACTACAAACATACTTTGAATTTACCGGAAACGCAGTTTCCAATGCGTGGCAATTTGGCACAACGTGAACCAAAAATGCTTAAAGCATGGTATGAAGACGACCTGTACGGTCAAATTCGCAGCGCTAAAAAAGGTAAAAAAACCTTTATTTTGCATGACGGCCCTCCGTATGCAAACGGCGATATCCATTTAGGCCACTCAGTAAATAAAATTTTAAAAGACATTATTGTTAAGTCTAAAACTTTATCTGACTTTGATGCACCTTATGTACCTGGTTGGGACTGTCATGGTTTGCCAATTGAGTTAATGGTTGAGAAAAAAGTAGGCAAGCCAGGCGTTAAAGTAACCGCGAGCGAGTTTCGTGAAAAATGCCGTGCTTACGCTAAAAAGCAAGTTGAAGGTCAAAAAGTAGACTTTAAACGTTTAGGTGTGTTTGGCGATTGGGACAAACCTTACTTAACAATGAACTATGACTTTGAAGCAAACGCTATTCGCGTGCTTGGTCGTATTATTAAAAATGGCCACCTTCATAAAGGTGCTAAGCCTGTGCATTGGTGTACAGACTGTGGTTCTGCATTAGCAGAAGCTGAAGTAGAATACCAAGATAAGCAATCACCAGCGATTGACGTACGTTTTACATTTGCCGATCAAGATGCGGTTGTTAATGCCTTTGATTTAGCCGATGGTCATGAAGGGCAAGGCAGTGTAGGTACTGTTATTTGGACTACAACACCGTGGACCTTACCCGCTAACCGTGCCGTAGCTGTGCATGCAGATTTAGAGTACGCCTTAGTACAAGTAGATGATGAAGGCTCACAGCAACGTTTAATTTTAGGCTCAGAGCTTGTTAAAGATGCAATGGACCGTTATGGCTTTAATCATTTCCACGTACTAGGTTATGTTAAAGGTGCAGCACTTGAAAACTTACAGGTTGCTCACCCATTTTACGATTTTGATGTACCGGTAATTGTAGCAGACCACGTTACTACTGACTCAGGTACGGGTGTGGTACATACCGCGCCAGGCCATGGTCAAGAAGATTTCGCGGCAGGCTTAAATTACAACCTTGAAGTAGCAAACCCTGTAGGTGCTAATGGTGTTTATTTACCAGACACAGAGTTATTTGCTGGTCAGCATGTATTTAAAGCAAATGCCAGTGTAATTGACGTACTAACAGAGCGCGGTGCTTTAATGCATCATCATGCGCTTACGCATAGCTACCCGCATTGTTGGCGCCACAAAACGCCTATTATTTTCCGTGCTACACCGCAGTGGTTTGTAAGCATGGATCAGGCTAACTTACGTCAAGACTCGTTAAGCGAAATTAAAAACACGCAATGGTTGCCAGAGTGGGGCGAAAGCCGCATTGCAAACATGGTTGAAGGTCGCCCAGATTGGTGTATTTCACGCCAACGTACTTGGGGTGTGCCAATTGCTTTATTTGTTGATAAAGACACCGGTGCTTTACACCCAAATACGCAAGCGCTTATTGAGCAAGCTGCAGAACTAGTAGAAAAATCAGGCATTCAAGCTTGGTATGACCTAGAGCCAGCAACCTTGTTAGGCGAAGAAGATGCCAAGCAATACATGAAAGTACAAGATACGTTAGATGTATGGTTTGATTCGGGCGTAACACATGCATGTGTTGTTGATGCACGTGAAGAGTTAGTTGGCCCAGCCGATTTATACCTAGAGGGTTCTGATCAGCACCGTGGTTGGTTTATGTCATCAATGATGACCTCAGTTGCGATTAACGGTCACGCACCTTACAAGCAGGTACTAACGCATGGCTTTACCGTAGATGAAAACGGCCGCAAAATGTCAAAGTCGTTAGGCAACGTTATTTCACCACAAAACGTGATGAATAAACTTGGCGCTGACATTTTACGTTTATGGGTAGCCTCTACCGATTACACCGCCGAAATGACGGTATCGGATGAAATATTTAAACGCTCTGCAGACCGCTACCGCCGTATTCGTAACACCAGCCGTTACTTATTAGCTAACCTAAGTGGTTTTGATCCAAAAACAGATCAAGTTGCTGTTGATGATATGGTTGAGCTGGATAAGTGGATTGTTGGCCGTGCAGCCCAATTACAAGAAGAAATTTTAGCAGCCTACGATAGCTACCAAATGCTATTAGTTACGCAAAAGCTAATGAACTTCTGTACAGGTGAGCTTGGTTCGTTCTACTTAGATGTAATTAAAGACCGTCAGTACACAGCGAAAAGCGACAGTCATGCACGTCGTTCTTGTCAAACTGCGCTTTACCATATTGCTGAAGCAATGACGCGTTGGATGGCACCAATTATGAGCTTTACAGCGCAAGAAATCTGGGAAGCATTACCGGGTGAGCGTAGCGACTACGTATTTACATCAGTATGGTACGACGGTCTACACGCACCGACAAACAGCCAATTTAGCAACGATGACTGGCAAGCGATTCTAAATGTACGTGACGAAGTAAACCGCGTACTAGAAGCAGCCCGTAAAGAAGAAGTTATTGGCGCAACGCTGCAAGCGAGCGTTAACTTATACGCCGAAAAAGCACTGGCTGATAAGTTAGCAGCATTAGGTGATGAGCTACGTTTTGTATTACTAACGTCTGCGGTGAATGTATCTGCAGTAGATAGCCAGCCAAGTGATACGCAAACAACCGAAATTGAAGGTTTATACATTAGCGTAGCAGCCACAGATGCAACTAAATGTGAGCGTTGTTGGCATTACAGTGATGATGTAGGTTCAGAACCTGCTCACCCTGAAATTTGTGGTCGTTGTGTAAGCAATGTTGACGGCGAAGGTGAAAAGCGTCAATTCGCTTAGGAGTTTTACTCAGTGAGCAAACTAGCCCAAAAAAGTGGTTTAGTGTGGCTTTGGTTAAGTCTATTACTGCTTGTAATAGACTTTGCCACTAAAACACTTGTTGTAAATACCATGGCTTATCAAGAATCGATTAATTTACTACCTGTTTTTAGTATTACCTACGTACATAACTATGGAGCGGCCTACAGCTTTTTAAGTGAAGCAGGTGGTTGGCAGCGTTGGTTTTTAAGCTTTATTGCCATTGCTATTAGTGCGCTACTGGTGTGGTGGTTAAAGCGTTTACCAGCGACTAATAAAATATTATGTAGTGCTTATGCGTTAGTGCTTGCTGGCGCTATTGGTAATTTATATGATCGTGTTGCTTATGGTTATGTAATTGACTTTATACATGTGTTTTATAAAAACTCGCATTTCCCAGTATTTAATATTGCCGACTGTGCAATTTGTATTGGTGCCGCATTATTATTATTTGATGCCTTTACAGGCGAAAGTCCGAAGGAGCATAAAGCATGAGCCAAGCTGTAATTGGTGAAAACTCAGAGGTTATTTTTCACTTTTCTATTAAACTAGAAGATGGCTCTGCCGCAGACTCAACTAAGGTGCATAATAAACCGGCCAAGCTAACGATGGGTGATGGCAGCTTAACGGCTAATTTTGAAAAGTGCTTACTAGGTTTAAGTGCAGGCGAAAGCAAAACGTTTGAGCTTGAGCCAGAGGACGCCTTTGGCCAACCTAATCCAGATAATATTTACTATGTAGAACGCAGTAAATTTGGTGCAGAAACACCTGCTAAAGTCGGCGCTATTATTGCCTTTACTCAGCCAGATGGTACTGAGCTGCCAGGACTGGTTCGTGAAGTGCAAGGTGAGTCGGTTACTATAGATTTTAATCATCCGTTAGCAGGGCAACGTTTAACGTTTGAAGTAGACATTATTGAGGTGCAAGGCTAATGGATATTTTATTAGCGAACCCACGAGGCTTTTGTGCAGGGGTAGATCGTGCAATTAGCATAGTAGAGCGCGCTTTAGATATTTTTGAAAAGCCAATTTACGTACGCCACGAGGTCGTTCATAACCGCTACGTAGTAGATGGTTTAAAAAACCGTGGTGCCGTATTTGTTGAAGAGCTAGACCAAGTACCTGATGACAGCATTGTTATTTTTAGCGCCCACGGAGTATCGCAAGCAGTTCGCTCAGAAGCTAAACGCCGCGATTTAAAAGTATTTGATGCAACATGCCCATTAGTTACTAAAGTGCATATGGAAGTAACGCGTGCGAGCCGTAAAGGTATTGAGTGTATTTTAATTGGTCACCATGGTCACCCAGAAGTAGAGGGTACTATGGGGCAGTATGATAATAACGACGGTGGTATTTACCTTGTAGAAACCGCTGAAGATGTTGCCAAACTTAACGTTAAAAATGCTGATAACCTATTTTATTGTAGCCAAACTACGCTTTCGGTAGATGACACTGCAGATGTAATTGATGCGTTGCGCGAAAAATTCCCCGCAATTGATGGCCCGCGCAAAGATGATATTTGTTATGCCACACAAAACCGCCAAGATGCTGTGCGTGATTTAGCAGACAAAGTAGATGTGCTATTAGTTGTGGGGGCAAAAAACAGCTCTAACTCTAACCGTTTACGTGAACTTGCAGATAAAATGGGCACTACGGCTTATTTAATTGATGATGCAACTGATGTGCAAGAGCAATGGGTTTGTGAGTCTAAGTCTGTTGGTGTTACGGCTGGTGCCTCTGCGCCAGAAGTGCTTGTACAACAAGTTATTGCACGTTTAAAAGAGCTAGGTGGCAAGCAGGTAGTAGAAAACCCAGGTGAAGAAGAGAATATCGTATTTGCCGTTCCTGTTGAGCTGCGTTAATCTATATAAATTAATTATTTAGATTACAAGGAGAGCCGTTATGAGCAAGTTGCCGCAAGGTGAAACATTGCTTTTTTCGGCTCTTTTTAATGAGCGAGGGGTACTTGCCTCGCTTATTGTTACCCAAGTTGTTGCTACTATTTTAGCGTTTGCTCCTTTTGTTGAAGGGGATAGCTGGCAAAGCCTTGGCGTAATTAGTTTATTTTCTCATATGACCGTTTTGGTCAGTATTTCTGTTTTATACTCTTTTCGGCGTGTTTTACAAAAAAAGTCGCAAACCACCCAACTTTTTGCTTTTTTTATTTCCTTTTTAGTCAGTACCGCTTTATTTAGTGTACTGTGTGCCCGCTACTTTTTAGATATTGCAAATAATGAAACGAGCATTTATTTTGTACTACGAAACTGCTTAATTGTTTTTTTGATTACGGCTTTATTTGTACAGTTTTTACTGATTTATTTCGAAAAAGAGCAGCAAACAAAAGCGCTCTCTCGCGCGGAGCTTGATGCTTTGCAAGCCAGAATTCGCCCTCATTTTTTGTACAATAGCCTTAATACTGCTGCCGAGCTAACACACCACGATGCCGATGCTGCAGAGCAAGCAATACTTGCGCTTGCGGCGTTGTCGCAAGCGGCTATGCGCTCGGGGCAGCGCGTTTCACTTGAAGATGAGCTGACCTTATCAAAACAATATGTTGCGCTTGAAACATGGCGTTTTGGCAACCGCTTAAAGGTTAACTGGCATGTACCTGCTGATTTACCTGACCTTGATATACCGTGCTTAACCCTTCAGCCGTTAATAGAAAATGCGGTATGCCATGGTGTAGAGCCCAGTGAAACAGGGGCCGTTATTCGTGTTGAGCTACATGTAACAACAGGGTATTTAACATTAATTGTTTCTAACCCAATCACTCACAATGAAGCGTTAAAAAGACCAAATAACGGTATGGCTCTCGAAAATATTCGTCAGCGATTGTTTATCTATTACAAAGAAAAAGCACAACTAACGATCACACAAAAAGAGGATGTATTTAGAGTAAAAGTGGTGATCCCTAAGCAGTTTGAGAACCCCCAATGAATGTTGTAATTATTGATGATGAACCGCTAGCTCGCGCTAGAATAAAGCGGCTACTGCAGCACAACGAGCATATTTTAGTTAAAGGCGAAGGTGATAACGGCGCGCAGGGGCTTGCTATTATTAAGCAGGTTCAACCCGATTTGGTGTTTTTAGATATAGATATGCCGGGTATTAATGGCCTAGAAGTAGCACAGAAACTAAATACGCTAAGTGTGCCACCGGCAATAATATTTGTAACCGCTTACCCCGAGCATGCACTTGATGCGCTACAGCTCAGTGCCGCAGGGTACTTAGTAAAACCAGTTACTGAACAGGCATTAAATAAAGTGTTAGGGCAAGTAGGGCGCTTAAATAAAGCGCATATGCAAAAGCAGCAATCTACAAAAATTAGTTATCAGCTTGGTGGTACAATGAAAAGTATTGAACTTGATCAAGTGTATTACTTTAATGCCCAAGAAAAATACACCAATATGGTATTTCAAGGGGGCGAGGCCCTGATTGAGCAAAGTTTAAAGCAGCTTGAGCAACGCTATCCAACATTATTGTTACGCATTCACAGAAATACCCTTATAAACAAACAAAAGCTTGTTGCGCTGCATACCCAAAGCTCAGGTGTACATAGTGTAGAACTAGCTGGGTGTAAGGAGCAATTAAGCGTGAGTAGGCGAGAGCTAAAAACAGTAAAAAATATTCTACAGTAACTTTGTTTACCGTTTATCAACAAATTTAACCGCTTGTCCTAGTATTTATTGCATAACCACTTTCAATGCATAAACTTATAATTAGATAAAATTTATTTGGTTTTACTATGCATTCACCTCACAAAAAACCTCAAAAAGGCTTTACCTTAATTGAAGTGCTGATTGCGTTTATTATTTTAAGCTTTGGCTTATTAGGCGCTGTTGCACTGCAAGCAAAAGCTAAACAGGCAAGCTTTGACTCTATGCAGCGCGCAGCAGCAGTAGCGTTAGGAAATGATATTATTCAGCGTATTAGAGCAAATGATACCGCGCAGCTCGTTGCTTTATATAAGCAAACCTTCACAAGTAAAACATCAACGACTACCTCTACGACTTGTTTTAGTGGGTCATGTACTGCTGCGCAAGTTGCAGCTCTTGATTTACAGCAATGGAAACGCGCTATTCGTGCGCGCGAAAACACAGGCTCATTGGATGATGCCACTGTATGTATAAATCCTACAGCCGCAGCAGGTACGGGCGGGCGTGGGTTTAATATTGAAGTCATAGTGTCTTGGCAAGGCCGCCAAGAGTTTAATGCTAATGATGAAACCAAAGCACTTAAATGCGGTACTGATGACAAAAAACGCCGTTTGGTTGCATTAAATAGCTATATATACCTAAGGAGCTAAGATGAGACAAAAAGGTTTTACACTAATCGAAATGATGATTTCATTATTTATTGGTGGGCTTATTTTAGGCGGGGTGATGTTTACCTATATTGGCATGAAAGTAACCACAAAAGACACAATGACAATAGGCGAGCTACAAGAGTCTGGCCGCTTAGCCATTAATATAATGCAGCGTGATATTGAGCAAGTGGGCTTTTGGGGCACTTACTACGATGATTCATTTACTGCAGCAAACACACAAACGTTGGCTAACCCCGGGGGGGATTGCTTTGAAGGGCTTAATAACGGTAGCTTCCCAGATTTAGCATCCGCTAGTAATTTCAGAACTATTTATGCAAAAGAAGCCAGTTCAACAAGCGAGCTTAACTGCATAAGTAAGCCCATAGCAGGAACTGATATTTTACAAATTAAGTTTTTACAAGGCGAGCAGCTAACTGTAGATGGCACTACGAACGAAACACAAGCAGGTGAAAACTATTTTATAGCTGAGCAAGAAAGCGCTGAGTTTGCTCGAGGCGTTGTAGGTGCAGGTAGTTTAAACGTAAATGCCACAGTGTGGCCTTATAGTCACCATGTTTATTACCTCGCAGAGCAAACTTATACGGTAAACAATAAAAGCCTTAAAGTACCAGCATTAATGCGTAAACGCTTAAATGGCGCCAATATGAAAGCCGAAACAATTATGGAGGGCGTTGAAAACATGCGCTTTGTTTTTGGTTTAGATACAGACAGTGATAGCCGTGTTGATTCGTACCGAAGTATTGACGACATGCAGCACTTTGATTGGGAAAACCGAAAAAGCATCTTAACAGTGCAAGTTTTTTTATTAGTAAGAGCACTGCAGCCAGATCCAGGTCTTAAAATAAAAAATCAAACCTATATTTTAGGTGAAGATGAAGACGCTCGAGAGCTTACTTTTAACGACTCTTACAGAAGAACAGTATTTACCACCACCATTCGTTTAAATAACGTGGGAGCAAATTTATGGCGTATCTAAGTCAACACGCAAATAAACAACAAGGTGTAGTGCTTATTACAGCCCTCATTATGGTTATTGCAGTAACGGGTATTGCCGTTACATTAATGAGCAGTAGTAGCGTTGACATAAAAATTACCAATGCAGCCCAAGAGCGCGAAGTGGCTGAAAATGAGCTTATTGGTGAAGTACAGCGTATGATTTCTGATGAAGCAAGCAAAGGCGCTGCTAATCAGTTTTTTTTAACGCCAGATGAAGTATCAAGCCATGCAGGCGCAGACGATGAGGGAATGGTCATCGCCGCGCATGACGATATGCAAAGTAAAATGGTAAACCTAAATCAGGGGGCACTTGATTTAGAGTGTCCCCGCAGATTTAATTTTACTGCGGGTATATCGTGCAACATGTTGCAAGTTTCTACCACTATTAAATACGGCTCTAAAGCAAAACACGAACTTACAATTGTAACCGGTGTTGCTCAAGAAATGGCCAGTATAAGTAAGGGGATTTAAAGATGAAAACGAATAAAGTTCTCGCCTCTTTAATTGGCATCACTTTAAGCAGCTATGTTGCTGCTGAAGATATAGAGTTGTATGTAAACCATGATGTGGATGTGGAAGAAAAACCGCGTGTACTGTTAATTTTTGATACATCAGGCAGTATGGCTTTTTCATCAACTAATGGTAATAGCTGTGGTTATAATAATTTTTTAGGCTTATTTAACTTATGCATAGATAGCCGCCTCGCTGCTGCGCAATTTGCCATGAATAAAGTGGTATTAGATAACGAAGACACTATCGATTTTGGTCTAATGCGCTTTGAAAGAAATTCAGCTGGAGGATATGTTGTAAATGGTGTTGGTAGTGATTCATCCGTGGTACGTACTTCTATTGCCGGGTTACCAGCAGATGGGGGAACACCATTAACAGAGACACTCTGGGAAGCATATTTGTATATTACTGGGCAGGAGGTTCAATACGGAGAGGGCGTTACTACTGCAGAGCGTGATACAAATGTAGAATTACGTACAGGTAGCCAATGGACAGACGTTGAGTGTGATTGGGTTTGGAATCGCCGTCGAGGTTGGGTGTATGAATGTGAAAATATAGTAAGAGACAATTACGAGTATACTTATATATCACCATTTGCAGACAGTGAAGCTGAAGCAGCTCGTTGTGATAATTCAATTAATATTATTTACATGACCGATGGTGATCCATCTAATGACAACGGCAGTGATAGTGATATTAGTGATGAACATGAAAAGTACTTTGGAGAGCCATTAAACTGGAGCACCGATAGCTATTACAGTAACTACTTACATCAAATGGCTAAAATTATCCACGGTACAAGTGATGTTACTGTTGATTTATACCCAGCTACCCCCGATATTCACGAAACAGGCCGCTTATACACGATAGGCTTTGGTTCGGGTATGAGTGCCAATGGGCAAGAACTATTAAGGCGCGCAGCCTTATTAGGTGGTGGTGAAAACTTACCAGCAAGCACGCCAGATGAGCTTTCTAACTCGCTAAATAGTGCTATTTCTCGGATTCGTGAAGTTAACGATAGCTTTTCATCGCCTTCAGTAGCAAGTAACAACGTAGATCAAACACGTAGCCGCGATGCTATCTACTTTGCCATGTTCTACCCAGAAACAAACACACGGTGGGGCGGTAATTTAAAAAAATTAAAAGTATCAGGAAGCGAAATAGTCGATTCAGCGGATAACACTGCGCTTGATTCAAACGGTCTAATAGACACTGATGCTAAAACATTTTGGTTGCCAGATGGGCAGTCTGCCGATGGTAACTTAGTAGCACAAGGAGGTGTAAATTATCACTTGTCTTCATTAACAGGCTCACCCGCTGAAGACAGGCGTAATCTTTATACCGATAAACAAGGCGATATAGTTGAGTTTACCACTAATATTGTGAGCGATATTTTAGATTTAGTCACCAACAACCCAATTAGCCTAGCCAGCTCTGATATTAAATGGGCAATGGGAATAGATGTTGATGATGAAGATAATGATGGCTCTAACACAGATCAACGTAGTGATATTTTTGGCGATCCTTTGCATTCTAAGCCCGTAGCAATCGACTATGGTAATGATGACATACGTATATTAATTGGTACTAACGCCGGCTTTTTACATATGTTTAAAGATGATGATACTAATAACCAAGTAACAGAAAGCTGGGCATTCATCCCCTCTGACCTTTACGATATTATTCAGCCCTTACGCAATAAAGACACTGGTAAACTCTATGGTATGGACGGCCCAATCAGTGTTTATTTTAGTGATAAGAGCTTGAATGATGAAGGTATCAACGATGGTATTGTTGATGCGAGCGATGGTGATGACGTGTGGGCGTTTGCAGGTATGCGCCGTGGTGGGAAAAACTATTATGCCTTTGATATTACTAACCCTGATCAGCCAAAAAAACTATGGGATAATCCTATAGAGGGCGGTAAAGGCGATTTTAAAGAGCTTGCTCAAACGTGGTCAAAACCCCAAATAGCGTACATAAAAGCATTTGGTGATAAACCATTACTCGTTTTTGGTGCAGGGTATGACACGAATAAAGATGCCGTGGTAAGAAGTGAAGACTCAGTTGGTCGTGGTATTTATATTGTAGAAGCCGAAACAGGCAAAAAAGTGTGGGCTTTAACACCAAGCGAAAATGGATTTAAAGGTAAACACTCGATTGCAGCAAATGTATCAACGCTTGACTCAGATTACGATGGTTACATTGATCGAATTTATGCTGCCGATACCGGAGGCGATATTTGGCGTATTGATATGCCAGGCACAAGCACCAGTAATTTCACGCACTTCAAACTTGCAGAACTAGGTAGTAGTTTAGCAAGCCAGGACCGTAGATTTTTTTACCAGCCACTGGTGGCACGTACACTTTATAGTAAAGTAAGCGAAACAACAATTAATGGTGAAACCGTCATTACACGCTTAGATACACCGTATGATGCCATAGTAATAGGTAGCGGAAATCGCTCCAAACCAACAGGTACAAATGAAGACGATCAGCTGTTTATGATAAGAGATGAAAACACTGTAACTCAGTCATTCACGAGTGCCCCTACAGCGATTAAACCTGCAGATTTAATGCTAATGAACAGCGACCCGTTTGGTAATGCATTGGATGATGTAGATGAGTTTGTTGATTTAGAAGTTGATTTAGCTAAATTTAAAGGCTGGCGTTATGAATTAGGCACCGGCGAAAAGTCTTTAGCAGCAGCTACAGTGGTTGGCGGTGTCGCTTACTATACTAGCTTTACACCTTCATCTGAAACTTCGACAGAGAACCAATGTTCGTTAAGTGGCGGTGGCGGCTCGTTATATGCGTTCCATTTACATTATGGCACCAAAGTATATGACGACCTAAAATTTACTACTAGTTATGATGTGCCTGACACACCACAATTGTACTTCGGTGAAGGGCCTTCTTGTGCAGATGGCAACGGTGATGGCATGTGTGATGATAACCCAACCATTGAAGTGACCGAAGAAAGTCAGTTTTATCTAATTGGACCAGGAATAAAAGGCGAAAATGCACAAAATCCAATGAAGCCAGTAGAAATTATGGGTCCAGGTTTAACGGTTGTAGATGGTACCGTACAATTAGTGAATGACAACGATAGCGTAGGGTTTGGTTTTAAAACGCAACAAACCTATATTTATAAACGTGAAGAAAATGATGAAATTGATGATTAAGGAATATTAATGAATAAACAAGCACGCGGATTCACGTTAATAGAGCTAATGATAGCCGTAGCTATTGTAGGGATTTTAGCCTCAATAGCACTGCCAAATTATACTGAGTATGTAAAACGCTCTTCTCGGGCCGAGGCCGCAGCGGCGCTTTTAGACGCTGCTAACAAACAAGAGCAGTACTTTGTAGATAATCGTGAGTACACAGAGACATTTTCTGACTTAGGTATACAAGACACCACAGAAAACGGCCATTTTGAGCTGTCGATTGATGTGGATGATGACGACAATACCTTTATAATTACAGCTAAACCTATTGCGGGTGCAGTAAAAGGTGACGGTGATTGCACACAAATTACAATCACTGACACTGGTTACAAAGGCGCTAAAGGAACCAAAGGTAATTCAGATGTTGAGTATTGTTGGGGACGTTAACTAGGGCGTGTTGATCTTCGGTGGTTGAATTTGCAGCAGCATGTTTGGTTTTTAGGCAAGGCAGAGCCTATGAAGTGTGGTTCTTCCCCATAAATAGGCGATAACGCTGCATAAATGCCAAACATGCGCTCCTCAGGGTTCTGCCTAGGGGCGATAAACTCTTTGTTGCCTACATGGATGTAGGTAAGGGGCGTGAGCAGGACGCGGAAGCTTTGCTCGGTTTTTACTTATTCTTACATGGATGTAAGTCATTAGAATAACGCAGGAGCAGTTATCGAGCCCACTAGGTTACAAACCTCGCGCCGCGATTTAATCGCCCCTAGATTGAACAA
The DNA here is from genome assembly GCF_030296835.1 of Pseudoalteromonas sp. MM1. Taxonomy (NCBI): domain Bacteria; kingdom Pseudomonadati; phylum Pseudomonadota; class Gammaproteobacteria; order Alteromonadales; family Pseudoalteromonadaceae; genus Pseudoalteromonas; species Pseudoalteromonas sp. MM1. The sequence continues at coordinate 2,564,651 of NZ_AP027922.1, read as the reverse complement.
ATTTCAATCCGCAAAGGTCAACACGCCCTAGTTGCTCTGACACTTATCGGTTGATTTAACACGTATTCGGCCTGTTTGACTCACAGATAAAGCCAACCCCTCAAGGTTGGCTTTATCTTTATTGGGGCAATATATAAATGTTCCGTTTTGAAAACCATTCAAAGAGCCGTCAGGTCTAAAGGTAATTGCACTACGAGGGTATTGCATAGAATCTGCAACGTGCACTTTTTCAAATGTGCTCAATAGTAAGTCATCGGTGTCTAGTGACGTAGACTTATCATTATCAATAAACAGCGACATTTGCCCATCCCAATCATCTTTAGTGCATTGATTATCTTTTAAGCCACATAAAGTTACATAAGTGCCATTCTCAATGGCATAAAGGCGGCCATAATTAATGTTTCTGTGCAGTAAACTAACATGATTGTCGGCTCGGTTTTTCGCTAAAAAATCAGGAAAAACCGATAGAGAAATTTGGCTAACAATACTCACAATAGCAATAGATGCCATTAATTCTAAAAGCGTATAACCAGCCTGAGTTTGGGTAGATAACCTCATCCCTGAAGCCCTGAGTCAAAAAATGTATTAGCTCAGTGTAGTAAATGATAGAAATATGACAATATAAATCTGTATATTTTTTAACCGCAAGTTTGAGTTGTATCACCTGTATAAAAAGCTGTCCCCGATTGCGATAAAGTCAGTGCTTTATTATTTTCAGTACCACCATTAGGGCAAAAAACAAAGTCACCAGGGTTTGTCGTAATTCTCCCGCTGGTATTAAAACGTAAGCGGCGGTCATTCCCTGTAAAGGTTAACTTATCGTTATCTGATATTTCTTCCATGACTCTAAGCAATGTATCGGTAGCGCCATTATAGTGCCCATCGTTATCTACATCGATAAATACAGCTATAATTTTATTCTCGTCCCACTTTTTATTGCAGTTAAAAGTATCTTTACTATTTTTAATTCTACCTTGGCCAGTAGGGCATAAAACAACAATTTCATCTGTACTGGCAGCTTGTGATCGAGCAAAACTAATATTGCGCTTTAGTTCAAGTAAAAAGCTCTCAGCGCGGTTTTCTTCAAGCATGTCGCTGCTATCCCAAAGAGCAATAGAGGCAATAATGCCCACTATGGCTACTGCCACCATGAGCTCTAATAAAGTTAAACCGGTTTGGAATTTTTTCATATTATTTATACCTACTACATTTGTTATTATTATAGCTAGTTGAGAAAGATTTATAATTCAGACTTATAAATAATTATACCACGCTTGGTTGTTTTATCATCGAATTCAATTGCTTTGTTTGCTATGAACTCCGTGATTGTCTAAAATCGAGGCAACTAAAGCTTTAATAAGTAGTGAGCATGAAAAAAATAGAAGCAATCATCAAACCGTTTAAGTTAGACGACGTACGCGAAGCCTTATCAGATGTAGGTATTACGGGTATGACAGTAAGTGAAGTAAAAGGTTTTGGCCGTCAAAAAGGCCACACAGAACTTTATCGTGGTGCTGAGTACATGGTGGATTTTTTACCTAAGGTAAAACTTGATATTGTGCTAACCGATGAAGACGTTGAGCGCGCTATAGAAGTAATAGTAAAAACAGCGCAAACAGGCAAAATTGGCGATGGTAAAATATTTGTCACTGATGTTGAGCGTGTAGTACGTATACGCACAGCAGAAGAAGACGAAGAAGCAATTTAATTTTATAACGCAAAACATCTTTGTATATAAAGCTAAAAGGCTGCAAATAGTTATATTTGCAGCCTTTTTTGTAAGATACTAATTTTTTAAATAGTAAAACTACTAAAGCTTATTGCTCTTGAGAATGCGCTTCACGCGCTTCTTCAATTTCTTGTGCAATTTCTTGCGCTTTTTGCTTCGCTTTTTCGGTTAATTCGCCCGCTGCTTCTTTGCTTTTTATCCATGCATCAACTGCAATTTCTTTGCCATCGTCGTACATGTCTAAGCCCATTGCTTTACTTTGTTCAAGTAGCTCATTTAAAGACTCATCGTTTTTAAGATCGTTGGCTTTATCTTTTACATCGTTCCATGTATCACCAAGCTGCTCTTGCATTTGTGCGCTTTTATCTTTTGCATCTTCTTGAACTTGTTGAGCGTCTTCACAGCCCGTAAGAGTAATTAAAGTGCCTAATAAAGCTAAACCTGCTAATTTATTCATGTGCCATCTCTCCTTAGAGATAAATTATTAATTCATGTAAATAGTAGAACAATGAAAATGAACGCACCTGTAACAACACGCTTAAACTTCAAATTAATGAATGAACACGATTGGCCGCTGCTGCATGAACTAGATCAAGAACCAGCGGTAATGAAATATATAAACCGGGGTGTACCGTCGTCATTAAAGCAAATTAAAGAAATTGGGATCCCCAGAATGCTCGCCTATAAAAATACAAACAAAGGTTGGGGGCTGTGGAAAATCACCCTTAAAAAAGAGGGCTCTTTTATAGGGTGGGTACTTATTAGGCCTATGCACTTTTTTACTCAGACTCCCGATTTTTCAAATATTGAAATAGGGTGGCGCTTTAAGCAATCTAGTTGGGGGCAAGGTTATGCAACGGAGGCAGCTAGTGCATTATGTAGCGCCTTAAAAACGCAGCCAGAGATAAAAACGCTATCAGCAATGGCACTGGCCGATAATAAAGCTTCAATTAGCGTTATGCAAAAGCTGGGATTTTCCTGGGTTAAAAACTATATACACACTGATGAGCAAGGCGATTTGGATGCCGTTTTATACGCAAAGGCGTTATAGCATACAAAAAAATTACTTGTATAAACATTGACCTAGTATTCTATGGTATGCATAAATGAGCTAAGCGAGATTCTAATAATAAAGAAAGGATGTTTTATGGGGTTATTTTTTAGACCAAGTCGGCTCATTGTTAAGAGTGTGTTGATTGCACAGTTTTGTATATTTAGCGTGCAGGCGGAGCAAGTTACAAAAAGCGCTGTAGCAATGCCTGACTCGTTTAGTGCAAATACAGCACAGGCTATTTTAGAGCAAGGTGGCAATGCTGTTGATGCGGCTATTGCCGCGCAATTTGTTTTAGCGGTAACGCTTCCCGAAGCTGGAAATATTGGTGGGGGAGGCTTTATGCTTATACAAAAAGAGGGTAAAGGCGACTTTATAGACTATCGCGAAATCGCTCCCCAAGCAGCGCACAGAGATATGTATTTAGATGCCAAGGGCGATGTAATAAAAAATAAGTCAATTTATGGTATTCACGCAAGTGGTGTACCGGGGAGCGTCGCGGGTATGTGGCTGGCTCATCAAAAACACGGCACCTTAAAATGGCAAACATTAGTACAGCCTGCGGTTACCCTAGCAGAGCAAGGCTTCAAAGTGCCGCCCAAATTAGCTCAAGGGGTCGCACAATACATTGCTCATTTAGACAAGCAAAATATAAATGTAAATTTTAAACACTACTTTGCAGATATAAAAGCAAATCAGATTTTTAAACAGCCGGAGCTGGCCGCTACTTTAAAGCGCATTAGAGATAATGGTCAAGATGGGTTTTATAAAGGCGAAACCGCCCGCATTATTGCCAACTTTATGCACCAGCACGGTGGTATTATTAACAAAACTGATTTGGCTAATTACACTGCTGTGTCGCGCAGGCCTATAAAGGCTAATTGGAATGGCTATGAAGTATTAACCTCACCACCACCAAGCTCTGGTGGGATTGCTATTTTACAGTGGTTAAAAATGTTTGAGCTTAAAAAAAGCGAAATGGGGCTGGTACATAACTCTACTCAATATGTACATTTACTTGCTGAAATCGGTAAGAGAGTGTTTGCCGATAGAGCAGAGTACTTGGGCGATCCGGACTTTTTTGACGTGCCAGTAACTGAGCTTACTGATATTGATTACTTAAAAGCGCGCAGTAACGATATTTCTCTAACAGCTATTTCTACCACCGAAAACATTAAACCAGGCCTTAAAGAAAGTGAGCAAACCACGCATTTTTCTATTATTGATAAAATGGGTAATGCGGTGGCCAATACCACAACGATTAATTTAAGCTTTGGTAGTGGCGTTGTGGTTGAAGGTGCAGGCTTTATATTAAATGACGAAATGGACGACTTTAGCGCTAAACCTGGGGTAATGAACGCCTTTGGTGCACTTGGCGGTAAAGCCAATGAAATTCAGCCACACAAGCGTATGCTTAGCTCAATGTCGCCAACTATACTGCTTAAAAACAATAGCGTTAAAATGGTTACAGGCTCGCCTGGGGGCACAACAATTATTAGCTCGGTGTATCAGTCTATTTTAAATGCGGTTGAATTTAATATGAGCGCTGAGGATATCGTTAACAGCACGCGGTTTCATCATCAGTTATGGCCTAAAAATGTGATCAGAACGCACGCAGGGCTTAATGAAAACACAAAGGATGAACTTATAAAAATGGGCTACACACTAGATGAGCGAAGTTTTGGTGACTTGCAGGTTATTGTAAATAAGGACGGTCAGTTACAAGCGGCTTCTCAGGCTACAGGTCGTGGTGAGTCTCGGGTATTTTAACATTTTTAGCTAACCCCTTTAAGCTAAAGGGGTTAGCCTTTACTGTATTAACCAATTGCGGGTACTAATCCCAGCATTTGCATAAATTGGGCTACAATAATTACAATGCCGCACAGCCCTGCAACCGCTAACCCCACATTACCACTGCGCACTTTGTATCCCGTTTGAGGACCCGATTTACGCTGCTTATACACCATAGAAACCGGTAAAAATATTGCTAATACCACAAGGGCGATGGCTGCATAGCCAAGTGCCATTATAAATCCCTGAGGGTAAAATAACGCAAATCCTAAAGGGGGAATAAAAGTAATTAGTGCGGTTTTTATTCTCTCTGATTTGGAGTCGCCTTTATTAAATGCATCAGCAAAAAAATCAAATAAGCCTAAGCTAACACCTAAAAAAGAGGTGGCTAATGCTAAGTCGGCAAACAGAGTAACGGCGCTTGTTACCCGCGGATTATGTGCAATATTTGCCACACTCTCTACAAAGCCTGTTAAGCCATTACTATTGAGTAAATCACTTTGCTGCATAATACCTTGGCTAAGCAGTTGCCAAAAAATATAAATCACTAAAGGTAAAGCAGCACCTGCAATCATTACCTTGCGCAATACTTTTGTTTCTAGCCCTACATATTTAACAATTGACGGAATAGAGCCATGAAAACCAAACGAGGTAAAAATAACGGGTAAAGCAGATAAAATCAGCCCTTGCTCAACGGGCATTTCAAGTAAGTGCTTACCTTGTACATAGGGTGTAAGCATATAAAACAAGCTGCCTAGTACTAAAATTTTAATCGTAAACAACACGCGGTTAAGCTTATCTACTTTACTGGTGCCTAAAGTAACCACGCTACCTATTACAATGGCTAAAACTATAGAGGCAATTTGTGGTGCTATGTTTATGCTCAAATCACTACTAATACGCGACTGCAATTGTGCGCCACCCCCAGCTATATAGGCTGCACACAGGGCATAAAATAAAAATATCATCGAAAAGTTAGCAATGTACTGGCCGCGTTTTCCTAACCAGCGCTTTGCTAAGGTGTTTAACGTTGCATCTCTGGGGGCATGTTGGTGGAGCTCTAGCATTAATAATGCGGTGTAGGTCATCAGTAACCAGCTGGCTATTATCAGTGCAAGCGCGGTATTAAATCCAAGTCCTGCAGAGGCAATTGGCAATGCCAGCATACCTGCGCCTATGGTGGTGCCTGCAACAATTAACATGCTGCCTATTGTTTTATTTTTAAGCACTTAACTATCCTAAAATGTGTGAGAGGCACTCAAGATATAACTAGTTACTTAAAACATAAATAGTTTTGTAATAAATGCCGGTAAATAATAATGTAACTATGAATTTACAGCTGTATTTAGGCGTTTATATATACTGCGCGTTACTTTCGCGCGTATAATTTACTTTAATAGGGCTTCTATCTCCTCAGTGCAAAGGAATGGCGTGTGCCAGTTAAATTATCTTATTTACTACTTGTCATTATTTGGTGTACTACACCATTAGGTATTGTATGGAGCAGTGAAACAGTAGCGCCAACGCTTGCTGTTTTAATGCGCATGATTATAGGCCTATTTGTTGCTGGGTTAATTGTTGCTATAGCTAATATTCGTGTACCTTGGAGCAAAAACGCGTGTACGTTATACGCATACTCTAGTTTGGGCATTTTTGGTGGTATGTCATTAAGTTACATGGCTGCTACCACAGTACCTTCAGGTATTATTTCGTTAGTGTTTGGCCTTGCGCCTATTCTTTCTGGCTTTTTAGCGCAAAGGTTACTTAACGAGCCTAAATTTAGCCCTATTAAATTAATAGCGCTGAGCTGTGCATTAATAGGCCTATATTTTGTAAGTTATAACCAGCTACAAACCTCACAAGCTCAAGGTATAGGGTTGATGTATGTGTTATTGGCGGTCACGTTATTTAGCTTAAGTGGGGTAATGATCAAACGGGTAAAAATCGCTATTCACCCAATGGCAACCACGTTTGGAGCGCTGGTTTTTGTTACTCCGTTATTTGGGCTGTTATGGTGGATGGTAGATGGGCAAATAAGTACGGTTTATTGGAGTGCTCGCGCGTTATGGAGTATTGCGTATTTAGGTATCTTTGGCTCGATTGTAGGGGCTCTGGCGTATTTTCATGTATTACAAAAGTTAAACGCCAGTACTGTAGCCTTAAGTAGTTTAATCACACCAAGTTTTGCACTAGCGCTAGGCGCACTGCTAAATAACGAACCTTTAAGCCAAGAGCTCATTATAGGCGCCATTATTATATTTTTAAGCTTAACGCTATTTCAGTTTGGCGATAAGCTCATAAAGCGCCGCGGCAGCTAGCAGTTTAAGGCTATTACATTTTTGCTATCTGAATAATTAAACGGCGGTTTTTATTTCGCCCTAAAATATTTTCGTTAGTATCAACAAAGCGTTTTTCACCTAGGCCCGTGGTTTGCACTTTGCCCTCATCAACACCTAAGCTGACCATATAATCTTTTATAGCTTTAGCACGCTTACGCGATAAATCTAAGTTATTCCAACGGCCACCGTAGCTATCGGTATACGAATCAATACTGATAGACTCAATACTGGTATCATTTTTTAAATACTCAGCAATTTTATCTAAGCGCTTTTGCGACTCTTTAGTGAGCTTACTACTATTTGATTGGTAGTTCATTACAGTAAATGAAATATCTTCAAAGCTGTATGGTAAAAGTTCATCGCGGCACTGTAAAAACGCCCAGTAGGCTTGTTTAAAATTAACGCTTGAAATACCAACGGCAATTTTGTCGGCACTATTTTGCCAGTCTTGGTAGTAAAAGGTAGGATGAAACCCTTTTTCAAGTTCAGTTAGCATTTCCCAAGCAGTTTTATTGCCAAGCTCACCATCAAACTTTTTAAGTAACTTCATCGTGGTTATATCACGCGCGGGCAGGCCTGAACGCCACGCTGGTGGCACCGCCTTTAAACCGGCTATGTCGTAATTGTCGGGGCGCACAACCATATCAAGATTAAAGGTTAGGTTTTTGTTTTTACTCGCCGATGCCTTAAATATGGCTTCACCGTAGTAGGGCACTTCGTGGTTTAATTGGCACTGTAAGCGCGTTGTTTTTATAACTTCCCAATTGGAGTTATCTTGATTTGCGCTGTATTGGCGCATAGCCGCTTGCGATGAATAACTCATCAAGGCGGTGCCAAGGCTTACGCTAATAAAAAACAACTTACACTTCATAAAACGCTCCGGTTAATCTACTAAGCCAATATTTTGGCGTGCTACAAAAGCTGGGAACAATTAATTGCCAATACGGGTAGCAATTATTTAAAAGCAAATAGTATGCCTAAAATATATTAATTAAAAATTTATAAAGCCCTAGCCGAGTCACCCCCAATTTTGACATAATAGTGAGCTTATCCTCATAAACCAAGAAGACTATGGCAAATACTGAGCAAACACTTTTCGCACAACGCTTTCGCGGCTTTTTTCCTGTTGTTATTGATGTAGAAACCGCCGGCTTTAATAAAGAAACCGACGCTTTACTTGAAATTGCCGTATCCATTTTAAAAATGGATGACGAAGGGTTACTCAGCATAGATCATACCGTTCATTTTCATGTAGAGCCTTTTGAAGGTGCTAATATAGAACAGGCAGCCATTGAATTTAACGGCATAGACCCGTTTAGCCCGTTGCGTGGCGCAGTACCAGAAGAGGAAGCAATTAAAGAAATTTGTAAAGCAGTGCGTAAAGCGCAAAAAGCTGCTGGGTGTCAACGCTCAGTTGTAGTAGCACATAATGCTGCTTTTGATCATGGCTTTTTAAATGCAGCCATTGAGCGTAACAATATTAAGCGTACGCCATTTCATCCATTTGTGAGTTTCGACACCACCTCGCTTGCAGGGTTAGCTTTAGGCCAAACGGTACTTGCTAAAGCATGTAGAGCAGCGGGCATTGAGTTTGATAACAGCCAAGCACACTCTGCTCTTTACGATACAGAGCGCACAGCAGAGCTGTATTGTTTAATAGTAAATCGTTGGCAAGAACTAGGGGGCTGGCCATTAGCGCCACTCCCTGAAAGTGACGCTCAAGAAATTGAAAACACTCAAGAGGATACTAAAACGACTGAGTGATTTTTCCCTCAGAAAGTTTTACTAAGTGGGGTGGATAAATACGCGAAAACTGTTTTGTATCTTTTGCTATTTTAAGCTCCACACCTGGGTGCATTATTTCATTAATTTTAAGTCGGCTAGTTGCCAATAGCTGAGAAATTTTTTGCTTAACCAATCTTTTTTGTCGTTGAACCTGCAAAGCGCGTGTTTTTATATGTTGCTCATTAGCGGCAATTTTATCGAGTAGTTGTTGGCGTTGAGCAGCAACAGGAATTTTTATCGCTTTTTCTTTAGCTTGTTTAAGCGCCGATGTTTTACTGGCTAACACTTTTTCAAAATCAATTATTTGAGATTGTTTTGAGCGCAATTCATGCCAGTTTTGAGCTAGAAACACACGGGTTTTAGTACCTGCCGGCGCACCTAGTTCACCGGTTTCAATACGCATAGCATCAAGAATATTCCCCCCAATTATTTTGCCGCGCGGGTTACCTGCTTTACCCACACGTATTAAGCGCCTTGCGCTTAAATTACAATGCAATGCTTGGCGTTCTATAAATAAATCTTGCGCACTTTTAATATTACAGTACTGGGCATAGCCAATAGAAATAGTACCCTTAGCAGAAATTTCGCAAGTAAATGCTTCTTCATTTTCACGTTTACGGCCAATAGCGCCGAGCATAATAGTTACTGCACTTTGGCTTTCAATCGTGCCTGATTCAACAAACCCTAATACAGTAATATCGCCATTGGCTTTAACCCGCATACCGTCTTTTACATCACCAGAGATAATTACACTACCATCAAAATCAACGTGGCCTGTACTTACATCCACATTATGAAAACATAAAACATCGTCAACCCGCATGCCCCTAGGTAAGGCCACAGGCACGCCTTTACAATCAGCAACTAGCATGTTTGGGTTATTAGGGTCTATTTTTGTGCCTTCAAAGGGCTGTAATTGATGCTCTTTACCAGGCGTTGCCTTAATCATATCGCCAAAAACCGTATAGCCATCTTCACCTGGTGTAGCAGCCACACGCTGCATTAAAGGAGTGCCGGGTTTTACCGTAATAATAGCGCCAAGGTCTTTCATATCCACCTTGCCGCCTTCTTTTGCTTGGGGGCTAAGTACGCGGTCTTGCGCAGTAGAGCAAAGGCGAACAAACCTCGCATCACTGCCTTCTTTGGGGTTTCGGCCATGGGCCACAATAGCGTTATATGCTGTACCTGCAGGGTGAGAAAACTGCTGACCTAAAAACGTATCAAGTGCGCGAGGGCTAATGCCTTTTTTCACGCCAGCTTCAGCCAAAGCGGCTTGAGCTGCCTCCATAGAGAGTAAAGCACCGCCTCTGGCCGTGGTAAGCGTTGCCTCTGCAACCATGTTTTTTTCATCAACGTTAATAACAAGGCTCGCGTCCGTGGCCTTGGCAATTACTAATGATTCTTGCTGATAATTTTTACTCGGTGAAAATAACTTCCCAATATTGCCAGAGAGGACTTCAAACTCGCAATAATCCGACTGTTCAAGCAGCTCAATAAGTTGAGCACTCGTTACCGGAAATCCATTATCAATAGGGTGCGCAGATAACGCCAGCTCCCCCGTTTGTTCATTAAATAAAAAAACCGACATTTATAAATTCCCTACGTAATATGCCTGTTATTATGATTATTATTTTTACTACTAAAGTCTTATGGTTAGTGTAAAATTTAACTCCTTATTTGAGCACAACTTGACCGGTATGTTAAGTAAATGTTCAGTATTTGTTTGCTTTTTTACAAACTTGTGCTTATTTACTGTTCAGTTGATTCAGTTAGCTAAAATAAAAGTGTCACACCCCTTGAGTATCAGTCGTTTACTCAGTTATACTGCCCTCACTGAAAGAAATTCATATTTCAGGGGCTGATTAGGATTCGACGGAATTCAAGAAGCCTGAGGTGCATGTCGAGGTGCGGTTTGCCTCGTAAAAAAGCCGCAATTTAAAGTAATCGCAAACGACGATAACTACTCTCTAGCAGCTTAGGCTGGCTAGCGCTCCTTCCATGTATTCTTGTGGACTGGATTTTGGAGTGTCACCCTAACACCTGATCGCGACGGAAACCCTGGCCGGGGTTGAAGCGTTAAAACTAAGCGGCCTCGCCTTTATCTACCGTGTTTGTCCGGGATTTAAAGGTTAATTAAATGACAATACTAAACATGTAGTACCGACGGTCGAGGCTTTTCGGACGGGGGTTCAAATCCCCCCAGCTCCACCAATACAGGTATTTAAGTTCGTTACTTAAAACCCATAAAAAAACCGCCAATTTGAGCAATCAAGTTGGCGGTTTTTTTATGGGTTTAATTTATTCTGTACTTATAGTGGTTAGCTTCATTTTTAACGATCTTACTTTCATTTTAATACTAATAATAATAAGCGTTAAAAACGACATTAAGCTAATTAGCAGAGTTAAATCTAAAATTGGTGACTTGGCAAGTTGTGTGTTTGCAGGCGAGGCAGGCAAAGCGTCAGGCTTATTTTGTTGTTGCCTAATATAGCTTTGGCTTATCCAATCAACGGCGTTGATCCACTGAATTTTATCTGGGTTATCGTTAGTAAGCTTGCTCATTACATGAGCGTCGCTGTTGAGCGATTTAGCAAGGTTAATTAATTGCTCCCAAAATACATGTTCCGTGCCTAGCGCGTCTATTTCTTGTAAGTGCTGCTTTAACTTTTCTGCGCCCATGCTGTTTATGTTTGGTTGCTTTAGAATCTTTGCGTAACTGTTTATGTGCGCTGAAAAGCGAGCAAAATAGCTATCAATTTTTTGCTGCGCCCTTTGGTCAAGCTCATCTGTGCTGTGGGTGTTAGGCAAGCTGACTTCTGGGTGCTTTTTTTGATTTGCTAAGTATTGCTTGTAATGAACGTAATTTAATGTTGTAGAGGGCGAAGCTATTGAGCTGTCAATCTTACTAATTTTAAATGTGTTAAAGCTTATTACTGCTGAGCAAATAAGGCAGATGAATAATAAGCTATAACAAAAAAATAATGCGCTTTGCAGTGCTAATTTGGGCAAGGCGGCAGGGCTATTTATGCCGGACTTTTTTATGCTGGTTAATTTACGATCTATGTTTTTAACCGCAGGCTCGCTAGGTGAAACAACCAATTTAGTACCCGTGGCGCTTTGAGGTGCCCTTACACTTGCATGTGGCTCTACTTTGGTTATTAAACCAAAACTTTTTAGTTTAGATTCTGTTTTAACTGCATCAATACTCGATAGGTCTTTGACGAGTGCGTAGGCTCGGCCATCAAATAATTTTACAGCGACATTATGGGGAATTTTTAAAAACAGACAAAGTTGCTCTTGTACGGTACTAATGTCAGCATTTTGGTGTAACTGACCATTAAAAATAATTTTAAATGAGGCGCTCACGCTATGTCCTTATTCGTGCAACTTCCATTGAGGAATTTTTATTATTGTTTTAACACGCTGTTAATTTACCAGATAAAATAAGGGGTTTCTAGTATTTGGCCTCATTAAACTAGTAAAAAAGCCTGAATAAAATTTGTTCTATTAAATTTTTAATGCATTGTTTTGTGGTAGCTTTGATGGAAGTGCTTGTTTTTATGTTGTTTTATTGGGTACGCGGTATATGGGCTTTTATAAAGCAATTTTTGTGAGTTGTTTACATTAATTAATATGGTGAGAGAAACGGTTAGCGTGCTCTGTAGCATTTAAATACATTGCCCTTTGCTAGGGGGGGGTTACAAAGGGCAACAAGGGTGCTTTATTTTACAGCTGCTTTGATAGGCGTATCACCATCAAACAACTCAAAAACGCGGTTGCCATTAAATGCGTTAGTAGCAATATGTAATAGGGCATTGGCAACGTTTTCGCGGCTAATTTTAGCTTTAGAGCGATCGCTTGGGCGCTCGGTGGTTACTTTCATTGAGGCGCTTTCATTGGTTAAAGTGCCAGGGCGCACTATGGTGTAGTTTAAGCCACTGTTTATAAGGTGCTCATCAGCCATATGTTTGGCAACTAAGTAAGGCTTTAAGTCGCTTTCAATCGAGTCTGGATCGTCAGCGCCAATAGAGCTGATCATAATAAAATGCTTAACGCCATGCTCTTTAGCATACGTTGCTGCTTTGGTGGCTGCCCATAAATCGATTAGCACGGTTTTATCTGTGCCTGTACTTCCGCCAGAGCCCGCTGCAAATATTACTTGGTCGCAATCTTTTAACGCAGTAGAAAAGTCGCCTTCGAGGTCTTGCTCTACAATAGTTAAAAACGGGCTATCTAAATCACTTAGCTTACTTTTATCGCGCACTAATGCGGATACATTTTGCTCGTTTTTTAAAAGCAGCTCGGTTGCCATTTTACCTATTTGCCCGCTAGCGCCAATAATTAGGGTCTTACTCATAATTAATTCCTTCTCAATTTAGTGTAAAGGTGTTTGGTACAAATAGACCTTGGGGTAGGCATTCTTTTTTAAAGGGTAAAACAGTGTTTTTATCAATAAATTGGTCATTTAAAAGCAGATAAAAAATGAGTCTGAACTGAGTATGAAAATTAGCTGCTTTTTGCCGTGTTTATTCGATCATTATGCTGACTTCGGTGACATAATTATGATGATACAAACTAATGCGAACAGCATGTTCTTGGTAGTTATAGTAAAGGGTACGATAGGTATTATCGCCTTTACTATTAATGGGATCCCCTAGTGCATGTTGATAAAATTTAGCAATATCATTGATAGAAGCAGCCAAATACCCAGTGCGTACTTTGGGGTATTCGTCAGTTACATCCATAGTGGTTATGAATTCTTCGGGTAAGGGGATTTCGGTTACGTTTTGGCTAAATGTGTTGAACGATATTGCAGCGAGTAATGCTGCAGCACAGGTTAAAGCTTTCATTGTTTTCCTTTTATTTATACCTATTCGCATTCGTACATAGGGTGCGCATGGGTATATAAATTCCTTTTATAGATATTATTTTACGCAAAAAAAGAATGATGTCATTTAAATTTTATTTCGTATTAAATCACGAACTATAAAACGCGCTGGGTGAATAGCTTGGCTTACACGCTCGCTTAGTGGGCGTGGCTCATTATTTAATGTACTAATAAAGTGCTCGCTTAACAGCGGTGCACTGCATAATGCGCGCGCGCCAAATCCGGTAAAAATATGTAAGCCTTGATGTGGCTTTTGCAAAGGCGAGTATTGATAGCGTTTACCTAAGCGTAAATTAGCAAAGGCGTTAATATAATCGCTTTGCTCACACCATTGTCCTGCCATTGGCAAGTGATCTATAAATGTGCAGCGCACAGCTGCTTTAGCACTGGTAATGTCACCTAATGTGGTGGCAAAGTCGCTTTGCTGGTAAAAGCTAAGTAGTTGCTCATGGTTTAGCTGGTTGTCTTTTTCTGTAACGGCGCGACTTTTTGTGTTTTTTTCAAATGTTGCGCCCATACAGTGCTTGCCTAAATAGGCGGGGGTAAAATAACCTTTATGGCACAATACGGTTTTAAGTTGCTTAGATTGTTCACTCGCTTGAATATGCGATACTTGACCACGTACCCCTACAATAGGTAATGCGTTTGTTTGTTCAAACGCATCGCTATGCTCACCTGCACATATTATTACATCACTAAAAGGGCCATATTGGGTATGCTTGTGGGTTAAATACCAGCCTGCATCGGTTTTAGTAAGCTGCTGTATATGGCAATTAAAATAGCTATTAATGGAGTTAAGGCTATTGGCCGCTTTTAGCATTGCCTCAACTAGCTGGGGTGGGTTTACCCAGCCGCCTTGCTCAAAATAAACGCCGGGGTAGCCGGTTGTTACGCCTGCGAGTTTATCTCCTTGCTCTACAGTTACATTGCGTATTAAGGCTTGAGGCCATAGCTGTTTTTGTTCTAAGTTTTGGTGTTTATCGGCAAGTGGTTTTTTTACCGCATGTTGCAGCACACCGCACCAGCTATAATCAAAATTAAAGCCGTTTTTTAGTAGCTGTTGGTAGCTGCGTTTAGCGTATAAAAAACTATGCGCAAATAATTCACTGTGAGGTGAGTTTTTAGCTTGTAAGTGCGGGTAAACCGCGCCTTGTACATTATGTGAAGCGCCCATAGCTGGTTTTTCATCTTGGCAAAATAGGGTGCTTTTAATGCCCCGCTTAGCCAAACTGTGCAAAATACAGCTACTTGCAATTCCGCCTCCTATTACAGCAACATGTTCTAGCTTGGCAGGGGGGTGTTCAAAGTACGGGGGCGATGAGTGCGCACTATTTGCATCTGCTAATTGACCTATCAGCATTTCGCGTTTTCGGCCAAAACCTTTTGCTTTTTGCATATTAAAGCCTGCGGCTATTAAGCCTCGGCGTACAAAGCCTGCCGCGGTAAACGTGGCTAGTGTTGCCTGCTTGCGCGATATATCAACCATGGCGTTAAACACACTTTGTTGCCACATGTCGGGGTTTTTACTCGGTGCAAAGCCATCTAAAAACCACGCATCGACCACCCCTGATTGCGGGTAGCTCATTGCATTTATTGAATCAAGCACGTCGCCAAAATACAAATCAAGAATAACCTGGCCGCTATTAAATTCTATACGATGACAGCCGCCTAAATTTATAGGGTAGTGCGTTATTAATTCATCACTAAGTTTGTGTAATGTTGGCCACGCTTGCAGTGCTTTTTTTAGATCATCAGCATTAAGCGGGTATTTTTCAAACGAAATAAAATGCAACCGCTTAACCCGTTTGTCTACTTGATTTTGAACTTGTTGATTGGCAAGGTGGTCATTAAATTGTTGCCATGCATTTAAAAAGTTTAAGCCAGTACCAAAACCGGTTTCGGCAATAACAAAATGCGCTTGGTCATGATTTTGTAACCGCGCCTGTATATTGTTTTGTTGATAAAATACGTAATGCGATTCAGCAAGGCCGTCGTCATTAGAAAAATAAACATCGTCAAAGTTATCGGCTACCGGTGTGCCTACTTCATTAAAGTGTATTTGGGCGTTTTTTATCATGACTTATTAAATTTTTAGACAGTATTTTTTAATTATTTTACGGGTTTTCTTTGAAATAGTCTGGCGTTATTTATAAGCTATTAAATTCAGAGTACAGGTGTACGCTAGAAAGCTGACCACTTAACACCTAAAAACAGCGTAAAATACACAGTAATTTAGTATCAAGCTAAGGGAATTACCCATGAGAAGAGCCGTAATTACGGGTATCGGTGTTGTATCAAGCATCGGTAATAACAAACAAGAAGTATTAGAGTCACTAAAAGCGGGCAAAAGCGGTATTGCTTTTAACCAAGAATTTGCCGATTACAACTTACGCAGTAATGTGTCAGGCAAAATTGATATTGATGTTAAAGAACACGTTGACCGTAAAGCAATGCGCTTTATGGGTGATGCTGCTGCTTACTCTTATATTTCTATGAAGCAAGCAATTGAAGATGCAGGCTTATCTGATGAGCAAGTATCTAATGAGCGCACGGGTTTATTAGTTGGCTCTGGTGGTGGCTCTTCAAAGTGGCAAGTAGAAGCAGCCGACATTTTGCGCGAAAAAGGCGTAAAACGTGTAGGCCCATATATGGTACCGCGTACAATGGCGAGCACCACATCGGCCTGTTTAGCAACGCCATTTAAAATTAAAGGTGTTAACTATTCTATAAGCTCTGCGTGTGCAACATCTGCACATTGTATTGGTCACGCGGTTGAGCAAATTCAATTAGGCAAGCAAGATGTTATTTTTGCCGGTGGTGGTGAAGAGCTACACTGGACCCTTGCAATGGAATTTGACGCAATGGGCGCATTGTCTACCAAATACAACGAAACGCCAGAAAAAGCATCACGTACGTACGATGCAAACCGCGATGGCTTTGTTATTTCTGCTGGCGGCGGTATTGTTGTAGTAGAAGAGCTTGAGCATGCACTTGCTCGTGGCGCACATATTTACGCAGAAATTGTAGGCTATGGCGCTACATCTGATGGCTACGACATGGTAGCACCTTCAGGTGAAGGCGCAGTACGCTGTATGCGCCAAGCAATGCAAGGCGTTGATGCACCAATTGATTATTTAAACACGCACGGTACATCTACGCCAGTGGGCGATGTTAAAGAGCTAGGTGCTATTCAAGAAGTGTTTGGTGGTAACTCGCCGCTTATTAGTGCGACTAAATCATTAACGGGTCACGCACTGGGTGCTGCGGGTGTTCACGAAGCTATTTTCTCAATTTTAATGATGGAAAACGATTTTGTAGCGCCATCTATTAACGTTGAAGAGCTAGATGAGCAGGCACAAGGCCTTAACATTGTAACTGAGCGCCGTGATGCGCAGCTTAATACGGTTATGTCTAATAGCTTTGGCTTTGGTGGTACAAACGCCACATTAGTTATGAGCAAATATAAAGGTTAATTCGTTTTCTCTTTATAGTGATTAAAAGCCGAGCATTGCTCGGCTTTTTAGTTTGTGTAATGGCTCGGTTGTTCGTTACAATAGCGCCTCATTTTGCCATACGGACTCCCCAATGAAGATTCTTGCCGATCAAAACATGCCTTTAGTTGAGCAGTATTTTGCAGACTTTGGTGAGGTAACGCGCTTTGATGGTCGAAACTTAGCACCCGATGCGTTAATTGATGTTGATGTATTACTTACGCGCTCGGTTACTAAAGTAAACAGTGACCTGCTTGCTCATGCTAATAAATTAAGCTTTGTAGGTACCGCCACTATTGGTGTTGATCATATAGATACACAGTTACTTAATAAGAAAGGCGTTGCCTTTAGTAGTGCCCCAGGTTGCAATGCAGTGGCGGTGGCTGAGTATGTAATAAGTAGCTTGTTTGCATTAAGCCAAGAAAACGCAGTCCCTCTAAGTGGTCAAACAATAGGTATTGTTGGGGTGGGTAATATTGGCAGCTGTTTAGCACAAAAACTAAAAGCGCTTAATGTTGATGTTTTATTATGTGACCCAATTAAACATGAGCAGGGCTTATTAGCCGAGCATGTTGAGCTTGACGAACTACTTGAGCGCGTCGATGCGGTTACTTTTCATGTGCCGCTGATTAAAGCAGGTGAGCACAAAACGCATCATCTAATTGATGAAAAACGTCTTAACGCGTTAAAGCCTGGGTTAGCAGTTATAAATGCGAGCCGTGGAGAAGTGATTGATAACCACGCTTTGTTATCGGTTATGGAGCAAGGGGCAGACTTAGATTTGGTTCTTGATGTTTGGGAAAACGAGCCTAACATTTTAATCCCATTGCTTGATCATGTGCGCTATGCCAGCGTGCACATTGCTGGGCATACTCTTGAAGGAAAAGCCCGCGGTACACAAATGCTATATCAAGCACTGTGTAAATTAAAAGGTGTAACCGCAGAAAAGTCGCTTTCTGATTTTTTACCACAACCTGCCGTTACAAGCCTAAGTTTAGAGAGTAGCTTTACTGAGGCTGATATTGCGCGTTTAGTGCATTTGATTTACGACGTACGCCGCGATGATGGCATTTTGCTGCGCAACTTAGCAAAAGACGGGTTTGATAGTTTACGTAAAAACTACCCAGTAAGGCGTGAGTTTAGCACTTTAACGGTGCAAGGTGGTACGCAGCATACAGATGCATTCGCTCAGCTTGGCTTTAACACCGCAAACTAATTTAACTAGCAGTGTTGTTTTAACACTGCTTAAAGAGGAAAAAATATGTCGCAAAAATATAACGTTGCTGTACTTGGCGCTACAGGCTTAGTCGGTCGTCAAATTATTGAAACCTTGGAAGATCGTAAATTTCCGGTAGATCAACTTTTTTTACTAGCCAGTAGCCGCAGCGCAGGTGAAGACATAAAGTTTCGTGGTGAAACCATTGAAGTGCAAGATGTAGAAGGCTTTGACTTTAGCCAAGCACACATAGGCTTGTTTTCAGCTGGTGGCAGTGTGTCAGAAAAATACGCGCCAATTGCAGCTGATGCTGGCTGTGTTGTAATTGATAACACCTCACATTTTAGAAACGATTTTGAAGTACCGCTAGTGGTACCAGAAGTGAATGCAGCAAGCCTTGAAGACTTTAGAAACCGCAATATTATTGCAAACCCTAACTGTTCTACTATTCAAATGATGCTAGCCCTTAAACCAATTTACGATGCTTATGGTATTGACCGTATTAATGTATCTACATACCAAGCTGTATCTGGTGCAGGTAAAGAAGCAGTAGATGAACTGGCAAAGCAAACAGCTAATTTAATGAATGCTCGCCCAATGGAAAACGAAATCTTTCCTAAGCAAATTGCATTTAACGTTATCCCTCAAATAGATACTTTTGAAGATAACGGCTACACACGCGAAGAAATGAAAATGGTAAACGAAACGCATAAAATTTTGGGCGATACCACTATTGCTGTTAACCCAACCTGTGTGCGTGTACCTGTATTTTTTGGTCACTCAGAGTCAATCAACATTGAAACACGCATGCCGTATGACTTTGAACACGTTAAGCAGCTTTTAAATGATGCCCCAGGGGTTGAGCTTATTGAAGATGAGGGCGATTACCCAACAGCGGTGTCAGATGCCAGTGGTAATGATACGGTTTACGTTGGCCGCTTGCGCGCCGATATTTCGCACCCTCATGGTTTAAATATGTGGGTTGTCAGTGATAACACCCGCAAAGGGGCTGCTACTAATAGCGTACAAATAGCAGAAGAGTTAATCGCTAACTACTTATAAATAGCAGCTAATATTGTGTGTAAATTAAGCGGCAAACTTTTATAGTTTGCCGCTTTTGTATTTTAGGGAGCCAAATTATTGCCGCTTAGTGTTGCTACTAAACTAAACGCCTTGATCTATCACGATAAAATAGTATTAAGAATAAAGTTTTAAGGTATTTATTTTCAAAGCGTTGCAATGGATATTAGGCCGCAACTGGTTTATAGTTTGTAACTGGAATAGAGCTTGCAATAAAAATAGATTGTAATAACAAATGTAGATCAGCTATTTGGCTGGTTACGGCAAGAATAATTAATGTTGAGCAGCTAAATAAATAGCAAAGCATTTAACATTTACACATTAAAGGATCAGCATGCGCGGTTTAGCTTCACTTATTATATTAGCGTCTGCATTGGTAGTAACTCCAATTTACTCTCAAGACAGCACCCAATTAAAGGGGCCAAAAGGCGCTGACTATGGTGCGCAAGGGCGATCAATAGGGCCTATAAAACCAACCGATACACTATGGCGTATTGCTGCCAAAGTACGCCCAGATAACTCAGTTAGTATCTACCAAGTTATGCAAGCCTTGTATAACAAAAACCCTAATTCTTTTTTAGAACAAAACCTAAACCACATGCAAAGTGGTGCCTATTTAAAAATACCCACCTTAGCGGAAATTAGACGCGTAGACCCACAACTTGCTAAACAACGCTCAGAGCAAGATGACGCGCTGTGGGAAAAAAAGAAAAATGGCACACTAACTACAAGTGAGATTAACGCCGCGCAAACCAAAGTAACACAAGCTCGTAAAGCCGATGTTGACGACGCTAAAAAAGAAATCCAAAAAGAATTAAATGAAATAAAAACAGAGCAAGGCAATAAACTTGTAGAGCTGCAGCAGCAATTTAAAAGCTCGGTTAATAATGTAGAAGAAATATTAGCTGAAAATAATAACCTTAAAAAACAATTGTCGGGTATCTCTAAAGAGCTCGCTAATGTAAAAGAGCAACTAGGCCAAGACAGCGAAATTCAAAAACAGCTAAAAGAGCTAATAGAAAAACAAAACGAAATAATAGCTCAGCAAAAAGTGCAAGAAGTACCAAAAGAAGAGCCTTTTGACCTAGGCGCTTTAATGTCTAACCCGCTTGTGCTTATTTTATTAATGACCATTCCTGCATTATTAATTATTTTTGCCGTGGTGATGTTTTTACGAAAGCGCGCCAATAAAGATGAAGCAGCGCAAGAAGACGACGATTTTCTGCCGCAAACCCCAAGCTTTACCGAAGGTGAGCCGCAAAGTAATGATACGTTAGACGATCCAATTATTCCTGATCCCCTTGATGATTTAGATATTCAATTAGATGACAATCATAGCAACGACATGTTGCCTGAAGATGATATTGCATTTGATGACTCTCTTGATGATGCGCTAGACGACGAGTTTACTGATTCAGAAAACTTGCTTGACCAAGACGAATTAGAAAGCCTATTAAGTGATGACATTGTTTTTGATGACGAAGGCAGCGAAGGGGACGAGTTAGACATTTTCATGCAGCAGGGCTTTGATGAACCTGTAAATGACAAAAAAGATGATGAAATTGACCTTGATTTAGATGATACAAAAGATTCTGACGATATTTTAAGCAGTGACGACCTAGACGATTTATTTGACGAGGACGATAGCCTGCCAGAAATCGATTTGCCTGAGGTTGAAAAGCCTACCGCGGATAACAGCTTAGAAAGCAATGATGAGTTGGCTGCCTTAAGCGAAGAGCTTGCCCAAGAAGAAGACGATGACTTTGATATTGATGAATTATTAGATCAACAAGCTGATACAGAATCACCAAAAGACGAAGATTTTGATTTAGACGACATAGACAGCTTAATTGATGAAGCAAGTGATACACCTGATGAAGCCCCTGCTGATGCGCTAGTTGAAGAAAACGATGACTTTGATTTAGACGACATAGACAGCTTAATTGATGAAGCAAGTGATACACCTGATGAAGCCCCTGCTGATGCGCTAGTTGAAGAAAACGATGACTTTGATTTAGACGACATAGACAGCTTAATTGATGAAGCAAGTGATATACCTGATGAAGCCCCTGCTGATGCGCTAGTTGAAGAAAACGATGACTTTGATTTAGACGACATAGACAGCTTAATTGATGAAGCAAGTGATATACCTGATGAAGCCCCTGCTGATGCGCTAGTTGAAGAAAACGATGACTTTGATTTAGACGACATAGACAGCTTAATTGATGAAGCAAGTGATACACCTGATGAAACACCTACTGATGCGCTAGTTGAAGAAAACGATGGCTTTGATTTAGACGACATAGACAGCTTAATTGATGAAGCAAGTGATACACCTAATGAAACACCGGCTAATGCGCTAGTTGAAGAAAACGATGACTTTGATTTAGACGACATAGACAGCTTAATTGATGATGCAAGTGATACACCTGATGAAGCCCCTACTGATGCGCTAGTTGAAGAAAACGATGACTTTGATTTAGACGACATAGACAGCCTAATTGATGAAGTTGAAGACTCATCTGCCGCTCAAGTAGCAACTGATGATACAGAGCGAGATATTGATAGCGCTTTAGCTGATTCGGTCGAAGAGCTAGCTGATGCACAGGAAGATTTTGATGAAGATGATATTGAAACATTAGCGTCTTCACTTATTGATGAGCCAGAACTTGCAGAAGAGCCAGAACTTGTAGAAGAGCCAGAACTTGTAGAAGAGGCGGAGCTTCTCGAGGAGCCAGAACTTGTAGAAGAGCCAGAACTTGTAGAAGAGCCTGAGCTTCTCGAGGAGCCAGAACTTGCAGAAGAGCCTGAACTTGTAGAAGAGCCAGAACTTGCAGAAGAGCCAGAACTTGTAGAAGAGCCTGAACTTGTAGAAGAGCCAGAACTTGTAGAAGAGCCTGAGCTTGCAGAAGAGCCTGAGCTTCTCGAGGAGCCAGAACTTGTAGAAGAGCCAGAGCTTGTAGAAGAGCCAGAGCTTGTAGAAGAGCCAGAGCTTGATGCTGATTTGCTTGAAAACACTGACTTTACAGATAGTTCAGAAACGTTACTTGACCCAGAAGATGCACAGGAAGAGTACACTGACGACACCCTAAAAAGTGTTGACGAATTACTCAACGAGCTACAGCAAGCTACAGACGAAGACTATGTTGAAAACCCTGATTGGGCATTAGATGATCTTGATGATGACATTGAAGAGGTAGAGGTTGATTTAGGTGATGACCCGCTTGACTCACAAGAAGCACCAGCGAGTCCGCTTTTAGATACTCAACCTGAAAATGATGCTGTAAATAATACGCTTAGTGATGATATAGACTTTTCAGATGATAATCCCGATACGTTAGATGTAACAGAGCAACAGCAATATCTACCTGATGAGTTATTAGGAGATGAGCTTGATGGTGATGCAACAGGCATGCAGCCAAGCCAAGCTGAACAAGACTTAGCAAACGCACTTTCAGGCAGTGAATTAGATAGCTTAGAAGACGATTTTGATGATGAGTTACTCATTGATAACGATTTTTCAGAGCTAGAACTTGAGCCGAAACATACCGATGATATAGGTGCAGATGATAAGCACGCTCAAGTGCCGTCATCATTTGATGAATTAACTGATGATGAAAGTGAGCTAGATTTATCTGAAAATACGGATGAAGACGAAGGGGTTTTCGATGATGATTTATTGCAAAGCGTTGATGAGCTAGACGACGAGCTCAATGCATTATTAGATGAGCAAGTAACTCCAAGTGAAGAGCTTGACGAGTACCCTGAGTTAGAGCTTGATAACGACGATGAAATTGATTTAGATGATCAGCAATCATATAGTCCGCAAGAGTTACAAGGTGATGAACTTGATGGACAAGCAAGCGGTATGGCACCAAGCCAAGCTGAGCAAGACTTAGCCAATGCACTTGCTGATAACACTGGTATTGATGCGTTAGATGCTGACCTAGATGACGAGCCACTAATTGACGATGAGCTCGATACGCCTTTACCGCAAGAGGAACCTTTAGGTGAAACGCAAGCAACGGAACGTGGGCAAGAACAGTCTGATTTTGACGATGCAATTTTAGAACAAGCACTTTCTGAAGACGTTGAAGATGAAATAACAAATTCGCAATTAGAAGCCGAACTAACACAGGCTGCTGATGATCAAATTAATGAAGACGTTATACCCGACGAGCAGCTAGACGATGAGTTTATGGCTGATTTAACGCAAACCGATTTTGATGCGTTACTTAGTGAATTAGCTGAACCGGATGAGTTAGATTTAGAAGATAGCAGCGAATTTGATGTCGATTTTGATAGCCTATTAAACGAAGACTTAGACAATGAAGTAGAAGCGAAAGCGGTGCAAGAAGAGCCTTCGCAAAGCGATCCGCAAGCTACAACCGATGACTTTGTTGATATTGACGCACTACTTGAGCAAAGCGATGACTCAGTTCTTGAGCACGAGCCCTATGATGAAGTTAATATGGATGTAGGGTTAAGTGACTTTGATTCGTTACTTGCAGGTGACAACCCTACAGATGTTGACTTAGAAGGCGGTGGTTATTCTGCCAAGCTTGATTTAGCAAGAGCATATATTGAAATTGACGATTTTGACTCAGCCCTTAAAGTGATTGAAGATGTGATTGAAAGTGGCCCTGAAGATGTGCAAGAAGAAGCGCAAAGTTTAAAAGCTAAACTAAAGTAGCGTTATTAGGCGCTATTTAAGCCGCAATAAGATATTTATTGCGGCTTTTTTGTAGGTATTTATTGGATCACAACACACTGGCTTTTATTGCACCGCGAGATAGCATAAAATGCCTCGTTCATTAGCACAGTAGGTAAAGCAGTAATTATGCGAGTAGCACTTGGAGTTGAATACAACGGCGCACGTTACAGTGGATGGCAACGTCAATCACATGTAAATAGTGTACAACAAGAAGTAGAAACAGCGTTGTCGCGCATTTGTAATCACCCGGTTGAAATAGTGTGTGCGGGCCGCACAGATGCAGGTGTGCATGGCACAGGCCAAGTTGTACACTTTGAAACCCATGCTCCACGTGAGATGGTTGCATTTACCATGGGAATGAATACGTTACTGCCTAAAGATATAGCGATTCGTTTTGCACAACCTGTAAGTGAAGACTTTCATGCACGTTTTAGCGCAACAGCGCGTCGTTACCGTTATGTTATTTATAATTACGCCTACAGAGGCGCAGTGATGAATGAAGGCGTTACGCATTTCCACCACCCACTTGATGAAACAAAAATGCAAGAGGCGTGTCAGTACTTAATTGGCGAACACGACTTTACCTCTTTTAGAGCACTGCATTGCCAAGCTAATACAGCAAACAGAACGATTCATCATTTATCGGTACAACGCCAGGGCGATTACGTTATTATTGATATTAAAGCGAACGCTTTTTTACACCATATGGTACGTAATATTACCGGTTGTTTAATGGATATTGGCCTACACAAGCACCAACCTGCATGGTTAAAAGAGCTATTAGATTTAAAAGAGCGTGCTAAGGCCAGTGCCACGGCTAAAGCCGCGGGTCTTTATTTAGTTGATGTAGATTACCCAGAACACTTTAATATTCCTAAAACCCCACTAGGACCATTATTTTTACCTGACTCGGAATGTTAGTGTTGAATTTATAAGCGTTTATCTAACTACTAAGACCAGTTTTTTATACCGTGTTTGCGTAATTCATGTTTTAATTGAAAAAATCTGTCTGCTACTTATTAGCAGACTCGCGACACAGAACAGCATTAAGAGAGTTGCAAATGAGTTGGTTAGAAAAAATCTTACCTAAAACGACTAAGTCGTCAGGTCGTAAAGAAATTCCAGAAGGCGTTTGGGCTAAATGTACAGCTTGCGATTCAATTTTATATAAAGCTGAGCTAGAAAAGTCATTAAATGTTTGTCCAAAATGCGACCATCACATGCGTGTGAGCGGCCGCAAACGTTTAGAGCATTTTTTAGATGAAGGTGACCGCACAGAGCTAGGTACTGAGCACGAGCCTAAAGATGTATTAAAGTTTAAAGACTCTAAAAAATACTCAGACCGTATTAGCGCTGCACAAAAAGCAAGTGGCGAAAAAGACGCATTAGTAGCGATGAAAGGCCGCTTAAAAGGTATTCCTGTTGCTGCGGTTGCTTTTGAATTCTCATTTATGGGTGGTTCAATGGCTTCGGTTGTAGGCGCACGCTTTGTTGATGCGGTAGACCAATGTTTAGAGCACAACATGCCATTAGTGTGTTTTTCTGCCTCAGGTGGTGCTCGTATGCAAGAAGCGCTTATGTCACTTATGCAAATGGCTAAAACCAGCGCTGCGCTTGCTAAAATGAGTGAAAAAGGCCTGCCGTTTATATCAGTAATGACCGACCCTACAATGGGCGGTGTATCTGCATCATTAGCGATGTTAGGTGATATTAACGTTGCTGAGCCAAAAGCCTTGATAGGTTTTGCTGGCCCTCGCGTGATTGAGCAAACAGTACGTGAAACCCTACCAGAAGGTTTCCAACGTAGTGAGTTTTTATTAGAGCACGGTGCAATTGATATGATTGTTGACCGTCGCGAAATGCGCGACACATTAGCACGCGTACTTGCTAAATTTATGAACTTGCCTTCTACCGAACAAGAGCATAGAGTAGCGTAAATTTCAGCTTTACTGATTACACGCTATGACAAACACAATCCCTAGCCAATCATCAAGCCTTGATGATTGGCTTTGTTATTTAGAAAGTGTTCACCCTGCAAATATTGCAATGGGCCTCGAACGCGTCGCTACTGTTGCAAGCAACATTGGCTTATTAAGCACTTCCAGCAAAATTATTCTTATTGGCGGCACAAACGGCAAAGGCACGACTGCACGCTGTTTAGAATCGTTACTACTTGCGCAAGGTTACAGCGTAGGTACGTATGCCTCTCCTCATTTAATTAGATATAACGAGCGAGTGCGCATAAACGGCCAAGAGCTGGATGATCAATATCATGTTGATGCATTTCACATGCTAGAGCAGGGCCGTGGTAGTACGGCGCTTACGTACTTTGAATATGGCACGCTTGGGGCGTTAGCTATTTTTAAACGCTGTGAAGTTGATTATGTACTGCTTGAAGTGGGTTTGGGTGGGCGCTTTGATGCCACCAATATTGTTACACCTTATGCCAGTGTGATCACCACTATAGATTTAGATCATAAAGAATACCTAGGAGATACACGAGAGTTAGTTGCTTATGATAAGGCAGGTATATTTCGTCAAAACACACCGGCTATTATTGGTGATTTAAACATACCGCATACCATGACCGATTATGGTGCTGAGATTAAAGCCAACATGGTTATATCGGGCACTGATTTTATATTCAAAGAGTACCCAGCACATTTCACATGGCAATATAAGCATTATGATCTGGCGTTAGACAAACCAGCAATTCCTGCACAAAATGCCGCAACTGCTTTAACTACTTTAGCAGTGTTAGATTTACTACCAAGCGATGAGGTAATTAAACGTTGTTTAGCTAATTTAGTTGTTGAGGGCCGATTTCAGCAACTCAATACGACACCTTTAGTGTTTACTGATGTTGCGCACAATCCTGAATCTGCCCGTTATTTAGCACTAAAGCTTGCAAGCTATAAAGATAAAGGCTTTAAAATTCATGCATTAGTCGCTATGCTTGCTGATAAAGATAAAGCGGGTGTACTTAAAGAGGTAAGTCATGTAATTGATCAATGGTCTCTTACCAGCTTGCACATACCTCGTGGCGATAACGTTGAAAATATGGCCACGGCGTTGCAAACTATACCTCATACAGGCACGCATGAACGCTATAATAGTGTGCACGATGCACTTAATGTAATTATGCCTGCACAGCAAAGTGATACGCTTTTAATTGTGTTTGGGTCATTTTTTACTGTTGCAGATGCTATAAACTACTTTAAAAAATAGAGAGAAAGTCGGTGAACTCAGGTTTTATAAATCGTTTAGTCGGAACCAGTATTGTGGTGATCGCAGCAATTGTGTTTATTCCTAATATACTCGATGGCGAAAAGGTCCACTACAAAGAGGGCTTTAAAGCTATCCCTGAACGCTCTGAGTTTAAAACTATTGACCTTCAAGAGTCTATAGATGAAAAAGTAGCTCAGGCTGAGCCTTTAAAACAAGAGCAAGTTGAAGACATAGCTGCTGACGACGACGTGCTGACAAGCCAACAAAGCCAATACGCAGCAGAGCCTGAAATAGTCGAAGCAAGCATAGAGCCTCAAA
This sequence comes from Pseudoalteromonas sp. MM1, assembly GCF_030296835.1. NCBI lineage: Bacteria > Pseudomonadati > Pseudomonadota > Gammaproteobacteria > Alteromonadales > Pseudoalteromonadaceae > Pseudoalteromonas > Pseudoalteromonas sp. MM1. The sequence continues at coordinate 2,537,021 of NZ_AP027922.1, read as the reverse complement.
CGACGCCAGAGCCTGTAGCAAAAGCCCCAGAGCCGGTAAAAGCAAAACCAATAGCGCCACGTAAAAGTGAAGAAAATCTCACTGATATGGCCTACGTCATTCAGCTAGGTAGTTTTTCCCATGCCGCCAATGTTAAGGCTTTACAAGCTAAGCTTAAAGCGAAAGGTTTTAAAACGTTTACAAAGCCAATTAAAACACCCAATGGCACATTGACTAAAGTGTTTGTGGGGCCCTCGCTTGATAAGGCTGAGCTTACTGAAAAGCTACCCGAGCTCAAAGCGCTGACCAAGCTCAACGGCAAAGTAACGCAATATACCGTCACTCACTGATTTTTAAAGGCCTTACTTAGTAAGGCCTTTTTAATTTAGCGCTAAAAAACACACCACTTAAATGTTAATTTTTTGTATTAGATAGTTGCTGGTTATCTCCCGCTTTAACTTGCATATTTAGGAGGTTTGGGTATAGAATGCGCCCCAAAATAGCGACTAATTGGTTAATATGATCTGGGTTGATTACGCCATTCTTGGCATCATTGCACTGTCTACCATCATCGGTTTAATACGCGGCTTTGTTAAAGAAGCTATGTCATTAGCAGTATGGGCTTGCGCATTTATCATCTCTAGTTTGTTTTACCAATATTTAGCTTCCTTCCTAACAAGCATTTCTGAACCCCTTTTAAGAAATGCGGCGGCCATTGCCATACTCTTCTTTGCGACGCTACTGTTAGGCGGTTTACTAAACTACATTTTAGGTGAGCTTGTACAACGTACTGGTTTATCTGGCACCGATCGTGTCTTCGGCATTGTTTTTGGTGCGTTACGAGGCGTGTTGGTCGTGAGCGCGTTACTCTTCTTTCTTGATGCTTTTACTGGTGCACCAAACACGCACTGGTGGGGCAATTCTATTTTGATTCCAGAATTTGGCTTTGTTGTTGAATGGTTCTTTTCGTACCTAGAAAACAACTCGAGCTTTTTAAATTCAGTAAACCGTTAATCGGCGAGGATAAATTACATGTGTGGTATCGTTGGGATAGTCGGAACATCTCCTGTTAATCAGGCGATTTATGATGGCTTAACTGTTTTGCAGCACCGAGGTCAAGATGCCGCGGGCATCATTACCATTGAAAACAATACGTTTAGCTTGCGCAAAGCAAATGGCCTAGTAAAGGATGTGTTTCACACCCGCCATATGAAACGACTACAAGGCACAATTGGTATTGGCCACGTACGTTACCCTACTGCAGGCTCGTCAAGCTCATCTGAAGCGCAGCCGTTTTATGTTAATTCACCATTTGGTATTGCGCTTGCGCATAATGGTAATTTAACTAATGCTGAAACGCTCAAGCAGCAACTGTTTTCAGAAGCGCGTCGCCATGTTAATACAACGTCTGACTCAGAAATACTACTTAATATCATGGCGCATGAGCTAAGTAAGTCTGACAAATTACATTTAGACGCTGAAGATATTTTCACCGCAGTAACCGAAGTAAATAACAAAGTAACAGGTGGCTACGCTGCAATTGCGATGATTATTGGCCACGGTGTATTAGCATTTCGTGACCCTAATGGTATTCGCCCGCTGGTATTTGGTAAACGTGAAACCCCTAAAGGCACTGAGTATATGTTTGCCTCAGAAAGCGTAGCATTAAAACCAGACGGCTTTGAATTTGTGCGAGATGTAGCCCCTGGTGAAGCGATTTACGTAACTGAAGATGGCCAATTTCATTCACAAAGCTGTGCTGAAAAAGCCTCTTATGCACCGTGTATTTTTGAGTTTGTTTATTTTGCTCGTCCTGACTCAACCATCGATCGTATGTCGGTTTATGCAACGCGTGTAAACATGGGTACAAAGCTGGGTGAAAAAATTGCGCGTGAGTGGAGCGATAAAGACATTGATGTTGTTATCCCAATTCCTGAAACCTCATGCGATGTGGCGTTAGAAATTGCGCGTATGCTTGATTTACCTTACCGCCAAGGCTTTGTTAAAAACCGTTATATTGGTCGTACATTTATTATGCCTGGCCAAGAGATGCGTAAAAAGTCGGTGCGTCAAAAACTTAACGCGATAGACCGTGAGTTTAAAGGTAAAAACGTTTTACTGGTTGATGATTCAATTGTACGCGGTACAACCTCGGCACAAATTGTAGAAATGGCTCGTGAAGCTGGAGCAAAAAATGTTTATTTTGCCTCAGCAGCACCAGAAATACGCTTTCCTAATGTGTACGGTATTGATATGCCATCTGCCGCAGAGCTTATTGCACATGGCCGCGAAGTTGAAGACATTAACCAAAGCATCAGTGCTGATGGCTTAATTTTTCAATCTTTAAACGATTTAATTGCCGCTGTAAGCCAAGAAAACCCAGAAATTACTAAGTTTGAAACCTCTGTATTTGATGGGCAATACATTACCGGTGATATCGATCAAGATTACTTAAACCATATTGACCAACTACGCAATGACTCGGCTAAGAGTAACCGCGAAAACGCCATGTCGTCAGGTCTTGAAATACACAATCAAGATGAAAACGAAGCTGATTAATTTTTAAATTAAAAATCAGATATAAAAAAAGGAGCTAATTAGCTCCTTTTTTGCGAAGGAAAGAAAGGGAACACTTCATATCAAACAACGTGGTTGATTAGGTAAACATAGGACTCACAATGCCGTTAGTCCAAAGGATGGCGGTTACAGCTAAAATTATTACCAATAAAATTAGCCCGCAGGTAACAACAGAGCTGGCATAAATGAAGCCACGCTCTTGTGGAATATGCATCAGTATTGGCACGCCTGTGTATAGCAAGTACACCGAATAGGCCAGAGCAATCATACCTACGCAAACAACAAACCACAGCTCAGGTAAAAAAGCGGCTAAAGCCGACATAAACACCGGAGTAGCAGTATAAGCGGCAAGCTCTAACGTTTGTGTAAAGGTAGGTTTAGCACCAAATGTAACGGCCATCCAATGGGCTAAATAGGCCAGTGCAAACACACCGGCTATTAACGCACCATACATAGCCACGGCAATTAGCAGTGCGCTTTCATGTGTTAAAAATACTGGATTGCCCGCACCAATACTCCAGCCTAAATACACCGATGAGTAATACCCCATAACCGATGGAAATAATGCAATAAGTAAAATATGCGACAGGCTATAAGTTAGGCTTTCGTGGCGGTTATCTATAGTTTGCCATTCTTCGAGTGGATGAGCATAAATGCCCCACAGGTGATTCAGTATCATAGCGGTACTCCATAAAAGGAACGTATTACTGTTGGTTATAATTTAGTTTTAGTTAGTTTGTTTTTTATACAGCATCTATATTTATGGTTTAGTTCATATACAAAGTCAAGTTAACTGCTTATTAACATTTTAAAGGGGTTGTTTTAGCTCGTTTTATTCTTCGTTATTTTTCGTGTTAAAATGGCCTTTTATTATTTGAAGTAACGAGCAGCCCTGTGCCCCATAGTGAACTTTTAGCCCCTATTAATAATTTTTTGTTGTGCGAAACCCCGAACGAATGGGTCGATGAAGCAGTAAAAAAAGAAAATTTATCGGTTATCTTAATCGATCACTTAATTTGTGAGTTAAAAGCAGCGCAAAGTGCAATGTTTTTAATCCGTAAGTACGCAGTAGATAAAGACAGCAGCGATGCATTACTTGAATGGCTAAAGCCCTTTGAAACACTTATTTATAAACGCGAAGGCAATTGGCGTGATTTAGCGGCTAAAAATAAACTTACAAAATCAATTATTCCAAAGTCAAATTCACCTTACGGGCAAGAGCTCATTGATAAAATGGTAATGCTTATCAAAGAAGAGCTGCATCACTTTTATCAAGTGCTCGAAATAATGGACGAGTATGGAATAGAGTACCGAAGCATTACACCGTGTCGTTACGCTAAAGGCATGCTGCGTAACGTTAAAACCTTTGAGCCTAATGCATTAGTCGATAAACTCATTGTAGGCGCCTACATTGAAGCTCGCTCGTGTGAGCGTTTTGCAAAGCTTGCGCCGCATGTAGATAAACGCTTAGGTGATTTTTATATTTCATTGCTTCGCTCTGAGGCGCGCCATTACCAAGATTACTTAACACTGGCACAAGAAATTGCGGACTTTGATATTACTGAACGAGTCGAGTTTTTTGGTAAAATTGAGGCAGATTTGATCACCAGCCCTGATGAAGACTTTAAATTTCACAGTGGCGCACCTGCACTTGTAACTAACTAAAGCAGTGCTATTTAGCTCTAAAAGCACATCGGCTAGTTAGGTGTGCTACTTCTTTCTATAAAATCTATAAGCTCAAGTGCCGTGCTTTGAGAAAAACCATGTTTTACTAATAGCTCTTTTGCGGTGCCATTGTATAAAATAGTAGAAAAACCTTGCTCAAGCGCGTCTCTTTTTTGTTTTGCATTAGGGTCAGACTTTGGAAACATAACATGCAGTTGATGATGCTCTAAATCGGGCGAAATATATTCAACTTGTGGCGCGCCGGGCTCATTAAGCTTTTCGGTGTTTTTTAGCCAATATTCACCCACTTCTTTAGTGCCCGCTACTAAATCTATTCGTCCTTTTTGTAACATATACAAACTGTTTATTAATCCGCGAGTTGAGGTGACCGCAAGGCCATTACTTTCCGAGAAAGCTTCGCTTACTGCGTAGCCAGTGCCTTTACAAATGCTATAAGGTTGTAAAGAGTCCATACTGCCGTCATAGCTTATTTGTCTGTCTTTAAGTTTAAATAGGCCAACATAAACGTTAGCCAGTGGGCGTGAATAATAAAAAAGTTCAGTACGCGATTTTGTAAAAAAAGCCCCTAAAATTGCATCTTTTTTATTTATTTTGGTTAGCTCCAATGCTCTGTTCCAGCTGGTAAACTCTATGTCGTTATTAATATTTTGATTAGCTAAGGCTGCTTTAATTAAAGCAGTAACCCAACCGTTATCTACTAAACGCTCACCAATATAAGGGGGGGAGTTTTCGGCGACTATCTGCCAATTTTCAGAAGCATACCCTTTGGAAAAAATGCAACAAAGCAGCAAGCAATAAATAGCTTTATTCATATATCCTTACCCATTACCAAAAAAGTACTTAAATAATAGTCAGGATTTGAGATTATGCGAAGGGTGTATTAATGAGTTTTTGACCTTGTGGAGTAACCACTAAGAATGAGCCTTGTGTATACCAATCGCCAAGTACAGTGCGTGTTAGTGTTTGCTTACCCACTGTGTAAGTGTGTACGTTAGGCCGGTGAGTATGGCCGTGTATCATGTTGCTTACATTATGCTTTGCAAACATTGCCAATACTGCGTCATCTACCACGTCTAAAATTTCTATGGGTTTGTCGGCTTGGCTTAATTTACTTTTTTCTCTGGCATTACGGGCTATTTTTTTTCTGTACCACAGTGGCATTGCTAACATTAATTTTGGCCACCACCAGCCACGACTTTTTTTACGAAATTTTTGGTACTCAACATCTTGTGTACACATTTCATCGCCGTGCAAAATAACCGTTGGTGTACCGTATAAGTCTATAACTGCTTGCTCATTTAAAAGCGTCATCCCAGCAAGGTTTGCGTATTGGTCTCGCATTATAAAATCGCGGTTCCCATGAATAAAATACACAGGTGTTCCACCATCTTTCACTTTATTTAAGTATTTAGCTACTTTGCTAGCAAGCTCGGTTATGTAATCGTCTCCAACCCATACTTCAAAAAAATCACCTAAAATGTAAAGTGCATCTACTTGCTTACCAATAATATGCGTATCTAAAAAACGGTAAAAAGCATCACTAATGTCAGGGCGGTTTTCACTAAGGTGTAAATCGGCAATAAAGTAAGTTTGGCGAGTCATAGGAACATCTATTTTAGTTAAATAAAAACGGGCGAATACACTGCGTATATTTGCCCGCCTCATTATTCATTTTAAATGCAAAAGTTATTAGTTAACAGTTACATTTTCGATGATTACATTTTCAAGCGGTACGTCTTGGTGAAAACCAGCGCTGCCTGTTGCTACACCTTTAATTTTGTTTACTACGTCCATGCCTTCAACTACTTCGGCAAACACACAGTAACCCCAACCTTGCGAAGTTTCGCTGCTGTGGTTTAAAAAGTCGTTGTCGTTAACGTTTATAAAAAACTGTGCCGTTGCTGAATGTGGATCAGGCGTACGTGCCATAGCTAGCGTACCTACTTTATTAGATAGGCCGTTGTTTGCTTCGTTCTTAATTGGATCGTTTACGTCTTTTTGATCCATACCAGGTACAAATCCACCGCCTTGCACCATAAAACCGTCAATTACGCGGTGAAAAATAGTGCCGTTGTAAAAACCTGAGTTTGCGTACTCTAAAAAGTTTTTAACTGTGTTTGGAGCTTCTTGCTCAAACATTTTAATGGTGATGTCACCAAAATTAGTGTGTAGAACAACCATGTGGTTTCCTATATCTGGTTTAATTAGTCGCGCTATTTTATCTTAGTTAACTAAGATAAACAAAGCGCTTGTTCAATATATCAAAACCAGCTCAAGGAACACGCTTGTGCGTTTTACTGAGGAAAATTTCGAGGTGCAATTTTGTCCCTAATTACATTCACTTTTAAAAGCTTACCATGCACAGAGTAAGAGTCTGTTAAGCGATAAGAAAAGGGGAGAGAATCTGATTTTTACAGTGTTACTAACTTTAACAACAGAACCAAGGTTACACACGATGTAATGGCTTGCCTAAATTAGTTTTAATTCCAGCTCAAACATGCGCATTGAGGCGGTTTGGGTATAAAAAGCGCTAGAGCGGGGGCTTTTCAAGTGTTAACATAGCCAACTCAGCAAACAGTCAAGGACTTAAAGTAAATGGTACAAATATACAACACACTCACGCGACAAAAAGAGCAGTTTAAACCTATGGTCGAAGGCAAAATCGACATGTACGTGTGTGGTATCACCATTTATGATTTTTGTCATATCGGTCATGCGCGTACTTTTGTTGGGTTTGATGTAATAGTCCGCTACCTTCGCCACCTTGGTTACGACTTAAAATACGTACGTAATATTACCGACGTAGATGATAAAATAATTAAACGCGCAAACGAAAATGGTGAGTCAATTAATGACCTAACTTTGCGTATGACCAAAGCCATGCATGAAGACTTTGATAGCTTAAACATGTTACGCCCAGATATTGAACCTACGGTTACAAACCATATGGATGAAATCATCGAAATGGTCGAGCGCTTAATTGCAAAAGGCCATGCATACGTAGCAAACGACGGCGACGTGCTTTTTGATGTTTCTACGTTTGAGCACTATGGCGCACTATCACAACAAGATTTAAGTATGCTCCAAGCAGGCTCTCGCGTAGAGGTTGCACAAGATAAAGACGATCCGCTTGATTTTGTATTGTGGAAAAAAGCAAAGGCAGGTGAGCCGTCATGGTCATCACCGTGGGGTGAGGGCCGACCAGGTTGGCATATTGAGTGTTCAGCAATGAGCTCAAAGCACTTAGGTGAGCATTTTGATATTCACGGTGGCGGCTCCGATTTACAGTTTCCGCACCACGAAAACGAAATTGCGCAATCATGCTGTGCAAACAATGGTAAATATGTAAATACCTGGATCCACACAGGCATGGTACAAGTAAATAAAGAGAAAATGTCTAAATCATTAGACAACTTTTTTACTGTGCGTGAGGTATTAAAAACATATGACCCTGAATCAGTTCGTTACTTTTTAATATCTGGGCATTACCGAAGCCAGCTAAATTACTCACAAGAGAATTTAGATCAAGCACGTTCATCGCTTGAACGTATTTACACAGCACTTCGCGGTGTTGAGCCATTAACGTGTGATATTGAAAACAATGAGTACGTGGCTAAATTTAGAAAAGCAATGAACGATGACTTCAACACACCAGAAGCATTACCAGTGTTATTTGAACTGGCTAAAGAGCTAAACCGTGTTAAAGACAGCGATACGCAGCAAGCAGGTCAACTTGCATTTGTATTACGTAGCATAGGTGAAGTGTTAGGTGTAGCGCAACAAGCACCTGAATCGTTTTTACAAGGCGGCCAAGATGACGATGAAGTGGCAACAATTGAAGCATTAATTGTCAAGCGTAACGAAGCGCGCGCAAGCAAAAACTGGGCAGCTGCTGATGAAGCACGCGATGCACTCAATGCACTTGGTGTAGTGCTTGAAGACTCAGCAGGTAAAACAACGTGGCGTAAAGCGTAAATACTTAAAGTAGCGTTTAAACTAAAAAGGGTTGCCAGTTGGCAACCCTTTTTATTGGTATCGGTTAAATGTTTAACTGTGGTATTTTTCACACGCTTCTAAGGTGTTTTCAATTAAGCTTGCTACCGTCATTGGGCCAACACCACCCGGCACAGGGGTAATAAAGTCAGCCTTTTGCTCGGCAATGCTGTACTGAACATCACCTACTAATTTACCGGTATCTAAACGGTTAATACCTACATCAATTACAATCGCGCCTTCTTTAACCCACTCACCCGGTATAAATTCCGGTTTACCTACGGCGACTACTAATAAATCTGCGCGACGAACATGGGTTTCTAAGTCTTGCGTAAATTTATGGCATACCGTTGTAGTACAACCGGCAAGTAATAGCTCAAGCGACATAGGGCGGCCAACAATGTTAGAGGCGCCAACCACTACAGCATGCATACCTTTGTAACGCACACCTGTTGAGTCTAATAAGGTAATAATCCCTTTGGGTGTACACGGGCGAAGCGCCGGCATACGTTGTGCTAAGCGGCCAATATTATACGGATGAAAACCGTCTACATCTTTATGTGGTGTAATACGTTCTAAAATCTTTTCTGCATCTAGGCCTTCAGGTAGCGGTAGTTGCACTAAAATACCATCTACTTCACCATCGTTATTTAGCTCATCAATTAATGCTAGTAGTTCTTCTTCGCTGGTTTGTGCAGGTAAATCAAATGACTTTGAAATAAACCCTACTTCTTCACACGCTTTACGCTTAGAGCCAACGTAAACTTGGCTTGCAGGGTCAAGCCCTACCAGTACTACTGCTAAACCGGGTGCACGTAAACCGTTTGCAACGCGTTCGCTTACGCGCTCAGCTACTGCACTACGTACTTGCTTTGCGATTGCCTTACCATCAATGATGTTTGCCGTCATGGGGGACCTTTAATTGGGGTTAAAAAAACTTCGATACTTATATTTTAAAAGCATCTGCATATAAAGAGGGGTGTATGCAAAAAATTAATTTTATTAATGCTTTTTTAATATGCAGCTATTTTCGCAGAAAAGGCCCGTAGCGCCAAGTTGCTTTTAGGATATAACCCTGTGTTTTCAAAAAAACGCCTAAAATTCAGCTTGGTTTTGCAATATTTAACCATTATGAACTAAAAATGACCGATTGATTTATTTTATGCAAAAAACGTTTGACCTCTCCCAGTCAAATCACTATTATGCACCCCGTTGTCAACGAGGTCACTCGCAGGCAATCGTAAGCATCGGCGATTAGCGCAGTTTGGTAGCGCACTTGGTTTGGGTCCAAGGGGTCGCAGGTTCAAATCCTGCATCGCCGACCACTTCTTTTATTTTTATAATAGAATAGCTTACAGGCAAACTATGAAGTTTTCGATGCGCCCGTAGCTCAGCTGGATAGAGCAACGCCCTTCTAAGGCGTTGGTCGAAGGTTCGAATCCTTCCGGGTGCGCCATTTGAAAACAAAGTAAATACCGTGGTGATTGTAGCTCAGTTGGTAGAGCCCCGGATTGTGATTCCGGTTGTCGTGGGTTCGAGCCCCATCAGTCACCCCAATTTACTTCGAGTATCGGCGATTAGCGCAGTTTGGTAGCGCACTTGGTTTGGGTCCAAGGGGTCGCAGGTTCAAATCCTGCATCGCCGACCACTTTCTCAAAAGTGGTCTTAAATTCTACATTTAAGTATTCAATACTATTATCGGCGATTAGCGCAGTTTGGTAGCGCACTTGGTTTGGGTCCAAGGGGTCGCAGGTTCAAATCCTGCATCGCCGACCACTTTCTTAGCCTTAAAGAAAGTAAACAAGTCATCACTCAGTTAATAACATCTATTTAATTCCTACTAAAATATCGATTCAATTTACCAGTTAGTCTGTTTTTTACGCAGTTAGTCTCGTTCGTAGCTAAACTAGTCCAAATAATTGCCCCCTACACTCGACTATCATAATTATTAGGTTATAATGCCGCGTCTATTGTTTAACATAGTGCCCGAAGGGCAGAGCAGCAATGGGATCTCATGGTAGTGACGGATGCTTTTTAGTGAAAAATCGCTTTAAAATTTATCAAGACTCATGAAGATTACTTTGTTTGTAAGGAAGGCGAACAGTCGCCAAAATTGAATATTGAGGTAAATCATGCAAGTTTCTGTTGAGACGACTCAAGGCCTTGAGCGCCGTCTGACCATCACCGTTCCTGCAGAGAACGTTGAGACCGAAGTAAAAAAACGCTTACAACAACTGTCAAAAACGCAGCGTATCGATGGCTTCCGTGCTGGTAAAGTACCAGTTTCAGTAATCAACAAGCGTTTTGGACCTGCGGTTCGTCAAGAAGTAGCTGGCGAAGTAATGCAGCGTAACTACATTGAAGCAATCGTTTCTGAAAAAATTAATCCAGCTGGCGCACCAACATTTGCTCCTAAAGCGCTTGAAGCAGGTAAAGATTTAGAATTTACAGCAACATTTGAAGTTTACCCTGAGGTTGAAGTTCAAGGTTTAGATAAAATTGCTGTAGAAAAACCAGCTGTATCAGTAACTGACGAAGATTTAGCAAACATGCTAGAAACACTTCGTAAGCAACACGCTTCATGGGCTGATGTTGACGCAGCTGCTGGCGAAAACGACCGTGTAACAGTTGATTTCGTAGGTACTATTGACGGTGAAGAGTTTGAAGGCGGTAAAGCTGAAGACTTCCCACTGGAGCTTGGCCAAGGTCGTATGATCCCAGGTTTTGAAGATAACATCGTTGGTAAAAAAGCAGGCGAAGAAGTGGTTGCTGATGTAACATTCCCTGAAGATTACCACGCTGAAAACCTTAAAGGTAAAGCAGCTCAATTCACTATCACAGTGAAAAAAGTTGAAGCACAAGAGCTACCTGAATTAAGCGAAGAGTTTGCAACTAAATTCGGTGTTACCGAAGGCGGCGTAGACGCGCTTAAAGAAGAAGTTAAAAAGAACATGACGCGTGAGCTAGACCAAGCGGTTAAAGCTAACGTGAAAGACCAAGCTATCAAAGGTCTTTTAGAAAACAACGAAATCGAAGTGCCTAAAGCACTTGTTGATCAAGAAGTTGACGCATTACGTCAGCAAGCAGCTCAACGTTTTGGTGGCGACGCTAAGAACATGCCTGAGCTTCCAGCTGAATTGTTCCACGAGCAAGCTGTAACTCGCGTTAAAACTGGCCTATTACTAGGTGAAGTGATCAAAGCAAACGATATCAAAGTTGATGATGAAAAAGTTGAAGCATTAATTGCTACAGTTGCATCTGCATACGAAGATCCAACTGAAGTAGTAGAGTACTACAAAGCAAATGATCAACTTATGCAGCAAATGCGTAATGTTGCAATGGAAGAGCAAGCTGTTGAAGCTATTTTAGCTAAAGCAAACGTGTCTGACGTTGAAAAAGCATTTGATGACATCATGAATCCTCAGCAAGGTGCTTAATAAGTCATTGACTTAAGCGCTCGCTAACGATTAAATGGCTCGTGTTACTCTGTTTATGCAGTGTGCCCGGGCCATTTTAGTTTGTGCCCCATAATTTGCGAAAAATGATAACTATGCTTCCTTTAGTAAAAAGCATAAGCGCATAAGGAATTAAAAAAGTATGAACACTGGTATAACAGATCCCCTAAATGCATTAGTCCCTATGGTTGTTGAACAAACAGCTAAAGGTGAGCGCTCGTATGACATTTATTCGCGTCTATTAAAAGAGCGAATTATCTTTTTAACGGGCCAAGTTGAAGACAACATGGCAAACCTAATTTTAGCGCAAATGCTATTTTTAGAATCAGAAAACCCTGAAAAAGATATCTTTTTATATATTAATTCACCAGGTGGTTCGGTAACCGCTGGTATGGCAATTTACGATACAATGAACTTCATCAAACCAGATGTAAGTACTATTTGTGTTGGCCAAGCGGCAAGCATGGGCGCATTTTTGCTTACTGCTGGCGCTAAAGGTAAGCGTTTTTGTTTACCAAACTCACGTGTAATGATTCACCAACCGCTAGGTGGTTTCCAAGGTCAAGCATCTGACTTTGAAATACACGCAAAAGAAATTCTGTCTATTAAAGACAAACTTAACCGCTTAATGGCTGAGCACACAGGCCAACCATTAGAGGTTATTTCACGCGATACTGACCGTGATAACTTTATGAGTGCATCACAAGCTGTTGATTACGGCTTAGTAGACTCAGTGTTTACAAATCGCGAAAGCAAGTAAGCGTGTAGGCAAGCAAATAATTGCTTGCCACTTTGAGTTACTATGCGAAAACCAGTAAATTTTGGTATAGTTAAAAGCGAATTTGAAATAGTTGCCAACCTAATTTGGCAGCCAACGTATAAAAGAGGTAGCTGAATGTCTGACACTCCTACAGACGGCGACAAAAGTAATAAATTGTTATACTGCTCTTTTTGTGGCAAAAGCCAACACGAAGTGCGTAAATTAATTGCAGGTCCTTCAGTATACATTTGTGATGAATGTGTAGAGCTGTGTAACGATATTATCAGGGAAGAAATCAAAGACATTGCTCCTAAGCATAATTCGTCTGATAAACTACCTGTGCCAAAAGAAATTCGTAATCACTTAGACGACTACGTAATTGGTCAAGACCATGCTAAAAAAGTATTGTCTGTAGCGGTATACAATCACTACAAGCGCCTACGTAACCAATCTACAAAGCAGGAAGTAGAACTAGGTAAAAGTAACATTTTGCTTATTGGCCCTACAGGTAGTGGTAAAACATTACTGGCAGAAACACTTGCACGTTTACTTGATGTACCGTTTACTATGGCAGATGCAACTACATTAACCGAAGCTGGTTATGTAGGTGAAGATGTAGAAAACATCATTCAAAAGCTGCTACAAAAATGTGATTACGACGTAGAGAAAGCCCAACGCGGTATTGTTTACATTGATGAAATTGATAAAATTTCGCGTAAATCAGATAACCCATCTATTACACGTGACGTGTCAGGTGAGGGTGTACAACAAGCACTGCTTAAACTAATTGAAGGCACGGTTGCCTCAGTACCACCACAAGGTGGTCGTAAGCATCCGCAGCAAGAGTTTTTACAAGTTGATACCTCTAAGATTTTATTTATCTGTGGTGGTGCATTTGCAGGCCTTGATAAAGTAATCGAACAACGCAGCCATAAAAATACTGGGATTGGCTTTGGTGTTAACGTTAAAGAGTCAGCGTCAAGCCGCTCTTTAAGTGAAACATTTAAAGACGTAGAGCCAGAGGATTTAGTTAAGTACGGCTTAATTCCTGAATTTATTGGTCGTTTACCTGTTGTTGCTACATTAACCGAGCTTGATGAAGCGGCTCTTGTGCAAATATTAAGTGAACCTAAAAACGCCATTACTAAACAGTTCTCGGTATTATTTGGTATGGAAGACGTTGAATTAGAGTTTCGTGATGATGCACTAAGCGCTATTGCTCACAAAGCGATGGAGCGTAAAACAGGTGCTCGCGGACTTCGCTCAATTGTTGAAGGTGTACTGCTTGATACTATGTATGAGCTACCATCAATGGATGATGTAAGCAAAGTGGTTATAGATGAAACCGTGATTAAAGGTGAATCTGACCCAATTTTGATTTATGAAAACAATAATCAAGATAAAGCAGCATCAGAGTAGTTTTTAAGCTATTTGTATAAAAAAGGAGCCTTAGGCTCCTTTTTTTATAATTAATTTAAACGAGATGGGGAAAATTGTTGAACTTTAATTAGATTATCCCCATATACTTGAGTAATCTTTTAAATAAATGAAGTGCGAAGAGAAACTATAATGACGCTTGAGAGAACCGATCGAGTCGAAATCCCAGTGCTAGCACTGCGCGATGTTGTGGTATACCCGCACATGGTGATCCCGCTTTTTGTAGGCCGTGAAAAATCAATAAAATGCCTCGAAGCAGCAATGGATAAAGACAAACAAATTTTCTTGGTTGCGCAAAAAGATGCAACTGTAGACGAACCTGAGCAAGACGATATTTACCGTATAGGTACTATTGCTACTGTACTTCAGTTATTAAAGTTACCAGACGGTACAGTTAAAGTTTTAGTTGAAGGTACGCAGCGCGCACAAATTGAAGAATTTGTAGATAACGATGAGTTTTTTGTAGCGAATGCTCAGTTCATCGAATCTGATTCAGTGGATGAGCAAGAGCAAGATATTTTCATCCGCAGCGCTGTTAGCCAATTTGAAGGCTATGTAAAACTTAATAAAAAAATTCCACCTGAGGTATTAACCTCTGTTTCAGGTATTGATGAGCCAGCGCGACTTGCCGATACAATGGCCGCTCATATGCCATTAAAAGTGCCTGAAAAACAAAAAGTGCTTGAGATTTCAAGTGTTACAGAACGCTTAGAGTACCTAATGGCACTGATGGAAGGTGAAATAGACTTATTGCAAGTTGAGAAAAAAATTCGTACCCGCGTTAAAAAGCAGATGGAAAAGTCTCAGCGCGAGTACTACCTCAATGAGCAAATGAAAGCCATTCAAAAAGAGCTTGGTGAGCTTGATGATGTACCTGACGAATTTGAAGCGCTTAAAAAGCGTATTGAAGAATCAGGTATGCCAGAAGAAGCGAAAGAAAAAGCATCGGCTGAGCTTAATAAGCTTAAAATGATGTCGCCAATGTCTGCAGAGGCCACTGTAGTGCGTTCATACATTGATACATTAATTAATGTACCTTGGAAAAAACGCTCTAAAGTGAAAAAAGACTTAGCAGGCGCGCAAAAAATTCTTGATAGTGATCATCACGGCTTAGATAAAGTTAAAGAGCGCATAATTGAATACCTCGCGGTGCAACAACGTACCAATAAGCTCAAAGGACCTATTTTATGTTTAGTAGGGCCTCCGGGTGTAGGTAAAACGTCACTAGGGCAGTCTATTGCACGTTCTACGGGTCGTAAATATGTGCGTATGGCATTAGGTGGTGTACGTGACGAAGCTGAGATTCGTGGTCATCGTCGTACTTACATAGGTTCAATGCCAGGTAAGCTGATTCAAAACATGACAAAAGTGGGCGTTAAAAATCCATTATTCTTGTTAGATGAAATCGACAAAATGTCATCAGATATGCGCGGCGACCCAGCATCGGCACTATTAGAGGTGCTAGATCCGGAGCAAAACAGCCACTTTGCTGATCACTACTTAGAAGTTGATTACGATTTATCGGATGTAATGTTTGTAGCAACATCAAACAGCTTTAATATTCCGGGTCCACTACTAGACCGCATGGAAGTTATTCGTTTATCGGGTTACACAGAAGATGAGAAGCTAAACATTGCAAAAGAGCACTTAATTACTAAGCAAGTTAAACGCAATGGTTTAAAACCTGCTGAGCTTGTAATAGAAGATAGTGCAATTATTGGCATTATTCGTTACTACACGCGTGAAGCGGGTGTACGTAATTTAGAGCGCGAAGTATCTAAACTATGCCGTAAAGCCGTTAAAAATATCTTACTTGATAAAGAGACTAAAACAGTCACTATCAATCAAGATAACCTAGAAGAGTTTTTAGGTGTACAACGCTACGACTACGGTAAAGCTGAAGACGGCGACCGCATTGGCCAAGTAACAGGCCTAGCGTGGACCGAAGTAGGCGGCGACTTACTGACCATTGAATGTGCGGCTGTGCCAGGTAAAGGCAAACTAAGCTACACAGGCTCACTCGGTGATGTAATGCAAGAGTCGATTCAAGCGGCCATGACTGTAGTTCGTAATCGTGCTGATACGTTCCGTATTAATAGCGATTTTTACGAAAAACGCGACATTCATGTGCACGTACCTGAGGGGGCAACCCCTAAAGATGGCCCAAGTGCCGGTGCTGCGATGGTAACGGGTTTAGTATCGAGCTTGACTGGTAACCCTGTTAAAGCCGATGTAGCAATGACAGGTGAAATAACACTGCGTGGTGAAGTACTGCCTATTGGTGGCTTAAAAGAGAAACTACTTGCTGCACACCGAGGTGGAATTAAAACAGTCATCATTCCAAAAATTAACGAACGTGACTTAAAAGAGATCCCAGATAACGTACTGGCAGGCTTAGATGTTCACCCAGTTACCTGGATTGATGAAGTATTAAAGTTAGCTTTAGTGCATCCTGTTGAGAGTTTTTCAGTCGAAACACCGAAAAACCAATAAAAAACCTAAAAAAAGTGCTTTTTAGGGCTTTTCAAATTTAATCGGTATGATAAGTTAAGCACTGGTTTTCGAGCCTAGCCCTTATGGGGCCTAGGCTTAAGAAAAATATAATCATGTGAGCATTAAAAGTTTGCTCTAAAATTTTCAAAAAAGTGATGTTAGTTTAAAAAACAATCGCTCTTGATAATAACAATGAAAGAGGATGATATTGTGAATAAATCTCAATTAATCGATCAAATCGCAGCTGACGCTGACATTTCTAAAGCGGCTGCAGGTCGTGCACTAGATTCATTCATCGAGTCTGTATCTGGCGCGCTTAAAGATGGCGATTCAGTTGCACTTGTAGGTTTTGGTACTTTCTCAGTACGCGAGCGTGCTGCTCGTTCAGGCCGTAACCCACAAACTGGTGAAACTATCCAAATTGCTGCGGCAAATATTCCTTCTTTCAAAGCCGGTAAAGCGCTGAAAGACGCAGTAAACTAATCACTGTTTAAATACAGATTAGTTATGGCGAGTGTGTATAAACTTAATTATTCTAATCGATGAATTAAGTAACTTCACCGCCAGTTACTTCAAGTGAAAAAGCGTATCTGGTAAGATACGCTTTTTTTACATATGACAAGGTAAAATACCTTGATCAATAAGAGATAAACAAATGCTTGAGAAAATCAGAGAGGGCTCACAGGGTCCTGTAGCCAAAATAATTTTAGGCGCGGTGATTTTATCTTTTGCCTTAGCAGGGATCGGTAGTTACTTAGGTCAAACCCCAGAACAACCCGTTGCTGAAGTAAATGGAATTAAAATTAGCCAAACCGAATTTAATCGCGCTTACCAAAACGAACGTAGCCGTTTAGAGCAACAATTTGGTGAATACTTTGCACAAATTAGTGCAGATCCAAATTATATGGCGCAAATTCGTCAAGGTGTAATTGACCGCTTAGTACAACAAGAATTGCAATCACAATTAGCGGCAGATTTAGGCCTTCGCGTAAGCGACGACAGCATACGTAAAACAATTTTAGAACTACCGTACTTTCAAATTGGTGAAAAATTTAATAACGACCGTTACCTACAAGTAATTCGTCAAATGAACTTTCAACCAGATGCTTTTCGTGAGTACTTACGTAAAGATATGACACGCAGCCAGTTAGTGTCTGCTGTTGCGGGTACTGAGTTTGCACTTGAAAACGAACTTAAACGCGCTGCAGCTCTGCAGCAGCAAACGCGTAGCATAGACTACCTTGTGTTAAGCAAAGAAGCGCTGCAAGCAAACGTAGACGTATCAGAGCAAGAAATTACTGATTACTATGAGCTAAACGCATCACAATTTTTATCGCCAGAGCGTGTATCTGTTGATTACATTGAGCTTAAAGCACAAGATATCACCGTTGAGTCGGTAACAGAAGATGACGTAAAAGCGTATTATGAGCAAAATAAAGCACAGTACATTGAGCCTGAAAAACGCCGTGTATCGCACATTTTAATTGATAACAGCGAAGATGATGATGCTGCGCTTGAAAAAGCTAACGCGTTACACGAGCAGTTAGAGCAAGGTGCTGATTTTGCACAGCTTGCAGAGTCATCATCTGATGATGTTGTGAGTGGCGAAATGGGCGGCGACTTAGAGTGGATTGAGCGCGATGTAATGGACCCAGCTTTTGAAGATGCTGCATTTGCGCTTCAAAACAAAGGTGATATTTCAGAGGTTGTAGCATCAGAGTTTGGTTATCACATTATTAAACTTACTGACTTACAGCCAGAGCAAGTGAAAGCGTATGACGACGTAAAAGCCGACCTACGTGCAGAGCTTGAGCAAACTGAAAAAGTGGATGCGTTTTACGAAAAGCAAACAGAAATGGGTGCCTTAGCATTTGAGATTTCTGACCGTTTAGACGATGCTGCAGAAGTGGCAGACGTTGAAGTTAAAACCACGCCACTTGTTGCACGTAATGCATTGCCAGAGCCACTTAATACACCTGCGGTAATTGCTCAGTTATTCTCGGTAGAATTACTTGAAGATAAAGTAAACTCAGAAGTGATTGAGCTAGGTGATGAGCACGTTATTGTAGTACGTGTAAATAAATATGAGCCATCTGCAACTAAACCACTTGCGCAAGTGAGTGAGCAAATTAAAACACGTTTAGTTAATGAAAAAGCATCTACACTTGCTAAAGAAAAAGCACGTGAGTTATTTGCGCAAGTTCAAGCAGGTAAAACATTAAGTGATGTGGCCAGTGAGCAAAACCTAACGGTACGCGAAGAAGCGAGCTTAACGCGTCAAAGCTACACGGTTTCGCCAGCTATTGTAACGCAAGCGTTTAAAATGCCGCGTCCAACTGATGCTCCAAGCACTGATGTGGTAGATTTAAACAATGGTGATGCGGCAATTGTTGCACTTAAATCGGTAAGCGATGCGCAGCTAAGCGCAAATATCGACCCGCAAGTACAACAAAACATTACTATTGCGCAAGCTAACAAAAACTACTTTGCATTTATTGAGTCGTTAAAGGCTAAAGCTGAGCTAAACCTACCGGTGGCTGAGCAAGCAGCAGAATAACAGCTACTAAATACTAAAAAAGGCGCGTTACTTTACAAGTAACGCGCCTTTTTTTATAACCTCAATGTGCCCAATAAGTGATTAGGCAATTTGGTTATGGTTATAAGCTTAGTATTAACAGCAAATCAAACGCTGGGTGACTTTTGATTGCGGATTTTGAAACACCTCTTCGGTACGTCCATATTCAACTACTTCACCTTTTTCAAGTACCACTAGCTGATCGCTAATATGGCGCACTAAACTTAAATGGTGCGTTATAAGTACATAAGTGAGGCCGGTTTCTTTTTGCAGCTTAAGTAATAAGTTAACTGTTTGCGCACGAACAGATGGGTCTAAAGCCGATAGAGCTTCATCAAGCACCACCACTTTAGGGTCTAAAATAAGCGCCCGCGCCAACGCTACACGCTGTAACTGACCTACACTAAACATGTGAGGGTAATAATCTTGATGATCAACTAGCAACCCCACTTTAGACAGCGTGGCATCTATTTTTTCTTGGCGAGCCAGTTGATCTGAGTCGGTATTATACTGCAAGCAATCATCTAGCATATCTCCTATAGTGAGACCCGGATTGAGCGAGGCAGCGGAGTCTTGAAATATCATGCGGATATGTCGACATTGATCATCGCGCACGCCATCATCTTCAATAATGTTACTTTCTAATAAAATTTGCCCACTGTCGGCGCTATCGGCCCCAGCGAGTAATTTAGCGAGCGTACTTTTACCCGCACCGGTTTCACCTATTACAGCGATTGTTTCGCCTTTGCCAACACAAAATGAAATATCTTTAAGTACGTCAAATTTTTTGCGGCTAAATAAACCAGCACGTATGTTAAAGGTTTTACAAAGCGCTTGTACTTTTAATACCGGTTGCATTACTTCATCTCCTTAACAAGCGGAAAATGACACGCATAACTGTGCCCATGGTGCTTTGTAAGCGCAGGGGTAATAACACATTCTTTTTGTGCTTGTGGGCAGCGTGGGCCTAATCGGCAACCTATAGGTAAATGTTGCAAAGTTGGGATAGTGCCTTTAAGTGCATAAAAGGGTTCTTTGTGTGCTAAGCCTTGCTCATAATTAGGTAAGCTTTTTAATAACGCTTGCGTGTAAGGGTGGCGAGGCTGGCGAAAAATACGTTGCGTTGGGCCGGCTTCAACCATTTGCCCACAATATAAAACATGAATACCGTGCGACCAGTCAGCAATTTCTTCAAGCTCATGAGAGATCATCAAAATAGACATGTTTTTTAATTGATTTAAGCTTTTTAGCAACCTAAATACCTGTGCGCGGGTGGTGCTCTCAAGCGCTGTGGTAGGTTCATCAGCAATAAGAAGTTTAGGGGTGCGGGCAATGGCCATGGCAATCATTACTTTTTGACACACGCCTTCTGAGAGCTCGTGTGGGTAACTATCAAGCACAGCGTCGTGATTTTTAATCCCCACTTTATGAATAAGCGCTTTTACGCGGTCTTTACGCTCTCTATTGCGCTTTAAAAAAAAGCCCTTAGTGGATATTTCAGGCAATGTTTCAGCTATTTGATCAAATATTTTTGCGGTCGGATCAAGGCATCGGCTAGGATCTTGGTAAATCATCGCAATATCTTGGCTAACTGTTTTTCTGCGTTGCTCTGGGCTTAAACGCATTAAATCAACACCGCGCCAATGCATTCTATCGGCTGTTATATTCCAGCGTTCGTTAAGTACCCCAACGATGGCCTTGGCTATTAAGCTTTTACCTGAGCCCGATTCGCCCACCAAGCCATGTACTTCGCCTTCTTTTAAGCTAAAGCTGACTCTGTCTACAGCCCGAATAACCGTTTCAGAGGTACGTAGCTCTATGGTTAAATTTCTAACGTCGAGTAATTGCATCTAATCAGCCTTACGTGCTTTAAGCACTTTTCGTAGGCCATCACCTACTAAATTGGTAGACAATACAGCTAAAAATAATAATACACCCGGTAGTGCAACGGTCCAAGGTGCTAAATATATAAGGCCCAAGTTCTCAGCTAATATGGCGCCCCATTCCGTCGTAGGGGGCTGTGCACCAAGTTTTAAAAAGCCTAAGGCGGCAATATCTAAAATAGCAGTAGAAAGTGCGGTGGTAAAAATAACCACAATGTGCTCATAAATATTAGGAAAAATACCCCGCGACAAAATATGCCAGTTAGAGGCACCATCAAGCCTAAAGGCGGTAATGTAATCTTTACTTAGCTCATCCACAATTAAATTACGAATAGAATGAATAAATTGTGGCAATAACGCCAATATTATAGCCCACACTGTATTCATTAAGCCTGGGCCAAGTACGGCAATAATAATAATCGCCAATAGCAAAGACGGAATAGAGAGCGTGATATCAAGCAAGTGATTTAAAAAGCTAGAGCGAAGGCCGCGACTAATACCGGCAAAAGTGCCTACAAGCACACCTATGATGGTGGTAATAAATGCAGCCACTACCGATAAACCAAACGTGTAAGTGGCGCCGTTCATTAGGCGTGAAAGTACATCGCGTCCTAAGTCATCGGTGCCTAAAATAAAGCGCACATCGCCCATTTCTCGCCATGATGGCGGTATAAGTAATGCATCGCTATGTTGTTGGTTAACCCCATACGGGGCTAAAAAGGGTGCACTGGCGGCCAATAACGCAAACGCCATAAAAATCCATAATCCAACCAAGGCGGGGTGATTGTTTTTAAATTTGCGCCAAAAACGCGCCAGCGGCGATTTATTCGACTCTTCAGAAAATAACTTAAACTTTACCATGTGCCTGATTCCGCGAAATTGGGTCGAACAAAGTATATGTAAGCTCAGCAACAATAGTGGCAATAATAACAAACATAGACACCGCCATTAAACCGCCTTGAATAGCAGGGTAGTCTCGTTGGTAAATACTATCGATTAGCCAACGGCCAATACCAGGCCAAGAAAAAATAACTTCGGTTATCATGGCAAGTGTAATTAGCGTACTAAATTGCAGGCCTATTTGTTTTATTACCGGCAATAGCGCATTGCGCAGCGCATGATGCATGATTAATTGGCGTCGATTAAGGCCTTTTGCCCTGGCTGTTTTGATAAAGCTTTGATCCATTACTTTAAGCATAGAGTCACGGGTAAAGCGCACTAAAACAGTGGTAGGAAACATGGCAAGTACTATGGTTGGCAGTGTTAAGTGATGCAGTGCATCTATAAATGCTTCACCTTTGTACGGGAAGCCTGCGAGCATAATATCAATTAATATAAACCCGGTATTAGGCGGTATTTCAAAGAGTAACCCCATTCTGCCCGACATAGGAAACCAACCCAGCTTGAGCGAAAAAATCATAATAAGTAACAGTGCTAACCAAAAAACCGGAATAGAGTAACCAATCATGGTAGTAGAGCTAATTAATTTATCTGGCCAACGGCGTGTATACGCTGAGGCCAAAATGCCCGCGGGTACGCCCACCACAACCGATACAATAAGTGCATAAACACACAATTCTAAAGTTGCTGGAATTAAATCTAAAATGTGTTGAAAAACGTTGTCTCCTGAGGCAAACGATAACCCCCAATCACCTTGGAATATACGTCCTAAAAACGCCAAATATTGCATAACGTAATTGCTGTCATACATGTATTTTTCTTCAAGCTCACTGTGCTGAGAAAAATTACCGCTAGGGATACCACTTAGGTTACTAAGCGGATCGCCTGGAAACAAATAGCTAAGCGAAAAGGTAAAAATGCTCAGCATTAAAATCATGAATAAAAATAAGCCAAGGCGGCGTAATATATAATCAAGTATCATTATTTCTTCCTCGCATTTGCGAGTGAAATAGCCCCAAATGGGCCAAGGGTTATCCCTTCTACATCGGCACTATTTGCTTGAAAACGCATGCCATGAGCAATCGGTACTAAAGGGAGCTGCTCTACAATCAGCGCTTGAACCTGATCATAATACTGTTTGCGCAGGCTTAAATCGGTGGTGTCGAGTGCTTGGGTAAGCAATAAGTCAAACTGTGGGTTACACCAATTTGCTGGGTTTTTACCGCTAAACGTGGCAGTACAGCTTAGTAGTGGGCTAAAAAAGTTATCTGGGTCGGGGGTATCGGCAGCCCATCCAAGTAATACACTATCGTGGCGGTGTTCACCTATACGCTGAATAAAAGTATTCCACTCGTACTCTACAATACTTACGTTAACCCCAATTTTGCGTAAATCGCTTTGCATCAGCTCTGCCATTTTACGTGCATTAGGGTTATAAATTCGACTCACCGGCATGGCCCAAATGGTCATATCAAAGCCATTAGGTAATCCCGCTTCTATGAGCAGCTTTTTAGCCAGTTCTGGGTCAAAAACAGGCATATTTTCTTGTGGTTCAAAGCCCCACGAGGTTGGCGGTAAAATAGATTGCGCGCGTATCCCATTACCGTAATAAACGGCTTGCATTATTTTGTCTATATCAATTGCATGCGCGAGGGCTCTGCGTACTCTTATGTCGTCAAATGGGGCACGCTCTGTATTAAAAGCCCAATAACCAATATTTAAATTGGTTTCTTTTTCAACGTTTATATCGTCTCGTTGCGCTAAAATACTTAGCTGTGCGCTACTTGGGTGCGCGGTTACATCGCACTCTTTAGTCAGCATTTTTGCAATACGTGTAGTGCCGTTTGTCGTAATGTCGTAAACCAACTGTTCAAGGGCAACATCGTGCTTCCAATAAAGGGGATTGCGGTAAAAGCGCACTAAGTGATCGCGTCGGTACTCTTTGTAAATGTAGGGGCCTGTGCCAATAGGGTACTGGTCAAATAAATTAGTTTGATCTCGCGCTTTTAATTGCATGGCGTATTCTTGCGACAGTACTACAGCAAAGTCGGTGGCCATGTTGGTTAAAAAACTGCTCTCTGGATGAAATAGTTCAAAGCGCACCTGATAGTCAGACACGCGGACAATTTTACGAATAAGCTGATCGAGCCCCACACTTTGAAAATACGGGTAGTTTGCATCGCCTACAAAATGATACGGATTGTATACGTCAAATAATCGGCTAAAGGTAAAAATAACATCATCAGCGTTAAAATCGCGAGTAGGGGTAAAGTAAGAGGTAGAATGAAATTTTACGCCTTTACGCAGTGTAAAGGTGACCGACTTTCCATCGTTGCTAATTTTCCAATCGGTTGCCAGCTCACTTTTAAAATCTGCAGTAACAGGGTCAATACTAATTAAACGGTCAAATAACTGATTAGCAATAATATCAATAGTTGAGCCGGTGGTTGTTACTTGCGGATTAAACGACACAGGGTTCGCTTCGGCGCAATAAACGAGGCCTTGGTTTTTTTCTTCTATTATTTCTTCTTTACTATCAAAGCAGCCGGTTAAGGTGCTGGCTAGTAAAACAAGTAGTATTTTATGCACTCGCATAACCTCTAACTATTTATCTTCTAATAAATTGTATTTTTTAAGATAACCACGTAATTGATGATACGTTAAACCGAGTACTTCTGCAGTTTTCTTTTGATTAAATTGGCTATGCTCAAGGGCTTTATTAATCATATTTATTTCAAATTCGTTAGAGCGCTCTTTTAAGCTACACGGAAACTCAATTGGGGCGCTAAGCTCGTTACTAAGCTCGCTAACAGGTGCGGCTAGTGGTGTAGGCTCAGCTGGGGCAAGCGGTGTGGCAATTGGGGCTTTAATACGTGCTTTGGGTCTAAAGCGGCTTTCAAATGGGTCTAAAATAATCTGGTGAACGGGAATATGTTCATTACCATGGCGATACAAACTCCGCTCAACTACATTTTTAAGTTCGCGTATATTACCTGGCCAGTCGTAATTTAGCAGGGCGTCGGTAGCGCTGCGGGTAAAACCGCTAAACAATTCCCACTCTAAATCGCGTGCCATATTCATCGCAAATTGCTCAGCGAGTAGCATAATATCGTCTTGACGCTCTCGCAGTGGTGGCAGGGTAATTACATCAAAGGCTAAGCGGTCAAGTAAGTCACTTCTAAATTCTCCTTGCTCAGCAAGGTGGGGTAAATCTTCGTTGGTTGCACACACTAATCGCGTATCTACCTTTACGGTGTGTTTACCGCCCACACGCTCAAATTCTCCGTACTCTATAACACGCAGAAGCTTTTCTTGTACCATGGCTGATGTATTAGCCAGCTCATCTAAAAATAGGGTACCGCTGTTAGCGCGTTCAAAGCGACCTTCGTGGCGTTTACTTGCTCCGGTAAAAGCACCGCTTTCATGACCAAATAATTCGCTTTCGAGGAGGTTTTCGTTAAGGGCTGCACAGTTAAGCTTTACGTAGTTTTGATCCCAACGTTTTGATAAAAAGTGCAAACGGGCGGCTATAAGCTCTTTACCAGTTCCTCGCTCACCAATAATAAGCACTGGCTTATCTAAATTAGCTAACTGCGATACCTGATCAAGTACAGCTAAAAAGCTATCAGATTGGCCGAGTAAATTATCCTGTTGGCGATATTGGCTCATTTTTCCTAACTCTTGGTCATTTTTGCTAACAGTTAGTGTATTTCATAATCAGGGATAACTAAAGGAATTTGTATATTTAGTTTAACTTAATGAAAATAAAGTGTATTTTAGATTTTAAAAAGTTGGCAAGCATATTGATACTAGTTACAGCAGACCAACTAAGTTTATATTACAGAGGTAAATGTTATGGGAATTTTTTCACGTTTTGCAGACATTGTTAATTCTAATATCAATGCCATTTTAGATAAAGCAGAAGACCCAGAAAAAATGGTTCGTCTTATTATCCAAGAGATGGAAGACACATTGGTAGAGGTACGCTCTACGTCAGCTAAAACACTGGCTGAGAAAAAAGAATTAGTACGTCGTGTAGATACACTAAAAGCACAAGTGAGCGATTGGCAAGATAAAGCTGAGCTTGCACTAAGTAAAGATCGCGACGATTTAGCGCGTTCAGCGTTGCTTGAAAAGCAAAAATCAGCAGAAGCAGTCGCAGCAGTAGAGTCTGAGCTTGAGCATGTAGAGTCTCACATTGAGAAACTTCAGCAAGAAGTCACTACACTACAAGAAAAGCTAGCTGATGCTAAAGCACGTCAAAAGGCCATTATTTTACGTCAACGTTCGGCTGAGTCGCGCCTTGAAGTGAAAAAAGCACTTGATAGCTCTAAAGTTGAAGACGCACTTAATCGCTTTGAGCGCTACGAAACTAAAATTGATGGACTAGAATCTCAAATAGAGTCTTACGATTTAGGTAAAAAGTCGCTTGCAGATGAAATTGCCGACTTGCAAAAAAATGAAAAGATAGATGATGAGCTTGCTGAACTTAAAAAGAAGCTAGCTGATAAATAACTTATAAAGGGGCACTTAAAGTGCCCCACTGCTTAAAACATCGAATACGGATTGTCAGGAGAGGATTATGTTTGATCCAGAGATACTAATTGCACCTTTTATCTTGTTCATGATTTTTGTTGCGCCACTGTGGTTAATTTTACACTACCGTAGCAAAAAACAAGTGAGCCAAGGGTTAAGTGAGCATGAACATCGTCAGTTATTGGAACTTGCCCACAAAGCCGAAAAAATGGCTGATAGAGTAGAAACCCTTGAAGCATTGCTTGATCAAGAGTCACCACAATGGAGACGCAAAGTATGAGTGCCAAACGCGAATTATTAAGAGACCCACAGCGCGGTAAAATAGCCGGTGTATGTGCGGGATTAAGTGACTACTTTAATATGGAGTTATGGTTAGTTCGCATTATTTTTGTTAGTGCGGTACTGCTAACGGGTGGCCCATTATTTGTGGTAGCGTATATTGCAGCGTGGTTTATTTTAGATAAAAAAGACCCCACTACTATGCATACTAGTAGCTCAACTAAAACTGATGATCCGCTAGAAGTTAAATTTAAAGTTTGGCAAAAAGGCGAGCCACCGCGCCGCGCATTGCAAGACTTAAAAGAGCGTTTAACGCGAATAGACACGCGCCTTCAAGATATGGAGCGCCATGTTACTTCAAGCGAGTTTACGGTTAGCCGTGAAATCAACAAACTTTAAAGGATTTAATAGCACTTTGTTCGGTGATTAACAGCATCAATGAAGTGCTAGCCCATTATGAGTAGCACTTCATTTGCCAAAAAAACCTTTAAAAGTATTAAAGGTTCAGCCCAAAAAGCCCTTCATCGCAGTTTAGATCAACACGTTAAATTGGCCGTAACCGGCCTAAGTGGTAGTGGTAAAACCGCGTTTATTACTGCACTGGTTAAACACCTTACAACACAAAGTGATGACAAAAACTTACCGTTTTTTGATGTAATGCGAGAGCACCGCCATATAGCCACTAAAGTGGTGCCGCAAGAGGCGTTAAAAGTCCCTACCTTTGACTACTCGCGAGCGCTTAATGCCTTGCTCCCAGCTGATGGGGTGCCTACATGGCCTGCATCAACCGAGCGCATTAATACCCTGCGTTTAGCGATTAAATACCAAAGCGCATCAGGGTTACGTGGGCATTTTTCACCGCAATCTACATTGTATCTAGACATTATTGACTACCCAGGCGAATGGCTACTTGATTTACCTATGCTTGAGCAAAGCTATAGCCAGTGGTGCGAGCAACAATTCCCGCTTTTATTACAGCACCCGCGTGTGGGCACCTCTACTGAATTTTTAAACGCGCTTGAACAGCTTGATTTAAATGCCCCCGTAGATGAAGGCTTGCTTGCACATATTGCTACACTTTATCAAAGTATGTTGGTGGGCCTTAAAAAAGACACCAAGCTTGCCATGTTACAACCTGGACGTATGCTAATGCCTGGCGACCTACAAGGTGCACCCCTTTTGTTGTTTTTTCCGGTTAATGCGCAGCATATAAAAAGCGATGAGATAGTGCCAGGCTCTAACTTAGCGCATTTAATTAAGCGCTTTAACGCCTATGTAAAAGAGGTGGTTAAACCATTTTATAATGAGCACTTTAAACACTTTGACCGCCAAATTGTGTTGGTAGATGTACTGAGCGCTTTAAACGAAGGCCACGAAACACTTCAAGAGCAAAGTAGTGTAATAAACCAGTTACTTGCACATTTTAATTACGGCGAGTCGGGCTTTTTTAAGCGCTTATTTAAACCTAATATCGATAAAATACTGTTTGCTGCCAATAAGTCAGATCATATAAGTGCCAAGCATCATAAAGACTTAGCACTACTACTTGATTCACTCGTGCATGAGCAAAGCAATCATCTAAAATTTGACGGTGTACAAATAGAAACCATGGCAATGTCGTCAATTGCTGCAACGCAACCGCGCCAAGTTGCTGACAAAGGGCAAACGCTAGATTGCATTTATGGCAAACCACTTAACGAGCAAGACTGGCTAACTTACTTACCGCCACAGCCACCTAAGCGCATGCTTAATAAAAATGAGTGGCCAGCGCAGGGCTTTGAGTTTTTATCGTTTGCACCTATGCCAAACCCCGACAAACAACTTAAGCATATTCGCCTTGATCATGTGATGCAGTACCTGCTAGGAGACAAATTATCATGAACGACACACAGCAAACATTTCAAGCGGGTAGGCGTATTAATACCCAAGCTGATGAGCAGGTTGAGCCTAAACTTGCCCCTGCAAAAATAATTACCCAAGGTCAAAGTGACTCTATTGAAGAGCCTGAAGATGAACTTATTGAAGGTGAAATAGACTTAGAGCCGGTATATAAAAAATCTAAATGGCAAACACTTAAAGGGGTGTTTGCTATAAGTTTTTTAGTATTAGTGCTACTAGAATTCGCGTATTCGTTAGTGTTTGCGTTCCAGCAGTCGGTAATTTTAGGCGGCGTATATTTAACAGCCGTGGTAAGTGGTGTGTTATTAATTGGCCGCATGCTTTGGCGCGAATATAGAATGCTGCGCAGTTTAAAGCGTAATCAGTTACACCGCCATGAAGCCGACAGACTCTTAAATAGTGAGCAAGTAGGCGGTGCATTACCGTGGCTTGAAAAATTAAATAAGCACCAGCAGCTCGACAACTTCGAAGCGTTTAAAAACCAAGTGGCTAGCCACCACAGCGATAAAGAAATAATGACTCTTTACGCAAATAGCTTACTTATAACGCAAGACACGCAAGCTAAAAAGCTTATAAACCGCTTTGCGACAGAGTCAGCATTGCTCGTTGCCCTAAGCCCGCTTGCGCTGGTGGATATGATGGCAGTGCTTTGGCGCGGCACTAAGTTAATTGAGCAAATAGGTAAAATTTATGGCATTGGTTTTGGTTACGCAAGCCGCATTAAGCTCTACCGTATGCTTATAAAACAAGTGATGTTTGTAGGCAGTACTGAGCTTGTATCTGATTTAGCAGCAACAGCACTTAGTGCTGAGCTTTTAGGCAAGCTTTCGGGGCGTGCAGCACAAGGTGTAAGCGCCGGTATTTTTACAGCACGTATTGGCTACAAAGCAATGGAGCTTAGCCGCCCATTACCAAGGCTTGAAAACAAACGCAGCTTGTTAAAAGGTACAGTGCAAAGTATTACCAGTAAAATTATAAAACGAGGAAAAACAGAGCCTACACAATAGCATGGAAATATTTGTGTACAGCTAAGCGGGTAAACTTTGCACAAATAGCCATCTGAGCATCCGGCATGCTTGTGATTTAAACTGCGGTGCGTTTTATTTATGTAATTGACACACATAATAAAAACGAGAGCACACAATGAGCAAGCAGCATATTAATACCCAATGTATTCATGGCCCGCAAAAAGCAAACGATCCGCATGGCGCACTTACATCGCCTTTGTATCAAACCTCTACCTTTCATTTTGAAAATGCAGCACAAGGTGCCGCACGCTTTGCAGGCGAAGAGCCTGGTTATATTTACACCCGCCTGGGTAATCCAACCACCACCGAACTTGAGCAAAAAGTCGCACAGTTAGAAGGCTGCGAAGCTGCAGCGGCAACGGCCACCGGTATGGGCGCTGTATCGGCATCGGTGTTGAGCTTTTTATCGCAGGGCGATCACCTTGTGGCATCAAGCGCATTATATGGTTGTACGTTCGCATTTTTTGCACACATGTTGCCGCGCTGGGGAATTGAAGTCACTTTTGTTGATATGACCTGCGAGGACGAGCTCCGTGCTGCCATTAAACCTAATTCCAAAATGATATTTGTCGAAACACCCATAAACCCGACAATGGCTGTTATTGATTTAGCCTTAATTGGCGCAGTGGCTAAACAACACAATTTAATTAGTGTGGTCGACAACACCTTTTTAACGCCACTGCTGCAATCGCCTAAGCAGTACGGTATAGATATTATTATGCACAGTGCCACTAAGTATTTAAACGGCCATGGCGATGTAGTCGCAGGGCTTGTGTGTGGAACGCAAGAACACATTACCTTAATAAAAATGACGGTACTTAAAGATATTGGTGCCACCATAAGCCCGCACGATGCATGGCTTATTAATCGCGGCCTAAAAACCTTAGCTATACGTATGGAGCGTCACTGCCAAAGCGCACAAACGGTTGCCGAATACTTAGAGGCGCACTCACAGGTTAATATTGTTTATTACCCAGGGCTTAAATCGCATCCAGGTAACAAATACATAGGTAACCAAATGAAGGCCGCAGGCGGCGTTATTGCATTTGAAATTAACGGCACCCTTGCTCAGGGTGCGCAGTTTATAGATAGCATGAAGCTTTGCACACTTGCTGTAAGTTTAGGCGATGCAGAAACACTCATTCAACACCCCGCATCAATGACACATTCACCTTATACACCCGAGGAGCGTGCAGCTGCAGGAATTAGTGATGGCCTAATAAGGCTCTCTGTTGGGCTTGAGGATGTTAACGACATTATTGCAGACTTAGACCAAGCTTTTGCCACTATCTATTGAGTGTATTTAATTGTGTACGGGTGGGGTGGCCTTTAAGGTCACTGAAATTAAAGGTGTACACAATTTATTCCTTAGGTGTAATCATAAGTGTACACATTGGTTGATCGTGCCAAATGTAGATATACGCTCAACTATTAAACTTCTCTTCACTTTTGCTTAGTATGGCTGCATTAGATATTCATTACTTTTTGAGTATTACACTGACACACATTTAGGGCTTAACCCCAAGAAGGTTATTATGGCTAAAGCAAGTAAATACACCTCCAAAACACCAGACGAAAATGGTGTTATTCACTGGAGCGAAGAAGAAAATAAAATTTGGTCTGAGCTTGTAGCACGCCAACTTGCGTGCATAGAAGGTAAGGCCTGTGATGAGTATATGGATGGGCTTAAAAAAATAAACCTACCACACGATCGTATTCCCCAGTTAAGCGAACTTAACGAGGTGCTACTGGCGACTACTGGGTGGCAAGTAGCCCCTGTGCCTGCGCTTATCGATTTTGATGAGTTTTTTAGATTATTGGCAAATAAGCAGTTTCCGGTAGCTACATTTATTCGTAGCCGTGAAGAGTTTGATTACCTACAAGAGCCTGACATTTTTCATGAAATATTTGGCCATTGTGCCATGCTAACCAACCCTGACTTTGCCGAATTTACACATAAATATGGCCAATTAGGCTATGCTGCGCAGAAAAAAGATCGCGTGTACCTTGCGCGTATGTATTGGTTTACGGTTGAGTTTGGTTTAATGCAAACCGAAAACGGCCTACGTATTTACGGCGGCGGTATTTTATCAAGCCCAGGTGAAACCCAGTACGTGTATTCAGACACACCAGAAATAACGCCTATGAGCGTCATTGATGTGCTGCGTACGCCTTACCGCATAGATATTATGCAACCCCAGTACTACACCATTAATTCGATTCATGATCTGTTTGATATATCGCAAATGGATATTATGACTTTGGTTGAGCAAGCTAAAGCGCTTGGCTTGCACGACCCCAAATTTCCACCAAAAGAACAATTAGCCAGTTAACTTTAATTTAAAAAGAAACGCTAAAGTAAGGATTTAAAATGTCTTCATTAAGTGAACAAAAATGCGAAGCTTGCCACGTAGATGCGCCAAAAGTATCTGACGAAGAGCTTGCACAATTAATTACTAAAATCCCAGACTGGGTACCAGAAGTACGCGACGGCATCATGCAGCTAGAGCGTGTTTATAAGTTTAAAAACTTTAAGCAAGCTATGGCGTTTACTAACAAAGTAGGCGATATGGCAGAAGATGAAGGCCATCACCCTGGTTTATTAACCGAGTGGGGCAAAGTAACCGTAACGTGGTGGAGCCATTCAATTAAAGGCCTACACAAAAACGACTTTATTTGCGCAGCTAAAACAGACGACGTATTTAACGCGCTGTAATTAAAAAATTAATTGAGCAAACCCAAAAGCACTTATTTTTATAAGTGCTTTTTTATTAGCTAAATAAAAGTTATTAGTTGTCAGCTATCAGTGACGAGCTGAACGGCGTTAACTTTATCGCCGTAGGTTGGGTTGAGTGAAACGAAACCCAACAGGGTTATAGTACTCTGTGTCATCTCAATTTTATTGTTTTGTATAAAAGGGTTAGACTCGCAGTTAATCTCTGGAATTTTTTAGGCTTTAAATATGGATTATGTTTATCACTACACTTCTGCAGATGGTTTAAAGGGAATTTTAGAGAGCAAAAGTTTATGGGCTACTAACACAGAGTATCTAAATGATTTTAGAGAAATAAAGCAAGGAATTGATAGAATAAAATCACTCAGAGAGAGTTTGTCTGAGTTTTCACAAATCAAACTCGAAGAAATTTATGCCAAACACAAAAATATACCTTTAGATGTTACCCAAAAAGAAATGCGAAGTAAGGACGTGCATCTCGCAAATCATTTTTTAAATTTTCTATGGAATATAATTGATAATAATACCATTGATGAAATTTATACCACTTCATTTACAACTAAGCGTGATAGCCTAAACCACTGGCTAACTTACGGGTCAGAGCAAACTTCATATTGCATAAAGTTTAATAAAGAAAAGCTATTTGATGATGAGTACTTTAGGCAAAGAAAACTTTTGAGTGGCTATGATGATGTTGATTACCAACCAACTGAGGAAATGCTTCATTCTTTAATTGAAGAACACTATCTGCCTGAGGTTTTAAGTTATGTGTTAGATCCAAATTTAAGTGGAAATGACCTAAATGAAAAATGTGCTATTACTGCAATTGAAATTTTTAATGAAGCGATTTTTAAGATTGCTAGCATAAAAGATCAAGCGTTCGAATATGAAGAAGAGTATCGTTTTACTCTTTTTTACCCTGGTTTAGTCTCATTAAATGAAAATACTGAAAAGGGTTATTTTGATTTTATAGACTCCTCAAATATTGATTTTATAGAGCTTGAAAATGGAGTGAAAGAGTTTTTTCCTTTACGCTACAGAACCCTAAAGTCTGGCATTATAGCCCCATATAGAGCGATACCTTTTCCTAAAAATTCAATTGAAGAGATTATAGTTGGCCCATCAGAGAACAAAGACTTGGCTGTTAAAGGCTTGAGGTCTCTTTTGAGTTCATTAGATTACAATGTAAAAGTTTCTAGCACTGAAACTTCATTTAGAAGAATTTAAAAAGCGCTAATCCCATACGGACTTAGCGCTTTTCTATATACAATTAAAGTTCAGCTAAAACGCTAAGCTTTAATGTGTTGTTGGGTTTCGTTTCACTCAACCCAACCTACGTTTAACACAAATCAACTAAAAGCTTACAGCTTACAGCTAAAAGCTTCTTTTAATCATCAATCGAGCGTAGTAGGGCGTTGATGCCTACTTTTTCACGTGTTTGTTGATCTACTTTTTTCACGATGATTGCAGCGTAAAGGCTGTGGGTGCCATCTTTTGATGGGAGCGCACCTGGCACAACTACAGCGCCTGCTGGTACGCGGCCGTAGTGAATTTCGCCGGTTTCACGGTCATAAATACGAGTGCTTTGGCTAATGTAAACGCCCATTGAAATAACAGCGCCTTCTTCTACCACTACGCCTTCAACAATTTCAGAGCGTGCGCCAATAAAACAGTTGTCTTCAATGATGGTTGGGTTAGCTTGTAGTGGCTCTAAAACGCCGCCTATGCCAACGCCGCCCGATAAGTGTACGTTCTTACCAATTTGTGCACATGAGCCTACAGTGGCCCATGTATCAACCATGGTGCCTTCGTCTACGTATGCGCCAATGTTTACGTACGAAGGCATAAGTACCACGTTTTTACCTACAAAGCTGCCTTTACGGGCTACCGCATTTGGTACTACGCGCATGCCGCCTTGCTGAAATTGCTCCGGCGTATAGTCGCTAAATTTAAGCGGTACTTTGTCATAAAATTGATTTACGCCGTCGTTCATTGGTTGGTTGTCGCGAATACGAAACGACAGTAATACGGCTTTTTTAAGCCATTGGTGTACAACCCATTCGCCTGATATTTTTTCAGCAACGCGGGCAGCGCCGCTATCAAGTAGCTCTAGTGCGTCAATAATCGCTTGTTTAACATCGCTTGATACACTGCTTGGGCTAATGCTATCGCGGTTATCCCAGGCGTTTTCGATCATGGTTTTTAAATCTGACATGGTGTGTCCTTATTCTGTTTCGGCGTTGAATTTTTTACGTAATGCCTGATGAATTTTTGCTTGCTCTTCATCAGTCAGCGCTTGGTATTCGTTATTTGATACGACAAAGAAATCCTCTGCACGTTCACCTACTGTGGTAATGCGGGCAGCATGAATGTGTAATAAATGCGCTTGGAAAACTTCGGCAATTTTGGTTAGTAAACCAGGTATATCAACAGCTTGAATTTCTATTAGGCTGCGATCTTTACGTGCATGAGGGCGCAGCACTATTTTAGGTTTAATATTAAAGTCTTTAAATCGTTGCGAGCGGTTCTTTTTAAAGCGTATTTTTTTACGCGGCTCGTTAAGTGCTTGCTCAAGCCCGCGTTTAATTGATTGTGCGCGGCTACTTGCAATCGGGTCACCGCTTACTTCAAGTATTACAAAATTAAATAGGGCGTAGCCGTCCTTAGTTGTAAGTACTTGCGCGTGTTGTATTTGCGCTTTTTTAGAGCCTATTACACTTACTAAACGGGCAAAAAGTGGCCCTGAGTAGGGGCTATAGGCAAATACTTGCGTGCCGCCGTGCATTGCTTTATCAGAAACAATGACACTGGGTAGGCTTAAGTCTGCGCATTTTAATAGGTGTTCGCTTTGCCACGATATTTGCTGCTCACTAAAGGCAGTAAAGTAATTGGCTTTAAAGCGGCTCCAAATTAAATCAATTTGCTCTTCTGCATAGCCTAAATTAAGTAAGCGCTGTTTAGCTTGGTGCTTTTTATCGCGAATTTGGTCGCGTTGATCCATTGGGTTTTCAAGCCCTAGGCGTAGCGCACGTTGAGTATGTAAGTAGAGTTCGCGCAGTAACGTGTTTTTCCAATCGTTCCATAAGTTGTCGTTGGTTGCGCGAATATCGGCAACGGTTAAACAATATAGGTAGTCGAGCTGGCGTTCTGTTTTTACCCGTGATGCAAAGTCTTTAATAACACCTGGGTCGTTTATATCTTTACGCTGCGCGGTAACCGACATAAGTAAATGGTTACCAACTAACCACGATATCAGTTTGCCATCTGATGACGGGAAGCCATGTAACTTAGAAAATGCAATGGCATCAACCGAGCCAAGCTCTGAGTGATCGCCGCCACGCCCTTTAGCAATATCATGAAAAATACCCGCTAAATAAAGCAACTCAGGCTTATCCATACGGGTTACTATTTCACTACAAAGTGGAAACTCGCTCACTTTAGATTTATCAAAATACTGGTAAATATTATTGATTAATTTATGGGTGTGTTCATCTACTGTGTAGGCATGAAATAAATCAAATTGCATTTGCCCAAATATATTACGCCATTGTGGTAAATACGCAGCCAACATGCCGTGTTTGTGCATTAGCGTAAATGCGCGCCCCATGCCATTGGGATGTTTTACAATGCGCATAAATGCCTCGCGGCATGCGGCATAATCTTGTAAATCACCTAATAGGCGCCTGCGTACTTGCCTAATGGTACGAATAGTACTTGGGTAAATATGGGTAATTTCTGGGTTGTCGGCAATATGTTCAAATAAAACAAAAAGTTGGTCACGCCTAAAAAATACCGAGGGGTTTTTTACTCTAATTTGGTGCCCAACGCGTTCAAAGTCTTTGTCTAACTCAATTACTGGCGCTTCGCTGCTCTCTGGCATAATACTTTCTTCAAAGTACGATAGCAGCATTTGGTTAAGCTCACGCACACGGCTCATTATTCTGAATAAGCGTTTCATCATGCGCTCAACCGAGGCTTTACCATCACTACCAAAGCCAAGTATTTCGGCAGTATGAGGTTGATGGTCAAACAGTAAGCGGTTTTCTGAGCGCCCAGCGGCTAAATGCAGTGCAAAGCGAATATTCCAGAGGTTTTCTAGGCACTCCGAGAGCTCCTGAAACTCCTCATGTGTTAAGTAGCCGTGGCTAATTAGCTCTTGCAGGGTTTCGGCTCTAAAGTGCTTTTTAGCAACCCAAATTATGGTTTGTAAATCACGCAAGCCACCGGGGTTTTCTTTGATGTTTGGCTCTAAGTTGTAAGCTGTACCGTGACATTTTTTATGACGTAGGTTTTGCTCTTGCACTTTGGCCACAAAAAATTCACCTGAGCGCCAAACTGGGGTTTCGATAATATGCGTTTTGAGCTTTTCAAACTCAATGTGGTTACCAAAAATTAGTCGGCTTTCGAGCAAGCTGGTGGCAAAGGTAACGTCTTCACGTTTTTGTTCTATTGCTTGTTCAATGGTACGCACACTATGGCCAATCTCTAAATTGAGATCCCAAAGCATGGTTACAAACTTGCCTATTTTTTCACATATTTGCTCGCTCGGTGGCTGCGTAACAAGCAGTAAAAAGTCAATGTCGGAGTAGGGGTGTAGCTCACCACGGCCGTACCCGCCCACGGCAATAAGGGCCAGATCAGGCTCGTGAGCCAAATCATAAACATGAAACAGTTTAATTAGCAGGCGGTCTATAAACTCTGCCCGGGCATTAATTAAATTACCAACTGGTTGCTTAGAAAACTGATTATGTAACCACTTATAAAAATAGCTAGAACAATCGCGATAATCGCTCAGTTGCTCAGCATCGCTGAGCAACTTTTTTACTTTGTTGGGTAATGCCACGTGGGCTGGCTCCTTATTGAACCGTTCACACTCAATGAGCTATGCTTAATTTAGTGCTGTGGTTTTATTATTAGTGTTCGATAATCCTGTCGATAGTATCATCTGATCGCAGCGTTAAAATTTCAACACCATTTTCAGTCACTAATAAAGTGTGTTCCCACTGTGCAGACAAACTACGGTCGCGGGTAACGACAGTCCATTCATCTTTTAAAAGCTTACACTGGCGCTTACCTGCGTTAACCATTGGCTCAATTGTTAAACACATACCCGCTTTAAGTGTTTCGCCAGTACCCGCTTTACCATAGTGCATTACTTGTGGCTCTTCGTGGAATTCGCTTCCAATACCGTGGCCGCAGTATTCACGTACAATAGAGTAATTGAAGCTTTCTGCGTATTTTTGGATTGCTTCACCAATATCGCCTAAACGCACACCAGGTTTTACCATTTTAATGGCAAGGTACAGGCTTTCTTGTGTTACTTGTGCAAGGCGTTTACCTTGAATGTTTGGCGTACCTACATGAAACATTTTTGAGGTGTCGCCGTGGTAACCATCTTTAATGACGGTTACATCAATGTTGACACTATCGCCATCTTTTAACGGTTTGTCATTTGGGATGCCGTGGCAAATAACGTGATTTACTGAGGTACATACTGACTTAGGAAAACCGTGATAATTTAGTGGCGCAGGGGTAGCATCTTGCACATTTACAATATAATCATGACAAATTGTATTTAGCTCATCAGTAGTCACACCAGGCACTACATGTGGTTCTATCATTTCAAGTACGTCTGCCGCTAAGCGCCCGGCTACACGCATTTTTTCAATTTCTTCAGGGGTCTTGATCACAGCGCTCATTGAGGCTCCAAAGTTGCGTTTTTTAACATTTATCGTCGCACAAATTTTGCACGCGACGTTGAGTATTTAATTTTAATATGGTATAAAGCGCGCCGTCTTTTTACAAATAAATTCTTAAATGATTTTTTGTATTTAAGGCAAACACAATTTTATTTTAACACACACACGTATCGTCACATACACTTGGGTGCATTTGAAGTTTAAATACTTCGGTGTTGGTGCTATGGGATATGTGGAGGCCTAACCCTAAACTACATAGAGGATTTACAAAATGGCAAACGTTTCAATGCGCGATATGCTTCAAGCTGGTGTTCACTTTGGTCACCAAGCACGTTACTGGAACCCTAAGATGAAGCCTTTCATCTTCGGCGCACGTAACCGTGTACATATCATCAACCTTGAGCAAACAGTACCAATGTTCAACGACGCACTTAAGTTTTTATCAAGTGCTGCTGCAAACAAAGGTAAAGTTCTTTTCGTTGGTACTAAGCGCGCAGCAAGCGAAGCAGTTAAAGAAGCTGCTTTACAAAGCGACCAGTACTTCGTTAACCACCGCTGGTTAGGTGGTATGTTAACTAACTGGAAAACAGTTCGTCAGTCAATCAAGCGTCTTAAAGACCTTGAAGTTCAAAGCCAAGACGGTACTTTCGAGAAGTTAACTAAGAAAGAAGCGTTAATGCTTACTCGCGAAATGGAAAAGCTTGAAAAGAGCCTTGGCGGTATCAAAAACATGGGTGGCCTTCCAGACGCTATCTTCGTTATCGATGCTGATCACGAGCACATTGCTATCCGTGAAGCAAACAACCTAGGTATTCCAGTTGTTGCAATCGTTGATACTAACTCTAACCCAGACGGTGTTGATTACATCGTACCTGGTAACGATGATGCTATCCGTGCAATCAACCTTTACACTAGTTCTGTTGCAGCTGCTATCACTGAAGGTCGTGAGAACAACATCGTTGCTCAAGCTGAGAAAGACGACTTTGTAGAAGCTGAGTAATTAGCTGTCATCAAGTCTTCATCTTTATAAGGTGAAGACTTGCTATTCTTGTAGAGCGGTTTACCCGCTTATCTAATACCTGATTTCAGATTTGAGGATTTACTAATGGCTGTAACTACTGCCCTAGTTAAAGAATTACGCGAGCGTACTGGCGCTGGCATGATGGATTGTAAAAAAGCGTTAACTGAAACTGATGGCGACATCGAGTTAGCAATTGAAAACATGCGTAAGAGCGGTGCTGCAAAGGCTGCTAAAAAAGCAGGTAACATTGCTGCTGAAGGTACTATCATCATCAAACAAAACGACGGTGTTGCAGTACTTGTAGAAGTTAACTGTCAAACTGACTTCGTAGCTAAAGATGCAAGCTTCTTAGCATTCGCTAACAAAGTTGCAGATTCTGCGATTGCAGAGACTACGTCTATTGAAGACTTACAAGCTAAGTTTGAAGAAGACCGCGTTGAGCTAGTAACTAAAATTGGTGAAAACATCAATGTACGTCGTCTTCAGTACATCACTGGTGAGCAACTAGTTGAATACCGTCACGGTGAGCGTATTGGTGTTGTTGTTGCAGGTGTTGCTGATGAAGAGACACTTAAGCACATTGCAATGCACGTTGCTGCTTCAAACCCAGATTACCTAACTCCAGATGACGTACCTGCTGATGTTGTTGAAAAAGAAAAGCAAGTACAAATCGACATCGCGATGAACGAAGGCAAGCCTGCTGAAATCGCTGAGAAGATGGTTGTTGGTCGCATGAAGAAATTTACTGGTGAGGTTTCTCTTACTGGTCAAGCTTTCATCATGGAACCTAAAAAATCTGTTGGCGAAATTCTTAAAGAGAAAAACGCAACAGTTACTGGCTTTGTACGTATGGAAGTTGGTGCAGGTATCGAGAAGAAAGAAGAAGATTTTGCTGCTGAAGTTGCTGCTCAAATTGCAGCTGCTAAAGGCGAGTAAGATTAACTATTTGTGATGCATAAGGAAATTAGATGCCATTAAAGTACTATTTGCTTTTGCGTCACGCTTAGAAATTCTTTAAAATAACCGCGCTTTTATGTTTATCATAAGCGCGGTTATTTTTTACCCATAATTTAATAAAAAGTTGGCCCCAATATTATGACTATCAATCGTAAACCTATTTTTAGACGTGTTCTTCTCAAATTAAGTGGTGAAGCTTTAATGGGAGACGAAGGCTTCGGCATCGACCCTAAAGTATTAGATCGTATGGCCCAAGAAATTAAAGAGCTGGTAGAACTCGACGTAGAAGTGGGTTTAGTTATCGGCGGTGGTAACTTTTTACGTGGTGGATCACTTGCAGAAGCTGGTATGAACCGTGTAGTGGGTGATCACATGGGGATGCTTGCAACGGTCATGAATGGCCTTGCAATGCGCGATGCGCTACACCGTGCATTTGTTAATTGTCGTTTAATGTCGGCAATCCCATTAAACGGTGTATGTGATGCATACAACTGGGCTGAAGCTATTAGCTTATTAAAATCTGGCCGCGTTGTTATTTTTTCGGCGGGTACAGGTAACCCATTCTTTACTACCGATTCTGCTGCGTGTTTACGCGGTATTGAAATTGAAGCCGACACGGTAATTAAAGCCACTAAAGTGGATGGCGTATTCAGTGATGATCCGGTTAAAAACCCAGATGCCACGCTTTACCGTCACTTAAGCTACAATGAAATCATTGATAAAGAATTAAAAGTAATGGATTTAGCGGCGTTTACACTCGCTCGCGATCACAATATGCCATTGAGCGTATTTAACATGAATAAATCAGGCGCTTTAAAACGCGTAATTATGGGTGAAGAAGAAGGCACGCTTATCTCTTCACAAGCCTCAGATGAAGTAATCAAATAATTAGGATTAAACCGTGATTAACGATATTCAAAAAGATGCGCAAGAGCGCATGCAAAAAAGTGTAGCAGCACTAGGTAGTCAACTATCAAAAATTCGTACAGGTCGTGCTCACCCAGCAATTTTAGACGGTATCATGGTATCGTACTACGGTGCTGATACGCCGCTTAACCAAGTAGCTAATGTAACGATTGAAGACTCTCGTACGCTTGCTATCGGCGTATTCGACAAGTCTTTAGCGCAAGCGGTAGAAAAAGCGATTATGGCCTCTGACTTAGGTTTAAACCCTATGTCTGCGGGTACGGTTATTCGCGTACCACTTCCTCCGCTTACTGAAGAGCGCCGTAAAGATTTAATTAAAATTGTTCGTGGCGAAGTTGAAAGCGGCCGTGTTGCTGTGCGTAACATTCGTCGTGATGCCAATGGCGATATTAAATCGTTATTAAAAGAGAAAGACATTTCTGAAGATGAAGCGCGCCAAGCGGAAGATGCAATTCAAAAGCTTACAGATAAATTTATTAAAGAAATGGATACACAACTAACAGCGAAAGAAGCTGAGTTGATGGAAATCTAAACAGCTAAATAACCTCAATGTAGGTTATGAAATATATTAGTTTTGAAACGCCGTCTAGGGTATACTAGGCGGCGTTTTTTTATGGAATACTCAATATTTATGGTTCTAGACGCTGATACAATTTCACAGCAATGTTTACCTAAACATGTTGCCATCATCATGGATGGGAACGGGCGTTGGGCGCAAGCTAGAAATAGACCTCGTGTGTTCGGGCATAAAAAAGGCGTGGACGCAGTTCGTCAATCTGTTCAGTTCTGTACTAAATTAGGGATACAATCGTTAACCTTATTTGCTTTTAGTAGTGAAAACTGGCGCCGCCCCGAAGATGAAGTAAACACTTTAATGGAGCTTTTTTTGTTTGTTTTAACAAAGGAAGTAAAAAAGCTTCATAAAAATAATGTAAAACTAACCATTATTGGAGATTTATCACGCTTCTCTGAAAGTTTACGTAGCAAAGTAGACGCTGCGCATGAGCTAACAGCAGATAACACCGGTTTGCATTTAAATGTGGCTGCTAACTATGGCGGTAGATGGGACATGGCAAATGCAGCAAAGCAACTTGCAGTACAAGTTGCAAGCGGACAACTCAAGGCAGAGGATGTTACAGAAGAGCGCTTAGCACAGCATATGAGCATGGCTGATCAACCGGAGCTGGATTTGCTCATTCGCACCGGTGGTGATGTTCGTATTAGTAATTTTTTACTATGGCAAGCTGCTTATGCGGAACTTTACTTTACCGATACTCTTTGGCCTGATTTTAACGAAGCAGCATTTGCAGAGGCCATTGCGTGTTACGTTGCCAGAGAGCGACGTTTTGGTTGTACGGGCGAACA
The DNA here is from genome assembly GCF_030296835.1 of Pseudoalteromonas sp. MM1. NCBI lineage: Bacteria > Pseudomonadati > Pseudomonadota > Gammaproteobacteria > Alteromonadales > Pseudoalteromonadaceae > Pseudoalteromonas > Pseudoalteromonas sp. MM1. Next base: position 2,494,838 of record NZ_AP027922.1, on the reverse strand, counting down.
AATAAAACAATTACTCGCTCAAACCTAAAATAGAAAAAGGGTCACTATTTTGTTAAAACAACGAATTTTAACCTCGGTTGTATTAGCGCCGTTAGCGCTAGCCTTGGTTTTTTATACTCCACTAACTTTATTTAGTTATTTCGCCGGTATTATTGTTTTACTTGGCGCGTGGGAGTGGTCTGCTTTTATGGGCCTGTGTGGAAAATTAAAGCGTGGAGCGTTTGTCGTATTAATTGGAGCGCTATTGGCACTGTTAAATTTACATTGGCCGATTGAATCTCTGTGGCAAAACGGCCAGCTGGTCGGGGATGCAAATTACTTATTTACGCTCTCATTTGCTTGGTGGATTGTGGCCAGTTATTTAATTTGGCGTTATCCAGCTATGGCCAAGGCATGGAACGAAGGCTTGGTAATGCGCGGCATTGCAGGACTACTTACTTTAATTCCACTATGGCTTGCACTTAATACCTTGCGTAGCGCGCAATACGCCGAATCAACGCATTTTGGCTCAGTACTGATTTTAGTGGTACTTGGCATTGTGTGGAGCGCCGATGTAGGTGCCTACTTTACAGGCAAAAGTTTTGGTAAACACAAGCTAATGCCAAAGGTGAGTCCAAACAAAACCATCGAAGGCTTAGCTGGCGGTGTGGTTGCATCAATTATATTTGTGTTAGCTTTTTGCCACTTTACCGGTGTTGATTTTGCTGTATGGCCTATTTATGCCGTAATGACCGCCTTTATAGCCTTATTTTCGGCTGTTGGTGACTTACTAGAAAGTATGTTTAAACGTGAAGCAGGCTTAAAAGACAGCGGCCGCTGTTTACCTGGTCACGGCGGTATTTTAGACAGAATTGACAGCTTAACCGCAGCCGCCCCTATGTTTGTAATGTGCTATGCATGGACCTTGAGTTTATGAGCCAACAGCAACAACTTGTTATTTTAGGTGCTACAGGTTCAATTGGGTTAAGTACATTAGATGTGATAGCGCGAAACAAATCGCTATTTAACGTTTTTGCCCTAACGGCAGGCCACAATGCCAAAAAAATGGCTGAGCTGTGTATTGAACACGAACCGCTATATGCGGTTATGGCCACCCAAAGCGCTGCAGAGCAATTAGCATCGTATTTAAATAATACGCCATGCCAAACCTTAGTAATGCATTCACAGCAAGCTATGAGCGATTTATGCGCGCATCCTGATGTAGATACTGTGATGTCAGCTATTGTTGGCGCTGCCGGTTTACTACCTACACTAAGCGCTGTAGAGGCTGGTAAAAAGGTACTGCTTGCCAATAAAGAATCGTTAGTTATGTCAGGGCAGTTGTTTATTGATAAAGTAAAACAGCATAAAGCCACATTGTTACCCATTGATAGCGAGCACAACGCTATTTTTCAGTGCTTACCTCATTCTCTTCAAAACGCAAATGCTGATCAAAATTTACAAGAGAAAGGCGTAAGTAAAATATTGCTTACCGGCTCTGGCGGGCCATTTTTAACGCGTGATATAAATACCTTAAAAGCGGTAACGGTGAGCGAAGCTGTTGCGCATCCAAATTGGTCTATGGGACAAAAAATATCGGTAGATTCAGCCACCATGATGAACAAAGGCCTTGAATTTATTGAAGCCAAATGGCTGTTTAATTGTGACGCCAGCGATATTGAGGTGGTGATCCACCCGCAGAGTATTATTCATTCTATGGTGCAATACCATGATGGCTCTATTTTAGCGCAAATGGGTAACCCCGATATGCGCACGCCAATTGCCCATGCACTTGCGTTTCCAGAGCGTATAGATGCCGGCGTTAAACCACTTAACTTTTCGGATATGTGTGATTTTTCGTTCACAAAACCTGACTTTACACGTTATCCCAATTTACAACTTGCTATTGATGCGTGCAGTGCAGGGCAAGGCGCAACCACCACCGTAAATGCTGCAAACGAAATAGCGGTGGCGGCTTTTTTAAAGGGTCAAATTGGCTTTACAGATATTTATAAAATTAATGCACAAACACTCGACGATGCCACATTTACAAACGTACAAAGCCTGGATGAAATTTTAGAGTGTGACAAATCAGCCCGCCAACGTGCTGCGCACCTAATAACAAAAGTGACTCATTAATATGTTAGATTTTTTATGGAATCTTGGTTCATTTATTTTAGCGCTGGGTATTCTAGTTGCCATCCATGAATACGGCCATTTTTGGGTTGCCCGTAAAATGGGTGTTAAAGTGCTGCGCTTTTCAATTGGTTTTGGTAAGCCGCTTTTAAAGTGGCACGATAAATACAATACAGAATACGTAATTGCGGCTATTCCACTTGGTGGTTACGTAAAAATGCTTGATGAGCGAGTCGATGAAGTACCAGAAAATGAGCGCCATTTGTCATTTAACGCTAAATCGGTTCAGGCACGTATAGCCATAGTAGCAGCTGGCCCATTGGCTAACTTTTTATTCGCCATTGTAGCGCTTGCCACTATGTACATGGTGGGCGTGCAATCGATAAAACCTGTAGTAGGTAGCATTACAGAAGGAAGCCGTGCAGAGCAGGCGGGCATTATGCCTTCTGAGCAAATTATTAAAATTGGCGATGATGATATTGCTACTTGGCAAGATGCAACTTTTGCACTTATGTCGAGCCTAGGTGAGCAACGTGTGCCAGTTGTTGTGCGTAACCAAAACTACCAAGAGCAAACAAAAATGCTCAACGTAGAAGGCTGGAAACTCGATCAACAAGATGTGCCGCCACTGAGCTCACTAGGTATTGTACCGTTTAGGCCCCAAGCCACATTAACCATAGCGGCGATTACTAAAAATTCAGCGGCCGAACTGGCAAATTTGCAGGTTAACGATACGATTATCGCTGTAAATGGTGAAACAATAAGCGATTGGCAGCAATTAGTTAATCTTATTACGCAATCGGCTAACAAATCTTTACAATTTAGTGTAAAAAGACAAGATAGTATAAAAAGCGTAATGGTAACGCCTAAATCGCGTATTGATGAGCACGGTGTTGAGCAAGGGTTTTTAGGTGTTGCGCCAGTTGTTCAGCCATGGCCAGAGGGCTATGTTGAAAGCAGAAGCTTTGGTCCGCTTGATAGTATAGCGCGTGGCACTCAAGAGACCTGGCGCCTTATAACGCTTAGCTTTGACATGATTGGTAATTTACTTACGGGTCAGGTTTCGGTTAAAAATTTAAGTGGCCCGGTGGGCATTGCAGTAGGTGCAGGAACTAGCGTAAGCTACGGGCTAGTCGCCTTTTTAAGCTTTTTAGCGCTAATAAGCGTTAACTTGGGTGTATTTAATTTATTACCTCTGCCAGTGCTTGATGGTGGACACTTAATGTATTACATAATTGAACTTTTCCGTAAAAAGCCGGTCTCTGAAAAGACACAAGAATTTGGTTTTAAAGTGGGCGCCTTGCTGCTCATATTTTTAACATGTTTCGCTTTGTTCAATGATGTATCGCGTTTGTAGTTACAGCGTGACAATTACTAATTAGAACACGATTGTAAGCATCACTAACTTTTAGTTTTGATGTTAAGCGGTAATACAGTTGTAAAGGATAAAGATAATAAAATGGCTATAAAAAAACATTTGGCAGTTTCAAGTTTATTGGGTGCAAGTTTTGCAGCCCTGGGCCAAAACTCCTTTATTGTTGAAGATTTAAAAATTGAAGGTTTGCAACGTGTTGCACTAGGTGCAGCACTAACGCATGTTCCTATCAATGTGGGCGATAATGTTGATGACTATACGATTTCAAAAACAATAAAGTCACTTTATCGTTCAGGTCACTTTGACAACATCAAAGCGTTACGCGATGGTAATAACGTTATTTTTAAAGTTACTGAGCGTCCTACTATTAGCTTTATTGAATTTGAAGGCAATAAAGACATAAAAGACGAGCAGCTTAACGAATCACTCGATCAGCAAGATATTCGCCAAGGCGAACCGCTTGATAAAACCGTGATCGATAATATCGAAAAAGGCCTGGTGGAGTTTTTCCACAGTATTGGTAAATATAACGCCACCGTTGATATTAGCGTAACTAAGCTGCCACGTAACCGTGTAAAGCTTAAGCTTGAGTTTGATGAAGGCGAAGCCGCCTCTATTCGTCAAATCAACTTAGTGGGTAACGAATTATTCTCAAACGAAGAGCTTTTAAAGCTTGCTGAATCGCAACAAGATTTACCATGGTGGCAGTTTATGGGTAGCGATCGTTACCAAAAACAAACCATTGAAGGCGATTTAGAAAAAATTCGCAGCTTTTACTTAGACCGTGGCTACTTACGTTTTAATATTGACTCAACGCAAGTATCTGTAAGTCCTGAACGTGAATCAGTGTATGTAACGGCTAACTTAACAGAAGGTGTTAAGTACACTGTTAAAGGTTTTGACTTTATTGGTGATTTACTTGGTCGTGAAGAGCTAATTAAAAGTGTTATTCCACTTCGTGCTGGCGAGCTTTACAACGGCTCTGTAGTGACCTCATCTGAAGAATTTATCAAAAGCTACTTAGCGCGCTTTGGTTACGCCAATGCCGAAGTACGCACAATTCCAGAAATTGATGATGAAAAACAAGAAGTGCAACTTACGCTTTCGGTAAATCCGGGCAAGCGAGTGTACGTTCGTCGTATTATTGTTGGTGGTAACCAAAATACCGCTGATGAAGTACTTCGCCGTGAAATGACGCAACTTGAAGGTGCATGGTTATCTAATCAAAACCTTGAGCGCTCAAAGCTGCAAATTCAACGTTTGCCGTATATGGAAACAGTTGATTTTAACGTAGTACCAGTACCGGGTGTTGATGACCAAGTAGATGTAGACTTTACGGTAAAAGAGCAATCGGCAGGTAGTTTTAACGCGGGCTTAGCGTATGGTTCGTATGCAGGGCTTCAGTTTAATATTGGTGTTACCGAGTCTAACTTTTTAGGCACGGGTAACCAAATTGGCTTAAACCTAAATACCTCTACAGGTTCTGAAAGCATTAGCTTGTCGTACACTGACCCTTACTTCACGCCAGATGGCGTATCGCAAGGCAGCAGTATTTTCTACAACAACTACGACGCGAGTAAATTTAGTTTAGTAGATTATAAGTCAACAAGTTATGGTATTGGTACCAACATTGGCTTCCCAATTGATGCGGTAAACCGTGTTAACTTTGGTGTACGTTGGATTCAAGAAGAACTATCAGAAATTGCTGAGTACGAGCAAACACGTGTACTTCGCGAAACCTTCTTAGATGAAGAAAACCCAGATGCTGGCTTTGACTTTACTAAATATGAGCTAAGCGTTGGTTGGTCGCGTATTACCGTTAACCGTGGTTTATTCCCAACAGCGGGTTCGCGCCAAACATTAAATTTAACAGCCACAACGCCTAATTCAGATCTTCAGTACTTTAAACTGAACTATGATTCGCGTTTTTACTGGCCTATTTCTAATGACCACCGTTGGGTGTTCTCAACACGTGCAGCGCTTGGTTACGGTAATGGCTATGGGTCGACTAATGGCTATGAGCAAACACTGCCGTTCCAAGAGTACTTCCGTATAACTGAAATGGAACTACGTGGCTTTGACCGTAATACAATATTACCTCGTGCTGTATCACGTATTCCTTTATCAATTCCTGGTACACCAAATGCTGATGGGACGACAACCGGAAGTATTGGTGGCTCAGAAGAGTTTGATATTTTAGTACCACAAGGGCGTATCGGTGGTAATGCAAAAGCGGTTGCAGGTATGGAGCTAATTGTACCTACACCGTTCTTAGATGAAGAAAACACCAGCTCTGTACGTACCAGTTTCTTTGTAGATGCTGCAAACGTATGGGATACTGAATTTAACGTTGACCGTTTCCAAAACCTAGCGCCAGATGAGCGTGCTAAGTTAGACGATTACTCTGATCCAATGCGCTTTAGGGTATCGACCGGTTTATCTTTACAATGGATCTCTCCAATGGGTCCAATGCTGATTAGTTTTGCGTATCCATTGCAAAAAGAAGAAGATGACGATACAAAGACCATCAGCTTTAATATTAGTAACACTTTCTAAAGGAGTTTTTTGTGAAAAAATTATTTAAATCAACAGCAGTAGCCGTGTTAGCAACATTGATGATGGGCACCTCTGCAAGTGCATTTGCCCATAAAGTAGGCATTGTTGATATGCAAGAGATCTACAAGCAAATTCCTCAAATGGCTAAAATTGAGCAGTCTTTACAAACTGAGTTTGCTGAGCGTCGTCAAGAGCTTGAAAAACTACAAGGCGATATTCGCTTTGAAGCAGAAAAATTTAAGCGTGAAAGCACTACAATGAGCCAAGCTCAAAAAGATGCACTACGCGATAAAATCCAAGGCATGCAACAAAACCTTGCTGAAAAGGGCCGCCCTTTAGAGCAAGAAATTAAAGCACGTCAAAACCAAGAGCTGGCTAAAGTTCAGGGTTTAATTATTAAAACAATTGAAGAAATTGCTAAAGATGGCGACTTCGATGAAGTTAAAGTTAAAGACACGACTATTTACTTTAACCCTAAAGAAGTAACTGATCTTTCAAGCAAAGTTGTATCAGCAGTTAGTAAGAAATAATCACTCTATGCAAAATTATACGCTTTCGCATATTGCGGAACTTCTAGGCGCCGAACTTCAAGGTGATGGCGCTTTAGAAATTACAAAAATAGCTACACTTGCAAATGCCCGTTCTGGGCATATTGCATTTTTAGCGAACTCAAAATACCGCACCCAGCTTGAAACCACACAAGCCAGTGCAGTTATTGTTAGTGAAGCCGATGCGCCGTATTTTAGTGGCGCAAAAATTATTGTTGGAAACCCGTATGTAAGCTACGCCAAGCTTGCACAATTTATGGATACAACTCCACAAGCGGCGCAGCAAGGTATTCACGCAAGTGCGACTATTCACCCAAGTGCAGCAGTAAGTACTAGTGCAGCCATTGGCGCCAATGTAGTGATAGAAGCTGGTGCTGTAATTGGCGATAATGCACAAATTGGTCCGAACAGTTTTATCGGCGAACGTGTTAAAATAGGTTCTGGCACAAAGCTTTGGCCGAGTGTGACTATTTATCACGATGTTGAAATTGGCGCTGATTGTTTGTTCCAAGCAAATACTGTGGTTGGCAGTGATGGATTTGGCTATGCAAATGAGCGCGGGCAGTGGGTGAAAATTCCTCAGCTAGGCTCTGTGATTATTGGTGACAAGGTTGAAGTGGGCGCAAGTACAACAATTGACCGTGGCGCACTTGATAACACGATTATACATAGCAATGTGATCATTGATAACCAGTGTCAAATAGCACACAACGTTGAAGTTAACTCGGGTACTGCCATTGCTGGCTGTACTGTACTCGCTGGCAGTGTAACCATAGGTAAAAACTGCCAAATTGGCGGGATGACAGCAATTAATGGTCACATGTCAGTATGTGATGGTGTTATAATTACCGGCATGAGTATGGTGACAAAATCGATCACCGAGCCGGGTATTTACTCATCTGGTATGCCCCATACAACTAATAAAGAATGGCGTAAATCAATTGCTCACTTGCGTAACCTTTCAGACATGAAAGCTCGTCTTAAAGCGCTTGAAGCATTGGCTAAGTCATAAACGTTGAACACAAATAAGGATGCTATTTTGGCAAACGAATTAAATAGCCTTGATATTCAAGAAATTTTAAGTTTATTACCCCATCGTTACCCGATGCTTTTAGTTGATCGTGTTATTGATTTTACACCAGGCGAAAAACTACATGCGATTAAAAACGTAACAGTTAATGAGCCTATTTTTACTGGTCACTTTCCAAACCAGCCAATTTTCCCTGGTGTGCTAATATTAGAGGCAATGGCGCAAGCAACTGGTTTATTAGGCTTTAAAACAGTTGAAAACCGTGGCGATAATGAGCTTTACTTATTTGCTGCAGTAGATAATGCGCGTTTTAAGCAGCCTGTAGTACCAGGCGATACAATGCATTTGCATGTAGAGTTTTTAAAAGAGCGCCGCAATATATGGAAATTTGCCGCTGAAGCAAGAGTCGACGGCAAAGTAGTATGTAGTGCCGAAATTATGTGTGCGAGAAGAGAGTTTTAATAGTGATCCATTCTACAGCAATAATCGAACCTGGCGCTAAACTAGGCAACAATGTCTCAGTTGGTCCATATAGCTATATTGGCAATGATGTTGTGATCGGTGATGACTGTATTATTGAGTCTCACGTTGTTATTAAAGGGCCATCTACAATTGGCTCTGGCAACCACATTTTTCAATTTGCGTCAGTAGGCGAAGCCTGCCAAGACAAAAAATATAACAACGAACCAACCACGCTTATTATGGGCGATAACAACGTTATACGTGAGTGTGCAACCATTCACCGTGGTACTATTCAAGACCAGGGTGTTACTAAAATTGGTAGCAATAACTTATTTATGGCGTATACCCACGTTGCTCACGATGCCGTAATTGGTAATAACGTTATATTTGCTAATAACGCAAGTGTTGCAGGCCACGTGCATGTAGGCGATTGGGTTATTTTAGGTGGTAACTCAGGTGTACATCAGTTCTGTAAAATTGGTGATCATGCATTTATTGGTATGTACTCAGGCGTTAATAAAGACGTACCGCCATTTGTAACCACTATTGGTATGCCTGCAGGCCCTGCAGCGACCAATAAAGAAGGTATGAAGCGTCGAGGCTTTGAAAGCGACGAAATTATGGCTGTACGCCGTGCTTATAAAGCGTTTTATCGTAAGAGCTTAAGTGTTGATGAAGCAATTGCCTCACTAAGTGAAGATGCCGCTAAGTATCCTGCAGTACAAACTATGATTGATTTTGTAAAAAGCTCTGAGCGCGGAATCGTAAGATAAGCGCTGTTGCTTTTAAAAAAACCACCTAAGAGAAATCGCGGGTGGTTTTTTATTGCCTATAAAATATTTTAATTCAGTACACACTCAGCCACGTAAGGTTAACCTTTGCGCGAATTTTTATAATTAAAGCGCATCTATGTCTTTTACTAAGTTAATTTTTACCCTCAGTTTTTTATCAATTTTAGCTGCGTGTAGCAGCCAACCTATAGTTACCTCTGCTAATGGTGAGCGTACTCAGTTAGGTAAAGCCTCTTATTACGCTAATAAATACCATGGTCGCACAACAGCAAACGGCGAAACATTTAGCCAAAACGCATCCACTGCTGCGCATTTAAAATTACCCTTTGGTACAAAAGTGAAGGTTACAAACTTGGCAAATAACAAATCGGTAATCGTGAGAATAAACGATAGAGGTCCGTACGTTAGAGGGCGGGTTATTGATTTGTCGTTAGGTATGTTTAAAAAAATTGCCGACCCTAAAGTCGGCGTTATAGATGTATCAATCAGCGTTTTAAAACCGAGTAGTTAAGGCAACATAATCGGTATATTTTTCGCTGAGCGCTTTATGAGTACCTTGTGCTACAAGGCTGCCATTGTCTAGCCAAATAATATTATCCATTTGCGCTAAAAGAGCAGGGTCGTGGGTAATGGTCAGTACGCTTGCGTTCCCCATTACCTGCATAATCGCGTTCATTACCGTTTGCTTAGATTGGTTATCAAGCCCTTCAGTAGGCTCATCAAGAACTAAAATAGCGGGGTTTTGTAATAAAGCTTGCGCAATAGCGATGCGCCTTGATTGGCCTTGAGAAACGTTTCTTCCGCCTGTGCCTAAACGGGTTTTGAAACCATCTTGTAGCTCATTAAACCAAGGTTTGAGCTGTGCAAGGTTAATGGCTTCAAGCATTTCTTCTTTTGTGGCACTTGGCTTTGCATAGCGTAAGTTTTCACTTAATCTGCCATCAAAAATGTGGTGTTGCTGCGCGAGTATATTAATAACGCTTGAACGGGTGTTGCTGCTAAGTGAGTGAAGATCTTCTGCGTTATTTTCATCGCTTAGCCTAATACTGCCTTGCTGCACTGGCCATAATCCGGTGAGCAAATTAACCAATGTGCTTTTACCACTGCCGCTTCTGCCTACAATTGCCACTTTTTGCTGTGCTTTAAGGGTAAAGCTGATATTAGTTAAAGCGGTGTGCTCCTGGTATTTATAAGCAATGTTATTAAGTGACAAACTTGTATTGTTTTTATCAAATTGTATCTCAACTAACTTAGTACTATTAGCTTCTTGGGCTGTGACTTTATCTTCAAGTGTAAATAGTCGCTCAGCAGCTTTAAGTACATTGGGCAGCTCTATAAATGCGTTAGGGAGCAGTAAAACACTTTCAAAGCTTGCTAACACAAATAGGCTTAGCATAGCCAGCTCAATATTTACCATAGCGCCGCTATAAACCAAAGGGACAATAGTGACTATTGCGCCAAGCATAGCTAGTTGCACAACCAGCAAACTTAAACCATCGCTATTTGCGAGTGCTTTATGGCGGCTATAAAGTTGGTGGTTATACTGCTCGTTCAGTTCATTACACTTTGAAATTTGCCCAGCTCGTGCCTGATAAATACTCAGCTCTCTAAGGCCTGTTAGGGTGTCAGAAAGCTCTGATCTAAGTTGTGCACTGAGCTGTGTTTCTTTATGGCTATTTTTATTTAATTTAGCACTTAATAGGGCTGGTAAAACAACACCTATTAATAATATGCCGATAAAACAAATAAGCGCAACGTTGGCATTATAAGCCGCCATAAACACCATAATAATTGGCACACTCAAAAGCGCCACCAGCATTGGCAGTAATATGTTTAAGTAAAACTTATCAAGTGCATCTACATCATTTTGTAGGCGGTTAACTAAATCGGCGCTGCGGCTCATTGCTAAATCTACATTGTTTAGCTTACTCAGCGTGGCAAACATATTAACGCGTATTTCACTAAGTAGTAAAAATGTCGCGTTATGAGTTACTAAGCGCTCACCATAGCGCGATGCAGTTCGTACAATCGCTAAAAACCGAATGGTTCCTGCTGGGGTAAAGTAATTCATGTGTACACCGGCAATCCCAGCTGCCGCCATTGAGGCTAAAAACCACCCCGATATAGCTAATAAGCCTACATTAGCAAGTACCGTTAGCGTTGCTAAAAAAGTACCCAGTAGCATGGCTTTATAATGTGGTCGGCAAAGCGTTAATAGCCTAATAAAATTAGTCATTGTTTGCTCCTTGCGCTTGCGAATTAAGGAGTGATTTAAATGCGCCTTGTTGCTGCTCAAGTTGGCTGTAAGTACCTTGCTGTGCTATTTCGCCATTTTGCATAACAAGGATGTTATTCGCGTTTTTCACTGTATTGAGCCGATGAGCAATAACCAATACCAAGTGAGTTTTAGCGTAATTATTTATAGCCTGTTGAATAAGCTGCTCAGTTTGGCTATCAAGGTGGGCTGTCGGTTCATCAAGCACTAAAATAGGCGCTTGTTTTAAAAACGCCCGTGCAAGGGCTATACGCTGCTTTTGACCGCCAGAGAGTCCTTCACCTTGCTCACCTATAAGGGTATCGAAGCCATTGGGTAATAAATTTATAAAATCTAAGGCACCGGCTTGGTGTGCGGCTTGCTCAAGCTCTAGCTGAGTAGCAGCTGGCTTAGCTATTTTTATATTATCGCTAATGCTTTGATAAAATAGCGTTGGTGTTTGAGGTATCCATGCTATTGAATTTTGTAATGTACTAATGCTTGTTGCATCAAGTGGTTTATTATTAATACTTAATTGCTCAATCACCTGTGGGTGAAACCCTAATAAACAATCAAATAAAGTACTTTTACCTGAGCCACTTGCGCCCACTAAAGCAACTAACCCTGCACCAGGTAACGTAAGGTTTATATTTTTTATGCCTTCATTACTATTTGGATAAGTAAAGTTTAAGTTGTTTATGCTTATTGAATTTATAGGCTTTGCAAACTTTGCTTCATTTTGTTGTGATTGTTCAGGAAGCGGAGCGTTTAAAATCGCGATCATATCGGCTGCGGCACTAATACCTTGCAGACGGGCATGGTAATGGCTGCCTAATTGGCGCAGTGGTAAATAAAACTCTGGAGCGAGTAGTAAAACAACAAAGCCAGTTGCAAAATCAAGCGTGCCAAAAAACAGCCTAAAACCAATAATTACCGCCACTAGTGCCACACTAATAGTAGCTAAAAACTCCAGTGCAAATGATGATAAAAAGGCAATTTTTAAAACACTGAGTGTTGCGTGCCTAAAGTCATCAGAAATTTTGGCTATTTGTTTAAGCTCTTTTTGCGTTGCGTTAAACAATTTCAGTTGTGTTAAACCTTGTACGCGGTCAAAAAAGTAATTACCAAGTACGGCAAGTTGTTTCCAGCGCTGTTGATTAAGTGCTTCGGCTTTATGGCCAACCAAAATCATAAAAAATGGGATAAGCGGGGCGGTTAATAAAAATATTAAGCCTGCCTTGTAATCAGTAGGAAATATAACGACCAATATTGCCAGCGGTACAAGTGCGCTATAGGCAACACCGGGTAAATATTTAGCGTAGTAATCGTGAAGTGCTTCAACGCCATTGTGTAAGGTGTTGAGTGTAGCGCCTTGACCGTGTTGTTCAATATAACTTGGGCCAAGTTGAGTCAATTTGGTTAATAAGGTTTGGCGCATAGCCGACTTTATTTTAAGTGCCGCATAAGCACTGAGCCTTTCGCTAATAGCTAAAAATAGAGCTCTGAGTAAAATAATCCCTGCAAGCGGCCAAAGTAAGTGAGTTACTTGGCTAAGGCTTGCGCCTGCAAACATGACATTATGAATAGTGTGTGCCAGTAAATACGCGCCTGCAATCATTAAAATAGCGTTGAATGTGCCCAGTGCAATACTTAACTTTAACCATGCACCCGCAGGCTTACTTTGCTTTTTTAAAAAAGCGCGTAGAGATTGCTGCTGCGCGCGATTTGGTCGGGGATTAGTCGTCATCTTTTGTGTTGTTAGCTTCGTTTAGTAAATCGTGCATCGGTTGTTCATCATCAGCAATACTGTTTTTATTTTGATGAAACTCGTACCACATCACATTTATAACACCTAAGGTACAGGCTAAAAGTACACCTAAAATCCAAGCGAAATACCACATAATTTAGTCTCCTTAGTAGCTACCGTGCGTGTTGTTTTCAATTTCGTCTACCGTTACTCTGCGCCACATTTTTACGTAACACCAGGTGGTGTAGGCCAGTATTAACGGAATAAATATAACAACAGCAACAAACATAATATTAAGGGTTCTGTGGCTCGATACCGCATCCCAAATAGTTAAGCTAATATCTGGGTTATTAACAGATGGCATAATAAAGGGGAACAGCGACACACCTGCTGTCATAATCACGCCAATTAACATTATACTGGTTGAAATAAGCCCAAGCGCTGGTTTGTTTAGTTTAGAGAACAGCAAAGCACTGAGTGCCATAGCAAAGCCTAAAATAGGGAAGGTTATTGTCCATGGGCGCTCGCTGTAATTATTAAGCCATGCTCCTTGCGCTGTGCTGACTACTTTTGCCAGCGGATCAGCATGGCTTTGCGTATCAGGCATAGACACAATTTGGTAGCCATCTATGTTTGCCACCCAAAAACCGGCAGCCGCAAACAGTACAATAAATACCACTAAGGCATAGCGACCATATTGTGCTGAGCGCTGTGCAACGGCATCTGCTGTGCGCAGTTGTAGCCACATGCCAGCATGAGCAATTAACATGGCAATACTAACTAAACCTGTTAGTAGACCAAATGGGTTGAGTAAGCCAAAAAACGAGCCTTGGTAACTTACACGCAGTAGGTTATCAATGTTAAACGGTACACCTAAAAATAAGTTACCAAAGGCCACACCAAAGACTAAAGCGGGAATGGCACTGCCTGCAAACAAGCCCCAGTCCCAGTTATTACGCCAGCGTTTAGAGTCTATTTTTGAGCGATAATCAAAACCCAAAGGTCTAAAAAATAGCGCAAACAATACCAGCATCATGGCAAAGTAAAAGCCTGAGAATGCTGCAGCATACACCATAGGCCACGCTGCAAATAAAGCGCCGCCTGCGGTAATAAACCATACTTGGTTACCGTCCCAGTGTGCGCCAATTGTGTTAATTACCGTGCGGCGCTCTGAGTCTGTTTTACCCACCAGGCGAAGCAGCATAGCTACGCCCATATCCATGCCATCGGTAATTGCAAAGCCTATTAGCAGTACGCCAATGAGCAGCCACCACAGCATTTTTAATGTTTCATAATCAAAAATCATAATTGCTCTCCTGCGTCTTTATCTGCTTTGTTTGGTAACTCAAAGTGATACTTACCGGTATGCAACGAGCTTGGGCCTTGTTTAATAAAGCGCACCATTAACCAACCTTCTACAATGGCAAGGCCAGTGTAAAAAATAATGAATCCAGTTAAGCTAATTAAAATATCATTTACCGTTAGAGACGAGGTCGCTAAAAAAGTTGGTAATATTTCAGATATTGCCCAAGGTTGACGGCCATATTCGGCAACGATCCAACCAAATTCTATGGCAATCCATGGTAGCGGAATACTTAATACCGCAGCCCACAGCAACCAACGTTTTTGCTCAATAATACGATGTGCGTTGTAATAAAAAGCCAATATAAATACTGCTAGCATTGCTACCCCACAGGCCACCATAATCCTAAATGACCAAAACATAGGCCCCACTTTAGGGAAGGAGTCTTTTACCGCCATTTGAATGTGTTCCTCTGTGGCATCTACCACATTGGGGGTATAGCGCTTGAGCAATAAGCCGTAGCCTAAATCATCTTTGAGAGCATCAAACTTAGCGATGTTTTCTTCGCTGTCATCGCCATTTCTAAGTTTTTCGAGATATTCGTACGCTTCCATGCCGTTACGAATACGTACTTCGTGTTTTTTCTCTAAATCAGAAATACCAATAACTTGCTCATCTAAAGAGCGGGTAGCAATAATGCCCAATGCGTAGGGAATTTTAACTGCTGCATGGGTAACTTGCTCATCCGAGTCTGGAAAACCAAATGCGGTAAACGCTGCAGGTGCTTCTTCGGTGTGCCACTCTGCTTCTATTGTGGCCAATTTTACTTTTTGAACCTCGCCCACTTCGTAGCCTGATTCGTCACCTAATAAAATAACACACAGTATTGACGCTAAACCAAAGCCCGAAGCCACCGAGAACGAGCGCTTAGCAAAGGCTAAATCTCGGCCTTTTAATATGTACCAACTACTAATACCCAGCACAAACATAGAAGCGGCTACATAACCTGCCGATACAGTATGAATAAACTTAACTTGTGCCACAGGGTTAAATACAAGCTCAGCAAAGTTAGTCATTTCCATGCGCATAGTTTGATAGTTAAACTCTGCTCCCACTGGGTTTTGCATCCAGCCGTTAGCAATCAAAATCCACAGCGCCGACATATTGGTTCCCAGCGCCATTAAAAATGTAGCGCCCAAATGTTGGCGTTTAGTTAACCTATCCCAGCCTAAAAAGAACATACCCACAAAGGTTGACTCTAAAAAGAACGCCATTAAACCTTCAATAGCCAGCGGCGCACCAAACACGTCACCCACGTAATGCGAGTAATAAGACCAGTTAGTACCAAACTCAAACTCCATGGTGAGGCCCGTTGCCACCCCAATGGCAAAGTTAATACCAAACAGTTTTCCCCAAAACTTAGTCATATCACGATAAATTTCGCGACCGGTCATCACATAAACCGATTCCATAATAACTAAAATCCAGGTCATACCTATGGTTAAAGGCACGAATAAGAAATGGAAGAGTGCGGTAACAGCAAACTGCAATCGCGATAGATCCACAAAGGTTTCATCTATCATTTTTGGCTCCTTGAGGGTGACGGGTTAACAAGGCAATCAATAATTGGCAACGTTAAAATTAATGAACTTTCAGTAATTACTGAAAGTTTGGAATATTATTTACGTTTGCACAATTTTTGTCAACAAACATATTAGAAAAAGTTAATATATATTCACCATGCTACATCAGTATTAAAAACATACAATCATTTGTGTCTACTTTGGTTACAAAAACCATCGATTTAAAGCGTTTAATCAAACACTAAAACACGGTAAACTAACCGCTATGAACGCCTGATAAATAAAGTCGAATGAATAAAGAGAAAAAACAACTACGAATTGGTATTGTGGCCGGTGAGCTGTCGGGCGATATTTTAGGCGAAGGCTTAATTAAAGCACTTAAAACGCACTTTCCAGATGCTATTTTTGAAGGCATTGCGGGGCCAAAAATGCAGGCGCAAGGCTGTAAAACGCTTTACGACATGGACGAGCTATCGGTAATGGGGCTGGTTGAAGTATTAGGGCGTTTACCGCGTTTACTTAAAATACGCAAACAGCTAGTACAACATTTTGTTGATAACCCCCCTGATGTATTTATAGGTATAGATGCGCCCGATTTTAACCTACGCGTAGAAAAACCATTAAAAGATGCCGGCATTAAAACCATACAATACGTAAGCCCATCAGTGTGGGCATGGCGTGAAAAGCGTATTCATACAATAAGTGCTGCCACAAACTTAGTGCTTGCTTTGCTACCTTTTGAAAAAGAATTTTACGATAAGCACCAAGTACCTTGTACGTTTGTAGGGCACACCTTAGCTGACGAT
This sequence comes from Pseudoalteromonas sp. MM1, assembly GCF_030296835.1. Classification (NCBI taxonomy): domain Bacteria; kingdom Pseudomonadati; phylum Pseudomonadota; class Gammaproteobacteria; order Alteromonadales; family Pseudoalteromonadaceae; genus Pseudoalteromonas; species Pseudoalteromonas sp. MM1. The sequence goes on along the minus strand of NZ_AP027922.1, from coordinate 2,478,268 downwards.
ATAGCCCTTGAGCACGACGATAGCCAAGCTCGTGCAGAGCTAGGACTAAGCCTTGATGATAAAGTACTGGCATTACTGCCAGGGAGCCGCGGCTCTGAAGTGGGCTTACTAAGCGAAACCTACATAAAAACAGCAGCGCAGTTACAAGCGCAAAACCCAGACCTTAAAATAGTGGTGCCACTCGTAAACGAAAAACGCAGAGCGCAATTTAGTGATATTTTAAATGCCACAGCGCCAAACTTAACTGTAAACCTACTCGATGGTCAGTCAAAATTAGCCATGCAAGCGGCTGATGCCATTTTACTAGCATCAGGCACGGCGACGCTCGAAGGCATGTTATATAAAAAGCCTATGGTTGTGGGTTATAAAATTAAGCCAATGAGCTATTGGATTTTTAAAACCTTGTTTACTTTTAATATTAAATATTTTTCGCTGCCAAACTTATTAGCCGATGAAGAGCTAGTGCCGGAGTTTTTACAAAGTGAATGCAACGTGGCTAATTTAACAAGCGCACTAACACCTATGCTAAATACTGATAATAAAGAACTAAAAGCACGTTTTTTAGCTATCCACGAAAAAATTAGACTAGATGCCAGCAAACAAGCAGCCAAGGCTGTGGCGGAGTTAATAAATGCAAATTGAACGACCCAACGTAACCTTAATTGCCGGAGTAGATGAAGTCGGGCGTGGCCCGCTTGTCGGTGATGTTGTTACCGCTGCAGTAATACTTGACCCAGCTAACCCGATTGCAGGTTTAGCCGACTCTAAAAAGCTTACCGACAAAAAACGCCAAGCACTGGCTATAGAAATAAAACAAAAAGCCCTGTGCTACGCCATTGGTCGTTGTAGCCCAACTGAAATTGACGAGTTAAATATTTTACACGCAACTATGCTTGCGATGACGCGCGCAATTGAAGGGCTAAGCACACAACCAGAGTTTGTATTTGTAGATGGTAACCGCTTACCTAAATTAGCAATGCCTGCTCAAGCGGTCGTTAAAGGCGACAGCTTAGTAGCCGAAATTTCAGCAGCCTCTATTTTAGCTAAAGTAGCGCGTGATGACGAAATGCTTGAGCTTGATACACGCTACCCACAATACGGGTTTGCAGGGCATAAAGGGTATCCAACTAAAGCGCATTTTGCAGCGCTTGAACAATACGGCGCAATTGATGAGCACCGTAAAAGCTTTAAGCCGGTACAACGTGTGCTAATGCAAGCAAAGGGTGAGGCATAAATAATGGCCGCTCCAAATTTTGTACATTTACGGGTTCACTCAGACTTTTCAATGGTCGACGGCCTAGCCAAAACCAAGCCAATTGTTGCTAAAGCGCAAGAGCTTGAAATGCCAGCGCTGGCAATTACCGATCAAATGAACTTTTGTGGTTTAGTACGGTTTTATGGTGCCACGCACAGTGCAGGGATTAAACCGATTGTTGGTGCTGATTTTTGGCTACGCAGTCCAGAATTTCCAGACGAGCCTTGCCGCATTACGTTGCTAGCTAAAGACAACGACGGTTATAAAAATATCACCTTATTGATCTCACAAGCGTATCAGCGTGGGCATATATTTCATCGCCCCGTGATTGACCGAGAATGGCTGGTAAAGCACAGAGAAGGGCTTATTATTCTCTCAGGTGCTAAAGATGGTGACTTAGGTAAAGCCTTATTAAAAAATAACCCAGGCGTTATTGAATCTGTAGTGAGCTTTTATAAGCAGCATTTTAGCGATCATTACTATTTAGAGCTCGTTCGTACCAACCGCCCACTAGAAGAAGACTACCTGCATATGGCGGTAGAGCTGGCACATAAAGAGCAGCTGCCGGTTGTTGCCACCAACGAAGTGGTTTTTTTAAAGCCCGAAAACTTTGAAGCACATGAAATTCGCGTGGCTATTTTTGATGGCTATACCCTTGATGATAAACGCCGCCCTAAGCGATTTTCACAAGAGCAATACCTAAAAACGCCTGAGCAAATGGCGGAGCTATTTAGCGACATTCCTGAAGCACTGCAAAATACGGTAGAAATAGCCAAACGCTGTAATGTAACAGTTCAACTAGGCACATACTTTTTGCCTGATTACCCCACAGGCTCGTTAAAAATTGAAGACTTTTTGGTTAAGGTTTCACAAGACGGCCTTGAAGAGCGACTACAATTTTTATTCCCCGATGAACAAGAGCGACAAGAAAAACGGGGCGAATACGACGATCGCTTAAAAGTAGAGCTAGATGTAATTAACCAAATGGGTTTCCCTGGCTACTTCTTAATCGTAATGGAGTTTATTCAGTGGAGTAAAGATAACAATATTCCAGTAGGGCCAGGACGTGGTTCGGGTGCGGGTTCATTAGTGGCTTACGCGCTTAAAATAACCGACTTAGATCCGCTGGAATTTGACTTACTCTTTGAGCGATTTCTAAACCCAGAACGTGTATCAATGCCCGATTTCGATGTCGACTTTTGTATGGACAGGCGCGATGAGGTAATTGACCACGTATCGGCATTGTATGGGCGGGACGCGGTATCACAAATTATTACCTTTGGTACTATGGCGGCAAAAGCGGTAATTCGTGATGTAGGCCGTGTACTAGGCCATCCTTATGGGTTTGTTGATCGTATCTCTAAATTGATCCCAGGGGATCCGGGGATGACGCTTGCCAAAGCGTTTGAGGTAGAGCCGCGTTTACAAGAAGCCTACGATGGCGACTCAGAAGTAAAAGATTTAATCGACATGTGTCGCATCCTTGAAGGGTGTACGCGTAATGCCGGTAAACACGCCGGTGGTGTTGTAATATCGCCGACTACTATTACCGACTTTGCTGCACTTTATTGTGATGACGAAGGTAAGTTTCCGGTTACCCAGTTTGATAAAAACGACGTAGAAACAGCAGGGCTGGTAAAGTTCGATTTCTTGGGCTTACGTACACTGACCATTTTGCAGTGGGCGGTAGATATGACCAACGAGCGAATGAAGCGCGAAGGTAAAGACCCCGTTGATATAAACACCATTCCACTGGATGACAAAAAAAGTATAGAGCTATTGCTGCGCGCCGAAACAACCGCGGTATTCCAGCTAGAATCGCGTGGCATGAAAGACCTCGTACGCCGATTAAAGCCCGATTGCTTTGAAGATATGATTGCACTTGTAGCCTTGTTCCGCCCGGGCCCGCTGCAATCAGGCATGGTAGATAACTTCATCGACCGTAAGCTTGGCCGAGAAGAAATTTCTTACCCCGATGCCCAATATCAACACGAAAGCTTAAAGCCCATACTTGAGCCTACTTACGGCATTATTTTGTACCAAGAACAAGTAATGCAAATTGCCCAAGTACTCGCCGGTTATACGCTGGGTGGCGCCGACATGCTTCGTCGTGCAATGGGTAAGAAAAAACCCGAAGAAATGGCTAAGCAGCGTTCAACCTTTGAAGAAGGTGCACGTAATAATGGTATAGACGGCGAACTAGCGATTAAAATTTTCGACCTGGTAGAAAAATTCGCCGGTTATGGTTTTAATAAATCTCACTCGGCAGCGTATGCACTGGTATCGTACCAAACGCTTTGGATGAAAACGCACCATCCGGCAGAATTTATGGCCGCGGTAATGTCGGCCGATATGGATAACACCGATAAAATAGTGATCTTGGTGGATGAATGTGAAAACATGAAGCTCACCTTATTACCGCCAGATGTAAACGCCGGTGAGTTTAAGTTTACGGTAAACCTAAAAGGTGAAATTGTTTACGGCATCGGTGCAATTAAAGGCGTAGGTGAAGCGCCGGTAGAGGCCATTTTAGAAGCGCGCGCAAAAGGCGGCCCATTTAAAGATTTATTTGATTTTTGTGCTCGTGTAGATTTAAAACGCTTAAATAAACGCGTGACCGAAAAATTAATTTACGCCGGTGCGCTTGACCAACTAGGGCCAGAAAAAACCCAAGCAGGGCGTGCAACTTTACTGGCAAGTTTAAAAGATGCCATGCGCGCAGCCGATCAGCACAATAAGGCTGAGCAGCTTGGGCAAAGCGATTTATTTGGTTTACTGGCCACCGAGCCTGATGAAGTTGAACAAGCATTTATTAAAGCAACACCGCTTACCGATAACCAATGGCTTGATGGCGAAAAAGACACCCTAGGCCTTTATTTAACAGGGCATCCGATCAATCAATATCGGCGCGAGCTTAGACATTACACCAGCGGTAAGTTGGTGGATTTACAGCCAACAAATCGTGATGTACTCTCTACGGCGGCTGGGTTAGTTATTTCTGCGCGAACCTTAATTAATAAAAAAGGAAATCGTTGGGGCTTAATAACTTTAGATGACAAGAGCGCCCGTATTGATGTACGCTTGTTTCCAGAACAGTTCGAAATGTACCAAGAAATGCTTCAAGTAAACAATATCTTGGTAATATCTGGACAGGTCAGCTTTGATAACTTCTCCGGTGGCATTACAATGACCGCCAGAGAAATAAACACCATTGCTCAAGCGCGTGAAAAACGCCTTAAAGCGATTAAAATGACGCTGAACATGGTGCAAATCGAGGCAGGTTTCTTCGATAAATTACAAAAAGTACTCGAACCTTATAAAATGGGAACGTGTCCGATCAAGGTTTATTACCAGCGCCCCGATGCGTTGGCTCAATTAACCCTAGGGATCGAATGGTGTGTTACGCCGAGCGACGACTTAATTCATAAGTTATCACTTATGGCGGCACAAGATGTAGAACTAGAATTTAACTGATTAGGTAGTTTAGAGCATGAGCCTCAATTATCTTGATTTTGAGCTTCCGATTGCAGAATTAGAAGCAAAAATTGAAGAATTACAAAGCATAAGCCGCGCTGGCGAATTAGACCTTGAGTTAGAAGAGGAAGTCAGCAAATTAAAAGAAAAAAGCGCTAAGCAAAAAGAGGAAATTTTCTCAAATTTAGGCGCTTGGCAAGTATCGCAGTTAGCGCGTCATCCGTTGCGTCCTTACACTCGAGATTATATCGAGCGCATTTTCACGGAATTTGACGAGTTAGCAGGCGATCGTACTTTTGCAAACGATCCGGCTATTTTAGGCGGTGTTGCGCGTTTAGATGGCGAGCCAGTCATGGTTATTGGCCAGCAAAAAGGGCGCGATACAGCTGAAAAAATTAAACGTAACTTTGGTATGCCAAAGCCAGAAGGCTACCGCAAGGCCTTACGTTTAATGGAAATGGCTGAGCGTTTTAAAATGCCAATTATGACCTTTATCGACACGCCAGGGGCATACCCAGGTGTTGGTGCTGAAGAGCGCGGTCAGTCTGAGGCAATTGCACGTAACCTAAAAGTAATGGCTGCACTTAAAGTACCAACCATTTGTACGGTTATTGGCGAAGGCGGCTCAGGTGGTGCATTAGCCATTGGTGTTGGCGATAGAGTTAACATGTTGCAATACAGCACGTACTCAGTAATTTCACCAGAAGGCTGTGCCTCTATTTTATGGAAAAGCGCTGACAAAGCACCCCTTGCGGCAGAGGCAATGGGTGTAACAGCTGAGCGTGTTAAAGAGCTTGATTTAATTAATAACTTAGTTGAAGAGCCTTTAGGCGGTGCACACCGCAATTACGATGCTATGGCACGTAACTTAAAAACACGCTTAAAGCGCGACCTTGCAGACTTACAAGCGCTTTCGCTTGAAGACATGCTAGATCAACGCTACAAACGCTTAATGTCGTTTGGTTACTGCTAATTAGCTAACCATCGCATTTATTGTTAAAAAAGGCCGCTTATGCGGCTTTTTTGTTTTAAAATACTGCAAACATTAAATTTATAGCGAATCCATGCAAGCTTCACCAATTTTTCAGCACGTTAAACACACCCTAGAGCATTTTTTTAAGCACCAGCAATATAACTTTACGGTGGCGCTTTCGGGTGGCGTGGATTCGGTGGTGTTGCTTCATGTAATGCATTTACTAAAGCAAGAAATACCAACGTTAAACGTAAACGCGATTTATGTTAATCATGGTTTAAGCCAATACGCTAATGACTGGCAGCGCTTTTGCCAAAACGTATGTACTGAGCTAAATGTACCGTTTAATGCCGCGCAGGTAACAATAAACCCACAAACACGAACAAGTCTAGAAGCGCAAGCACGAGAGGCACGTTACAAAGCACTTGATGAGCTGAGCCCCGTGGGCAGTGTTATTTTGCTGGGGCAGCATTTAAACGATCAAATAGAAACATTTTTACTGCGATTAAAGCGCGGCTCTGGCTTAAAAGGGTTAGGCGCAATGCAAAAAATGCGTGAATTACCAAGCGGGCGAATATGCTACAGGCCGCTTTTAAACATAACGCGCAGTGATATAGAGCACTTTGCCGAACAGTTTAATATTTCACACATTACAGATGACTCAAATGCCGATGAGCGTTTTGATCGTAACTTTTTACGCGCACGTGTAGTGCCTTTACTTGCAAAGCGTTTTAGAGGGTTTGAGCACTGTGCAGGGCGCAGCATTGAGTTACTACAACAACAACAAGCGCTACTAGATGAATACACTGAGTTTGACTTAAAACAAAGTATAAACACCCACCAAGCACTTAGTGTTAGCCAAGTAACCGCTTACAGTGATGTGCGTATAACTAATGTAGTGCGTGCTTGGCTAAGCTTATTTACCCAAGTAATGCCCTCTCAAAAGCAGCTTTTGCAAATAATTAATCAAGCCATAAATGCTCAGGCTGATGCGCAAATGCAAGTTGATTTAAGTGAGGGGCAAATACGTCGTCATCAAGGGTATTTGTATTTTGTTACACCACAAACGCCATTAGCCGATGAAGCGCTAACAAGCAATGAGCTTGCACTTAATGATGGGCGCGTATTAATAAAGCAGCAAGGTAAAGGCCTACGAGCCCCATTAGCTAATGAACAAGTAACGGTGCGCTTTAATTGTAATAGTGCGCGTATAAAGCCATTAAATAAGCCAGGTAGTAACACGCTTAAACATTGGTTTAAAGACGCAAAAGTAGCCCCATGGCTAAGAGGGCGTGTGCCTTTAATATTTTATAATGACGAGCTTGTTCAAGTAGTGGGATATTTTATAAGTGAAAAACACCAATACAATAACGGTATTTTTTGGGAGTGTAAATAAATGAGTAAGCAGCCGCATGTGGGCTTATCGTTAGTTAATAAAGCACCTATAGGCATGGTAATAACAGTGTTAGTTGCTGTTATAGCCAATGTATTGCTAGAGCTAAATATTATTACATTAGGTTATGCTGTTGTGGGCGGGGTGATATCGGCGGCATTACTGCTTGCCTACTGGTTAGGAAAAGGCGGGCTGTTTTTTATTTTAGGTGTAAGCCTGCCATTAGTTTTAGTGCTACTTACCCCGCTTGCAACCATAACAGCATTGCTTAATTTAGTGAGCGGTTTCTTTTTTGGCTTTTGTGCCGCCTTATTTGTTTATAAATTACGGGCTAATAAATAAAAAAAGCCTAGCGGGGGAAGCTAGGCTTTTTTAAAAATACAGTTATATAAATACTAATAGGCTTTCGCGCAGTTGCGCCCAGAAGCTTTTGCCTTGTATAGGCCTTTATCGGCTCTAGCAAATATTTCTGTTTCGCAATCTTGGCTATTGGCTAGGGTAAAGCCAATGCTGGTGGTTACTTTGTATTTAGCCATTAGGCTTGAATTTCTCACTAAGTGCATAATGCGTTCAGCAACCACTTTGTTTGTAGTAAATTCGGGGTCTTCAATAATCAAAGAAAACTCATCGCCACCGAATCTAAACACAGAGTCGGTACCGCGTATACTACTGCAAAGTACCTGCGAAAACTCTTTTAACACATCGTCACCTACTTTGTGGCCATAGTTGTCGTTTACTTGCTTAAAGTTATCTAAATCAAGCAGCATTAAACTAAAAGGGCGCTGGTAACGACGGCAGTTTTCGAGCTTTTGCGATAAAATGTCATTAAATTGACTCCGGTTATTTAATCCGGTTAGCGCATCTTTTGTGGCAAGTTTTAACACTCGGCTGTACATCATTGCGTTACGCAATGGGTACGCAAGGGCGCTATGCAGGGCACGTAATTTGTTTTCAATCGCTTTACTAATAGGGTATTGGCTAAAGTAAATTAGCTGTCCTAAATGCTCGCGGCCAATAGCTAAATCGTAAGAATATGGGCTAGCATTCGTGTTGCTATCTGAGGTTTGTGCAGTACCGAGCGTTGATTGAAACTGCAAGCCCGAAAAGTTAAGTAGTTGTTTGGCAAATTTTGCATAAATAGCCAATACATCTTCTATTACTAGGCTTGTTTGTAGCTCGGTAATTAAGTCGTGCGTTGCCGCTGTTTCGTTTGTATGTGTTTGCTCAGCTGAAAACGGCAAAAAATCGCCGCGTCCAGATACGCGTTGTGTCAAAATATGGACATTTTCCATTAAAATCTTCCCCCAGGGTGTTTCTTTGCAATAACTAAGCTATTTTTATGCCATATTTTAAAATTGCTTGATAAACATATGGTTGCTATATTTAAAGCTTATTCCCTAGTTTAATTGACGCTGGAGGCCAAATTTGCAAAGTATAAACGCTCAAATTTTTGGCTTGTTAGTGGCAGCGGTGCTTTTTGTATGGTTTTTTAAGCGCATTGGCTTGCCGCCTATTTTGGCGTATTTAGCAACAGGTGTTTTAGCGGGCAGCCATGGCATTGGCTGGCTAGCACAATCTCACGAAATTGAGTTTGTTGCTGAGCTAGGCATTGTATTTTTATTGTTTAGTTTAGGGCTCGAATTTTCTATATCGCGGCTAATGGCCATGCGCAACATTGTGTTTGGGCTAGGCTCGTTACAAGTTGGTGTTACCAGCTTACTCTTCATCATTTTTTTATATTGTTTAGATTTTTCCTTACTGACTAGTTTTACCATTGGCACAATTATGGCGCTTTCTTCCACCGCGGTGGTGGTCAAGCTATTAAAAGAAACAGGCGAACTAAACCAGCGCCGTGGGCAACTTGCCGTAGGTGTATTGCTGTTTCAAGATATTGCCGTTGTCCCCTTGCTTATTATTTTGCCACTGTTTGCCTCAAGCGATTCGCAAAGTATTAGTTGGGCACTGGCATTTGCGCTTACAAAAGGCGCGTTTGTTTGCTTATTACTGTGGGCGATTGGTAAATGGGTATTACCTAAAGTATTTAAAGAAATAGCGCAGGTACGAACCGATGAGCTGTTTGTACTTACCACCATTTTAGTGGCGTTATTTGCCGGCTTTTTAACTTACATGTTTGGTTTATCAATGGCGCTTGGGGCATTTTTAGCCGGCATGATGCTAGGAGAGAGCCACTACCGCCATCAGCTAGAGGCTGATATTAGACCATTTCGCGATATTTTAATGGGGCTGTTTTTTGTAACTGTGGGGATGCAGCTCGATATTTTATTTGTGCTTTCGCATGGGTTAGTAATTATTGGTGCGTTATTTGGTTTATTAATATTAAAAATTACCGTGCTGGCATTAAGTGCCAGATTAATGCATGAGCGTAATCAAGACTCGTTGGCATGTGGCATTATGCTGTGGCAAATGGGTGAATTTGGGTTTGTGCTTATTGCTTTGGCAAGTCAGCATGAGTTATTAAATTCAGAGCAAGCCTCATTTTTAATTGCCTTAGGGGTGCTTTCGATGGCGCTAACCCCATTTTTAATTGATAAAACCCCACTCCTTTTAAAGCAATTAGGCATTTTAGATCACCCCAGTATGGCAAGGGAGAGCGAGCCTAAAAGTAGCACTTTATATAACGATCACGTGGTTATTTGTGGCTTTTCTCGCGTAGGGCAAACTATAGCGCGATTTTTAAAACCTGAAGCCATAGATTACGTTGCCATAGAAAGTAACCCTATTTTAGTACAAGAGGGCAAAGCCGCAGGTGAGCCAGTAATATTTGGCTATGTAAAACAAAAAGATATTTTAAAATGCGCAGGGGTAGAGCGAGCACGCTTAGTGATTATTACCTTTACAGAGCTTGAGCATGCACATGTGGTTATAGACGCCATAAAACAACTTGCACCCAACGTTAAAATATTAATAAGAACCCGCGATGACAGCCAATTAAACAACTTAAAAGAGCTCGGCGTTACTGAGGTGGTGCCTGAGTCGTTAGAGGCAAGTTTAATGTTGGTTTCCCATGTGTTGTCGATGTCGGGCGTACCAATGACACGCATTGTGCGCCGTGTGAGTAAAGAGCGCCGTAATCGCTACCCACTTATGCAAAGTTTTTACGCTGGCTATTTTAAAGACAACGAAGAAACTTCCTCTGATCGCTTAGAATATTTACACGTAGTCGCCTTGCCCGACCAAGCCTACGCCGTGGATAAAACAATAGATGAGCTTAACTTATCAAAACGCCGCGTGACTGTAAAAGCCCTGCGCCGAGAAGGCCAAGAAATAGATGCCCCATCAACCAACACCACATTATGCGCAAATGATGTATTGGTATTACAAGGTAAGCCTAGACGGGTAGAGCGAGTAGAGCATTACCTACTTGATGGGCTTGAATAAAAGAGTGCGCTGACTATTTTGTTTAATCGAGCTCTAAAAATTGGCGTATTTCAGGGAGCTTTTTCATGCCATCTTCATAGCCAATTTGAATTAGGTGCTGAGTGTAGCGTTTTTCAAACAATAAATAGCTGGTTAAACTAGATTGCGAGTGCTTTTTTACCCCAATTGTGCGCAGCAGCAACTTAATTGCCCACGGCATATCGCTGTAGTATTGCGCGGCAATATCGTTAAAGTTTTTTGATGGATTAATAATGCAGGTTTCGATTTGTTTTAGCTCTTGATGTTTGTCGCGCGCCGGAAGTAGCCCCAAAGTGCGATTTACACGCTCAAGGCGCTCAAGGTCGGCTTGCATGGTGTCGCTAAATACACTATCGAGTAAATGCCCAGCCACTGCAGAAAGCCCAGGGTAGTGGGGCGAGTACCCCGCCGGGTGCGACTCTTTTGGCTGGTCTACCCCAATAATAAATATTTTTTCGGCGCCTAAATGAATAGACGGACTAAGCGGTGAAAGCTGGTGAATAGAGCCATCGCCAAAATAGTGGTTAAATACATTAACACTCGGAAACACCATAGGAATAGCGCTTGATGCCATTAAGTGCTCAACATTAATGCGCATAGGGCGGCCTTCGCGCTTAGCGCGTTGCCAAGGTGTTTGTGTGTTTGACTGAAAAAACGCAACAGAGTCACCGGTTGTATAGCTTGAAGCCGTAATAGAAATCGCTTCTAAATAATTACGGTGTAAATTACGTTCAATGCGGTGCAGGTCTAAAATTTCGTTTAATAAACCGCGCAAAGGGCGGTTATTTAGCAAACTGCCTGGCGGGTGGTTTATATGTTCAGACTGAAAGCTGGTTAATATGTTACGCGCAATATGGCCAAACACACTTAAAAAGTCGCTTTTATAGACCATAGACGTTGAAAAGTTTTTCCATACAGACTCAAGTTTACGCACGGCCAAATGCGCACACGAGGCATAACAGGCCAAAGCAGCAGAATTAATTGCGCCTGCAGAGGTGCCGTTAATAATTCTAAATGGCAAAGGCGCGGTGCGGGGCATACTATGAGCAAGCGCTTTAAGCACGCCCACTTGATAAGCAGCGCGAGCGCCACCACCTGTAAGTAATAGGGCTATTTTAGGTTTATGTGGGTCAACTTGCTGGATTTTCATAGTGCTGTTTAAACTGCTTAACGTCTTTTCTTTATTTATCAACTTTAAGTCTTTAAGCTAGAAGAATCAAAGAATAACTGAGTTACTATAGCGTGTTGTTCTGATTAGTAAGTGTAGGTTTATGTTGTAAAGCCTATATTTAAAGTAATAGTGATTACCGATAGTGAATTTTTTCCACTCAGGGTACTCTGAGTAATACCAATTCGCTTAATTAAGTGATCTATTTTGAGGCTGGAAAAACGTGTTGATAGCTAGGCAAAAAATTTGCTATTTAGTTGTTCTAAATGAGAATTTTTTAACGCAGGTAGTGACACGTTTAGCCCCGCAAAATGATTAAGTATTATTGCGGATTGGTATAATATGCATTTAAATTTATGGAGTTTGTATGTCAGATAAACCAGAAGCGTCAGATGTTCAAAAACGTCCGCCTAAAAACAACTTTTTATTCGCCGTTATTATTTTAATTATTTTAGTGTGTGCTGCTGCATTTGTTTTGCTGACGCCCACTGAGGAGCCGCAAACTCGTAAAGAGGTAGAGCAAACACCAAAAGAGCAACCAGTAATGGCGCTAAAGCCAGAAAACGACCCCGTGGTAGATGCGCCATCAGTTAAGCCTGAAAAGCCAGCAGAGCTAAGCGTGCCTGCCCAGCGCCCAGCTGAGCCAGAGCCGGTTGTAGAGCCATTACCAACGCTAGATGAAAGCGACACCGTAGTGGTTGCTAAAATGGATGAATACCTAAGCGACTCTGTAATGAGCCTAATGGTAACCGACGATGTGATTCGCCGTGGTGTGGTATTTATAGACAACATAGCCAAAGGAAAAATTGCTAAAAAGCATACGCCAGTGGTTAAACCCGAAGAAGAATTTAGTGTAAACGAAGGGGACATTTTAACCATTGACCCTAACAGCTACGAGCGTTATACGCCTTATGTAAAAGTGTTTACAAGTATGAGCGCTGCCCAAGCTGTGCGTATGTATGAGCAATACAAGCCATTAATCAACAGCGCGTACAGTGAAATTGGCTACGGCGATGATGAGTTTAATCAAACGCTAGAAGATGCTATTGATTTATTACTTGATACACCGGAGCCAGAAGGTGATTTACCGCTACTGCGTGATTCGGTTACTTATCAGTATGCGTTTTCTGAATGGGAGCAACTACCGGCTGCACAAAAACAGCTGTTACGTATGGGTCCAGAAAACATGAAAAAAGTAAAAGCAGCACTACGTAAAGTAAAAGCCGAGTTAGAGCGTAATTAATAGGCATTAAAGGCTGTTTTTAAGCGCGATTGTATATGAAGTATGCAATCGCACTTTCTTTTTTGATTATCCCTTGAATAACACACCAAAAGTAGAGATAATCCTTCCCGCGCCAACCAAGGCCCTCAATGGTAGTCTTATTGGTCCTCTCGCAACACTAGCAGGCGAACCTGGTCAGGCCCGGAAGGGAGCAGCCACAGTTTGTGACGTGTGTGCCGAGATGTGGCTGGTAAGACTGCCACCCAAATTCCTCATTTGGGTGAAAATACATTCCTTTTTAAATTATTCCTTAATAACACCGTTAAATATTAAGTATTACGATTGTTGTTTATCTAATATTACTGCTCTCCCATTTGGGTGTATTTCTACCTCAGCAACTTATGAATCTAAATTACTACCAATCCGCAATAATACTCAATCATTTTTAGCGGCTAAACGTGTCGCTATCTGCGTTAAAAAATTCTCATTTAGAACAACTAAATAGCAAATTTTTTGCCTTGCTATCAACACGTTTATCCATCCTCAAAATAGATCGCTTAATTATGCGAATTGGTATAACTTGTTGTTTACAGGTACTTATTCGAGGGCTAAGATGAATGCAGTGTGATATATGGACATTTCTCGGTTTATAGTGGCACAGTAATTTATTCGATGCGAGGCTTTTTTAATGGATGTCGTGGTTTTGCTTCGCTCTGTTTTATAGTCAGTTGTTGCTTATTAATTTTGCGCCGTTGTACACCGTGGAGGATTTATGCGTATCATTTTTACATTCACACTGTTTTTATTCTTGCCATTTACTGCATTAGCAGATGAAACAATCACTATTTATGTAAAAGAATCGAATTACTTAACCAGCAACTCCAAAGTAAAGCTCACATTTTCTGAGTTAGAGGGTAAATTAAAAACACTAAATGTTTCAACAGTAATACTCGATGTAGACTATTGCGCAGGCCCAGAAACGTTAGCTAATGCCTATTTAGCAATCGCAAATGCTAAACCTATGCTTAAGGATATTAAGTTAAATTTAAGTGGAAGCCATAAAAAGAGTAAATGTAAAAACACATAACACGCTTTTTGAGTGCGTTCAGAAGCCTAAATTGCTCAATATTTAGCGCGCCATATATCCTACCTTTTATGCGGGTGGCTAATTGCACACCTTTCTTTTTAAATCATTTTGTTACCTACGGTTATTTTGATTTTTTGACAGGGTTTAATGTTTACCTGTTCCTATTTTATTGCGGCTAGACAACCCTTGCCTTGTACGTAATAATGTAAAAATTACATTAATTTTAGCGCGTAAAGTGTTAACAAAGTGCCCCAAGGTTGATTAATGCCGCAAAGAAGTAAGTGGACACTCGCTGTTTTATTAGGGTTATTAGGCGGGTTAGTAAATCTCTCGCCATTGTATTTTTTCGACAGCTCCGAATTTTTGTTTGGGCAGGTATTTGTTTTATGTAGTTTAGTATTTACTGGACTGCGTTACGCGTGCCTAAGCCTTGCCATTGTTTCTGGTTTTTTACTTTATAGGTGGGGTCATTGTTGGCCGAGTATTGTGTATTTACTCGAGCTTTTTTGGCTTTATGCTTTTTGTCTACGCCGCTCTAAACCTATTCTTCCTTTAGGCAGTGTATTTTGGTTATGCATAGGTTTACCCTTTGTGTGGGTTATAGGTCAATTTGTTATTGGTTTGGCCTGGTTAACACTCATAGTAGCTATATCAAAGTATTTAATTAACGCGCTAATAAGCTTGGCGGTGGTTGATTTATTTAGTGTATTTGTACCTTACGCTAGCCGTGCGTATCAGGGGCGGCCACTGGCAAAAATTTTAAGCTATGTGGTCAGTGTTATTATTATTTTAGTGGTGTTGCTAACCAGTGTTATTTTAGTTAACGACCACCATGCGCGCTTAGAGTATGAAGTAAACGCCCAATTAGAAGAAAAAGCCGAGTCTATTAGCACGCAATTAAATGATTATTTAGCATTTCACAGAAACGCCATTGTTATGAGTAGCGATGCAATAAGTGTGGGAACTGCAAGCGATGTGCAGCTCAAACGATTAATGTCTTTGTTTCCTGGTTTTACCACCAGTTTGTATGCAAACCCAGACGGCTTTGTAGAGCTTAGTTCGCCCAGCGACTTAATAGAGGGGCTTAGCCTTGCCCAGCGAAGCGTTAAAGACAGAGGGTATTTTACCCAAGCCCAGGATTATCCACTTGGTTACACCAGTGGTGTGTTTCAGGGGCGCGGCTTAGGTAACGAGGCTATTGTGGCGCTCTCAGCGCCTATTTATCGTAACAATACGTTTTATGGTGTAGTAGAGGGCTCATTAAAGTTAAATCGCTTAGAACGATTTATCCCTAACTTATTTGAATACACGGGCGATTTAGTGGTGCTTGATGCGCAGCAAAAGGTGGTATTTAGCTCGCTTGATGAATTTAAAATACTCAGCCACTTTAACGAGCAAGGCTTTAATACCAGTAATTTAGGTGATAAAAACCTTTTTCGTTCGACCAAAAACGAGGTGTACCACAGCTCTAGGTACATTGATCCACAAAACAATTGGCAAGTTATTACCTTTTACAACCGTAAACATTTAAGTATGGCGGTGGCAAAAGCTTGGCTTCCTACCATTTTGTTAAGTGCGATACTGATGATTTTGGTGGTTATTTTTATACACCAACTTGCTAATTTATTAGTGCAGCCAATCACTAGCTTAACCACGCTAATGCAAAGCTTTAGTAAAACTAAAACACATAAGTTTAATACAGACTCCAGTTGGCATGAAGTATTGCAGCTGCAACAGCAATTTGAATTACTCGCTGATGCGCTTCAGCGTTCAATAGAAAACTTACAAGCATCTAATATCAGAAACCAAGGGTTAAATGCCCAGCTTAGCGAGTTTAATCAACAACTTGAGGGAAAAGTAGCAGAGCAAACTAAAGAGCTTAAAAAAGCGGTGAATAGGGCAAATTTAGCTAATGTGGCAAAATCGCAATTTTTAGCCAATATGAGCCACGAGCTACGTACTCCTATGAACGGTATTTTAGGCATGGGGGAGGTGTTACTGCGCGATAATTCATTAACCGATGAGCAGCGGGAGCTGTTAAATACACAGCAAAAAAGCGCTCAAAATTTACTGAAAATTTTAAACGACATTTTAGATTTTTCTAAAATAGAAGCCAACGCCATGGAAATTAGCCCACGGGAGACTAACCTTGCGCCGTTTGTTGCCAATATTAAGTCGTTGTTCTCGCCGATTGTGAGCTCAGAGCAGGTCGAATTCATTGTTGAGCAAAGCGACAGGCTGCCAGGTTGCGTAAAAATTGACGACTTACGTTTAAATCAAGTGATTATTAATTTGCTCTCTAATGCGTATAAATTTACTGAGCGCGGCTTTGTGCGCTTATCGTTTGATTATCAAAACGAGCAACTTTTAGTAAGCGTAGCTGATAGCGGCATTGGTATTGAAAAAGATCAACAAGCGCTGTTATTTAGCGAGTTTACACAAGCAGATGTAGGTGTGGCACGTAAATATGGCGGCACAGGGTTAGGTTTAGCGATCAGCCAAGGGTTAATAAAAAAAATGCAGGGTGAAATTACCCTCAACAGCGAACCAGGTAAAGGTAGTGTACTTAAATTTTACGTGAGTGCGCCTAAAGCACAGTCGAGCAAACCAAAGCCCGTTAAACAACAACAGTCGCTGCCAAATTTGAGCGATAAAACACTATTATTAGTTGAAGATAACCCCATTAACCGCCAAGTAATTGCAAAAATGCTAGAGCCAACCAAGGTAAACTTAGTAATGGCAACCGACGGTATAGAAGCCCTAAAAGTGCTAGAAGGTAACCGGTTTGATTTAATTTTAATGGATTGCCAAATGCCCAATATGGATGGCTACGAATGCACCCAAACAATACGGGCTAACGAGGTAAACACTAAAATACATGTGCCTATTGTGGCTATTACTGCGAACGCCTACGAAGATGATAAGCAGCGCTGTTTAAAGGTGGGTATGGATGACTTTGTCTCTAAGCCGGTGAATACTCAGGGCTTGTATGATGTAATTAATAGAGTGCTTAACGCAGGCTAAATAAAGAGTTATGCCATTACTTAAAATAACATTTTTGTTTATTATGTAAGGCTTAACACTTATTTGAGGCGCTTATGCTTAATAATATTAACCTTGCTGATATTCGCTCATTTGTACTTATTGCACAGCTGGGTAATTTTACTAAAGCTGCTGAGGCATTGGGGGTGTCACGCTCGCATGTGTCACGGCAAATTAGCGCACTTGAAAGTAAAATGGCGGTAAAGCTCGTTACACGTACTACCCGTACATTAAAACTCACGCTTGCAGGCGAGCTGTTATTTAAGCAATGCGAAGGCGCGTTAAATAATATAGATCAGGCGCTAATTGCAGCAGTTGATGACACAAAACAAACCCGCGGCCTAATACGTATAAACTGTGTAGGGGGTTACATAGGCGAGCAACTTATTGCACGCTATATTAGTGAGTTTATGGCGTTGTATCCGCAAATTAATATTGAGCTTGATTTTAGCAGCCACCGCGTTGATTTAATTAATGATGAGTTTGATATTGCCTTTAGAATGGGTGAAATAGCCGACGCTGGTTTTGTTGCTAAAAAGCTCATGAACATAAATATTGTAACCCTAGCAAGCCCAGCGTATATAAAAGCGTTTGGTAATCCACGCCACCCAAAAGAGCTCAGCGAGCACCGCTGCCTTACTGGGTCTGTAAAGCGTTGGAGTTTTAGTTGTACTGCCAATCCTTCACAACTAGTTGATATAACAATAGCTGGGCAGTTAATTTGTAAAAATGGCCATGCACTTTTACAAGGGGCATTAGCAGGCGTGGGTATTATTAGAGTGCCTAAAATGTACTGCGAAGCCCAAATAGCTAACGGTGAACTTGTTGAGCTACTGCCACAATGGCAAATTCCTGCGGTGACGTTTTCGGCAATTTACCACAACGACAAATACCGCCCTAAACGCTTACGCGAATTTATTAACTTTATTAATAACCGCTTTGAACAATACCACCAGTAACTCTCTTTTATGATTATTGTTGTTGTACAGCAACAGTATTTTGACTTTAGCGATATATATCAACACTGCTTAATTTTTTAAAATAACTCCATTGCAGTAATTGTGCTGCGCACGTTTAAATAATGGAGATTAATATGAAAAAGTTAGTAGTGATCACAGGTGCAAGCTCTGGTATTGGCGAAGCAATTGCGCGCCGTTTAAGTAATAGCGGCCACCCATTACTGTTATTAGCACGTCGTATTGAGCGTTTAGAGGCGCTTAATTTACCCAATACTCTATGCGAAAAAGTAGACGTTACCGATAAAGCCTCATTCACAGCTGCTATTGTAAAAGCAGAAGGTGAATATGGCCCAGCAGATTGTATTGTTAATAATGCCGGTGTAATGCTTTTAAGTGAGCTTGATGTGCAAAATGCCGATGAGTGGAAAACCATGTTTGATGTAAACGTAATTGGCTTAATGAACGGAATGCAAGCTGTACTTTCACCAATGAAAGCGCGTAAAACGGGCACCATTATTAATATAAGCTCAGTTGCTGGGCGTAAAACTTTTCCAAATCATGCAGCGTATTGCGGCTCTAAATTTGCAGTACATGCTATTAGCGAAAACGTACGTGAAGAAGTAGCAAGCAGCAATGTGCGTGTATGTACTATAGCGCCAGGTGCAGTAGAAACTGAGTTACTGTCGCATACAACATCTAAAGACATAGTAAACGGTTATCAAGCATGGAAAGAAGACATGGGAGGGGTGTTAACACCTGACGACATTGCACAAGCTGTTGAATACGCTTACGCACAACCACAAAATGTGTGTATTCGCGAAATAGTACTAGCAGCTACTGCGCAGCAACCATAATACTAATTTATACAAATCCGCATAATTAAGTGATCTATTTTAAGGATGGATAAACGTGTTGATAGCAAGGCAAAAAATTCGCTATTTAGTTGTTCTCGGCAATTGCTCCTGCATTGCTCTACCTTCTGCATCCATGCAGTCGTAAATGAGAATTTTTTAACGCAGATAGCGACACGTTTAGCCCCTGAAAATGATTAAGTATTAATGCGGATTGGTATTAATGCAATGGGTATAAAAAACGCTGGTTAGATGCCAGCGTTTTTTGTTTTTATTAAATAAAATCAAGGGTGAGTAGTAAGCGTTGCTCGTTTGCAGCTACCGGTGGAGAGCGGTGCACTAATCCTGCGCCTTCGTTTTCGTCCCAGTATTCACCTTTAAGTAGGGCAACATCGCCCTGATTTAATTGATTAATATGGCTTGTTGATGAAAATAAACCTGACTCTTCATCGGGCTTACCTAAATTACCAGCTCCCAGCTTTGAGCGGTTTACATCGCTATGATTTAGCCACTGCGTTGCAACCCCTTGATAAGTTGTCACTAGTCGGCACGGAATTTTGTCTACATGAAAACGCGGGCACATAGGTTTAACTAACACTTTAAGCCTTAGCCCAGCACGTTTTAAATCGAACAGGCAACAAAACATTTCAACGAGTAAGGCTATATCTTCACATAGCGCTTTAGCTTCATTGTAATTTTGTTCTGCTGGCTTTAGCGCTTTAATTAATTGATCAAACGCATCGTCGGGTGAGAGCGCCAGTTCAAGTGGCTTTAATACATTTGTATTTATAAGCGTATTAACCGCCTCTGTTAATGTGCTTTCGAGGTTTCTTTGCCAAACCGTAATGTTGATATTTTCGTTATAAATTTGCGGTAGCACATTGGCATCACTATTTATAGCTGCACGACGATGTAGTGGTTCGGTGGGTTTTACTTGCGCTGATAAAGGAGCTAGGGCGTTCATTATAATTCCTCCCAAATTGGAAATGGATCGTTGTAGGTTCTCCAAAAATCTTTACCTTTAAGTACGGCATCTTCAGGCAGTAGGCAGTCATCAAGCGCTTTAATCATGGCTTGCTTATTTAATGATTGACCAATAAACACCAGCTCTTGGCGCATATCGCCAAAGGGTTCTACCCATTTGCTGTTTATATCGGCAAGTAGCTCAGGATCGGTTGGCCAGTCTTTTTTAGGTATGGCTTTATAAAACATGCCTGCAAACCCATAGTGGGCAATGCCGCCTGCTTGGTTCCACTGGCCGCAAAATAGCGGGCGTGTGGCAAGCCAAAAGTAGCCTTTAGAGCGAATGAGCTTGCCAAATTGCTCAGTACCGTGCAAAAACTTATAAAACTTTTCAGGGTCAAACGGGCAATGAACAATGTAATTAAAGCTGCTAATACCGTACTCTTCGGTCTCTGGAATGTGCTCACCGCGCATTTCTTTAAGCCAGCCAGGGGCTTGTTTTGCGCGTTCAAAGTTAAACAGGCCGGTGTTAATTACTTTATTAATATCAACTTTTCCAGCCGATATAGGAATAATTTCTGCCTGAGTATTGAGTGTGTTTAAAATGGCTGTGAGTTTATTTAATTGTGCTTTGGTGATTAAGTCGGTTTTACTAATTAAAATTACATCGGCAAATTCAACCTGGTCAATAAGTAGGTCGGTAACACTTCGTTCATCTTCTTCACCAAGGGATTCACCTGTATCTTGTAAGTCGTTAGCTTGCTCGTAATCGGTTAAAAAATTAACCGCATCAACCACCGTTACCATAGTATCAAGGGTGGCAATATCCCCTAGCGATACGCCATTTTCATCAGCAAAGGTAAATGTTTCGGCAACAGGGAGTGGCTCAGAGATACCGGTTGACTCAATAACAAGATGATCAAAACGACCTTCTTTTGCAAGCTTGCTTACCTCTAACAGTAAATCTTCGCGTAACGTGCAGCAAATACAGCCATTACTCATCTCTACGAGTTTTTCATCGCTGTGACTGAGCGATATATCGTTTTTAATAGTGGCGGCATCTATGTTTATGTCGCTCATATCGTTAACTATAACAGCCACTTTTTTACCTTGGCGGTTGTTAAGAATGTGGCTAAGAACGGTTGTTTTACCTGCTCCTAAAAAGCCTGATAACACTGTGACGGGCAGTTTATTTATCATTTAATTTTACTTACTAATATGCATTTAATGGTATGTTATATTGTATCAATTAAATATTCTAGCCATAGTATGCTTTTTTAATGAATGGTGTTTTGAAGGATTGGTAACCATTCGTTTTTATTGCAAATTCGACAAAACTATTTTGCATTTTTTGTTGTTTTTGAATTTATTTAAACGCGTTACTATGAGCGCCATCAAACTTAGGAGGCATTATGACATTACTTTTTTCCCCAATAGAACTTGCAGGTAAAACATTAAAAAACCGCATTGTTATGCCACCAATGACACGCTCGCGCTCAACGCAGCCTGGCGATATAGCAAACGATTTAATGGCCACTTACTACGCACAACGCGCAAGTGCTGGGTTAATAGTTAGCGAAGGCACACAAATTAGTGAGCTTGGTAAAGGCTATGCCTGGACACCGGGTATTTACTCAAACGAGCAAGTAGCTGGCTGGAGTAAAGTAACTGATAAAGTACATAACGCTGGTGGCGTTATGTTTGCTCAGCTTTGGCACGTAGGGCGAGTAACACACAGCGATAACACAGGGGGCGTCCAGCCAATATCAGCATCGGCCATTGCGGCAAAAGACGTAAAAGTATTTGTAGATACTAACGGCGAGCCTGGCTTTGTTGATACTCAGTTGCCGCGTGAGATGAGCAAGCAAGATATTGAAAATGTACTAGCAGAATTTCGCCAAGCAGCTAAAAATGCAGTAGACGCAGGCTTTGACGGCATAGAGCTACATGCCGCTAATGGCTATTTAATTAACCAATTTTTAGACTCGCAATCAAATGCGCGTACTGATGAATATGGTGGCAGTGTACAAAACCGTTTGCGCTTTTTAGTTGAAGTAGTCAAAGCAGTATGTGATGAAATTGGTAGTAAAAAAGTAGGTGTAAGGCTTGCGCCACTTACTACGCTTAACGGCACGGTTGACGATAACCCAGAGCAAACATATTTGGCCGTGGCACACACACTAAATGATGCTGGCGTAGGTTATATGCATATTGCTGAAGCCGACTGGGATGACGCCCCTTTAATGAGTGTGGAGTTTAAACAGGCTATTCGTAAAGCGTACAACGGCGTTTTAATTTATGCAGGTAAATACACCAAAGAGCGCGCCGATGAAGCCCTTGCGCAAGGCTGGGCCGACATGATTGGCTTTGGCCGCCCGTTTTTGTCAAACCCAGATTTACCAGCAAGGCTTGAGCAAGGTAAACCGCTAAATAGCCACAACCCCGACACTTTATTTGGTGGCGCAGAGCAAGGCTATACCGATTACCCAACCGCTTAATTATTTATAAATAAAGTATTTTAAGGGCTGTATGTATGCAGCCCTTTTTTATGCCGGTAAATCAATACTTTTAACTTGAGCTAATACCAATCTGCAAAATAGATCACTTAATTAAGCGGATTGATATAAAAATAAAAAGCGCGTAAGTTAAATAGCTTACCCATTTTAAAAACATAAAAATAAAAATGAAAACCAAAGAGATAGAGCAACTCGCGTTATCAGACTCTGAAACCAAAGACGTGATCACCCCGTATGCCTTTAAAATTGACCAAGCGTTATTAGGTATTCCATTAGCGAGCCCAATTAAACGTGCAATGGCAATGATCATTGATGTCACTTTAATATTTATGGCCGCTAAGCTAAGCGCCACTTTAATTGCCTTTGTGGCTGCCATGGCTTTTTATAAAGGCACTGCGCAGCAATATCTTCCAAAAATGTCATCGTTTTGGCGTAGAACCTTAAAACTTTTTGCCGCGAGTTTTTTATTTGTAAGTTCACTCACTGTACTCTCATTAGCGATTGATTTTTTTGAATGCGATACTGCTTTTCAAACATCTCAAATAGAAAAAACACAGCAAAACGATGAATTAAGCGAGCATGATAAAGCAATAATACGCACCTATTTAGCACAAACAAACGACGATAAAAACTGCGACGATGCTTGCCAAAGCGTTGCTCGTGCTAATTTAGTTAGCCAATTGCCCGCGCTTGTTGAAATGGAAAACGTAGGCGGTATTGAAGTTACACGCACATTATTGCACTTAATAGCCATAGCTGATGATGAGCCTGTTGTGGCAGATGATTTTAAAAATAATGAGACAGAGCTAAAGAGTATTTCGGACGAAATAACTCATAAAAGCAATATCAATGAAAAAGCAGACACTAAAAGCGAGCAAACCAAACCTGTCACCAGCATTTTGCAGTGGGGTAAAGGCATTATTCAAGACCTAGGCCTTGGTTTTGGTTGGGCGGCCGTATACTTTACGTTGTTTTCGTTATTATGGCGCGGACAAACCCCAGGTAAAAAAGTATGTAATATTCGGGTGGTTTCACTAAATGGTGAGCCACTAGGTATGCTTGATTGTTTTGGAAGGTACGGCGGTTACGGCGCAGGTTTTGCCACGGGCTTATTAGGCTTTTTACAAGTATATTGGGACCCAAACAGGCAAGCCATTCAAGATAAAATATCAGCGACAGTGGTTATTCAGGGCAGTGTGAACCAGGTTGTAAATACACAAACGGTAGAAGAGACTTTAAAAACTACTTAGAAAATAAGTAATTATAAAATATATGGCTTTAGATAAGAAAAGGGCTAAAATAAGGTCTTAATTTAGTTCTTTATAGGTGTTATATGAGACAGGTTTTAGCTGATTGTTCAGCAAGTATTTCAGAACTTAAAAAAAACCCAACCGCGCTTTTAAATGAAGCAGATGGCGCTGCAATAGCCATATTAAATCATAATAAGCCTGCAGCGTACTTAGTGCCTGCACAAATGTATGAGCAACTAATGGAACAATTGGATGATTATGAATTAACTAAAGTTGTTGAGAGCCGCAGAGGCGATTTATCTCAAGCGGTTGAAGTTAATATAGATGACTTATAAGTTAAAGTTTTTACCAGCAGCCTTAAAGGAGTGGGAAAAACTCGCGCCATCACTTAAAAGCCAGTTTAAAAAGAAACTTGCTGAGCGCTTAGATAACCCCCACGTGCCAGCCTCAAAGCTACGCGGCTTTGATAATGTTTATAAAATAAAATTGCGTACGGCAGGGTACCGCCTTGCTTATGAAGTCATTGATGACGAAGTTGTGGTGTATGTACTCGCAATTGGTAAACGCGATAAAGATGCAATATATAAAAAGTTAGCCTCAAGAGCTAAGGAATAGCATAGTGATAAAAGCGGTGTTTTGATTGTTGAAAGAAGGGCGTTTCTTCTTGGTTTGCTATTAATTTAATACAAGGATATGTATGAAAGTCTTATCAATAATATTTTTATATTTATTTTTTACAATAAATGTAAATGCCTCAGAGCCTATTACTTTAGCCAAAACCTATCAGCTTAGGTCTGTTATTTTAAATGAACAACGTAGCTTTAGCGTTTATGTACCACCAAGCTACAAGCAAAACCTCGAACGAGTATATCCTGTTATTTACTTGCTCGATGGTGACCAAACACATCTAAAAGCCGTTGCAGGGCTCGTAGAGGCACTTAGTACGGAGCGGCTTGAGCAGCAAATACAGCAAGCAATTATAGTAGCCATTCCTAATAGTCAAAATGCGATAAGAGAGCGAGACTTTACCCCAACCAATGTTGATTGGACATTTAACGGTAAACTCCTAGAAAAGTTTAAAAATATCGGCAACGCCGCAAACTACCGCGCCTTTTTTGAAAAAGAACTCATTCCACTCATTAATAAAAATTACCGCACATCAACTAAACGCGTATTAATTGGCGAGTCTTTTGGCGGCTTGTTTGCCAGCTATGTGTTGCTTTCTAACCATGCACTATTTACAGATTACTTAATTATTGATGCGACTTACCTGTGGGATAACAACTACCTAAACCGTTATTTTGATGAGAAACAATTAATAAATAAGCCGCTTAACGGCAATGTGTATTTTACTTTTGCTAATAATGCTAAAGCGTTTGGCGAAATTGGTGAAACAAATTACCAATGGGGTTTAGCGTTTGCTAAAAAGTTAAAAGTGCACTCAAGCGATGATCTAGTTATAAATCAACGCTACTTTGAAGATGAAACCCATGGCACAGTCGCAGCAATTAGTTGGTATTATGGTATTAGAAAGCTTTTAAGTAATTAGATGTCTACTTCATTGGGTTAAAACGCAGAACTGATAGCTGACAACTGACGGCTATCAACTTTATTTTATTTCCTAAACCTAACCCCAAATCCACCAACCCCCAGCAATAACACAAACCCCCACACAAACACGTTTCCGTACTGGCTGTAAACGCTGTTGCCTTGTATAAGCTTTATATCGGCTTTCATGGTCGCCGCTTCAAACTGTGGCATAGTTTGTTGTGTGTGGCTTATTGGGTCGTATACGGCGCTAACACCATTATTGGTAACGCGTACCAGCGGGCGTTGTAGCTCTAGTGCGCGCATGCGGGCTATTTGCATGTGTTGCAATGGCCCAATAGAGTCGCCAAACCACGCGTCGTTACTTACCGTAAAGAGTAGGTCTGAGTTGCTTTTATAGTTACCGCGCACTAAATCGGCAAATACTATTTCGTAGCAAATGGCGGGTAGCAGATTAAAACCATTGGCACGTAAGTTGTTTTGTACTTTATCACCACGGGTAAACGATGACATAGGTAAATCAAACAGTGGTGCTATAGGGCGCAATATATCCTGAAATGGTACAAATTCGCCGATAGGTAACAACTGGTGCTTACGGTAGCGGTTTTTGTTTAGGTAGCGGTAATGGCCGTGCTCGTCGTTGCGCTCTTTATTACCTACCACAATCAGCGTGTTGTAAATGGTTTTGGTGTCGAGCTGGTAGTCAACAATACCGGTAACTAACGCGGTTTTATTAAACGATGCGGCGCTGTCTAAATTGGCTAAGTAAGTGTCGGCCAAGGCTTCTATTTCGGGCACGGCGGCTTCGGGCCATACTACGAGATCAGCATCCCAATGGGGGCGTGTTAGGTCTTGGTACTTGCTCATGGTGGTCCAAAACTCACTGGGCTCAAAGCGCAGGTGTTGTTTAATATTACCTTGCACCAGTAAGGTCGACATTTCTTTACCAGAGTAGCGATTATTACCGGTATTTAATGCGCCAATAACAAGTAACGCTAATGCTGCTGCGCTTATTAATGGGGTTTTTAACTCTTTTTGGGTGAGCCTGTAAAGGGCAAAACCAATGCCAACACAGGTAAGCGTTAAGCCAAATTCGCCAATATAGGGCGCCAGTAGTCTAAGCGGGCCGTCTGTTTGTGTATAACCAAAACTTAGCCACGGAAAGCCGGTTAGTAAGTGCCCACGTAAATATTCACTAATGGCTATAGTGGCAATGAGCAGTGCCCCCATACTTTTAGGGCCGCTTGCAAAGCGAGTGGCTCCCCAAAACGCGAGTGCTGGAAACAGCGCTAAATATGAGCACAGTAAAGCCATTAACGAGAGCGACGCTACAAGCGGCATGCCGCCAAAAGTAGCAATTGATACATGCACCCAGCTAATACCTGCGCCAAACCAGCCTAAGCCAAATATAAAGCCATATTTAGCGGCGCGTTTTGCGTGTGCTTTGCCTGTGTTGTTTGGGTTAATACAAAAAATAATGGCGGCAATGCTAAAAAATGCGATGGGCCAAATTTGGTAAGGGGCGTAGCCAAAAGTTAAAATAAGGCCCGCAACTAGTGCGAGCCATGCTTTTTTATCTTTTACTAACAGGGTGAGTTTAGTTAGTAGTTTCTTCACTGTCGTTATCATCAACCTTAGGAACGGTGACTTGCAGTTGTAAAATACGACGGTTATCGGAATTTGTAACTTTAAACTGATAATCGTCTATTTCAATTGTTTCGCCGCGACTTGGCATGTGGCCAAATGCGTGTAGTACCGTACCGCCAATGGTATCGGCTTCATCGGTGCTGTAACCTGTTTTAAAGTACTCGTTAAAGTCATCTACAGGGGTGAGCGCTTGTACTACGTATACATGCTTAGCTAGCTGGCGAATATCTTGTTGATCTTCTTCTTCGTCGTGCTCATCTTCAATTTCGCCGACAATGATTTCAAGAATATCTTCAATGGTGACAAGGCCCGACACACCGCCGTATTCGTCAATTACAATCGCCATATGGTAGCGCTGTTGGCGAAACTCATTTAGCAGGGTGTCTACGCGTTTGCTCTCTGGCACAACCATGGCTGGGCGTAAATATTCGCGCAGTGACGGGAGGTGCTCATCTTTATTTAAAATAAGCGGCAGCAAGTCTTTTGCGAGCAAAATACCTTCAACGTGGTCTTTGTCTTCACACACCACAGGGAAACGTGAGTGGGTGGAGTCGACCATCATGGGGATCAAATCTTCAAGGGGGCTGTCGATTTCAAGCGTGACCATTTGTGAGCGCGGGATCATTATATCGCGCACTTTAAGCTTGGATACACCAAGCACACCTTCAATCATCTCTTTGGTTTCTGGATCTATTACGTCACGCTCTTGCGCGTCGGCAATTACTTCAACCAGCTCTTCTCTATTCTGGGGTTCCCCTTGCAACATTTGGGCTATGCGGCCCATCCACGTTTTGCCAGAAGAACCCTGGCTAGATTGCGAGTTATCGTCGCTCATTGCGTCTAAATGCTCCGTTAATTTAAAGTTCGTCCCGGTATGGGTCAGCTATGTTTAGCTCTGCAAGTAATTGCTTTTCTATGCTTTCCATCTCAAAAGCGTCTTCACTCTTTATATGGTCAAATCCAAGTAAATGCAAGCATCCATGAATAACCATATGGGCAAAGTGGTCATGAAATGACTTTTCTTGCTCGATTGCCTCGGCCAATACAATGGCTGGGCAAATTATTAAATCACCTACTAATGGCAAATCAATGCCAGGCGGTGCTTCAAATTCAAACGACAACACATTGGTGGGTTTATTTTTACCACGGTAGTCGTTGTTTAGTTGTTGCGACTGGGCTTCATCGCTTATAACGATGCTCAGCTCAGACTCATCACGAAACTTGCTAAGTGCTTTGTCGGCCCACAGTGCAAACTGTTCTTTGCTTGGGAGGTTGTCAAACTCACAGGCTATTTGTAAATCTAATTCGGTGCTCACGGTATTACTCTTTAGTAGACGGCGGTTGTTGAGCGGCAAGTTGCTCTTTGGCTTTTTGCTTTTCTATACGCTTTAGTCGCTCGCTTTCGTCGTTGCGCTCGTAGGCTTCTACAATACGGCCAACAACAGGGTGGCGAACAATGTCGTGCGATTGGAAAAAGTTAAAGCTAATTTCTTCAACATCACTAAGCACTTCTATAGCGTGGCGAAGCCCTGAGCGCGCACCGCGTGGTAAATCAACTTGCGTTATATCACCCGTTATTACTGCTTTAGAGTTAAAGCCTATACGGGTTAAAAACATTTTCATTTGCTCTGCGGTGGTATTTTGACTTTCATCTAAAATAATAAACGCATCATTTAATGTGCGTCCACGCATGTAAGCAAGTGGCGCTATTTCAATAATGTGTTTTTCAATAAGTTTTTCTACTTTTTCAAAGCCAAGCATTTCAAATAGGGCGTCGTAAAGAGGGCGCAGATATGGGTCTACCTTTTGGCTTAAATCACCTGGTAAAAATCCTAATTTTTCGCCGGCTTCTACCGCTGGGCGGGTAAGTAATATTCGGCGAATTTCTTGGCGCTCTAGGGCGTCTACTGCGGCGGCAACAGCAAGGTAGGTTTTACCTGTACCGGCAGGGCCAATACCAAAGGTAATGTCATGATGCAAAATATTTGCAACATACAAACCTTGGTTGTCGTTACGCGGTTTAATTACGCCACGGCGGGTTTTTATAAACATTTCTTTGCCGTATGCACTTTGCGGCACGTCTTGCTCTAGGGCTTTTGATTCGGTAATGGCTAAATGTACGTTGTCGGGCTCTATTTCACCAATTTCGCCACGAACAGGCTGAGTATCAACATAAAGGTTTTTTAAAATTTCTACGGCCGCGGCACTTGAGTGCAGTTTACCTGTTACTTTAAAAAAGTTGTCGCGGTGGATTATTTCAACACCTAGGCGGCGTTCAATTTGTTTGATGTTTTCGTCAAACGGGCCACATAAAGAAGAAAGGCGTTTGTTGTCGGCAGGTTCTAAATAAATCTCTAATGTTTTTAACTGATTACTCAAAATTACTTCCTATTCGGGTGCGCCAGTAAGGGTTACTGGCGCAATGAATTTATACAACTATGGTACGAAAGTAGCTACGCCAATTTCGTTGGTTGTATCGACTTTTGGCTCCACGCTTGCAGCTTTTGTTAAAATAGCTGAAGGAGCAACATCACGACGTAAGTTCATTTCTGATTCTGTACGAATTAAATCGCCACGTAAAGAGTTTGGTAACGCTTCGGTAATACGTACATCAACAAACTGGCCGATCACTGTGTGTGGACCAACAAAGTTAACTACACGGTTGTTTTCGGTGCGGCCACGTAATTCCATTGGGTTCTTTTTAGAAGGCCCCTCAACTAAAATACGTTGCTCTGTATCAAACATTTGGCGGCTGATTTGCTGTGCCATTTGCGTAATACGGTTTTGTAGTAGGTATAAGCGCTCTTTTTTCTCTTGCTCTGATACGTCATCAGGCAAGTCGGCGGCAGGTGTTCCTGGGCGCGCACTGTAAATAAAGCTAAAGCTCATATCAAAGCCAATGTCGTTAATTAGGTTCATTGTGGCTTCAAAGTCAGCTTTGCTCTCACCCGGAAAACCAATAATGAAGTCTGACGACATGCTTAAGTTAGGGCGAATTTTACGCAGCTTTCGTATTGTTGATTTGTACTCAAGCGCTGTATGGCCGCGTTTCATTAAATTAAGAATACGGTCTGAACCACTTTGCACTGGTAAATGTAAGTGATCAACAAGCTCTGGCACATCAGCGTATGCGTCGATTATATCTGGCGTAAATTCAACTGGGTGCGAGGTGGTGTAACGAATGCGGTCAATACCGTCAATCGCTGCTACGTAACGAATTAAATCAGAGAAGTAACAAATTTCACCATCGTGTGTTTCACCGCGGTATGCGTTTACGTTTTGACCTAGTAGGTTTACTTCACGTACGCCTTGCTCAGCAAGTTGTGCAACTTCTAATAATACGTCATCTAATGGGCGGCTAACTTCTTCACCACGAGTGTAAGGTACAACACAAAAAGTACAGTACTTAGAACACCCTTCCATTATTGATACAAATGCAGACGGGCCTTCTGCTTTTGGCTCTGGTAAGCGGTCAAATTTTTCAATTTCTGGGAACGAAATATCAACCACCGATGAGCCTTTGTCGCCTTGCACTTGTTTAATCATTTCTGGTAAACGATGCAGCGTTTGCGGGCCAAAAATAACATCAACAAATGGTGCACGCTGGCGAATAGAGTCACCTTCTTGTGAGGCAACACAACCACCTACACCGATAATTAAGTCTGGCTTGTCATCTTTTAACAACTTCCAGCGACCTAATTGGTGAAATACTTTCTCTTGCGCTTTTTCACGAATTGAACAGGTGTTAAGTAAAATAACGTCGGCGTCTGCTGCTTCTTCCGTTAGCTGGTAGCCGTTGGTTGCATCTAAAAGATCAGCCATCTTCTGAGAGTCGTACTCGTTCATCTGACAACCCCAAGTTTTGATATGCAGCTTTTTGCTCATTGAAATATAGCCTCGTGTTCAATTCGGTAGTGGCACAAAAATGTGCTTAAAACGGGATTAAGGAGCAAGGTTGCTCACTTAAAGGACGCGTATTTTAGCTGGATACCCGCCCAGATCCAAGTATAGTTTTCATGTTTGTGATCTCAAATCAATACACAGGCAGTTTAATAGCGTGATAGCTATATACTCTCGCACTAATGCGGCGAGTTACGATACAATCAAAACAGTTTCTCGTATTAACAAAATGATGAAAAACATGACTCAAAACAAAGTGATTGTTGTAGGCGCTGGGATGGTCGGTGCGGCCATGGCCATAAAGCTTGCACAGCAAGGAAAGTCAGTACAAATAATAGAAAAAAAACTGATTAACGCCGACGCCATTTTAGCCAGTGAGCAGGTAGATATACGGGTATCGGCTATTAATCGTTTTTCAGAAAACCTGCTGGACGAGCTAGGGGCTATGCCTATTTTAAGGCAAAATCGATTAGCGCCTTACACGCAGTTAGAGGCATTTGAGCGCGGTGGCGACAATCTGTTATTTGATTGCGCCGATATTAATACTTCGCACTTAGGTCATTTAATTGAAAACAATTTAATACAAGCAAGTCTTTGGCAGCAGTTTGCACATTATAATATTGAGGTGATTGAACAATCAGCACCTTTAAGTGCTATTGAGCAAGGTGGCGCGTCAATCACCCTCATTTATGGTGATACCCGTTATACTGCTGATTTAGTTATTGCAGCCGACGGTGGGCAATCGCAGTTACGTGCAAAGGCAAATATTGGTGTAACAGGGTGGCAGTATCAGCAGCACTGTATGGGCGTACTAATAAAGCTTGATGCGCCGCAGCAAGTAAAAACGTGGCAGCAATTTACCCCTACAGGTCCGTTAGCCTTTTTACCTATGCAGGCACCTTATGCCAATTTAATTTGGTATGACAACGCTAATACCTTGCAAAATTTTAAAGGGTTAACAGCTGAGCAACTCAAAGCGCATATTTTAAATAAATTTCCATCCCTTGCAGGCGATTTTGAGGTACAAAGCCATGCGGTATTTCCGCTTACTCGTCAGCATGCAAATAATTACTCTAATGGGCGTTTGGTGTTAGTTGGCGATGCGGCGCACACAATTAACCCTCTGGCCGGGCAGGGCGTTAATTTAGGTTTTCAAGATGTGGTGGCACTTGCACATGCGCTTGAAAGCGCTGGTGATATTGGTTGCCCGCTAAAACTAAAAGAATATGAGCGAAGCCGCCGTAAAGCCAACCTATTAATGATGAGCATGATGGATGCATGTTACTTTGGTTTTTCTAATCAAATTACGCCGCTTAAATGGGCGCGCAGCCAGTTTTTAAAAATGGCTAACAATACCTCTCCTTTAAAAAACTGGGTATTAAAATATGCTATTAGTGGGGAGCTTAGTTAAATCCGCTTAAGTGATTGGCTAAATTATTAATGTACAGCCAATCACTCCCTTTCTTATGCCGCTTCGGCACCTGTATTGTTGTCACTATTAATTTATTCCGTTATTGCATTTTTTTGCCATACTCAAACTACTAACCAATTAAAAGTTGTGTGTTTGTGGATAATTTTTTTATTTTTATACTCATTCTCGGCACTTTACTGCTTACGCTGAGTATTGTGCCTACAATAAAAATTTGTAAAAAAACTAACCGTGTTTCGTGGATTTTGCTACTGGCGCTTATTTTTAGCTTTATAGTGGGTTATTGGTATGTACTTTATTATTTTGTAAATAACGATTTAGCCGGATTTATTGCTATGAGCGTATCGCTTATTTTATTTGGTGGCGGTGCTTTTGTTTATTTAGTTATTCAGCTTAGTTATAACAGTATTTTAAAAATAGACCGCTTTGCAAAGCGACAACGTACCCTTGCCGAAAACGACAGCTTAACCGGCCTCCCTAATCGAAAAAAGTTTTTTCAGGTGCTTAACAAACAAGTTAAGTACGAACCTTCTTTTTATTTAATGCTCATAGATTTAAACCGCTTTAAATCGTTTAATGACTCATACGGTAATAAAGTAGGGGATATGCTGTTAAGCATTTTTTCAAAAACTCTTAGCCATAATATTGTGGGAATAGCCAAGCTTTACCGTTTGGGCGGCGATGAATTTGCCCTTATTGTTGATAACTCAGCCAATGATGCAATTGATTTATGTATTGAGGCAATAAAAAAGTCAACCAAGCACCCTTTTCATATTTACGAACATAGCTTACGTGTACACGTGACTGTGGGAATAACAACCTTTGCGAATCACTCGTCACATGCCAATGAGCTATTAAAGCAAGCAGACTTAGCATTACATGAAGCTAAAGACACACAGCAACTTTATGTACATTACTTTGAGGCGCTGAGCACCCGAGCAAATGAGCTTTCAAATATGACCACACGTATTAAGCAGGCTATTAAAAACCACGAATTTGAGCTTTACTTGCAACCTATTTTTGATGCCAAAGCCGATGAAGTACATGGTGCAGAGGCATTAATACGCTGGCCACAAAGTGATGGCTCTTTTATTAGCCCAGAGGTATTTATTGGCATTGCCGAGCAAAGTGGGTTGATATTAAATATTTCTAAATGGGTGTTACTAGAAACAATAAAACATTTAAAGGTGTTAAAAGCAGCTGGGTTTGTAGGTTCGTTGCATGTAAACCTTTCTACTAAAGATTTAGAAAGCCCGGAGTTTTATGAGTTTGTTGAAGAACTTGTAAAGCATGACCCAACGTTAAGCGATGCAATTATTTTTGAAATAACCGAATGCGCCATGATGACAAACCTTGAAGCCGCGCGCACCATGATGCAAAAGCTAAATAGCCGAGGGTTTGAATTTAGTGTAGATGATTTTGGTACTGGTTTTTCTTCTTTGGTATTACTGCGAGAATTACCAATAAGCCAAATAAAAATAGATCAATCATTTATAAAAGACATGCTAACTCAAATAGCTGATTACGCGATTGTTGAATCGACATTGTTTTTAGCAACACGACTTAATTGTAAGGTGGTGGCAGAGGGAATAGAAGATAACGATCTTAAACAAACATTAACGCTAATGAATTGTGATTATTTGCAAGGATATTATTTTAGCAAGCCAGTAAACATTAATGAGTTTATACACAAATATGCGAATGAGGAAGAGTATAGGATAATATAGAAATTGGCTGGGATACCAGGATTTGAACCTGGGAATGCCAGGATCAAAACCTGGTGCCTTACCGCTTGGCGATATCCCAACGCTAAATTTGGAATAGTTTTAGTTCTAGATAAGAACATGGTGCGGAAGGAGAGACTTGAACTCTCACATCCTAAGATACTGGAACCTAAATCCAGCGCGTCTACCAATTCCGCCACTCCCGCAGTTCTTATTCTTTATAGCAATTTCTTTGGTATAAGAAATTGGCTGGGATACCAGGATTTGAACCTGGGAATGCCAGGATCAAAACCTGGTGCCTTACCGCTTGGCGATATCCCAACAAAGAATTAGCTGATTATTTTAGTTCTTATCGAGAACATGGTGCGGAAGGAGAGACTTGAACTCTCACATCCTAAGATACTGGAACCTAAATCCAGCGCGTCTACCAATTCCGCCACTCCCGCATACATCGTTTATATTTAAACTCTTAACAGAGCAATTCTTTATGCAACGTTTCTTTGGTAGAAGAAGTTGGCTGGGATACCAGGATTTGAACCTGGGAATGCCAGGATCAAAACCTGGTGCCTTACCGCTTGGCGATATCCCAACAAAGAATTAATTGATAATTTTAGTTCTTATCGAGAACATGGTGCGGAAGGAGAGACTTGAACTCTCACATCCTAAGATACTGGAACCTAAATCCAGCGCGTCTACCAATTCCGCCACTCCCGCATTTTTTGTGTTTAATAAACACTGGTAGTTATTTTAAACTCTTCATTGAGCTGCAATTTTAACTCTTGCAGAGCCACTTCAAAAAAAGAAATGGTGGCTAAGACGGGATTTGAACCTGTGACCCCATCATTATGAGTGATGTGCTCTAACCAGCTGAGCTACTTAGCCATTGTTGGCTGGGATACCAGGATTTGAACCTGGGAATGCCAGGATCAAAACCTGGTGCCTTACCGCTTGGCGATATCCCAACAGAAAACAATTGATAGTTTAGTTCATATCAGAACATGGTGCGGAAGGAGAGACTTGAACTCTCACATCCTAAGATACTGGAACCTAAATCCAGCGCGTCTACCAATTCCGCCACTCCCGCATTTTCACTTTGAATAATCAAAGGAAGGTAGTTATTTTAAACTCTTCATTGAGCAACAAAAGAAAAATGGTGGCTAAGACGGGATTTGAACCTGTGACCCCATCATTATGAGTGATGTGCTCTAACCAGCTGAGCTACTTAGCCATCTCTTTTGTTATCACTTCATCGCTGAGTGCGGGGCGTATTATGCTGATATGACCCAAATCCGTCAACACCTTTTTTGCAAAAAAACACTTAACACGGTTTGTTTGCAGGAAAATTAAGCTAAGAGGCTAAATTTTAATAAATTTGCTGTTTTTTTAACTGTAAATCAACTGTCAAAGTACACTAAGTAATAACAACTTAAAACCGTTAATATAAAAACAGCTGTGTATTTCAGCAGTTATTTTGTGATCAATTCGTCTTAAAGCCTAGTTTATTGAGGATTTAAGCAATTTAATAAAGCTATGACACTCAACAACCAGGCGATGCAATCATTTTAAGAGGCATAACCTGTGCTAGTTGTGTTTAATATTACACGTTAATCGCAGCGTCGCAGTGTAGAGGCAGTTAGTAGGGCAATTGCCTAATTATTAATGTGTATTTCTCATGTCAAATAAAGTATTTAGCTTAGATCGTTAATATAATATCAATCCGTAATAATACTTACTAATTGTGTGGGCCTTAACGTGTCGCTATCTGAGTTAAAAAATTATCTTTTAAACAACTAAAAAGCGAATTTTTCTAGCTGCTAACATGTTTATCCATCCTCAAAATAGATCACTTAATTATGCGAATTGGTATAAAAAGCCAAAATGATTAAGACAGCTTACCTTTTGAGGTTAAATTTACATGTTAATAGCCATAAAAAAACCCGCATTAAGCGGGCTTTTATAAACAGATTGTTTAGGCGTAATTATACGTTGAACAAGAAGTTCATTACATCGCCATCTTTAACAATGTACTCTTTACCTTCTTGGCGCATTTTACCCGCTTCTTTAGCGCCACCTTCGCCATTAAAGGCAATGTAGTCGTCATAAGCAATGGTTTGTGCGCGAATAAAGCCACGTTCAAAGTCGGTGTGAATTTTACCAGCGGCTTGCGGTGCAGTTGCACCTACTGGAATAGTCCACGCGCGTACTTCTTTTACACCTGCAGTGAAGTAGGTTTGTAAATGCAATAGCTCGTAACCACCGCGAATAACACGGTTAAGGCCTGGCTCGTCTAAACCTAGGTCTGCCATAAATTCAAGCTTGTCTTCTTCATCTAGTTCAGAAAGCTCAGATTCGATTGCAGCACACACAGGAATAACGACTGCGTCTTCAGACTCTGCAATAGCACGCACACGGTCAAGGTGTGGGTTATTTTCAAAGCCATCTTCAGCTACGTTAGCAATGTACATGGTAGGCTTAATAGTTAAGAAGTTAATTGAGCTAATAGCTGCTTTTTCTTCTTTAGTAAGCTCTAAAGAGCGAAGTGTTAAGCCTTCGTCTAAATGCGCTTTAACTTTTTCAAGTACTGCATTTTGCTCTTTAGCGTCTTTATCGCCGCCTTTGGCTTTTTTAGCATTACGGAAAATAGCTTTATCAGCACTGTCCATATCGGCAAGTACTAATTCGGTATTGATAACGTCAATATCGTCAGCAGGGTCAATAGTGCCTGCAACGTGAATTACGTTTTCGTCTTCAAAACAGCGAACTACATGGCCAATTGCATCCGTTTCACGAATGTTTGCTAAAAATTGGTTTCCTAAACCTTCACCTTTCGATGCGCCTTTTACTAAACCAGCAATATCAACAAATTCCATACTGGTAGGTAGGATGCGTTGAGGATTTACAATCTTTGCTAGCTCGTCTAAGCGAGGATCGGGTACCGGTACTACACCTGTGTTAGGTTCGATGGTACAAAAAGGAAAGTTAGCGGCTTCAATACCCGCTTTAGTTAGTGCATTAAAAAGCGTTGATTTACCAACATTAGGCAAGCCAACGATGCCACATTTAAAACCCATAGTAAGATACCTTGTTAAGATTCGTTTAAACGATTATGGTTTAAAAGAATGTAGTCTGTTTTGTGCTTTTAACACACCATCTTTTGCAAGTATTTCCATACAACGAACTGCTTCATCAACCGCGGCATCCATTTTTTCTTGGTCTTCTTTGGCTGCTTTTCCAAGCACCCAACCTGTGACCATTTCACGATGTCCTGGATGACCGATACCTATGCGTAAGCGCATAAAATCTTTTTGGTTTGCCATTTTTGCAATAATGTCTTTTAAGCCATTATGACCGCCATGACCGCCGCCTTTTTTAAGTTTGGCAACGCCTGGGTCTAAATCCATTTCGTCATGGGCAACGAGTATGTTTTCCACGGGGATTTTGAAAAAATTGGCTAAACTACCGACCGCTTTACCACTTAAGTTCATGTAGGTGGTGGGGATCAATAATTTGAATTCTTGGCCTTGGATGATCACTTTGCCAGTTAGGCCGTGATATTTAGGATCGTGTTTGAGCGTGCAGTTGTAGCGTGCTGCGAGTTCTTCAATAAACCAAGCACCTGCATTGTGGCGTGTATTTGCGTATTCGGGGCCTGGATTAGCCAGGCCCACAAGCATTTGAATAGAATTCAAGGTGCAAGACCTTAAATATTATTCAGCAGCGTCTGAAGCTTCTTCTTCAGCTGGAGCTGCTTTGTTAGCTTTAATAGTAACTACTGACAGGTCGTGGCCTTCGCCTTTACCTAGCTCAACAGACTGAACGCCTGCAGGAAGCTCAAGGTCAGAAATGTGAACTGAATCACCAACTACTAATTTAGAAACGTTAACTTCAACGAATTCTGGTAAAGCTTTAGGAAGACAAGAAATCTCAACTTCAGTTAACTGGTGAACAACCGTTGCGCCAGCTTTAGTTACTACTTCTTCACCGATGAAGTGAAGAGGAACTTTAGTTACTAGTTTGTGAGTTGCATCTACACGTTGGAAATCAAGGTGAGTGATTTTTGGCTTGAATGGGTGACGTTGGATATCTTTTAAGATAGCTTCAACAGACTCGCCGCCAACATTTAGCGTAAGAATGTGCGTGTAAAAACCTTCGCTTTCTTGTGCTTTGATCATGTCTTTATGAGCAAGAGTAAGCGATACCGCTTCTTTATCTGCACCGTAAAGGATAGCAGGTACTTTGTCTTCGCGACGTAGGCGGCGGCTCGCACCAGTACCAGTTTCTACGCGAAGTTCAGCGTTGTAAGTATAAGTTTCGTTAGACATAATGTCTCCAATAATTAAAAGTGTTAGGGCCTTTGCGACCAAGGTCCCTACCCAAAAGGCGCGCTATCATAACACCACCCCCCAATAAAATAAACAACACATACAAAAAAAGCGCCAAAAGGCGCTTATATGTTCAAGCAGATGTGTGATTTTAGTGTTCAAACATCGCTGAAATAGACTCTTCATTGCTGATGCGACGAATTGTTTCGGCTAACATGTCAGCAAGCGTCAATACTTTTACTTTATCAAGCGCTTTTAATTCATCAGATAACGGAATTGAGTCAGTTACAATCACTTCATCAATTACTGAGTTACGAATGTTCTCTGCGGCTTTACCCGATAAAATAGGGTGCGTTGCATAGGCAAATACGCGTTTAGCACCGTGTTCTTTAAGTGCTTCTGCGGCTTTACATAAAGTACCACCGGTATCAATCATATCATCTACGATAATACAGTCGCGGCCTTCAACATCACCAATAATATGCATTACTTGAGAAACGTTTGCTTGAGGGCGGCGTTTATCAATAATAGCAAGGTCTGTGTCGTGAAGTAGTTTTGCAATAGCACGGGCACGTACTACACCACCAATATCTGGCGATACTACAACAACGTCTTCAAACTCGCGCTCTTCCATATCTTCAAGTAATACAGGGCTACCGAATACGTTATCTACTGGTACATCAAAGAAGCCTTGGATTTGCTCAGCGTGTAAGTCAACCGTAAGAACGCGGTCAACGCCTACACTTGATAAGAAATCGGCAACAACTTTAGCGGTAATTGGAACGCGCGCAGAACGTACTCGACGGTCTTGACGTGCATAACCAAAATAAGGAATGACGGCAGTAATACGACCTGCTGATGCACGACGTAGAGCATCAACCATAACGATAAGTTCCATTAGGTTATCGTTAGTAGGGGCACAGGTTGATTGCAAGATAAAAACATCCGAGCCACGAACATTTTCATTTATTTGAACACTGATCTCACCGTCACTAAAACGGCCAACAACAGCATCGCCTAATTCAATATACAAACGTTTTGCAACTTTTTGAGCTAACTCAGGTGTTGCGTTACCAGCGAAGAGCTTCATGTCAGGCACGGTAGGGTTCCTCAGGCACTGAATTTTTGGACTAACGGGTAAATAGGTAAAACCCACTACGCGTTAACTTATGATTACTTGTACGTTACTTCATTGATCGAATATGGCGGCAAGCTCCGTATGAGCAGGTGAGACATTTGCGCTAGAAGCAACAAAACCCTGCCAAGTATGGGGGAGGTTATCAAGTACATCTTGTGCTTGAACTTGGCTAGCAAATTCGACAAAACAACATGAACCTGTTCCGGTCATCTTCGACGGGGCGTATTTTAGCAACCACTGCAGGGTTTTTTCAACCTCGGGGCAGAGCTTTTTAACTAAAGGCTCACAATCGTTGGTTAATTTATGGGTTCGCCAATCACCTGAAATTTTTGGCGTATCGCGTTTTAAATCTGGATGAGTGAATATTTTAGCGGTACTTACATGCTGATTAGGGTGCACAACACAATACCATTTTTGTTCAAGCTCTACGTCAACCAATTGTTCGCCAATACCGTGTGCTATGGCGCTTTTACCACGAATAAATACCGGTACATCGGCGCCTAATTGCAGGCCTAAGTTTGCTAATTCATCGGTATTTAGTTGTGTATTCCACATTTTATTTAGTGCAAGTAAGGTGGTGGCTGCGTCTGACGAACCGCCCCCGACACCGCCACCCATAGGTAGGCGTTTAGTGAGATTTATTTTTACACCTGAAGAAATGCCACAGTGATTTTTAAGCAATAACGCGGCTTTATAGATGAGATTATCGCAATCTGCTATGCCTTTAGTATCACCTGTTATTAAAATAGTGGGCACCTCGGTGGCTGAAAAGTCCAATGTGTCGCCAAAATTTAAAAAAGTAAATAAGGTTTCTAGTTCGTGATATCCGTCATCACGGCGCGCATTGATGTGTAAAAATAAGTTAAGTTTTGCCGGTGCAATCACCGAAAAAGCTGTTTTAGTATTCATACTTAATTAAATTGCCAATTGTAGAGTTGAATTTTGATTTTAATTTGCTGATGTTTTAGCGTGACATTGCCAGGGACCCAAAAGCCACCTTGCTGCTTGTAGTTTGAATATGTTATTTGCCACTTTTTATTGCTGTTATCGTACCAAATAACTTGTTGTGCACGGCCAAGTTCGTCTACTTTTAATGTTTGCGAGATTAATGTGCCTTTTAACCAGTTATCGGCGTTATCAACTGGCAGATCAAAACCGGTTAAGCGTTTTAACAACAACGCGGCGTTAGTATCTGTGTATGTTTTATCGTCGTAATCAAGTACCGCACCAGTGCGGGTTTGTTTAAGCGACAATATACGAGTACCAATAAACGTAGTAAGCACTAAGTTGTTTTGTTTTTCGTCTTGTTGCCAATTTAAGTTTGCAGATTGGCGCTCATCAGGGCTTATAAATGCTAATTTACCTTGTGCTTGCCAGGTTTTTTGAGCCGCTAAGCGTGGTTTCCAATCATCGTAAAGTGTTGTATTTGTGTCAATTTGGTGGGCGCAGCCCGCTAAAAACAAAAAAAGAGTGAATAAAATTAAATAATGTCTAATCAAATGTTGTTCCTTACTTTCCATATTCCGCTGATTTTTGGTAAAATTGCCGCCTTTAAAGTAGGGCGCAGCAATATTTGGCAAATATGACCATCATAGCACTTGGTATAAATCACAAAACCGCATCCGTAGAATTACGTGAAAAAGTGGCTTTTTCGCCTGAGCAAATGTCTGAGGCGCTCCAGCAATTAAGCGGTCATGCCGACTTTAACGAAGCCGTTATTGTATCTACCTGTAACCGTACCGAAATCTATTGTAGCCTTGAGCAGTCAAATTCCCAAGCACTGCTAGCATGGCTTGCCAGTTTCCATGGTTTGGATGAACACGAACTGAGCAAAAATATATATTGCCACCAAGGCGATGCAGCCATTAATCATTTAATGCGTGTTGCCTGCGGTTTAGATTCGTTGGTATTGGGCGAGCCGCAAATTTTAGGGCAAATTAAGCAAGCCTATCATAGCGCCAAAACACACGATGCCGTAGGCGTTAAATTTGATAGGTTGTTTCAAAAAACTTTTTCGGTGGCTAAACAAGTTCGTACCGATACCGATATTGGTGCCAGTGCTGTGTCGGTGGCGTTTGCTGCGGTTAATTTAGCAAAACATATTTATGGCAAGCTTGATAAAACCAATGTGTTATTAATTGGAGCCGGCGAAACAATAGAGCTTGTAGCCAAACATTTATACCAAAATGAGCCGCAACAGATTACGGTTGCTAATAGAACCATTGAGCGTGCACGCGGTTTAGCACAGGAAGTATCGGCCGATGTGATTGCGCTGGCACAACTACCTGAGCGTTTACACAAAGCCGATATTGTTATTAGTTCAACAGCCAGTACGTTACCAATTATAGGTAAAGGGGTGGTGGAGCAAGCACTAAAACAGCGCCGCCATAAGCCTATGTTGTTCATTGATATTGCCGTTCCGCGCGATATAGAAAGCCAAGTAGGCGAGCTTGATGCGGCCTATTTATATTCCGTTGATGACTTACAAGCCATTGTAAGCGAGAATATGGCCGCGCGTGAACAGGCAGCAGAGCAAGCACAATTAATAATAAGCGAGCGCGTCAAAGAATTTGAAATGTGGGTTCGCTCTCTCGATTCGGTTGATTTAATTCGCCATTACCGAAACGACGTACAAACCATTAAGTCAGAACTTGTTGAGCGGGCGGT
Source organism: Pseudoalteromonas sp. MM1 (assembly GCF_030296835.1). Classification (NCBI taxonomy): domain Bacteria; kingdom Pseudomonadati; phylum Pseudomonadota; class Gammaproteobacteria; order Alteromonadales; family Pseudoalteromonadaceae; genus Pseudoalteromonas; species Pseudoalteromonas sp. MM1. The sequence goes on along the minus strand of NZ_AP027922.1, from coordinate 2,436,323 downwards.
TAGCCAGCTAAGTACAGGTAAGGACGCAGAAAAAATTATATTAGAGTTGGCCAATAAATTAACCAACCGCTTAATGCACGCGCCTACCCGTGCAATTCAAGATGCGGCTAAAAAAGGTGAAGTGGCACAACTAACTCAGTTGAAAAAAATGTTAGGTATTGATCAGGAATAACAGTTAAATGAAAGAGTCTGTATATCGTAAATTAGAAACCTTAGTAGAGCGCTACGAAGAAGTACAAGCGCTACTGAGCGATCCGTCGGTCATTAGTGATCAAAACCGCTTTCGTGCTCTTTCAAAAGAATACTCTGAGCTTGAAGAAATTGTAAAAACATTTTTAGCATACCAACAAGCGCAAGACGATGTGGCGACTGCTGAAGAAATGTTAAAAGATTCAGACCCCGATATGCGTGAAATGGCGCAAGAAGAATACAAAGAAGCTAAAGCGCAAATTTTATCATTAGAAGATGAACTGCAAGTGCTAATGCTGCCTAAAGACCCTAAAGATAACAACAATGTATTTTTAGAAGTACGTGCCGGTACCGGTGGTGACGAAGCGGCTATATTTGCAGGCGATTTGTTTAGAATGTACAGCCGTTACGCCGAAACACAAAAGTGGAAAGTGGAAGTTGTGAGCACCAACGAAGGTGAACACGGCGGCTACAAAGAAGTGATTGCAAATATTAGCGGTGAAGGTGTGTACGGCAAGCTTAAGTTTGAATCAGGCGCTCACCGTGTACAACGTGTACCAGAGACTGAATCACAAGGGCGTGTACATACCTCTGCGTGTACGGTAGCAGTAATGGCTGAAATTCCAGAAGCAGAAGCCATTGAAATAAACACCGCCGACATAAAAGTAGATACATTTAGAGCCTCAGGCGCCGGTGGTCAGCACGTAAATAAAACCGACTCGGCAATTCGTATTACTCATATTCCAACGGGTGTTGTGGTTGAGTGTCAGGATGAGCGTTCGCAACACAAAAACCGTGCTAAAGCGATGTCTGTACTTGCCGCGCGTTTACAGCAAGCCGAAGATGAAAAACGTCATGCTGCCGAGGCCTCTGAGCGCCGTAACTTGGTGGGTAGTGGCGATCGCTCTGAGCGTATTCGTACTTACAACTACCCGCAAGGGCGTATTACTGATCACCGTATTAATTTAACGCTTTATCGCTTAAACGAAGTGGTAACCGGTGATTTAGGCGCAATTATTGACCCGTTAATGCAAGAGCATCAGGCAGATTTACTTGCCGCAATGGGCGATGAGTAATTGTGAGCCACACTCTTGAGCAGGCAATAGTAGTTGGTGCAAATACACTTGCACCAACTAGCGACACCGCTAAATTAGACGCACAAGTACTCCTATTACATATTCTTCAAAAGCCCCGCAGTTACCTATTTACCTGGCCAGATAAACTACTTAGCAGCGATGAGCAGCGTCAATATAATGAATTTTGTGAACGGCGTTTAAATGGTGAACCCGTAGCGCATATTATTGGTCAGCGCGAATTTTGGAGCTTAGCATTAGAGGTTAATGCCACGACGCTTATTCCTAGACCCGATACCGAAACACTCGTTGAGCAAGCGTTAGAACTGACAGTACCTGAGCACGCAAAAGTGCTTGATTTAGGCACCGGCACCGGCGCGATTGCACTTGCACTTGGTAGCGAAATGCCAACATGGCACATAACAGCAGTCGACAAAGTAGCAGATGCGGTGGCCTTAGCAACTAGAAATCAGCAGCGTTTAGAGATTGAAAACGTGCAGGTAAAGCAAAGTAACTGGTTTAGCGCGCTGAAAAACGAGCAGTTTAATTTAATTGTGACCAACCCACCGTACATTGAACACGACGATAAACATTTAAAAGAAGGGGATGTGCGCTTTGAACCTCTTTCCGCGTTAGTGGCCGATGAGGCAGGATTGGCTGATATAAAACAAATAATTACACAATCACGTGACTATTTGCTCCCTAGTGGCTATCTTTTAATAGAACATGGTTTTGAACAGGGTGAAGCTGTTCGGCATTTGTTTAAGCAAATGGCGTATATAAATATTAAAACAGTAAAAGACTTGGGAAATAACGATCGTGTAACGCTCGCACAGTGGCCTTAATTTGATAACAAACAGCCATGATTGTGTGTTCTATAAATGCATTAAGGAACCTTTAATATGATGGGTGATTTTTTATTTTCAGATGAGCCAGATGAATTAGATAGTGAAGTAGAGCTTGGCACTTGGAAAGTATTAATCGTTGATGACGAACCTGAAGTTCATGCTGTTACAAAGCTTGCGTTGAGTGATTTTGAATTTCAGAACAAACGTTTAGAATTTTTAAGCGCTTACTCGGGCGCTGAAGCAAAAGAATTAATAAATGCGCACCCAGACGCCGCTATTGTACTGCTCGATGTGGTAATGGAAACCGATGACGCTGGGTTACAGGTTGCTAAATTTATTCGCGAAGAAGCTAATAATAATCATATTCGCATTATTTTAAGAACCGGTCAGCCTGGGCAAGCACCAGAGCGCCAAGTAATAATTAATTACGATATTAACGATTATAAATCGAAAACAGAGCTGACAGCGCAAAAGCTGTTTACTGTGATAATGTCGAGCTTACGCTCATATCGCGATATTATTTCTATAGAGCAATCTCGCGAAGGGCTTGAAAAAATTATTGTTGCCTCGCGCGATATATTTGCCACACGTTCAATAGAGCAGTTTATTGAAGGGGTGATGCAGCAACTTACCTCGTTATTAGGCATTGCAGAACAAGCGGTGTATGCCACTACGTTAGTGGCGCAAAATACGCAAGAAAATAGTAACGATAAGCTAATAGTGCGCTCAGGTACCGGTGAGTTTGAGCAAAGCGAAGGTAAAGAGTTAGATGCGGTGCTGCAAAACGAGCAACTAGAGGCATGTCATCAAGCACTAAAAGATAAAAGCATAATTTATAAAGATAACTATTTATTTGCTTATTGTAGTAGCGAGTACAATCACAATTCGATGTTATTTATATCGGGGATCCCTAAAAATATAACCGATACGCAACGTAATTTAATTGAGATTTTTTCGCAAAATGTACAACTAGCATTTGAGAACGTGCAACGACAACAACGTTAATCGTTACTATAAATTTAAAAAGCACATAGCCTTGCGACTATGTGCTTTTTAGTTTGTGAGGCATAATAGCCAAAGCAGTGCGTAGGGCTTGGTATTATACCAAGCCGCAATAATTCTTAATTATTTTGAGGGGCTAAACGTGTTGCTATCAGCGTTAAAAAATTCTCATTTAGAACAACTAAATAGCAAATTTTTTGCCTAGCTATCAACAGGTTTACCCATCCTCAAAATAGATAACTTAATTAAGCGGATTGGTATTAAACGCACTTAACTAAATTTAACAAAACAAAAAGTACTGAGGCTTATGGATTATTTAGCAGTAAAACACTCACACATGGCAATTGCTATGCTAAGCGTTATTTTATTTTACATCCGCTCTTTTTCGCGTATGGGCAGTGGCAAGCTTGCCAAAAATAAACTGGTTTTTATTGGCAGTCACAGCATTGACACTTTATTACTTATTTCTGCAATAACATTGGTGTTCATGGCAAAAATAAACCCCTTTGAGCAACTATGGTTATTAGAAAAAATAGTGCTTGTAGTGATTTATATAGCGATAGGTATTATTAGCGCTAAACAAACTAATACGCTGCCAAAAATTATGTATGTGGTAGTTAACACGGTTGTGATTTTAGCGATAGGGTATTTGGCAACGGCAAAATCGCCGCTCCTTTTATAATACCTACTCTGTTACAAGTTAAGTGTCGGTGCGTGTATACACTTTTTAAACACGCACGATACTTAGAGGCAAGGGACTTATACGTAGGGAGTTAATAGAAAAGACTTAAGTAACAGTTAACACACCTCTAAACGTCTCATAGCCTTGAGCATTTCTAAGCCAGGCTAGCCTCCTCCTTTAACTATAAAGCACAGTTATAAATTATAATTATGGGTGGGTGCTTCGCTGTATTGGTAACTACCCTTAAAATTAGGTAAACTACGCCTTCGTTTTTTAATAAATGTTGTAGTATTGATGACCACCCTCGGGTATGACGAACACGACGAATCTTATTTAGATGATGCATATGATGAATTTACTCCACCGCCACTTTATCGGTGTATTAATGCAGAATCGAAATGGGACCCTCAAATAGATTTAGCGCCAACTTTTTCTGTATTAACTGACTTTGAGCAGCAAATAAGTGCCCTGTGCGTTAAGCAAAAAGACCCTCATGATAGATTAGAAGCGCTGCTTGATATTTTTTATAGCAAATGGCTATTTAGCGCCTCTGGATTGAAGGTGCCGGAGCATAAAATAAACAGCTTAAGCTATACACTCACTATGCGCAGCGGCTCTATAACCACATTAGGCATTTTATTAACACACTTGCTTGAGCAAGCGCAATTAGACGCCAGTGTGTGTATTAATCAAGGCGATATTAGCGTGCATGTCGCTATAAGTGATGAAGAAGGCTACATTATTGAGCCTAGTAGCGGACAACAAAGTTGGTACATCATTCCTGAAAATGCAGATGAAGAAAATGGCCAAGAGCAAGAGCCACTTGAACTTATTTATAACGATGAAGTTTATAAACTGTTTTTAGCGCAGCAAAAATGGTCGTTTATTAGCGAGAATAAATTTGGCCATGCTTTAGTTTGTGTTGAGTTGCTAATGGAGCTTTTAGGCGATGACCCGTACGAGAGACGCGACAGAGGTTACTTACTCAATCAGCTAGATTGTCCTAAAATGGCACGCGATGATTTACAGTTTTTTATTGATGAGTGCCCAGACGACCCGGCAATTGAAATTATTCAGCATCAACTAGAAGAACTTGAAGATAATAATAAAACACACCATTAAGAATAGGAACAAATATGGCTGATACTCACACTGCATTAATTACTAATGATGCTGTTGTACTGGGTTTGCTTGCGGTAATTTTAGGGTTTATTTTTAAAACCTCTAGCAGCGAGAACCCCAAACTAAAAGCATTTTATAAATATGTACCGGCATTATTGCTGTGTTATTTTTTACCTTCTTTACTCAATACGTTTGGCATTGTAGATGGGCATAGCTCTAATGTTTACTACGTTGCTTCGCGTTATTTGCTCCCAGCATGTTTGATTTTACTTACCATTAGTATTGATTTAAAAGCGATTATTAATTTAGGTCCCAAAGCGCTTATTATGTTTTTAGTGGGAACGTTGGGCATAGTAATTGGTGGGCCTTTATCTATTTTAGTGGTGAGTGTATTTAACCCTGATTTAGTGGGGGGCCATGGCCCAGATGCGGTTTGGCGCGGTATGACAACGGTTGCTGGCAGTTGGATCGGTGGCGGTGCAAACCAAGCCTCAATGAAAGAAATGTTTGAGGTTGGCGGGGATATTTTCTCGGTTATGGTGACCGTTGATGTAATTGTGGCGAATATTTGGATGGCTGTTCTATTACTAATGGCCGCAAACCATAAAAAAATTGATGCCGCAACAGGCGCTGATACAACCGCCATAGAAGATTTAAAAAGCCGTGTAGAGCAATATCATGCAGAGCATGCTCGCATGCCAACACTTAATGACTACATGACCATTATTGCCATTGCATTTGGTATAACAGGGTTGGCTCATTTTTGCGCCGACTTTTTAGGGCCGTTTTTTGCAAACAATTATGCGTGGGCTAAAGAATACAGCTTAAACAGTAAATTCTTTTGGTTAATTGTTATTTCAACCACAATTGGTATTAGTTTATCATTTACTAAAGTTAGGCAAATAGAAGCGTTTGGTGCATCAAAAGTTGCTTCAAGCTTTTTATATATTTTAGTAGCATCAATTGGCTTACACATGAATGTAACCGCTATATTTAGCAACCCTGGGTTGTTTTTAATTGGTGCTATTTGGATGCTAACACACGCAAGTTTAATGCTGATTGTAGCCAAAGTAATAAAAGCACCGTTATTTTATATGGCGGTAGGCTCGCAAGCTAATGTTGGCGGCGCTGCGTCGGCGCCTGTAGTGGCTTCTGCGTTTCACCCTTCGCTAGCGCCTGTGGGCGTGTTATTAGCTGTATTAGGGTATGGTGTAGGCACATATATGGCCTACATTTGTGGATTAATGATGCAAGCAGTTGCACCTTAAGGAATTTAAATGAACAATCAAGTAATTAATATCAATAATATTGAACTGGCAAACGACAAACCCTTTGTATTGTTTGGTGGTATGAATGTTTTAGAGTCACGCGATTTAGCGATGCGTATTGCTGAGCACTATGTAGAAGTAACCTCTAAATTAAATATTCCTTATGTATTTAAAGCCTCGTTTGATAAAGCGAACCGCTCTTCAATAAACTCATACCGCGGCCCTGGTATGGAAGAAGGCTTAAAAATATTTGAAGAGATTAAAAATACCTTTAATATTCCACTGATAACTGACGTGCACGAACCTCATCAAGCAGCGCCTGTTGCTGAAGTAGTTGATGTAATTCAGTTACCTGCATTTTTAGCACGCCAAACCGATTTAGTGGTAGCTATGGCTAAAACGGGTGCCATTATTAACGTGAAAAAACCACAATTTTTAGCCCCTCATGAAATGCGTCATATCATTACTAAATTTAATGAAGCGGGTAACAACAATGTTGCACTGTGTGAGCGCGGCTCAAGCTTTGGCTATAACAACTTAGTGGTTGATATGCTAGGTATGGATGATATGAAAGCTATGGCACCGGTTATTTTTGATGCAACCCATGCACTACAACGTCCAGGCGGGCGAGCAGACTCTGCAGATGGACGCCGTGCACAAGCTGCCGAGCTTGCTCGCAGCGGCATGGCACTGGGTATTGCGGGCTTATTTATTGAAGCTCACCCTAACCCTAATGAAGCAAAGTGTGATGGTCCATGTGCTTTGGCTCTAAGCAAGCTTGAAGGGTATTTATCGCAAATGAAAGCGGTAGATGATTTAGTTAAAAGCTTTGCACCACTTGATACAAGCGCAAGCGACTTATAATTTAACACCTACTCAGGTAATAGTTTAAAAAGCGACTTAGGTCGCTTTTTTTATTCCATTAATATACACGCACAACGATGCTGTATATAATCTTATGCATAAGAAAAACTAATTCTAAGCTTGGTTACTATGTCAAGACGAGTCCCCCCATTAAACGCACTTAAAGCTTTTGAAGCCGCGGCACGCCATTTAAGCTTTACTAAAGCAGCAGAAGAGCTGTATGTAACGCAAGCGGCAGTGAGCCATCAAATTAAAACCCTTGAAGAGCACTTAGGCTTAAAATTGTTTTTACGTAAAAACCGCTCGTTATTATTAACCGAAGAAGGCCAAGGCTACTTTTTAGATATTAAAGAGATTTTTACCCAGCTGATAGATGCCACCGAAAAGCTACTTGCTCGTGGTGCAAAAGGCTCGCTTACCGTAAGTTTAACCCCGAGTTTTGCAATACAGTGGTTAGTACCTCGATTAAGCTTATTTAACGAGCTCCACCCCGAAATAGATGTGCGTATAAAAGCGCAAGACCAAGACGAAAACTCGTTAACCGATGATGTAGATATTGCTATTTACTACGGCCGAGGGCATTGGAGTGGGGTACAAACTTATAAACTACACACCGAGTATTTGGTGCCGTTATGTAGCCCATTGTTATTAAGCGGACATAAACCGCTTAATCAACCGAGTGACTTAGCCCAGCACACCTTATTGCACGATACCACACGCCGCAACTGGAAAACGTGGATGAAAACGGCGGGTGTACGCAATGTACAAGTGAATCAAGGCCCTATATTTAGCCACTCATCAATGGTGCTACAGGCCGCGGTGCACGGCCAAGGGGTAGCAATAGGCAATAGTGTGCTTGCCAAACCCGATATTGACGCAGGCCGTTTAGTGATCCCATTTAGCCACAGTTTAGAGAGTAAAAACGCGTATTACTTAGTGATTAGAGAGTCGCAAACAGAGCTGGGTAAAATAGTCTCGTTTAAAGATTGGATGCTGAGCTTAGTAGAGCAAGAACAAGAGTATTAATAATGATTGAATGGTTTAAAAGCGCAACACAACCGGCTATTGCACAGTTTATATTTGCACATGGTGCGGGTGCAGGGGCGGATTCTGATTTTATGCAGCAGATGGCTAAACTCATTAGTGCGCAGGGTATTGATGTAGGTTTGTTTGATTTTGAATACATGCAAATTGCTAAACAAACACAAAAACGTAGGCCGCCAGAGCGAGCCCCTAAACTGTTAGCTTATTACGAGCAAGTACTAACACATGCGCAGCCTAATTTACCGCTATTCATTGGTGGTAAGTCGATGGGCGGGCGTATGGCATCTATGCTTGCCTGTACCTCTACTCAACCGATTGCAGGTGTATTAGCGTTTGGCTATCCGTTTCACCCGCCCGGTAAACCTGAAAAGCTGCGCACCGAGCATTTTGCAGATATACCTTGCCCGTTTTTAGTATTACAAGGCGAGCGAGATACCTTTGGTACCCGTGAAGAGCTTAAAACGCTTTCTATGCCAAAACAGCCAACTTATGTGTGGCTTAACGATGGTGATCATTCACTCAAACCGCGTAAAAAAAGTGGAGTGAGCGAGCTTGAAAACCGTGAAACTGCAGCGCGTGAAGCCTATAAATTTATAGCTAATAGAGTGGAGCAATTATGATTAAACTATTTTTACTCACGGGCAGCTTTTTTTGCATGTTGTCGGTTATGTTAGGGGCCTTTGCCGCGCATGGTTTAAAAAGCCGTTTAACTGAGTATTCACTCGGGGTATTTAAAACCGCAGCTGAGTATCAAATGGTGCACGGCTTAGCACTTATAGCCGTAGCAATTTTAATTAAGTGGGGTATTAATTTATCCATAGCGGGTGGCTTTTTTATTGCCGGTACACTGCTTTTTAGTGGCAGTTTATATTTATTAGCCCTCAGCGGCATGAAGTGGTTAGGGCCAATAACCCCGTTAGGTGGGTTATGCTTTATAATTGGTTGGGTTGTTATTTTAGTGCAAGTTGCACGATTTAAGTTTTAAAGAGTTTAAGGGTTAATATGTCTAGTGTTGTGATTTATTGTCGTAGTGGTTTTGAAAACGATGCGGCTGCTGAAATAACGTTTCATGCTGCCGAGCAAGGTTTTGCCGGCTATGTAAAAGCCAAACCAAATACCGGCTACGTGATTTATGAATGTTTTGAAGCGCAACACAGCGACGAAATAATTAAAAAGGTCGACTTTAAAAATATGGTATTTGCGCGCCAGTGGTTTGCTGGCACGTTAATCGAAAATATGCCGGTAGAAGATAGGGTCACTGCATTAAAAGAAGCCGCAAAGGAGTTTCCTTTGTGTAGTGAATTGCGCGTAGAAACTCCCGATACTAACGAAGGCAAAGAGCTGCTGACCTTTTGTAAAAAAATATCAACGCCGTTAAAAAAAGCACTCGAAAAACAAAACACGGTATTACGTGAGCCAAAGGCAAACCGCCCGGTAATGCATGTACTCTTTTTAGCAAACAATGCCGCGTATGTAGGGTATTCGTATAGCTATAATAATTCGCCGTTTTTTATGGGCATTTTACGTTTACGCATGCCAAGTGACGGACCGAGCCGCTCAACGTTAAAACTTGACGAAGCCTTTAATGTTTTTATCCCTGAAAAAGAGCGAGAAGAGCGAGTACAACCAGGCATGCGAGGGGTTGATTTAGGTGCTTGCCCAGGCGGTTGGACCTATCAATTAGTACGCAGAGGCATGTTTGTGAGCGCAATAGATAATGGCCCGATGAATGATAGTTTGATGGAAACAGGCCAAGTTAAACACTTTAGAGCCGACGGTTTTAAATATCGCCCAGAAAAAAGAAATATTAACTGGTTAGTGTGCGATATGGTGGAAAAACCAACCAAAGTGACTAATCTAATGATTGACTGGGCAGTAAACGCATACGCTAAAGAGCTTATATTTAATTTAAAGCTGCCTATGAAAAAACGCTTTGATAGTGTTTATGAATGCCTAACGATGATCAAAGAAGAGCTTACTAAGTACGGTATAACCTATGAGTTGCAAGCTAAGCATTTGTATCATGATCGTGAGGAAATTACCGTTCATTTAAATGTTGTTAAGGTGCCCCAAAATTTGTATAGCTAAATCATAGAGGCATAAAAGTGGTATTAAATAATGTTTATAAATGGCTAGGATTACTTTTTTTATCACTTTTAATAGCCGGTTGCGGCGGTGGTGGCAGCGATAGTGACGCCACCGATAGTGGCTCAACTGGCAACATCGCCCCTACTGTAAGTGTTAATGTAAGCAGCAGCGTTATTGTTGCTAACCAAACCTTTACTATTACGGCTCAGGCAAACGATAGCGACGGGCAGGTTTCTAGTTACCAGTGGCAGCAGCTATCGGGCCCTGACTTTACCTTTACAGCTAATGGCAACATACTCACAGTAACGGCCCCGAGTGTAGAAAGCGACACTGATTTTAGCTTTTCGGTGCTAGTAACCGATAATGACGGTGCCACTACAGAGCAAGTGTTCTCTGGGACTATCACGGTCCAGAATACCCCTCCTACGGTAAACATTACAGGACCAAGCAGCGCATTGGCTAATACCCAAGTTAGTTTAATTGCTAATGCACAAGACATAGATGGCACAATTAGCAGCATAGTGTGGGTGCAATCTGCTGGCTCCACCATTGAATTTAGCCAAACAGAAGGTGAATTAAACTTTACCGCCCCAAATGTAAGTGAAAATGAAACGCTTGGTTTTAGTGTTACTGTAACCGACAATGCCGGGGGCACTGCTCAAAGCAGCGCAACACTACTTATTACGCAATTAAATAGCGCTCCTAGTGTTACCTTAGCTGGGCCTGACGAGGCAATGCAAAATGAGTCAGTGACAATAACAGCCACAGCGCAAGACAGCGATGGCACCATTAGCGAACTTACTTGGCAGCAAACTAACGGTCCCGTGGTCGAATTCACGCAAACCGATTCAAGCATTACCTTTATGGCTCCAACGGTTGCTCAGAACACCAACATTACCTTTTTAGCCACAGTTAGAGATAACGACGATGCAACCAATAGTGCACAAAAAACGGTAATTTTGATGCCGCCTAACAACCCGCCGGTAGCTGATGATGTATCAATCGAGGTGCAATATAACTTTAGCACCGAATTTAATTTGATAGTAAGTGATGCCGACGGCGATACGGTACAAATTACGTTTCCTGATGATTTAGACGGGGCGCAGGTGAGTGTTATTGATGCTCAAACGCTGCGTTTTAGCTACACACCGCCTGTAAATAGCATTTCTGAAAAAAACTATACCCTGATAGCCAGTGACGGTGAAGACAGCACTAATTTTTTACTTAATACGACAATTGTTGATACCAGCGCAGCAACGGTCACGGAAATAACGCCTAATGGAGTAGGTGAACCGGTATTGGTTGATACTCCCATTAGCATTACGTTTTCTGATGTGATGCTGAGTAGTTCGTTAACAGTAAATAGTACTGCGGGGAGCTGTGAGGGCAGTGTTCAGGTATCAAGTGATGATTTTGCAAGTTGTGTTGCACTGACTATAGCAAGTCTATCTGGTGCACCTGATGAGACGAATGACTATTTTAAAAACGTTAACTTAAGCGCTGAATTTTTAGAAAACACGCTTTACAAAGTGCGTGTAAATGACCAATTAGTTAACTTTTTTGGTACTGCTGCGACAGCAGGCCAAGTGAGCGAATTTACCACCTCAACTCAAGATTTAAAAATAACTGAACTCATATCGGTGCAATTTACTAATGATACGCCCTGGGTAGAGATTTATAACGGCACAGGAGAGGCTGTTAATTTACAAAACTATTCATTAAAAACGCGCGCAATTAATATGCTTGATAGCTCAGTGAGCGCCGAGCAAGTATTTACATTACCCAACAAAGTAGTAGAAAACGGCAGTTATATTTTACTGCAAAGTCGCTTTGGCGATGAGTTTTTAGCAAGTGCGGCACTTAATAATCCTAAAATTGTGCTGGTGGGTAACCAAAACGACACGCTGCGCCCTTATTGGTATATAAATGGCTTTGCTGAATTATTAAACAGTGCCGCCACACAAACTATCGACTTTGTTAAGTTTGGTAACTCTACCCAGCAACCGGTAAGTGCCACGCAATGGCAGGGCGATAATGCGCCGCAAATGCAGGCCGAGCAAGGGTCAAGCTTAAAACGTGCGCTTAATGCAACAGATACTAATCAAGCAAGCGATTGGGCTTACTCGGTTTTTAATACGCCAGCAGGGCAAAACGATGTTAGCTGTGATACAGATACTGATTTAGATGGGATCCCCGATTGTACCGAGCAAGAAGGTACAACGTTTGGCGGGCTGCCTTTATATGAATGGGGCGCGCGAGAAAATCAAAAAGATATATTTATCGAAATTGATTATATGGACAGTAGCGATGCAGGCATTACGCCACAGCGCACAGCATTAGAAAAAGTAGTGAGCGTATTTGCAAGTAACGGTTACACAGTGCATTTTGATGTAGGCGATTTATTTGACCAAAGTACCGGTATTTCGACCGCTAACTTTGATTTAGGAGGCGGTACAACGGTACCGTTTAACAGCTATACGCCCTTTGAATATGACCAAGGTACCGCTAATTTATTTGCTTATAAAATGGAGTATGCCGATACAACGCGCCGACCAATTTTTCATTATTTATTAATGGCAAATAGTGGTAACGAAGATGGCAGTATTAGCGGTTCGGGTATTGCTGAAATTAATGGTAATGACCTAATGTTGACTATGGGTGGATGGGGGTTATCGGTTGATGATCAAACATCACAAAATGTGACGAACAATTACCAAGCATCTACTATTTTTCATGAGTTGGGGCATAATTTAGGGCTTTATCATGGTGGCGATGAAGAAGTGAACTTTAAGCCAAACCATTTAAGTTCAATGAATTACTTATATCAATTAACGGGGCTTGCAAGTATAGGTAATAATGAAGGCGATCGTTATTACGATCGGTTTTATACCAATAACATTAATTGTGACCTTGTGCCAAATACCAATAATCAAACGGGGTCAACGGATGATTTTATCATTGATTATTCAAATGGTAGTGCTGCAGATATAAATGAAAGTGCTATTGACGAAAGCGCAGGGTTAAACAGAGCAGGCTCTGAGGCGGTTGATTATAATTGCAATGCAATATTAGGCGATACATTAACAAACTTTGATGCAAACCAAGATTCACAAATTACTATACTCACAGATGTTGACGAGTGGGGCATGATCAACCTGCAGTTTTACTCACAAAGTGCAGGTAATCGATTTGGTGTTGCAAATACAATGAGCCATAAGGTGTATCAACAGCAGCGCATTCAAGCTGTTTCTACTTCATTGCCTAGCTATATAAAGGAAGCTGCACCAAGCAAGGCTATAATTAACCAAATTAAAGCAATTAAAGAGCGCAAATGAGCTATAGATTTATAAAAGTTGCGCTTTTACAAGGTATTGTTATTTGTTTATTAGTTGCATGTAGTTTAAGCGATAAGAAAGCAAATGCTAACAATGGTAGTGAATGGTTACTAACTGATGCGCTTTATTATAGTAATAAGCCAGTAAATTGGCAGCAAACGCGTGTTAACGGGTGCAGTACATGCTTTATTAAAAACGACTCTGTGCTACAGCCCGAGGGCATAACGCGTTTTAATACGCTTTATAAAGACGGGCAGTGGATAGCAGTACAAGAGCAAAGCAGTTTAAATGTTATAAGGTTAAAACTGCCTTTGCACACACCGTATTTATATGTTGAGCAATTAGGTAACGGTGAACTGAGGTTGTTTGATCAGCAACACTCATATAAAACTAAAATAGGCGAAGTTATTAACATTACTTTTAAAAAGCAGTTATTCTCGGTACTGATCACAGAGTTTATTTTACAAGATGAAAAAAGTGCAGCACTGCCACGCCGCGCTAAATTAAATTACATTGCACTTAAGCTAAGATAGGTAAAATAAAAGCACTAAAAGGTGCTTTTATTATTTGTTATACGTTTATTTAGCCCACACGGTATTTGGGACGGTAATTATCTACCCATAATCGAGTAGCGCCACACACGGCAACAGGCATAACTATTAGGTTAATAAATGGGATTGCTGTGAGCAGCATAACTGCAAAGCCAAACCCGTAAGACAAACCTTGCTTTGATTTTAAATCGTCTTTCATTTGTTTAAAGCCAATTTTATGGTTATCGAAGGCAAAATCTTTGTATTGCACTGCGTACATCCAACATGTAAATAAAATCCACAAAATTTGGCCAATAACGGGTAAAACCCATAACAATATAAAAAACCCTACAGCGCGGGGCAAGTAATAGCAAAGCTTTGTCCACTCTCTGCCAACCATACGGGGTATATCTTTGATTAAATCAGCAAAGCCATCGTCATTTATTTTTTGGCCCGTTAAATAAAGCTCAACTTTTTCACTGAGTAAGCCATTAAAGGGGGCTGCAATAAAGTTGGTTATTACCGTAAATAGCATGCTGTAACTAAATAGCACAATAAGTACGGCAATGGGCCACAATAACCATTCAAGCCAGCTTAGCCACTCAGGTAACATGTTGTTTATATAGTTAAAACTGTCGCTTAACCAACCAAATAAAAAAAACAATGAACTACCAAACAATAAAATATTAAGCAAAAGCGGAATAAGCACAAAGCGCTTAAGGCCTTTTTGGCTAATTAATTTAAAGCCTGAAAAAAAATATTCCATACCTTGTATGATCTGCACAGTAACCTCAAAAAAGATTCATATCTGCATGCAGTATAATTAGGCTGATAATTTTGAACAGCCTTTTTAAGTAACAAAGTGTTAAACCGGCAAAATTTTAAAGGATTGAGAGTATGTTAGCTGGAATGATTTTGTTAAAAATGTTTGTTTTTTGTTGCAAAAAAATATGTGTTTAACGCATACTAAAGTTGTTTTTATCTATTTATTAAAAAATAATTTCTTTAATCTTAATAATAAAACACGCGCTGTAAGTTTTTTAACTATACTCACTTTAAATATACAAACTAAGAGCAGGAATTTGTTTATGCACTGCCTTTTTTAAAGTGCTTAGCAGCATAAGAGTACCTAAATGCATGGTGAAGTATGAATACTGCAAAACTCAAACAACTATTATCTCACCAGCAGGATATATTATCTAAAATCGCGTTAGGCATAGCCTTAGACGATGTTTTACAGGATATTTGTTTAGCTATAGAGCAAGTTATTGAAGACAGCTCTGCAAGGTGCTCAATACTGTCTTTAACGGGGAATCAATTATTTCACCGTGCTGCCCCAAATATTGACGATGAATACTTAGAAGCAATTAATGGTGTATTTATAGGTCCGAATGTGGGGTCTTGTGGCACTGCCGCCTATAAAAAAGAGCGAATTATTACGCAAAATATTAACCTTTCACCCTTATGGAACGGTTACAAAAGTTTAGCACACAGCTATGGTTTATACTCTTGTTGGTCAACACCGATTATTTCAACCAACAATGAAACATTGGGCACTTTTGCTATTTACCACAACACCCCTAAAGCACCCACAAAACAAGATTTAGAGCTTATTGATTATTTTGTACACTTTTCTAGCATAGCACTAGAAAAAAATGCTGAATCGCTTAAGGCTAGGCAGCTAGTGGCAGACCTGCAAAAAAGTAATGAAAAATTTAAAGCATTTACGAAAGTGATGCCCGATCTTATTTTGATTTTAAATGAAGAGGGCGTATATACCGATATTTACGGCACTTCGAGTGACTTATTACTGGAGTCACCCACCGATTTGGTTGGTCAAAATGTACAAGATTTATTCCCAGTAAAAGATGCTGAGATGATCATGGGCGTTATTAAAAAAACCATTTGTACCAACGAAATGCAAATATTTGAGTACGATTTATCAGTACCCAAAGGCCACATAACCTTTGAAGGAAGAGCCGCTGCACTTAATAACTACCAACCAGATAAACCAGAACTTAAGCACGTAGTGTGGATGGCAAGAGATGTAACTCTTCGTAAAAAAGCAGAGCAAGAGGTGCAGCGGTTAGCTTTTTTTGACCCACTAACTGGATTACCTAATAGGCGAATGCTCAGCGACAGTTTAACAAAGTGTGTTGAGCGTATTAAACGCACCCAAAAAACAGGCGCACTGCTGTTTTTAGATGTTGATAACTTTAAAAGAATAAATGACTCATTAGGCCACGGCGCCGGAGATCAAGTATTAATAGAATTAGCAAAACGGCTTAAAGGTGTAATAAGAGCATCAGATACTTTAGCTAGGGTAGGCGGTGATGAATTTATTATTCTATTAGAATACATTGGCGAGCATAATCACCAAGCTTGTATAGAATCCGAAATAGTCGCAAAAAAAGTACAAGGCGTATTTAATGATAAATTTGCAATAGGAGAGCTGGCATTTCAAGTGAGCTGCAGTATAGGTATTTGCTTAATTAACGAAGAGCATACAGCCACCGATAACATATTAAAATTTGCAGATACAGCCATGTATCGAGCTAAGGCGAAAGGTGGCAATAGCTGCAGCTTTTATGATCCCAAACTGCAAACTTTACTCGAAAACCAAGCCGAATTAGAAACGGATATTGTAAGAGCAATCGCAAATAACGAATTTTGTGCGTATTTTCAGCCGCAAATTAGTATGCACGGTAAGATAGTAGGTGCAGAAGCACTGATAAGATGGATACATCCTAATAAAGGGGTTATTGCGCCTAATCAGTTTATCCCTATTGCAGAGCAATATGGCCTGATTCAAAAACTGCAAAACATAGTGCTTCGCAATATATGCAGCCTTATTAATCAGCTTGATGAAAAAAACATGATAGATGAGCACTTTAGCGTATCTATAAATATCAGTCATATACAGTTTAATTCGTCGCAGCTTACTCGCGAGCTATGCTCTACAATTAATGAGTTCAACATAAATCCGCAGCATATTAAACTTGAGATCACCGAAACCATGCTATCGGGCGATATTAACAGCACAATAAAGCAAATGACGGAGCTACAAGAGCAAGGTTTTGTGTTTTCTATAGACGACTTTGGCACTGGGTATTCCTGTTTAGCCCATTTGAATGCCTTCCCCGTACAGGAAATAAAAATTGATAAAAGCTTTATCGATAAAATTTTAGATAAAGGCAAAGGCTTTAACATTGTTAATACGATTATAAGCCTAGGCAAAAGTTTAGACATTACTGTTGTAGCTGAGGGTGTAGAGCAAGAGGCACAGTTTGAGCTACTAAACTTGCTCAATGCAGATTGCATACAAGGCTATTTAGTCGCAAAACCTATGAATGCCAGTAATTATATTAAGTGGCATGCACATCAATTAAAAAAGCAAAGCCTAAGTGCTTAGCAGGCTGTACGTAGTTTTTGTAAATTAGACTAACGTTTTAATAAAGCTATTATTACCTTATTAAAACATTTTGTTTAAACAACACTAGGAACACGCGTATTAAGTATATATTATGAAGTCACTATAACGATTCAAAATAATAAAATGGACGACAAGAGATGCAGTTAGTCGAATTAACCCCTAAGGATCCTAATGTAGTTAATGTGTTTGCAGATATAGATAGACTGATAAACTCCTTATACCCTGTGGCTACAGCCCAATCTCTTAAATTAGAAGAATTAAGCAAAGATAACGTTTACGCAATTGGCTTAAAAAACGAAGATGGCATTATTGCCTGTGGCGCTATTGTTAAGCAAAATGACGGTACCTTATATGGTGAAATAAGACGTTTATACGTAAAACCAAGCTACCGTGGCAGAGGTTTCTCAAGACGAATAATGCAAAATCTACTGCATTATGCCGGCGAAACAAAAATTCCACTTATTCGATTAGAAACTGGCCCAAAGCAAACCGAATCAATTAGTTTGTATGAAGATTTAGGTTTTGTGCGCTGTGCAAGCTTTGGCTCGTATCAAGATAACCCACAAAGTGTATTTATGGAGCTTGGCCTAAGCCCTGAGCCAAAATAAAATTGCTTATTTATCCCTCGCGCCTGCCCTTTTAGTGGGGGGCGCAAAAAATACTTCACTGTTTTTCGTTGCTCTGTTCGTATAAAATCGCTACGTAAGTTTTAATCTGTATTTAGCACTTCATAAGTGAGAATTTTATCTTTTTTAAAAGTAGCCCAAAATCAATGAGCGATTTAACAGTAGTAACCCACAGTGGTAATTTCCATGCCGATGACGTGTTTAGTATTGCGGTACTTAAGCATGTGTTGCCAGCCTTTAACTTGGTACGAACCCGCGACAAAGCCATAATAGAAAGTGCCGATATTGTTGTTGATGTAGGTGGTGAATACAACTCTGACACAGGGCGCTTTGATCACCATCAACGTGGCGGCGCAGGCGAGCGCGAAAACGGCACGCCATACTCGTCATTTGGCTTAGTTTGGAAAAAGTATGGTTTAGCACTGTGTGATAATAACCAAGCGGTTGCAGATAGAGTAGACGCAGGTTTAGTCTCTACCATTGATGCCATAGATTGTGGCTATGTTAAGGGTGTGGTTGAGGGCATAACGCTTAGCCAAACGCTTTCTATGTTCAATCCAACGTGGGAAGAGCAAGGTAACTTTGATGAATGCTTTAATGAAGCGGTTGAGTTTGCGGCGCATTTATTAACTCGTTTTATTGCCTCTGCAAAAGGAAGCATTAACGCCAAAGATATTGTTGCTAAAGCAATAGAAGAGGCAAAAGATCCCCGCGTGATTATTTTAGAAAAATATACACCGTGGAAAAAAACAGTGCACCATTTATCAAGCGACGCTTTATTTATGGTTTACCCTTCGCAAAACGGCCAGTGGATTATTCAAACAGTTCCTGTAGAGCCTGGCTCGTTTGAAGACAGAAAGTCACTGCCTAAAGCGTGGGCTGGTTTATCAGATGAAGAGTTTCAAGCTGAAACCGGATTGGATGACGCTGTATTTTGCCACAATGGTTTATTTATAGCCGGTACTAAATCGTTCGAAAGTACAATGAAGCTGGCCGAAGTGGCCTTAGCTGAGTAACTTGTTTTTACTTAAATGTGGGTAAAAAATTTTTACCCACAATTTGCACCTCTTTTAGCTAAGTAATTAATTTATAGTTACTTAACTTTATTATGTTTTCGTTATTTAAATTACGTAAGGGTTTATGTTTGAAGTAAAAACTATCGCGCTATTTACTATTACCGCATTGGCAGAAATTATTGGCTGTTATTTACCCTATCTGTGGCTCAAAGAAGATAAAAGCATATTCCTCTTAGTACCCGCTGCAATCAGTTTAGCGCTATTTGCGTGGTTGCTAACGCTACACCCAGCGGCCGCTGGGCGAGTGTATGCGGCATATGGCGGCGTGTACATATGTGTGGCTTTACTATGGTTATGGGCCATTGATGGTGTAAAGCTTACAATGTGGGATGTAGTGGGCGGGGCGGTTGCCTTATTGGGCATGGCTATTATTATTTTTGCACCTAAAGGCGTTTAAAAAGCAAACAAAGGAAGATAACAGCGGCAGGCCATTGTTAACGCATATATCGCTCAATTAAATTGCCGACTACTTTTTTATAAGTGATTGTTAAAGCAGGGGTATCTATTAAGCTTGTTTGTACAACATGCCCGGTGTACAGGCCATAAAACTCATAGGCAAAAATGCTTGGCTCTTTGTCATGACTAAAGTAACCTTGCGTTTGGCAGTTAACTGCAAGCTTAGTGAGGTAATTGAGCATCCTTATGTGTTGGTCTTGCATAAATTGCCTTACCAAACAATGCGGGCTTGCTTTAAACTCTACCGAGGCTTTAATAAGCGGGCAACTTGCTTGCTGACCAGGGGATACGGTATCTAAAAAATTGAGCCACTCAAGCCAGCGCTGCTGAAAGTTATTTAAATGTTTTAAAGCATCAGTATCAACAGATGCCTCAACAACTTGTTTTTTAAACTCGTCTTCTGTGTAGGCCAATATTGCTACTTGCATATCTTCTTTATTGGCAAAGTGAGAGATCACCCCAGTGCGCGACATATTTGTCACTGCCGCAATTTTACCTATCGATATGCTATACAAGCCATATGCGGCGGCATAGGCCATACCTTTTTGTAAAATATTAAGTTTAGTGCTCTCACTTTTTTTCATCGTTAATCCATAAAGCGTGTTATTTGGTCGTACACGTATTGGCTTTTTAAAATGCGCACGTGTCCTAGCTCTTGTGTGGCCACAAGTGTTGCGGGTGTGTTCTCAGTTAATAATTTTATTGCCTCAAAGCTTGCCACTGAGTCATTTTTATCATGAATAAACAACATGTTTTCGTTAATTTTATTTTTTGAATGATCAGGGTGAAGGTTTTGCCAGCTAATACCATATTTGTCTGACACTTTATTAAGCATATTTTCTAACATAAGTTCAGAAATCCCCACTTGCCTAACTTTTGCAAACATAGCTTCAAATATCTGCGCAGGGGCAGAGATCATCACAATTTTTTTATCCTCTAAATATTGAGGTGCTAAGTTTAGCAAAGCAACACCGCCCATAGAGTGTGTAACTACTCTATTAATTAAAATATTTTGCGCATTAAAGTACTCAAAAGCGGCTGTTAATCCCTGCATATACCCGTATAAATGCGATGTGTTTCCGTGCGAATAGCCATGGCCTATGTGGTCTATTGAGTAAACATTGAAGCCTTTTTCAAGTAGTTCATCGATTAAAGCAGTAAATCGATTGGTGCTATCGGCCCATCCATGGGATAAAAATACCGTTTTAGTGTTTTCGGCTTGGCTAAAATAGTACAGGTTTACAGCGCCAAGCTCAGTAGTCAGTTTAATATTGATTGGCTGGATGCTGGTTCTAAATTCGTATTGGCGTCGACTATGGGGGTTACAAAATACCTTCATTGCAAGGCGGGCACTGAGTTTAGGGAATGTTTTGGTCAGACCGAAGGTGGCAGCCTTTGTTATTTTAGAAAATTTAGGTGGCTTGTTTTGATTAAAATAAATTTGTTTCATGTTTATACCAAATAAGTACAGTTGTTCTATTTTATCTTAAAAAAGTACAACTGTACTTATTTATTTAGTCCCATTATTTTATCGCTATAGTAAGGTTGCCTTTCTCACTATCATGTTAAAAGGTATGTGTAGCTGCTTTTACCTTTCAACACTAAAAATCACTCGTAACGAGTAAAAATACTTGTTGGACTTAAATGTCTATTTTTCTTTTAATGCGCGCAACTCGCCGAACCGGCATTCATTAAATAAAAGAGAAAGATAAATGAAAGAGACAACATCACTAGAACACGCTCGCACGAGTTACAATGTTCGTCATTGGAGCCAAGGTTTTTTTGGTATTAATGATCAAGGTGATGTGTATGTTGCGCCAAAGGCTCACGCCCCAGAGCAAACTATTGCACTGACAGATATCGCAAAGCAACTAGAAGAAAAGGGCTTGAGCTTACCGGCTTTAGTGCGTTTTCCACAAATTTTGCATCACCGTGTACACAGTTTGTGCGGTGCGTTTAATACCGCGATTGAAAACTATGGTTACCCAAAAGATTACTTATTAGTTTACCCAATAAAAGTAAATCAACAACGTGAAGTGGTTGAAGAAATAGTTGCAAGCCAGGCTGAATTAGAAAAAAAACAATTAGGGCTTGAGGCCGGCAGTAAACCAGAGCTACTAACCGTTTTGGCAATGGCAGAAAAAACCAGTGCGGTGATTGTATGTAATGGTTACAAAGACAAAGAATACGTACGCTTGGCCCTTATTGGCGAAAAACTAGGCCATAAAGTATACATAGTGCTTGAAAAGCTTTCTGAGCTCGACATGGTACTTAGCCAAGCAAAAGCGCTAAATGTTAAACCACGCATTGGCATTCGTGTACGTTTAGCATCGCAAGGCAAAGGGAAGTGGCAAGCAAGTGGCGGTGAAAAATCTAAATTTGGTTTATCAGCGTCGCAAGTACTGCATGTAGTGAATCGTTTAAAAGACGCAGGTCAACTTGATTTAATGCAACTAGTGCATTTTCACTTAGGCTCGCAAATGGCAAACATTCGCGATGTGCGCTTAGGTGTAAGCGAAGCCGCGCGCTTTTACTGTGAGCTACGCAAATTAGGTGCACACATTGAGTGCCTTGATGTTGGGGGCGGCTTAGCGGTGGATTATGACGGTACGCGCAGCCAGTCTCATAACTCAATGAACTACAGCTTAGCTGAGTATGCAAATAATATTGTGTACACCATAGGCGACACGTGTAAACAATATGCGCAGCCCATGCCGACGATTATTTCTGAGTCTGGGCGTGCATTAACAGCTCACCATGCTGTCCTTATATCAAATG
Source organism: Pseudoalteromonas sp. MM1 (assembly GCF_030296835.1). Lineage (NCBI taxonomy): Bacteria > Pseudomonadati > Pseudomonadota > Gammaproteobacteria > Alteromonadales > Pseudoalteromonadaceae > Pseudoalteromonas > Pseudoalteromonas sp. MM1. The sequence continues at coordinate 2,413,909 of NZ_AP027922.1, read as the reverse complement.
TGATAGGTACAGAAAGCTATGTACCAGAGGAGCTTAAAGCGCCTGCTGGTGATGCACCACTTTTATTAAATAATATGTGGTCGTCATTTGTACAGTTAACCGATTTAACTGATGACCGTGCGCTCATTGAAATTTATCACGATAGCCAAGGGGACTTAGCTGAGGCACATAACCAGTTTGCGTTAGGACTTTTAGATTTAACGCAGCGAGCGTGGGCAGAGCAAGTTAACTTGCGAATTTGTTATGAGCTTAACAAGTTAATGGACAATAAAAACCGTTTTCATCGCCCGATTATTGATGAGTTAAATGCGCGTTTAGCCGATAAGTTTTTCTTAAACTTTTCGCTTTTTCAGTCACTACCCGATGCGTGGGGGATTGACCAAGTGTTTCCGGTACTGCCTTTAAGTGGCTTAACCGAAGCACCAAAAAAACGTGCTGTATTACTTGATATTACCTGTGATTCAGACGGCGCACTCGAGCACTATGTTGATGGCCAAGGCATTGAAAGCACATTACCCGTGCCTGAGTACAGTGCTGATAAACCTTACTTAATGGGCTTTTTCTTAGTGGGTGCGTACCAAGAAATTTTAGGTGATATGCACAATTTATTTGGCGATACGCACAGCGCCATTATCAATATGGATGAGCAAGGTGTTGCCAGTATTAGTGAAATAAATCAAGGCGATACGGTGGCCGACATGATGCGTTATGTACATTTAGATGTTGAGAGTTTTCAACAGTCGTACGCGCAGTTAGTGTCTGCAAAAATAGATAAAAATGAACAGCAAAGCGTTTTAGACGAGTTGCAAAGCGGCCTTAGTGGCTACACGTATTTAGAAGAGTTATAAGCAATGTCTAGCTTGTTTGGTCATGTTGACCACTCATTGTATTCAAACGGGATGACGTTTTTACGTCGTCCTATGGTGCAAAATATTAACGCAATAGATGCGGATGTCGTTGTACTGGGGTTACCTTTTGATTTAGCAACATCGGGCCGCCCTGGTGCACGCTTAGGGCCAGATGCAATACGACGTGCGTCGGTGCATTTAGCCTGGGAAGACACTAAATACCCGTGGACATTCCCTTTATTTGAGCGTTTAACGGTTGCCGATGCAGGTGACTTTACCTATCCGGTGGGCGATCCTGAGTATTTTACGGCACAGCTAGAAATGGCCGCGGAGCAAATACTTCGCCAAGGGGCAACCCTTTTAGGCCTTGGTGGCGATCACTTTGTAACGCTTCCGCTATTGCGCGCACATGCAAAGATACATGGTAAAATGGCACTGGTTCATTTTGATGCGCACACTGATACGTACAGCAATGGCTCGCGTTTTGATCACGGCACTATGTTTTATCATGCACCGATGGAAGGGCTGATTGATGTAGAGCACAGTATACAAATTGGTATTCGTACCGACTTTGACCAATCAAAGCATGAGTTTGCAGTGATTGATGCAATGCAAGCTAACGATTTGCATGCCAATGACATTGCAGCGCAAATACGTGAGCGAGTAGGCGATTTACCCGTTTACTTAACGTTTGATATAGATTGTTTAGACCCTGCATTTGCGCCAGGTACAGGCACTCCGGTATGCGGCGGATTAACATCTGATAAAGTGCTTAAAATATTGCGCGCGCTTAAAGGCATAAATATGGTGGGAATGGATGTGGTAGAGGTTTCACCATCGTATGACCAAAGTGAGCTTACCGCTATTGCTGCAGCTACTATTGCCAACGAATTATTGCACTTGTGGACACATAAAAATAAGTATTAACGCTATAAGTTAAGTACTACAAAAAAGGTATGCAATGGCATACCTTTTTTATTTTAGAGGTGCCAAGTATTTAGCGTGTCACTTTCTGGCATTATCAATCCGCTCTTGTGCACTTGGGTGGCTTGACAAATATTCAAGTAAATTATTTACCTTTTCAATATGCTCGTTTTCGCTAGTGTGCGCGCTTTGTAGCGCTTGTATGGCATCGGCAAAATCATTGCTTGAATAACCTAAATGCTCAAGTTGAATGAGGGCATAGCTATCTGCTTCACGTTCCATATCACGCGAAAAACCTTGTTGTGCAAACGTAGCTCCAGTACCAAGCGCCACTTCTGCTATACCTTCTAAATCGCCAAATATAACCGCAAGTACAATGGTACTGGCAGCCGATTGCGCGGTCATTCGTACACTATGCTGGTGGACTACATGGCCAATTTCATGCAGTAACACGGCTTTTAACGCGTCTGGTTTATCTGCTAATAAATTTGCTAATTCATCAGTAACTACAATACGTCCATGGGGCATTGCAAACGCATTAGCGCCAAAGCTATCTGATTTATAAAACGATAACCTATAGACTGATGGCTCAAGCGAGAGTTCAGTGAGCATGGTTTTAAAGTGTTGCTGTACTTTAGCTTGCTGATCAATAGGCAGCTCACTGTCATCAAGCGCGAGCTTTTCAATTATGGTAAAACTTTGCTCCCCCATTTGCTCTACTACACTGCGTGGCAAGGTATCAACACTGTAAACAGCAATAGCGGGTACAACTTTATAAAGCATTAACCACATAAAAAGTGGTGTAAAAATAACGGCCGCGATAATAGCCCACTTACTTTTTTCAAGCCGCTCGAGTAGGTCGTGCTTATCGGTTTTAAAAGGCCAGCGATAATTTACATCAATAGGAATAAAGCGGCTGCCATCATTAAAACGCAGTTCATCAGCAAGCCCTGCCAGGCCAGAGGTGAGTGTTATATCGCTTATTGCATAGCTTGAAATAAGCTGGTCATCGTAGCTAATTTCAACCAAGGTGTCGCTAATGTTAGCGACACCTTGTTGATAATTACTTGATGCCTTGGGGAAGTAATGTCCCTGTACGTGCATAGTAAGCTCTTAGGTTAGCGATAGGTCAATATCAAATACATTCGCTGCTTCTTCAGCAAACGATGACTGCTCTTGCTGCGCAGTATCCACTAAATTTAGCGCACTTGGGTAAATATTAACGGTTGTAACCTCGGCAAGCATTCTCGATGTACGCACTTTGGTCCACGGGTAAGCAAGCCCTAAAGAGAACACAATGGCCAGCATATTGGTTAAGAGTAATAGGGCAAAAGGAATAGGCTTAAGCTCTGATTTAAATGACGCTACGTCTTCAAATTGGCTGTTATCAAAAATATGGTTACGAATAGCCGCAGCCCAAACAGCAGTTACTATCGCAATCATAAATACGTAAGCAATCATTAATCCACCAAACATAATGCCCATTTTGGCTGGATCTTGTGCAGCTTGTTGGTTTTCTACATTCATTAAATCAAGTCCAAATAAGCCTAACACAGCCATAAAAATAACCATGGTAATAGAGCTTACAACAAAGCAAATAAGCGCTGTTAAGTAGTAGGTTTCACCTTTAAGGTTTACGGTTAATGGTGTATCGCCGTAACTAATATTGCTATGAATGTAGCTATCGATGCGTTTTAAAACATACGGCATTAGCAAATAAAGGGTAAAAATACTGGCTATAGGTAACAGTATAAAGTTAACAAAGGCTTCGCCGTAATCGCCTTTAAATGCAAAACGCACATTACGATGACGGGTCATACGCATATTAAAGCGCAGGCCTTGGTTAATAATCCATGGCATTAAAAATATAAAAGCAACCGCAAAGAGTAAGCCTATAAAAGGGAAAAAGCTGCTCCCAAAGGTGTAAATTAAAAATACAATAACCGCTAAAATACGGCCTTTTAAAATTTGCATAGGGGTGGCTAAGTAGTCAAAGCTGTGTCCGTCAATGCGAGTGTGGCCATAAAAGTATCGCATTGTGCGCACTTTTGCCCAAGCCGAGTAAATACCTAAAGTAAGCACGCTCAGTAAAATATTGACTATCCAAATACCAAAAAATTCACCGCCTTTACCGCTAAACTGTACTTTACCGCTAAAAATAGGGGCTGCTGGCTCATTTGCTGGTGGGTTTGCTTCTAGGGGAGTAGGGTGTGTTGATTCCATTAAAATTATATCCATGTTGTTTTTTTGTTAATTTACCTAAGTTTGGTGCAAAGCTCAATCTTTAAAAGCCTTACAGCCTACAATGGCGCTGCTTTTAATATATGTGGTGCTGCACTTTAAATCATCTCTGGTATACTAGGGCGATAATTTTATGGGGCTGTTATGATTTCAAAAAACCAACTCAAGCTTATTCGCCAACTTGGCCAAAAAAAGTACCGAAAGCAATATAATCAATACCTTGTACAAGGTGAAAAAAACGTACTTGAGTTGTTAAACAGCCCATTAAAAGCGGTTGATATATTTGCTACGCAGGCATTTATAAATGCTCATCAAAGCCAATATCCTCACACACAGTTAATTGAAGCACAAGAAGAGCAACTCACTAAAGCCAGTACGCTGGTAAGTAACAATGCCGCAATTGCTATTGTTAATATGCCAAATGCAGAGCTGCCAAAAAGCGATGGGTTAATACTTGCTCTTGATGGCGTATCAGATCCGGGCAATTTAGGCACTATTATTCGTGTTGCTGATTGGTATGGCATTAAACATATAGTAACAAGTACCGACAGCGCCGATGCTTACAACCCTAAAACAATTAGCGCCACTATGGGCTCGTTTGTAAGAGTGTCTGTAAGCCAAGTAGAGCTACCTGAATACTTACAAACTTTAAACTTGCCAATATATGGCGCGTTTTTAGATGGGCAAAGCGTGCATAAAACACAATTTAACGGTGAAGGTGTGCTGCTAATGGGCAGTGAATCGCATGGTATACGTGAGCAATGCACAAAATTAGTGAGCGACAAAATAACCATACCGGCATTTGGCGGTGCAGAGTCACTTAATGTGGCTATGGCCACCGGTATTATTTTGGATAACTTTAAACGCCAAGCTTAACTTTTTAACTGTTTATGAGTTAAATTGTTTGTAATTAATAACAATAATAATCGGTAATAACAATAAGATGCGCTTAAGCACTATCAAATTAGCGGGCTTTAAATCGTTTGTAGAGCCCACTAAAATTCCATTTCCTGATCAAATGACGTGTGTTGTTGGCCCTAACGGCTGCGGCAAATCTAACGTTATTGATGCAGTGCGATGGGTGCTTGGTGAAAGCTCGGCTAAAAACTTACGTGGCGATGCCATGACCGATGTTATTTTTAATGGCTCAACTAATCGTAAACCTATCTCGCAAGCCTCTGTAGAGCTGATTTTTGATAATACCCAAGGTGATATCCCCAATACTTTTGCCGACAGAAACCAAATAGCAATTAAACGCTTAGTAACTCGTGACGGGCAATCGCTGTATTTTTTAAACGGTAGCAAATGTCGTAAGCGCGATATTACCGATATATTTTTGGGCACCGGGCTTGGCCCGCGTAGTTACGCAATAATAGAGCAAGGGATGATCTCGCGTTTAATCGAGAGTAAACCTCAAGAGCTACGGGTGTTTTTAGAAGAAGCCGCCGGTGTGTCTAAATACAAAGAGCGCCGCCGCGAAACCCAAACCCGAATTAAAAGTACCCGCGAAAACCTAGAGCGTTTGCTCGATGTGCGTAAAGAACTGCAAACTCAGCTTGATAAACTCGCTGTACAGTCGGTTGATGCTAAAAAATACCGAGAACTCAAAGCGCAAGAGCGCACTTTAAAAGGTCAAATTGCCGTATTAAAATGGCAAAAACTGCATCAACAACAGCTCGAAAAAAGCGCACAAATTAAAAAGCTGAATGAGCAAATAACGTTTTTTAAAACGGCGCACTCAGGGCACGATGACATACTTGCAAGCTTAGAGGGGCAAGTACAAGCCCAGCAAGATAAGTTAAGCGATGCGCAGCATCAGCAACACGTTACTCATACCGAGTTAACGCGTACCGAGCAACAACAGATTAATATTAAGCAGCAAACGCAAACGCTTAAACAAACTGTGGTAAAACTTGAGCAGCGAAAACGCCAAAGTGAAGAGCTAAAAATACAGCAGCAAAATGTGTGTGCACAGCTCGCTGTGGGCCACCAAGAGGTAAGTGAATATAGTTTAGAGTGTAGCGAACAAGTTGAAGAGCTTACTCTCACACTTGCAGATTTAATAGATGAGAAGAATACGCACACAGCCGCGTGGCAAAGCCTAAATCAACAACAGCACGCGCTCAATAATAAAGTACAGACGCAGCAAAGTAGCGTTAAGCAAACAGAGCAAGCCTTAACCCATGTAGACGCACAGCTTAGCCAGTTAAATAGCCAAATTGACGATATTAAAAGTAGCCAATTAGAGCAGCAATTAGCTGAGCAACAAAAATACAAACAAACCCTCACTCAAGAGCTAGCCAGTAAGCAAACGGCGCAAACACACTACACCGCAGCGCTTAAAGAGCAAACCGATTTAGTGAATGACGCTGAGCAACAACACCAGCAAAGCGTGCAGCACGTTAATGAGCTAAAAGCGCGTATTGCAGGGCTAAAAAGCAGCTTAGGGATTGAAAATACTAATAAGCAGCACACTTTATTTAATCAACTACAGGTAAAACCTAGGTTCGAACATATAGTTGAACAGGCACTGCAAACGCTTGAGCACCTAAATGTAGCCGATGTACAAAGCAATAATAGTGTGTGGCCACATAAAAGTGATGCACCAGCAAATAGCGTTGCGGCATTGATCACTGATGGAGCTTTTCCAGATATACTGACCCGTATTGCGTACAGCGAAAGTGCTGATTTAGCTGCATTAAACGATACATTTTATATTGCTGTTATGGATAAAACCGGTGCTTTACATGCTCGGAACTGGCACCGCAGCGCAGATAAAAACGCCGAAAATTCACAACTTTTAAAACACACACAGTTAAAGCAAAAAACGGCGAGCTTAGTAGATGCCGAAAATACACTGACAAGTGTTCTCGAGCACCTCAATACGCTAAAAGCACAGCAAAAAGAACTTTCTGATGAATTAGCGCTACATAAAAATGCTATTCACCAATTAGCACAAAATATTGCCGTGGCGAGCACACGCAGCGATATGCTTAAAGAGCAAGTTGCACAATTTTTACAGCAACTAGAAAAATACCAGCAGCAAAAACTTGCATTAACCTCTGAGCAATCACACTTATATAAAACGCGCGATGAGCAAAAAAGTACGCTTGAAGTGCTATATCAACAGCAACGTGATTTAGCAACGGAACTGACAAGCGCCGACGCCACTTGCACACGCAGTAACGCTGCATACAGTCAAGCTGCAGCTACACTTGAACAATATAAAACACACGCGCATCAGGCCTCGTTAAAAGAGCAGAAGATACACAGTGAGTGGCAGCTCAGTCAAACAAAGCTTAATCATGCCGAGCAAGAACTTATTAGTACGCAAGAAGAAGCTCAAGAGCTGCAAGCGCAAATGGAAGCGTTACTGATACCAGAGCAAGAGCTCAACGAGAAAATTGCAGAGCTTTTAATAAAGCATCAGCAAGGCGAAGCGAGTTTGGTTGCGTTACAAAAAAAGCTTAACGAGGCAAAGCAAACGCTTATAAGTAAACAAGCCAGTCTTAAGCACTCTCAAGGTGAGCTGGCAGGTTTGCAAGAACAACATCAAAAGCTAAGTATAGAAGAGCAAAGCCTAATTATAAAAGCACAGGCAGCACTTGAGCCGCTTGAAGAATTAAAGCAAAGCTTAAAAAGTGTTTTAGATATATTGCCTGATTCACTGAGTTTAAGTGCAGCGCAAAATCAGTACAACGGGCTTGTGCATCAATTAGATAAGCTAGGTGCGGTAAATTTAGCTGCAATTGATGAGTTTGAACAAGCTAAAGAGCGCAGTGATTATCTTAATAATCAACTTGAGGATTTAACCAAAGCATTAAATACGCTTGAAAGTGCCATTCGTAAAATTGACAGCGAAACCAAAACACGCTTTAAAGCCACTTTTGATCAAGTAAACAGTGACTTTGCAGAGTTATTTCCCAAAGTATTTGGCGGTGGTAGCGCGTATTTAGAATTAACCAGTGATGATTTACTTGAAAGTGGTGTTAGTATAATGGCACAGCCGCCAGGCAAGAAAAATTCAACAATTCACCTGTTAAGTGGTGGAGAAAAAGCGCTGAGCGCATTATCATTGGTGTTTTCTATATTCAGGCTCAATCCAGCTCCATTCTGTATGCTGGATGAAGTAGATGCGCCGCTTGATGATGCTAACGTGGTGCGCTTTTGCCGTTTGGTTGAAGAAATGTCACAATCGGTGCAGTTTATTTATATTAGTCATAATAAAATTGCAATGGAAATGGCGGGGCGTTTAACCGGCGTAACTATGGCAGAGCCAGGTGTATCACGCATGGTAGCAGTAGATATAGAACAAGCAGTGCAACTTGCACACACATAACAGTTTATTTTAAGCGTATTAGTGTTAATTAATACACGGGTTTAGGCATAACAAATAATAAAAGGTGAGGGGATGGCCGAAGAACTAAGATTGGTTTTAATTGTGATCAGTGTACTTGTCATAGGTGGCTTATTAGTACATGGTTTATGGTCAGTTAGAAAAAAAGACAGCCCCGAGGTAGCGCCTTCGGAGCGGGTTGAACCAATGCAAGATACACCCTCGCATACACCCGTTGAACCTAAAGAGCCGGTTGTTGCACAGCGAGATGAGCCGCAGTTTGGCGAGCTAAATTTTGACGCAAACGAGCCGCAAATAGATACTAGCGCGGCGCAAACACCCATTGAAGATGATCTGCAAGTAGTTCAAGAGCCAGAACCAGAGCCAGAAAAAGAAGCACCAGCAGAGGTCTCTGACTTTGTTATTGTGCATATTCAAATGCCTGAAGGGCTAAGCATGCAAGGCAGTAAATTATTACCGGCGGTTAATACGCTTGGTTTTAAATACTCAGAAGAAGGCTTTTTTAATCGTCATATTGACCCTGCAGGCCAAGGTCCAGTGTTATTTAGATTAGTAAATATGTATAACCCAGGTACGTTCGATATTGATAATATGGAACAATTTAGTACCGCAGGGGTTAGCTTATTTATGACTTTACCATGTGAGGGCGACGGGCTTGCAGCATTTAACATGTTACATAGCGCCGCTAAAAAAATTGCCGATGAATTTGGTGCACAAATTTTAGATGCCGAGCGTGAAGAAATGACTGTTGAGCGCGTTCGTCAATATGTTGAGCAGGTTCGTGCATTTTCTGCGTAATTTATACGCACACATTATTTTTATTAAGCCACTTACCTAAAAGTGGCTTTTTTTATGTTTTTGAGGTTTAAATGTCTAGCAGCATTAGTGAGCAAATTAATCATCTTCGTAGTACGTTAGAGCAACATAACTACAATTATTATGTCCTTGATACACCCAGTATTCCTGATGCAGAGTACGATAGACTATTGCGCGAGTTAAGCGCCCTTGAAACTCAGCACCCAGAACTTTTGACTCCTGATTCACCAACCCAAAAAGTAGGTGGGGCAGCACTAAGTAAGTTTGAACAAGTAGCTCACCAAGTGCCTATGTTATCGCTCGATAATGCTTTTAGCGAAGAGGAATTTAGCGCGTTTAATCGTCGAATTAAAGAGCGTTTAATGAGCCAAGATGAGCTTACCTTTTGCTGTGAGCCTAAATTAGATGGCTTGGCAGTATCGATTATTTACCGTGATGGTGTACTTGTGCAAGCAGCGACACGCGGCGATGGGTTTACCGGCGAAAATATTACGCAAAATGTTAAAACAATCCGTAATGTGCCTCTTAAATTGCGTGGCGATTACCCTGCAGAGCTTGAAGTACGGGGCGAAGTTTTTATGGATAGTGCTGGGTTCGAAAAATTAAACGCCGACGCCGAAAAGCGTGGCGATAAAGTATTTGTTAACCCGCGAAATGCAGCCGCAGGTAGCTTACGCCAGCTTGATTCAAAAATTACCGCTAAGCGCCCGCTAATGTTTTATGCATACAGCACCGGGCTGGTGGCTGAGGGTACAATGCCTGAAGATCACTACCAACAATTGGCAAAATTAACCGATTGGGGTTTACCGCTGTGTCCAGAAACAAAGTTAGTAGAAGGAACACAAGCGGCTTTAGATTACTACAGCGATATTTTAATGCGCAGAAGCGAGCTTAAATATGAAATTGATGGCGTGGTAATTAAAGTAAATCAAAAAGCCTTACAAGAGCGTTTAGGGTTTGTTGCACGTGCACCGCGCTGGGCCATTGCTTATAAGTTTCCTGCGCAAGAAGAAATAACCCAGTTACTAGATGTAGAATTTCAGGTTGGCCGCACAGGTGCTATAACGCCGGTAGCGCGTTTAGAGCCTGTATTTGTAGGTGGTGTGACGGTATCAAACGCAACGCTTCACAATGGCGATGAAATAGCCCGCTTAGGCGTAAAGGTAGGCGATACAGTAATTATACGCCGCGCCGGCGATGTTATTCCGCAAATTACACAAGTAGTACTTGAGCGCCGCCCAGATGATGCACGCAACATTGTATTTCCTGCCAGTTGCCCCATTTGTGACTCACACGTTGAAAAAGTAGAAGGCGAGGCCGTGGCTCGTTGTACCGGAGGCTTAGTGTGCCAAGCTCAGCGTAAACAAGCGATAAAACATTTTGCATCACGCAAAGCGCTTGATATAGATGGCTTAGGCGACAAAATAGTTGATCAGCTAGTTGATAGAGAGCTGGTAAAAACCCCCGCAGATTTATTTATATTAAAACAAGGCCATTTTGAGTCACTTGAGCGTATGGGTCCTAAGTCGGCCAAAAACTTAGTGGATGCACTTGAAGTTGCAAAAACAACGACGCTTGCAAAGTTTTTATATTCGCTGGGTATCCGAGAGGTTGGCGAGGCCACAGCGCAAAACTTAGCAAATCATTTTTTAACACTTGAAAAGGTAACCCAAGCCAGTATTGAAAGCCTTACACAAGTGAGCGATGTAGGGGTTATTGTAGCAACGCATGTTCGTGGCTTTTTTGATGAGCAACATAATGTAGATGTGGTTAATGCTTTAATTGAACAAGGCATTAATTGGCCAGCGCTAACGCCACCTTCAGAGGATGAGCAACCCTTAGCTGGGCTAACCTATGTATTAACTGGCACGCTTAATACTTTAAACCGAAACGATGCTAAAGCGCGCTTACAACACTTAGGTGCAAAAGTAGCTGGTAGCGTGTCGGCTAAAACAGATGCATTGGTGGCAGGCGAAAAAGCAGGCTCTAAATTAACCAAAGCACAAGATTTAGGGATAGATATACTTAGCGAAGACGACTTAATTGCACTGTTTGATAAGTATAATGCTTAGGGTAATAAAATGAGCCGTTATGGACCTGAATACTGGGATAAATATGGAAGCTACCGTACGCCTATTGCATTTCATCTAAGTTTATTGGTGTTGCTACGTGCGTATTTTATTTGGGTTATAGCGGCACTGAGTCGTCGCCCTGAGCTTGATTTAATGTCGTTATTTTTTAAATCTAAAAACGATTTTTTTATCGCTATTGCAATTGGTGCTATTGCGATAGTGCCCACCTTTTTATTTTGCTTAAGACGCCCGCGCGACTCTCATCAACAGAGTGCGCGTTTAGCAACGGTGTGGCGCTACATGCGCTGGCCGTTACTGGTGTGCGCAGTAACCGATTTAGGCTGGTTAACAATACAAGCAGCACATAGTCATTACAGGTTTTCACTGTTTTTAGCCGTGCAAATGGTAATTGTGTTTTGGGTAATGTGGTACCTGGCAAAGAGTCGTTATTTGAAAGTGTTTTTTAACGATTGGCCAGAGCCTACCGAAAAAGCCGATAATAAAAACGCTAAATAAAAGGGAGCCAAATGGATAACATTAATAAGAAAATTGCTGCTGTAGTGCTTGGTATAGGCATTATTTTGGGTGCTTTGGTGCTGTTTACATCATTGATTGATCATATTTGGTTTTCTGCCGTAATAGGATTATGGTTATTTGTGTTTTGTTCGTGTTGTTACAGGCTGACTCCCGCCTTTAAAAAGCGCAATACGCTTGATAATTTTATTCAGCGTGATGCACAGCACTTAATGTTATTTAGCTTGGCAGGTTTTTTTGATAAAAAATTTGGCCCGCAATGGCTTGTTATTGGCAACATTGAACATATTGAAAGTAAGAACGATGAGCTTATTATTCATAGCAATAACGAACGACAATTTAGTGTAAGTTTACCAGCACAAAAAAATGACATAGACGCCTACATGAAGCGCATACTTTCAGATCATGAAAAGCAAACTATTCGCTTTAGCTAATCACTTATTAATACCGAAGGAGGCTATTATGCTTACTTGGAATGATGTTATAAATTTTGCTAATAACGGCAACCCAACGCCACCCGAAAAGGTTGTAAAAACAGACGCGCAATGGCAGTCAATGCTAAATGATGAGCAATATTATGTGACACGTAAAAAGGGCACCGAACGCCCTCACAGCTCGCAAACGTGCACATTATTAGAACCGGGCAAATACGCGTGTGTATGTTGTGATAATTTACTTTTTGATGCCGATGAAAAGTTTGATAGCGGTACAGGCTGGCCTTCGTTTACACAACCAGCAACAGTAGCTGCTATTGGCTATGTAAACGATTTAAGCCATGGTATGCAGCGCGTTGAAGTTGTGTGTAATGTGTGTGATGCACACTTAGGGCACATTTTTCCTGATGGACCCGCGCCGTCGGGCTTGCGTTATTGTGTCAACGCAGCGGCAATGAAAAAGCTCTAGGGTTTTATTTACTCGAGTTTTGTATATCGAGTTTCATCTCTTTTGCTATGTGCAAAATTTTGTCTAACCGCTGCGACTGATCTTCCTGCAGTGTAGAATTACTCAAAAGGGCGTAACACTTTTTAGCAAGAACTAGGTTGAAAGTGCCGCCTTTTTGTTTTGTTGAATCAAATAAGCACTGTAATAAATTAAGCGCAATGCTTGGGTTACGCGGCATTACTCTAAATGCTTGTGTAAACGCCTCTAGCGCCGTATTTAATTGCCCTTTATTAAATTGAGTCACAGCATGGTTATTAAGCTCTTTAGGACCCATTTTAATATCACGACGCTCACTTTGTTGCTGTTGAATGTAACGCAAGTAAGTCGTATCACTCATATTGGGGTGGCGTTCACAGTGGCTAATTATTTGGCTAAATAAGGCTTGTGCCTTTTGGTGAAAACCCAGTTCGTGAAACGCTTTTGCTTTATCAAGTGCGCCATCCACAGAGCGTATTAACGTATCGTCGTCATCGAGCTGCTCAATAAGACGCTTTGCTTTTTGGTGCTCGTCTTTCAAATAGTGCAAACGCGCATTAAGTACATCAATTTGAGATTGATTTGCATTATTAGGGAACTGCTTTTTTAAATCATTGATGTATTTGTTCGTTTGACGCGAAATACGTTGTATTTGATCTGTTTGATCGGTTGTTAGCGCAAAGTCTATTCCCGCACGAGCAGCATTGAGATAGATGTCGGGGCTGTCATGAATAGAATGACGCGCATAACTGGCTATGTCTTTTTGAGTTAAATAACTTTTTTCGTAATCATGGTTTATTAATGAGACGTTACTCAACGATTTTTGTCTTTGAATATTGCGCGGCGCAATATCGGCTGCTTGGGTTAAAAAATCTTGCGCTAACTCAAATTGGTTTAGTTTTATTTCTAATTGCCCGAGCAAGTCTAGTGCCACTAAACGCGTTTCATGACGTTCAAGCATTGTTTTTAACATACGCTGAGCAAGAATATGCTCGTTGTTTGCAATTAATGCTTCTACTAAACCAACTTTGGCCCAGGCAAACTTTTGTATGTCTAGTACTGAGGTAAAAAAGTCTTTAGCCTCTTCGCTGCGGTTTAGCCTAAGTAACGCATCTCCTTTTAATCGAAGTAAGATAGGGCTGTAGAGATTGTTTTTTTTATTCAGTGCAGCATCGATTACCTTTATGGCCTTTGAGTCG